>NZ_JARVRK010000004.1:0-800664 GCF_030209735.1 Bacillus sp. lyk4-R2A-2
GTTAAGACACCGCCCTTTCACGGCGGTAACACGGGTTCGAATCCCGTACGGGTCACCATTTTATAGAATATACACCAGTGTTTTTTATTCGGAGGATTAGCTCAGCTGGGAGAGCATCTGCCTTACAAGCAGAGGGTCGGCGGTTCGAGCCCGTCATCCTCCACCATATCTTTTATATCATCGCGGGGTGGAGCAGTTCGGTAGCTCGTCGGGCTCATAACCCGAAGGTCGCAGGTTCAAATCCTGCCCCCGCAACCAAATTATTTTATACACCAATGGGGAGTGCTCATTGAGTGCAACCAAAATGGTCCGGTAGTTCAGTTGGTTAGAATGCCTGCCTGTCACGCAGGAGGTCGCGGGTTCGAGTCCCGTCCGGACCGCCATTTTTAAAATGAATACTTGGCTCGGTAGCTCAGTTGGTAGAGCAACGGACTGAAAATCCGTGTGTCGGCGGTTCGATTCCGTCCCGAGCCACCACTATTTGCCGGTGTAGCTCAATTGGTAGAGCAACTGACTTGTAATCAGTAGGTTGGGGGTTCAAGTCCTCTTGCCGGCACTGTTTTTCAAATGTGGAGGGGTAGCGAAGTGGCTAAACGCGGCGGACTGTAAATCCGCTCCCTCCGGGTTCGGCGGTTCGAATCCGCCCCCCTCCACCATTTTTATTTTCATAGGGGCATAGTTTAAAGGTAGAACAGAGGTCTCCAAAACCTCCGGTGTGGGTTCGATTCCTACTGCCCCTGCCAATTTTCTTAATATGATTCATAACATCTATGGCGGTTGTGGCGAAGTGGTTAACGCACCAGATTGTGGCTCTGGCACTCGTGGGTTCGATTCCCATCAATCGCCCCATTTTATTATTGGGCTATAGCCAAGCGGTAAGGCAACGGACTTTGACTCCGTCATGCGTTGGTTCGAATCCAGCTAGCCCAGTTAATGTGCGGAAGTAGTTCAGTGGTAGAACACCACCTTGCCAAGGTGGGGGTCGCGGGTTCGAATCCCGTCTTCCGCTCCAATAATGGCGGCATAGCCAAGTGGTAAGGCAGAGGTCTGCAAAACCTTTATCCCCGGTTCAAATCCGGGTGTCGCCTTTTTGAAAAGACTGCCGGGGTGGTGGAATTGGCAGACACACAGGACTTAAAATCCTGCGGTAGGTGACTACCGTGCCGGTTCAAGTCCGGCCCTCGGCACCATGTTTTTATTATAAGTTGCGCTCTTTAATAATCATGCCGGTGTGGCGGAATTGGCAGACGCGCACGACTCAAAATCGTGTTCCTCACGGAGTGCCGGTTCGACCCCGGCCACCGGTATCTATTAATAATTTCATGATCGGTTTTTACCGTCAACCTAACGTTTCATCCTTGTGGTGAAACGTTTTTTTGTGGTTTAAATGAGTTATTTAGATAAAAATAGAAACCTATTAGAAAATAATGAGCATGTACTTCTTTTAGCAGAATAATCTTTAGATGATTTGCAACATTTGATAAGATACATTTAACCATGTAAGGAAACAAAATGGGGTAGCGCATTCACATAAAACAGTGAAATACTTTTGTGTAACTAAATGAATATTTGTGGGTACATACACATCTTTAGCTAACATCATCATTGTGACCCAATTTGAGGGGAGAATTTATGAAAAAACAAAATGATCATGAAGAGTTATTGACAGGTGGCAATGTCTCGAACGTATATCGTTCTGGAGATACGGTTCGTCGAGAAGTAAAGTCAGACAATATCAATATCCAAAAGCTGCTAAAGCATTTAGAAAAAAAGAATTTCTCCCATGCTCCAAAGTTTTTAGGGGTTGATGAAAAAGGTAGAGAGATATTGTCCTTCATTGAAGGCGTAGCCGGTCATGATCCCTTAAAAGAATACATGTGCTCTCACCATGCCTTAAAAGAAATAGCGAGAATGCTTAGACTGTATCATGATGCTGTTCGTGATTTTCCCATTTCAGACGATTGGGAACGAATGGACAATACGCCTAACAACATAGAGGTTGTGTGCCATAATGATTTTGCTATGTACAATATCATTTTCAATAATGAAAAACCAGTAGGAATCATTGATTTTGATGTAGCTGCTCCTGGTCCAAGGCTGTGGGATATCGCATATACTCTGTATACTTGTGTACCTCTCAGTAGGTTTTTTCGCACAGAAACAGGAGAGATCGTGAACTACCATTCATCAGAGCATGCAGACCAGATAAAGCATAGAGTGAAACTGTTTTTTGAAGCTTATGGTGAGGAAATAGCAGAAGATTATGTGGATATGGTGCTGTTGCGTTTAAAAGGGTTATGTCAGTACATGAAACGAAAAGCGAGTGAAGGTGATATAGCTTTTCAAAAAATGATTCATGAGGGGCACCTTGAACATTATCAAAAAGACATTCAATTCATTCATGAACACCGAAAAGAATGGATTTGAGGATACCAAGGGCCTTCTAAAAGTCAAAGACCAATTAGGTGTTTATACCACTCTTATCACGCTTAAATAAGGAGGAGACATTTCCAGAAGCTGAAGGCGTATATTATGTTAAAGATAGTTGGGAGAACTACGATAAAATCAAAAAAGTGATTCAAAGGCGTTATTTAGAATGGGTGAATCAGTGTTAAGGAATCAGATTTACGATTCAAAGATAAATGAGAAATAGAAAGAATGTAAAAAGGTGGAGTTGTTAACTTGCAAATGAAGACGATATTACAGACCATCATTGAAGACGAGGGATCCCATGATTTTCCGCTTTTTAGACAGTACTGTGTGAAGAAAGAACAGGGTCTGCGTAAAGATGCGTTAAAGGTTCTTCGGTTTTTTGTTGAAGAAATGAAGGAGAGCGAATTTGCAGCACGGCGTTCATTTGTTGCTTGGCTGTTTGAAAAGATTGAACGGTTTGAGGATGGTCATCATTTGCTTGTGTATCCATTGATCATTGGGGTGATTCAGCCTGTTATGCAAGAGTGGGAGAAGGTTGATCCTATGGATGTGAGACAGTATCGCTGGCAGGGCTTGTTTGTGCATCAGGGAGAAGGGCTGCCCTATTTATTGAAGGCACTAGAGCTTGGAGGTAGCAAGGAGCAGCGTGTCATTGTACAAATTTGCGAAACCTATTTATCGGCTTTGTGGTATTCGTTTCATCATATACATGAAGATCTTTATTTAAGCACCTATGAGAAAGATCAAGAGCGAATTCAAGGCATTGAAGATGTCATGATGCTGATCGAAGATAAAAGGATTCGTACCAATGTTGAAAAACAAGCAGCCTATTATGATCAGCTTTTATCGGACTGGAAGAAATTTCAGCAAACGGAGACAAGAGGATTCATGAAATGGTGTGCGGAGCGTAAGAAGCCGTATGAGTGGGTAGAGGCTTTTTATTATTAACAATAGATGAGGAAACGGCAGAATTCATTCTGCCGTTTATTTATGCCATATACGCTCTATTTCTATATGATCTGGTTTGAAATATTTCAGGACATAGACATCTGGATTACTTAGCTTCTCCCACTCTTTGAATCCAATCGTGGGATCGGCATGTTTAAGAAGCAGGCTCATAAGATTGCCATGTGTGACGAATAGAGTATGATTTTTTCCTAATTTTATTTGTTCATAGAGTGCCTCTACAATACGATTCATCGCTTCTTGGCTCGATTCTCCGCCTTCACAGGTCATATGCAAGTCCGTAAAACTGAGCTTTAGTTTCTCATACCAATCGTCCATTGGTTTGCTGCTTAACACACGTTCAGAGAGACGCTGATCAATTTGTACCTCGAGTTGTTTTGCATGAGCAAGAGGCTCAATGGTTTGGATCGCTCGCTTATAGGGACTTGAGATGATCTTATTGAGGTGAATGCCGGAAAAGAACTGTGCTAGTGCATGAGATTGTGCGATGCCTTGTGGCGTTAAATACGCATCCTCGGATTGTTCAGTTGCTTGGCAGTGTCTGACGATATAATATGTTTTCATGTGACACACCTTTCATCGAGTATAAAAAAATCATCCAGGATTGGATGAGGATAGGTTCATTTGTTCGGATCTGTTTCTTTATAGGGATCTGTGAGCTTCGAGGTGAGGTCTAAGTTGAACAAAAAATCATCTACTGTGTCTGTACCAAAGGGAAGTGTGGAGAAGTTGATTGGGATGCTGTCTTCTTTCATTTCTGAGATGATCTGTTGTTTAGGCTGCTTTTTTCTCCAGTACTTAAACAAGCGCATGTAAAGCCCCCTTTTCTATGAAAAAGATGGATTTATACATAATATACGGGGAGAGTTGTCCAGGCGTCAAATGTTTTCTTAGAGAACGATGAAAAGAGCCATAGGAAAGCAAGGCCCTTTTGTCCATTTACTTGGCACGACGTAATGCTTTCAGCACTTTACGTTCGCATTTTAAGTTGTATCGCTTCTGATGAAGTTTATCTGTGTTACATCTGCCAATGACTTGGCGGACATCTGGATGATAAATGATAAGATGCCTGTAAGCTGGATCATTTAATAACTCATGAAACCAGCTATGTTTTTTGAGATGGGCTGCGTTTCTAGAGATATCCTCTTCATCTACCTGTAGAAAAGGGATATATACAGCAAGTGAAAAGATATCGAAAATGAATCCCATGTTGGTTCCTCCTTCCATATTATTTCCTACGCTTAGAAGGAGGAAAGGTTTCATTCAATAAAACTTTAAAAACAATCCCAATGCATAAACCATTCTTTTGTGTCTTTGTCGTAATAGAAATACATCGTGCCATTATCACCAATCATGAACCGAGTTTTTTCTTCTGAGGCGATTTGCAGCATGAATTCGCCTTGTTGTTGATGGGGTGTGGATTGAATATACGCCCCATATCCACCGATTTTTGTGAACGAATAATTGGTGTATTGATCAAAGAAGTGTTCTGTCGCTTCATCACTTTCATTTACTTCTGATAAATCGACGTATGACCACGCTTCTTCCCAGCAAGGGTAGTCTTCTTGCTCACTTTCCTTCCATTGGATTTGAAAGGGTTTGAGTCCTCTCACTTCTTCAGGAGTTTCAACTACTTCTAATCCTTCCATATCTGCATATTCAATGAGCTTCCAGCCCTCGCCGTTTTTGGTAATATCCATCGGAAGTGCTTTCTGGTTGAGAAAGATTTGAATCATTTTACATTCATTGAATTCGTTCAATCCTCCTGGCACTTCAGGTAAATAAATTTGTAAGATCGGAATCATGACGCCATCTTGATCTATGGGCCAGCCTTGATCGGGGTGGATGAAGAAATGACCGGCAAACCAGCTGTGTGCTGCTGGATCAGGACGAAAGCCGCCAATCTTAGCCACGACGGGTGTTTTTCCAATTTGCTTTAATTCATGAAAAGCCTTGATCTCCATTATTTATCCCGCCAATCTTTAGCCTGCAATGTGGGCATCTTGAAACGTGCCATTGATATTGCCTGAGACAATGATGACATGTCCCCAAAATAAATCACCGTCATGACAGTAGACTTCAAACTCTCCATCTGGGTAAGCATGCAGACTTTCAAGTGAGATGCGGCTTATAAAGTGATCCAGCGTAAGCTCTTCTTGTGTTTCAGCGGAGTCATCTTGCTCCTGCCAGTCTTTAGCTAATTCAAGCAGCTGATTTGCTGCAAATGATTTAATAGAAGCATCCCATGTGGTCTCCTCTTTCATGAGTTGTCTAGCGGTTCGAAGAGAGTCGTTTACTTTTTCATCTTCTTCGAGGTTGAAGTAGAGCAGGCATTCTTGATTACTCCACTGGATCGTTGTTTCAAATAAGTCTAGTCCTTTCACTAATTCAAAGGTGCCCAGCAGGTCATCATGATAAAAGACAGGTTTTTGGGCTTCTTCTAGTATCTCTTGCAGCTCTTCATCCTGTGTATCTGTATCGATGAGTGATACAAGCATGAACTCACCTTCACCTTTTCGGACCTGAAGTGTCACGATTGATTCTTTATGTAATTGTGCCTGCTTTTCCCTTAATCCCTCTTCATCTGTTAACCAGCAGAGTCTTATGTTTTCTGTTGTGATGAGGTCTTTATCTTTCCATGCAATCAGTGGAATAGAAGCGGTCCAAAGAGCTTCCTGTCCGGCTTTTCCTGCACCTACTCCTGAAGGTCCTGTGACAGCAATGATGTGATCTATTTCTTCTGAAAATCGTTTTTTAAATGCGTTAATTTGTTTGTTATGTTTCATGTGATGTCCTCCAGCCTGATTTGTTGAAAAACTATATCTTTATCACACCGCACATCAGGAGGAGAAATCAAGCTTTTTTTGCTTAAAACTTTTTTAGATTGTCAGAAGGAGAGAAAATACATGGATGATTGGAGGTTGAGTCACAATAAATACGAATATGTTATGTATCGAATTTTGTATATATTTGGGTAAATGAGTCGAAAAGCCTAGGTGATTCTTCCTTTTCTTTATAATTACTTTGACACGAATAGATGAAAAAAGTAAAGTAGTACTGAGTGATTTACAAACCCTTCTTCATCTATTGAATTGCAAAGTGTGTGTAAATGAAATGTAAATGGATATTTTTCCTTTTATTTACTCGTATTTTTTTGAAACCTATGATGCTTCTCATACGTTATATTAACGGAGCACACATATCCGGCGGAAACAGAGCATCGGGAATGCTTGGTGAAGAAGATTTACATTTGCAAAATCAATGTAAATTTTTTATGATTTCATTTATATCAGAACGATAATAAGAAAGAAGAGGTTTTATGAAAAAAATATTTGCGAACAAATATAGCTTTTTTGTATTGGCTGTCCTTTTATTTTGGGCGAAATCGTATGCAGCCTACAAAATGGACTTTAATTTAGGAGTGAAAGGTTCTTTTCAAGAGGGTCTTCTCTTATTAAATCCATTTAGTTCAGCCATTGTGTTTTTGGGACTGGCTCTCTTTTTGAAGGGTCGTAAATCTGCCATAGTATTAATTGTGATTGACTTTATTATGACCGCACTTTTATATGCGAATGTAGCGTACTACCGTTTCTTTGATGACTTTTTGACTTTCTCCACAATGAAGCAAGCAGGCAATCTTGGAGGAGGCATGACTGGCGGTGTGTTATCTAGTATTAAGCCGCATGACCTTTTATATTTCCTTGATATCATTATCTTGATTTCGATTGTGATCTGGAGACCAGAAGTGAAGAAATTCCAAATGAAAAAGACATTTGCACTGTTGATTGTGGCTGCAGGTGTAGGACTGTTCTTTGTAAACCTTCATTTAGCTGAAAAGGACCGTCCAGAATTATTAACAAGAACATTTGATCATAAGTATGTTGTCAAATATTTAGGTGTTTATAATTATACGATTTATGACGGAGTACAATCAGCACAAAATGCAACACAGGTAGCAAACGCGAGCAGTGAAGATTTAACGGATGTTGTAAACTATACAGCTTCTCACTATGCGAAGCCAAACGCAGAGTATTTCGGTAAAGCAAAAGGGAAAAACATCATTAAAATCCATTTAGAAAGCTTCCAGTCTTTCTTAATTGACTACAAACTAAATGGAGAAGAAGTGACACCGTTTTTAAACAAGCTGGCTCATGGGAAAGAGGACTTTACGTATTTTGATAACTTCTTCCATCAGACAGGTCAAGGAAAGACAGCTGATGCTGAACTGATGATGGATAATAGTATGTTCGGCTTGCCAGAGGGAGCAGCGTTTGTGACAAAAGGTGAAAATACTTACCAATCACTCCCTGCTATCCTAGATCAAAAAGCAGGCTATACGAGCGCAGTGCTTCATGGCGACTATAAATCTTTCTGGAACCGTGACACGATTTATAAACATATGGGTTATGATCAATTCTTCGATGCTTCACATTACAACATGGATGAAGAAAATCTTGTGAATATGGGTCTGAAGGATAAACCATTCTTCAAAGAATCAATCCCGATGCTAGAATCAATGAAAAAGCCATTTTATGCACATTTAATGACATTGACTAATCACTATCCATTTAATTTAGATGAAAAAGATGCGACGATTGCTAAGGCAACAACTGGTGACAAAACAGTAGATAACTACTTCCAAACAGCAAGGTATCTAGATGAGTCATTAGAGCAATTCTTTAAAGACTTGAAAAAATCAGGTATGTATAAAGACTCTGTCATTTTATTATATGGTGATCACAACGGTATTTCTGAAAACCATAACCGTGCAATGAGCGAAATTCAAGGGAAAGAAATTACACCTTATCAAAATGCTCAAAACCAGCGTGTACCACTCATGATTCGTATTCCTGGCAAACAGGGCGGCGTGAACCATACGTATGGTGGTGAAGTAGACGTGATGCCTACGCTTCTTCACTTACAAGGTATTGATTCAAATGAGTATGTGAATTTTGGAACAGATCTATTCTCTAAGAAACATGATCAAACTGTTGCATTCCGTAACGGAAACTATGTGACACCAAAATATACACTTGTAGATAACACTGTCTATGATACAAAAACAGGTAAAGTTGTGAAACAAAATAAAAAGACAGAGGCGATTAAAGCCCGTGTCGATAATCAGTTAAGCCTTTCAGATAAAGTGCTTTATAGGGATCTTCTTCGATTCCATAAGCTGTCTGATTTTAAACCAGTGAATCCATCTGATTATTTCTATGGTAAATCAAAAGAAAAAGAAGAGGATTCTTCTACTAAGTAACTGAGTTTTGGGCAAGCACAGAAGGGTGCTTGCCTTTTTCTCTCTCATCGCTTGATTTGTTGGCAAATTATGTTTATATTTAGGGTGATACAAGCGTGATGCTGGCGTGCAGCTAGCGGAACTCATTTCGTCCTAGGGGATTTCAGGAGGAGCTTATGACAACAAATACAAAAACACAAAAAAAGAAATCAGAAGTATGGGGCTGGCTCAAAGCGATCTTAATCGCATTCATTGCCGTTTTTATCATTCGCAACTTTTTATTCGCACCGTATATTGTAAAAGGGACCTCTATGGATCCAACATTGCATAATACAGAGCGGGTTTTTGTGAATAAGACGGTTGATTATTTCGGTGATTATAAGCGGGGACAGATCATTGTTCTTGATGGGGAAGACCGCAGTACTCATTATGTTAAACGGTTGATTGGTTTACCTGGTGATAAAATTGAAATGAAAAATGACCAGCTGTATGTCAATGGTCAAAAGGTGGCAGAGCCTTACTTAGCGTCAAACAAAAAGAAAGCAGCCGCAGATGGCATCTTGCTGACACCTGATTTTGGTCCACTTACCGTTCCAAAAGGCAAGTATTTTGTCATGGGTGACAACCGTCAAAACTCAATGGACAGTCGTAATGGCTTAGGTCTTTTTACAAAGAGTGATATTCAAGGAACGACATCATTTGTGTTCTATCCTTTCCAAGACGTTCGACTACTCAATAATGAATGAAACATAAAAAAGCACACAGAGGTGTGCTTTTTCTATTTCATTCAGCCTGGCTTTTTTTGATCGCCTGTTCAAGATCTGCAATAATGTCTTCAATCGCTTCTGTTCCAACAGATAAACGAATGAGCTCAGGTGTGACGCCTGTCGCTTTTTGTTCTGCTTCACTTAATTGCTGATGCGTTGTGCTGGCAGGATGAATGATCAATGATTTAGAATCGCCCACATTTGCGAGATGTGAGAAAAGTTTAACTGAATCAATAAGCTTTTTACCTGCTTCTCGTCCACCTTTAATACCGAATGTGAGAATGGCGCCTTGTCCTTTTGGTAAATAGGTTTGAGCAAGCTCATAAGATTCATGGCTTTCAAGACCTGGGTAGCTTACCCAATCTACAAGAGGGTGATCTTGTAAGAATTGCGCTGTTTTTAACGCATTTTCACTATGTCGCTCGAGACGCAGATGCAAAGTTTCTAGGCCTTGCAGAAGTAAAAATGAGTTGAAAGGTGACAAGGCTGCTCCTAAATCCCGTAAGAGCTGCACACGTGCTTTTGTGATATAAGCCGCTTCTCCAATTGCTTCGGTATACGTCAGGCCGTGATAACTTGGATCTGGTTCAGTCAGCCCTTTGAACTTATCACTGTCAGCCCAAGGAAACTTGCCGCTATCGACAATGACACCGCCAATTGATGTACCATGACCGCCAATGAATTTTGTAGCGGAATGGACGACAATGTCTGCGCCAAACTCAATCGGTCTTAATAAATAGGGGCTTGCGAGCGTATTGTCCACAATAAGCGGAATGTGGTGCTTGTGTGCAATGGCTGAGATGGCTTCAATATGTAGAATGTCGCCTTTAGGATTCCCAATACTCTCTGCATACACTGCCTTCGTTTTGTCTGTAATCGCTGCTTCGAGTTCTTCAAGGTTGGATGAATCGACAAATTTCACTGTAATGCCGAGCTTTTTAAGCGTATGAGCAAACAGATTGTAGGTGCCTCCATAAAGGCTGCTTGAGGATACAATTTCGTCACCAGCTCCTGCAATATTTAAAATAGAATAAGTGGTCGCTGCTTGTCCAGAAGAGACAGCAAGTGCACCAATGCCACCCTCAAGCTCGGCGATCCGTTTTTCAAAGACGTCATTTGTGGGGTTCATAATGCGAGAATAAATATTTCCGGGTTCCTGCAGTCCGAATAAATTCGCCGCATGCTCACTATCTCTAAAACCGAAAGAGCTTGTTTGGTAAATAGGCACGGCTCTTGAATAGGTTGCTGAATCAAGCTCCTGACCTGCGTGAATGGCTTTTGTTTCTAAACGGAATGGACGTTCTTCTGACATGTGTGTATCCTCCTTTTGTTAGATAAAACCAACTACTTTGATAAGAAATATTTAATAAGACTATAAATCTTGTTTCGAGCTTGGTCAATCATTTTTTAGATAAATCTGAAAAAATAATAAATAAATTTGATGGGCTTTTTTAATTTCAATGAGGAAGGGTGTGGATACGCTGGATGAAAAGAGGGATTGTTTCATTAGAGAGTACGGATCAGTTTTTTTGAAAGCAATCAATCATTGCCAACTAGTGAAATCATGGGAATGTCTATGCTGTAATTTGTTTTTTCATAAAAAGAAGCGAATCATATGTTGGATGTTACTCAAGAAAAGAAAGGGCTTTTTTCCCAATGGGCTTTCTTGTATATACATATTTTAAGTGACAAGAGAAGAAGGGAAATAGACTCACTCTTTTATCGGAATTATCAGTAAATATTTCATAAATGGTGTGTTAACGACATATAATTAGGACCTTTTTATCTGATATATCGGGGGAATTCTTGCTATTTCACAAAAAAGAAAGAATATATAAAGGGATTGATAAAAATGGACTATTTCAAAAAAAGAAGAAAAAAGATGGTTTAATTGCCATTATATGGGTTTTGTGGTTCTTAAGGAGTGAAAAAATCTAGCTAATAAGATAGGGGTCTTGCACTTAAAAGTGAAGAATTGAATAAAAAGTCACATTTTATCCGAAAGTATGTTCGGTCAAAAATGGGATCTTCTGTTGATGTTTGGAGAGTAGAGCCTATGATACGATCATCATAAGCTGGGAGGTGAAAAGTATGACTTATGCAGCGCCGCAAGTTGACTATTCCACTATGGAACCTGCTATTATGGACCAAGCTTGGTTCTTAGTATTTGTTGCTGTCCTTCTTGGATTGGGAGCAACAGTTGTTCTAGGAGCAGCAGTTTGGTGTTTAGCAAACGGCAAGGGTAGCTTTACAGGAGCCGTTCAGTGGGAAAGTGGCTTAAAAGTCCAAATTGAATGTAAGTAGCTATACTTAGGATTCATCTTTTTACTTCTATGAAATGACACCAAGGCTAAACCGTCTGTGGCGGGCGGTTTAGCCTGATCTGTTTTTAAAGAATATGCAGACACTTGGAGGTTATATGTTTACGATCGAGAAATTAACCAAGACGTATAAAAATAACGTGACTGCTGTCAATGATTTTCATTTAAAAATCGACCCTCATCAAATCGTTGCTGTTGCTGGACCGAATGGTTCTGGTAAAACAACGATGATTAACTGTATACTCGGCATCATTAAGCATACAGAAGGAACGATTCTGTTGCAGGATGTCACAAATGACGAACCATCCTTTAAAAAACAAGTAGCCTATGTTCCAGATGATCTGCTGCTCCCTGAAGCATTGACTGGGGCTGAATATTTAGATTTTGTTTCTTCTATGTATGAATGTAAAACAATTCATAGAAGAAATCAACTGATTGAACTGTTTGATATGGACTCGGCTTTATCAAGACCGATTGAAACCTATTCACATGGTATGAAAAAAAAGACACAGCTGATTGCCGCCTTTATGCTTGATAGTCAATTGGTGATCATGGATGAGCCCTTTAGAGGACTTGATATTGAAGCGGTTATAAACACAAAGAAACTGATGAAGCGTTATGCCGAGCACCATGGTGCGATCTTGCTTTCAACGCATGATATGCTTTCAGCGGAAGAGCTGTGCCACAAAATCGCCATTATTTCTAAGGGAAATAAAATGGATGAAGGAACGGTCTCAGCCTTAAAAGAGAAGTATCAATCAAGCACATTGGAACAGGTGTTTCTGAAAGCTTCAATGTTAAGTGATAGGGGTGCACATTTTGATGAAATCATTAATCATTTCTAGAATGATGCTTAAAATGTGGCAGCAGGAGATGTATAAGCTCTTTGATACTCAGACGAAGCGGATCATTGTGATCTTATTCTTTTTATTTGCCGTCACAATGGGCGCCATCATCGGATACAGTTTTACGGGTGTCTTTATGAAGGCTTTCTTAAATGGCGATGAGAGCTCACTAGGATTACTCGTTGTGTCAATGGCGATCAATGCATCCATCTTTACTAGCCTGTTATTCATTTTGATCAAGGTCAGAACGCCAGAGCAAGACCGTTTTTCTATGCAGCTCAGCTGGTTCCCGCTTTCTACCTTTCAGAAAAGCCTTGGTTACTTTATTCCGATGGTGACAGTGGTGGCAGGACTTGTTTTATTTTTTATCGGTATTCTGCTTTTACCTAATTTTATTGCCCAGGGAATAGGTATTTTCTTTATCTTTACGTTCTTTTTGATGGTGATTTTGCAATCGCTTTTTGTCTTAATGCTTTTGCAACTCATTTATAATATGACGTATTTGGTCATTCTGAAATTAAAATTACCGTTGCAAAAATTTGCAGCGATCTTTGTTTTATTAGCACTGGTTGTAGCGTATGGAATGACGCATTTTGATATCAGTCAAATTCAGCAATCATATATACAGTTTGATTATCATTTGATGTATTTTACAGCACCGTTTTTCTTAGCGGCTCAAGGAATGTCTCCTGAAGGGGTAAACTATGCAATTTTGATTCTGTTTATCCTTTTATCGGCGAGCGGTGCATTTCTTTCCCTTGCGATGATGCCGATTATGGCAGAGAAAAAAGCGTTAACCTTCTTAAACAAACTGCCGTTCTCTTCTTCAAAAAAATGGTCACTTATTGTAAAGGAAATGAAATCACAGGTGCGAAATGAAGAAAACATTTTAAACTTTCTCATTCTCCTCATTGTGATCTTATTCGTCCGTTATCAATTTGGATTCCGTTTTGAAGAAGAAGCATTTTTTGTTCTCTGTGCTCTTGCTGGATTAACCGCCTTCAATTCATTTGGCAATGATAAACGAATGCTGGGGATGTACAAAACATTTGGTCTAAGATCGTGGGAAGTGGCTCTGTATAAGTTTATCGGGCTTTTGCTTGTTGGTGTACTGCAAATTGCAATCTTCATGCTGACAACGCTGACGCTTCCTGATCATGTTTGGAACGTATTGATTGGGGCCGCTGTCTTATGCAATGCCACTGCGCTCTTTTATGTGGTAGGTATTTTACTTCCGCTTGATCGGAACAATCCTTACACAGGCATTTTTTCATTTGGAGCACTTATTTTACTCATGATTCCGATTGTTTTTATTGGAAACTATGTCATAGGGGAGTCGAGTCAAACGCTTCAGTGGCTGCTTGTAGCTGCATTTGAAGGTCTGCTCATCTTTGCCATATACAAAGGTTTTTCATGGAGGTATTCACATGATTCAACTTCTTAACAATAAGCTAAAGATTGAGCGGGTACCGGCACTTGCGCCGTATGTGACCTTACAAAAGAGGCATCTCACGGATACGCAGTATGGAAGCACACTCCCGATTAATGAAAGTGCCTATCATATGTTAACGAAAGTAGATGGTAAAAGGACAGAAGCGAGTATTACCGCAGAGCTCGCCGATTTGTTTCAGGTCGATGAGTCTGTGATTTCTCGTGACTTTTATCAACTGATAATGGGGTTGAATCAGCACCACTTACTGTCTATTCATTATCAATCACCATATCGGATTGTGACAGCCTGCTGTCAATTTTTCAAGCAGTATCAAGTGAAAATGAAGGAACGATTTGATTGCACTGGTCACTCGTTCCTTCATATTTTTGGGACAGCATTACTCATGGTGACGCGTAAAATCATCTTTTTCTGGATGCTATTTATGGTCATGGCAGGAATCGCTTTTTTATTCATTCCTGACCGGTCGATTGCAGCCATTGCGATTTATTTTACAATTATTTATTTTGGATTAATTACGGGAACGGCCTTACATGAGGCAGCACACGGCTATACGCATCGGAAATTTGCGGGACGGGATGGTCCACAAGGTTTTTTTGCAAGTGATATGATGTCTGTGAAATTTGTGAGACCGGTATTAGATCCGTTTCAGAAAAAGCAGGTATGGATTACCCTGCTTGGGCCGCTTGTCCCAGGTGTGATCGGAGCAGCAGGGATCATTGTGACCGTATTATGTCTAAAAGAAAATCCAATTTCAACAGGTTTCTTTATTTTTTCAATCACGTATTTTATTCAATTACTCTATCTTCTTCCATTTATGGGGGATGGTAAATCCATTATGAAGCAGCTATTGCTTGGGGGAATGGGAGGACAACGATCATGAACGTACAGGCGATGAAACAAGGTGCTATTGTTGGTGGTTTTCTGGGGTTTTTAGGCTTTCCGATGCTGACAATCGGCATATTATTCTATCATTTATTTCAATCAAAAACGAATGATGCTTTATTATTTAACAGTCTCGCTTTTGAGATGGAAGGTTCATCCGCATTTACTTTTCAAATCAAGCCAAACTTTTTTATTTATATGATTGTGATTTTTGCCGTGAGTTTTCTCATTGTGGCTATCTTATCAGCCATGAAGCAGAAAAAAGCGAAAGGTTAGGAGAATTCTCCTAATCTTTTTTTGTATGTCTAACCAAATTTTAGTATAATAGAAAATAAAAAACATCAAAGGGGATCTCAATGTTAAAAAAATGGAGTGTTCTTATATCCACTGTTTTTCTATTAGCAGGATGCGGCGAGAAGGCTGCAGAAACATTGACGACAGAGAAGACGGTATCAGAAAAACCTGCAACAGACAAAAATAAGGAAACAGCAACTCAAGATGAAATAACTGTCGAACCTATGAAACTAACAAAAAATGAAAAAAATCTTCTGAAATCATTATCAGATGAATCATTTGAAGCGATGACAGTGAAGGGACTAAAAGAAAGTGTTAAAAGTGTTTCCTTAATGGGTATGCATTACAAGGATGGACAATTATTGAAAGAAGATACAAAAAAAATCACCATGAAACTTCATCAAAATGGTGTCGATAACAGTGTGAAATTTATCTATCAGCTAGAAGAGAAAAAAGATGATCTGCTAAATGTAACGTATAGCTTGTGGAAAGATAAAAAGCAGAGCGAACAAACGAAGCTCGCAACTAGCGTGGATTTTAAACAGGACGTGGGAGGAAACACAACGATAACAGAGGCAAATCTTTTTCATATGTCTCCTGGAGAGAAAAAATTAATTTCTACTACCATCACAACTGGAATGAACTATGAGTTTTCTGGTTTAACAGATTCTGAAAAGAATCTAAAAGAAGAATTAAAAGGTGTGAAGCAGGCTTATTTGGTGTATTTGCAGCTCGATAAATAACTATCGTAATATATACGGAGAATATGAAATTTTTTGACGAAAAATCTTCATATTCTCTTGACGAATTGTTAAGAAAGTTGTAACATAATAAAGGTCAACGCGATGACGTTGCTTTTTATAAATTGATGCGGGTGTAGTTTAGTGGTAAAACCTCAGCCTTCCAAGCTGATGTCGTGAGTTCGATTCTCATCACCCGCTCCAATACATAATTTTTGTTAATAACGCAGTATTTCGTTTCTTAGATAAACGAAGTGTTGCGTTTTTTATTATGTCAGTATAATGTGAAAAAGCACTGTCAAGCTACAGTGCTTTTTCAATAAATTCATATTTACTTTCTCCACCATGTATTTGTACAAACATCTTCGTCAAGGATTGGATGAGAGCTTCACTCTTTTCCCGGGAAATAGATGGCGGAAACAGAATGATTTGCACAATGTTTTTTGTGTCTTGAGAAATGTGTGCTTTACTTGGTTGAGAAAATAATCCCTTAAGTCCTGCGTTGTCCTGCCATTTAATGTAACCACTCTCATGTTTTGCTAGTGAAAGCGGCTCTTCTATGCGATCAGCATCGAATGTCAGGATAGGCAAGAAATATTTTAAAGAGAAAAAGATCGACAAATCCTGTACGGAATTGGTCGAGTCAATAAATTGTTCCTTTTGGATATCAGCAAGAATTGGCAGGAAAGGAACGTCTTTTAAAAGGTCCGTCCATTCTTTGATTGCTGGTACTTCTTCTAAGACTTTATCTTCGTATTCAAAGAATAAAGATTCTTGAAACAGGCGGAGCCGGCCTTTTAACATTTGAGGGGATGTGCCAACTTCAATATGCGAATATTCAATCTGTCCAACATGGATAGACGGGTTGTCAGGATGAGAAATTTCCATATGTATCTTCACAGTGACTCACTCCAATCGGTCATGATACACTCGTATTATACTGAAAACAATAGAAGAAACAAAGAAAGGAGGTTTGCAAGGTGATTCATGTTGGAGAATTAAAAGAAGAATTGATTCAATATGCGAAAGAAATTGGTGTCGATAAAATCCGATTTGCAAGTGCTGATACATTTGATTCATTAAAAGATCGCCTCATCTTACATGAATCGTTAGGGTATTTGTCAGGCTTTGAAGAGCCTGATATCGAAAAACGAACAAACCCTTCTTTGCTGCTTCCGAAGGCCAAATCAATTGTTGCGATAGCGCTCGCGTATCCTTCCAAAATGAAAGATGCTCCTCGAAGTACAAAGGATGCAAGAAGAGGGATCTTTTGCCGTGCTTCTTGGGGAACAGACTATCATGTTGTGCTGAAAAAAAAGCTCGATATGCTCGAGGAATTCTTGCGAAGCAAACATGTCGATATACGAACAAAATCAATGGTGGATACAGGGGAGCTGTCCGATCGTGCAGTAGCGGAACGTGCTGGCATAGGTTTTAGTGCGAAGAACTGTATGATTATCACGCCAGAGTTTGGGTCTTACGTGTATTTGGCTGAAATGATCACAAATGTCCCATTTGAACCGGATGAAAAAATTGAAGACCAGTGCGGAACGTGTAATAAATGTGTTGATTCGTGTCCAACTGGTGCACTTGTAAATCCAGGACAGCTGAATTCCCAGCGATGTATTTCCTTTTTAACGCAAACGAAAGGATTTTTGCCTGACGAGTTTCGTTCGAAAATAGGAAATCGTTTATATGGGTGTGATACGTGCCAAATTGTCTGCCCGATCAATAAAGGGAAGGACTTTCACCTGCATCCTGAAATGGAGCCGGACCCTGAAATTGCGAAGCCGCTCTTAAAGCCGCTTCTTACGATCAGTAATCGTGAGTTTAAGGAAAAATACGGTCATGTTTCAGGTTCATGGCGGGGGAAAAAGCCAATTCAGCGAAATGCGATTTTGGCACTTGCTCACTTTAAAGATACATCTGCCTTACCCGTGTTGATTGATTTGATGCACAAGGATCCAAGGCCTGTTATTCGAGGCACGGCTGCTTGGGCAATTGGGAAAATTGGCGACGAGCAGCTACTCCCAGAGCTGGAAAAAGCCCTTGAGCGGGAAAGTGATGAGGAAGCGAAACAAGAAATTGTCAAAGGGATTGAGTTTTTACAGACACCTTTAAATACTAAATAACATCTCTGTGAACATAGAATGAACCAAACAGAGATTTTAAAAAAAGTTTGGTGGTGTCTGTGTGAAACAATTATTAGAGCAAACATTAGAAGACAGGCTTGGTTATTTATTAAATGGAAGTGCAATCAAACAGCCGCAGCTCATGTCTGATGTGGAAGCAGTCGAACGGAAAAAAGAGCTTTTTGCTAGAAGACAGGTGGAGATTGTCAAGGCGAAGGCGAAAGCAACACTCCTAGATTCAACGATTCAGGATGATGGGGCTCAGCATGTGCAGTATCTTGCTCATCTCACTTATGTATGCAAGGATGTAGACGATTCTTTTTATTTAGAGGAACAAGTAGAAAAAAGAGAAGCGTTCCTTTACAACGACATGCTTGTGAAAGATCGGATAATGTTAGAAAAGCGGCAAATGGAAGAGCAGGTGGATGAGCGCTTTCAGACCGAAGAACAGTTTGGGAGAGCCTTTCACTATGACCGGCGGGCAGCCGTACAATATGCGGAGACGTACTGGAATAAACGAAATCCCGCCTATAAAAACTTCGAAGATAACTGCACAAATTTTATTTCACAATGCTTGAAGGCAGGGAATGCGCCAACGAGAGGGTATCCGAACCGCGGATCTGGCTGGTGGGTGCGGCCGCACACGTGGAGCTATAGCTGGACGGTGGCTCATTCGATGAAAAATTATTTAGCGAATTCGAAAGCGGGTTTAAGAGCAAAGAAACTCAAGGAAGCGCAGGAGCTTCAAATTGGTGATGTCATTTGCTACGATTTTGAGGGAGATGGCAGGTATAATCATACAACCATTGTCGTCGATCACGATAAAGGCGGAATGCCTCTTGTGAATGCTCAGACATATGACAGCCGAATGCGTTATTGGTCGTATGAGGATTCGACCGCCTATACACCAGCTATTCGTTATACGTTTTTTCACATTTTGGACGATGCCGCGAAGGATAGTTAATGGTATAATGTTGAGCGGAAAAGAAAATTAGAGGTGAACTTTTTTGGGACTTCATGTCGTTTTATATCAACCAGAGATTCCAGCTAATACTGGAAATATTGCGCGTACATGTGCAGCAACAAATACAACCCTTCATCTGATTCGTCCGCTTGGTTTTTCGACAGATGATAAAATGCTGAAGCGTGCAGGACTCGATTATTGGAAATATGCCAATGTCGTCTATCATGACTCGCTTGATGAATTGTTTGAGGCTCATCCGAAGGGACAATTCTTCTATATCACAAAATTTGGCCAAAAGCCGCATACGACATTTGATTACTCTCAGTTAGATGAAGATTACTTCTTCGTTTTTGGCAGAGAGACAAGTGGATTGCCGAAAGATTTGATCGAGCGGAATATGGACCGCTGTCTTCGTTTACCGATGACAGAACATGTTCGTTCTCTGAATCTATCGAATACGGCAGCGATTCTTGTGTATGAGGCACTTCGACAGCAGCAATATCGAGATCTGATATAAGGTCAAGAAGAAAGCTGGGATACCAATCTCGGCTTTTTTTATATGAGATAAGGAACAAAATATGATTTGTTCAGTCTATTTTTTGACATATTGAAAAAATCGAAGCACAGTGAATATGCAAGTGCTAAAAACAACGAACTAAATGAAAAAAGGATGTTCCGCTCATGGAACATCCTTTTTTTCATTTACCAGGCTTGCCTTCGTAGCCAGCTGTGAAAATGGATACTAAAAACGTAATGATGACGCCCATCATAATGACCGTTCTCATATAAGCTCCCCCTTATCCCTTTGTTTCTATCGCTGCCTGTTTCATATGATGTGAAGTTCGCCTTGAAAAGCAGGAGAAGAAGATCATTTTTCTCCTGTTTTTCCTTTATTATGAAGGGTCTTGCGGATGGTTGTCAATTCAGTTTGCCAATTCGTCATTTTGAAGAACGAAAGCATGTAATAGGACGCCTCCGCATAGATTGTAAAACAGTATCTGATTACTTGCTTCAATCTTGAAAGAGGAGGTTCATATGGATATTTTAAAGAAAATCGAACAGCACAGAGAAGAAGAGCAGCGTCTTAAATGGGAAGGCACATTTGGCGAGTATTTAGACATTATAAAGGAAAATCCACTTGTCGCTCAATCTGCTCATTCTCGCGTTTATCATATGATTAAAGACAGCGGGATTGAAGAGGAGAATGGGGTCAGAACGTACAAATTTTTTGATCAGGAGCTTTTTGGATTAGAGGAATCATTGGAAAGATTAGTGGAGGAATACTTTCACCCTGCCGCCAAGCGCCTCGATGTGAGGAAGCGTATTTTGTTATTGATGGGACCAGTGAGCGGGGGGAAATCTACGCTTGTTACTAGGCTGAAAAGAGGACTAGAGGAATATTCACTGACAGATCATGGCGCAGTCTATGCGATCAAAGGCTGCCCGATGCATGAAGATCCGCTTCATCTTATTCCGCAAAATCTGCGGGAGGATTTCTATAGAGAATATGGCATTCGTGTGCAGGGGAATTTGTCCCCTCTGAATATGATGAGGCTGGAAGAGGAATATGGCGGACGAATTGAGGATGTAAGGGTTGAACGGATCTTCTTCTCAGAGGATAAACGGACCGGTATTGGTACCTTTAGTCCGTCTGATCCGAAATCTCAGGACATTGCTGATTTAACAGGAAGCATCGATTTTTCAACCATTGCTGAATTTGGCTCAGAGTCAGATCCAAGGGCCTACCGCTTTGATGGAGAACTCAATAAAGCCAACCGAGGGATGATGGAGTTTCAGGAGATGTTAAAGTGTGATGAGAAGTTTCTATGGCATCTTCTGTCATTAACGCAGGAAGGAAATTTTAAAGCAGGCCGTTTTGCCTTGATTAGTGCAGATGAATTGATCGTTGCTCATACGAATGGAACCGAGTACCGGTCGTTTATTTCAAATAAAAAGAACGAGGCCTTGCATTCAAGAATTATTGTGATGCCGATTCCTTATAACTTGAAGGTGACAGAGGAGGAACGCATTTATCATAAAATGATTTCAGAAAGTGATGTTTCTGATGTGCATATTGCCCCGCATACGCTGAAAGTAGCAGCGATGTTCTCCATTTTGACAAGACTCAAAGAGCCGAAGCGTTCTGATATTGATTTGGTGAAAAAAATGCGTCTGTATGACGGAGAAAGTGTCGAAGGCTTCCAATCTGCTGATATTGATGAGATGAAAAAGGAATTTCATGATGAAGGGATGAGCGGAATTGATCCGCGATATGTGATTAACCGCATTTCCTCCACTATTATCCGGAAGAATATGGAGTCGATCAATGCGCTGGATGTTCTTCGTTCGTTAAAAGAAGGACTCGATCAGCATCCGTCTATCTCAAGCGAGGACCGGGAGCGCTATTTGAATTTTATTTCTGTTGCGCGAAAAGAGTACGACGATATTGCCAAGAAGGAAGTACAAAAGGCATTTGTGTATTCCTATGAGGAGTCTGCGAAAACACTGATGGATAATTACTTAGATAATGTCGAGGCCTATTGCAACAAAAACAAGCTGCGTGATCCGTTAACCGGTGAAGAAATGAATCCTGATGAAAAGCTTATGCGTTCAATTGAAGAGCAGATCGGAATTTCTGAAAATGCGAAAAAGGCATTTAGAGAAGAAATTCTGATTCGTATTTCGGCTTATGCGAGAAAGGGCAAACGCTTTGATTATAATTCCCATGAGAGATTGCGTGAGGCGATTCAGAAGAAGCTGTTTGCTGATTTAAAAGATGTGGTGAAAATCACGACATCAACGAAGACACCGGATGAACAGCAGCTGAAGAAAGTGAATGAAGTAGTGGCTAGATTAATTGATGAACATGGCTATAATTCAACAAGTGCAAATGAACTTTTAAAATATGTAGGCAGTCTTCTTAATCGTTAATAAATGAAGGAGGCATTATTGGCGCACCTGCACCGGTAATGTCTTTTTTAGAAATGACCGTCAACTTGGGTGACGAGCAGCATAAGATAAAGGAATCGGTGGTTAGAAGAATTGTGCAAACAGGTGAGGAGGGGGATGGATGTCCCGGCAAGAAAAAAGTCAGTTTATTGTATCTCAGGAAGACTGGTCCCTCCATCGAAAAGGCTATGACGACCAGCAGCGTCATCAGAAAAAGGTCAAAGAAGCGATTAAAAACAATTTGCCGGATCTTGTCACAGAAGAAAGCATTATCATGTCTAACGGAAAAGATGTTGTGAAAATTCCAATTCGTTCGTTAGATGAATATAAAATTCGGTACAACTACGATAAAAATAAGCATGTGGGTCAAGGTGATGGAGATAGCGAGGTAGGCGATATTGTCGCACGTGATGGATCAGACAGTAAGCAAGGGCAAGGAAAGGGGCAGAGCGCAGGAGATCAGGCTGGAGAGGATTATTACGAAGCAGAGGTCTCATTAATGGATCTTGAGGAAGCGCTGTTTCGGGAATTAGAGCTACCAAACCTTAAACAAAAGGAGCTTGACGACATTATTGTCGAGCAAATTGAGTTTAACGATATTCGCAAAACCGGGTTAACAGGGAATATTCATAAAAAACGAACGATGCTCTCAGCATTTAAACGAAATGCAATGACAGGCAGTCCTTCCTTTTATCCAATCTACCCAGAGGATATCAAATATAAGACGTGGAATGAAGTGACCAAACCAGAGTCGAAAGCCGTCGTTTTGGCAATGATGGATACGAGCGGAAGTATGGGACTTTGGGAAAAATATATGGCGAGAAGTTTTTTCTTTTGGATGACACGTTTCTTACGGACAAAGTATGAGACGGTCGATATTGAATTTATTGCCCATCATACAGAGGCGAAGGTTGTAGATGAAGAGCATTTCTTCTCGCGCGGCGAGAGCGGGGGGACGATTTGCTCCTCTGTCTATCGAAAAGCACTAGAGCTCATAGACGAACGTTATCCGCCATCACGATATAATATTTATCCTTTTCATTTTTCTGATGGAGACAATCTGACCTCAGACAATGCACGGTGCGTAAAGCTAGTTTCTGAAATTATGAAAAAAGCCAATTTATTCTGTTATGGTGAAGTGAATCAATACAACCGGCATTCTACATTAATGTCAGCATATAAGCATATACAGGATGAGAAATTTAAGCATTATATTTTGAAGCAAAAATCAGATGTTTTTCTCGCCCTAAAAAAATTTTTTCAGCAGGAAGAAGTTCTTTCGTAAATAGCACATTTGAAAAAACCTTTCAGCATAAGGGCTGAAGGGTTTTTTGTATGGAGAAGGAAGGGATCACCAGAAAAAAAGTAAAACTTTCTCTTTGACATTTCAATTTTCATTTATTAATATTTAATCTTGTTAAATATAAGTTTTTCAAAAAAGATGCCGATCGTCTTTTCTTCTTTTTCTACTCTTTGCTCATGAGTGAACAATAAGTATAAATGGGCTGCACACCATTATTCATGCGGGGAAGATGAAGGAGATATAACAGTTTTATGAGCTTGCTTCATATTCTGTCAGATGATGGGCATTCTAAGTTTGCTAAAGCAGATGACACTATATTTTTATACATGAAAGGAGAAACAAAACATGAACAGAGGGCGTTTATTGCTAACGAACATTATTGGCCTTATTGTAATTCTTGCCATTATTGCCGGAGGTGCTTATTACTACTACGAAAGCACAAATTTTGTCAAAACTGACGAGGCGAAAGTGACAGGTGACATGTATCAAATCACAGCACCAGCAGCTGGACAAATCAAAGGCTGGGATATCAATGAAGGTGACGAAGTGCAAAAAGACAGCACAGTTGCAAAAGTTGAAGGAGAAACAAAAACAAACATTAAATCAGTGGCTGATGGCACATTAGTCAAAAAAGAAGTACAAAACAATCAACAAGTGCAGCCTGGTACAGTTCTTGGTGAAACGATTGATTTAAGCAAGCTTTACATCACAGCGAATATCAAAGAAACAGATATTAAAAACATTGAAAAAGGCGACAAAGTTGACATCGTCGTAGATGGTGATCCTGATACAACATTTGAAGGAACAGTTGAACAAATTGGTTATGCGACAAACTCAACATTCAGCATGCTGCCAGCAACAAATTCAAGTGGTAACTATACAAAAGTCACACAAAAAGTAGCAGTGAAAATTTCAATTAAAAATCCATCAGACAAAGTACTTCCTGGTATGAATGCTTCTGTCAAAATTTCATCTTAATGATGATTGATATCAAAAAATGAAAGGAGGTTGTCTGAGATGGCAAATCAACCTGCAGCAACAAAACAGGGAGCAGGCTCCTTGTCTTTACTGATCATTTTAATGGCCGGCTTGTTCGTAGCGATTTTGAACCAAACACTTCTGAACGTAGCCATGCCCCATTTAATGACTGAATTTAATGTGAGTGCAACGACGATTCAGTGGCTTACAACAGGTTATATGCTTGTCAACGGTGTGCTGATTCCGTTATCTGCGTTTTTAATCACACGCTTTGGACAGCGCAGCTTATTCTTAGTTGCCATGATCTCGTTTACACTAGGGACCTTTATTTGCGGGATTGCGCCGAACTTTTCAACGATGCTTATCGGTCGTTTGATTCAGGCAATCGGCGGCGGTATTCTGCAGCCGCTTGTGATGACAACAATCCTTTTTATTTTCCCTCCTGAAAACAGAGGGAAAGGAATGGGGATTTTCGGTCTTGCAATGATGTTTGCTCCAGCGGTAGGACCAACATTATCTGGTTACATTATTGAACATTATTCTTGGCGTATTATGTTTTATGGACTTGTTCCAATCGGAGCAATTGTCATTATCGCGGCTTTCTTTATGTTTAGAAATATTGTAGAGCCTAAAAAGATCAAGCTGGACGGCCTTGGTGCGATTCTTTCCATCGTTGGTTTTGCTTCGCTTCTATACGGAGTGAGTGAAGCCGGAAGTGATGGCTGGACAGATCCGATCGTCTTATCGACGATTATTGTTGGTGCGATTGCGATCATTCTCTTTATTTTCCAACAGCTGAAAGTTGATAATCCGATGCTTGATTTCCGTGTGTTTAAATACAGCATTTTCTCATTATCAAGTGTTATTAATATTATTATTACAGTTGCCTTATACACTGGGATGTTCTTACTTCCGATTTATCTGCAGAACCTCGTTGGATTTACGGCATTGCAATCCGGGCTATTAATGCTTCCGGGGGCACTTGCGATGCTGATTATGTCCCCGATTTCAGGGATTTTGTTTGATAAATTTGGACCTCGTCCGCTTGCGATTGTGGGGATGCTCATTACCGTTGTCACCACATTCGAGTTTACAAGGCTGACCATTGATACATCATATAGTCACATTGTACTCATGTATGCAGTGCGTGCATTCGGTATGTCACTCCTTATGATGCCGGTGATGACAGCTGGGATGAACCAATTACCACAGCACTTAAACAGCCATGGTACAGCGATGTCTAATACATTAAGACAAATAAGCGGTTCGATCGGTACGAGTTTGATCACAACGATTTATACGAATCGGACAACATTCCATTATTCCAATATGGCGGATCAAACAAATACAGCGGACCCATTCTTTATGAATTCATTCCAGGCGGCTGTGTCGAATGTGATGCATCATATGGGCATGACAGCTGAAGCTGCTCAAAAATATGTATCCACCCAGCTCTTTACGAAAGCACAGGTTGATTCAAACGTAATGGGTATCAATGATGCTTACATGTGGGTAACGTTATTCTGTGCCGCTGGTGTCATTCTTAGCTTGTTCCTGCGTGATGTACGTAAGGATAAAAAGCGAAAAGATCAGCAGCATAAAAAACAAGAAATAACACTGCTTCCAGCACCTAAGGAAGCAAACCAAGATGCAAGATAAGTGTGGAGGGACCGTACATGAAAATTTATGTCGTATACGATAGTGAAGGTAACCATACAAAAGCACTGGCAGAAGCAATTGCAGCAGGCGCAGGTGAAACAGAGCAGGCTGAAGTATTCGTTGATCACGTGAAAGATGCGGATATTCGCAAGCTGGATCAAATGGATGCGATCATTTGGGGCTGCCCTGGTCACTTTGGGACCATTAGTGCTGGATTAAAGACATGGATTGACCGTCTTGGCTACCTATGGGCAGAGGGAAAACTAATCGATAAAGTCGGTGCCGTTTTCTGTACAACTGCTACAACGCACGGCGGTTTAGAAATGACGATGCATAATTTGATTACACCAATGTTCCACCAAGGGATGCTTGTCGTTGGTCTTCCTGGAAATGTGCCAGAAAATGCTTTATACGGCTCTTACTATGGAGCAGGTGTGACATGTCCGATTGATTCTGATGAAGTGATTTCGACAGAAGGCATTGAACTCGGGAAAGCATTAGGAAGACGTGTAGCATCAGTCACTGCGTCATTTAAGCGATAAGGAGAGGGTTCTTTTGGCGACGATTATTGTAGCGTTAGTAGCTGCTGTTCTAGTCATTATCGGATTAGTAGCATTCAATGTCAGACACGCTTCGGTCGAGAAGAAAGAGATCAATGAAGATGTGCCCAAACAGCCTGACGTGCCCCGTAGCGAGTCAGAAGTTGCGGCGAGACCTGTAGAGCCTGAAGTAGAAGAGGAAGCGTCAACACCTTCTCAAACGGATGAACGAGTGTCTGGTGATGATTTCTATAGACAGGCGCTTCAAAAGTTTAAGCAGCCAGAACCACCTGTCAAAGAAGAAGAGCCAGAAACTAAAATGAATGATGATATGTATCGTTCTGCTTTGCAGAAGCTAAAGCAGAACGACAAATAAAAAAGAGAACCTCTCGTCAGGTTCTCTTTTTTTATAGCACAAAAAAACCGCCGGCAGAAGCCGGGCGGTTTTCCTTCACTCTATAAAGTGCTAAAGAGCAGATGCTCTTAAATTACGCTTTGTTAACGTTAGCAGCTTGTGGTCCACGGTTACCTTCAACGATTTCGAAAGAAACTGCTTGACCTTCTTCTAAAGTTTTGAAGCCTTCGCCTTGGATAGCAGAGAAGTGAACGAATACATCGTCTTGACCTTCTACTTCGATGAATCCGAAACCTTTTTCAGAGTTGAACCATTTTACTTTACCTTCTAACATGAAATTTCCTCCTAAAGCGATCTTAACGCTTAAATTCACTATTCTTGCTCTTACACAAACTTCAAAGACGAAAACTCTTTCAAAACTTTCTTCTTAAAGATGATACGAACAAAAATAATTACCTTTACTTTACCAGTGTTTGCGGGAAAAAACAACTGTTATCCAAAAACTTTTTTAAAAATAATTAGCGCTAACAAATTGAGGAAAAAGCCTATGTTCATTGGCCTCTTTTTCTCCCTGAGAAGCTCACTTGATTTCGGCCAGACTGCTTCGCTTTATAGAGCTCTTGGTCAGCTATAATCGGTAATTGCTTGATATTTGGACTTGTCCCGGGGAAATACGCACACCCAAGTGATACTGTAATATGAATGGACATGCCATTTTGTAAATAAATCGGCTGATCTGCTATTTTTCTTCGTAAGCGTTCTGCAATCTGCCATGTTTTTTCAACTGTACAATTGGGTAGAAGGACGGCAAATTCCTCACCGCCAATTCGGCCAATATAATCTGAGCTTCTTGTGTTTTTCATCAGCCTTTTTCCGATTTCTTTTAAAACCATATCTCCCTCATGATGTCCATATTGGTCATTGATGGATTTGAAGTAATCGATGTCTAAGTAAATAAGGGATATTTGATGGATAGGCTGCTTAAATTTCATCGAAAAAGCATCATTTAAGACCTCATCGAACTTCCGCTTATTTAAAACACCTGTTAAAAAGTCATAATGAGCTTGGAATTTATACAAATTTAACAGCTGATATGCTTTTGTTTGATGCTCAATGACGTAAAAGTTAAACAGTCCTGCAACATATGAGAACATCCAATAAGCAAAATGCAGTTCAAATGATGTCTCATGCACGATCATGATAAACAGGCTTGTGGCAATGACATTACCTAACGTAATGGACAAAAGCATTTTCATAACTTGATTCATATGGCGCTCAGCAATTAAAAAAGAAGCTGTTGCGATGATCATCATGGAAAAAATATTGATGAAAGAAGCGACGTTGGCTTCGATTAATAATCGACCAATGATTACAACACAGGCTGCAATGATGGTTTGGGCGATGCCTCCATAAAAGGCCGTTAAAATAAGGGGGATATGTCTTAAATCGATGATGGCTGGTCCTGCTTTGATAGAGAAGAACATTAAGAGGACACCGAGTAACCCAGAAAGAATGCCTTTGAATAGTTGTCTGAGCAGGGTATCTTCTTTCTTAAGAAAATTCTCTTTAAACACAAGCAGAAATAGATAATGAAAAGTGACAAGAATTGTTAAATTAATAAAGAGGTCTCTTAGCAAAATTAAATCACCTTTTTAAAATTACTAAAATTTGTTGCAAAAGAAAAGGGGAAAAAGGATAATTAATAAAAATTTCACTTATAAGGGGATCGAAACATATGCGAGGAAAACGCTTCCCAGATAAAACGGACTGGCTTTCTTTTTTTTGAAACGGAGCCAGATGAAAGGTTCGAGAAAGGGATGCCTATTGAATATCAAAGCCTGACATTTCGATTTGAGAATCAAGACGAGCGTTTCGTTGTCACGATGTACCTTGGAAGTCAAGAATTTACGTTAAAAGCTGTTCGAAAAAAAGATGGATCTGTTTTAGGCATCTATGATTTTAAAACCGTGCAACATGTAGAGATAAAAAAAGACAAGCAATACGAAAAAGAGCTTTTAATCATAGTGGAAGCTTATGGCGATTTTATCACAACAGTTGAAATCACCTTTTTACCTTTCTTCTCTGTGATGATGAAAGAACATTTTTCAGGAGAATAAACAGGAGCCTCTATTCATAAAGGCTCCTGTTTTCTTATTTGTGCTCGATGTCATTGATCACTTGCTGGATTGATTCATCATCCATCACATTCATGACACTTTCATCAATATGAAGAGACTGTGCATAAGACTCTCTTGGCTGATGGTTTCTTGATGTCGATTGGTGCTGATTCGTATGATTTGGCTGTACAGCAGTGAATGCCTGCTTCATCATTTGTCCGATTTCCGCAGTGCCCTTTGATTCTTTCTGTGCGTGTGACTCTTGTCGAGACGATTCATGGTGCTGTTGATCTTTTCCCTTCATCATTGAAGACATATTCATTTGCGTCATGCTTTTCAGTCTTCTTCGTAAAACTGGGGAAAATAATGCAATGATGGCTGTAGATGCTGCGATCATTGCGCCAGTGCTCATGCCTTTTCTTTTTTTAAACAAACGAATCCCTCCATTTGATCGTGATGATTCTTCTTCATCATGTTTAGGATGACCAAACAAAGCTGAATTATGAATTCAATTCGCTTAAAGAGAGGATGTATGCATAAAAAGCCGACTGGATGAAAAACCTAAGAGCAAAAGGAGGGAATAAATGATGAATAAGAAATGGATGCTATCTTTACTACTCGTTCCAGCATTGATTACCACTGGATGTGGTATGAACAACCAGGGCGATGAGCGAAGAGGAACAATGAAACGACAGTATGAAAATGTCACATATAAGAATGACAACATGAGGCAGGATCAGCCAGATGTTCAAACACCTCAGAAGGTCAAAGTGGCAGATAAAGCGTCAGAGCTAGTAGCCAACATGTCTGAAGTAAAAACAGCGAACGTACTTGTTACAGGAAAGAATGCATTTGTTGCCGTTATGCTTGAAGGCGATAAAAGCGGTAATGTAACAGAAGATTTGAAAAAGAAAATTTCTGATAAAGTCAAATCAACGGATCAACAAATCGACAATGTGTATGTATCTGCGAATCCAGACTTTGTCGATCGTATGGAAGGGTACGGAAAACGTATTAGAAGCGGAGAGCCCATCTCAGGATTTTTCGATGAATTTACTGAAACGGTCAGACGTGTCTTCCCTGAATCAAAATAACTACGACAAAAGCCGTATGTCATATGCGGCTTTTTTGTTTGGAACCGCACCTTGCGCACCTGACTGCATAAAGTAAAAAATATATCACCTCTTGTTGATCTTTGTTTCTTCATAGAAAGAGAAAGAGGCTGCAGGATGAATTCAGGTGGGGAGCAAATGAAAGCCAAGCCGTCATTGATTCATAAAAAGCTTGTAGGCGGAATGATAGCAGCAGGTCTCATTTTTTATGCTTTCACCGCATACTTGATTTATGTTGCGTTTCAGCTGACAGGACAATATTTAGAGCAGCAGTCTTCTCCTAAAACGATTTTAACGGAGGGACTCAATAAGCAAGTCTATGAACATATTAGAATATACTATGCAGAGGAAGAGGACGCTTTTGTTGATTTAACAATTGAGGCCATGGATCAGGCAAAGAAGAGGACAGCGTCAGTATTTCAATTTGAAACTGACAAACCTTTAGACATTATTTATTTTGATGATAAAGAGACAATCGAGCAATTTGCAGGAATTAAGCATATTACGGGTTTTTACTCCGATCATGATCAAATGATAGGGTTATATCCAGATAAGCGGGAAGCATTATTGAAGAAAGAGACACTCCCTTTATACTTTTTCAACACGTTATTGATTCATGAATATGCTCACTTTGTTTTCTATGAAAAAGTTCATTCTTACGAAGTGTCTTCGGTGATCTTTCCCCTTTGGTTCCATGAGGGAACAGCAGAATGGACGGCCTATGACGTGTTAAATGCCACGTCTGAACGGTTCGACGTCATTCCCTTTCAATTTCTTCATTCCGATCAAGATTGGCAGGACTCCCGAATGACGTATGAGACAGATGTTTATGTGCAAAGCTACTATATGATTTATGAGCTCGTGCAGCTTTATGGACGAGACGTCATACATGAGATTATGGAGGAAACGGCGAAGACTGGCCGTTTTGATAGAGGTTTTGAACAAGCGACAGGACAACGTTTGGCAGATTTTGAAGAGCAATTTAAACTGAGTTATCAAAGAAAAAACGGCTGACCTGAGGATATAGGTCGGCCGTTTTTTGTTTAATGAAGCGGTTTTTGCTGATTGGCTTTGTTTGGCGGCATTTGAACTTGGCCCTTCATTGGGGCAAATGTAGACGTCATCGCCTGCATATCTTGAGCTGTAAGCTGCGGAACTTGATAATAGCTATGTTTATTTTGATATAAGAAAATTTCATACGCCATTTCAATAAAGTTCGGAATTTGCGCTGCAAGCACACGTCGCACCACAGGGTTTGTTACCTCTAGTGCAGTCATTGAAAGTAATCCAGCATGTGATTTCACGAGACCTAGCATATGCCCTGTAATTCCCGAGTCCTTTACATCCTGTAACGATTGATTTGGCTTCTTAGGCTGAGATGGTTTTATTCCGTATGTCACCTCTGTTTGTTCTTTCATCATATACGTAGATGTTTCTTCACTAGGCTTTTGACCAGTAGAAAAACAATCTACCGTGACATTATACTGTGACAATACAAATTGATATTGTCGATCTAAAATGTCGGATAATACGGGATCTTGGATGAATTGGCGAAAGATCATGTATTGATCCAAAATATTAATGGTCCCTGCTAATACTTCATGTAAATCAAATAACTCATGCCCGCCATGATTGAATTGGGGCTGCTGGACATTTCCTTGAACGTTTGTCTGCTGATCGTTTTGCATAGAGATTCCTCCTATTGTTTATACATTCTGTTTTAATGTGAGGAAGTTTTCCTTCTTTCATGCAAAAAACATTATTTACAATTAGAGGGTTTTCTTCCTTTTTGTCGAAAAAAAGTATCAGACGAATGAACATGGGGGTACCAGATGCAGGACAAAATCATTAATCGTTTGATAGAAGACGAACATGTGCAGGCACCAGTGATTGGCATCGGTGTTTCGCCGTTTGAACAGCATCATCTTGAGGCTTTTTTTCAATCATTTCCACATGAACTAAATGCCTCTTTTATTGTTGTACAAAATCATGTGACAGGCGATTGTATAACTGATTTGGAAGCACTTGTTTTACCGATTGGCTACCGGGCAAAAACGATTAAACATGGTGAGAAAGTCATGAAGAAGACGATTTATTTTTGTCCACAGCATGCGGTAGTGACGTTAACAGAAGATCAGCGGTTGCACCTATCAGAGCAGCTGCCGGCGTGCATGGCTTGCTCTGTGGACTTGCTTTTTCAGTCTCTTGCCAGCGTTCAAAAGGAGGAGGCATATGCGATTTTCTTTCAAAAAGGTCATTGCGTGGGAAGTGGCTTGCTTCAGTTGGTTGAGCAGGGCGGTACAGTTTTATCGTGCAGTGAGGAAGAAAGTGGTTTTGACACTTTGTATCAACAAACATTCAAAGACCCTTCAACCCTTGCGGCATATATCGCAAATATCATCAACGTCCCGCATCTCGATGAGGCAGATCCTGTTTTACTGAGAATTATTGAACGTCTTGAAATGTATAAAGGCATTGCTTTTTCAACCTATCAAAAGAAAAGGCTGCTATCTGTCATTCAAAAACGAATGAATGTTGCAAAAAAACGGATTTCATTGTTAGCAGAGTACGACTACTTATTAGAAAGAGAACCAGATGAGCTTGACCTTCTGCACGCTCAGCTTCTAAGCGGCATGACATCTTTTTTTAGAGATATGGAGGCTTTTCATGTATGTGAACATCAGATCATTCCGTCGATCATTGAAAATGCGGTGAAAAACGGGAAATCTCGATGCCGTATTTGGATTGCAGGATGTTCGACAGGAGAGGAAGCGTATTCTTTTACGATCTTATTTTTAGAAGAAATGAAGCGAAGACAAGTGACCATTGAACTTCAAGTATTTGCAACAGATATCAACCGGAAAGCCATTCAAACAGCTAGTAAAGGTCTTTACTCAGTAGAGTCTATGGCAAGGATGCCGGAAAAATGGCGGGCACGATATTTCGAAAGGAAAGGTGACGCTTTTATTGTGAAGCAGTCGCTTAGAAAACATATTGTCTTTGCACCTCACAATTTATTGATCGATTCACCTTTTATCCACCTCGATTTTATCAGTTGCCGAAATGTTCTGATGTACTTCCAGCCTGAAGTGCAAAAACGAGTATTGTCCCGATTCCAATATGCTTTAAAAGATCAAGGGATGTTGATATTAGGGCCAAATGAAACTGTACCCAATATCCCTCGTTTGTTTCATTTGTTCAATGAAAAATGGAACATTTACACCCATTCAAACGTTTCAAAACCACATGTCCCTTGGACACCAGACGCTCGTGATATCGAGTTGAAAGCGCGAGCCGAACAATATATGCAAGAAGTAAGCAAGGATTATGATGCATGTATGGTCATCAACGATAGTGACAAAATCCTGGCAGTATCAAAGGGTGCGTATTCTTTTTTAGATCATACAGAAGTGTCAGATCAATCATGTGAATATGTGACACCAGATTATATGAAAGAGATGCTCAGTCAAACCTTTCAAAAGGTTTGGACAGACGAGACAGAGGTTGTGTTTCAACATGTTCTCATTTCGGAAAAAGGCAGCAAGCAATATGCAGATTTTACCGTGAAAAGTTTTGACCGCCGTTTTAAGGGAGTTTACGTCATTCTCATTCGAATGAATGAGAGAGGAAAAAATCAAAAGAACGGCAGGGACATAGGGATGTCAGATCAGAATTCAGTCTATCAACAGCGTATTGTCGATTTGGAAAATGAACTCAATGAAGTCAAACAAAAGGAGCAGGAGGCAAGGGCTCAATTAAAAGCAAAACACACGCAATTAGAGGAGCTTGAGAAAAAACACGAACATTATATAAATATCATAAACAACTTGAGGGTGACAAGAGAAGAACTGTACAAACCCTCTGTCAAGCCGGAGCTTGCAACGCTGTTTGTGGACAGGGACATGAATATACGCTATTACACTCCTACAGCTGCCTCTTTATTTACTTCTGCGAAAATCAGACATCAGCAATCCTTTCAGTCGATGGCTAAAAAGCTTACGCAGGAAACGCTCTATCATGATATCCAATCCGTCATATCGGATAGGCGCGCGATCGAACGTGAAATTGAAACGAACGAAGGCGAGCAATTCACCGTTCACATCACACCCATCTACGATGAAGAACGTGAAGGAGCAGTGATGACCTGGATTAAAATGACTGAAGTAACGAAAATCAAGCAGTCGCTTCATCTAGCGGTGACGGCACTTGATAACAGCCATATTCATATTGTTGTGGCAACTGAGGAAGGTGTCATCCAATGCGTGAATCAGCGTTTCTGTCAGTTTGTCCAGCAGCATGAATATGACCTGATCGGCAAAGATATTTTTTCTGTCTATCATTCGCTATGTCAATGTGATGATTTAGAGAAACAATGGAAGGTTTGTTTAAGAGAGGGCAGCTGGACAGGTGAACTATACTTTCAAGATTTATCTGGACGTGAACGATGGGAGAGAGTCTCTTTACACCGAATTGATGACCCTGACAAAATGCAGTCAACCGTCATGCGGATTTCAGAGGATATCACCAATCAAAAGCAGTCAGAGAAGATGCTGATGAAATCTGAGATGCTGTCAGCAGTAGGGCAGCTTGCAGCAGGCATCGCTCATGAGATACGGAACCCGCTGACCTCATTAAAAGGGTTTTTACAGCTGATGATTCAAAGTAAGAAGTATCAGAAAGATTATGCAGATGTGATGATGTCAGAGTTTAATCGGCTCGAGTCGATTATTAATGAATTCCTCGTTCTTTCGAGAAGCAAATCGGTGAAATTTGAACCGGTACATGTCAATCTTCTGCTCGAAGAAGTGATCATGGTCGTTGAATCCCAGGCGGTCTTAAAAGGCGTGTCCATTCAGAAAAAGCTGTCTCCGTCGCTCCCTAACATTCAAGGCATTCCGAATGAACTGAAACAAGTCTTCCTAAACATCCTTAAAAACGGAATAGAAGCGATGGATGGTGTGACAGGCGTCATCAAGGTGACCTCTCTCATGAAAGATCAGCAAATGATGTTGATCTTTGAAGACCAAGGAAAGGGAATACCAGAGGACGAAATAGGGAAACTCGGTGAACCATTTTATACAACAAAAGAAAAGGGGACAGGCCTTGGTTTAATGATGACCATTAAAATCATTGAAAGCCATGGCGGCACCATTCGTTTTGAAAGCAAAAACTTTGAGGGGACACGAGTGATTATTACCTTTCCGATGAGTTAAAAAAGACAAGTTTTACATGAAATCCATTCAACATCAATATTTACTTTGTACACTATGAGAGATGAAGCACAAAGGGGAGAGGTCTAATGAAACGAATGCTGTCTATCCGAATGATTTGTTGTTTGGTTTTGGTGATCTTTAGTTTGCAATCCTTATTGCCTGGTATGTCCGCAGGGAGCGAGGTCAATGCATCTGAAAAGAAAGAAATGGTGTGGAAACAAAAAAAGATTGTGCAGATCAAAAAAGCCCGTCAGCTCATAGGAGAGACCGTGACAGTGAGCGGAATTGTGACAGCAGATCAATCAGCTGTAGGCAATGGGAAACTGTCCACATACATTCAAGACAAATCAGCTGGAATCAATGTTTATTCAGCTCAGCCCAATCACTTCCCGGAACTAAAAGCAGGGATGAAGGTGACAGTGACTGGTAAAATCACGTCTTATAAAGGACTGATTGAAATTGTGCCAGATCAAGGCAGTCTGAAGATAGATGCTGTGAACCAAACCTTGCCAAAGGCGAAGCGAGTGTCTGTGAAGCAGCTAGAAACGGAACAAGCAGGTAAACATGAAGGAAGACTAGTAAAGGTCAAAGGCTATGTAGAGGCAAAACCAGCGCAGCCGGCTGGCGGTGGATACAATGTGGTGATCATCGATAAAAAATATCACAGCACCACTCTGAGAGTGATGGTCGATACGAATGCGATTGATAAAGTAAAGACAGGAAAATGGTACGAGTTTACAGGGGTGTTAAGCAGATATGATACGTTGCAGGTGCTTCCAAGACATAAGGATGATATGAACCTGCTGAAACGCCAGCCAAAGCCGCCAAAGTTGAAGAAAGAATACAAAGCAACGGTTGACCGTGTGGTGGATGGAGATACGATACATCTAAAGAAGCCCGTTTTAGGTACAACAAAGGTGCGTTTTGTGAATATGGACACGCCGGAAACGTATCATCAGCCAAAAAGCGAATTAGACAAAAACCAATTGCGTTTTGGACAGCAAGCGACTGACTATTTAAAAACACTACTTTCGAGCGGTGACCAAGTCACATTAAAGATTGGTCCTGAAGCGAAAGATAACTATGGACGTCTTTTAGCTCAAGTAAAAACCAAAAAAGGGTTAAATACAAATCTAGAGCTTGTGAAAAAAGGATATGCCCCTACTTATTTCATCTGGCCAGTTGGAGATGAAAAGGACTATCATACGTTTCAAAAAGCAGTAAAAGAAGCAAAGGAAAAAGGACTGGGCATATGGAACGAAGCAGACCCTCTGCTGGAACAGCCATTTGAATTTAGAGCACGTGAACAGAAAAAAGGACTGACACGCTATGTTGGTGATTCATCTGTCAAAACCTACGTGTCCCCTGACAAATGGAAAGAAATCGATGTGGATAAACGGGTCTTTTTTGCTTCCAAAGAAGAAGCAGAACAGGCTGGTTATCAGCCGGCAAAGGATGCGGACGACGTACCATTAACGATTTTAAGTTTGAATGATTTACATGGTAAAATTGATCAAGAATACGAACTGGATGTAAAAGATGATGGCAATAAAGGCATGTACGGGCGGATGGATTATGTCGCGGCCTATATGAAGCAAAAACAAGCAGCGCACAAAAATACGATCACGGTCCATGCTGGAGATATGATTGGCGGGAGCTCTCCAATATCTTCTCTTCTGCAAGATGAACCAACAGTTGAACTCATGGAGAACATTGGCTTTGATGTCGGCACGGTCGGCAACCATGAATTCGATGAAGGGGTAGACGAGCTATTGCGTATCTTAAATGGCGGAGATCATCCTAAAGGCACAAAGGGGTATGACGGACAGAACTTTCCGCTCGTTTGTGCGAACTGTGAATACAAGGATACTGGCAAACCGCTTTTACCGGCTTATGAAATCATCGATGTCGAAGGAATCCCAGTCGCATTTATCGGCGTTGTGACCAAGTCAGCCGCAGGAATGGTCATGCCAGAAGGGATTAAAGACATTCAGTTTACAGATGAAGTCAAAGCTGTGAATGAAGCCACGAAGGAACTAAAACAAAAAGGAGTTAAAGCCATAGCGGTTTTAGCTCATATGACAGCCTCTCAAAATGGGGATACGATCACCGGAGAGAGTGCAAAGCTTGCAAAAGAAGGTGATGATGAAATTGACGTCATCTTTGCAGGGCATAATCATGAAGTGGTCAATGGAGAGGTCAATGGAAAATTAATTGTGCAAGCCTTTGAATATGGAAAGGCGATTGGCGAAGTCAATGTGACACTTGACCGTAAAACGAAGGATATCGTCAAAAAGAGTGCGAATATCCAGTATGTAGATCAAGCTGGTATAGAAAAGGACAAGGAAGCAGCAGACATTTTGGCTCATTACGGGAAAGAAGTGGAGCCGATTATTAGTGAGGTTGTTGGAGAAGCCGGGGTCAAAATGGAAGGCGGCTATTCAAATGATGGAGACACGCCGCTCGGTAATTTGATTGCGGATGGTATGAGATATTCAATGAAAAGTGACTTTGCCATGATGAATGGAGGCGGCATTAGACAAAACCTTGAAAAAGGGCCGATAACGTGGGGAGATCTCTTTAATATTCAGCCATTTGGCAACGTTTTAGTCAAACTAGAGATCAAGGGAAAAGACTTAGTAGAGATCATAGAAGCACAAATTTCTCCACAATTTGGACCAGATTATAGCATTTCAGGCTTTTCATATTCCTATGATCCTGTAACATATAAAGTAGTCGACTTGATGCTGCCAGACGGTTCAGCAATAGCTCTCGATCAAGCGTATACACTCACTGTGAATAACTTCATGGCAACAGCAACTGGCAGTAAATATGCACCAATAGGCAGGCTTGGGCAAAACCCTGAAACAGGCCCAGAAGACTTAGAAGCCACTGTCGATTTTGTGAAAAGCTTTGAAGGAGCTTCCATTGTGTATCAAAAAGAGGGACGAATTCAAAAAGCAAAACAAGAGGAAAAAGCAGCAAGCTAAAGAGAGCGTATCATCTAAGAGAAATGTAACAGGCAAAGGAGTTTAAGCATGAAAAAGTGGCTTGCACTGACTGTGATGACAGCCGGGATTGTGCTGCTCGGCTGGGGGATATGGCAAATCGCATCGACTCATCTTCAAACAGCCCAATCATTAGACGAAGCGAAGAAGGTCGTGGCGGACGATCAAGGGATGTCCAAGAAGCAGTTTGCTCCTGAAATGGGGAGAGCCTCTGGCATCCTGACGATTCCAAAATTAAAAGCAGACCTTCCCATTGTCGAAGGGACGGATGCGGATGACCTTGCAAAGGGAGTAGGACACTACAAAGGCAGTTATTATCCGGATCAAAATGGACAAATCGTCCTTTCTGGCCATCGTGACACGGTGTTTCGCCGGACAGGCGAACTGGATATTGGAGATCAACTGAAAATCACTGTGCCGTATGGTGAATTTATATATGAAATCACACATACGAAAATTGTTGATCAGCATGATACATCCATCATTACGTTGCAGAATGAAAAGGAAGAGCTGGTGTTAACCACATGCTATCCTTTTCATTTCGTCGGCAATGCGCCAGAGCGGTATATTATTTATGCAAAAAGAGTGTCTGAATAAAGAAAAAGAGCCTGCTTTTCATACGCAGGCTCTTTTGTTAATGGATGATTTGACTCATGAACTGGTCCATATCAGGTGGTAGAGGTGCTTCGATGATCAGATGCTCACCTGTAAAAGGATGTTTCATGTCTACTTGCTTGGCGTGAAGAGCACACCTATTGATGTAATCACGAACTCCGTCATATAATGTATCCCCAGCTAGTGGATGCCCGAGACTGCTCAGGTGGACACGAATTTGATGCGTTCTACCCGTTTCTAATTGAAGTTTAACGGCTGTCAGTTGCAGACGTTTATTCATGTCCATGACCTGAAAATGAGTCACAGCTTTTAGCCCATTAGGGGAGATTCTTCGTCTGACTGCATGGTGTTTGTCACGGCCGATCGCTGCATCGATGGTGCCTTTCTTTTTTTTGAAAAGTCCCTCTGCGATGGCGATGTATGTGCGTTTGATTGTTTTTTTAGAAAGCATTTGATCAAGAGCCGCATGGGCTAATCTATGCTTTGCAAAAATGACGGTGCCGCTCGTGTCTTGATCAAGCCTGTGGATATGTCTTACCCGCTTTTCTTCACCATTTGCTTGAAAATGGAATGCCACAAGATTTGCCAGTGTGCCTGTTTGTCCTTGTTCATTCGGATGAGTTGGCCGGCCGGCAGGTTTTTGCACAATTAATAAATGCTCGTCTTCAAAGAGTACCTCTAATTCACCATATTCCGGTGTCACATCACTTTCTTCTGTTTCAAATAAATCAATGATGATCTGATCGCCTTGACTGACTTTAGCTGCGTGATGGGCAGGCTTTTGATTTAAACGAACTTTTTGATGCTCCATCCAAAAGTGAATAATCGGTTTTGATGCAGAGACGGCTGTCTTTAAAAAATGACTGAGTGAAGTGTGATGATACTGCTCGTCTACTTTGAGTGAGAGCGTGTGTCCTTTTATGATCATGATATCCGTTCCTTTCTATGGGTATATATAGGAAACACTTACCTTGGCGAACGCCTTTTTTTCTGTGCTATTCTGAATAAAGAATAACGACAGAGAGGTAGATGTCACGTGAGATTAATGAAAGCTGCTACAGACCTGCAAGAGCAGGCAATTGAAGAAATATCAAAGGATGTTGAAGATCTTCTTTCTCATGCTGTCAATGGACAGCAGCGGGATATGCGTCAAAAAGATCGCTCCCTTACCTTTATTGATGGTGTATATAACGGGACGATGGATGATGCTTTTCGTATTTTATCGGGACTTCAGCTATTACATACCATTATTGTAAAACCGAAACGTCATCTCACCAAACGAGATCGTGAGCTATTCGAGCGAAACCGTGAGCAGGTCAACGCCTGCGGCTTTTCTTTTCCGTTTGATCTCGACGATTTTGCCAGCCGTCACCTTCAAAATGCGTAAAAGATGGTGTGAACTTCCTTGTTAACTTACAAGGCCCTCGCACATACTATTTTTAAGGGAACGGAGAAACCTTTAAGATCTGTAATACCAAACCCGCTCTTTTTCAACATCGCCTATTTCTCCACGAATCGGAGCGCTTGGATCTCTTGCAGAATGAACCGAACATGGGTAGGAGCCTCACAAAACGGTGCAGGCTCCTTTTATACATAATCATTTTAGCAGACATTCATCTTTGAAAGTCAATTTTATTCACGATATGATAGCATTGAGTATATCTTTAAGACTTTTGTAAAAAAAAGGAGTGGCCTCGTTGGTAAAGGCGATTATATTTGATTTTGACGGATTAATTTTAGATACAGAAACACATGAATATGAGGTTTTACAAGAAATGTTTGCGGAGCATGAGTCAGATCTGCCTCTTTCCGTATGGGGCAAGGTCATTGGGACGCAGGCAGGCTTTAAGCCATTTGAATATTTGGAAAAGCAGCTAGGAAAGACACTGGATCATGAGACACTCACAGCAGATCGGCGTTCTCGTTTTCAAAAAAGAATGAAGGACGAATCAGCAAGACCTGGTGTAGAAGCTTATTTAGAAGCGGCAAAGGAGCTGGGGATCAAGATTGGACTTGCTTCCAGCTCAGACTATAAATGGGTGTCTGATCACCTGAAGCAGATTGGTCTTTTCGACTATTTTGAATGTATCCGCACGTCAGATGATGTGGAAGAAGTGAAACCAAATCCAGAGCTCTATTTGCAAACCGCACGCTGCTTAGGGGTAGAGCCAAAAGATTGTGTGGCATTTGAGGATTCTGTAAATGGATCAGTAGCTGCCAAACGGGCAGGTATGAAATGTGTCATCGTCCCAAACAAAGTGACGAGCACGCTGCAATTTGAAGAATATGATGTCAGATTAGAATCCATGGCTGAAATCGAATTGCTCCAGCTATTCCATCAGCTTGAAAAAGAGGATCAGTAAGGGGGCAAATACATCATGGCAGAAAAACTAGACTTAACGCGGTTTGAAAAAAGAATGGAGATCCGTAATATCCGGGAAGAGGATATTGACCGAATCATTGCCTTGCAAGAGGTATGCTTTCCAGGCATGGATCCTTGGAAACGAGAGCATCTTGAAAGCCACCTTGAGCATTTCCCAGAAGGGCAGTTTTGTGCTGAATTCGAGGGAGAAATCATTGGCTCTTGTTCAAGTTTATTAATTAACTTTGATGAATACGATGATCGCCACACATGGCAGGACATTACAGATGATGGGTACATCACAAACCATAATCCGGATGGGATGAATATGTACGGAATCGAAGTCATGGTGAGTCCTGAATACCGACGAATGAAAATTGGACATCGCTTGTATGAAGCAAGAAAAGACTTGGCAAGAAGATTAAATTTAAAAAGCATCATCATTGGCGGGCGCATTCCGAACTATCATAAATACCAAGAGGAAATGACGCCTCGCCAGTATGTTGAGCAGGTCATGCTTCACCAAATCTATGATCCCGTTTTATCTTTTCAGCTGTTAAATGAATTTAGTCTCATGCGGATCAATCCGAATTACTTGCCTGATGATAAAGCATCCAGCACATATGCGACGTTAATGGAATGGAACAATGTCGATTATCGCCCGCAATCGAAAAGATATTTTAAATCGGCGTTTCCTGTTCGAATTTGTGTGATTCAATATGCGATGAAACAAATTCACTCCTTTGAAGAATTTATGAATCAGGTCGAGTATTATGTGGATGTTGCATCAGATGCATCAGCTGACTTTGCGGTATTCCCAGAAATTTTCACGACGCAGCTCATGTCTTATTTAGAAGAGCGGTCACCTAGTCTTGCCGTGCAGCGGATCACGGAATATACCGAGGACTACATTAATTTGTTCACAGACCTTTCTGTGAAATATAACATTAATATCATCGGCGGGTCCCACTTTGTAGAAGAAGAAGGGAAAATCTACAATATTGCCTATTTATTTAGACGTGATGGAACGATTGAAAAGCAATATAAGCTTCACATCACGCCGAATGAAAGAAAATGGTGGGGGATTTCAGCTGGTGACCAGGTCCGGGTATTTGATACGGATTGCGGCAAAATTGCGATCCAAATTTGCTACGATATTGAATTTCCTGAGCTTGCACGGATTGCAGCTGACAAAGGAGCGAAAATTATTTTCACTCCGTTCTGTACAGAAGACCGCCAAGGCTATTTAAGAGTACGTTACTGTGCACAGGCGAGAGCGGTTGAAAACCAGATTTATACCGTCATCTCTGGAACAGTTGGCAACCTTCCGCAAACCGAAAATATGGATGTTCAATATGCACAATCGGCTATATTTGCCCCATCAGACTTTGAATTTGCAAGAGATGGGATTGTAGGAGAGTGTAATCCAAACATTGAGATGGTTGTCGTTGGGGATGTCGATTTAGAAATTTTAAGAAGACAAAGGCAAGATGGGACCGTACGTCAGCTGAAAGACCGAAGAAGAGATGTGTACCATATTGAATATAAGAAATAATGATGGAAGCGCCTATCGTTGAGGCGCTTCTTTTTGATAACATATTTTTTTCAATTGCCAAAGGGATGCTGAAGAAAAAGCTGAATATACTGAAAGGAGATTATGTGTTCAAAAAGGAGAGGAACATGGGGCGACAATCTAAACATCTGTATATCAATTTGCCGGTAAATCATGTGAAGGAATCTATCGCTTTTTTTGAGCAGCTGGGCTTTGAATTTGAGCAGCAGTTCACGAATGATCAGGCGGCCTGTTTGGTCATTGATGACACGATCACCGTCATGCTGTTGTCACTCAGGCATTTTCAGTCCATTTCAGAGAAACAATTAGTGGATGCAAAAAAAGCATCAGAGGTGATTATCTCTATGCGTGTTCATTCACGAGAAGAGGTCGATGAGCTTGTCGAACAGGCAATGGCAGCAGGCGGTTCACCGTTTAAGGAAAAGCAGGATCATGAGTTCATGTATGGATGGAGCTTTCAGGATCTTGATGGTCATTTGTGGGAAGTGTTTTATATGGATGAGGAGAGAAGCGGCCTTTCATAAGGGTGCTTCTTTTTTATTGTTTATCAATGGTATGATAATGAGGAGCAGAAGGAATCTGGAATTCAACTAAAGAAAAGTAGGTGCAGCATGGAGTTTTTACTTGTCTTACTGCCAGTGTTCGGCATATTCCTGATCGGGTATATCGGGCAGAAGGCGATTGGTTTTGACATACATACGCTCTCATCAATGTCTTTATATTTAATGTCACCATTTCTTGCGTTTGAAACCTTTTATCAAAACAAAGTGTCGATGGACTATGTGTATTTATCCATTTTTGTTGTCGGACTTTGTCTTGCACTTATTTTATGTGTCTTTATTTTATCTCGTATTTATGGGTATTCGAATGAAACGTATTGCGCCATGATTTTGTCGTCAGCCTTTATGAACAATGGAAACTATGGAACGCCTGTTGTGCTTCTTGTCTTCGGAGCAGCAGGCTTGGATATTGCGATCGTGTTGATGGTGCTGCAGCAGCTTGTCATGAGTACAATCGGCATGTATTATGCAGCAAAGGGCGGGGAGGATGCGGGAGATGGAAAGGTCGTCTTGAAAAAAGTACTGCGTATGCCAGTTGCTTATGGGGCACTCATCGGTCTATTATTTCAGCTGATTGACCTTTCATTACCTAAAGAGCTGATGACGGGTATTCAGCTTGTGGGGAATGCTGCCATTCCGACGATTATGCTTATTTTAGGTATGCAGCTTGCTGTGATTTCTTTTAAGCAAGTGGATTATCGCAATATTTCTTATGCTGTATTGCTGAAGCTGTTTATCTCCCCACTCATTGCATTTGGCTTTACGCTTATTTTACCGGTAGATGATATGGTGAAACAAATTATGATCTTAGTGGCAGCCATGCCGACAGCAGCAAATACCACGCTGATGGCTGTACAATTTCGAACGAAGCCTGAGTTTGTCTCAAGCACGACATTTCTCAGTACAATCTTAAGTATCGTGACATTACCAGTTTTATTATGGATTTTATCCATGCACCCTCTGGGATAGGGGATAGGCGGCAAACAAAGGGGGACATATGAATGAATGTAGATGTTCATTTCCAAGTGAGTGACGTGTTGAAAACGAAGCATTTTGCGCATGCAAAAGTGTTAGCAGGGGAAAAAGGATTGTTTCGGCAGGTCAAATGGATACATGTGTTAGAAGTGCCTGATGTAGAGGATTTATTAAATGGAGGCGAGCTTATATTAACAACAGCCGCAGGCTTCCATGACCAACTGGATGTGTTTCAAGCGTTTTTACGACAGCTGATTGATTCAGGGGCGGCCGGCTTGTGTATTGAATTTGTTCCGCTAAGATTCGAAGTGCCGGAAGAATTACTGACCTATGCAGAAGAAAGAGATTTTCCGCTTATTCTGTTTACAAAAGAAGTGAAGTTCGTCAACATCACGCAGCATCTTCATACGATGATGATCGAGCGTCAGTATCAAATGATGGCTGATTTAGAAGCACTGTCATCAAAGCTAAATGAGCTTTTGCTGACCCCGCATCCGCAAATGGATATATTGGATCAAGTGTATCAGCACGTAAGGGGGATACTTTTACTCCTCCCTATTCAGGGCGAGCCGATTATTTTATGTGATTCTTCCAAACAAACCGAAGAACTGGTCATGAATTATTTGCAGTTTGCTTCCGTGCCAAAAGGATACGAAGTGACACAAAAACAAGTGCTTGCGCTCAAACAAACATTTGCAGATCTTGTGCTCATTCATCAAGCGGACACGCTCTCTGAATTCGAACTGCTTGTAATGGATAAAGGAGCGAATGCTCTAGCCCAGCAAACATTAAGAGAGCTTTATACAGAAGAGCTGAAGAAGACAAAAGAAAATGAATGGCTGCAAAAATGGTTTCAAGAAGAGCATACAGAACAAGAGATCATAGAGCACCTAGAAGAAACAGAAGGGGTGAAAAAGCCAACTGGCTGCGTAGTCTTGCTGTTTCAAAAGCATCATCAAATTGAACAAATCACAGGGAATCTTTACTTTCTTGTCTCTTGCCGCTCCATTTTTCAGCGTGCTGGTTTCCATCTGATTGCATATGAGCATCAAGAACAAACCTTGTTTATTTTATTAAACACGAGAAAGAAAGAGGACTGGAAAGAGCGTGCAGAAAAGGCTGCAAACGACATCAAACAATTGTATGACCGGGAGCAGCCCCGAGGGGCCGAGATCAATTTCGGTATCGGACAATATTGTGAAAAGTTTCAGCACATGAGAAAAAGCTTTCAAGCAGCCAAAGAAGTGCTGCATTTAAAAAAAGTGATGCCTCAGCGGGTGGAAAGTCCATTTTACCAAGATCTACATATGCTCCGTCTCATGCCTATGATGAAGGAAAGCGGTCTGCTTGAATGTATGGTGAAAGAGTATTTAGAGCCCGTGATTGTATACGATAATCAAAATAGCGGGAGACTCTATCAAACGCTAAATATCTTTTTACAGACAAACGGTTCTAAAAAAGAAACCGCAAGCCAGCTCTATATTGTTAGGCAAACCCTCTATCATAGACTGGATAAACTGCATGCCTTGCTCGGTGAGGATATGATGCAGGCGCCGAAACGACAGGCGCTTGAATTTGCGATTCTTGCCTATGAATTCCTGCAAGGAAATCGACGTTAGCAGAGTGTGCTCCATTTTGCCAAGGCATCAAGAAAAGTGTCTTATGCTGGTGTTCAATCAGTTGACGATCTGTCTAATGTAATCGGCCTGACCCCTTTTTTATAATGAAAGTAACGATTGGTTCTCTCTTACGGGCGGCCTGGTTCCAGTTTCATATGCCTCACGTTTCATCCATATAATGAATGGAGAGGCAATGTGCTGCTGAATTGGTCTAAGCTTCTTTAATGATGAAAACGGATACATGGGGGCGGGAAGATGAAAATACATGAGCAGGCTCAAAATCTTCAGGCAAAAGATGATCAGTTGATCTGGCATCAAATGAAAGGAACAAACAAGGAAAATGAAAGTATGGTCATTCACGAGGCAGAAGGCGCATGGGTGACAGATATTCATGGAAATCGTTATTTAGACGGGATGTCAGGCCTTTGGTGTGTAAATGCCGGATATGGCCGGAAAGAGCTTGCAGAAGCGGCGTATAAGCAATTAAAGACAATGCCTTACTATCCGCTTACACAAAGCCACGTGCCGGCGATTCAGCTGGCTGAAAAGCTAAATGAGTGGCTTGGCGGGGACTATGTCATCTTCTTTTCTAACAGTGGCTCTGAAGCCAATGAAGCTGCATTTAAAATGGCCAAACAATATCATACGCAAAAAGGAGAAAGTACTAGGACAAAGTTTATCTCCCGGTACCGGTCGTATCACGGCAATACAGCAGCGGCTCTTGCCGCAACCGGTCAAGCGCAGCGTAAATATAAATATGAACCATTAGGTCAGGGCTTTATTCATGTCGCACCGCCTGATGTGTATCGTCATCCTGAGGATCAAGAGAATCTGGCAAGTGCTATGGCAATAGATCAGGCCATGACGTGGGAACTAAGTGAGACGATAGCTGGGGTCATTATGGAGCCGATCATTACGGGCGGAGGTATCCTAATGCCGCCAAAAGGGTATTTGAAGAAGGTCAAAGACATCTGTGAAGCCCATGGAGCGCTTCTCATTGTAGATGAGGTCATCTGCGGATTTGGCCGGACAGGGAAGCGGTTTGGTTTTATGCATGAGGAAGTAAAGCCGGATATTATCACCATGGCAAAAGGGATCACAAGCGGTTATTTACCGCTTTCTGCAACGTGCGTGAAACGAGAAATCTATGAAGCCTATGCAGGAGAAGATACGTATGACAGGCTGCGTCATGTGAATACATTTGGCGGGCACCCTGCTTCCTGTGCGGTGGCACTTGCCAACCTAGAGATTATGGAAAACGAGCAACTGGTGGAACGGTCCGATGCGCTCGGCCGGGATATGCTTGAACGTTTGCAAGAGTTAAAAGAACACCCATTTGTCGGAGATGTCAGAGGAAAAGGCTTGCTGTTTGGCATTGAGCTTGTTCAGGATCAACAATCCAAAAAACCAGCTGAGCCACATGTCGTCGGTCAATTGATTGCTGAATGTAAAAAACGCGGACTAATCATCGGGAAAAATGGGGATACAGTGGCCGGCTATAATAACGTTGCCCAGCTTGCACCGCCGCTTAATATAACAGATGATGACGCCTCATTTATCATCAATACCTTAAAAGAAAGCATGGCACAGCTATAGCAGAGAGACTTCTCTGCTTTTTTTATGGAATAAAAGTTTGCTTTTCATCATTTTGAGCTAGTTCTCTGAAGATGATGTGAGATGAAATCGGTATTGGGCACACTAGGTGTATTGAAAAATAGAAGAGTTTCAATTACTGTTAGGAGAAGACTGATTCAATACACTTTTGAAGGAGACGGCTTATGAGTTTTCATGATCAACCCATTTTACCTGCTGTACGCAATATGAAGCAATTTGAGGAATTTTTAAAAAGTCCATTTACATATGGTGTTTTACTTGATGTTCACTTAGGCCGGCTTAAGGGCATCATGAATGAGGCAAATGCTCATCACAAAAAAATGTTTGTCCATGTCGATCTCATTCACGGGATTAAACATGATGAGTATGGAACGGAATTTATTTGTCAGGAAATGAAGCCAGCAGGAATTATTTCTACTAGGTCTTCTGTCATAGTAAAAGCCAAGCAAAAAAAGGTATATGCCATTCAGCGAATGTTTTTACTTGATACGAGTGCCATGGAAAAAAGCATGGAGTTCGTTGGGAAACATCGTCCAGATTTTATTGAAGTATTGCCGGGCGTCGTGCCAGATTTAATTACAGAAGTGCGCGAGCGAACTGGGATCCCGATTTTTGCAGGCGGATTTATCCGTACAAAAGAAGATGTAGAAAGAGCGCTTGAAGCAGGGGCTACAGCAGTGACGACCTCAAATACCACCCTTTGGAAAGCGTTCCAAAAGTGAAAAGATAAAATGTGAATATTTATTGACAACGTTTTCATCCTCTGATACTATAGCACTAAGTTAATATCATGTGATGGAGAAACGGAGATCCACAACAACGCTTTACTAGGTGACAAATGACCCTGATGTAAAGTATGTTTGTTGTGGATCTTTTTCTTTATCTTTTCTACACATTCATAGGGGATGGCAACTGAACCAGAGGAGGAATTTTTCATGACACCATTTTGGGGAGAAGTCGTAGGTACAATGCTGCTCATTATTTTTGGAGGCGGTGTGTGTGCGGCAGTTAATTTAAAGAAATCACTCGCATATCAATCCGGCTGGATTGTAATCGCTTTCGGGTGGGGATTTGCAGTAGCCATTGCAGCATATGCAACTGGTGGAATTAGTGGAGCTCATTTAAACCCTGCACTCACAATTGGGCTTGCGCTAGAAGGAAGTTTTCCTTGGGCTGATGTTCCAATGTATATTGTTGGTCAAATGCTTGGCGCATTAATAGGGGCTACTATTGTCTTTTTACATTACTTACCGCACTGGAAAGCAACAGATGATCCAGGTGCAAAGCTAGGCGTATTCTCAACTGGTCCTGCGATTCCGCATACTTTTGCAAACGTACTTAGTGAAGTCATCGGTACATTTGTATTGGTTCTAGGAATTTTAGCGATTGGTGCAAATAAATTTGCAGACGGAGTCAATCCGCTGATTGTTGGTTTCTTAATTGTTGCAATTGGTCTTTCTTTAGGTGGAACAACTGGTTATGCAATTAACCCTGCACGTGATTTAGGTCCGAGAATCGCACATGCGATCTTGCCGATTCCAGGGAAAGGCCCATCGAACTGGAAGTATGCTTGGGTGCCAGTCGTTGGTCCAATTTTAGGCGGCGCATTTGGCGGTGTTTTCTATAATGCAGCCTTTAAAGCGAACGTCACTCCAGCCTTTTGGATTGTAAGCGTTATTTTAGTTGTGGTATTGTTAGGACTCTATATCACTACGAAAAACCAAACAAATGCTGTAAATGAAAGTATGTAAGGGGAGGAAAACATCATGACAAAAGAAAAATATATTCTTGCACTAGATCAAGGGACAACAAGCACAAGAGCGATCTTATTTGATCAAGAAGGCAAAATTGCACATACAACTCAGAAGGAATTTAATCAATATTTTCCGAACCCAGGCTGGGTAGAACACAATGCAAATGAAATTTGGAGCTCTGTTCTATCGGTCATTTCAACTGCTTTAATTGAATCAGGAATTGAAGCAGACCAAATCGCTGGTATCGGAATTACGAACCAACGTGAGACAGCGGTTGTTTGGGATAAACATACAGGCGCACCTATTTACAATGCAATTGTTTGGCAGTCAAGACAAACATCTGGCATTTGTGAAGAGTTAAAAGAACAAGGACACAATGAAACGTTTAGAAATAAAACAGGTCTTCTTATTGATGCTTATTTCTCAGGTACAAAGGTAAAATGGATCTTAGACAATGTTGAAGGTGCCCGTGAGAAAGCAGAAAATGGCGACTTACTGTTTGGCACAATCGATACTTGGCTTATTTGGAAGATGACAGGCGGTAAATCACACGTCACAGATTACTCCAATGCGTCAAGAACATTAATGTTCAACATTTACGATCTGAAATGGGATGAAGAATTACTTGATATCCTTGGCGTACCGGCTTCTATGCTTCCAGAGGTGAAACCATCTTCACACATTTATGGTGAAACAACTGACTATCACTTCTTCGGCAGAAATATTCCGATTGCAGGAGCGGCGGGAGATCAGCAGGCTGCTTTATTCGGTCAGGCTTGCTTTGAAGAAGGAATGGCGAAGAACACATATGGTACAGGATGTTTCATGTTGATGAATACAGGGGAAAAAGCCATTAAGTCGGATCATGGTTTATTAACGACGATTGCATGGGGCATTGACGGCAAAGTTGAATATGCTTTAGAAGGAAGTATTTTCGTTGCTGGCTCAGCGATTCAATGGCTGCGTGATGGACTCAGAATGTTTAAAGACTCGAAAGACAGCGAAGCTTATGCAGAGCGCGTTGAGTCAACAGATGGCGTATACGTCGTTCCGGCATTCGTTGGTCTAGGCACACCATACTGGGATAGTGATGTCAGAGGCGCTGTATTCGGGTTAACACGCGGTACTTCTAAAGAGCACTTTGTCCGTGCAACGTTAGAATCACTTGCTTATCAAACGAAAGATGTGTTAGATGCGATGGAAAAGGATTCAAATATTTCATTAAAAACATTGCGTGTGGATGGCGGAGCTGTAAAGAATGATTTCTTAATGGGCTTCCAAAGTGATTTACTGGATGTGCCTGTAGAGCGTCCAGAAATTAATGAAACGACGGCACTCGGTGCGGCCTATCTTGCGGGAATAGCAGTTGGCTTCTGGAACGACCGTTCAGACATTGCAAAACAGTGGAACCTTGACAAGCGCTTTGAACCTAAGATGGAGGAAGGCAGCCGTGACTCGTTATATAGCGGGTGGAAAAAGGCTGTAAAAGCAGCTCAAGCTTTCAAATAAACCAAAAGTATGATATACTTCAATTAAGTTAATAGAACGGTTGGAGAACTGGAGAGACCGCAGGCACCGAAGTGTAGAAATACGCTTTGGGTGTTTGCGGTCTCTTTTTCTTTACCGTACAACATGGGAGGAACAAGAGATGACTTTTTCTAGCTTAGAAAGAGAACAAATGCTGCAGGAAATGACAAAAAAACCATATGATGTGTTTATCATTGGTGGGGGTATTACAGGCGCGGGTACAGCACTTGATGCGGCTTCACGCGGAATGCGTGTCGGTCTTGCAGAAATGCAGGATTTCGCAGCAGGTACATCTAGCCGCTCAACGAAACTAGTGCACGGTGGACTTCGTTATTTAAAACAATTTGAAGTAAAAATGGTCGCAGAGGTCGGTAAAGAGCGTGCCATTGTATACGAAAACGGTCCTCATGTAACAACACCAGAATGGATGCTTCTTCCGATGCATAAAGGCGGGACATTCGGTAAGTTTTCAACATCCATTGGGCTTAGAGTGTATGACTTTTTAGCTGGCGTCAAGCATAGCGAACGCAGAAGCATGCTGAGCGCGAAGGAAACACTTGCAAAAGAACCGCTTGTGAAAAAGGACGGCTTAAAAGGCGGCGGCTACTATGTTGAATACCGTACGGACGATGCACGCCTCACAATCGAAGTTATGAAAGAGGCTGTGAAATTCGGAGCAGAAGCGGTCAACTATGCGAAAGTAAAAGAATTTATTTATGATAAAGGCAAAGTTGTCGGTGTTGTCATTGAAGATGTCATGACGCAGAAAACATACGATGTATATGCGAAGAAAATCGTCAATGCGACAGGTCCGTGGGTCGATCAACTAAGAGACAAGGATCACTCAAAAGAAGGGAAGCACTTACAGCATACAAAAGGTATTCACTTAGTATTCGACCAATCAGTCTTCCCATTAAAACAAGCGATCTACTTTGACACACCTGATAAACGGATGGTCTTTGCGATTCCAAGAGAAGGCAAAACGTACGTTGGTACAACAGATACAGTGTACAAAAAGCAGCTGGAACATCCGCGTATGACCAAAGCAGATCGTGATTATGTCATCAATGCGATTCAATACATGTTCCCTGATCTCAATATTACAGAAAAAGATGTTGAATCTAACTGGGCTGGTCTTCGTCCACTCATTCATGAAGAGGGCAAAGACCCTTCAGAAATTTCTCGTAAGGATGAAGTATGGACATCATCTTCAGGCTTAATCACCATTGCTGGCGGTAAATTAACAGGCTACCGCAAAATGGCTGAGCATATTGTGAATCTTGTACGTGATGGACTAAAAGAAGAAACAGGCAAAGACTTTGGACCATGTAAAACAAAGCACATGCCAATTTCAGGCGGTCATGTAGGCGGATCTAAAAATATGGCTTCCTTTGTCCAAGCGAAAACAGCAGAAGGTGCATCTGTTGGTTTAACAGAACCGATTGCTCAAAAACTTGCCGAAAAATATGGCTCAAACGTCAGCAGTCTCTTTAAGCGTGTAGAGCAGCTTCAAGGTGAAGCAGACAAACGAAACATTCCAGCGTATGTACTCGCAGAGCTTGTCTATGCAATCGAAGAAGAATTAGCTGTTACTCCTGTCGATTTCTTCTTAAGAAGAACAGGAAGCCTACTATTTAATATCAACTGGGCAAAAAAATATGCACAGCCTGTCGCTGATTATATGGCAGAGCGTTTTGGCTGGGATGAAGCAGTAAAACAGAAGCATCAAACAGAACTAGATCAACTATTCCATGAAGCAGTTGTACCGCTTGATGCTGAATAAAAGAAAAGCCGATCATGCATCGGCTTTTTTATTTGTTCGCATTTTCTTCATCTCCCAATGATATAGCATGACATAAAGGATGATTCCATATAAAATAGCAGTAGAGGTTATTTTATTGATGATAAGAGCTGGGAGGACGACCATGAGTTGGAAGACGAATTATGAGCGATGGATCAATGAGAAGCACCTGGATACTGAGCTAAGGGAATGGCTGGAGGCACATCAAGATAATCAACAAGCACTTGAAGACTGTTTCTACAAAAACCTTGAGTTCGGTACTGGAGGAATGCGCGGGGAGATTGGTGCTGGTACGAACCGAATGAATGTGTACACGGTTCGTAAAGCATCTGCAGGTCTTGCTGCGTATATTGCGAAACATGGAGAGGATGCAAAAAGAAGAGGCGTCGCCATTGCATATGATTCACGCCATAAATCGCCTGAATTTGCGATGGAAGCAGCCAAAACACTTGCCTCGCAGGGCATCCAAACATACGTGTTTGACGAACTGCGTCCAACACCGGAGCTTTCCTTTGCTGTTCGAGAGCTGAATGCATTTGCTGGGATTGTCGTAACAGCAAGTCATAATCCACCAGAATATAATGGCTATAAAGTATATGGAGAAGACGGCGGACAGCTGCCGCCACTTCAAGCAGATCAAGTCATTCAAGAAGTAGATGCAATAGAAAATGAACTGTCGATTTCAGTTGATTCAGAAGAAACGTTAAAGCAACAAGGGCTGATCAACATGATCGGAGCAGAAATCGATCATGCTTATATTGAAAAATTAAAAACCATCAGTGTGCACCCTGAGCTGGCAGATGAGGTCGATGTCAAAGTCGTTTTCACACCGCTTCATGGTACGGCCAACGAGCCTGTCCGAAAAGGGCTTCAAGCTTTAGGCTATCAGCATGTAACCGTTGTACCTGAACAGGAAAGACCAGATCCACAATTTTCAACAGTGACATCGCCAAATCCAGAGGAGCATGCAGCATTTGAGTATGCGATCGAGCTTGGCGAAAAGCAGAATGCCGATATCCTCATTGCAACAGACCCAGATGCGGATAGGCTAGGTATTGCGGTCAGAGATCAAGATGGAGAGTTTACCGTCCTAACAGGCAACCAAACAGGAGCCCTATTGCTCCATTATTTATTGTCTGAAAAACAAAAGCTTGGTCAGCTGCCGCCTCGTCCCGTTGTGATGAAAACGATTGTCACAAGTGAGCTTGGGCGTGCTGTTGCTTCAGCATTTGGTGCCCATACGATTGACACGCTTACTGGTTTTAAATTTATCGGTGAAAAAATCAAGCAATTCGAAGAGAGCGGAGAATACACGTTTCAATTCGGGTACGAAGAAAGCTATGGCTATTTGATCGGTGACTTTGCTCGAGATAAAGATGCGGTGCAAGCAGCGCTGTTAGCTGTCGAAGTCGCTGCTTTCTATAAAAAACAAGGCAAGTCCTTGTACGATGCGCTAGTTGATATTTTCAAGGAGTTTGGATTTTACCGAGAAGGGTTAAAGTCGTTAACCTTAAAAGGAAAAGAAGGAGCAGAGCAAATTTCAGCGATCCTTCATACCTTTAGAACAAATCCGCCAGCTGCTATCGCGGGTCAGCGCATCACTGTCATCGAGGATTACCAATCAAGTCAAAGATATCTGATTGCCGAAAAGAAAGAAGAAACCATTCACCTTCCAGCATCAAACGTGCTGAAATATTTCCTTGAGGATGGTTCGTGGTTCTGCTTAAGACCTTCCGGAACTGAGCCTAAAGTGAAATTTTATATTGCCGTCAAAGGTACATCGTTAACAGATAGCGAAGAAAAGCTGAAGCATTTGTCAGAAGAAGTGATGAAAGTCGTTTATGAAATTGTGGAAGAAACAGCTAAATAAACAAACAAGGCCATTGTGTGAATACATGATGGCTTTTTCTCCATCAAAAGGATGAGAAAAAATCATCCTTTTAGCGAAAGAACCGGCAGAATGCTCATGATATAATGAGCGTAATGAAAAGAGAAGGCAGCAAATGCCGGGGGTAAACAGTATGGGAGAATATCAAGAGAAGGTTGAAACATTAAAAACACTAAAAGAAATTGCTGAAAAGCTAAATGAAGGCTTGGAAATAAAAGATACGCTTCATGAAGTGCTCCATATGCTGATGGATGTCACAGGCTTTCATTCCGCATGGATTTATTTTATAGAAAAAGACGGCTCGTACGAACTGATGGCAGAGGTCTCCTTACCAGAAGCGCTGGCAAAGCATCAAAAGCAGCTCATGTGCCAAAACGATTGCTATTGCATCAATCGATACACAAAGGGCTCACTCCAATCAGCCACAAACATTATGAATTGTAAACGCATCGAAACGGCGGTTAAAAAGCAGCTTGGGGATACTGAAGGAATTACACATCATGCGACGGTTCCCCTCAAAGCATGTAAGCGTACGTTCGGGTTATTGAATGTGGCGGCAAAAGGAAAAGTCACATTTACGCAAGAAGAATTGAACTTGCTTGAAAGCATTGCGCTTCAAATTGGTACCGCCATTCAACGGATGAAGCTTGTGCAAAACGAACATCAGCATGCTCTTTTGGAAGAAAGAAACCGGCTTGCACAGGACTTACATGATTCCGTTAACCAAATGCTATTTTCAGTCAGCCTGACTGCTAAAGCCGCCCGTCAAATGACAAACGATCAGAATCTAGGGGAAATGATTGATTTTATTCAGCATTTGTCACAAGATGCACTGGTTGAAATGCGTTCACTCATTTGGCAGCTAAGGCCAAGAGGACTTGAAAAAGGATTCACAACAGGGATTCAAGAGTATGCAAAGCTTTTAGGATTACGCTGTACATTATCGTTATCAGGTTGTATGGAGATGGATCATACTCAGCATGAAACGTTGTTTCGGGTATGCCAGGAAGCGCTGAATAATTGTCAAAAACATGCGGAAGTAGAGGAAGTTAAAGTCCAGCTGGAACAATCAAAAGACACGTTTGAGATGAAAATCATCGACCACGGTAAAGGGTTTCAGTATGACGAGCAAATGAGCCTCCCTTCTCTTGGTCTGAAAGGGATGTCTGACCGTATCAAAAGAGCTGGTGGAACATTTTGTATAGAGTCTGAGCTCGGTAAAGGGACCACTATTCAAGTGAAGGTGCCATTTTCTCAAGAAAGGAAGGGGTCGTCATGAGAGTTGTCATTGCAGATGATCATCATATTGTGAGAAAAGGGCTTGTGTTTTTCCTGCAGACACAGCCTGACGTCGAAATTGTTGGTGAGGCTTCTAATGGAGAAGAAGCATTAGAAATTGTCAGACAAACGCGGCCTGACATCGTTCTCATGGATTTATCGATGCCTGTAATGAATGGCATTGAGGCAACGAAACAAATGACGCTGGAAATGCCTGATACCCGCATTGTGATCCTGACAAGTTATGCGGATAAAGATTATGTTATTCCCGCCATTCAAGCAGGGGCAAAAGCCTATCAGCTCAAGGATGTAGCGCCAGAAAAACTTCTTACGACAATGATTGACGTACAAAAGGGCACCTATCAATTAGATGGTCATATCACCAATTTTCTTGTGCAGCATTTGACTGAGCCAAAAGAGCAAAAATGGGAGTTAATGAAAGAGCTGACCAATAGAGAGCGAGATGTCTTATTCGAAATTGCAAAGGGGAAAAGCAATAAAGAAATTGCCTCATCCTTGTTTATTTCTGAAAAAACTGTCAAAACGCACGTATCTCATGTATTATCAAAACTAGAGCTGGCAGATCGTACCCAAGCGGCTCTGTATGCAGTGGATTATCAAAAAAGTCAGCCTAAAGAGCTGCTATAATAGAAGGGAATTTAGTCGTTATGCTAAAACTTTTAAGCGCACATTCAGTTCAATGAATTGAATAAAAAGAGCACGGTTGTTGGTTTATTTGACGTGCCCTTTTGCGTGAAAAGAGAAGCATGTCCAGTCTAATTTCTAAAAGTAGAACGATAAAAGACTTGATGAGTATATGCTCATCAAGTCTTTTTTTTATTTTGAAGGAGGTGATAAACCGGCTGACTAAAGGTGAAATGATAAAAGGAGGAAATGAGCATGGAGACATATGAATTAGTGAGTGATTATCGTCATAATGAAAAATTGAAAGAAAGCTTTAATAAGCTAGCGATCAATACATTTGATTTGGATTTTAGTGACTGGTACAAAAGAGGGTATTGGGATAAAAAATATATTCCTTATTCCTTTGTCCATCACGGGAAAGTGATCTCAAACGCTTCCGTTTACCTCATGTCACTGATCATTGATGGAAAAACGTATCGAGCTGTTCAAATTGGCACGGTGATGACGGATCAAGCCTATCGCCATAAAGGATTAGCGACAAAGTTAATGGAGCATATTATGGATACGTACGAACATGATTGTGATTTGATTTTTCTTTTTGCCAATGAAACTGTACTGGATTTTTATCCAAAATTCGGCTTTACACGGTACCACGAAAGTGAGTTTAGTCTAGATATCAGCAAAAGCGCCATTCATATAAAAAAGGACATGCGTCTCAAGCAGCTGACATTGGAACATGACCTGCCATTACTTGAACAGTTCGCAGAAAAACGCCAAACGGGCTCAAAGAAATTAGACGCTAAGTATCATGGCAGCTTATTGATGTTTTATTTTACATTGGTTTGGCCGGATGCCCTTTTCTATATTGAAGCGTTGGATACGATTGTTCTGATGAATGAAGAAAATGAAACCATACATGTCTTTGATATCATTTCTCTCGATCCACAAAATATAGAGGAAGTTGTTGCACATATTGTGAATGAAACGACGGAAAAAGTGATGTTCTATTTTACACCTGATACGTCAATTGACGGCTTACACTCGGTGAAGGCACCAAATGACGAGGATGCGCTGTTTGTTTATACAAAACGAGATTGGGTAAAAGGCCACTTTATGCTTCCAATCACTGCGCACTGCTAAATGTATGTAAAAAGGCTGATAATCAGCCTTTTTCTTTATGTGTACATCGGTTGTGAATAAACTTCAGAAGCAGCGGCCTCTGAAGCATGGTCAATGTACTGCAGGAGCCCATATAAACATTTTTCAACATCAGCATCGTTCCGGTTAAATTGATACGCGTGTAAGAAATGCTCAATACGTTTCGAGAGCAAGTCATCTTGCGTACGTACCATAAGAATAAGTAAATTATCCCATTGCGAGCGATGCGTATAATAAAGTGCTTTATCATAATCCGCCACATTCATCAAACCTTCTCCTTTCCCTTGAGAAGTCCTCATTAGTTTGCTCGGAACATATCGACATTTTCAGGGGAAAAGTTGGTGTCCGCATCAATCGTGTACCGGGAATTATAGGCTGAATAAATGCTTCATGTATGAAAATGGATCGATCAGCACAACATAAACAAAATATACATGAAAGTGAGATCAATGATATCATGCAGCCGAAATGGTGGGTGCCTTTTGCAGCGGGAATGGTTTTGTTTGGCAGTTTCATGATCCATCCTGCAACAAATGCAGCGACGCAGCCTGTTGAAAATTGGGAAAGACTTGCGTACACAGCGTTGCAAGAGGAATATGAAGGCGCCGTTTTAAACGATTATCAATATATCGGGCGTACACAAGTAAATGAAGATCAGACAAAGGATGTTTTTCGCGTCACCGTGAAGGAAGGCTCAACGCTTTTTGCTGCGCATGCAGAAATCTATTTTCACCCGGTGACCGGTCATTTGATTAGTATTAACGTATTCCGGTTATAAAAAAAGCACCTCTTTATTAGAGGTGCCCAGCGTGTAGACAAACCCTCGCATTCTTTGTCAGGTCTGCGCTTCGGTACTCACGAATGTCAAATTCGCTCCGCTCCGGTGCTCGCCCTGCCTAGACTGCAAAGGTTTTCTATCACGCTGAAAAGAAGACAAAGGGCTAAAATAAAAATCATTTTAGCCCTTTGTCTACAATCTGAGCACCTCTTTATTAGAGGTGCCCTTTCCGGATCAATTATTTCATGCTTCCTTGAAGGTATGAGCGGATATCCACGCCAAGTGAATCGGCTAATCGTTGTCCGTAATCTTCATCTGCACGATAGAAGTTGCAGATCGCAAGTAATTTTGTTTTGTCATTTACGTCTTTCAGGTCAGTTGTTAGGTTTTTGATCAATGCTTGTTTCTCTTCTTCTGAGTAGCTTCGATATTTTTCCCCAGCTTGTTTGAAATCGTTTGGTTTTTCAATTTTTTGTCTCACCATACGATCACCGTGAAGAACTTGTTCACTTTCTTTGTAGTGAGGATTTTCTTTTGGCTGATCATCGTAACGGTTTGGTTCATAGTTAATATGACCGCTTGGACGAGTCGTTGTCATAAAGCCATCCTGCTGATTATTGTGTACAGGTGCATAAGGACAGTTCACCGGAATGCGCATATAGTTGGCACCAAGACGATGACGCTGCGTATCTGGATAAGAGAACAGACGACCTTGAAGCAATTTATCTTCAGATGCTTCAATTCCTGGAACAAGTGCACTTGGTGTGAAAGCAGCTTGCTCTGTTTCAGCAAAGAAGTTCTCAGGATTGCGGTTCAGTGTCATGCGTCCTACTTTTTGAAGCGGGTAATCTTCTTCGCTCCATGTCTTTGTTGGATCACATGGATCATAATCAAGATCATCATAATCGCTAAGCGGCATCAACTGGACATATAAGTCCCATGCTGGGTAGTTGCCATTTTCAATGCGGTCATATAAGTCTCTTGTCGCATGCTGGAAATCATTCGCTTGGGTTTCTGCTGCTTCTTCCATAGATAAATTACGAATACCTTCTGAAGGTCTCCAGTGATATTTCACATATTTTGTTTCACCATATTTGTTGACCCATCTAAATGTATGCACACCAGAACCGCGCATTTCAGCGTAGCTCGCAGGGATTCCTTCATCAGAGAAGAGCCATGTGAGCATATGAGTGGATTCAGGTGTTAAGGTCATAAAATCCCAATAACGGTCAGGATCTTGGATATTGGTTACAGGATCTGGCTTGAGAGAGTGAACCATATCAGGGAATTTCAATGCATCACGTATAAAGAAGATCGGCAAGTTGTTACCAACTAGATCATAGTTGCCTTCTTCTGTGTAAAATTTGACAGCAAAGCCGCGCGGATCACGCAATGTTTCAGGTGAACCTTTAGGATGAATAACTGTTGAGAAGCGAACAAAAACATCTGTCTGTTTTCCTTCTTCACTTAAGAAGGCTGCTTTTGTATGTTTCTCCATACTATTTTCAACTTCAAACACACCATAAGCGCCGGCGCCTCTCGCATGAACAACACGCTCTGGAATGCGTTCACGATCGAAGTGTGCAAGTTTTTCAATCAAATGGTAATCATCAAGAAATGTAGGTCCGCGGTGACCAGCTGTTCTTGAGTTTTGGTTATCGCCAACAGGTACGCCTTGGTTCGTTGTCAAATTTTTATGATTTGAATTTGTCATTCTTTTCTCCTCCTGTAAACAAAAAAATGGTTTCTAGCAATCTATATACCCTAATTATATTGAATCAAACATGATAGTCAATATCTATTTATAATAATTTTAAATTAATTATTATTACAAGAAGGTAAAGAAAAAGACGAAAGAATAGAATTCTTTCGCCTAAAGGAGGAGCTCTCTAAGAGCATCTTTGTTTTGAGTTAAGTCTTTTAATGTGTATTGGTCAAGAACGCGCAAGTAAGCAGTAAGTGCTTCATGAAGTACATGCTTTAATGAACAAATCGGGGAAATGATACAGCTGTTTTTCCTTGGATCAAAGCATTCAACCATGACTAAATCATCCTCTGTATAACGGACAACCTCTCCAATGTTAATGCTTTCTGGGCTTTTCCCAAGCCTAATTCCGCCATTTCTTCCACGGATCGTTTCAACATAGCCGCGTTTTCCAAGATGATAAATCACCTTTGTCAGATGATTTTTAGAGATGCCATAAACATCGGCGATCTGCTGAATATTTGACAGTTCATTGTTCTCTCTTGATGCTAAATAAATGAGTACTCTTAATGAGAAATCTGTATAATTCGTTAGTTTCATTTTGACGACCTCTAAACCTGATAGAGTTTTGTATTATCGTAACACATTTTAGACAAAAACTGTTCGAGAAAGTGTTAAATGTGTCAATGTTTAAAACATGTATTATAAATATTGCTTTTATAAGCTGTCATCCGTTACGATAAAGATGTATTTAAAATACATCTTTTGAAAGAAGGAATGACGATGTTATCTATAGATCAAATGAATGCTATTAAACAATCAGCCCCTCTATTAAAAGGCGAGGGAACCAACCTTGTGACTGTTTTTTATCAAAATATGATTCGTCAGCATCCAGAGCTACTCAATCAATTTAATCAAACAAACCTCATGAACGGAAGTCAGCCAGAGGCGCTTGCTGCGACACTATACCAAGCTGCACTGCACATCGATCGATTAGAAGAATTACTTCCTGCGGTCAAACAGATTGCCCATAAGCATGTCAGTGTGATGGTCAAAAAAGAGCAATATCCAATCGTCGGATATTACCTAATTGAAGCGATGAAAGAAGTGTTTGGTTTAACGGAAAAAGATGACACGCTTTTAGCTTGGAAGGCCGCATATGACATCATTGCAAATATTTTTATCACGATTGAAGCAGAAATGATGGAGGTGAATGTAAAGCAACCAGGTGGATGGGCAGATGTGAAGCCGTTTGTGATAAAGAAAAAGGTACAGGAATCTCCAGCGCTGATCTCCTTTTACTTAGTACCAGAAGATGAATCAGAGCTGCCAATGTTTGAAGCAGGTCAATATATTACGGTTCAGGCAGATATGCCAGGTGAGGCTTATATGTGTAGCAGACAATACAGCTTATCAGATCACCATCATCCATCTTATTACCGCATCACAGTGAAGCGCGATGGTCATGTGTCTACATTTTTGCATGATGAAATGGAAGAAGGAGACGTTCTTCAAGTGAGTATGCCGCAGGGAATGTTCTGCTTGCAAGAAGCCACAAAAGAGCCTGTTTATTTCATTAGTGCTGGTTCTGGAGTCACGCCAATGATCGGTTTATTGAAAACAGCAGCGCAAAACAGCCATCCATTTACAATGATTCATGCAGATCGATTAGAGGATGTCACCGCTTTTGAAAATGAATTTGAAAGCGTTCTAGCATCAGCTCCGCATGGCCGCATCATGTTATGTAATGAACAATTTGCGAAGTCTGGTAAGGGTGAGCTTGTTGAAAAGGCAGCTTCCCGCATTGACCGTCTATTTCTTCAATCAGTGGTTGGAGAAGGGAAAGGCCAATTTTATCTATGCGGATCCCCGGTGTTTACACAGGAGATGATTTATATACTAAAAGAGCTGGGAATTCCAGAACAGAATATACATTTCGAGTCATTCGGCGGGCAATCCACAAAAGAAATGGAAGTCGTCTAAACGAATGGCGGAACATCATGTTTTTTTAGATACGCTCATATAGTAGGGATAAGTCCGATGAGGAGGGATGGTTTCCTTGAGCGTATCAGAAAAACGTCTTTTACAAAGAGCCATTGATGAAATTACAGAAATTGCAGAAGGATTTGGTCTAGATTTTTATCCGATGAGGTATGAAATCTGTCCCGCGGAAATAATTTATACGTTCGGTGCATACGGAATGCCAACACGATTCAGCCACTGGAGCTTCGGGAAACAATTTCATAAAATGAAGCTTCATTATGATTTAGGATTAAGCAAAATTTATGAGCTGGTCATCAATTCAAATCCTTGCTACGCCTTTCTACTTGATAACAACACGCTTGTTCAGAATAAATTAATTGTGGCTCATGTACTGGCACACTGTGATTTCTTCAAAAATAATTGCCGTTTCCAAAACACAAAACGAGACATGGTAGAAAGCATGTCAGCTGCGGCAGAGCGGATCAAAGAATATGAGCATCTTCATGGAACAAAAGAAGTTGAATCCTTTTTAGACGCCGTATTGGCTCTTCAGGAGCATATTGATCCGTCTCTTGTTCGTTCAAAACTAAGCTGGAATATCGGCGATGAAGAAGAATATGAAGATGACCAACCAAAGCGTCAGACGCCGTATGATGATTTGTGGGGAATGGATGAGCCGAAAATACGTGAGAAAAAGAAAATCGCCAAGCCATTTCCGCCAAAGCCGGAAAAAGATATTTTACTCTTTATTGAGGCGCACTCCCGGGAGTTAGAGCCGTGGCAGCGCGACGTCCTCACGATGCTGAGGGAGGAAATGCTCTATTTTTGGCCTCAGCTAGAAACAAAGATTATGAATGAAGGCTGGGCATCGTATTGGCATCAGCGGATAATGCGAGAGCTTGATTTGGATTCAAATGAATCGATTGAGTTTGCCAAATTAAATGCTGGCGTGGTGCAGCCGTCAAAAACAGGCATCAATCCTTACTATTTAGGTTTGAAGATTTTTGAAGATATCGAAGAGCGCTATGACAACCCATGTGAAGAATTAAAAAAAGCAGGGGTGACAGAAGGATCGGGCCGCAGCAAAATGTTTGAAGTAAGGGAGATTGAATCAGATATTTCCTTCATTCGAAATTACTTAACAAAAGACCTTGTGATGAGAGAAGATTTGTACTTGTTTCAAAAACAAGGGAGAGATTATAAAGTCATCGATAAAGAATGGAAGGCTGTTCGTGATCAGCTAGTCAGCATGAGGGTCAATGGCGGCTTTCCTTATTTGACCGTGATGGATGGCGACTATTTAAAAAACAATGAACTCTATATTAAACATTGGTATGAGGGCATTGAACTAGATCTGAAATACTTAGAAAAAGTACTCCCATATTTGCATCAGCTATGGGGAAGAAGTGTGCATATCGAATCCATTCTTGAAGGAAAAGAAGTCATGTTTTCGTATGATGGAAAAGGAGTTCATAGAAAATATCTCGCATAAAAAAACAAAAAAAGATGTCTCTTAGCAGACATCTTTTTTGTCAGTTTTATTGGTTTTTCAGCAGCTTGAAAATGTGTTTTGCTTGATCGGTGTTTTCCATCAGACCTTTTAGCTTTTGGCTTGTTGGGCCATACGCAAAGAATGGCACTTCATCGCCCGTATGACCTGATGTGGTCCAGCCTGTATGTGATCTCACGTTGATCACTTCTTCAATCGCATCATCAATTTTAACAGTATCCTTTGTTTCAGCGGCCTTTTGAATAGAGGCCATTTCTTCTGTTGTGAAATCAAGATCGATATATTGTTTCAGCGCTGATTCAACAGGCATGCCACTGACGATTTTGTTTGCGATAAAATCTGGGGTCTTTTTCGCTGCTTTTACCGGTTTGTAATCCCAGCTACCTGAGCCGTCTGCCCCAAAGGAAAGTCCGCCAGTTGAATGATCGGCAGTGGTGATGACTAACGTATTTTTATCCTTTTTTGCAAAACGAATCGCTTCTTCAAATGCTTTTTCAAAATCCTTCATTTCACTCATGGCACTCACAATATCATGATCATGTCCTGCCCAGTCAATTTGACTGCCTTCGACCATAAGGAAAAATCCATTTTTGTTTTTAGACAGCTGTTTAATGGCTGAGGATGTCATGTCTTGCAGGGAAGGGGTCTTTTTATCACGATCAATCGCTTTATCAAGACCGCCATCAGCAAAAATGCCTAACACCTTTTGGTTTTTGTTTTTTTGTAAGGCATCTTTATTGGTGACATAATCATATCCGGCTTGCTTAAATTCCTTCGTTAAATCACGATCCTTTCGGACAAAATCGACGAGACCTCCGCCAAGCATGACATCGACTGTATGCTGTTTACCGATTTTTTCATCGAAGAAATCATCAGCGATGGCTGCTGTGTTTTTTCTCGATACATCGTGAGCCGCATACGCAGCAGGGGTGGCATTTGTTAATTCAGAGGTCACGACAAGACCCGTCGATTTTCCTTTGCGTTTGGCTTCTTCTAAAACGGTTTTTAATTTTTTGCCGTTTTTGTTTACACCAATGGCATTGTTGTATGTCTTTTTACCAGTTGCCATAGCTGTACCAGCTGCGGCAGAATCAGTGATATTGCTTTTCGAGTCGTTAGGGTATGTTTTATGCATGCCAGTAAGGTAAGGGTCAAACGCTGTTTGCTTTGAAAGGTCTCCGTTGTGCTTAAATGAACGGTAAGTTGAAAGATACGGTGTTCCCATGCCATCCCCGATCAGCACGATCACATTTTGTACGTCATTTTTTGGCTTCTTTTTAGCCTCTGCCTTGTCAGCCTGTCCAAATTCAATTCCTGAAAAAATGCCAATCGATAGCACAGATGCTGCCGCCATTGCAGCGATTTTCGTTTTCGAGCTTTTCAACACACTCATTCATTTTGCCTCCTCAATGTTTATGTATCGCTCTTACGTTTACAATGGTAGAGCAGAATTGTGGATTCCCATTTACAGGATCGTAAAGTTCCCTTTAAAATTGTAAAGGCCCACTTTACATAGAATGAGCCAAAAAGAGAAATGAATGTATCATTTATCCATGACAAGATGCGTTTATTTTGTCATGATTGTGTAATGAAAATGAAATATAAAGAACCCTAAAAAAAAATAAATTTTGCCGAATTAATAAGCATAATGTCGTAGGAAGTCAAGACTATTTCTTCTGGTATTTGATCCTTATAATAGTAAGTAGATAAAAATTCGGATCTCGATAGATACATACAGGAGGAACAAATGAAAAAACAATTGATCACAGCTGCAAGTGCAGTTTTACTTGGGACGACATTATTTGCCGGAGCTGCCTCAGCACAATCAGTAAAAGTTCAAAAAGGTGACTCTCTTTCTGTTCTAGCGAAAAAATATAAGACAAGCGTGAGCAAGATTAAATCAGACAATAAGCTGAAATCTAACACGATTTATGTTGGACAAACGTTAAAAGTAAATGGTACTGCCGCAAAAAAAACAACGAAAACATCCAAAACAACAACAAAAGTAAAAGCGGCGTCAGCCACAGCCACTCATAAAGTTGTGAAAGGTGATACATTATCTAAAATCGGCAAAAAGTACGGCATGACTGTAAAAGAGCTGAAATCGTTAAATAAACTCAAAACAAACCTGATCAAAATTGGGCAAAAGCTAAAGGTCAAAAAATCGTCTAAAAAAGTGAAGACAACACCTGTTAAAGAAAAAACAGTTTCTGCTTCTTCTTTAAACACGTCTAAGCTTGTATCGGATGCTAAAGCGCACAATGGCACACCATATAGATGGGGTGGAACGACACCAAAGGGCTTTGATTGCAGCGGGTTTATGTGGTATATCATTAACAAACAAAAAAAGATTTCGAGACAAACAACTGAAGGTTTTTGGGGATCAATGAAAAGCGTATCTTCTCCAAAGGTTGGCGATTTTGTGTTCTTTACAACATATAAATCGGGTCCGTCTCACATGGGTGTCTACATTGGGAACAACAAGTTTATTCATGCTGCTTCAGATGGTGTGACGATCAGTGATATGAATTCAAGCTATTGGAAGCCGATTTACCTTGGAGCGAAAACATTTGTAAACTAATTTATTTTAAGAGACTGCTGATGAAGCAGTCTTTTTGATTTGCGCTGTAGACTTAAGAACATAAATCGATATTCAAAAAAGCCCGTGCGACTTGGCATTAGTCAAGTAACACGGGCTTTTCATTTTGAGAACGGCTTAAAAGCCTAATTGAAGATCGACATCGATCGATACGATGGCATAGACACAAAGAATGACAAAGATATTCAGTACGACACCAAGGAACCCAGGACCCGTACGTCCTTTTTTAATGAACAGTTCAATAATGCCAAATGGAACTGCCGCCATTGCAAAAGGAAGCATCTGAAAAGAATAAAATGTCACATTACTGATAATGGCGAGGTTCAGCATGAGCAGAGATAATATCGCTGTACCGACAGAAATCCAGCCAAATACATTATGCTCTTTAAAAATTCTTACCAATTCCATAATTCCACCTCGCTCACTTTTGCCGTTTTAATGCGTTTTGTCTTCACGAATTTCTCGATTTCTTTCGAAGGACCTGTGATCACAGAGCCATAAATCGTGACACCATTTTGATTGATATAGCGTATGCGGTTTGACAGATCCAGTTCAGATCTGCCAGAGATCGTTTTTGCCCAGGTTGGGTGCTGATTGACATAAGTAAGGGCATCTTTAAATTGATCTACCTCTGTTTTTGATGTGTGCTGAAGCTCTTTTAAGAATTCAGAGTCTCTCCCAGGAAAGCCAATTGGCCGCTGATTCTCGCTTAATGAATCCTCTGTTTTAATCGCATTCCAGAGCACTTTCATATCATATTTTTTAGCAAAGGAATAAACGTCCTTTGGTGTATACGCTTTGTCATAGGAGACATACACTTCACTGACTGTTCCTTCAGGAAGCTTGTCTAAAGTAGTGAGTGTTTGTTTTTTTGATGCATCTGCCTGAGTAGAAGGATGGGTAAAGAAATCCTCCGTATCGCGTGCGCTGTCACCATAATATGAGATGGTAGGCTGCTTTAATTTATCGAAAAACATCTCGATTTGCTCACTGCCAATGGCTTCTGTTTTATTGCCAATTTGTTTTTGCAGCTTCAATTCGGTGTTCATTCCAAAAAGCTTGACTTGGCCTTTTAAATCCTTCATATCAATCGCCACGTTTGGTTTCGTCAAAGCGACTGTTACAGCGGCTGTTTCCATGAAGTGATTCCCTTTGCTCTCTGCTCCGCCAACGCCGTAGTATAGATAACTTCCTAATGTACAAAGCGGTAAAATAATAAGTGTAGAGATGACAGCAAGTACAGAAATACGTAAATAAGACTTTCTTTTTCCGTATTGCAAGATGGCTTTTTGCTTTTCAGGACTGATGGAAAAATCGGTCCAATCCGAGTCGTTCAGTTCCTGACTTAAGCGTTTTTCGTTTTCTTCAAGCTCTTCTTCAAACGCTATCATTTCTTCCTCGTTCATCTCACCATTATTATATTGTTCCCATCGCTTGTTAAACTCTTCATTCATCATTAACACCTCTGTTGTAAAGTGCTTTTAGGCGCTGCCTTGCACGAAATAAAACACTTTTAAAATTTGCTTCAGTAATATTCATGACCTTGGATGCTTCCTTGTAATTCAGTTCTTTTAAATAATACAATGTCAACGCTTCCTTGTAGTTATCTGGAAGCTGTTCCAAATACATGTTGAGGACTTCTTTTATTTCAACCTGTTCAGCAGGGCTTTGTACAGACGTTTGTAAAAGGCCGCCAATAAGATCATCCGATATGGTCACTTCTTTTTTATGTTTCCTGACATAATCAATAAAAGCATTTCGTGCCACCTGAAATAACCAAGGTTTCACTTTGCTATGGTCGTAGGAATGAATATGTATATAAGCACGCATAAAGGTTTCCTGCAATAAGTCTTCTGCCAAATGTTTGTCTTTTGTCATGGAGAGCAGAAACCTGTAAACATCGTTCATATACATTTGATAAATTTCATCGATCGTCACTGATTTTTCTCCCCTCTATGTTATACACGCATAAGAAAGGCATAAAGTTGCACGAAACTTCTCAATACCGTACAATACTCATTTCTTTCGCCGAATCAAAATCATTTCTCCTTATCATAGCGAAATTTGCGTCATTTATAAAGCATTTTCAATAGAACAAATCAGGAAAAAACCTTAAAAAACGACAAAATTGGACACAATTCCTCTTCTATTCTCTCCTAAAACCATAGACCTGAATACAGAAAGAACGATGATTTAGAAAGAAAAATGATGTGATGGTTTGGCTGTTTCATGAAAATTTTAGTACCAGGTAATAAAAAATTTGTTATAATAGAAACAAATCCTTCATTCTTCAAACAAAGGAAGTGCACTATGTATAAATTTTCAGGCTATACCATTAAAGTAGTATTTACTCTCCGAGGCGGAATCAAAGTATATCAAAAAGAGAATCTGCCAACGGATCGGGGATTTGTCATTGCATGTACACATGAGGGTTTTGTGGATGTTCTTGCATTAGGCGCAGGAATTCTTCCGTTTGAGATCCACTACATGGCGAAAAAAGAATTGTTTGCAAACAAATGGATCGGTGGATTTTTAAAGAAGATTCATGCCTTTCCAGTTGATCGAGAGAATCCTGGGCCAAGCAGTATTAAAACGCCCATTAAATTATTAAAAGAGGGAAAGATCGTCGGGATTTTTCCAAGCGGAACACGTACAACAGAGGATGTACCTTTAAAAAGAGGTGCGGTTACTATTGCACAGCTCGGTAAAGCGCCAATCGTTCCAGCAGCGTACAAAGGACCGTCCAATGCGAAAAGTCTTTTCAAAAAGGGGAAAATGCGCTTAATTATTGGTGAACCGATTGAGCAGTCAGAATTTGAGCATCTGCCGCCAAAAGAACGATTAGGTGCCATGACGGAAGTATTAAACACGAGAATTAAAGAACTTGAAGCTCAATTAATGGAAAAGGCATAAGAAAAACGACCGCTTGCTTTGGCAAGGGTCGTTTTTTTCTTAAGAAGCGCCTTCTTCAGCGGCTTCTGCTAATTGTTCATTTAACTTTTTGACCTCGATATATACCACATGGTGTCCATCGACTTCATTAATGATAAATTCATAGCCTTGCTCACGAATGGTGTCATTTTTCTCAACTTCATATTTCTGAGTAAGGAACCAGCCGCCGATCGTATCGACTTCTTCGTTATCAAGCTGCGTACCTAAGAGCAGGTTGACTTGGTCCACTAGAACCTTTCCATCAAAGATGTAATGGTCTTCTCCAAGTTTACGCACTTCGTTGATTTCATCCATATCGAATTCATCACGAATTTCACCGACGATTTCTTCAAGGATGTCTTCTACAGTCACAAGACCAGCTGTACCGCCGTATTCATCTGATAAAATCGCCATGTGTACACGTTCACGCTGCATTTTGAGCAATAAATCATGTACAGGAACGGTTTCAATCACATGAATAATTGGATTGACAAACTTTTCGATCGTATCACTTGTAGAACACTCACCGCTAATGCATGCAGTAAGAACCTCTTTAATGTTCAGAACACCAATCATATTATCTTTATCGCCATCTTCAATTGGATAACGTGTATATTTCTCTACCTTGGTCACCTTCAGCATTTCCTCAATGGTAATATCATGAGGGAAGCTGACAACTTCGGTACGAGGAATCATAATTTCTTTCGCCAGACGGTCATCAAATTCAAAAATTTTATTTACATATTTGAATTCAGACTGGTTAATTTCGCCGCTTTTATAGCTCTCTGATAAAATAATCCGCAATTCTTCTTCAGAGTGCGCCATGTCATGCTCAGAAACTTGCTGAAGACCGAACGCTTTTGTTAACAAACGAGCAGATCCATTTAATACCCAGATAAACGGGAACATCACTTTGTAAAAAATCATGAGCGGTCTAGCAAAAAGAAGAGATACTTGCTCCGCCTTTTGAATGGCGAGTGTTTTTGGTGCAAGTTCTCCAACCACAACGTGTAAAAACGTCATAATACTAAACGCAATAATAAAAGTGACAATAGAACTAGCTGATTGAGGAATGGACAGCTCTACAAATAGTGGAGCAAGCATGTGCGCAATTGTTTCTTCCCCTAACCAACCAATACCAAGGGCGGTAATGGTAATACCGAGCTGACAGGCCGACAGATACTCATCAAGGTGAGTCGTGACATGCTTGACAGCAACTGCTGTTTTATTACCTTCTGCGATTAACTGATCAATTCTTGAGCTTCTTAAGCGAATGATCGCAAACTCTGATGCAACGAAAAATGCGGTTAAAGCTATAAGCAAAGCAACTATAAGTAAATTAACTATGTCCAATTAAGGCCTTCGTTCTGACTTTGAGAACGAAGGTAACACCTCCTGTTTAGTAAAAATTTTAACTTAACAGCAGTAAAAATGATTGGACAGCCGTCATCTTCTCAGGTGTAAGCTGCTCTTTTAATTTTTCACGTTGTTCTGGTTGAAGCTGCTTACAACGTACCAAAATGCGGTCCATGTGCTCGTTCATCCGATCGATATCAGATGTTAAATGGACAAGTTCATCAGGATCTTCCTTTTGAGAAGGGAATTGTTCATCTAATCTGGATTTGATGTCAGAAAGAGCCAATCTCTGCTGTTTGCAAAGAACGATTAATTGTAATCGTTTTAAAGCATGTTCATCGTAATAACGATAATTTGAGCAAGATCTAACAGGCGCAAGCAACCCTAGATTTGTATAATAATCTACAGTACGTTTCGTCACCTGTGCAATCTGTGCTAGTTCACCAATACGATACTTTTTCTCAGCCCCATCTGAACATCTCCTCCTAACCGTCACGTTATAGTTTATGAAAATAGTTTAATATAATTCTAGCCTGAAATACAAGTTAATTGTTCATATTTCCTGCCGATATGAAGAGGAGAAAGGGATTTCTCAGTCTAAATTGTCCTGTCAAATTTAACATAGTGATACAGGAATTTTCAGATTATTTATGGTAAGATAAAATGAAGACCGTTTCATATATATGTAGAGAAGCGGATTTATACGTGAACCGGAGGTGGTTAAGTGGGGCCCTCAATATAGTCTTATTTAATCAGTTAACCGTTTTGCAAAACATAACATCATCAATCAGGAGGTGACTCCTTGTTCTTCTAAGAAAGAGCAAGGTTAAATGGACGATATTGTTAATCTGAGTATAGTCGGTGTTTTGATTGCTTTAACAGCTTTCTTTGTTGCATCTGAATTTGCCATAGTAAAGGCAAGAAGCTCAAGAATTGATCAGCTTGTTGCCGAAGGGTCTAAAAAGGCCATCGTGGCGAAAAAGGTGACATCAAGGCTGGATGAATATTTGTCAGCCTGTCAGCTCGGTATTACAGTGACATCCCTTGGTTTAGGGTGGATTGGTAAGCCAGCTGTAAAAGAACTTTTGGTTCGAGGTTTCGGTTTGACAAACATTCCTGATTCAGCAATCAGCCTGATCTCAGCAACACTTGCGTTCTCTATTATTACCTTTTTGCATGTAGTCGTCGGTGAGCTTGCACCAAAAACACTGGCGATTCAAAAGGCGGAAAAAATGACGCTCTGGCTGTCAGGCCCGCTGCATGCATTTTATATCCTAATGTTCCCTTTCATTTATGTGTTAAACGGGTCAGCCCGTGTTCTAACCAAAATGATGGGCATCGATATGGGGTCTGAAAAAGAACAATCCCATTCTGAAGAGGAATTAAAGATTTTATTATCTGAGAGCTTAAAAAATGGGGAAATCAACCCATCAGAATATAATTATATGAACAAAATTTTCGACTTTGATAATCGAATTGCCAGAGAAATCATGGTACCGCGGAGAGAAATTTGTGCCATTCCAGAAGATATGCCGCTGGATGAAATCCTCTCCATCATGACGCAGGAGAAGTATACACGCTTTCCTGTGTTTTCAGGAGATAAAGACCATGTCATCGGCATGCTGAACAAAAAGCAGCTCTTTGCAGATCTTGTGTATCAAGGAGAAAAAGATCAACTGAAGATTCAAGATTATATATATCCAGTGATTGAAGTCATTGACACGATTCCTATTCAAGAGCTTCTTGTCAAGATGCAGCGCGATCGAATGCATATGGCGATTTTAACCGACGAATATGGCGGAACGTCTGGACTTGTCACAACAGAAGATATTTTAGAAGAGATTGTTGGAGATATTCGAGATGAATTCGATGAAGATGAGCAGCCGGTTATTCAAAAAAGAGCCGATCATCATTATGTTTTAGATGGCAAAGTCAGATTAGATGAAGTTCAAGATTTGATCGAAATGTCATATCATGATGAAGAAATTGATACAATAGGCGGGTTAATCTTAAATGAGAACATTGATATCCGAGAAGGACAATCCATTTATCTTGATGATATTCGGATGAAGGTCTTGGAGATGGATGGACGCTATGTGAAAAAGATCGACCTAAAGAAAGGCGTCACATCATCAGAAAAAGGAAATACACGCACAGGGCTTGATATAAAAGAGCCGCTGTTAGTAAATGAAATGACCTTGAGCGAAAAATAAGCTCAAGGTTTTTTTTAGGTATTTAGTCTCTTTTTGCGAATGCTTGTTCGGGTTATAATGAGAACAAACGTTCGATAAAGGGGGATGGATATGCTTTGGTATGAAACAGCCAGTATCACGGAGAAAAAAACCTCAATGAAACGAATTGAGTTTCATTTGAAGAATTTTAAAAATTACCAGGCAGCGATTTTAAATATCGAAAGACAGCTTGAAAAAAGAAATCCGCATCATTTGGATCACATGACACGGAAGAAGTTAGAAGAGCAAAAAAATCAGTATGAACTCATCGTTGCTTGTATTGAAACAGCACTAAAAGAGTTGGATGAGATAGAGAAGCAGCTCATTGATTACAAATACTTTCGAGATTGGCGGATGGCCAAGTGTGCGATGGAAATCGGCTACAGTGAAAAAACCCTCTTTTTAATGAAGCGCCAGCTTATGGATCAATTGCTCATTAGCTTAGCTGCGATCACCAATATTTAAAAAAGGTGTTGTCCTATTTGATAGAACGCAGTAAAGAAACAGAAAGACCCGATGATTGTCGTCAATAAGTAGACAGCAAGTTTTCCGATTTGCCGCTGCTGTAGCATGGTCGCAGACTCTACACTAAACGTAGAGAATGTTGTAAAGCCACCGAAAAAACCTGTTCCAATGATCACAAGCAGCGGATGATTAGCAGTCACGGCACCTGTCAGTATACCTAAACCGGCAGCACCTAATAAGTTGATGAGAATAATACTGTACGGGAAACGAGCATGAGACTTAGATTTCTGTATCGTTTGGCTAATGAAAAAACGAAGGACGCTGCCAATCCCGCCGGCAATAGCTGTATATAAAACGATCATTTATCTGCCTTCTCTCTGCTGCTTATTTTGATGAAAGAGTCGTTGAGCTAGCATTAGTCCACATAAGGCAGCCGCTACTCCTGCAATGACTGAGAGCAGGATGTAGATCACACTTGAAGTGATTTGCCCGGTCTGTAATAAAAGAATCGTTTCTTTAGAAAAAGTGGACATTGTCGTAAAACCTCCGCAAAATCCTGTTCCGATCAAAGCGGCAAGATATTTTTTTCTCTTTTGGAACATAAAATATCCTGTTGAAAAACCAAGAAGCAGACTGCCTGTCACGTTTTCGATTAGCGTTGCATAGGGGAATGTTTGGCTGACAATCGATTGGCTTAGTTCATATCTGCAAAGTGTCCCAATCAGTCCACCAATAAATACGGCAAGATACGCTTTCATTTACATCATTTCTCCTTTAGAAAAAATAGCGGATGATCCGTCACGACACCATCAACGGGATATTTTTTAATCCGATCGGCTGTTTTTTGATCTTTCACAGTCCATATAAACACATCCATCCCGAATGTGTGGATGCGGTCTATCCACCATCTATTGATCATCGTTTTTTTCATATTAAGACAATTTGCAAACGAGCTGTATGCCGTTAACTTTCTTTTCGTCAGTTTAAATGCATTAGGCTTTATAATCAAAGCTGTTCGAAGAGAAGGGGCGAAAGCTTTGATTCTTTGCAGTGCATGATCGTCAAAAGATTGAATCATGATATGACGAGAATAGGCAAACCGATTGACGATGCGGGCAACTGCCTTTTCAATTCCTATCTGCCGTTTTGGGTGTTTGATCTCGATCAATATCCCGATCCGCTGGCTGTATCTTTCAAGAATTTCGTGTAATGTTGGAATTCGTTCATTTGTGTACTGTTGGTCAAACCAGCTTCCTGCGTCCAGTTTTTTCAACTGATCGAGTGTATAGCTTTTGACTAAGCCGTTCCCGTTCGTCGTTCGGTCAACTGTATCATCATGGATCACGACGACGTGCTGGTCCAATGTGAGCTGTACATCTAATTCAATATAATCTGCACCCTGCTGAACAGCTAAATCAAATGCAGCAATTGTATTTTCTGGGGCAGCGCTTGATGACCCTCTATGCGCAATAATATACACATGCTCCAGCTCCCTGACTTAAGTTCTGGTCTTATCATATCAAATGCTTTACCGTTTTTCCTTCTTTACTATATGGACGAAAGAAGAGCTGTATGTAATGGTGAATTGGATTGCTAAGAAAGTATGAGAATACAAATGTAAAAAGTTGCAGGAATATCCCAAGCCATGATTGAGTAAATCTGAAGTACATCAATTTTTTCTTCGATCAATTTTGTCCAAATCGTCAGCGTTCGCCAAAATATTAGTGCTTTCGTCATGTTGACTGAAAATTCTGATGTTTTATAATGATGAAAAGGAGGCGAGATGATTGGGTAAAGGGAGAATTAGAGTGGAAGAACGTATTAAGGTCGAAACGGATGCTGAAATGTTTAAAGCGACTCTCCTTGATCAGGCTCAGAAGAAAAAGTAGTTTGCTGCCCGTCGATATGTCTCTAGCCAAAATTTCATAATTGAACATCATGCCTCGGGACTGATCCCGAGGCTTTTTATTTAGAGGTCAGACATTTATGAGAGGACATAAACGAAGGTTATATTATAAACTAGAGAGGATTGTTTTAAAGGAGAGAGACAAACATGATTACACAAAAATGGATGGATACATATTTTACAGTAGATGTTGCGATCCAAATCGGTATTAGCCTTTGTATTTTATTGCTTTTTTTATTGCTTCGGAAAGTATTTACGAAGTACTTATTTCATCTTCTCTTTAGGCTGACCAATCGGTCTAAAACGGAGGTCATTAACCAAATTGTTGTGGCATTCGAAAAGCCAGCCAGACTGTTTTTTGTCGCACTTGGGTTATATTTTGCGTTAAGACAGGCACCATACTTTGAGCATCATATGGATGTCATCGTCAAATTATATAGATCCTCCATTATATTGATGCTGACATGGGGGCTTTGTAATCTAACAGCAGCTTCTTCTTTCTTATTTCAAAAAGTAAATTCGAAATTTGAATTAGAAATGGATGATATTTTAGCGCCGTTTTTATCAAAGGTGCTTCGTTTCATTATTATTGCACTAAGTATTAGTGTCATTGCACAGGAATTTAATTATGATGTAAATGGACTTGTGGCAGGTCTTGGTCTAGGGGGTCTAGCCTTTGCGCTTGCTGCACAGGATACGGTGGCGAACTTTTTTGGAGGGGTCGTCATCATTACAGAGAAGCCTTTTACAATGGGCGACTTTGTGGAGACGCCAAGTGTTCTTGGGACTGTCGAGGACATTACATTTCGAAGTACAAAATTTAGAACACCTGCTGAAGCTGTCGTGACAGTTCCGAATTCTACGCTTTCAAAGGAACCAATCACGAACTGGACGAGAATGAATAAACGCCAAATTACGTTTTCCGTACGTGTATCCTACAATACACCAAAGGAAAATCTGGACCATTGTATCAAACGTCTCAAACAAACGCTTTATGAGCATGATGGGGTGCACAAGGAGACAATCATGGTGAATCTCGATGTACTGGCAGACAGTTATTTGAATTTATTTTTTAACTTTTACACAAACACGACGGCCTGGGCTGAAAACCTGAATATCAAACAGGACATTAACTACCGTATTATGGATATCTTCCATGAAGAAGGTGTAGAATTTGCCTTCCCTGGACAGACCATTTACATGAAACAAAAAGGTGAAAAACAGCTGAGTGAATAAAGGAGGAAGGATGCGTGGATCAAACAAAGGTGGCAGTGCTAAGAGAGAAATTAACGCAGGCTTCACATATAATGGTGCTTTCAGGTGCGGGGATGAGCACGGAATCAGGTATTCCCGATTTTAGATCAACGGGCGGCTTATGGACTGAAGACACCGCTCGCATGGAAGCGATGAGCCGCTCCTACTTTTTATCAAACCCTTATCAATTCTGGCCGAAATTCAAGGAATTGTTTCAGATGAAAATGAGCGGGGAGTACGAGCCGAATAGCGGGCATACCTTCTTAGCAAGCCTTGAGAAACAAGGAAAACTTGTAGAGATTTTTACCCAAAATATTGATGGCCTGCATAAAAAAGCAGGAAGCCAGCATGTATATGAACTTCACGGCTCCATTCAAACAGCTACTTGTCCATCATGCCAAGCGACATATGAATTGCCTTATTTATTACAAGAAGAAGTGCCTGTATGTCTAAAGGTTTCCTCAGACGGACGGACATGTGGGCAAGTGCTGAAAACAGATGTTGTCCTTTTTGGAGACAGGGTTAAACATTTTGATCAAGTAGAGAAATCACTTCAGCAAGCGGACCTTCTGCTCGTCATGGGAACCTCCCTAGAAGTAGTGCCAGCAAGATATATTCCAGAAGATGCCGCTCAAAATCCTTCCATCTTCAAGGTGATGATGAATTTGAGTGAAACAGAATACGATCCATTGTTTGATCTTGTCTTTCATGAGCGAATTGGCGATCTCGTGAAAGCTTTATAATTCATAAAAGACCCCGCATCCAAAAAAGGTGCAGGGTCTTTCTTTATTGTTGCAGCGGCTTCATCGTTTCATCAAGTACTTCAAATGTATAGCCCTTTGCTTTTAGCTGTGTGAGCAAACTGTTTAAGTATTTTGCTGTCGCTGGCTGATCGTGCATTAAGATGATCTTTGGTTCCTTTGGATGTTTTGTCTCTAGCACTTGCAGTTGATTCAATACTTCTGGTACATATTTTGAGCTTTTATATTTCCAGTCAAGACTGTCAATTGTCCAATCCCAGTAGATAAAGCCTTTTTGTTTTAAACGTGCTTTTTGCTGATCGGTTAAATTTGGGGCGCTGCCATAAGGTGTTCTCACAAGGTGTGTATACTCTCCTGTGACAGAAGCCAAAATGCGCTGATCTTCCTTCATCTCATTGACGGGAGAATCACTTTTTTGATAAAAGCGTTTCACATCGTGTGTGATCCCATGAAGCCCTAACTGATGACCTTCTTGATGAAGTCTTTTCACAGCGGCCGGATGTTCCTTAATCTGCGGCCCAAGCATGAAGAATGTAGCCTTTACTTGATGCGCCTTGAGCACATCTAAAAGCTGGTTTGATGTCGCTGACGGACCATCATCAAAGGTTAAAAAGATCGTTTGATCCGTTACGTGTTTGTTTGGGTTGATCTTAAAATGTGCATCTAATGTTTTCGTAGAATCATCTTTTGCTTTCAGACTTGTGCTTGTGTCTCGGAATTGACTGCTCGCAGACATTTTAGCCGGCTGGTCTGCTGCCTGCATATTGGTTTTAGATATATCCCAAATAAAAAAGAGGATCAGTGACAGAATCACTAAACCAATCGCCTTTGAGAGCAGCATCGTGTTTGAAGGTGTCTGTTTTTTCGTAACCCGTTGCATTACAATCGCTCCAATAAATCAAAAATTTTTGTCGAATCATGTAGTAGATTCTGTCTTTTTTCACTGTTTTTTGTCGTGTTTATATGGAGTAAGTATACAGGAAAAAAGAGCCTATGAATATAGAAGATGCTAAAAAATTGGAATCTTTTTGGTTATGAGTCTATCTTTGTTACAATAGAAAGTTGACCATTTATCATGATGTGAAATAATTCTGAATAATCATTGAAACATACCCATTTATCCGCTAAGATAGCATCAGATTCAACCATTAATGCGAAGCGAAGGGGAGATTCCGTATGAAAGTATTGTATAATGACGATTTCATTGAAAAAAAGGATGCTCATGTGGATATTGAAGACAGAGGCTATCAATTTGGTGACGGTGTCTATGAGGTCATCCGTGTATACAATGGGAATTTGTTTACATTAAAAGAGCATACAGAGCGTTTGTTCAAGAGTGCAAAAGAAATCGGCATTCATCTTCAAGGTGCAGTATCAGATATGGAAGAAAAGTTAAAACAGCTCGTCGCCCATAACCAATTAACAGATGGCGGTGTGTATATTCAAGTCACACGGGGCGTCGCACCTCGTAAACATCAATATGGCAATTCTCTCACTCCTCAAATCACAGCATATACGTTCCAGGTGAAAAAGCCTGTTCATGAGCAGACAGCTGGTGCAAAGGCTATATTATCTGAGGACCTTCGCTGGTTAAGATGTGATATTAAAAGCTTAAATCTTTTATATAACGTCATGGAAAAACAGAAAGCATCTGAAGCTGGTGCGTTTGAAGCCATTCTGATTAGAGACGGTTTTGTGACAGAGGGTACTTCCTCGAATGTATATGCCGTCATTGATGGCGTGATTCGCACACATCCCGCAAACAATTTTATTCTAAACGGCATTACCCGTAGAAAGCTTCTTGAAGTATGTGAAGAAGAGGGATGCAGCGTTGGAGAAACGCGTATAAGTAAAGAAGAGCTGCTGCGCGCGCAGGAAATCTTCATCAGCTCGACGACGGCTGAAGTCATTCCGATTGTTGAAATTGATGGTCAGCCAGTAGGGGAAGGCGTTCCAGGAGAGTTAACAAAGCGTGTACAGGAAGGCTTCCAGCAAAAAATTAAACAGGAAAGTGAAGCATCGATTTCTTCATAAATAAAAAGAGGCTGTAAACATTCGTTTACAGCCTTTTGTAATTCTTTTATTTTACAATAAGCACAGGTATATCTGATTTTGATGATAACTTTTCACTTACACTGCCAAAGAGCATTTTTTTCAATCTGCTTTGGTCACGTGCTCCCATGACGATGAGGTCTGCTGATATGTCTTCAGCATATTCGATAATCGCTTCCGCTGGTTCCCCCTCAACAATTTCAATCGCAGCTTCAAACTGCTCCTCATTTAAAAGCATTCTTGCTTCTGCAACGACCTCTTCTGTATGATCTTCAAAAATCAAGGGACTTTGCTGTTCATCATGAGGTACATACACAGGGGGTGTTTGAAGGTCTGCCATGCCGCCGCCGATATAAGCTCCGCCAGTCATTGGGCGCGGTGCATCAAACACCTGTCTGCTTGATTTGCCATCATGTGCATAGGCAACGGTCAGCTTGGCATTCAAGGTTTTGGCTAAAGCGATTGCCTTTTTTAATGCTTTCTTACTGTCTTCATGTCCATCAAACGCAACGACCATCCGATCAGCTTGAAACAATGTCCTCATTCCTTTCAAAAGGAGTCTTTACACTCATGGTATACCCGTTATCTGAAAAAGATACACATGAAGGTGGTGAACTTTTTGTTAGAAAATTTCATTTATTGAAAAATATTTATTGACAAAATGGTGACAGCCACTATAAGATAAAAAAAGATTCAAGAGCCAAAAGGAGGAAATGTCATGTGCAATATCATTGGAAGAATGAAATCAAACTGCATGAATGGGTTGATTCACGTGACAATTACACCTTCATTGGTCATTGAAAAGGGACTCGTATGTTCCAATTGATCGGATGAATCAAGGCGTATGTTGCGTATTTGTCAACATGCGCCTTTTTACATGACGAAAAGAGGCGTACCAGATTGCTGGTTGCCTCTTTTTTTGTTGTATTCATTTCGCATTTCGAAATAAAGGGATGGAGATCAACAAGTAAATGAAGAGGAGTGAAAGCATGTGAACATGCCAAAAACAAGACAAATGACAAAAACCAAAAAAATAATTCAAGGTGACAGCCAAGAAAATCTAGAAAGCGGCTAGCTTTAAAAGGAGAGACAAACATGTTTTCAGTATTTACAAAATTAGGCTGGTTCTTCAAACAAGAGTGGAGGCGTTATACGATCGCCATTACGCTCCTGCTCATTGTGAATGTGCTTGAAATGCTGCCGCCAAGATACCTTGGGCAGGCAGTGGATGACATTCGTTCTGGTCAATTTACAACATCTAGTATGATGTTTTATGTAGCCATTTTTTGCTTGCTAGGTGTCGTCGTCTATACACTGACATATTTTTGGATGTATCAGTTATTTGGCGGCGCAAATGTCATGGAGCGTGTAATGCGCGGGAAACTCATGCGCCACTTACTCAAGATGACACCCACCTTTTATGAAAAGAAAAAAACAGGTAACTTAATGGCATTAGGTACAAACGATTTGAATGCTGTAGCTTTAACGACAGGCTTTGGCGTTCTGACATTGGTGGATTCCACTGCTTATATGCTGATGATCTTTTTTACGATGGGTCTGACGATTAGCTGGAAATTAACTTTAATGGCGATTATCCCTATGCCGCTGATGGCGCTTTTGATTGCGTATTATGGTAGCAAGATTCATGATCGCTTTACAGTTGCTCAAGATGCATTTGGTGATATGAACGACCGCGTGCTTGAATCAGTCGCAGGCGTCCGGGTCATCCGGTCTTTTGTACAGGAGAAACAAGACGTCGAACGCTTTCGTCAAATGACTGATGATGTATTTCAAAAAAATATGAGAGTGGCGGTCATTGATTCATTGTTTGAGCCGACAGTGAAATTACTTGTCGGTGTCAGCTACTTAATAGGAATTGGCTACGGAGCCTATCTTGTATTCCAAAGTGATTTAACCATTGGTGAGCTTGTCGCTTTTAACGTCTATCTTGGGATGATGATCTGGCCAATGTTTGCGATCGGCGAGTTGATTAATATTATGCAAAGAGGAAATGCGTCGTTAGACCGGTTGAATCATACACTCAGCTACAAGCCGGATGTCACAGACGCTTCTCAGCCAAAAACGTTACAAGAGCCTGGCGATATTCAGTTTGACCGCGTGACATTTAGGTATCCAACTTCCCCTAAAGATAATTTAATTGATGTGTCCTTTACGATTCGAAAGGGGCAAACGATCGGAATTACAGGCAAAACAGGAAGCGGTAAAACGACTATCGTAAAACAGCTTCTGCGCCAGTACCCAACAGGTGATGGTCAAATCCTGCTATCAGGAGTCCCAATCCAAGAGATCGAATTGGATCAGCTATTTCAATGGATCGGATACGTACCGCAGGATCATATTCTTTTTTCTAAAAGTGTAGAAGAGAATATGCGTTTTGGTCATCGAGACGCAAAACAAAATGAATTAGCACAAGCGATCAAAGATGCTTATTTTGAAAAAGATTTACGTCTTTTGCCTGAGGGTCTCGAAACCATGGTCGGAGAAAAAGGTGTGGCGCTGTCAGGTGGACAAAAGCAGCGAATTTCCATTGCACGCGCTTTATTAATAGATCCCGACATTTTAATACTGGATGACTCGCTTTCTGCGGTAGATGCAAAAACAGAAACCGCTATTTTAGAAAATTTAAGGCAAAATCGTCATGGGAAAACGACGTTTATTACGACTCATCGTCTATCAGCTGTTGAGCATGCAGATCTTATACTTGTCATGGAAGAAGGACGCATCGTCCAAAAGGGAACTCACGAAGAGCTCATTCAGCAAGATGGGTGGTACAAAGAACAATTTCTGCGTCAACAGCTGACAAACCAGCTGGAAGGAGGGGATGAGGCATGACAACGGGAAGAAGACTCCTCGCCTACGCACTCCTTTATAAGAAAGTACTGTCTGTTGCCTTGATCTTTCTCATCATTGCAGTAGGTGCTGAACTGACAGGACCATTTATTGGGAAGAAAATGATTGATGATCATATTTTAGGTGTAGAAAAGCCATATGTCGAGGTCAATGAAAAAACAGACAAAACCGTTTATTACCAGGGAAATAACTATATACGAAGCGATCGATTAGACAGTGAGATGGAATCCGGAAAACAAATCAATGTGGTGCAAGTCGGATTCGGTTACTATTTTGTGAATGAGCCGATTCGCTTTGACGGAAACCGAAAAATATCGGGAGATCAGCTTACCATTGAAAATGGAAACGAGCGCGAGACCTATCAAGTACAGCGTTTATCGAAAGAGGAAATTTTCTCTTTTTATGAGCCGGAAATCAGTGGTTTGGTGCAGCTTGTTCTATTTTATCTAGGGCTTCTCGTTATTGCGATTTTCTTTCAATATGCGCAGCATTATCTGTTACAGCGAATAGCCAACCGAATTATTCAAAAAATGAGGGTTGATGTATTTGAGCATATTCAAACACTGCCTATCAGGTATTTTGATAATTTACCTGCTGGAAAGGTCGTAGCGAGGATCACCAATGACACAGAAACCATTCGTGATTTATATGTGACAGTCCTCGCCAATTTCGTGACGAGTGCGATTTACATGATTGGGATTTATATTGCCATGTTTTTATTAAATGTGAAGCTGGCACTCATTTGTTTAGTGGCGGTGCCGATTATTATCCTATGGTCAATGACCTACAGAAAGTTTGCATCGGTGTACAACCACCGCATTCGTTCGATCATTAGTGACATCAATGCCAAGCTAAATGAAGCCATTCAAGGGATGACCATTATTCAAGCGTTTCGTCATGAAAAAACGACGAAAGAGGAATTCGATGAGCTGAACAACAATCACTTTCAATATCAGCGAAAGATGCTTCATTTAAATTCACTTCTTTCGCATAACTTAGTTAACCTGCTTCGGAATTTAGCCTATGTGTCACTCATTTGGTATTTTGGCGGTGCGTCCTTAAGTGCGACGGGGATTGTGTCGATTGGTGTGCTCTATGCGTTTGTCGATTATTTAAATCGATTATTTCAGCCGATTACAGGCATTGTGAACCAATTCTCGAGATTGGAATTAGCACGGGTTTCCTCGGAAAGGGTTTTCCGATTATTGGATGAGCCAGGAACAACAGTGGAAGAACCCGTTCAGAAGGAAATGGAAGGACACGTTCAGTTCCAAGATGTCACCTTTGCTTATAATGAAGGGAAAAATGTATTAAAGAACATTACGTTCGAGGCCAAAAAAGGCCAGACGGTTGCACTTGTGGGGCATACTGGTTCTGGGAAAAGCTCGATCATGAACTTACTGCTGCGTTTTTATGACATTCAGCAAGGAGACATTCTCATTGATGGAGAAAGCATTTATCGCCAGTCCCGGCAAACGTTGCGGAAACAAATGGGCATTGTCCTTCAAGACCCGTATTTATTTTCCGGAACGATTGCATCCAATGTCAGCTTAGGAAATGAAGACATTAAAAGAGAAACGATTGAAGCATCATTAAAACAAGTAGGTGCAGTAGAGTTATTGAAGCATCTGCCAGAAGGATTTGATGAACCGGTCGTTGAAAAGGGAAGTACTCTTTCCTCAGGAGAACGTCAGCTCATTTCATTTGCTCGTGCACTAGCATACAATCCAGCGATCTTAATTTTAGATGAAGCCACCGCAAACATTGATACAGAAACAGAAGCGATCATTCAGCGAGCGCTTGATGTCGTCAAAGAAGGACGAACAACTTTTGTCATTGCTCACCGATTATCCACCATTAAGAAAGCCGATATGATTTTGGTTTTAGAAAAAGGGGAAATTGTCGAGCGGGGCAGTCATGATCAACTCATGCAGCAAGAAGGGCTATATGCGCAAATGTACGAACTGCAAAAAGGTGCTGTGGCAAACAGCTGATGAATCACAAAAAGAGCCTATTCATTATGAATGAGGCTCTTTTTATTTGCATAAAAAAGTCGAGAAATCGTTTTAGACCTCGATCTTTACTCGTTATGCGACATTAGTAAGCAATGCCGACGCGTTGATGTACAAATTCCTTCGAATTTAACTGCTGATATAAAAAGTGTGCGGTATCTTCAACTGAAATTTTCTTTCCATCTATAGGGAGAAAATCTTTCTCATAGCGATATGACCGTGTCACTTCTCCGTCTGGTAAATAGGTTGGACAAATAATGGTCCAATCTAAATCAGTCGATTGAAGGAGTTCAAACGCTTTGGCATGTTCCTTAGCTGCTCGGGAAGTGGTCCGCCTTGATTCATTTGTTTCAAAACGGTAAAGTTCCGGCTGCTGCCTTGCCTTTAAAATACCTGCTGTACCTATTGTAATAATTCTTGATGTATTTGATTGCTTCATGGCTTGTACGATATGTTCCATTGAAACAGATAATGTATCATCACCATCTGTCGATAGACAGCTCACAACAATATCTGCTCCTTTGATCGTCTCAAGCACATCTTCTCGATTTCTTGAATTGCCGGTGACTTGAAACATACCCGCAAGCATTTCTTCTCGGTTTGTCCGAATCAATGAACGAACGATGTAACGATCATCTACTTGAACGAAACGAAGAAATGCTTGTCCTACACGTCCATGAGCACCGAAAAGAGCTATTTTCATCTGTTCGATCCCTCCACTACATACTATAAGTGAAAAGAACCCAAAATGGTACAACTTTTATGTGATGCTTTTTTTATAAAGATGAAAGGACCGAATACTATGAGCATATTCACATAATAGAGAGATACCTACGAATTGTAGAAGTTCAAAGTTCATACCGGAAATAATGTCCATGAAGATCCGCTCCTTTCTACTCCATGATATGAGCTGGAAAGGAGATTGGTGAGGGGGAATAACAAAAAAAGAAGACACCTTAAGAGGTGCCTTCTATGATCCAGATATGAAATTAAGCTTTTGTTCCACCCATGTGTTGTTGAGCGTAAGACACAAGACGTTTTGTGATTTCTCCACCAACTGAACCGTTAGCACGAGCTGTAGTTTCTGCTCCAAGGTTAACGCCAAATTCAGAAGCGATTTCGTATTTCATTTGATCGATTGCTTGCTCTGCTCCAGGAACTAGTAATTGATTTGAACTATTAGAATTAGCCATGATGTGAATCTCCTTTTTGTATATGATTTTTTATGGTTGGGTTTGCTGGAATCGCACCAGCGAAATGATCAAGTCATTTGCCACTTGGCGAAACCCAATGCAGTAACTTCTTTGTACTAAGTATTATGGTGATTTTCGAAAAAAACATACGAGAAAAGTACATGGTAAATGTTGTTCAACATGCAAAAAAGCCATCACTCAATCATGAGTGATGGCACTGCATATATCTCTTTATTCAGCGGAACGAATGCGGAGCTCCGTATCCGAATCAAAGAAGTGGGCTTTGTTCATATCGATGGCAAGAGGTATAGATTGTCCAGCCTGAACATCGGTACGAGAATCAACACGTGCAATAAAAGACTGACCATTGAGAGAAGAGTAAAGCATCGTTTCTGCTCCCATTAATTCAGCAACTTCTACGTTGGCATCGATCTTGGTGCCCTCAGATGCTTCAATAAACACGGGTTCATCATGAAAATCTTCTGGTCTGATCCCGAGGATGATATCTTTTCCGATATAACCTTGGCTGCGTAATACCTTCATCTTTCCTTCTGGTACACGTATATGCGTTTTTCCAACTGCAATGGCACCGTCAGAGAGCTTTCCTGTAAAAAAATTCATTGCAGGAGAGCCAATGAATCCACCTACAAATACATTCTCTGGATTTTCATATACATCCTTCGGCGCTCCAACCTGCTGAATAAAGCCATCTTTCATTACAACAAGACGAGTAGCCATTGTCATAGCTTCAGTCTGGTCATGTGTGACATAGATAAATGTCGTTTGCAGACGCTGATGAAGCTTAGATATTTCAGCACGCATTTGAACGCGGAGTTTTGCATCTAAATTAGAAAGCGGCTCATCCAAAAGAAAGACCTTTGCATCACGCACAATTGCTCTCCCAAGTGCAACACGCTGTCTTTGACCTCCAGACAGTGCTTTTGGTTTCCTGTCTAAATATTGCTCAAGGCCTAATATTTTAGCGGCATTTCGAACCCGCTCATCAATTTCTGCTTTCGGGAACTTCCGTAGCTTTAATCCAAAAGCCATATTATCGTATACATTCATGTGAGGGTATAATGCATAGTTTTGGAAAACCATTGCGATATCCCGGTCTTTTGGTGCTACATCATTCATCCGTTTTCCGTCTAAAAGAAAATCCCCTTGTGAAATCTCTTCAAGTCCTGCAATCATGCGAAGGGTTGTTGATTTTCCGCACCCAGATGGACCAACAAACACAACAAATTCTTTATCTTCTATATGTAGATTAAAGTTGTCTACTGCTGTTACCTTGTTATCATACACTTTATAAATTTGATTGAGCATCATTTCAGCCATAGATGATAACCTCCCCATTTACTTATTGAAAGCGCTTTACTTGTAAATAAAGTGTATAAAATGGGGAAGCGTCTGTAAATGGACAACGTGCACAACATCTCATTTTCATTTTTGGGCAGGGTGCTCATGTCACTGAATGTTATGAAAGGTCGAGAAGATTCATCATAAAATAGACGGCAGATGCTTCTGGAAAATGTCGTATATCAATTCCTGTTCGCTCAATAAATTTATCAATTCGATATTGAAGGCTGTTTCTGTGAACATATAAAGCTTTTGCTGCCTTAGATGCATTTAAGTTACATTGCATATAAGTCATGAGGGTACGGTAAACGTCCCGATCAAGGACCGCCTCTTTAAAAGCATCTGAAATAGCATGAGAGAGGGCGGATTCATCATAACGTAAGAGTGAGGGTAGGCATTGATAAATTGTGCAAATCCCTGACCTAGGCTTAGCTCGCTGCATATGGCCCAAGACAAGCTGCTGTTCTTTTAACAATTTCTTCTGTAAATGTTCATTTGGCAAATGGAGCTGTCCTTGTAAAAAGACTGAGTCTGTTAAAAAGTCACTTGTAATGGCTAGAGACAAATCATATAGCAGCTCTAATTGACTATTTTCTGATGTAGCGTTTGTTTGAATCAGCATCGCTGTATGAGCGCCTGTCCAAATGAAATAGGTTTTTTCGAGGCTGTGGACCACAGCCTCTTTTATTTGCTGCCTTTGTTCTGCTTGATGTGACATTTTAAAATAATATACACGGACGGGGTGCTGAACAGTTAGTGGTTTGTTATCAAAAAGATAGCTGTACCATTTTTGTTCATCCTCAGTCTGCTTTGTGTGAGAAAGATCAATTGGTGTAAGGAAAGTATTGAGAAGAAGTGTTTCTCTAGCTGTAAGCTTTGATTTGTCTACTCCAAATAATTCGCCTTCGTCTGTTTGGTACCAAAGAATTTGATGATCATCTGTAGGGGAGCTGATGATATGCTCTCCGTAAACAAGCTTTAATTTTTCTAACATGGCGAAGCTCCTTAAACAGTTTAATCATAGACATGGAATAGCATTAATTCGTGGATTTCTTCTTTTAATGTTGGTTCGACTTCATGGGGCGGAAGCTGAGAGCCCCATTCAATATCACCTGTTTTGTGGTAGATGCCTTCGTAGTGCGCACCATTGTGAAAAAAGGATATTTTCCAGCCTGGCAATTGTGCTTTTTTAAAGAGAGGTTTCCATTGAAAATGAGAAATCATATCATTATTGCCTCCTTGCTTTTATTGATGAAACAATAAATAAACACGACAATACGGAAACAACCTTGAACTTGATTTTATTGTATCTCATCTGATGAAAAGAGCATAGGAAAAGCATAGATTTCATAGCACCCTCACTTTAAAACGAAAAACATTCAGTAGACGTTTGTATGGTCTGTAGTTGTTGAGGTCGTTTGTGAAAGGTAAGATGCGTAATCCATGATTCTTTTGCCGATCAGCCTTTCTGAGTTTCGCAATGAGACGTGCTGGAAAACCTCGCGGCCAGGACGAGAATTGGCTTCAAACATCCAGATAGCTCCTGTCTGATCAATACCTAAATCAAAACCGATTTCACCAATATGACCGGACATTTTTTCATCAATTACCTGACTAAGCGTGATGGCCGTATAAGAAAGCTGCTCTAAGATTTTGAAACGCTTCTTCTTTTCTGGAAAAACATCATAAAGTGTTCTCACCGAGCCACCATGTGAATGGTGAGTCGTGACGGTGTGATTGCCAGAAATTTTTGCTGCTGCTGCTGTGACTGTCCAATGACCGTACTTATTTTTATTGGTATGGACTCTGAAATCCATTGGTTGATTGTCTATTTGAAGAAGCGCAATGCCTTGTTGAGCCATAAAGTCTTGAACTGCGTGATCTTTCCGGAGATTGGTCACGAAATCCTCTAATGAGTCATATGGAACAGCTCTTCCTTGATTTGAGCATACAATGATTCCATGAGCCTTCTTGTTTAATTGATAAATATCGTCGCCGTGACTGCCGTTTGACGGTTTTAAGTAAATGACCTGATGTAGATGGAGGAGTGTTTCTATTTTATTTAGAGCGTCCACCGGGTCCAATTGTATGGAATGTGGAAGAAAAGGACATGTTTTTTCATCTGTTAACAGTTGTTCATGAATATCCCATTTGTTAAAAAAATGAGGGTTGAACCAAGGAATATCATAGTCTTGAGTGAGTTTGCGTTTTGTTTCTTGAATGAATGCTGACTGAGCAGCCTTTCTACTTGGAAGACGGTCGTAAATGACTGAAGGCAGGGGCATCTGTTTTTTAACCCATGTTTGCTGTTGGTACAACAATCCTTCTACCATTCCTTTATCCCAATCAATAGAATGAGTACCAAAAAGATAGGCAAAACCGGCATGTTGTTTGAAAGAGCGCAGCAGTTTGATAAAAAAGTCTGATCTCGTTCCGAGTGGCTGCGTGCTTTGCTCAAAACCTGCGGTGAAAATACCAAGCAGTGGCCCTAAAAACAGGGTATGATCAATGGCGATCACATCAGCTTTTGATTGATAAGGAATTAGTAAATCTCTATATAGATCTTCTGATAACAAAATTTTCTTCGGATGTTGATGATAGGAAACGGTGAAGTCATCTATTAAACGGGAACCTAAAGCAAGAGAATAGATCGCCTCCTGTTGTTTAAAACGGACGGGAAGATGAATTGTTTTTTCACTTGTGGGATGAGGAGCGATGATGCAGCGATTTTTGTTCATAAGATACCTCCTTCGGTTGTGACTTCATCGATTGGGCATGTGCAAGAATGGTACGAATCAAATGATTTTCCTTGTCAGGATAAGCTTTTAAAAAAGCGGATCGCCCTGGTTTTGATCTTATATTTGATATGAAAAGCCTGCCTTCACTTGTATGGAGTAAGTCTACAGCGAATTCAAAGCAAGGGGAAAGGGTTTTATCTATATATGCTGGCAGAGATGCTTGAATGGATGCAATATCATCTAAAAGAAGTTCTTTGATGTGCGGCTGCAAGGTGTTTAGATAGTGATCAAAGCCTATCATGGCTGCTGATTTTTGTGTAATGCTTAAATGACTATTTTCTGTAGGTGATTTTGTGTGAATTCCTATGCGATTCCACTGATTTTGTGAATCTTTCATCAGGAAAATCCTTATTTCATTGAATAAAAAGTCTTTTTCATCACTCGTCTGAAAAAATTGAAGGAAATATCGGCCTACATATTTTTTACACCAGCGCTCTATATCTGATGGACGCGAAAATGTGATGACTTGCTCGGGACTTAGCTGAACAGTGAAAGTGTTGTCTTTTAAGAAAATGAAGTAAGTAGATGCTGCATGGTGTTGAGAGAGCGGCTGCATTTTACAATAACCGTCTTTCCTTAACATGCTGAGAAGGTCTGATGTCTTTTTTAATAATGAGCAGACAGGTAAATATGGCTGTAAAGCAGGGAGAAGGCGGAGCTGCTCGAATAGCATCATTTTATTTGAAATACCTGTATTCAAAAAATCTGTTTTCGGATACTTTTTCAGCCAATCCATGATTGGTTTTGCTTTTTTAGATTGTGCGTCATGCTTGTAAAGGCATCGATCGTAAATCAAGTCAGGAATCTCAAATTCTGCTGCGACGAATCCATGACCATTCGTATATGTTTGACCTTGTATCAAATTTGAAGCCGGCTTTAAATCAAGTGGTGTAAAACGGACAACCTTTAAACCATAAGCAGGGGCAGCTTTGGCTAGCCCACGTGTGAATGCCTCTTCATACTTCGGTGAAAGGGTCACAATACCTAATGTTGATGTCATTAAAAAACACCTTCTTTTCAACTTCTTTTTTTACCAGCAGAAAAACACTTTTTCATGATTTTACATAAAGATTGCGCTCCTTTATCATTACGACAGATCGATTGATCATATGTCTAGCAGCATGCTTCATTTGCTTGGGAACTTGACAACAACTATAATACGTATAGGTTAAAACAATAAACATCGGGTGTTATTTGAAAGGTTGATGACGACTTTGAATATATTCACAACGTTTATCTTTATGATTGTGATAGGCGCAGTCATTGGAGCAGCAACAAACCATCTTGCGATTAAAATGCTTTTTCGCCCTTATAAGCCGTATTACTTATTCGGGAAACAGCTTCCTTTTACACCAGGGCTCATTCCGAAAAGAAGAGACGAAGTAGCCAAGCAGGTTGGTGTCATGGTGATGGAGCATTTGCTCACGCCAGAAGGTATTCAAAAGCGATTTGAATCATCGGAGGCAAAGCAAGAAATCTTACATACAGTCCATCGATATATTGACAAAGGCGCTGAAATGGAGATAACAGTGCTATCTTTGCTTGAAAGCTTCGGCGTATCACAGGCTGACGTCAAAGCAGATGAATGGATCCATGAGTGGTCTGATCATAAGCTCAATTCACTACTTGAAAATTATAATGAGCAAACTTTATCTGAATTGCTTCCGCTAGATGTGGAAAACAAAATATCTTCAAAAATTCCAGATGCAGCAGATTATATTTTAAAGAGAGGGATTCATTATTTTGAAAGTGAGGAAGGAAAATCAAGACTCGGTAATATGATTGATGATTTCTTAAAAGAAAGAGGAATGCTCGGCAGTATGGTCCAAATGTTTCTAGGAAATTCAAGCTTAATTGATCGGGTACATCCTGAAATCATCAAATTTTTAAGAAACGCAGAGACAAAAAGGTTTTTATCAGATTTGCTTGTTCAAGAATGGGACAAGGTGAAGCAGTTCTCTCTACATGAGCTTGATGAAAGATGGAATGTGAAGGAACTTATGTTTAGCGTGAAAAACCAATTGCTTTCTCATTTCTCAACAAAGCTGATATTAGACAAACCAGTTGGTGCATATGTCAGTGCTGTAGCGGATGATCTTAAAACACACGTTGCACCAGTACTGATTCAAAAGGGGATCAGTGCGGCATCAAATGTTTTAGAGGATCTGCTTGCAAAGCTGCAATTTGAAGACATCATTCGTGAACAAATTGAACTTTTCCCGCTAGAAAAAATGGAAGAGCTTGTCGTCAGTATTTCCAATAAGGAGCTCAAGATGATTACATTCTTAGGCGGTCTTTTAGGCGGATTGATCGGCGCAATCCAAGCAATCTTTGTCACGCTATTTTAAGACAGACTAGAGAAATTTTGATGAATTCATTGTATATATGTGAAACGAAAGCCATAGTTTGTTATAGTGGAGTGGTGTCCGCCGATCATATCGGTGATAACGGATAGAAAGGAGACATAACATGTCTGTAAATGTTTATGATGTTGCATATGACCTTGAAAAAGCACTGCGTCATAGCGAAGAATATTCAACTTTAAAAAATCTTTATGATGAGGTAAACGCGGATGAATCCTCTAAAAGAATGTTCGATAACTTCCGTGACATTCAAGTAAACCTTCAACAAAAACAAATGACTGGTCAAGAGATCACACAAGAAGAAGTGGAGCAAGCTCAGAAAACAGTGGCACTTGTTCAACAGCACGATAAAATCTCGCAGTTGATGGAAGCAGAACAACGTGTGAGTGTTCTCATCGGAGAATTAAATAAAGTGATCATGAAGCCTCTTGAAGAGCTTTATGGGAATCCAGAAGAAAATTAATGAAAAGGGCGATGATATTCGCCCTTTTTTTATTTCACATGTTCCCTGTCCAACTTTTCAAAAAAAGGTTGTCGAAGCTCATAAATTTTGCGATAATACTTATATTGAAAGTGCTTTCAAATGAGCGCTCTCATGGGACAATTGGGTGCGTTTCACTTGGGATTTATGGCGATTAGCCAAACGAGAGAGAAGCGCTTCTGGGAGAAACACAAAGCATAAGGGGATCTGATATAAGCAATGCTTTGGTGTGTGAAAGATAAGGGGATCATGGGGAGCTTCATCACCTCATTGTGACGCATCCAAACCATACATAAAAAAAAGCCTAGGGGTAGGCTTTTTTTATTTGCAAAAGATTCATAACACATAGGGCTCTTTCAACTGCATGTTCTAAAGCACCAAGCTAGGGCATATCCTCATCGTAAGTACAGTCATCAAGAAGGGGGATGCCTCAGTGTCAAAAAAATTACTTGCACTCAATATAGATGGAACGTTACTTCGTTCCAATGGAAAAATCCATTCCGCTACAAAAGAAGCTGTGGAATACGTGAAGAAAAAAGGGGTTTACGTGACGCTTGTCACCAACCGGCATTTTCGTTCCGCACAAAAAATTGCCAAGGCGTTGAAGATTCCAACGTCAACCCTTGTAACGCATAGTGGTGCATTTATCGCGAATAAACTCGATGAGCCGCTTCATGTGAAGAAACTAACGGAAGAAAAAACATTTAATCTTGTACAAATTCTTGAAAGCTTTGATTGTAATGTTCGCTTGCTGCATGAAAAATTCTCGATTGGCAACCGGAAAAAAACGCAGTCACAGCTGATGGGAAAGACGTTGATTCATCCATCTGATCCAATTTTCTATCCCGTGCAATTTGTTGAATCGCTAAGTGATATGCTGATGGATGAACCGGTCAGTACGCCAGTGATTGAAGTATATTCAACGGCAGAGCTGCAGCCTGAAATTCACCGAACCATTCAACAAGCTTTTCCATCTGTCGATCTTATTCGGATCAGTGATGAGAAAATGAATATTGTATGCAAAGGCGTATCGAAAGAAGCGGGGCTTTCTCTTTTGACCTCAGCATTAGATTTGACTTTAGAAGATACGGTGGTCATTGGGCAGGGAACAGATGACATCGCAATGCTTGAATTGGCTGGTTTAGGCGTTGCGATGGGAAATGCACCTCATTCTGTTAAGCGTAAAGCCGATTGGGTGACACGTTCGCACGATGAACAGGGAGTCGCTTATATGATCAAAGAATACTTTAGAATGCAGCAAAGAGAAGGATTCTTACATCAATTCGATATTAAACGATAATATAGACGAAGACCCTGTCAATCAAGAAATGGCAGGGTCTTCAACTGTTCCAGTCATTGCTTTTCCTACATAGATTTTGTAAAATGAAACAAGTTTGAAGATAAAGGTGATATGATGCGAATTTTAATTAAAGGGCTGTCAGATGAACGATTTCATCGCCCGCTTGTCAATATAGCCAATTTATTTGAAGAAGATAGTGAAGTGCTGTTTGATCCAGATGAATTGCATGATGGACTAGTCATGGAGTTTAGCTGGAAAGAAGAAAATGGAACGGTGGAGGCATCTGGTCACATCGCTGGATTAGACATCACTAGTCGTTTTTCGCGAGACGTCCCAGAGGGCTTGAATGACAAGGAGCGCTGGAAGCAAATCAAAAACACAGTGCTGTCTGTTTATTTACATCTGCTTCAGGAGCACACAGGAATGACGCAAAAGTGGGGTATTCTCACAGGGATACGTCCTACAAAATTACTTCATAAGATGCTGAGAGAAGGTATGACAAAGGAAGATGCGCATGCCGCGTTAAAGCGTGATTATTTGATTCATGATGAAAAAATCAATTTGATGCAGGAGATTGTTGACCGTCAGCTTCAAGCGATTCCTGACCTGTATGACCTTCAGCAGGAAGTAAGTATTTATATTGGTATTCCTTTCTGCCCAACAAAATGCGCTTATTGCACGTTTCCTGCTTATGCGATTAAAGGACAAGCTGGAAGAGTGGGAACGTTTTTGTTTGGTCTGCATTATGAGATGCAAAAAATTGGTACTTGGCTAAAAGAACATGGGATCAAAGTGACGACTGTTTATTTTGGCGGAGGTACGCCGACGAGTATCACTGCAGAAGAAATGGATTTGCTGTATGAAGAAATGTATCGCTCGTTCCCTGATGTGAAACATATACGGGAAGTGACTGTCGAAGCAGGACGTCCTGATACGATTTCGCCTGATAAGCTAGAGGTGCTAAACCGATATCATATTGACCGGATTAGTATCAATCCACAATCGTATGAGAATGAAACACTGAAAGCCATTGGCCGGCACCATAGTGTAGAAGAAACGATTGAAAAGTATCACTTATCAAGACAGTATGGCATGAATAATATTAATATGGACTTAATTATTGGTTTGCCGGGAGAAGGGCTAAAGGAATTCCAGCATTCCTTGCAACAGACTGAAGAACTTAAGCCTGAATCGTTAACTGTGCATACACTCTCCTTTAAAAGAGCGTCTGAGATGACGCGCAATAAGGACAAATATCAAGTAGCTGACCGAGAAGAGATCACACGTATGATGGATGAAGCGGTCGCTTGGACGAAAGCACATGACTATCATCCTTATTATTTATATAGACAAAAAAACATCTTAGGAAACCTTGAAAATGTCGGGTATTCATTAGATGGACAGGAAAGTTTGTATAATATCATTATTATGGAAGAAGTGCAGACAATCATTGGGATTGGATGCGGTGCTGCTAGTAAGTTTATTGATCCACGTTCAGGAAAAATTACGCAATATGCCAATCCAAAAGATCCAAAATCATATAATGACCGTTATGAACACTATACTGAAGAGAAAATTCAGTTTCTTGAGTCATTATTTGTTCCTCATGTTTAAACACTGCGGTGACGCAGTGTTTTTTTCATTTGTAAAAGGGTATATAAGTGATAAAAAGTTAAAGCAGGTGTACATATGATTGATGTGATCGGAATTGGGATTGGGCCTGCCAATTTAGGTTTGGCGGCTTTGTTAGCGGAGTATGAAGATGTTTCATGCTGTTTTTTTGAACAGGAGACTGAATTTGCCTGGCATCCTGGTATGCTGATCAAAGGAACGGATTTACAAGTCTCCTTTTTAGCTGATCTTGTGACGATGGCGAATCCAAGGAGCAGATATACATTTTTAAATTATTTACATGAATCAAATAGACTTCACCGGTTCTATACATTTGAACAGTTTGACATTCCGCGAAGAGAATTCAATGAGTATTTGTCATGGGTCGCAGGTGAATTAGATAGCTGTCAATTTGGCATGAAGGTAGAGGAAGTGACGGACTGCCAAGGTGGTTATCTTGTGAAAATCCGGCGATTGAAGGATGGATCGCTTTCTGAGTATCAGGCAAAGCATGTCGTGCTCGGAACAGGGAGCAAACCGATGATTCCTGTCGATGTGCCTGCTGCTGCACTGCCATATGTGACCCATAGCAGCCGGTATTTAGAACAACAGAAAGAACTTCATGAAGCTGAGGCGGTGACGGTCATTGGCTCTGGGCAGAGTGCAGCCGAAATCTTCTTAGACCTGCTTCAGCATCAGAAGAAAGGGCAGCAGCTATCTTGGTTTACGCGATCTAGTGAATTTAGAGAGCTGGAGACGGCTGAGCTTGGTCAGGAGCTGTTTACACCAAAGTACGTTGAATATTTCCATTCGCTTCCTTATGAAGAACGAATGAACACATTACCTAGGCTGACTGGATTAAGAAATGGGATAGATGCATCGACACTCTCACGCATTTATCAGGAATTGTATCATCGGTCTGTTTCAGGCGAAGAGCCATCTGTGATTATTCAGCCAATGACCGAGCTTGAAGCCATACAGGTGGAGGAGAATCAGTCCCTGAAGCTACACCTAAAGCAGTGGCAGTTAAAGAAAAAAAAGAATATAACAGTAGATCGTGCCGTATTGGCTACAGGGTATACACCGAATATCCCGGCATGGTTTAGTGCGTATGAACCTTTAATTGAATGGGAAAGTGAAGAGCATTTTAAAGTGACAGAAGACTTCAGGCTTGTGTTCAAAGACAAGCGTCCGCATCATTTCTTTACATTCACGCACCTAGATCACTCTCATGGAACAGCGGCGACCAATTTAAAACTATCCATCTACCGCAACCAGAAAGTGATTCAAACCATTCGCGGGGTCAAAGAAGCGCCAGTTAAGCAAGAAACAGCCTTTCAGCAATTTGAATAAGAGATAAAAAGGACCTCAAGCATAAGGCCCTTTTTCATTAGATTCGTTTCTTTTTTCACTTTTGACTTTTCTGTTTGCCATTTGAACACTTTGTTCAGAATTTGATAAATTCGCTTAGATTCCTTCGTCACTAGTGGACCTAATATCGCAAGGATTAAGACGTACAATGCAGCAAATGGCTTTAAGGTAGCGGCAAGTCCGCCCGCAATACTCCCAGGAAGATCATTTTCTTTCATATTCATTTTATCCCTCCAAATATGATAGGTTGTGATTTTCATATCGTAATACGGATGAAATAAAATGAATCAGTATGGATCATTTGATTGACACATAATGGGGATCGCACACTTTATTTTCAAAAAACGTAGATCAATCGATAACGCAGCTGATGGAGCAGGCTTTAGAGGGAAAACCTTTGAATCAGCCAGTGATAATCTGTCCTTTAATAGAATAGAAGAGGCATATTTTTTGAAAATAGAGGTGTTTTCACAGCGTGTATTTCTTCATCGGAGATGGATGGAGAAATAAGACTAGGTGTGCTCGTTTCTGCTTGTGTAGCAAAAACGACATTTGAAAAAGGAGAAAACATGACGATGAAACTAACCAATATGAATAGGGAAAGCCTTATCAGCCATCCTCCCCCTTTCATCACCAACTTCTTTCCTCATTTACTATATAAAAATATATTTTTTGTTTCAACAATTATGCTTATTTTGGTATCAACTGATCTTGAAATTTTTTACGCAGAGGAAAAGGGATTATTCGGGTTGAAATGGAAGTAAGTTGTGTGTTTAAAAGAAAAGGGGGATGCATGATGACATATATCAATTGTCAGCTAGACGGGGATATTTTTGAAATCGTTTTCAACAGACCAGATGCTTACAATTCATTTCATGTGGACATGTTTGCTGAATTCAAAGAGGCATGTGATGCGGCGGAGGAAAGTAGTGCAAAAGTCGTTGTGATCAAGGGTGTGGGAAAAGGATTTTCAGCAGGCGGAGATATTGGCATGATGCTTAAGCAGGAAAGTGAAGAAGATTTCCATCGTGTGATGGATCTGATCGAGGGGATTACGCTTTCTCTTGCCGGTATGAAAAAAGTGACGATTGCTCTTGTCCACGGGTCAGCGGCAGGCCTTGCTTTTAGCTTTGCTTTAAGCTGTGACTACTTGTTTATGCATCATGATGCAAAGCTCGCCATGAATTTTAATGGAGTAGGCTTAATACCAGATGGCGGAGGACACTTTTTCCTTACAAAAAGAGTCAGTGAACAAACCGCGAAACAATTGATTTGGAGCGGACAAAAGCTTCCTGCTGAAGAAGCGCTAAAGCTGGGCCTTGCAGACGGCGTGTTTCAAGAGGAAGTCGATGCGTATCAAAAGGTATGTGTGAAGCCGTTTATGAACATGCCGCTTCAAGCATTTATCGAGACAAAGCTAATCTATTTCCAGCAGTCAGAATCACAGCTATTAGCCGTTCTTCAAAAGGAGAGGGCAGCACAGGCAAGGCTGAGGCAAAGCCATGATCATAAGGAAGGCATTCAGGCCTTTTTAGAAAAAAGACGACCTGTGTTCCAGAATGTATAAACGGATGTGATGCCGGCGAATGCCGGCTTTTTTAACGTTCAAATAAAAGTAGCTTGCCTGCATCATCAACGAGCCGATGAGAATGCTTCGTGTATTGCTGTTCGATTAAGCGATGGCGACCTAATTCCTTTGCCTTTTCATCACTATCCGTTGTGATTTTTTCATTTAATAAAGTCTCACCCGATGGGTCAAATACAGTTAAAAAGTATGTCTTCTCCATTCCTCATCTTCCTTTCCTCTACTTGTCTATGTAATTAAACAAGGAATAAGATAAAACCTCTTTTTTAGCCCTTAAAAATGTGTTTTTTAGAATGAGAGTGATAGAACGTGCATTCGCAAAAATGGCATGATAAAATATGGACAATGACAGTATCGGACAAGGAGATAGACGTTTGACTAAGCTCACCTTTATTCATGCCGCAGATTTACATTTAGACAGTCCATTTGCAGGAATGTCGAATATCCCTAGCTTACCCTTTAAGCGGCTCAAAGAAAGTACATTTCAAAGTGCGAAGAATATGTTTGATCTCGCCATTGCTCGAGCAGTAGACTTTGTGCTGCTGAGTGGAGATTTATTTGACGAATCCAACCGTAGCCTGAAAGCACAGCTGTTTTTAAGAAATCAGTTTCTAAGACTGCAAACTCAAGGGATTGAAGTCTTTATTATTTATGGTAATCATGATCATTTAGGCGGTGAATGGACACCGATTGAGTGGCCTGAGAATGTGCACGTTTTTTCAACCAGTACCCCAAGTGAGCAATCCTACTATAGAGGAGATCAGCTTGTAGCAAGTATTTATGGATTTAGCTACAAGGAGCGTGCTGTCTATGAAAATATGACCTCACATTACGTCAAAACGACAGATGCTGCCTTTCACATTGCGATGCTTCACGGTACATTAGCTGGACAAGAAGGTCATGACGCGTATGCACCTTTTCAGCTTGAGCAGCTCGTTTCCCGAGATTTCGATTATTGGGCGCTTGGACATATACATAAGAGAGCCCTTCTGCATGAAGACCCGTTGATTATTTACCCTGGTAACATGCAGGGCAGACATATAAAAGAAACAGGAGAGAAAGGCTGTTACGTTGTTCAACTCTCCAAGGATTCTGCGACAGCGGAATTTATGAGCTGTGCAGATGTGATGTTTGAGACACTTGCAATAGACATCACAGAGACGGTTCATATGACGGATCTTGTGATACTTGTGGATAACAAAATCAGTGAACTGAAAAAGGATGGCGTCCCTCATTTTGTGAAAATTGAATTGACGGGTGAGGCTCCTCCTTACTTTGAGCATACGCAGCTTGAGTTGCTTGAGGAGCTCATGACCGTTCTTCATGAACAGGAAGAAGATGAAGATGTATTCGTTTGGGTGATCTCGATTGATTGCCGAACAAATGAGGATGTCGCCCATCCAGAAGATTCTTTTTTAAAGGAACTCACTGCTGAAATTTCACAGTTTGAGGCATATGAAGAGCTTCTATCACCGATCAAGCGTCACCCAACCTATAGAAAGTCAGGCAAAACTCTCACAAAAGAGGATGAAGTGGATATAAAAGAAGAAGCACAAAGGCTGCTGACAGAACAGCTAAAGCAATTATGAGAAAAGGAGAGGCACAATGAAAATACGTTCACTCCATATCGCCCATTTCGGGAAATTTTCAAATCAGACCTTTCACTTTTCTGATGACGGTTTTCAGCTAGTTTACGGCCTGAATGAATCGGGGAAAACGACATTGAAAACGTTTATTGAATCGATGTTATTTGGTTTTCCGAAAAACAAGATGTACAAGACGAAACAGGGTTCTTTTTATGGCGGTTCCCTCACTTGCCAAGATGACGAGTTAGGCGTTATTCACATTGAGAGAACATCCGACCGCGGTGGTCAAGCACAGGTGTTTTTACCGAATGGTGAAGTGAAAGACGAAGCTTTTCTACAGACACTTTTAAAGGGAACGGATCGCAGATTATATCAATCAATCTATTCATTTGATGTGTTCGGACTGCAAAATGTCCAAGCCTTAAATCAGGATCAGATAGGCGAATTTCTACTTTTCTCAAGTTTATTTGGCTCAGATGCAGCCACCAAGATGGATAGCAGGCTGCTAAAGCAGCAGGAGCAGCTGTTTAAACCAAATGGCCGCAAGCCTGAATTAAACCAGCAGCTTGATCATTTAAAAGAGCTAACAGGTCAACTGAAACAAGCGAGATTGATAGAAGGTAGCTACACCGAAAAGAAACGGGAGCAATCTGAATTAACGGAGACGATCGAAAAGCTTCAAAATGAAATGAAGCAAGCAGAAGAACAGCTTCAGAAACTGACTGAATCCATTCAAGTGTATCCCATGATTGAGAAAAAAGTGGACTTGAAAAAGGAATTAGCTCGCTATCCAGACCGGGTCAAGCGTTTTAGAGTAGAAACAGAGCATGAGCTGGATAAACTAGAATCACATCTTCACCCGAAAAAGGCTCAATTGACTGCACTGAAACAGAAGTTAGATCATTTGCAAACCTCACTCGTACAAGTTCAACCGCTCTATGACAAAGATACCTTAATGGAGATGAAACGAGTTGTAGATGAAGCATCTAATGCTGAGCTTGTGAAAAAGCGCATAGCAGGGTGTCGAGCAAACTGTGATTCATTGAAACAAAAAATCGACGAAGCGGTAGCAAAGCTAAAGTGGGAGCGCCCGATAAAGCTCGAACAAATCGACGATTCGCTTGAATTTGAGTGGGAATTAAAGGAGACTGTCACTCAATACGTCCGTCTCATGGACAGAAAGGCGCAGTTAGATGAACGATTTGATCACGCAAGACATGAGCTGGACGAAGCAGAAGCCGCTTTAAAGGGATTAAAGGAACAGCAAGTGAGACTGCACGGAACAGAAGATGATGCGAAGGGGACAAGAACGAAAAAGAAACGGGTTTATTCCCTGACGTCATTATTCCGAGGCTTGATCGCATTTGATGTGGTGTTTCTGTGTGTTCTATTCTTTTTAACAGAGTGGTGGATCACGCTCTTGTTTGCGGGATTTTCTGTTTTTCTCTTTTTTGTCATTTACTCATTCAGTCAAATGCGCCCTATGAAACAAAGAAGCGGCGAAGACGCCTTAGATTCCTTTCAAGTGCAGGCAGCTTCAGCTGAAACACTTATGAGGCAGAAGGAGCTTCTGTACGAAAGAATCATCCGGCAATATGAAGACTGGGAGCTAGAGCTAGAGCCTGTCCAGCAGCAAGTAGAGGAAAAGAAGAGACAGCTTGGCTTGTCGTCTGAGCTTTCTTTCCTAGTAGAGGCCTTCCATATTCTAAAACAATTAAAAATGAATACAGCGGCATATGAGGAGCTTCAGCGTGAAATAGATGTGCTCTCCGATCAGCAATCGATTTATGAGCGCAAGGTTTCAGCGTTAAGCAGTCTCCTTCAAAATAAGGAAGGAACTATTCAGGAGAATATTTCAGCCTTTCAAGAGATATTGAAAGATGAGGCGAAAAGAGAAAAAGAACGCCAGTCATTACATGTATCCATTCAACATGCGATGCAGCAGTTCTCGACACTAGAAGGTGAAATTCAATATTACGAAAAACAAACTGACGAGCTTTTTCGTCAAGTAGAAGCAGAGTCCAAAGAAGATTACCAAGTGCTTTCTCATCTATCGAAAGAATACCGGAAACGGCTTTCTGAGCTGCAGCAGCTGAATCAAGAGCTTCATAGAAGCGGTTGTTTTGATGAGGAAGAATGGATTGTTCATAAAGGACTATCTCTCCTTGAGGAGGAGTGTGCAGAAGCAAAGCAGCACCTTCATGACGTTCAATTGAATGCGGAGAATATGGAAAAGCGTTTAGCAGAACTAGCGGTGGAAATCCGGCAAATAGAAGCTTCTGGAACAGTGTCTGATTTGACTCATCAGCTTGTCGCAGAGCAGGAGCATGCGAAGCACCTTGCAAAAAAATGGGCGGCCATTCAGCTTGTCCGCTCTGTCATACGAGAAAAATTGAATGAGCATAAAGAAACAAGGCTGCCTGCATTGCTTCAAACAGCCTCTAGTTTTATTCAACCGTTAACAAATGATCGTTATGAAGCGATTTTATTTTCACCTGAAGATGACTTGCTCATGGTGAAAAGAATGGATGGACGAATATTCCGTCCTGAGGAGCTTTCACAGGCAACGTGTGAACAGATCTATCTGGCGATTCGTTTTGCGCTTGCTTTGTCTCATCAGCAAGATTGTCAGCTTCCGTTTATGATGGATGACAGCTTTGTTCATTTCGATCACGTTCGTCTAGGCAGAGTGCTGGAGATGATGGACGAGCTCACACGTTTTGAAACACAGCTGTTTTATTTCACCTGTCATGAGCATATGAAGCAAGCAGCAGAAGATGGACAGGTTACGAGTTTAGTTGTTGAATGATTGACAAATAATGACTTATGTTATACTTATATGAGCAGAAACATGGAAGGAGCTTTTATTGAATGGCTAAAGGGATCATGACCTATGATGTCGGCGAACAAGTTGACCTGCATTTATTAATTAAATCATCTACTAAAGGGATTGCGAGTAATGGCAAACCATTTTTAACGTTAATTCTTCAAGATCAAAGTGGAGATATTGAGGCGAAACTATGGGATGCGAAGCAGAATGATGAACAAACCTATGCCGCACAAACCATTGTGAAGGTAGTAGGCGATATTCATCATTATCGCGGGAGGAATCAGCTGAAACTTAGGAATATACGCCCTGTTGCTGAAAATGAGCAAATTCGAATCGATGATTTTCTCGAAACAGCTCCTATTCCAAAACATGATATGATGGATACGATTATGCAATATATCTTTGATATGAAAAACCCTAATATACAGCGTGTCACAAGACATTTGCTGAAAAAATATGGACAGGAATTCGCTGACTATCCAGCAGCGACAAAAAACCATCACGAATTTGTCTCTGGTCTTGCTTATCACGTGGTGTCTATGTTGCATTTGGCTAAATCAATTGTGGATCTATATCCATCACTAGATCGAGATCTTTTATATTCAGGCATCATTCTTCATGATTTAGGAAAAGTCAAAGAGCTTTCAGGCCCAGTCTCAACCACCTATACTGTGGAAGGCAATTTAATTGGTCATATTTCGATTATGGTGACAGAAATTGCGAAAGCTGCTGAAGAGCTTGGCATTGATTCAGAAGAAATTCTGATTCTACAGCACTTAGTACTAAGTCATCACGGCAAAGGAGAGTGGGGCAGCCCGAAACCACCAATGGTGAAGGAAGCCGAAATTCTCCACTATATTGATAATTTAGATGCGAAGATGAATATGATGGATCGTGCGCTTGAGCATGTGAAGCCAGGAGAATATACAGAACGTATTTTTGCGCTAGAGAATCGTTCATTTTATAAACCAACCTTTCACGAATAACCATGTCAAAACGTCCGCTTATGTGGGCGTTTTTTTCATAACTTGTCTTCTTCTCGCATAAGCATGTAACACAAAGGAAGAGAGCTGTTCTGAAAAAAAGGAGGCGATGAAAAAATGTTGTTTTTTCCATGGTGGGTGTATGCATGTATCATTGGCATTATTTTCTGTGCGTATAAATTAATGACAACGGCCAAAGAGGAGCAAGAGATTGATCAATCCTTTATTGAAAAGGAAGGAGAAATTTTTATCGAGCGAATGGAGCAAGAAAGAGAGCGCAGACGACAGGGACAGCAAATGAAAAGATCCCAAGATACGGCGGCACAAGAAGATCACTCGATTGCTTAATCAGGTGATATAAAAATCCCTCTGCCCGATCACGGCAGAGGGATTTTTTGTGATTATTGGTTTTGTTGTGGTTGTTGATTTTGTGCGGGTTGTTGAGACTTTTCTTTGAATGTGTTTTCAAGTTCTTTATCTTTTACTTTCACATCGGCATCTTTCACCAATTTGTTTAAGATCGTTTGGATTTCATTTGTGTCTGCTTGTTTTTGATTAAGTAGTTCTTTTTTCAAGTCTGCTTTCATGTCATCGTATTTACCGCGTTCTTCGGTCTTTTTAATGATATGGTAGCCGAATTGTGATTTCACTGGTTTGCTGATTTCATTCACTTTTAGTTTGAATGCAGCTTTACTGAAGTTCTCGTCCATTTGACCTTCTTTTGCGAACCAGCCTACATCGCCGCCTTGTGCAGCTGAAGCGGTATCAGTTGAATATTCAGACACAACAGCATCCCATTTTTCACCTTTATCTAATTTCTTTTCCACTTCGTCAGCTGTTTTCTTATCAGCTACTAAAATGTGGCTTGCGCGGATTTTCCCTTTTAGGTCATCGTAATACGCTTTTACTTCTTTATCAGTGATTTTGATGTTAGCTTTGGCAGCCTTTTGAGTCAGCAGCTCATATTTCACTTGATCTTTGATGTAATCTTTTCCGAATTCATCTTGAAGTTGTTTTAAACGATCTTCACCAAGTGTCTTTTTATATTCTTCCATTTTCTTATCAATTTCTTTATCAGATACTTTGTATTTGTCAGCAAGAACCTTTTGTTGAACAAGTAGATTTAAAGCATCTCCACCTGCTTGTTTCTTAAGAGTCGTATAAAGCTCTTCTTTTGTGACATCTCCTGATTTTGTTGTTGCGATGACATCTTTATCACCGCTACTGCATGCGCCAAGAGTTAAAACACTAACTGCTGTTACAGCTGCTAAAGCCATTTTTTTCATTCAAAAAACACTCCTAATCTTTCCAATTTATTTATCATTGCTTGTATCATAACATATTGTGACACGCTGTAAAAAGAAATGCAAATGGGAGGGCATTCGTCTAGTCAAAAATTTGCGCGCTACATACACATATAGTGATCACAAAAAGGAGGCTGAATTATATGGGAGCAGGATATTCTAATGGGTTTGCTTTATTGGTCGTGCTATTCATTTTGCTGATCATCGTTGGTGCAGCATATCTTTATTAATTAAATTGCTGTGACAGAAAGGAGCCGTCCTGCCATGCGTGCGGGCGGTTCTTTTTTCAAACGATGACAGGTGCCTAAACGTTTTCAATTTTATAGCATACACTGAGCTTAGAACAGAGGAAGAACTGGCAGGAGGTGTTTTTTACATGGGAGGAGAAGTCTTCGCTGGCGGTTTTGCACTAGTCGTCGTGTTATTCATCTTATTGATCATTATCGGTGCATCTTGGATTTGCTAATTAATGAATATACACAAAAAGCTGCCCTCAAACTGGCAGCTTTTGCTTTGATCTTAAATAGATATGGTAATTTCAACAAATGATGAGATCAGTAAGATCAGTATCGATACATTGATAAAGCGAAACACCTTATCTTGCCGTTCTTCAGGAATCTCTCTGACAAGGCATAATGTATTAGTAAGCCTGTTTATTGAATACACAATAAACGCGGCAAAGACGATGAAGTAAAATAAAACTATCGGAGATCCCCCCTCTCTATGCTATTCCCATACTACATTACCAAATTTTTTATGAAAAAGATAGAAGTTGGCTTTAAAAACCTCATGATGAGGATGTTTGGTCAACTAAAATATCAAACTCGTCTTGGGCTTGATCGATGATGCAGGATTTAGGTGCTTTGAGCAGTTTCCATGCAAATAAAAAGTCAGGCAAACAATAGCCTGCATGAATACTTGCGATGATGATAAAATAGTGTGCATACATAGGAAAAGCCACACCTAACACAAAGTAAACCGGTGAAATCACACAAAATGGACTGAGAAGTGAATAAAGCATGATGTTCTTTGGTACACGCTGCCAGCAATTGCGTTTAAATAGCGTCATTTTTTTCTTGTTTTTCATCACTGGGATCAAGTGAACCACGCGGTGGACAAGCAATGTCACAAGTAAAAGCATCGCAAAAAGCGGTGCGTTGTGACTGCTTAGTCTCGTTTCAGGATGAGTCAGTTGAAAACATAAAAAAGCCGTAATGAAAAAAAGTATAGCAAGACTTATGGCTGAAATCAGCAGTCTTGTATAACCATAATCCTTTTCAAGATTAATGGTTTTCCAACAATTCATTTTTCATCCTTCCAATCTTAAAAAACTAATTGAATATCTCAAGATAATTTACTCTTCCTGAGGATAAAAATCAATGGTTTTCATGAAAAAAAATAAAATGTTGTGTTCACATGGAATAAAGAGAGGAAACTTTGGATTTTTCAAGAAAAAAAGACAGAAGAGGGAGGTTCGTCTCTTTCGTCAATGAGTAATTTCGGCTAGAATAGAAAGACTAAGAGAAAGAGGGAACGTACATGAGTATTGAGGAACGAATGAGCCAGCTCGAATATTATATGGAACTTTTGCTGACGGCGACCGATATGAGCCGTTATCCATATTATGCATTATTGATCAGGCAGCGGGTATCGAAAGAAGAGGCGCAGGAAATTGAGCGTATTTGTGCTGAGCTTTCAGAGGAAATGGACAAGCAAAAAGCACAAGGCTACGTCATGTTTGACGATATGCTTGCGCTTTTTGCAGGACAGTTAATTGAAAAGCTGGATGTGCATGAGACGATATTTGCATTGCGTGATCAAGGGCTGTTTCAGCCGTTAATGAATGAATTTATAAAGATCATTAAACAATTTGATTTGCTTTATTAGCCGCTTTTTCTGCTGCATCAGCTGAGTCTTCAAGTTCCTCAGGTTTTTTCGTGACTTTTCCTCGCTCATCCAAAAAGTCCTTCTCAATGTTTGAAAACGATTTCTCAAAAATCTCCATGAAGTCCTCACCATAGATGTTTCGGATAATACACATCATTTCTAAAATCTCAGGGAACTTTCCGTAAATGTCATGAAGCGGCTGTGCACCTTTGACAATACCAGTTCGTGCAGGGTCATAATCTTCGAGTAGTTTATGGAATGTCTCTTCGCCTTTTGGCGTTAGCTCAATATACGTATTGCGTTTATCGTTTAACTTTTTAGAAAATTTTAAAAATCCTCGTTCCTCGAGTTTCTTGGAGAAGTTAAACGCCGTTGATACATGCATGACGCCAAACTTTGCAATTTCTGATATTGAAGCTCCTTTTAATTGATACGCAATCCACAAAATATGATGTTCATTGATATTTAGGTTATACGGTTTGATCCACTGCTGCCAGTCCTTTTCAATGGATTTCCAAAGAGCTTTGCTCAATTGGGCCATTCTTTGACTGAATAAAAGTGCTTCTTTTACATCGAAAGGCTTTTCCGAATGATTCATCCATTTCACCTACTTCTCTTTTTCTTGTAATTCTATTATGCCAATAAAATAAAGATTAATAAAGCTGAAAATTCAAGAATTTTTAAAACTCATGAAAAACATTGACAAAATAACCTTTTTTCAACAAAAAAAGTGCGGGATACGCACCCCGCACACTTTTGTAAACGAATATTTTTTCTTGAGTATATTAGTTTTGTAAGGTTTTCTCCAGTTGCTTGAGCTTTTCCTCAATTTCCTGAATTTCCTTTTGCAAGTCCTGCTGGTGAGGCTTGATTTCTTCACGCCATTGCTGAATCGATGTTTGTAATTCAGTTCCGACTTCTTTAATGACCTCTGCGCTTTCTTTTGCTGTTTCAACAATTTGCTCTTTTAAAGCCTGTCCATCTCTTTTTAATCTTGTCAGCGTATCTTCGAATTTGTCATAGCCATCTTTCATCTTTCCGCGCACATCTCTGCCAGAAGAGGGAGTCGTCAGGAGCACTGCCGCACCTCCGAGGAGACCGCCTACAAATAATCCTGTTAATAAAGAACGTCCACTAGCCATTCAAATCACCTCTAGTCAAATTTTACACATTCGCATGTTCTCTCTGAGCTGACGATCAGCTTCATTGAACTTCCATACATAGCTTGCTTTATTTTAGCATACTTTTGAAGAAAAGGGAGGGGAGAAGGTTGTCTGTCTTTCTGTTCGTTTTTACGTGTATCGGTGTCGTTTTTACAGGTGGTTCTATTCATTATGCAAGACAGCTGGGGTATGCAGGGTCTTATCCGCCAAAACATGTATTAAAGCAAAAAGCACTTGTGTGTGCGGCAGGTGCAGGAATTTCGCTCCTCATTTTGCTGCTGACCCTTTTTCTTTTATAAAAGTATGAAAAAAACCTCTTCATCTATTATGAAGAGGTTCGATTATTCGTTAAGCAACTTCTATCATTCTTGCACGTCTGAGAATGGACTGAGCAATTGGGAAGACAAATACCATGGCAATGGTATTAATCACGGCTGCTGGCAGGACGACGCCTACAAGAAGTGCCGGTAATGCAGCTGGCAGTCCAGTGATCAGTAATGCGGCAGATAGGAAAATCACGCCGGATACGATGGTTCCAATCGCAGTTAACACAGCGGTTAGCACTACTTTGTTCTTTATCTTCATGCAAGATAAGAAAAGGGCTAAGAAGATAAAGGCTGTTACTGGTTTATCAATCATATTCGGAATTTGTCCGCCTGGGAAACCTGTTGTTAATGCAGAAATGGCGCCTGTTACGAGGGCAATAACCACTACATGCTGTACCTTTGGGAAAAGGATGATGCTTAAAAACATCATAACCAGCATCATATCAGGTTTCATTCCGAAAAAGATGGGCGGGAAAATCGTATGCAAAACAGCTCCCATTGCTGCAAGCAATGACATAATGACTAATTCTTTTGTTTTCATTTCTATGCTCTCCTCTGCTAAGCTCTTAGAACTCTCCAATAATATGGCTCATCATTTATTGCAAGAGTCATCACTTTATATTTCTCGTTATTATAACAAATTTATTTCTCTATAGAAAAGCTTTTTTACTCATTTTCTTGCTGGAACTTTTTCATAAAGTCCGCAAGCTTTTGGCAGTCTTCAATCGATACCGCATTGTAAATAGATGCTCTGCATCCACCGACAGAACGGTGGCCGGCAAGTCCAACCATTTGTTCCTGCTTTGCTTTCTCTACAAAGGAAGCAGTGAGCGCATCATCACGAAGGGTAAATGTGACATTCATATGCGAACGGCTGTCAGTGCGTGCGTGTCCTTTGTAAAAACCGCCGCTTTGATCAATTGTGTCATAGAGAATGCCTGCTTTTTGTTCATTGCGTTTTTCCGCTGCTTCTACGCCGCCAGCCTGTTTGACATGCTCAAGGACAAGAGACAGCATATAAATCGCAAAAGTCGGTGGTGTGTGATAAAGAGAGCCAGCTTTTGCGTGTGTTGAATATTTTAATATTTTCGGTGTGCTGCTTTTCTCTTTTTCTAATAAACGTTTGCGCGCGATCACAATCGTGATACCAGAAGGCCCTAGGTTTTTTTGTGCCCCAGCATAAATGAGATCAAATTGAGAAACATCGATTTTTTTGCTGAGAATATCACTGGACATATCCGCAATGAGCGGTAATGATGTACCAGGGAACGTTTTCCACTGAGTGCCGAAGATCGTATTGTTTGATGTGATGTGTAAGTAAGCGCCATCTGTTAAACCGGAGGCATCTACTTCTGGAATATACGAGTAGTTGTCGTCTTCACTTGAAGCAAACACAGATGTTTCACCAAACCCTTTTGCTTCTGATAATGCTTTTTCTGACCAAGCGCCAGTTTGAATGAAATGAGCCGTTTCGCCTTCATGTAAGAAGTTCATCGGAATCATCGCAAATTGAAGGCTAGCTCCGCCCTGTAAAAAGAGGACTTCGTAATCTTCAGGAATGTCCATCAGTTCCACCAACAGTGCTTTTGCCTTATTGTGGACTTCTTCATATTCACCGCTGCGATGAGACAGCTCCATCACAGACATCCCAGTTTGTTTAAAATCAACAAGTTCTTCCTGTGCTTTTTCAAGCACTTCTAGCGGCAGTGCCGCCGGACCAGCATTAAAATTCGTCGTTCGCTTCATCACAATCTCTCCCTATTTCTCGCGTTAATGGATCAAAAGATAAAACCATCCTATCACAAATTTGAAGCAATTGGACAAAAAATTTGAATCGTTTTAAATATCTTACTATTAAGAGATGGAGGGGATAAAAGGGGGGCAGAAATAAGAAAAACCTCATCTATTAAGATGAGGTCAGCGTGTAGACAAACCCTCGCATTCGTTGTCAGTTCTGCGCGCTGGTGCTCACGAATGTCAAATTCGCTCTGCTTCGGTGCTCGTCCTTCCTAGACTTCAAAGGTTTTCAATCACGCTGAAAAGAAGACAAAGGGCTAAAATAAAGATCATTTTAGCCCTTTGTCAACAATCTTACCTCATCTATTAAGATGAGGTAAGGCGCGTGTGGATGGCAGAAGAAATCTCTTTTAAATCCTCTGACGTGTATTGATCTTGATGTGATTTCCATACGGCACCAAAGCCATCGCCTTTGCCGTAGCGCGGAATGATATGCATATGGTAATGGAACACAGATTGTCCGGCTTTTTCGCCGTTGTTGTTTAAAAGGTTTAATCCAATGGGTTCAAATTCCTGTTTGATGGCTCTTGCAATTTTCGGAATCGCTTGGAAGTAGTGATTAGACACTTCTGGTGTCATTTCGTAGATGTTTTCTTTATGTATTTTTGGGATTACAAGGGTATGCCCTTTTGTTACTTGGCTAATATCTAGAAAAGCCAATACATGCTCGTCTTCATATACTTTTGCACATGGAATGTCTCCATCAATGATCTTGCAAAAAATACAATCGCTCACGTCATGTCACTCCTCATTCATTTTCCTTCATCGTATCACAAAAATGAGCAAAAAAGAAAACAGGACAAGCGAACTCCTTTGGTCGCTCATCCTGCTCCTGCAGAAGAAATGCTGATGCTTTCATTCGATATGCCTTTTGAATTCTCTATTTACTGAAATAAAGAATTCATATGCCTGCTATTTCTGCCGTAAACACCTCATTTGACGTTTTGGTTTGTCGTATACATATTGTATAGGACACAAAAATCAAGAATCAGTGAAGCAAAACAGAAGCTAAGGTTTTTAGATGAAAAACCAACTTGTCATGCGGTTCTTTGCCTTTAACAAACACCTCATTTACTTATTGGTCATCAAGTTCATTTCTTCTACATACATTATGATGACCAAGATGCCTATTTTTTATTCTTGACTTGTCTATAGGTAAACATTTCAAATTACCTTTCGTTTTTGTTACTATAAAGGAAAAACGAAAGAAAGGAACGAATTCATGTCCCTTCTCACTGTAAAAGATGTAACGGGTGGATATACGAAGAATCCCGTTCTAAAAAATATCTCATTTGAATTAGAAAGAAATCAAATCGTCGGTCTCATCGGCTTAAACGGGGCGGGGAAAAGCACAACCATTCGCCATATCATCGGACTCATGAAACCGCATAAAGGTGTTATTGAATTGAATGGACGAACCCTTCAAGATGATCAAGAGGCGTATCGTTCGCAATTTACGTTTATTCCAGAAACACCTGTATTATATGAAGAATTAACTTTAAAAGAGCATTTAGAGCTGACAGCGATGGCTTACGGACTGTCAAAGGAACAATTAGATGAGCGTCTGCCGTCATTGCTGAAAGAATTTCGAATGGAGAAACGTTTGAAGTGGTTCCCTGCTCATTTTTCAAAAGGAATGAAGCAGAAGGTCATGATTATGTGTGCGTTTCTTGTTGAACCGGAACTGTATATCATCGATGAACCGTTCTTAGGGCTTGATCCTCTTGCGATTAATGCACTGCTTGAACGGATGAATGCTGCAAAGAAAAACGGCGCTAGTGTCCTGATGTCAACGCATATCTTGGCGACAGCTGAACGCTATTGTGATTCCTTTATTATTTTGCACGAAGGGGAAATTAGAGCGAAAGGAACACTGACAGAGCTGAGAGAACAGTTCAATATGAGAGATGCGACACTCGATGATCTTTATTTGGAATTAACAAAGGAAGAAAGCTATGAGTAAAACGACGCAAAGCATTTGGAAATCCCGGTTAGCGGAACACATACAAGATACAAGAAAATATTTAAAATACATGTTCAATGATCATCTTGTCATTGTGCTCATTTTTTTCCTTGCAGGCGGAGCGAGCTGGTATAGTAACTGGCTCAAACAAATTCCAGCTCATTTTCCTTCCTACTGGGTCATGGCAGTTGTTTTCTCATTGGTGCTGACAAGCTCTTACGTGCGGACGTTGATCAAAGAAGCAGATCTCGTGTTTTTGCTTCCTTTGGAAGGGAAGATGGAGCCTTATTTAAAACAAGCTTTTAACTTTAGCTTCATTTCTCAGCTGTTTCCTCTCATTGCCGTATCCATTGTCGCACTCCCGCTTTATTCGGCGGTGTCTTCAGGCGGCATCAAGATGTATGTGCTTATATTGGCGCAAATGATTTTGATCAAGGGTCTGAATACAGCGATTCAATGGAGAATGACGTATTTTCAAGGAAAACAGATGAGATGGCTTGATGCATTCCTTCGTTTTCTATTGAATATGATTTTAATCTATACCGTTTTACAGGCATCTTATGCAATCGCAATCGTTTTTTATCTCATCTATGGTGTCTATCTCGTTTACTTAACCAATGCAGTCAAAAAGCAGCCTTTTCAATGGGAATTGCATATTTCTGACGAATTAAAACGAAAACAGCGTTTTTATCGTTTGGCCAATTTATTTACAGATGTGCCTCATTTAAAGAAACAGGTGAAAAGAAGAGCTTATATGGACTGGCTTTTACAGTTTGTTCCGTATGACCAGCGTAAAACTTTTTCTTATATGTATGTGAGGGCGTTTGTACGCTCAAATGACTATTTTGGTCTCGTTTTTAGATTAACGGCCGTGTTTGTCCTGATTATTTTGTATACAGGTGCAGCAGGCTGGGTGGGCGCGCTACTTGTCTTGTTCACCGTGTTCATCACAGGTGTCCAGCTTGTGCCGTTAACGAAGCACTTTGCCCATCTTTCATTACAGGCACTTTATCCTGTTGCTCAGCAAGAAAAGGATCGGAGCTTTTTTGTTCTCGTCCGTAACGTGCTCATCATCCAATCGATATTGCTGAGCTGTTCAGTACTACCGGCAGGAGGATGGCAGGGAAGTGGACTTGCCCTTCTGATTTCACTGGCATTTGTGCTTGTCCTCTTCAAGCCTTACGTACTCAGTCGATTAAAAAAGATGCGATAAGCAGAGATATGTTTCTGACAGCGAGCGTATGATGACATCAAGGAGGGGACCGGATGAATGCAGCTGAACGGGAGTTATATGAAGAAGCCATTCTTTTTCAAACGCGTTTTTTAAGAAAACCTTCAAAGATCGAACGGTTTTCAAAAGGAGTTCAGCAGCAGGTGAACCGCCGAATCCCTGCCAGGTTTCATCAAGTCATCACAAGTGCGGTCAAAACAATGGTTGAATCCACCGTATCAGGATCTCACTTCACTTCATTTTCAGTCATTGACGAGCAATTATCCATCATTGAGCGAAATGAACTGGCAAAGGAGAAAGTGAAGTACTATCAAAAGGCAGCTGCGATCGAAGGAATTGGAACAGGTGCAGGTGGTATTTTGCTCGGTATGGCAGACTTTCCGCTGCTGCTTAGCATCAAGATGAAATGTCTTTATGAACTGGCATGTATTTATGGCTTTGATTTGTCTCAAAAAGAGGAAAGACTCTTTTTGCTCTGTATATTTCAACTCGCCTTTTCTGGCAGTACACATCGTCAAAAAATGATGAGCATCATTGATGATTGGGAAACGAGCCGTGAGAAAATGGATTGGTACAGCTTTCAGCAGGAGTATCGAGATTACATTGACCTAGTGAAGCTGTTTCAATTAATGCCGATTGTCGGAGCCGCTGTTGGCGGTGTGGCAAATCATCATCTGACAGGACAGCTCGGAGATGTCGCTCGTCATGTGTTTCACTTACGGGTGTTGAAAGAAATGAAATAGAAAAGCCGCTGTTTGCCAGCGGCTTCAGCGTGTAGACAAACCCTCGCATTCGTTGTCAGGTCTGCACGCTTGGTGCTCACGAATTTTAAATTCGCTCCGCGCCAGTGCTCGCCCTTCCTAGACTGCAAAGGTTTTCTATCACACTGAAAAGAAGACAAAGGGCTAAAACCCTTTGTCTTTAATCTAGAGCCGCTGTTTGCCAGCGGCTTTTTTTATTCATCGTAGGAAAGGACAGCACGGGCGAGTACCTTTGCTGCGATAGGCATTGCTTTTTCGTTGATATCAAACTTCGGGTGGTGATGGGGATACGCGTCTTCGCTGTTTTCCGGCATGGCGCCTGTGTAAAAGAAGGTACCAGGGACATGCTGAAGGTAGTAAGCAAAATCTTCTCCGCCCATTTGGGTTTCCGCTTCTTTTACTTCTGTGACACCATCTGTTTGTTTTGCGATGTCAGCAATATATTCAGTTGGCTTTGGATGATTTTTAACAGCAGGATATCCTCTCACATATTCATATGTGTAGCCGGCATCATGCATGTCGCACACCCCTTTTACGACCTGTTCAATTTCTCGTTCGATGGTGTGTCGTGCACTTTCTTCAAAGGACCGTGCAGTACCAGTCAAAACTGCAGAATCTGCAATGACGTTAAAAGCATTCTCTGCTACAAAACCTCCAACAGATACAACAGCAGAATCAACTGGATTGACTTTACGGGCAACGACTTGCTGCAAGTTTGTGACGATTTGTGAACCGATAAGTACAGCATCTTTCGTTAAGTGAGGCTGGGCGCCGTGTCCGCCTTTCCCCTGAACTCGGATAGAGAAGCGGTCGGCAGCTGCCATAAAGTTTCCGCTTTTATAAAGAACCGTGCCACAAGGCTCTGGAGACCAAAGATGCGTCCCGAATATGACATCGACACCGTCTAAGCAGCCGTCTTCGATCATTGGTTTTGCACCGCCTGGCGCATATTCTTCTGCATGCTGATGAATGAGGACGATTTTCCCTTTTAATTGATCACGGTGCTCATTCAAAATTTTCGCTAAGACAAGTAGTGTCGCTGTGTGTCCATCGTGCCCGCAGGCATGCATCACACCGGGCTTTGTCGATTTGTAAGACACTTCCTTTTCATCATGGATAGGAAGCGCATCGAAATCAGCCCTGAGGGCAATCGTCGGGCCCGAAGAAGCTCCTTCGATAAAGGCGAGTACACCATGACCGCCCACCTGTGTACGTGTTGGTATATGTAATCTGTCATAGTAGCTGGCGATGAAAGCGGCTGTTTCTTCTTCCTGGAAAGAAAGTTCAGGATTCATGTGGAGATGGCGTCTAATTTCAACCATTTCCTCATAATGTTCATCAAGACGTTCATTGATGCTTTTTTGTAAAGTGGATATTGTCATTGATTTGAAAACCTCCTTCATGCTCTTTTACTGATTGTATGGTAATTGTTAGAATCTTTCAACAGAAGAGAATGTCGTATGCGCATCAATAGGTCATTTTACATAAAAGTCGAAGGTGCTATGAAGCGGAGAAAGGGAGGAATTGTATTGGGAAGCTGTCCAAATTGTTCAAAAGCGTTTTCTTTCGTTGAAAAGTTTCATTTATCACATACGAAAATGATGATGTGTCCAAGCTGTCGGCATCAAATCAAAGAAACCTTTGTATCAAAAATGAGTTTTTTCATGATCTGTTTGATTCCGCTATTGGTGATGCTCATTCAATTGAAAGGGGCTTCACCCATGTTGAAGTGGCCGATCTTATTAGGATGGATCCTATTGAATTTCTATGTACTTCAGCCGATCATTCATCGGTACGAGCTGACATCACGACGATAAAATGAAGAGCCCAGCGATTGGGCTTTTTTTCATAAAAAAAGGAAGTGCTGAAAGCAGCACTTCCTTAATTGTCTGTAACGGCATGATAGGATGTGAGATAAGCAGGACGAGAGAAGATGGAGCCAGTATCATCGTTTGGCTGAAAGAATGCTTCTGATTCTTGAAAGTCTTCAAATAAGTCCTCTGATTCCCAGAGTGTCATAATCAAATACACTTCTTCATCTTTTTTCGGTCTTAAAACACGAAGAGCCTGGAAGCCCCGCTGATGTTCTGAAATGTTCGTCTTCTTCTGAAAAGTAGATTCAAACAGTGCTCTGCTTTCAAGCTTCACAGGGATATGATTCAAGGTGACGAAGCCAGGTTGGACTAGCTCACCTTTCGCATAAATCACATCATAGGCATGAGGGGCTTTAAAAACAGTCTCGCCCTCCGTCTCATGGAAAAGAGCTGCTTGTTCTTTTCCGACCATATAAAGCAGATTTTCCTGATCGTGTTTCTTTGCGATTTTATGCAAAAAATCTGCTGTTCCATAGGTTATATAGACATTCATCTAAACCGCCTCCCGCTTGATAGTATAACAAAAGAATGATATATAATTCTTTGGTAGTCAATCCATAAAACATATTATGAAGCAATACATCCCATACTATCCGTATAAAGGAATGAGGTGACCTAATTTGAAGAAAAAGAAGATAATCATTCCATTAGTCATTGCAGGAAGTACAATCGTACTCTCATTTATTGGCTATCTGACCATTTTATTTTTAGGACATTATGTCATAGATGAAAAGAAGCTTGTATTTCACGCTTCATCCCAAATCATTGATCGGAATGGAAAAGAACTCACAAGTATGTATTCAGAAAATCGGGACCCTGTGTCAATAAAGGATGTACCTGATAAAGTAGCAAAAGCCTTTGTGTCTGTCGAGGACAAGCGGTTTTATGAGCATCATGGAATTGATGCGCAGTCAATTTCAAGGGCGGTTTATCGAGATATATTAGCAGGTGGAAAGGTAGAGGGCGGCAGTACAATTACTCAGCAGCTCGCAAAAAATATTTTTCTCACAAATGACAAAACCTTTCTGCGAAAAACAAAAGAAGTCATCATTGCAATTAATTTAGAAAGAGATTATTCAAAGGATAAGCTGCTTGAAATGTATTTGAATCAGCTTTACTTCGGTCATGGCGTCTACGGTATCCAAGCAGCAGCCAATTATTACTTTAGTAAAGATGTGAAAGATTTAACGGTCAGCGAAGGGGCTACACTCGCTGCGATGCCAAAGGCGCCGTCTACTTACTCGCCTGTTTTACACCCTGATAAAAATAAACAAAGGCGGGACACGATTCTTAACTTAATGAATGAGCAAGGATATTTATCATCAACAGAAACAGTAGAAGCAAAAGGGAGAACACTAGGCATTCATTTAAAAAAGAAATCAGAAACGCCTTGGGTCGATAGCTATGTCGATCTTATCATTAAGGAAGCAGAATCAGAGTATGCCATTTCACATGAACAATTGCTTCAAGGTGGTTATACTATAACAGTTCCGATTGATATGAATCTGCAAAAGGTCACCTACGATGCGATGAAAAACAACCGTTATTTCCCGGGAAAAAGCGGTTCTCCTGAAAGCAGTGCCATCTTTATTGATAATGAGTCAGGCGGAGTAAAAGCAGCAATTGGAGGACGAGAATATCAAGCGAGGGGTTATAACAGGGTGACCGCTGTTAGACAGCCTGGATCTGTTTTCAAGCCGATCGCGGTATATGGACCTGCGCTGCAGGAGAAAAAATTCCGACCTTATTCCCTGCTTGAAGACGAAGAAAAAAGCTATGACGGTTATTCACCAAAGAATTACGATGGACAGTATGAAGGCAAGGTCACGATGGTGGAGGCCCTCATGAAAAGTAAGAATACAGCAGCGGTGTGGACATTAAGCCAGCTTGGTATTGATACTTCGAAAACATATCTCGAGAAAATGGGAATCGATATTTCGGATCAAGGACTTGCGATAGCCCTTGGCGGTTTAGAAAAAGGGGTTTCTCCACTTCAAATCGCAGGAGCTTTCCACACATTTGCAAACGAAGGCGTATATCAAAAGCCTTTCTTCATTCAGAAAATCACCAATGATGAAGGAGAAACGGTAGAGAAAAACCGTAGTAAGCCAGAACGAGTGTTTAGCGTGCAGAATGCTTGGAATATGACAAGAATGCTGCAGCAAGTCGTCAAAGGCGGAACAGCCCAGAGCGGTTCATATGCTGGAGATTTAGCAGGTAAAACAGGCACGACCACATATTCAGGTGTGAAGGGTGCAACAAAAGATGCTTGGTTTGCCGGCTATACGCCAAGTACAACGGGTGCGATTTGGATGGGGTATGACAAAACCGATAACAGTCACTATTTAACTGGCGGAAGTCAATACCCAGTGCAGCTGTTTAAGGATATTTTAACGGCAGCCCAAATAACGAATGAAACGTTTAAAAAACCAGAGGGGATTAAAGAACTTCAAGCACCAATTCATTTAGAAGGACTTTCTGGATTTGAAGCCCGCTATGCGTTTAAAATCAAAGGATTGTTTACATTAGAGCTGTCTTGGGACAAGCAGGAGGATAAACGCGTTGAATACCGTATTTATGAAAAGAGGAATGGAAACGAGACGCTGATCGTTTCAGTGACAGGCGTAGGCAGCTACACAATGCCGTATGCCAATGTGTTTTCAGATGCGGAGTATAAGGTGGTTCCATATAATACCCAAACGCAAGAAGAAGGAGAAGGCAGTCCATATGTCAAGCCAGAGGCTTTTGGACGTTAATATTCGGCGATTTTTTGAACAATGAGCCGGTTTAGTATACCGTGCCTTGAAAAAGCGGTATAGTAAAAGCAGTGTTTGAGCCTTATACAAAGAGAGTGTAAGGCGAAAGGTGGAATGAAAGGTAATGGGAAAAACGAAGGCTTTTAATGACACGTTCTTAAAGGCGTGCAAAGGGGAAAAAACAGACCATGTACCAGTTTGGTATATGAGGCAGGCAGGACGCTCACAGCCTGAATATCGTGCCCTTAAAGAAAAGTACGGGCTATTTGAAATTACGCATCAGCCAGAGCTATGTGCTTATGTAACACGACTTCCTGTAGAACAATATGGTGTAGATGCCGCGATTTTATATAAAGATATTATGACCCCGCTTCCAGCTATTGGAGTGGACGTTGAAATTAAAAATGGCATTGGACCTGTCATTGATTCACCGATTCGGACAAAAGCAGATATCGAACGTCTTGGGGAACTTCATCCTGAAGAAGACCTGCCATATGTGCTTGATACGATTCAGCTTTTAACGAAGGAGCAGCTGAATGTACCGCTCATCGGTTTTGCTGGTGCACCATTTACGATGGCTAGCTATATGATTGAGGGCGGCCCGTCTAAAAACTATCATAAAACAAAAGCGCTCATGTACAGTGAGCCTGAGACATGGATGCTGCTCATGAACAAATTAGCTGATATGACGATCACGTACATACGCGCGCAGGTAAAAGCAGGGGTCAGTGCGTTTCAAATCTTCGACTCATGGGTGGGCGCTTTAAATGCAGCAGACTACCGGACATTCATTAAACCTGTCATGCAGCGAATTTTCACAGAGTTGAAGAGTGAAAATGTACCAATGATCATGTACGGAGTTGGTGCAAGCCATCTCGTGAAAGATTGGCATGACCTGCCGCTAGACGTCGTTGGACTTGATTGGCGTATGAGTGTAGACGAAGCGCGAAAAGAAGGGCTCACAAAAACGTTACAAGGAAATCTTGATCCAACGATCTTACTTTCTCCTTGGGAAGTCATTGAAGAAAGAGCAAAAGACATATTAGATCAAGGGATGAAATCAGATCACTTCATCTTTAACCTAGGTCATGGGGTATTTCCAGATGTTTCACCAGATACGTTAAAGAAGCTGACCGATTTTATTCACGACTATTCAGCTACACATAAAAAATCATCCATCTAAACTATTTCAATTGATCTGAAGGAGTGTTGGTTGTGGAGAAAAAGAAAATGGGGCTTCTTGTCATGGCATATGGCACCCCATATAAAGAAGAAGACATTGAGCGTTATTATACACATATTCGTAGAGGCAGAAAGCCGGAGCCGGAAATGCTGCAAGATTTAAAGGATCGATACAAGGCAATCGGCGGTATTTCTCCTTTATCAAAAATTACAGAGCAGCAGGCACATGGTTTGTGTGAGCACTTGAATGACATTCAAGACGACATTGAATTTCATGTGTACATTGGCTTAAAACATATCGAGCCTTTCATCGAGGATGCAGTTGCTGACATGCACAGGGACGGCATGACAGAAGCTGTGAGTATCGTTTTAGCGCCGCATTTCTCTACCTTTAGTGTGAAATCATATAACAAACGTGCACAAGATGAGGCAGACAAGCTTGGCAATCTACAGATTACGTCTGTTGAAAGCTGGTACGATGAGCCGAAGTTTGTGGACTATTGGGTGAAGCAATTGAAGGATACGTATGCATCAATGAGTCAAGAGGAAAGAGATTCCGCGGTACTTATTGTGTCTGCACACAGCCTTCCTGAAAAAATTATTGCAGCAGGAGATCCATATCCTGATCAGCTTGCACAATCTGCCAAAATGATTGCAGAAGGTGCGGGAATCGAACACTATGAAATTGGCTGGCAAAGTGAAGGCAATACGCCGGATCCATGGCTTGGACCAGACGTACAAGACTTAACGCGGGACTTATTTGAACAAAAAGGCTATCAAACATTCGTGTATGTGCCTGTTGGTTTTGTCGCTGATCATCTTGAAGTGTTATACGACAACGATTATGAATGTAAAGTCGTGACAGATGAAATTGGTGCAGCCTACTATCGTCCAGAAATGCCAAATGCGAAACCAGCATTTATTGATGCTCTGGCAACAGTCGTATTAAAGAAGCTTGACGAAAGCAAGTAATCATATAAAAGAAGGCGATCCTATGCATGACAATCAAAAACACCTTGTCATCATTGGCGGTGGCATCACTGGTTTAGCCGCCGCCTTCTATTTGGAAAAGGAAGTCGAAGAAAAAGGTCTTCCGATTCAAATATCACTTATTGAAGCGAGCCCTAGGCTAGGTGGAAAAATACAAACATTATATAAAGACGGCTACATCATTGAACGTGGACCTGATTCATTTTTAGAAAGAAAGGTCAGTGGGCCGCAGCTTGCGAAAGATGTCGGTCTGTCCGATCAGCTCGTCAATAATGAAACTGGGCAAGCGTATGTACTGGTCAATGAAAAGCTTCACCCGATGCCAAAGGGTGCTGTTATGGGCATTCCAACTCAAATCAGCCCATTTATTACAACTGGTCTTTTTTCAGTTGCGGGAAAAGCAAGAGCGGCGATGGATTTCGTGTTGCCAAAAAGCAAGCAGACCGAAGATCAGTCGCTTGGTGAATTTTTTAGAAGACGTGTGGGTGATGAGGTCGTTGAGAATTTAATTGAACCGCTTCTATCAGGCATTTATGCAGGGGATATTGACCGCCTGAGCTTAATGTCCACCTTCCCGCAATTTTATCAAACAGAACAGCAGCATCGCAGTTTGATTCTTGGGATGAAAAAATCACAGCAGCATGCGAAAGCGCAGCAGGTGACTGCGAAAAAACAAGGACAGTTCCAAACGATCAATCAAGGGTTGCAGTCGCTTGTGGAAGCAGTAGAAAGTAAGCTCAAGCTGACAAAGGTGTATAAAGGGACAAAAGTAAAACAGATTGAAAAAACGGATGGAGGCTATGGCTTGCAATTAGACAGCGGTCAAACGCTTTTTGCCGATTCAGCCATTGTCACGACGCCGCATCAATCGATTTATTCCATGTTTCCTAAAGAAGCAGGGCTAGAGTATTTGCATGACATGACCTCTACTTCTGTTGCAACAGTAGCACTCGGTTTTAAAGAAGAGGATGTTCATAATGAATATGACGGCACTGGTTTTGTTATCTCAAGAAACAGTGATTTCTCTATTACGGCCTGTACGTGGACAAACAAAAAGTGGCCGCATACCGCTCCGAAAGGAAAAACGCTATTGCGTGCGTATGTCGGAAAAGCTGGTGACGAATCGATTGTCGAGCAGTCAGACAGTCAAATCGTCAGCATCGTGCTAGAAGATTTAAAGAAAATCATGGATATTAAAGCAGATCCAGAATTGACGACAGTGACTCGCTGGAAGACAAGTATGCCGCAATATCACGTCGGTCATCAGAAAGCTATTTCGAACATGCGAGAAACGTTTAAGCAATCATATCCTGGTGTTTATATCACAGGTGCTGCATTTGAAGGTGTTGGAATCCCTGATTGTATTGATCAAGGAAAAGCCGCCATCTCAGAGGCTGTATCGTATCTATTTTCATAAAAAACAACTCCCTTTTCTGTCATGGAAAGGGAGTTTTTCATGTTCGAATCATTCAAAAAGAGTTGGGAATTATAAATGTGAACAAAGTTGTTGCATCTGGGGAAAAGGATATGGTATATTACTTTCTGTACTTAATGACCAAAACGTTCAAATAGTCATTTCGGGAGTGAGAACATGAGTGTTGATAGGAGACAAATGATTTTAGAGGGTGCGACGAAAGCATTTACTCAATTCGGGTATAAAGCGACCACAATGGACCTTGTGGCAAAGCTTGCCAACGTCGGAAAAGGAACCATTTATACATTTTTCAAAAACAAAGAAGAGTTGTTTGATGAAATTTTCACATCCCTTTTACTAGAGATGAGGAAAATTGCGGATGAGGCAATTGATGAGAAGAATAGTTTCTCTGAAAACCTTCACTTAGCACTCTTTGCAATTTTAGAATTTCGAAAAAACCACCAGCTCACAATTAAGATTTTTCAGGAAAATGCAGAGCTTGGCACGTCAGCGGTCAAGGAAATGATCGAAAAAATGGAGCAGATGATCATTCGCTATATCAAAATGAAAGTGCAAGAAGCGATGGATAAAGGCGACATTAAGCCTTGTGATCCTGAATTGACTGCATTTGTGATGGTGAAACTATATATTGCACTGATTTTTGATTGGGAAAAGCGATACGAGCCTTTAACAAAAGAAGAGGTAGCCGAATCGCTGGAGCTTTATGTCTTAAAAGGACTATCTGCAACAACATAATTTTTTTGAGTTCAAATGACCAAATTTTATATTTAGTCATTCATCTATGGGAGGAAAACAGCAATGAATTTAATTCGGAATCAATGGAAGGACATTGTAACGAGCAAAAAACTACTGATCCCGATTTTAGCTGTCTTATTTATTCCGCTGATTTACAGTGGTGTATTTTTAAAAGCATACTGGGACCCTTATGGTACAGTTGATCAATTGCCTGTAGCGGTTGTCAACTTGGATGAAGGCAGTCATTATGACGGGAAAACCCTTCAAGTCGGCGATGATTTAGTAAAGGAATTAAAGAAAAACGATAATTTCAAATGGAACTTTGTCGATAGTCATGAAAAGGCTATAAAAGGATTAAATAACGAGGACTATTACCTCGTGGTGGAAATACCAAAGAATTTCTCGAAAAATGCAAGTACAGTGCTAGATAAACATCCGAAAAAATCGAATCTGAAATATTATACGAATCCAGGCGCCAACTATGCGGCGTCACAAATTGCGAATAATGCCATTATCAAATTAAAAGATTCGGTTTCAAAAGAAGTCACAAAAAATTATGCCGAGGTCATCTTTGATAACTTCAAAACGATTGCAAAAGGATTAGATCAAGCAAGCGATGGCGCGAAGAAAATTGATGACGGAACAAAAAGCGCAAAAGATGGCAGTACGAAATTAAAAGACAACTTAGCCAAATTGGCTGAAGGTACGTTAACCTATAGCGAAGGTGTTCATCAGTTCGCAGGGAAAATGGGTGAACTGAACACAGGCATACAGTCTCTAGACAGTGGGCTTGGTCAGCTCCTAACAGGCTATCAAACCATTGATCAGAAATTTGGAGAGCTTGGTACAGGAATTGATACATTAACCGAAGGATTAAACACAAGCCGAGAAGGACATCAGCAGCTCGCTTCTAAAATGCCGCAATTCACAGCAGGCATTGAGCAGCTAAACAACAAAGCCCAATCCTTTTCGGAAAAAATTGCAGCAGTAGAAAAAGTCTTGTCGTCACCAGAATTAGCGAATTTAGAGAAGATGGCGCCTAAACTCGATCAGGTGAAAGAAGACGCAAAAACGTTCAGTACAAAACTTGCTTCATTAAAAGAAGCACTATCAAATCGAGATGCTAATGTAAAAAGCATTATCCAAAACAGCTCCATGACAGATGAAGAGAAAAAGGCGGCAATGGATCAGCTTGACAGTCTGCCTAAAATCGAACTGCCTGATCTGTCTGGACTCGAACAAAGCTTAGCGGCCTTGCAGGAACTGCCTGATGCAAGTGAGGTTCAACAAGCAGTTGCATCTGCAAAAGCGCAGTTGCAGCAAGTCAAACAGCTGCCAGAGAAAACAGAACAGCTGTACACATCTACAGTTGCGATACAAAATGCGATCGACCAAATGACGTCTGGTACGAATAAATTGTATCAAGGTGCACTGAAGCTTCAAACAGGTCAAGGCCAATTACAAGATGGCCTGCAAACAGCAAATGGAAAGCTTGATACAGCGAAAAGCGGTGCGGATAAGCTTGCGAATGGATCAAGCCAGCTGAGCGCAGCGTTAAATAAGCTGGAAAGTGGTTCAACAAATATCCAAAGCAATACATCTAAGCTTGCCGAAGGCTCAAAATCGCTTGATAAAGGATTGGGAGATTTAAAGAGCGGTACAGGTAAGCTGTCCAATAAATTGAAAAGCGCCGCTGATGAAACAGGAGAAATTGATGCGGGGCAAGACAATTACAATATGATTGCTAGCCCAGTTAAAACAGAAAATGATACAGCGAAGAAGATTGATAATTATGGAACAGGGCTCACGCCTTATATTTTATCCATGGGACTCTTTGTTGGGGCTCTAATGCTCACCGTCGTATTCCCAATGAAAGACCCTGCTGGCCGCCCTAGAAATGCGTTTGAATGGTTTGTCAGCAAATATAGCGTGCTTCTACTTGTCGGTATCCTTCAAGCAGTCATTGCAAGTACGATGCTCATCTTTGGGCTTGGTCTTGAGGTGGAAAGCCTCTGGCGATTCTATCTCTTTGCGATCGTCGTCAGTCTGACATTCTTAGCGATTATTCAGCTGCTAGCAACAACAATGGGGAACCCAGGACGCTTCATTGCCGTCATTATCTTAGTTCTTCAGCTCGCAGCAAGTGCTGGTACATTCCCGCTTGAGCTTGTGCCGAAGTTCTTCCAAGTCATTCATAGTCTGCTTCCAATGACGTATACAATCAATGGATTTAGAACGATCATTGCAAGCGGTGATGACAGCTATTTATGGCACCAAGCAGCGATTCTCGGTACAGTTGCGATCATCATGATGGCGGCAACAACTGCATACTTTGCTTGGAACGTAAGAAAAATGAAACAAGACGAAGCTTAATCAATGAATCCTTTCTCTTGATAGAGGAAGGATTTTTGATTTGAAATTAGACATCTTGAACCCGAAGCGATATATTTTAATGGAAGGAATTGCTTTCACACAAAGGAGGAAATGCCGAATGACTACTGAAGTAAACGAAACCGTTCAGCTAATTCAAAAGCTCGTATCGATCCCAAGTCCGTCAGGGAATACAGAAAAGGTGATCGGCTTTGTTGAACGCTTTTTACAAGATGTAAATATTGAGACAAAACGAAATCGTAAGGGCGGCTTAATTGCTACTATTAAAGGAACTGATGACAAGGAACACCGCATGCTGACAGCACATGTCGATACGCTCGGTGCAATGGTAAAGGAAATTAAATCAAATGGACGGCTTCGTCTTGCACTCATTGGAGGCTTTCAATATAACTCAATTGAAGGCGAATATTGTGAAATTGAAACAGCAACAGGTCATACATACACAGGTACTATTCTTATGCATCAAACGTCCGTTCATGTCTATGCGGATGCTGGAAAAGCAAAACGAAACCAAGAAAATATGGAGATTCGTCTCGATGAAAAGGTGAAAAATGCAGACGATGTCAAAGCACTTGGGATTCAAGTAGGGGACTTTATCTCATTTGATCCTAGAGTGGAAGTGACGTCATCAGGTTTTATTAAATCAAGACACCTTGATGACAAGGCAAGTGTAGCGCTTTTGCTACGACTCATCCACCGCATTCAAAAGGAAAATATCACACTGCCGCATACGACGCACTTCTTAATTTCTAATAATGAAGAGATTGGCTACGGAGGTAACTCCAATATTCCCGAAGAAACGGTGGAATATCTTGCTGTCGATATGGGAGCGATCGGCGATGGTCAATCAACAGATGAATACAGCGTGTCTATTTGTGTGAAGGACTCAAGCGGTCCTTATCATTATGGATTACGCAAGCATTTAGCTGCATTAGCAGAAGAGAACAACATAGATTACCGTTTAGATATTTACCCTTATTACGGCTCTGATGCATCAGCAGCGATTCGAGCAGGGCATGATATCATTCATGGACTGATTGGTCCAGGGATCGATTCCTCGCATGCTTTTGAACGAACGCATGAAGATTCCCTTGTCCATACAGCGAATCTTCTTTATCACTACGTGCAATCATCCTTAATCACAGTATAAAAAAAGAACCCCATTTATTGGGGTTCTTTTTCATTAGCTTGAAAGCTGTGTCGGTTCAGGTACATCTTGTCCAGTCATCACGCGATGTCCTTTTTCAGGGTCATATTGCCCTTCCCATTTAGACATCACAACAGCTGCAAGTGCATTTCCTGTTAAGTTAACAACTGTTCGCGCCATATCCATGATACGATCCACACCTGCAATAAATGCAAGACCTTCAGCAGGAACACCAATCGTTCCTAATGTGGCGAGTAATACAACAAAGGACGTACCAGGAACGGCAGCCATTCCTTTAGATGTCACCATCAGCACAAGAACAAGTGTGAGCTGCTGGACGATCGTGAGGTCAATGCCATATACCTGTGCAAGGAAAAGCGCAGCAATCGCTTGATACAAGACGGAGCCGTCCAGGTTAAACGTATAACCGATTGGGATAACAAAAGAAACAATTCCCTTCGGACATCCAATGCGCTCCATTTTATCCATGACTCTTGGTAAAACTGTTTCAGAGCTTGATGTACTAAAGGCAAGAAGCATTTCGTCTTTCATGTAAGCAAGAAATCTGAAAATATTGACGCCAATCATCTTTCCAATAATTCCGAATACAACGATAAGGAAGAGAGCGAGCGCAAAATAAACAAGACCTACAAGCTTACCTAATGAAATAAGAGATTCAAGACCAAATTTTGATACAGTCACGCCAATGAGTGCGAAGACACCAAATGGTGCAGCTTTCATCACAACATTGACGACATGGAACATGGCGTGTGATACACCTTCAAAGAAGGCGAGCACTGGTTTGCCGCGTTCACCAATGGCAGAAACGCCAAGAGCAAATAGCACAGTGAAGAAAATAATCGCAAGCAAATCACCTTCCGCCAATGATTGGAAGAAGTTCGTTGGAACGATATGAAGGAACGTATCAGCAACTGATTTGCTGCTTTGCTCTTTTTCCGTTTCAACATACTGGCTAATATCTTGTTTTTCCGTATTTCCAAAGTCAACGCCTGCACCAGGTTGAACAAAGTTAGCAAGCACAAGACCAAGGATAATCGCAAATGTTGTGATAATTTCAAAATAAAGAATGGTTCTAAAACCAAGCTTCCCTACCTTTTTACCATCACCGGCACCTGCAACTCCTAAAATTAAGCTAGATACGACAATTGGTATAACAATCATCTTAATGAGTCTTAAGAAGAAGTCTCCAATTGGTTTTAAATAAGTCTCAACGCCTGGGTTACCGAAAAAGATTGCCCCAACAACGACACCGAGAATAAGACCGATTAGGATTTGTGTCGCTAATCCAAATTTTAATTTTTTCATAGATTTCCTCCCTAGCATATTCATTAAAGGAATATTCCCATCATATTAAGTTTTAATATATGAAATAAAGTATAACTAAAATTAAAGAGGTTCGTCCACGATTAAATTATATTAAGAAAATACAAAATTGTTTGAAAAAATGAACATTTAGAACCTCCTTTATTGATTCAAGTCAATAAAAAGTGCCTTCGGAACTAAAACTCATCAGATGAAAATACTAAAAAACCCTTTTAGGACAAGGGTTTTACCTTTTTACCTATTTTTCAGAAAAAATAAAAAGCACTTTTGACTCCAACTGACGACGGAGGAAAAAAGTGCTTTTTAATTCAATTTATTACCTTATTTAAGATAACTTACTTGTGAGCATTCCTCACATTCATTACCGTAACACTCGTGTTGTTCCATTAAATCATTTCCACATTTTGTGCATTTTTTTGAAGGCAAATTTCTAAAAAATTCTGTGATTTTTCCTAGCATTTGTCATCCTCCAATACGTTTTGTTGCTATTATTGTATTATAACAGATTAATATTTGTCAATCTGTTTTGTAACAATAGGCAAGAAGAATGCTTTTTTTATGAAAAATGGGTATATTGTAAGAAGGGGATTTTTAGAAAAGGAGGGAAAAATGACGATGAAATTAACTGTCATTGGATGCTACGGAGGATTCCCGGCCGCTGGTGAAGCGACGTCAGGGTATCTTTTTGAATCAGATGGCTTTCGTCTACTTGTAGACTGCGGAAGCGGTGTTCTTTCCAAACTGCAGCAATACATAGATATAGAAGAACTAGATGCTGTTCTCCTTTCTCATTATCACCACGATCATATTGCAGATATCGGACCACTCCAATATGCGAAGCTAGTGGGATATCATTTAGGAAAAAGCAGCGGTCCGCTTCCGATCTATGGACATACAGGTAATCAAGAAGCATTTGGGCGGCTTGCGGATGATGTACATACTAAGGCAAAGGCTTATCAGCCAGAAGAGGGTATTCAAATTGGTCCATTTCAAATTGATTTTTTGAAAACGGTTCATCCGGCAGAATGCTATGCGATGAGAATTCAGGCGGGGGATGCTGTGGTGGTGTATACAGCAGACTCAAGTGATCAGGAGGCATTTATCCCATTTAGCAAGGATGCAGATCTACTGATTGCTGAAAGCAATTTTTACGCTGGACAGGATGGATCGAGTGCAGGACATATGAATAGTACAGAGGTGGGCAAGCTTGCAAAGGAAGCAAATGTTGGGGAACTGATCATCACCCACCTGCCCCATTTTGGTCGTCATAAAGACCTAGTCAATGAAGCACAGGCGTTATATACTGGCAATATACAGCTTGCCCATTCAGGGCTTAGATGGAACAAGGAAGGAAGATAGAGATGCTGTTTATCGATAACGAACAACATTATGATCCAATGATTAATTTGGCAATTGAAGAATATTGCTTAAAATATTTAGACCCAGAAGAAACGTACTTGCTGTTCTATATTAACCAGCCGTCGATTATTATAGGAAAGAACCAAAATACAATAGAAGAAATCAACACGAAGTATGTGGAAGACAACGGCATCAAAGTTGTCCGCCGCCTGTCCGGTGGTGGCGCAGTTTACCATGACAAAGGAAACTTAAACTTCAGCTTTATCACAAAAGACGATGGGGACAGCTTCCATAATTTTAAAAAATTTACGGAGCCAGTCATCCAAGCGCTTGAAAAGCTAGGCGTCAAAGCTGAATTAAGTGGCAGAAATGACATCATGGCAGAAGGTCGAAAAATTTCTGGAAATGCCCAGTTCGCAACACGAGGACGTATTTTCAGCCATGGCACGCTGCTATTTGATTCAGAAATTGAACATGTTGTTTCGGCTTTAAATGTGAAAAAAGAAAAGATTGAATCAAAAGGCATTAAATCCATTAGGAGCAGGGTTGCCAATATTAGTGAATTAATGGATCAAAAGATGACAACAGAAGAATTTAGAAAAATTCTGTTAAGCTACATTTTCGATACGAATGGGGATGTTCCTCAATATCAGTTGACTGAGAAGGATTGGGAAAAGATTCACGAGATTTCTCGGGAACGATATCAAAAATGGGAATGGAACTACGGCCGTTCACCGAAATTTAATTTACAGCATTCTAAAAGATTCTCAGCAGGCTCCATTGATCTTCGATTAGAAGTGAAAAAAGGGATGATCCAGGACTGCAAGATCTTTGGTGATTTTTTTGGTGTAGGGGATATTGCTGATATTGAAAAAAGACTCATTGGGCAACAATATGATCGCAAAACGATCAGCGACGTATTAGAAGATATGGACATGCGCCACTACTTCGGCAATGTATCAAAAGAGGATTTTCTTGATTTGATTTATTAAGAGGAACAAGCACGGCTAGAGATAGCGGTGCTTTTTTGATTGAAAGAATTGAAAGCGATTTACATTTGATCTTGTGGATTTTTTCGATTGTCTATTATAATAGAAAGGAGGAATGTTTGGCCATAAAATGAATGGTTATTCATTCATTGATGACATGTAAGGGGTGGGAGAATGGATTTGATCAAAAATCTAGAGCAGACGGCGATGACGAAGGGAGAAGATATCGCACTGATCTTTGAAGGAAATCAGTGGACCTATCGAGAGCTCATGACAAGTATCGAGCGCTTTGCAGATGGATTAGTGGGCGAAGGATTTCAAGCCGGGGATCATATCGCGCTTATTTTAGGAAATTCACCGCATTTTGTCATTTCTTTTTTTGGTGCTTTAAAAGCCGGGCTTGTCGTAGTACCAATCAATCCAACATACACGCCTAGTGAAATTGGCTATATGCTGATTACAGGTGATGTAAAAGGCATTGTTGCCCCTGAACAACTGCTGCCAGTGTACGAGCAAGTGTATGAACAGCTTCCGTCTATTGAACGGGTGATTATTTGTGCAGAAAATGAATCTGCGTGCAGATCAAGTTTTAAGGAAGTATCAGATCAACTTGTCTTCTTTGGAAAGCTTGTGTCTGGTCATGCGAAAGAGAACGTGCATCCATCTATTCATCAGGACGATACGGCAGTTATTTTATTTACATCTGGCACGACAGGAAAACCAAAGGGTGCGATGCTGACTCATTTCAACCTGTATTCAAATGCCAGAGACGTTGCTGAGTACCTATCCATTGATGAAAAGGACAAGGTGATCGCCGCATTGCCGATGTTCCACGTATTTTGTTTAACGGTTTGTATGAATGCACCATTGATTCATGGCGCGACCATCTATGTCCTGCCGCATTTCAGCCCATCAGAGCTTTTGCGTATGATGGAAAAAGAGAAGCCAACGTTATTTGTTGGTGTTCCAACTATGTATAACTATTTGTACCGCCAGGAAGGGCATGAGAAAGCAATGTCCTCTGTGAGGATTTGTATATCAGGCGGTGCCTCAATGCCTGTTGCTTTACTTCACGGTTTTGAGAAAAAATTTGGTGTCACGGTGCTGGAGGGTTACGGATTATCAGAGGCTTCCCCAGTAACTGCATTCAATCCTCTTGATGGAAAAAGAAAACCCGGTTCAGTCGGGACCGACATTATGAATGTGAAGAATAAGATTGTGAATGAACTGGGAGAAGAAGTCGGTCCAAATGAAGTCGGAGAGCTCATAGCAAAAGGACCCAACATTATGAAAGGCTATTATCAAATGCCAGAAGATACTGAAGCTGCACTAAGAGACGGATGGCTGTACACCGGTGATTTAGCAAGAAGAGATGAAGAAGGATACATTTATATTGTCGATCGGAAAAAGGATATGATTCTTGTTGGCGGTTATAATGTGTATCCAAGAGAAGTAGAAGAAGTGCTTTATCAACATGAAGCTGTAGCAGAAGCCGTTGTCATCGGTGTGCCAGATCCGAACACCGGAGAGGCTGTCGTCTGTTACATTTCCCCCAAGAAACATGCTCACATCGATCAAGAAGACATCATCACACATTGTTCACGCTTTTTAGCGAAATATAAGCAGCCCCAAACGATCCATTTCATAGATGATATTCCAAAGAACACAACAGGTAAAATTTTAAGAAGAGCACTAAAGGAAAAGTATCAAGCAGAGGAAAGTAAATAAGAAAAGGGGGTCTCTTATGAAGAGACTCCCTTAGTGTGCTAAGGTTCTATCACGCTGATAAGAAGACAAAGGGATAAAATAATATTTCAGCCCTTTAGAATGGCTTCTTTTAACTGTTTCTGAAAAGAATTAGACTGTTTTTGATTCAGCTCATAATAAGTCCCATCTACTAAAAAAACGACCTGCGAACGGTTTGTCCAAAGCTGAAAGGTGGTGCCGTTTGTTCGGCCGTACATCACCTTGGCGATATAATCTGGTTTCTTTAAATTTTTCTTGAGATGATTGCTTGTTTGTTTGCCTTTGTTTAATTCTTCTATTAAGTCTTCTGCTGTGTCCTTATCATCTATTTCATAAGAAGTGGACTCGTTTTCAGATGAAAGGAGCAATTTTTCAGCTCGATTCTCATCAAAGATTTCGCTCGTCCGGCTGAATACATAAAAGAAGGTAATAAGTAAAAGTCCAAAGATCACAACTCCTGCAAGGATTTTCTTCATTTCGATCCTCCAACTCTCTATTTTATATGTAGCATCTCCGATTTTCGAGTAGCATAATCATTTTTTTCGTGAAAGCTTTTTCAGATAGGGCATGCTATGATGGAGCCACATGAGACAGGTTCTAAACAAAATAGTGGATGATTAGAATAGAGAGAGGGATGGAAAGGAGGCTGACCTGTGCGAGTACGTAAATGGGTAGCTCTTGCAACGGTAGCATACATATTGTACGGTCTTTTTATTTATTCTTATTTGTTTCTATTTGGGGATGCAGCGGTTCCTGACAGTGTAAAAGGAACAAGTGCAGATCCGCATACCTTTATGACAAGCCATGAGCTTGTCATCAGCGAGAATTTCTCGAGATTACGTAACTTGCTATTTTTCATGACAATTCCATTAGATTGGTATGTCTTTTTTCTTCTGCTCATTTCAGGGTTTTCACGAAAATTAGCAGACTGGAGCCTGGCAGCAGCTCGTTTCACATTTTTAAGTAAACTTGTATATGTGTTTGTGCTGTCGCTTTTGACAATGCTGATTTCACTTCCCATTAAGTGGATTGGTTATCAGCTGTCTTTGCACTACGGAGTATCTGCTCAAAGTACGGCAAGCTGGTTGAAAGATCAAATACTGGATTTCTGGATTCAATATCCGCTTCTTGCCCTATGTGCTATTGTATTCTTTTGGCTTATTCAAAAAAGAAGAAAGCGCTGGTGGCTGTATGCCTGGTGTTTGACAGTTCCATTCACGCTATTTCTCTTCTTTATACAGCCGGTCGTCATTGATCCGTTATATAACAATTTTTATCCACTAAAGGATCAAACTCTTGAGAACAAGATCTTAACACTTGCAGACAAAGCTCATATCCCGGCAGGTCATGTATATGAGGTCAATATGTCTGAGAAAACGAACACGATGAATGCTTATGTCACAGGAATTGGTGAAAATAAGCGTATTGTGTTATGGGATACGACACTGCAAAAGCTGAAAGATCGCGAAATTTTATTTATCATGGCACATGAAATGGGACATTACGTCATGAAGCATGTCTATATAGGATTAGCAGGATATCTAGTACTGTCACTTGCGGGATTTTTTGCGATCGACCGTCTCTATTTTTATTTCTATCGTAAAGGAGCAGTTCTATTTCGGCTGAGGGAGCCGCGCGACATCGCTGCTCTTCCGCTTCTTTTCATGATTGTATCGATGCTGTCATTTGCAGCATCACCTTTTACAAATGCAGTTTCAAGACATCAAGAACGTGCAGCTGATGAGTATGCGCTAAACCTGACAAAAGACGGAGAGGCAGGGGTGACGTCTTTTCAAAAGCTTGCAAAATCAGGGCTGTCTCAGGTGAATCCGCCACTTTTAGTGAAGGTCATCCGCTACGGGCACCCAACTATGATGGAGAGAATCATGGAAATGGAAAAAGCAGCGGAAAAAGAGGAAACGTCGAGGAAGCAATAAATAAAAAAATCCGGCTGTATTAGCCGGATTTTTTTATTGTTTAGTTAGAAGCCGCTTGAACGTTGATTAACCCTTTTCCGTAATAGAAGGAGTTACCAAGCGGTGTTGCTGTGTTTTCTAAGCGCTGGCGAACCTGAGAAGTTGATAGATTCGGGTACTTAGAAAGGATAAGCGCTGCTGCTCCTGCTACATGAGGAGACGCCATAGACGTTCCAGTATAAGATGTGTATCCACTGCTTGGTACTGTACTTAAAATAGAAGTACCAGGTGCAGAAACATCTAATTCAGGACCTGCGCTAGAAGACGAATTTCTGACATTGTTGCTGTTTACATTGGCAACGGCAATGGTAGAATCATATTTTGCTGGATAGCCAACTGTACTAGTAGAACCAGTGGAACCTGAGTTACCTGCAGCCGCCACAACAACGACTCCGCGGTTATTCGCTGTATCAACGGCATTTTTAAGCGCTGTTGAACCATTCGGTCCGCCTAAGCTCATGTTGATGACATCCATATTATTGGCTACTGCCCATTCAATACCGCTAATGATCCAGCTATATTGTCCGTCGCCATAGCGGTCTAATACTTTAACAGCATATAGGGAAGCACTTGGAGCGACCCCAAGAACACCAATTGTGTTATCAAGGGCAGCAATGGTTCCGGCTACGTGAGTTCCATGTGATTGAAAGTCTTGGGTGGCATTTGGCTCTGAAGGGACGAAGCTGGCACCGCCTGCAACATTTAAGTCAGGGTGGGCAGCGTGGATGCCCGTATCAAGGACAGCTACTTTGACATTAGCACCTTTATAACCTTGAGCGTGTACAGCTGGAGCTTTGATTTGAGGGATTCCATAAGGGACGGTTTGTGCATATGCTTCTGCTTTGTGGTCTTCTTCTACGTAAGCAATGCTAGGGTCATGTTCAAGTTTTTTTGCGGCTTGTTCGGACATCTTTACTTGTGCGGCATTAATGAGACGATATTGCTTTTCTAGTTTTCCACCATTTTGAGTGACGGCTTGTTTCTTAGAGCTGTTTGTAGTGGCAGAGGCTTTAAAGCCAACAATATAGCTCTTTTCACTATCTGACTTTGAGACCGTCTCGGCATTTGCCATGGAGCCTCCAAACCCTGCTGAAAACAGAAGAGGGACAGCCAATAAAACACTTGTCATCACATTTTTCTTTTTCACGCACAATCCACATCCCTTTTTTCTTATTTCAGAATAATCATCCGTAGTCTATAAGAATGATCCGTTTGACTATTCTGTATATTCAGTTTAAGGGAAGTAGGCAAATAAGAGTAGACCCGAATTTTTGTGAAAGTCCTAGCGAAAATTGGGGAATTAAGTCACTTGGAAATGATGGTAAAATATGTTTATTCTACTATTTCAGCGGCTATCTATTAAAAAGGAAATGTGCTTTTTTTCTTATGATCCATTTTCGGAGAAATATTCGATACCCGAAAAGCCTTAAAATAGGTAGAAACGTCTAGCATCTATTTCGAATTTCGATATAAAAAAATACTATTTTATCATTGTTTTTGTCATTTAAAAAGAACCTGTTTACATAACAGGTTCTTTAAATAGGAGAGGATTGAGTTAAATGGCTGACCACGTTGTAATCAAGCACCTTCCATTTACCATCTTTCCATTCCACATAATTTAAGCAAGCATTGACGAGCCTCGTGTTCTCAAGACCAAGATGTTCATCCGCTAAGGTGGTGAGTAAAGCATGGATGGCAGCGCCGTGTGCCACGATCAGGACTTGTTGATTCGGATAGGCTGCTCTAACTTTCTCAATGCCTTCTACCATTCGATCTTGAATCGCTTCAAGCGGCTCCATATTTGGATACTGTTTATCTGGAAAAAGCTTTTGGCGCTCCTCAAATGACATGCCTTCAGCATCGCCATAATCACGCTCAATGAAATCATCCATGATGACAAGAGGCGCATCTATATGTTTTAAAATCAAGTGTGCTGTTTCTTTTGCCCTTGTGAGTGGACTGGAAATGACAACATCCCAATGGGCATCCTTCAAATAAAGACCCGTTTGTTCAGCCTGCCATTTACCAGTATCATTTAAAGGGATATCTGTTCGTCCTTGAATTCGTTTCGCTGCATTCCAATCTGTTTCCCCGTGCCTGACTAGGCAAATTGTTGTCAATCAAATCCCGCCTTTTCTATCTTTTCTTCTATTATACTAAAGCAGAAGAAAAAAGACTGGATTAGCGATTTGTGAGACTTGTTAAGGATTCGACTGAGCTGGCAACTTGAGAAACCGTTTGTTTGACTTCCTTCAATTCGTTCAGGAAGGTTTGAAGGTCTATTTCAATTTTTCCATTTTGATTTTTGCTTAAGTTCATGCTGCTGACGATATCATCGAAGAGCGAATTGATTTGAGTCATTTTTTCTTTACTATCTGTCACGAGTAAATTCACGTCCCCAATGTGCTGAGACACAATGGAGATTTGTGAATTGGTATTGTTGACGAGTTCAGATACGGTTGAAACCGTTTTCTTTGTGTCCTCTGATAATTTACGAACCTCGTTTGCGACGACAGCAAAGCCTTTTCCGTGTTCGCCTGCTCGTGCAGATTCGATGGAAGCATTTAAAGATAACAAGTTCGTCTGCTCTGCAATGCCTGTGACAATCCCAAAGATTTGTTCAATCTGTTTGGCGATTTCTTCTAAACGCTTAATTTCTGTTTCAATCTTTGTCATGCTGCCATCAATTTGGTTCATTTGTGTTTGTTGAATCTCTAATTCTTTTTTACCGCCAATCGATTTTTCCTCGACCTGTGCTGAAATTTGCGTGCCAGCTTGCGACATGTCTGCCATCTCATCAGATTTTGATACAAGCTTGTCCACGGCATTTGTTGTGTTTGAGAAGAGAGAAGCAAGTGAATTTGATGTTTCTGTGATTTTTGTATGGAGCTCCTGCTGCTGCTGTTCTGCTTCATCACGAATTTTAGAATATTCATTTTGGAATGTATCAAGGACAAGCTGCTGCTCTAAATTTAAGATTTTTGTCGTCGCTTTGACTGCTGTCTGATATTCTTTGAAATCTTGGATATGCTGAGCAAATAAATCCATAATTGATAGCAGAAGGTCCTGGAATGCAGCCATATACCACTTAGGCTGGAGGCCAATCCGTAAATGAACTTGCGCAATTTTAATTCGTTTTGCCACATAGGCTTCATCAACCACACCTGCAAACATTTCACTAATATGAATGCGGAGTGTTTTTTTCAAACGGTCGACAGAACTATTATCTTGAATGATATGCATCAAGGAAGATTCGACTTCTAAATTTTTATAAAATTTATCAACGATACGTGCAATATCCTCCTGAACAATTGGATTGAGCTGTTTTAAAATAAATAGGTCATGCTGCGTCAGATCTATCATTTTAATTTGTTTCGCGATATCCGTATTGTCAGAAAAGTTGATACGTTTTATCCCATCATCCTGCTGTGTGAAAAAAGCAGTGTTTTTTCTTTTCGTCTCTTTTTTAAATAACAATGTTTTTGTCCCCCTATAATCATCACAAATTATCAGACTTTATATTATCTATCGGATAATATTGGATTTTTTAAAGGGGAACAGTAAAATTTTACTGTTCTTTATAAGACCTTTTTAGTGGTTTCTTTGCTGGGCCTTCTACTACCTCTCCAGTAATGGAGAAACGTGAACCGTGACACGGGCAATCCCAAGTGCGGTCACTATTATTCCAAGCGACTTCACAGCCTAGGTGAGTACACGTTGTATCGACAAGAAAGATATTCCCATCCTCTGATTTAAAGGCGCCGCATTTTTTATGCTCGTACGATACAATGCCGCCTTCACCTGGCTTTAAATCATCAATGGTTTGATCGGTTCGTTTTAATTTACCACTGATCAGCTTGGCAGCGACATTGCTGTTTTCTTTAACGAAATCTTTGACGAAAGAATCAGAAACAGGTCTTGATGGCGTAAAAATGGATTCGTATGGATTCGATTTTCCTTCAATCAAATCACCGATAAGAGTAGCTGCCGCGTGGCTTGTCGTCATGCCCCATTTTCTAAAACCGGTCGCAACGAAGATATTTTGATGGTGCTTGGTTAGGCGGCCAATGTAAGGGATTTGATCCATTGTGACCATATCGTGTGTCGACCAGCGATACAGCACCTCTTCAATTCCAAGGGTAGCGTCTCCAAACCCTTCTAGTCCTTCATAGTGAGCAGATTCATCCCCGCCTTGTCCAGTTTTATGACCTTCTCCTCCGATGAGAACGACTTCCTCACCATGCCATTCTGTCGTTCTTAAAGAATGAGCAGGCTGGTCGATCCCTAAGTACATTCCATCTGGGAGCGGCTTCGTTGTTTTGGCTGCTACCACATAAGATTGCTCTGGGTGAATGCGCGTGAAATAAAGTCCCTTTCCATCATAAAAAGGAAAATGCGAACAGGATATGATATAGCGGCCTGTCAGGTGATGGTCGTCTTTTGTGACGACAGCAGGGCGGTTTCCTTCTTTTACGTCAACAGCAGTTGTCTGTTCATAAATACGTACACCACGCTCTAGGAGCTGGTCAATGAGTGCATTGAGATAATGAAGGGGATGGAACTGTGCCTGCTGCGTCATTGCTAGGGCAGCCTTGATGTCAGCATCAAAAGGAAGCGCTGTTTTCCATCCCCGATCAATCCCAAGCTGTTTGTAGGCATCTAATTCCTTTTTTAATTTTTTTACACCGCTTTCTTCCTTTGTATAAAGGTACGCATCCTTGACTTCTAGCTGACAATCGATGTCGTACTTTTGGACGCGAGCTTGAATTAGCTCTTTTGCTTTCTCATTTGCTTCTACATACAAACGGGCTTTGGGCATACCAATTTGCTGGATCAGCTCATGGTAATAAACATCGTGCTGTGAGGTAATCTTAGCTGTCGTATGTCCGGTCGTACCTTGCAGCAGTTGATCAGCATCAATGATGATGACATCCAGCCCGCGTTCTGTCATTTCAAACGCGGTAGCGATACCGGTAATACCACCGCCTACAATGATGACATCTGCTGTGAGATCCTCATCTACTGTAGGAAAAGAATGCTTTTGACTATCCGCTATCCATAACGATTTTGCCTGTTCCAATCCTTTATGTTCTTGCTCCATACTGTCGCCTCCAGTTAGTGACTTGTTGTGTATAATTTTTCCACAATGAAGAAAATCATACATTTGAAAGGAAACTAGTCTGGCATACATAAAAAAATAGCCAACACATAAAAATAAACAAGATAAAAGGAAGGAGTGGTCAGACGTGTCAACAAAGCAGCCGAAGAAAACATTGCCGCCTCAGCATCAAAGTGAGCGTCCAGGTCTTGAATACAAAATGAATCCAAGGCCTGTTTTTGATCGAGAGATGCCGGATAAAAAATTAGCAGGGAAAACAGCCATTGTGACAGGTGGAGACAGCGGGATCGGAAGAGCAGTCTCGGTCTTATTTGCGAAGGAAGGCGCCAATGTCGCCATTGTTTACTTGAGTGAGCACCGCGATGCAGAGGAAACGAAGGACTATATTGAAAAGGCGGGAGGTCGCGTCATTTTAATTGCAGGTGATTTAGGAGATGAGGCGTTTTCAAATGAGGTCGTCAAAAAAACGAAGGATGCTTTCGGTTCCATAGATATTTTGGTGAACAATGCCGGGGAACAGCATCCGCAAAAAAGCATTGAACAGATTACCTCACATCAGCTTCTTCGAACATTTCAAACGAATATTTTTGCCATGTTTTACTTAACAAAAGCGGTACTTCCTCATTTGAAAAAAGGAAGCAGTATCATTAATACCACATCTGTCACAGCCTATAAAGGGCATGAAACCTTGATCGACTATTCATCTACAAAAGGGGCAGTCGTGACATTTACGAGATCATTATCTTTATCGCTCATTAAGCAAGGGATTAGAGTAAACGGGGTAGCTCCGGGACCCATTTGGACACCCCTCATTCCATCGACCTTTACGGAAAAGGAAGTCTCTGAATTTGGCGGAGATGTTCCAATGGAGCGTCCTGGTGAGCCAGTAGAGCTTGCGCCGAGCTATTTATTTTTAGCGAGCGAAGACTCCTCTTATATAAATGGACAAATCCTGCATGTCAATGGCGGAACCATTTTAAATGGATAAACAAAAAACTTGCGGTAAAGAGACGAGTTGCTGCCCTCTTTGCCGCAAGTAAAATCATCATGATTAATGTAAGCAGTGTTCTGCATATTGAGCTGACAGGTCGTTGAATCGTTTTTCATCACGCTGATCCAGTGCCTTATCAATCTCTTCTCTAAGGAAGGTTAAGCGCTGTTTATAAAGCGCCTCATCTAAAACCATTTGAATATAGATGTCTAAAATCGTCACGCCGTTTTCTTCGGTTTTTTGGGTGTTGCGGGACTTCATGAGCTCAGCATACGTTTTTTTCTCTTTCATAAAGAATCCCCCCGATGCCTTTTTTATAGTATATGGATTGGCGGAGAAAAAATCAACAAGAATTTATAATTTTTAGACAATTTATTTTTGAGCGAAATCGACACCTCTTGTCCGATCGACACGATGTGATATATCTTAAAAAAGGCTTTTCGATAGATCGAATGGACTAAATAATACGATAAAAAAATGATTTTTAATAAATTTTGAAAAAATCCTGTCGTTTCTTATATGTTGGTGATAGATTAATAGTATCTAAAATAACCAAAAATTAACACAGGAGGAAATGAAGTGTCAGGAATTAGTGAAACACCTTTAGATTCATACGTCATTAATCAAACAACAATGGCGATCCTTCCGGTTGAAGAAGGAAAAAGAGTATATTCAAAAGTCATAGAAAGAGAGACAAGCTTTTACGTTGAATTAAAGCCCTTGCAAATTATTGAACGCAGCTGTAGATTTTTCGGCTCAAGCTATGCAGGCAGAAAAGCGGGAACATATGAAGTAACAGGAATATCTCATAAGCCTCCAATTGTGATTGACTCATCCAATCATCTGTATTTCTTCCCAACCTATTCATCCAACCGTCCTCAGTGCGGCTGGATCTCCCACAAATACATTCATACCTTCCAGGAATCATCCCTCGGAGACACGGTGGTCATCTTTACAAATGAGCAAACCGTCAAACTCGATGTCTCATATAAGTCATTTGAGAGTCAGGTGCACAGAACAGCGTATCTCCGAACGAAATTTCAAGATCGCCTTGATGGTGGTCTTCCTAAAAAACAAGAATTTATGCTGTATCCAAAGGAACAACAGCTCAACCTTGTATACGATTTTATATTAAGGGAGCTTCGGAACAGATATTAACTAAAACCAGCGGCAGCCCAGCCGCTGGACTCCTTATGTTTAGCATATCGTCTTACTTTCTCGAAGAAAAAAACATTGAAAATTATATAACAAATTATATAATTTAAGTACAGCGTATAAAATTTTATATAATGAGCGACAGAAAAGGGGATATGATGATGACTTATGATGAACTAGATACACCGGCGCTATTAATTGATAAACAGGTGATGATGGAGAATCTAGCTGCTATGCAGCAATATGCGGACCGTCAGCAAGTCAAACTGCGTCCTCATACGAAAACACATAAAACACCTGGTCTTGCGAAGGTGCAGGAGGAGATGGGCGCATCTGGCTTAACTGTAGCGAAAGTAGGGGAAGCAGAAGTGATGGCGGCGCATGGGCTAACAGATATCTTTATCGCCAATCAAATTGTAGGTGAGACAAAGCTGAAGAGAATTCGAAAGCTGGCAGAGTCGATACACATTTCATTTGGAATAGATTGTGTAGAGCATGTGCATCAAATTGAAGATGTCTTTCGTGGAGCAGAGAAAAAAGCGGAGGTTTTAATTGAGATAGAGGTTGGAGAAGAGAGGTCTGGTGTCATTGAAGAGAGTGATTTTCGTCAAATCTTGCAGGCGATAAAAACATGTGAGTTCGTTCATTTAAAAGGGATTTTTTCTCATGATGGTCATACATACAAGGCGGAAAGTAAAGCGCATTGTCAGACATTATATGAAGACGCTGTGAATCGAACGCTTCAATTTGCACAGATTGCAAAAGAATCAGGCATGCTGCTAGAGGTAGTGAGCATAGGATCAACACCACCGTTCTTATTTCAATTTGATATTCCAAAGGGAGTGACCGAAATCCGCCCAGGCACATACATCTTCATGGATGCCTCTCAGTCCAATGTGATCGGCACTTTTTCACATTGTGCAGCAGCCGTCCTGACGACAGTCATTAGTAAGCCAACAAATACTCGTGTCATTACAGATGTTGGAGCCAAAGGGCTCACGGCTCAAACCCGTACAAAAGGGCTGACGAAAACAAAGGGACTAGGCAAGGTAAAAGACTTTGATGATGTATTTGTTTCCAGTGTATTTGATGAGCATGCCATCATTTATCACGAAGGCTTCCGTCAGACTGTCCAGATCGGTGAGAAGGTGCAAATCATTCCAAATCATATTTGTCCCGCTGTCAATCTTCATGAAAAAGCCTATCTCATCCAAGATGGTGAAGTAGTCGAAGAGCTTGACATTGCTTGTAAAGGTAAACTTCAATAAATCAACAGGACAAGGCGACTTCGTTGGGGCATCATTATGATGACACGACAACATCCACCATGCACATGAATTTGTTGAAACCAAATCCATATATCCAGTCGTCTATTGAGTGTGTATCGGTAGACTGTCCACCAAATGACAGAGAAATGTGGATCCTTAGACGTATTTTCAAGCAATTATTCATAAATCACAGAAGTGACACGAGCCGTCTGTTACAATAAAAGAAATCATTTCTTGCAAAGTGTTCGTATGTGGTAAAGGATCCTCCTATTTTGACCGATATGAACGAATGGGAATAAGAAATGGAGGCTCTGTATGAAAAAACAATCGCAATTGCTGCTGCTATTCACCTTGACAGTGACCTTACTAGCAGCCTGTCAGCAAGCAGGTCAATCGCCTTCAAAACAAGACACAAAAGAAGCGGCGTATGAACAATGGGTTCAGCGTTATATGGATGAGTTAAATGAAGCTTATGAAAACATGACCGACCAATTTATTTCAGATGGACAGGGAAAGATCCAAGTAAATAAAAAATTGAAAAAGGCGACGAAAGCCTTTGATCGTGTGATTCAAAAGGGGCTTGCTCATCAAGAAATTCCAACCGCTTATCAAAAGGCAGATGAACAATTAAAGACAGGTCTTCATTCATTTGAAAAAGGAATTGGTCAGGTGGAGCAGCTATTAAAGCGCCCAGATCAAGAAAAGCTGTTTATTTCCGCTACTCATCATCTCCAAGATGGATTGCAGAGGGCAGCTGCATTTATTGAAGAAGTCGGCCGCATTCAGCAATCAACGTAAAAAGCTTGGAAGGCGGACTTCCAGGCTTTTTTACATATAAAGTATTTGCTTTAAGCGGCGCACACCTTCTTGAATCATGTTTTCGCCCGTACAAGCAAAGCCTAGCAGTAATCCCTTTCGATTGCTCTCAAAACAATAAGGACTTAATGGATAAATGCCAATACCTGCTGCTTTTGCTGCCTCAATACTGCCTTTTTCGTCAAAGTTTGGCGCTCCTTCCAAAAAGACATGAAGACCCGTATCTGTTCCATAAATATGAAAGTGCTTGTCAAATTGTTGTGTTAAAAGGGCATCCATCATGGCAGCCTGTCTTTTTTTATATAGCTGTCTCATTCGCCTGACATATCGCGTAAATTCTCCTTCTCTGAAAAAAGAGGCGAGTGTGATCTGTTCCATAATGGGCAGCTGTCTTTGAATGAGTGATTGCAAGGAAGCGATCTCTTTTATGACGGCTTTGGAGCCGATAATGGCAGCAAGGCGGATGCCTGGTGCCAGCACTTTGGAGAAGCTTAAGATATAAATCACATGGTCGGGTGCTTCTGAAAATAAGGAAGGAAGCGGTCCGCCATGATAACGATAATCTCCATCAAAATCATCCTCTAGTATATAAGACTGATGACTGACAGCAAATTTTAGCAGCTGCTGCCTTCTGCTCACACTCATACATACACCGGTTGGACGCTGATGGGAGGGCGTCACCGCAATCAGCTTTGTTTTTCGTGGTAATGTATTCACCATGATCCCTTCTTCATCGACGGGCGCGGGATAAATGTTCATTTCACGATGCATAAAGGAAAGCCTTGCTCCAGGAAAGCCTGGATCTTCAACAGCTACTGTATCGCCTTTTTTAAGCAATACCTGTGAAATCAAATCAATGGCTTGCTGCGTGCCTCCTGTTAACACGATTTGATCCTCTTCTACATCGATGCCGCGTTCTACTGATAAGTATTGGCGTATTTCTGAACGTACTTCCCATAAACCATGCGGGGAGGAATAGCCCCAATCTTTCATCTCTAATCGCTGTAATGCTTTTGTGAGCGAGCGTTTCCATATGTTTTGAAAATGTTCATCGATGGCTGGTTCCTGATGACGAAAATCAATATCAAGCTTCTCATGAAATTGATTGGCCGACAGCCAGTGGTTCATTTGTTTCTCCGCCTCTTGAAAGTGTGGTCTTACCGGAAGAGGAAAAGGCGGCTCACCTTGATGGGGAGTGGAGGCCGCATAGTGATCACTTGAAATGACCTTCGTACCGCCTCTTCTAGATGTGCTGACATATCCTCTTGCCAGCAGTTCATCATAAGCAAGCTGTATAGTTGATCTTGATACATTGAGCTCCTGTGCTAATACGCGTGTCGGTGTTAACTGATCATCGGGGTTCAGTTTTTGGGAATGAATTTGTTGAATGATCTCAGTCACGATTTGCTGCCAGAGCGGGGTAGTACTTGAGCGGTCTAAATAAATATACATCGGACACCTTCTCTCATTGTCACATATAACATGATGATGACACGGGAATATGGAGTGGTCAATAGCATCGTTTTTGGATATAGGAAGTAAGCCAAAAGGTGTGTACACTGTTCTCATATGCTTATGACTAGAGGAGAGAGTGAAATGATCCCTGCAGCTAAAGAAGAAACCGCACACCTATCCATCATTCCATTTATATTCGTTTTATTTGGTCTTTTTATGATTACAACCGCAGTGAATCTGCAGGTGCCCCTTTATACGTTGTATGCCGAACAAGCAGGGTACGGAAAGGCGGCGACAGCCCTTGTATTTGCTGCATATGTCTTCGGACTGATTCCAGTTTTACTTTTTCTTGGCGGGATATCTGACCGGGCTGGACGTAAACCGGTTTTATTGGTCGCACTTAGTTTTTCATTATGTGCTACCTTATTGATGATCGTACATCCTACCATTCAGATCCTCTTTTTGGCGCGGCTGCTGCAAGGGGTGGGGCTTGGCCTGAGTGTTGGCACATGCACTGCTTATTTGATTGCTTTATATCCAGAAAAATCAAGCTGGATTCCAACTTTTATTGCGTTATGCAGTTCGGTTGGCTTTGGGGGCGGTGCTCTTTTTACGGCACTTCTTTCTTTTCAGTATGTGACGCTTGCGCCGCTTAGTTATTGGATTGTGATGGGCTTTTTGATCCTAACGATCGTGGGTGTCTTCTTTTTCGTTCCGCCTGTACAAGGAGATGCAGATAAACCGATGATGAACATGCCAACATTTCCAAAAGGAACAATGCCAGCGAATGCAGCGATTGCTGTCGCGTGGTCAGTGTGTGGCCTTGTGATTTCGGTTTTGCCAGCACAGCTTAAATTGAATGGATATGAATTATGGGTAGGGCCGGCACTGTTTTTGATTAATATGTCAGGTGTCCTGATGCAGCCTTTTGTTCGCAAAATGAATAGCACAGCAGCGCTCCTTGCCGGATTTATCTGTCTTCCATGTGGATACGGTCTCTTGCTATTTGGAGCAAATGGTGGGTCAATCATTCTTGTGCTTGCCGGAACGATGCTTGCGGGTACTGCCTGCTATGGATTTACTTATTTAGGCGGTCTTCAGCTTATTGTCGAGCGGGGAAAAAAGGAGGCAGCTAGAGCCGTTGCCGGGTTTTATTTGTTTGCCTATTTAGGTCTGGGTCTTCCAAGTGTTTTTGTCGGGCTCTTCGCTGATCTGTTCGGAACTCAGGTGGTGTTAACCGTCTTTTTCTTGGTCGTTTTGGCAGCTTGTCTCATCCTTTTGATGTCAAGTGTCAGACAGAAACAAAAGTGAGGAGTCTTGCTTTCTCTTTTGCCTTCCATTCGTTTAAAATAAAGGCATGAGAGGGGAAGATGACATGAAAAAAGTGCAGCTGGACGGCGCGTCGTGCAGGTCGCAAGAAGAGCTTCATGACCAACTAAAAAAAGTTTTACACCTTCCTGACTATTACGGGGAAAATCTTGATGCTCTATGGGACTGTTTGACAGGAGAAGTAAATCTGCCAGTAGAGCTGACATGGGTGAATTTTGACACGAGCAAGGATGCTCTTGGCGAGTATGCAGAAAGCGTAAAGCAGTTATTTCAAGAAGCAGAAGAGGAATTGAAGGGACAATTTCAAGTGAGTTTTCAATAATGGTGAAAAAGCAGCCGACATTAGAGGCTGCTTTTTTCTGAATTTTCTCCTGCGATGATATGGATGTAGACAATGCTAACTATGCGGAATCATTTAAAAAGAACACTACCGGCAGATTAAAAGATTGAGTTATCTGAGTTTTAAAAGTTTTTCATTGTGGATTCATAAAAATATGTTGCGTGCAGGAAACTTTCATTGAAATATGTTATAGTGGAACCTACATTGATAGACTAAGATAGAGTGAGGGTTCGGAAAGGATGAAGGAGAAAACAAGATCAAAAAGAAGGCTGAGACCTTGGGTGAAAGTCGTGCTGTTTATCATGGCATTTGTCATGGTGATGGCAATATCCGTGACAGGATATGCTTACTATAAAATTTCAAAAGCGTCGAATAAGGCGCAAGTGTCATTAGAAAGAGGAGACACCTCGCAAAAGCGTGTGAAAGCTTTTGATCCAGGAAAGGACAGCTTCTCGGTCCTGCTGCTTGGAATTGACAGCCGTCCAGGTGAAACGGTAGACGAAGCAAGAAGTGATGCGGTCTTACTGGCGGCTGTGAACCGAACAGAGAAAACCATCAAGCTCCTCAGTATTCCTCGTGATTCTTATGTAGATATTCCGGGAAGAGGATATGATAAAATCGCCCACGCCCATGCGTTTGGGAGTGCAGATTTGTCAGTCAAAACGGTCGAAAACCTGTTGAACATTCCTGTAGACTATGTGATTTCAGGGAACTTTAAGGCGTTTCAAGACATTGTAGATGAGCTAAACGGAATTGACGTAACGATTGAAGATGAAGGTATCGCAAAACAAATGGAAAAGGATTCAAAAGGGAAAGTTCATGTGCAAACAGGAACACATACGTTAAATGGTGAAGAAGCATTAGCCTTTGTGAGAACAAGAAAGGCAGACAGTGACCTTATGCGCGGGAAGCGCCAAATGGAAGCACTTCAAGCCATCTTTGAAAAATCTAAATCCATTTCTTCGATCCCATCCTATGACAACATCATTGATACACTTGGTGACAATGTTTCAACCAATCTGTCCATGAAGCAGTTTATCGGTCTTTTCCCGTTATTGAGCTCATTGACATCAGTAGATACCATTCAGCTAAAGGGCCATGATTATCAGCCTGGGAATGTGTATTACTTTGAGTTAGATGGCGCTGGATTAGAAGAAGTGAGAACAGAGCTGAGAGAACAGCTTGAATTATCATAAATAAGAAGGAGCCTGCCGCTGTGGCAGGCTTTTTGCTTTGAATGGGGAAGCGCGACAATGAAGCCAATTCAATTCGCTTGATGAAGAAAATACCGAGTCAGTAGTTCCTCTACCCGGTGACGTATACGTGGATTAAAGTATTTATGTTTTTCTTCATAGCCATCCATGATAAATAGATACGTTGTAAATCCTTCATCGTGTTCGATTTGCTGTACCTTCATTTTTTCTTTACGTAAATGCTGCTTTAGTTCATAAAGTGCTTTCTGTGCTTCCTTTAAGGCGGAGGTCACAAGCTGAATGTATGGTTCATTTAGTTTAAATGTTTGATGTTGTTTTAAGTGAGTCAAATCACGATTGAGGATGGAGACGACCATTGGAAGAAAGATGGCCTGTTCCATCATCTGAAGCTGTATTCTTGATAGTCTCGTCATGTCCAAGCCTGCTTTCTTTCTTGATGGAACACATGTTCTTATTTATTATACCGAATGAGTCAAATAATCTCAAGGGGGGGGATTCATTTGTATATTTTTATGTTTTCCATGTAAAATGAAAAGTAGACAAACCTTGAAGGAGTCAAACAAGTTGACATCATTTCTTTCCCTATTTACTCACGAAAATATCACATCATTTTTTGAGAGCTACAAGGCCTTTGGACCGATTGTGGCCATATTGCTCCCTTTAATAGAAGCATTTCTTCCGTTTTTACCACTCGTTGCGTTTGCTGTAGCTAATGCAAATGCATTCGGCCTTTGGGAAGGATTTTTATTGACCTGGATTGGCGCAAGTGCAGGGTCTATTCTTGTCTTTTTACTGATCAGAAAATTTGGACAGATGAGAATGCTCAACTTTATCAGCAGGCATCCTTCCATTAAAAAATTGATGCTTTGGGTGGAGAAGCGGGGATTTGGTCCATTATTTATTTTACTTTGCTTTCCTTTCACGCCCTCTGCTGCCGTCAATGTTGTAGCGGGTTTATCAAGAATTAGTTTTTGGCAATTCTCATTAGCTACTTTATCTGGCAAGTGTGTCATGCTCTTTATCATTAGTTTTATTGGTTATGATCTTTCTGCTTTAGTTAAGAATCCGTTAAGAAGTGTTTTTGCGGTTCTAGTTATTGCGTTATTATGGTATGTTGGAAAGAGAGTAGAAAATAGGTTAAACATTCGAATGAGCAAACGTGAGGACAAAGGAGGCTCTTAATGAAAAAGAAGCCATTGCTATGGTTGATGATTATTACAGGCATCGTCTTATTGTTCCAAGTCAAGAATTTCATGTTTGTCACGTACAAAGTAGAAGGGGTTAGTATGGACCCAACTTTTACAGATGGAACAGAATTATTAATCAATAAGTTCTCGCCAAAACTCACGAAAATTAGCCGGTTTGATTATGTGTTATTTCACGGACCTAAAAATCAAATCTTGATCAAGCGAGTCATTGGACTCCCAGGAGAAACGATCAAGTATGAAGATGATCAGTTATTTGTCGATGGTGAAAAAAAGAAGGAACCTTATTTAAAAGAGCAGAAACAACATAAAATGGGGAACGTTCTGACAGGAGATTTTCAGCTGAAAGCCATCACAGGAGACGATAAAATCAAAAACAATCATTACTTTGTGGTCGGAGATAACCGAATACATAGCTTCGACAGTCGGCATTTTGGCACCATTTCAAAGGATCAAGTTGTCGGTGTTAAAAGAAATACCAGCGAATAAAAAAAGGCGCTCTGCACATGCAAAGCGTCTCTTTTTATTTTGCGGCTTTATAATCAGGCTGCCTTTTTGCCCATACGTGATGTAAGAAGCGGAAAAACGGTGGCAGCATTGCAATGACGAGAATAATTCTGACGACTTGTACAGCCACAACAAAGGTAGAATCCTCATGCAGTGTGACCGCAGTTGTTGCCATCTCTGCAATACCGCCAGGCGAAAAAGCAAGAATGGCTGTAATGACAGAGATACCTGTGATCTCAGCGATGGCAATAGAGCTGAGGACAGTCGCAGCAATTAGCCCAGCTGAGCTGACGATAGCCACAATGAGAGTGTTTTTTAGCCCGACAAACATTTCTTTATTCATTTTTGAACCGATGGTTGCACCTAGAAATACTTGAGACGCAATGTTCGCTTGTGCCGGCCAATAAGGAATCAAATCATAACCTATGAGTGCGCCCGCACCAACTTGAAGAGCTGCGACGCCTAGCATGCTGCCGATCAGCCAAGGAGCTGGGAAATGAAGACGAACTGCTAGGCGTGACATGAGCCAGGCACCTAAAATAAGCGCAGCGGTCCAAGAGATGTTTGAAAGGGTGAAAACACCCGAAGAAAAAGCGCTCCCTTGCGTAACTACAGCCACATCCGCTTGGTTTTTTGTATTTAAATAAAACACTGTAAATGGGATAGTGAGTACAACCATTAATACACGTATCGTTTGCACAAGACTCACAACAGCTGTATTGGCTCCCACCTCTTGGGCAATCCCCGGCATAGCGGATAAACCGCCGGGGGCAGTTCCGACAAAGCTTGTCAGCATATCTGTTTTGCTCAGCTTCCATAAGACAAAGCCTGAGAGCATCGCCAGTAGAATAGAAAAGACGAGCATGAAACTCACAGGGAGCCAATTTTCAGCGAAAATGTGAAGGACCTTCATATTCATTTTCTGTCCGAGTTCGATTCCGAGAATGAATTGACCAAGGAGCAACCATCTGCTGTGAATACGTAAGGTGCTAGTTCCTTTACGCTGAAACAGGGTGGGGCGGCGCATCGCAATAAAAGCTGCGGTGATTAATGTACCTACCATCCAGCCAATGGACATACCTGTTAAAGACAAAAGAAATCCACCTAAACCGCTTATCGCAATGAGAATGAGATCGGTTCGAAGGCTGTTTCCTTGTTTCATCACATGTAAACCTTCTTCCTATATGTTTGTTCAGTAAGTGAAATGTTGTTAACTTCACTATAATACAAAAGTCTCTATAAATAAAATACGAATTTTTTCACTATTTTCATAAGATTATCTTATCACTAAATGATTAGTACATTTTTATAAAGAAAGATATCATTTTTACCAAAAACAAAGTCGATATACAACGATTTTCCCCTATTTATGTTATCAGTTGACTATCATTTTCAATTACACTACACTACATAGTGTGGGGTGATAACATGAAAATTCCTTCTTTTAAATATAATGAAAAGGGATTGAATCGTTTTTTTGGTCCTTTAGAGGGAAGAATTATGGAGATCCTTTATGAAGGTGAGGATATGCCGATTAAAGAGGTGCAGCAAAAGCTGTCAGATGAGAAGCCGATTAATTTCAACACCGTGATGACTGTGCTGAACCGCTTAACCGAAAAAGGAATTGTGGAGAAAAAAACAAAAGGGCGCTCATCTATTTATAATCCTATTTTAACAAAAGAAGAATTTCTAAATGAGCAAACAAAATGGATTACACAAGGATTGATGGATGATTTCGGTCCACTGGCAGTGAATCATATGGTGGATGCGATTGAAAGTGCTGATCCTGAATTACTCAAAGTACTAGAAGCACGGCTAGCATCTAAAAAAGAGGAGCAGCAAAATGAATAAAATGAAGTCGAGTCTGCTGTTTTCAGGCGGTATATTGATTGGTTTAGCCATTTTTTATCAGATGGGGTATTACGTGCTTTCAAGCTTTTTTGGCTGGAATCAAGCATATAACCTGATCCATGTATGCCAGTCTGTGCTCGAATTCTATGGATTCACTCCTTTAAAATACTTTCTGGATGCCTTAGTCCTCTACACATTGGGTTTTGCGATTTTTTATATGACGAAACAAATCAAAAAGTACATTCAATTCAAGCAAAATCTGATGCTTGCAGTCGATCACCAGTCAACCGAATCTTTATCTGAGAAATATGCTAATGACATCATCGTGTTTCATTGTCATGAACCGCTTGCTTTTGCAATGGGGATGCTTCACCCAAAGGTTTATTTATCAACAGCTCTCATGGACATGCTGGATGAAGAAGAGATTGACGCTGTAGTTCATCACGAATTGCATCACAAATACAGCTATGATCCTTTAAAGGCTTTCATGTTCTCAATGCTCACAAAAGTCATTTGGTACATTCCAGTGTTAAAGCATATGAGACAAAGCTACTCTGTTTTTCGTGAAGTGATTGCAGATGACTATGCCATTCAGAAGACAGGTACTGAGCTTGGAGTAGGGCAGGCCCTTTTGAAGCTGATTAAAAAGAGAACCCAGTTTCAAAAACAAACAAAGTTTGCGGTGTCCTTTGGGGATCGGGCATTGAATTTAAGAATACAAAAAATCTTAAATCCAACTTACAATATTCCTTTTAATGTACCAATGATTCCAATCGTCACATCAGCCATTCTGATGGTGGTCTTAATGATTATGCTCAACCTTAATTACTAATTTTTTTACTTATTAACATTACATTGTGTAGTGTAAAAACAGGAGGAAATCACTATATGAAAACAAATCAAGAAATAGGAACACTTTTTGTACGCGTTATTTTAGGTATTATTTTCTTTTTACATGGGCTTCAGGCATATCAAGGAGGGCTGGGAGGCACAGCAGCATTCTTCGGACAAATCGGTGTACCTGAATTTATGGCATATATTGTAAAGACAATTGAGCTAGTCGGTGGTATTGCCTTGATTTTAGGTCTAGGAACACGTATTTTCGCAGCATTATTCGTACCAATTATGGCAGTAGCGATTATCACTGTTGGTTTTTCTAGAGGATTTGTTGGTGGCTATGAATTTGAACTTTCGCTGCTCGTCATGGCGCTTTATTTGACTCTTAGCGGCAGTAAGCTGTTGTCAATTGATGGGATACTCAAGCATCAGCAGCAAAGCAATGAAGCAAAATTTCATTAAAAGATCATGAAAAAACTCCTTCTGCTATTTTGGGCAGAGGAGTTTTTTTAATGGTCAAAATCTCATTTTCTCGTTTGAAAATAAGGAAGGGATGTGAGGATTTGCTACATTTAGCGCTTTCTTTAATAGAATGAATGAACGAAAAATCGATTTCATTTTTTGACGGAACATACGATCTCCTATTAAAATAGGACTATCTATGATACATGGTGCGTTAAAAGGTATAAAAACCATACAGCATGCTGCTGCTCATCTTGAGCGATACGTTTCATTAGCTCTTTTGTTCCTTGATCCCGGACATAGTCTGATACGCTTAAGTAAAAATCGACCGTTTTTTGTTCATCTTTAAAGGCAAACATAAGTCCTTCTCTGAATTGGTCTGGACAAGGTTCAGTTACGCTTGGTTTGTGGTTTTTCCCTGTTAAAGAATAATATAGCTTTGAAAATAGTTGATAGTGTCTGACTTCATCCTGGCGTATTTCTTGAATGATCTTCTTTGCTTCAGGATTTTTTGCCTTTTGGGCAAGTTTTTCGTAGCATTGGATCGCAGAATACTCACCATTGATCGCTTTCTCAAGGTCTGAAATGATCCTTGTGTTTTGGCGCATGTCATAAGGCGAGTAGTCATAGTAACTGTAATACATGATATTGCCAGCCTCCTTTTAGTTCATGATGGTTTATGATATGAAAAGAGTGAGGAAAGGTGCCTATGTCTTTTTTCAGAAAGGAGAATGGGAACGTGATCGGAAAATAGCTATTTACCTTTATTTTCGCTAGAATATGAGTACATAAGAAAGGTGTTGTGGAACGTGGAGATTCAGTTTTTAGCAGGCAGATCGGGGAGTGGAAAAACGACTGCAATCTTAGAGGAAATCAAAGAACAGCTTCGGCTTGATCCGTTGGGTCCGCCAATCATTTTTTTAGTCCCGGATCAAATGACATTTTTAATGGAATATGAGCTTGCGAAAACGTCTGAAGCTGGTGGAATGATCAGAGCTAAAGTATTTAGTTTCACTCGTCTTGCTTGGTCGATTTTACAGCAGACTGGTGGAGCGAATCGGCAATTTGTGACAAGCACAGGAATTCAAATGCTTTTAAGAAAAGTGATTGAAGAGCAGAAAGACAAGTTTAAAGTATTCAAAAAAGCGAGTGATAAGCCGGGGTTTGTGGAGCAAATCGAAAAAACGATGGCTGAATTCAAAAGATACTGTATGCTGCCAGAGGATATTGAGAAGATTTCAGCGTCTAGCATGCATTCAGAGTATACAGAAGAAAGACGGGCAGCCGAAAAATTGCATGATCTCCATGTTCTTTATCAGCAGATGGAGGAGCATTTACAAGATGAATATGTGCACTCAGAAGACTATTTGACTCTTCTTTCCCAGCAAATTCCTTCAGCTGAAGAAATAAAAGGAGCACACATCTATATAGATGGTTTTTATCAATTTACACCGCAGCAGCTTCTTGTCATTGAACAGCTCTTGCTGCATGCAGCAAAAATAACTGCGGCTTTCACAGTAGATCGATCCTATCATGATAGGCAGCCAAATGAACTTGATTTATTTCGTATGACAGGTAAAACGTATTTCCAGCTCTATCAGCTTGCTAAAGAGTGCGAAGCTGACATTTCTGAAAATATTTTTGAAAGAAATCATCGGCACCTTTATACACCAGATCTTGCTTATTTAGAACACCAATATGAGCAGCGGCCCGTTCAGCCATATCAGGAAAACACCCCTCATCTCACAGTGTCTAAAAGTGCAAATAAACGAGCTGAAATTGAGGGAGTAGCGAGAGATATCCTTGATTTAGTGAGAGAAAAAGGACTCAGACTGCGAGATATCTCGATTGTAGCGCGGCATGTAGATGACTATAAAGATACGTTAAAAGAGGTTTTTCGAGATTACGATATTCCTTTTTTTATTGATGGAAATGAATCGATGCAGTATCATCCGCTCATTGAATTAATTCGTTCGAGCTTGGATGTCATAAAAGGAAATTGGCGGTATGAAGCGGTATTTCGCTGCGTGAAAACAGAGTTCTTATTTCCGCTTGAAATCACTAAGAACAAAGCGAGAGAGCAGGCAGATCAGCTTGAAAACTATTGCATTGCTTATGGTGTAAAAGGAGAGCGCTGGACAAACGGCTCCCGGTTTCATTACAGGCGTTTCCAATCATTAGATGAGGATTTCGGACAAACAGATCAAGAAATTGAAATGGAACAAATGCTAAATGACGTCAAAGAATGGATCGCGCCCCCGCTTTACCAGTTGCAGAAAAGGCTCAAAAAAGCGCAAAAGGTAAGGGACATGGTAGAGGCTGTCTATGTCTTTTTAGAAGAGATACAAGTACCAGATAAGCTTGAAAAGGCGAGGCTTGAGGCTGAAGAAGCAGGTCGATTAGCTGAAGCAATGCAGCACGGGCAAGTATGGGATGCGGTGATTCAATTAATGGATGAATTTGTTGACATGCTAGGTGGCGAAGAGCTCTCATTTCCCTTATTCCAACAGATGATAGATACAGGGTTAGCTTCTCTAAAATTCGCTTTGATTCCGCCTTCACTCGACCAAGTATTTATTGGAAGTATGGATTTATCCAGAATGTATCAAGTGAAGTGTACGTTTATCATTGGTGTAAATGATGGCGTTATTCCCGCACGTCCCTCTGATGAGAGTGTATTGTCTGAGGATGACCGAGAATGGTTAAAACGAGCAGGAGCAGAGCTAGCAGAGACAGGAAAAGAACGGCTGCTAGATGAGCAATTTTTAATTTACCAAGCGTTATCAAGTCCATCCCGTCATTTGTATCTATCCTATGCGGCTTCTGATGCAGAAGGACGTTCTCTATTGCCTTCGACACTCATCAAGTATTGCCAAGAGCTTATGCCAAATCATCAACAGGCTCTTTATGTGTTAGATCCAGAACAACTGGAAGACGATGAGCAATTAAAATTTGTAGCGAATGAGCATGTTTCGTTGTCGTATACCATCTCACAGCTGCAGCAATGGCTCAATCAATATCCCATCAGCGGTGTATGGTGGAGTGTCTATAACTACTTAATGACATCTCCTCATCGGGATGTATCAAAAAACATCATGTCAAGCTTGTTCTTTACAAATCGAGCGAAGCCATTAAAGCCTAATGTCACAAAAGAGCTTTACGGTGACCATATTCAGGGCAGTGTTTCAAGAATGGAGAAGTTCAATGCGTGTGCATTCTCTCACTTTGCTTCCCACGGTTTAAAACTAAAGGATCGACAATTTTACAAATTGGAAGCACCCGATATCGGCCAATTGTTTCACTCGGCTTTGAAGCATATTTCAGATACGCTAGTTGAACAAAAAAAGGATTGGAAAAACCTAACGAAGGAAGATTGTGTCACCTATTCAAGACATGCAATCGAACAGCTTGCTCCGCGTCTTCAAAAGGAAATTCTATTAAGCTCTAATCGGCATGCTTATATTAAAGAAAAGCTTCAGAAAATCTTGATTCGAGTCTCTTCTATATTAAGTGAACATGCCAAATTGAGTGGATTTTCTCCGGTAGGGCTTGAGTTAGGTTTTGGAGGTCAAGGGCCTTTGCCGCCGTTTACTTTTCAATTAAAGAATGGCTGCACGATGGAGCTTGTCGGAAGGATTGACAGGGTAGATAAGGCAGAAGGTTCAAAAGGGCTGCTTTTAAGAATCGTCGATTACAAATCCAGTGAGAAAGGTCTTGACCTAGCAGAAGTATACTATGGTCTTGCCTTGCAAATGCTCACATACTTAGACCTAACCATTACGTATTCGAAAGAGTGGCTCGGCGTAGAAGCAACGCCTGCTGGCATTTTATATTTCCATATTCATGATCCGCTCATTCAAGCACCGATTCCACTTGCAGAGGATGAAATTGAGCAGGAAATCTTCAAGAAATTTAAAATGAAGGGTTTATTGCTTGAAGATGTGGAAGCAGTAAAGCTAATGGATCAAACGCTTGATTCAGGTAGATCGCAAGTCATTCAAGCCGGTTTGAAAAAGGATGGGTCTTTCCGATCTGATTCGGCAGTTTTAAGTGAGGATCATTTCCATATACTCACACAACACGTTCGGCGCACATTTGAAGAAGCAGGCGAAAGAATTACAAATGGAGAGGTCGCAATTAATCCATACAAATTAAAGGATCAAACACCTTGCCGCTTTTGTTCATTCAAGTCTATTTGCCAATTCGATGAATCAATAGAAGATAATGATTTTAGGGTGCTCACCTCTGAAAAGGATGATGTTGTGATAGAACGGATCAAAAAAGAAGGGGATCAGTATGCAAATACCAAAACCGAATAACAGTACGTGGACGGATGACCAGTGGGAAGCCATCGTTTCAGAAGGACAAGATATCTTGGTTGCGGCGGCGGCAGGGTCAGGTAAAACAGCTGTTTTGGTTGAACGCCTGATTCGAAAAATGACCCGGCCTGAACATCCAGTTGATGTGGATCGTCTGCTCGTTGTGACTTTCACAAATGCTTCTGCGGCAGAGATGAAGCATCGGATCACAGAAGCACTTGAAAAAGAATTAGCCAAAAACCCAGGGTCTCTTCATATGAGAAGGCAGCTGTCCCTCATGAATCGAGCTAATATTTCAACCTTGCACTCCTTTTGCTTGCAGGTTTTGCGCACCTTTTACTATGAAATTGATCTTGATCCAGGCTTTCGTTTGGCTGACCAAACAGAAGGAGAACTATTAGGAGATGAAGTGTTAGACGAACTGTTTGAGGATGAATATAAGGCTGGAAAGCCATCATTCTTTGAATTGGTTGATCGTTACACATCTGACCGTCACGACTTAGATTTGCAATGGCTCGTGAAGAGAATTTATGAGTTTTCAAGATCTCATCCATCTCCGGAGCAATGGATGCGGGCATTTCTTTCACTTTATGATGTAGATGCTCAAACAAAAGTAGAAGAATTACCGTTTTATCCATATATCAAAGAAGATCTTTCTCTCGTTCTCCGGAGCTGCCAAGAGCTGCTTGAACGAGCTCTTTCGCTATCAAAAGAGCCGGGCGGCCCAGCACCGAGAGCAGAGAATTTTATAGATGATTTAGAGCAAGTCAATGAATTAATCCGTCATCAAGATGATTTTGAGAAGCTTTATGAGCTTTTGCCGAACGTCAATTTTAAAAGGCTCAAAACGTGCAAAGGGGACGAATATGACCCTGCTCTCTTAGAAAAATCCACAGATGCACGTAATCAAGCAAAAAAACAATTAGAAAAACTAAAAGATGAATACTTCATGCGCAGTCCTGCCCAACATTTAAAAAGCTTAGCTGAAATGAAGCCAGTTGTGGAGACGCTTGTAGAGCTTGTGATCCAATTTGGTGAGCGTTTCGAAAGAGCGAAGCAGGAAAAGTCAATTGTCGACTTTTCGGATTTAGAGCACTATTGCTTACGCATTTTAGCGGAGCAGGATGCAGAAGGACATTTGATCGAAACAGAAGCTGCCAAATACTATCAACAGCAGTTTGAAGAAGTGCTCGTTGATGAATACCAGGATACAAACCTTGTACAAGAAACGATTTTAAAGCTTGTATCTAAGGGGAAACATTCTGCAGAGGGCAATCTGTTTATGGTTGGTGATGTAAAGCAGTCAATTTATCGTTTTAGGCTGGCAGAGCCTATGCTCTTTTTAAACAAATATAAACACTTTCAACCAGACGGCAAAGAAACAGGGAAGAGAATCGATTTAAATAAAAACTTCCGTAGCCGTTCAGATGTTTTAGATAGTACGAACTTTTTGTTCAAGCAGCTGATGGGGGAAACAGTGGGAGAAATTGAATATGATGAACAAGCTGAATTAAAGCTTGGAGCGAGTTATCCAGAAAGCAAAGATACAACGACAGAAATGCTTCTTGTCCACTTAGATCAGCAGGAAGCAGAAACCGGCGAAGAGCGAGAAGAGCTCGAGACCGTCCAATTTGAAGCGAGAATCATTGCTAAAAAAATAAAAGAATTAGTGGAGCAGCCATTTCAAGTGTACGATGCAAAGCAGCAAATGACCCGTAATTTGCAGTATCGTGACATTGTCATTTTGCTTCGGTCTATGCCTTGGGCTCCACAAATGATGGAGGAATTAAAGAAGCAGGGAATCCCTGTATATGCGAATCTTTCCTCTGGTTATTTTGAAGCAACAGAGGTGTCTGTCATTCTTTCATTGTTAAAAGTCATCGATAATCCATATCAGGATATCCCGCTTGCTGCTGTTTTAAGATCACCTATTGTTCATTTAGACGAAAATGAATTGGCTCTGATTCGAACGAGTGATAAAAAAGGCACGTATTATGATGCTGTAAAGGCATTCATGAGTGTGACGCATTCTGATCACCCTACATGCAAAAAACTAGAGCGATTTTTCCAATTACTGCGCAAGTGGCGTGATTTTTCTATCAATCATTCGGTGGCAGAATTAATTTGGGAAGTCTACCGTGATACGCAGTATCTTGATTATGTTGGCGGAATGCCTGGAGGTAAGCAGCGACAGGCAAATCTTCGTGCCCTTTATGACCGGGCTAAGCAATACGAAAAAGCTGCCTTTAGAGGGCTATTCCGATTCCTTCGTTTTATTGAAAGAATGCAGGAGCGTGGGGATGATCTTGGTGCAGCAAAAACGTTCAGTGAAACAGAGGACGTTGTGCGTATGATGACGATCCACAGCAGTAAAGGATTAGAATTTCCAGTCGTCTTTACCGCAGGGCTCGGCAGAAACTTTAATATGATGGACTTAAACCAGTCTTATTTACTTGATAAAGAACTAGGCTTTGGAAGCAAGTACATCCATCCTGAGCTGAGAATTAGTTATGCGACATTACCGCTTGTGGCGATGAAAAAAAAGATGAGAAAAGAGTTGTTATCTGAAGAATTAAGGGTCCTATATGTAGCGCTCACAAGGGCTAAAGAAAAATTATTTCTAGTCGGCTCTGTCAAAAATCAGGTGAAAGCATTAAGCAAATGGCAAAATGCCGCAACCGGAGAAGAGTGGCTGCTCCCTGATTTTGAACGGTATCAATCGAAAACATACTTAGATTTCATTGGCCCTGCCCTTATCCGTCATCAAGCGATGTCATCTGTTTTAGAAGAAACAGGAGATATTGTTCTTTCGCATCCGTCTACATTCACTATCTCATTTACGCAAGCTTCTGATCTTTTAAAGGAAGATATGTCACTTGAAAAAAAGGAGCAAGACGAGATTGTACAAGCATTGATCGATGGTCTAACTGTTGAAGGATATGGTGATGCTGATGAGAAGGTGGCAGAGAGACTCTCATGGAAATATCCGTATCTAGCGGCCTCGCAAGTCGGCACAAAGCAGTCTGTTTCCGAGATAAAAAGAATGAAAGAAATACAGGATGAGTACAGTGTTCCTTCTTCTATTCGAAAAGCTCGTGCAACATTGTATGACCGGCCAGCTTTCATGAAGAAGAAAACACTCACTGCCGCAGAACAAGGCACCGCAATGCATACAGTGATGCAGCATATCCCGCTCCATTCTGAGGAGCCCTATGATGAATCACGTATAGGACACCTGCTCGAATCCTTACAGCAGCGAGACTTGCTAACAGATGAGCAGATCCAATCAATTAATCAAGAAGGAATTGCTTCTTTCTTCTCTACTTCAATTGGTCAAAAACTGCTAAAAGCGGACTGGGTAAAACGAGAGGTGTCATTTAGTATGGTGTTACCTGTTAAAGAGGTATACAGTCATATTGATACTGAGGGAGAGCCTGTTCTGATTCAAGGGATGATTGACTGTTTATTTGAAACAGATGGAAAGCTATATTTACTAGATTATAAAACTGATAGAGTACAAGGCAGATATACAGTTGACGCTGCTGAACCGATCTTGAAAAAGCGTTATGAAACCCAAATAGCCTTATATGCAAAAGCTGTAGAGCGTTTGACAAACAGAACATTAGAGGAGAAAATTCTCTATTTCTTCGATGGAAATTTAGAAATTTCTTTATAAATGTATCGGAATGAGAGGTGAATCACATGAGGATTCTGCATACAGCGGATTGGCATTTAGGGAAAACCCTTGAAGGTCGAAGCCGGCTTGATGAGCAAGCACAGTTTTTAGATGAACTGTATCAAATCGTGAAAGACGAACACATTGATGTCATTGTGATGGCCGGTGATGCCTTTGATACTGTGAATCCGCCTGCTAGAGCAGAGCAGCTTTTTTATGAAAGTCTATCTGCCTTATCTGATAAAGGAAAACGCCAGGTAGTGGTCATTTCAGGCAACCACGATAATCCGGATCGTTTATCAGCCGCATCACCTTTAACAAATGATCAAGGGATTCATTTAATTGGATATCCGACAAATGACATCATCCGTGTCGATGTTCCTTCTGCGGATGAACGTTTATCCATTGCAGCACTCGCTTATCCGTCTGAGGCGAGACTAAATGAGGTGCTAGCTGAAACATTTGAAGAGAAATTGCTTCGTGATCATTACAATTTAAAGATTCAACAAGCGTTTCAACATTTAAGTAATCAATTTCAACCGGATACGGTCAATATGGCAACAAGCCACATTTATGTGGCAGGGGGGAGTCAAACAGATTCAGAAAGACCGATTGAAGTAGGCGGCGCATATACTGTTGCGGCTGAAAGCCTGCCAGAATCCGCTTGCTATGTTGCACTTGGTCATTTGCACAGGCCGCAAACGATCAAACGTGCCAAAACGATTGCTCGTTATTCTGGATCACCTCTTGCTTATAGCTTTTCTGAATCAGGTTACGCCAAATCAGTCACAATTGTAGAGGCAAAACCGAATGAAAAAGCGAGCTGGAAAGAAGTGTTTCTATCAAGCGGAAAACCACTTATGAAATGGAAGGCGACTGAGGGACTGAGTCAAGTGTACGAGTGGCTGGATGAAAAACGGGATCTTCAGGCATGGATTGATCTAGAGATTCATTTAACAGATCAGCTCTCTATTGAAGAGATTCATCAGCTCCGAAAGCAGCATAGTGGGTTTGTTCACATTCGTCCAAAGTTCAAAGAACTACAGCAAATAGAAGAGCAAAAGCAAGTGGAAAAACTCTCGATCGAAGAGAGGTTCGTGAAGTTTTATGAGCGCCAGACAGGTGGCGGTCTGCCTGATGAAAAAACAGTCAAACTGTTTTTAGAGCTAGCCAATGATATGCAAGAGGAGGAAGCGACTTGAAGCCGATTACGCTGACCATTAAAGGACTTCATAGCTTCAGAGAAGAACAAATAATTGACTTTAGCTCATTATGTGATGCGGGTGTGTTTGGCATATTTGGACCGACAGGAAGTGGAAAGTCTTCCATATTAGACGCCATGACACTGGCACTCTATGGCAAAGTGGAGCGTGCGTTAAATAATACACATGGTATTTTGAACCAAGCGGAAGAAAAGCTGTCGGTTTCCTTTACATTTGCTTTGCAAAAGGAACACCACATTTCTTATAAAGTTGAACGTGCTTTCAAACGAGCGGATGAAATGAAAGTCAGAACGACATTATGCCGCCTAATTGAAATCGGTGATACGCAGACAGTTCTCGCAGATAAAGCGAGTGAGGTGAATCGTAAAGTAGAAGAACTACTCGGATTAACCATTGATGACTTTACCCGTGCGGTTGTCTTACCTCAAGGGAAGTTTGCAGAATTTCTCTCCCTCAAAGGGGCAGACAGACGTCAAATGCTTCAGCGGTTATTTAACTTGGAGAAATATGGAGATCAACTCGTCAAGCGATTGCGTACAAAGGCTCAAAAGCATTATGGGCAAAAAAATGAACTGCTAGCTGAACTGAATGGTTTAGGAGAAGCTGGTCCAGAGGCGCTGGCAAAAGCAAAGGAAGCAGCTGAGCAGGCAAAGGCTATTTTTCATGAGAAAAAACAAGCGCGGGACAAAGCGTTCACTGCTTTTACAAAGGCGCAAGCGATCTGGCAGTATCAAAAGGAACAAGAAGCTTACGAGACTGAACAAAACAAGCTGAATTTACTGGCACCATCAATAGAAGAGAAAAAGACGAAGCTCCATATCGCAGAGCAGGCAGAGACGCTAAAGCCCTATGCGGATGCATTGACAAAGGCTGAAAAACAGCTTTCTCAAGCATCGAAAGAGAAACAGGAAGCAGAAAAGCAGCTGCAGCATCAACGAACGATCTATGATCAAATGGCGCGGGAGTATGAGCAAGCCCGGCAAAAGAAAATAGAGACAGAGCCAGACCTTCTCCAAAAGAAAGAACAGCTGATTCAGCTAAAAGAAATTGAACGTAAAAAAGAAACAGCTCTTCAGGAAAAGACGAGCATAGAGCGCCAAAAAAATGAAAAAGCGCAGCAGCTCCTCCAAAAGAAGAAAGAAGCGGAGAATCTCCAATCTCTATTAGAGCGTGCACTAACGAAACAAACACAGCTGAAAAATGAGCTGGAGCAGTTACAAGTTTCAGTGAAAGAACGCAAAAGTGTACAGGATGCTTTACGTTTAAGTGAAAATGTTGAAAGAATAAACCTTAGTATTCAAAAGGAAAAGCAAAAGCTGGAGGAGCTCAACAAGCGAGCCTCACAGTCTTCAGAAGCATATGAAAAGCTTCAAAAGCAGCAAAACGACCATTATGAAAAAATAGACCAATCGTTTCAAGCAATTGAACACCTCTATTTTTATGTATGTGAACTCGAACGAGCTCTGACAGAATGGAGTCAAAAAGAACAACAACAGAAACTCGAAAAATTAAAGCAGCGTGATGCGGTAAGGGCGGCAGAATTAAGAAAAGAATTAGCGGCAGAGCTAGTAGATGGTGAGCCATGTCCGGTTTGTGGGTCGATTCATCATGATCCAAAGGCTTTGCAATCCAATGACCATGAAGAAACCGTGGCACAAGTCGATGAAGTCATTCAACGGATGGACAAAGAGCTCAAGCAGGCAGAGGATTATGGGAGAGACATGTATGCCGCAAAGCAGCTTCTCGAAACGCATGCCAATCAATTAGTGAAGCAATTCGCTTTCTTATCTCAGAAAGCCCCTGGAGCGGAAGTCGCTGCAGCAGTAGAAACGGTACAAAATTCGCAGTCTTTGCAGGGTCTGGTGCAAGAATGGAAAGGCATAAAACAGGATACTCAAGAAGTTGAACATAAACGAGCTCGTTTAATGGATGAAACGCATGATCAAGTAGCAGAGATGAGCAAGATAAAAGAGCAAATGACTTTTGAACAGCAGCGCATCGAAGAATTAGAGGTGCTGATCAAAGAGTTTGATGCTGAGCTTTCAGAGCAAACGACTCAATTTGAACAGACCTTCCCGCATCTTACATTGAATCAAGTACAAGAAATGCAAAAGCAAATCGATGAAAAGGACCAACAAGCGGAAGGCTATAAAGAACGTATTGAGAAAAGCATTACGTTTTTGGAAGAAAAACAGCTAGCAAAAGAGCAGCTGCAGACAGTGATATACAATGTCGAGAAAGAACTTGATAAACTAGCGCATCAGTTAGAAAGTCAGCAGCAGCTTATCCAACAATATGAAACAGATTTAGGCCGATATCCATTAAAAGCTGCCTCTATTTCTGATGAACTTATAGAGGTTGAACACACCCTTTCTCTTCTTAATGAAAAAGAGCAGCAATCGTACAAGCAATTGCAGCACGCGCAGCAGTTGTTTAGTGAGGCGCAAAGTCATTTTTCAAGCAGTGAGCGTCAGCTTCAAGAGGCGAACAGGCGAAAACATGAAGCAGAAGCAGCATGGGAAAAACAAGCAGAATCTTCTCCTTTTCATATGCCGCAGGAAATTGAGTCTGTTTCAATGGAACAGCCAGTACGTCAATCGGTCAAACAGGAAATTGAGGAGTTTGAGGATAAAAGAAAGGAATGTGCCGCAAACTTAAAGCGAATTTCTGAATTACTGAAAGAAGAGTCACTGGATGAAAAGCAGTGGACAGACATTCAGCACAGAAAAGCTGCAGTTGAAAAAGCATTGGAAGAAGCGACAGCAATGAGTGGGTCCGCACATGAACACCTGCGTGTGATTGAAGAGAATCATCAGCGCTTTGCAAGTATTCACGAACGATTGGAAGCACTGCAGGAAGAAATTGATCGCCTTGATAAACTGCAAACTGTTTTTAAAGGGAATACGTTTGTTGAATTTTTAGCAGAAGAACAGCTGGAAAGTGTCAGTCGTGATGCATCCGCCCGCTTAGGTATGTTGACGAGACAAAGATATGCGATTGAGGTCGACTCAGAAGGCGGCTTTGTTATGCGAGATGATGCAAATGGCGGTGTTAGGCGTCCCGTGTCCAGCTTGTCCGGCGGGGAAACCTTCTTGACATCACTGGCGCTTGCCCTTGCTCTTTCTGCACAAATTCAGCTGAGAGGTGAATTCCCACTGCAATTCTTTTTCCTTGATGAAGGATTCGGTACGCTCGATCAAGACTTGCTTGATACGGTCATTACCGCATTAGAAAAGCTACAGTCTCACAATTTAGCAGTTGGTGTTATTAGCCACGTGGAAGAATTGAAAATGAGACTACCGAAGAAACTGATTGTTCATCCAGCAGATCCAAGCGGGAAAGGGACAACGGTCTCAATGGAATTAATGTAAATGTTGAGGTGATGACAGGGTGGCAAAGCAAACCATTGGATTATGTGAGCTGTGCGGAAGACAACATGTCCTGCTCACAGAACACCACTTAACACCAAGAGAAGAAGGTGGGGCTTTTTTACCGACTGCCTTCCTGTGTATCCCCTGCCATAAACAAGTGCATGCCCTCTTTACAAACCAGGAGCTTGCCGTGCGCTTGAACACACTTGATGCACTAAGGCAGGATGAAAAGCTTGCTTCGTACATCAAATGGATTCGAAAACAGCCGGCAAGCAAGCTGGTTAAAACAAAAAAATCGAGACAACGCAGAAAAAAATAAGCATAAAAAGCGCTCCTCTCATGAAATGACTGTAGAGGAGCTGCTTTATGCATTGCCTACCATATTCTGATCATTTAAGTCAGGATCCACATAGTTGGTGGCGCTAATGCCATTATTTAATATCAAGAAATCTCCGGTATTCCCCGCTCCAGAGCCTAAAGCAGATTTTGACGAACTTTTAGGTGAAAGGTAAAATGAGTCACCGACGTTTACGACGCCTCCAGAAATAGAGTTAATGTAAATGGGTCCGACAATTGCTGGCATAATCGACATCCTTTATTCGAAGTCATATCACCATCATATGCGCAGGTAGGTCCACTTGTGAGTTTGGCGGACTTTCGTCGTTGCTAAATAACTCTCGAATATGCTTCACTCGCGCAACGGCATTCATTCTACAAGTAGAGCCGATTTGATAGACAGAGGACGATGATACCCCTTCTACATGTATCGAAGAAACTTTAATCACAGGCTTTTCATGGTAAAATGCCGTTCTAACTGATCGTTCTGGCAGCATCAATGGAATCGGCTCAAAATATACTTCAAATTCTTTCGCATTTAAGTTTTCTGCTTCATAGCCATAAAACAAACTAAGCGTCCGTTGAACAGCTAACACCTTGACCTTCGGGCATAGCTCCTGTGTATCACCAATTTGAACGACACTCGAAATCCCGACAGAATTCACCTTCGAGAACTTCACTTGAGATGTGCGCTTAATCATTATCGAGGTGCCAGAGGAACAAACGGGCCAATGATCAAAGATTCTGGCGGTGTATCAAAAATGGAGGATAATTGTACATGATCTGTGTCCCCGATGATAAATAGGGAAGAGGACGAAACCCCAACTACTTTAATGCTTCCGGTCTCGATGTTGCGGTTGACGACTGTGAAATTCATCCGTTTTCCTCTCCTTTCGTTTCATTTGGAATATGGGCTAAGAAGTGCTCAATCGCTCGTTTAACATCATGCTTCACATATTCAGCAATTTGCTCTGAACGCTGCAGCGGAGTCATATCTTCCCGGTGCGGGAGCTGTCCTGCATAGTATTTGATTCTGCTGTCAATTTGCTTGCGAATATCCTCAATGATGTGGTGCTTGTTGCTTTCATCAAGAGACCCTTCATATCGCTGCTCCAGCTCTTCAAGAAGTTCTGGCGCTTCTTCATTTAAGAATGCGTCGACAAGCTGGCGTGTTTGATTGAAAAATTGATCAGCCGTTTCTTGCTGCATCATTCCAATGCCCGGGGTTGTTGTTTGGCCCACTTCAAAGTTTTGAACACTGTTTGGATCAGATGGATTGAGGCCGATATTCAGCGTACCTTCCAGCCGCTCGATTTTCAGTTGATCAAATTGATAATCAATCCGTTCAATCGTCGTTGTCGGTTTATCCTTGATCATTTGCATTTCCTGCTGAAGTTCGTTAAGCCTTTTTTCAAGCATCATGATTTGTTGTGTTTGTTTTTGAATGATGCCATACACTTGTGAAGCGTTGCTTTGATAGTCATACATTGACATACACCTCCGGGGATTGCAGATGAACTTAGGTTGTTGGTGACTGAAGCGGTACAAAAGGTGCTGTGCTTGCGCCTTGGGATTCTTCAATTCCTTGTGTGCCTGCTGCGGCAGGTGCTGCTTCTACGTAGCTGCCCGTGTTATACAGATTAGAAAGAGCTTTAATTGAACCAGCGCTCCCAATTTGCAGCACAGAGGAGTTACTGACAGACTCTACACGCAAATAATTAATTTGTATCGCTTGATTAATATAGAAGTTCAACGGATTCTCACTCCTTACAAGTTACCAACAAGCGGTTGATCAATGACATCACTGTCGTACGTATTTGTCACACTTTTATAGTTGCTAATGCGCAATTGATCACCAGTGTTAAAACTGCCTGCGCCAGCAAACGTTTTAACCTGACTATTTGGAGAAATGGTGATGCAGTCTCCAACATGAACGACTCCGCTCGTTCCGACGGCATTTACTTTAAAGGCTCCAACAATAGCCGGCATAGCGGTGCACATCCTTTATAAAAATAAGGCACTTTGTTTTTGGGCGTTTCACCATAGCTTATGATGGGTCTTTTAATGTGTGATTGTCTTTTTGAAAGCTTTTGATGAGAGGAATGAGGTGTATGGTTTACCCTTTTTTAGAGCATTCATTCGAGGTATATTTGATGCCTTTATTTAAGAGTGTGTCAAGCTCTTGACTGCACCTGATGGTTTCTTCGGCATTCATCCCGAATTTTTTTGCGGTCTCAATTAAATGTAATCTTTTTTGTTCAATTTCATAATTGATCATAACGGACGCCAACTCTCACATTTTTTATCAAATAGAAGGATATGGTTAGTATACCCTATTTTTCTATAAAAAAAGTTGTTTCGTCAATATGAGTAATAAAGTGACAAAATTCGAAAGCGTCCTTACGTGCGATCTCTCTCTTTTCTTATTTCAGCCTGTAAATAACGTCGTCTTTTGTTGATATACTGCCGGATGACCTCTCGTTCTGATTGTAGGATGTCTTTTCTATTTCTCGTATAAGGATCATCTCCGATTCGGTTTTCAATAGAAGCATGCCATTTTTCAATAATTGGACAAAGCCAGTCTTCTAAAAAATGTGTATCGAGTACGTGCTGGAAAAGCGTGTAATAGGCTCTCTTAAACGAAGGGATATCTAGTAATCTAGCAGTTAAAGTATTAAAGCCGCTTACTGGAATATAATCAAACGCCATTTCTTCTCCATGAATGTCACGGCCCCATGTCGCATCATAATCCCAAGGAAGCACTTGGAACCTGCCTTGTTCATTCACATAAAGAGCGTAGTTATGGACAAAGCCGTCAAAGTTTTGTGTGCACACAACACCAATGAGCCAGCGGAAATACTGGGTCACATCTAGGTAATGCTCAATCTTTTCTGCAAATATGTCATCTTTCGCTGTGTTGAGAAAGTAAATAAATTCACTTAGCTGCTGATCATGTTGAGAAGTCCCTGTTTTTTTCTCGTACCCGAGGAGAAGGTGTTTTTTTGGCTTTTTATCAAATGAACTCAAAAGGGAAAAGTTGGCGTCGTCATCGACTGCATAATAAATGCCGCCTCCTGAAAGCTGTCTTTTCTGAAAAAAGTGCTCATCGACGGATTCTATTTTTAAATAAATGCCTTCTTTTCTTCCGTTTATAGTGAGAAACACATGAGACGCAGCAGGGCTTAGCACGCCCATTTGCTCAAAGAAATAAAAGGACAGCCTGTTTCGGATAAACGAAGGGTCATTGTACTCCGCATTTAAATGAAAGATGGATTCGCCTTGTCTTTGCTTTGGCTTTCGATATTCAATTTGATAGGACTTTTTCTTAAGTTTCCTAATATGAGACCCTCGGTATGAAGCATAAATGTGCGATTTGATCTGGCCGGTTTTCAAAATGGCCTCAACAGGTTCGTCGTTCCATATGTCTTTTCTTAATTCAATCAGGTCCTTTGGATGAATCCAAATATCCATTTGCTTTAAAGGTTCTGTAGTCATGCGTTCATCCTCCTCCTATGCTCTTCTTTACGATATGAAAATGAAGGAATGTCCTGTACCCGTTTGTTAGGTATTCATGGAGTTTTAAAAGAAAGGGGCATCCGCCAAGAACACTTGTCTACCAAGTCTCGTAACATAAAGCAGAGAAGATAAACAGTTTGATCTGTTTGTTTTGTCAAAGTATAGACTGGGAGGGGAATCGTTCGTGAGCACATTTGATCATTCACATATTGAACATGCAGTGGATTCACTTCGAAGTGAAGGACGTGATCATCACTTAGATCGTGAGCCAGAATCGAGACGATCGCATAAGTCAGCTCGTTCTCGTCATTCAAATCGCGGTCATTGGTTCTTTGGCGGTGGTGGACGCCGTAAATCATGTCGCAGTAAAAAAAGCTACAGAAGCCATCGTTCAAAGAAAAGTTATCGCTCGAAGAAAAGCATGAAGAGTAAAAAGTCATATAAAAGCAAGAAATCTTGCAGAAGCAAAAAGAGCGAACCGAAAAAGTCATGTCGCAGCAAACACAGATCCCATCATAAGAAAAGCTGCCGCAAGTCACACCGCAGCAAATGCAGATCGCATCATAAGAAGAGCTGCCGCAAGTCACATCGCAGCAAGCACAGATCGCATCATAAGAAGAGCCGCAAGTCGCGCCGCAGCCATCGATCTAAGCGATCTCATCACCATAGAAGCAGTCGCTCTTGCAAAAGATGTGGAAAGAAAAAGCATCATTCCCGCAGCAGAGGAAATGTTGATCGTAAATGGGATCAAGGGAACATGTGGGAGTATCGCCGCTACCGCTAAACATCAGATCATCTTTTTTGAAACCCTTTTTAAAAGAGAGTATGATAAAAAAGGGTTTTTTTTATTTCATAGAGAAATAAAATGAGACATCATCACTTAGCGAAATGAAGATTGTGAGGGGAAAACATGAAGTTTTTTACAGGTGAGATACATAGCAGGATGTTTATCGGGGTAGTCATTGATGATGAATGGGTCATGGACGTCAAAAAGGCAGAAGCCAAATTATTTGAGCTTGAGACACTGCCAAACTCTTTAGCTGAATGTATTCATATGGGGGACAAGTTTGTTGAGCATGTCAAACAGCTCCTTGACTGGGCTGAGAAAAAAGAAGAGGATCGCGGTTCTTATGTTTATCCGCTGTCGGACGTGAAACTCCATGCGCCGATTCCAAAGCCAGCTAAAAACATTATGTGTGTTGGAAAGAATTATCAAGATCATGTCATGGAGATGGGAAGTGTAGCGGATATTCCTAAAGATGTGATGATCTTTACAAAGGCACCTACTTCAGTCGTTGGACATGAAGCGGATATCCTCCTTCATGAAGATGTGACGAGTGAACTGGATTATGAAGGAGAGCTTGCGATCGTGATGGGCAAATCAGGGAAGAATATTGCACCTGAAGAAGTCCATGATTATCTATTTGGTTACACCATTTTAAATGACGTAACGGCAAGAGATTTACAGAAAAAACACAAACAATTTTTTATAGGGAAAAGCTTAGATACAACCTGCCCGATAGGACCTTATATTGTACATAAGTCTGTGATCGAGGATCACGGCGCGCTCCATGTGGAAACAAAGGTTAACGGAGAGGTTCGCCAGTCTGCAAGTACAGAATTAATGATTTTCTCCATCGAGAACATTGTGTCTACTCTTTCAAAAGGGATGACACTAGAAGCTGGTGACATCATTGCAACGGGAACACCTTCTGGGGTTGGCAAAGGCTTTGAACCGCCTAAATTTTTAGCTTCAGGGGATCGAATCGACATCACGATTGAACCGATTGGGACGCTATCAAATCGCGTCAAATAAAGAGTGAGATGACACAGGATTGTCGCTTTGTGTTCGACTTATTTCGTGGTACGATGAGAAGGTAATTGTTCTGATAAAGGGGGAAATAACAGATGGGAACGCATTTACATATTACAGCATGGGTGCTAGGAATTATTTTATTCTTCGTGGCCTTTGCTCTAGCAGGTAAAAACGACAAAGGTGCTAAAATTGTGCACATGATTGTCAGACTATTGTACTTGATCATTATCGCCACAGGCGTAGAGCTGTATGTTCGCACAGGAATGAAGATTCCAGGTTTCGGTGGCGAGTATATCGGTAAAATGATTTTCGGTATCCTTGTGATCGGCTTCATGGAAATGGTTCTTGTACGCAAGAAAAAAGGAAAATCGGTGACTGGTGTATTGATTGGTTTTATCGTACTCGCGATTGTGACCATTCTTCTCGGGTTACGTCTGCCAATCGGTTTCCATATCTTTTAACATAAAAAGGACATTGCTTATACGAAGCAGTGTCCTTTTTATATGCCTTCAAATTGCGAAACTGACCGGTGACCGTCAGAAGTGGTCCATTCAAAACGAATTTGACCTGCGGCGGAGTCGTGGTGACATTGAAGGGCAAGTGATTGTGTATCTGTCGAAAACTGAAAGAAAGAAACTCGTTGAAAAGAATGAAAGGACGAGAAAACACAATCGTAGACGGAAAAGCCAAGCTGTTCTATCTGTGCAGTGATTTCATAAAAGACGTTTTCAGGAACAAACATGAGAAGGTCAAGCAAGCCTTTGGCAAGTGATGCCGTATATTGAATCTCCTCACCGCCCCGTACTTCTAACAGCTGTCCACTTTCATGAAGGATCATGGAGCCGAGCAGTTCCCCTTTTGTCCACCTGTCATTTTCCTTCAAATAGATCATCGTGCTTTGAAGACTTTCTGGTAGCATGATTTCTCCTTCTTCATCTTCAATCAGACAATGCCCGTTTTCAATGAGTAAATACCCGATGCACCATCTTCGGCTGCAGCGTTCAAGCTGCCTCATTCGTTTTTCCATTTGCAGACGCTCCTTTCCTCTTTCTTTTCTTACCAAATCATGCTTGTCCTATACGCCCGAGAAAAAAGGACAAATCAACTATCAAGGAGACGATGCATAAACTAAGAAAGGCTGAATGAGAACACTTGAGGAAAAACGGATGGGAGCTGATGATGATGTGTGGAATAACAGGCTGGGCAGACTTTAAAAAGCAGCTCATCCAACAGGACCATGTAATCAATCAAATGACAGATACATTATCTAAAAGAGGGCCAGACGATACAAATACGTGGAAAAGTGAGCACATTCTATTTGGGCATAAAAGATTAGCGGTTGTAGATGTAGAAGGCGGAAAACAGCCGATGACATATACACATCAAAACCATGCTTATACCGTTGTATACAATGGAGAGCTTTATAACACAGAGGATATAAGAAAAGAATTGTTAAAAAGAGGCCACCGTTTTCTTGGGCATTCTGATACAGAGGTACTTCTTCACGCCTACACAGAATGGAAGGAAGAGTGTGTGACCCATTTTAATGGTATTTTTGCATTTGCGATTTGGGATAGTGAGCGTGAATTATTATTTGCAGGGAGAGACCGGCTCGGCGTCAAGCCATTTTTCTATACAGAACGTCATCATTCCTTTTTATTTGGTTCAGAAATCAAAGCGCTTCTTGCTCACCCTGATATGAAAGCAAAAGTCGATCATGAGGGATTATCGGAGATTTTTGGTTTAGGACCGTCTAGAACACCAGGGCAAGGAGTGTTTAAAGGGGTAAAAGAGCTGAGACCTGCTCATGCCTTGACCTTTTCAAAAAACGGATTGCGTGTGTGGAGATACTGGAATGTCAAAAGCAAGGCGCATACGGACTCGCTCGATGACACAGCACAGCACGTCAAGGATCTCTTTACAGATGCCGTCACAAGGCAGCTCGTCTCTGATGTGCCTGTTTGTACATTTTTATCGGGGGGCGTTGATTCGAGTGCCATTACCGCCATTGCCGCTAAGCACTTTGAGAAAATAGGGAAAGCACCGCTTCATACGTATTCGGTTGACTACGAAGGGAATGATCAATTCTTTGAAGCAAGTCAATTCCAGCCAAATGCGGACGGTCCATGGATTGACCACATGACCAAGGCGTTTCAAACGAATCATCACAGCTGCATCATTGGACAAAAGGAGCTGGCTGCTTATTTAAAGGAAGCGGTTGAGGTCCGAGACTTACCGGGTATGGCAGATATTGATTCTTCCTTGCTTTGGTTCTGCCGAGAAATTAAAAAGGACTTTGTGGTTGGTTTGTCAGGTGAATGTGCGGATGAAATTTTTGGAGGCTATCCTTGGTTTCATTCGGCAAATGAAACGAATGGTTTTCCTTGGATGAGATCGACGGAAGCTAGAACGCAGCTCTTACAAGACTCGTGGCAAAAGAAGCTGTCACTAAAAGAATATGCACAAAGCAAATATGAAGAAACCGTGGCTGAAACGCCTCTTTTAGATGGAGAAACTGGAGTAGATAAAGCCCGGAGAGAACTTTTTTACTTAAATATGGTCTGGTTTATGACAACGCTGCTAGATCGAAAAGACCGAATGAGTATGGGGGCGAGTCTTGAGGTACGTGTACCATTTGCGGACCATCGTCTTGTCGAATATGTATGGAATATTCCTTGGGAAATGAAAATGCATGGAAATCGTGAAAAAGGAGTTTTACGGAAAGCATTAGAGGGAATTTTACCGAATGAAGTGCTTTATCGCAAGAAGAGTCCTTACCCGAAAACACATCATCCAGCCTATACTCAGGCTGTAAAAGAGATGTTAACAGACTGCCTTGCGCAAAAAGATTCTGTCCTTCACGAATTTCTAGATCCGAATCAATTAAAGCAGCTGATTGAAACGGAAGGAGCTTCCTTTCAAGTGCCTTGGTATGGCCAGCTCATGAAGGGCCCGCAATTAATCGCTCATCTGGCGCAAATTCATCATTGGTTTGAAACGTATCGAATTGATATAGAAGCGTAATAAAGGGTCGGCTTTCTTACATTTGTTGAAGGGAAGCCGGCTTTTTTTGATACATAACATGAGACGAATAGAGCACATCGAAAGTTGATCTAATCTTTCTAATTTGTATAATTAACTTAAAGTGAATTAATTTGGAGGAAAAAGGATAATGAAAATCATTGTGATCGGAGCAGGACCAGGGGGACTTGCGGCAGCTATGATGCTTCAAAGCAAAGGACATGACGTTCATGTATACGAAAAGCAGCCCTTTATCGGCGGACGAAACGCTAAGTTTCAACTGGGTGATTTCACGTTTGATACGGGTCCTACCTTTCTCAGCATGATTCATATTGCAGAGGAGCTGTTCACCTTTGCTGGTAAAAATCTTTATGACTATATTGATGTGATCGAATTAAAAGAAATGTATAGATTGATTTTTCAAGACGATCAGCTAGATATGATACGAGATCGTGATGAAATGTATAGACGGTTAGAAGCCTTTGCAACTGGAGAGGGCGAAGGGTATATTCGATTTATGAACGATACGAAGCGAAAAATGGATCGGCTTACACCTATTTTACAAAGTAAAATGGATCGTTTTCATCATTATTTGCGTCCAAAGGTGCTCAAAGCACTTCCGCAGCTTTCATTGAATAAGAGTTTATACGATGTGCTGTCAGATTATTTCTCAAATGAATCAGTGAAATATGCGTTTACATTTCAATCAAAGTATTTAGGTATGTCACCGTGGGAGTGCCCTGGTGCTTTCTCCATTCTATCATTTATGGAGCATGACACAGGTGTGTTCCATCCGAAGGGCGGGGTCAATCAGCTGTCAGAAGCGATGGCAAAAGCGGCGGTTGAAGCTGGAGCAACGATTCATCTGTCAGCCGGCGTCGAAAAACTGCTGACAGAAGGCAGGAAGGTAAAAGGCATTCGCTTAGAATCTGGGGAAGAAATACAGGCAGATGAGGTTGTCGTAAATGGAGACTTTGCACATGTGATGACAAAGCTTGTAGAGCCAGGACTTTTAAAGAAATATAGCGAGAAAAAATTAAAAAAGAAAAAATTCTCATGCTCCACCTTTATGCTTTATTTAGGATTAGATACCATATATGAGGAGCCGCATCATACCATCGTATTTTCCGATGATTATGCGCAATTCGTCAAAGGCATTACGAAAACATATGAGCTGCCAGATGATCCATCTATTTATATTCAAAATGCTAGTGTCACAGATGACTCACTTGCGCCAAAAGGAAAGTCAGCTCTTTATGTATTGGCACCTGTTGCCAACAATCAAAGCGGCATTGACTGGGAAGCGCATCAAGATGAATTCAGAGAACTTGTACTGAATACACTGGAGCGAAAAACCGGTTTTAAGAATGTAAGGCAGCATATAGAAGTCGAACGGATGATCACACCGAAGCAATGGGAGGAAGACCTTTACGTATACGAAGGAGCCACATTTAACCTTGGTCACCAGCTGACGCAGATGATGGTTCTAAGGCCGCACAATGAATTTGATGAATTGGATCATTGCTGGCTCGTAGGAGGAGGAACGCACCCAGGAAGCGGACTGCCGACCATTTTAGAATCAGCACGCATCACGACAAATGCGATTCTTTCAAAAGAGAAACATACGCACAAAACATTGCCGCAACAAGAAAAGGGGAGCGCCTCATGACAAAACATATATTGATTGCAGGTGGCGGTATTGGCGGGATGATCTCAGCACTTTATTTAAAAAAAGCGGGACATGATGTCACGCTTGTCGAAAAAAATGAGCGACTTGGCGGAAGGCTTGCTTTTGTACGTGAGAAAGGATATAAAGTAGATGAAGGTCCGACCATTGTCCTACTTCCAGATATGTTAAAAGGTATTTTACATGAGGTAGGAATTGACGAAGCATCTCTTGATCTTTTGCAGCTTGATCCGCTGTATACGATTCAATTTCAAGATGGAACCTCCTACACGAAGTACTCTGATGCACTTCGTCAGCTAGAGGAAATCAGACGTGTATTTCCAAAGGAAGATCAAGGATTCCTAAGGTTTATGGAAGAAATGACAGACCGGTTTCAAGAAGGACAACAAGCTTTTCTAGAGAAATCATTTCATGAAAAGCGTACATTTTTTACAAAAGCAAACATGAAAATTTTAATGAAATTAAAGGCGTATCGCACGGTTCAAAGTGCCCTGAAAAAGTATTTCTCAGACGAACGCCTGCGAGATGCATATGCACTTCAAACCCTCTATGTCGGAGGAAATCCATATGAAGCATCTGCTATATATTCGCTTGTTTCATATAGTGAGCACGCACATGGAATCTACTATTTAAAAGGCGGCTATGCGAGTTTAGTAGATATATTGGAAGGGCAGCTCATGAAAATGGGTGTGCATGTGAGAAAAAATGTCGAAGTCACGGAGCTAGAGTTTGATGGGAAGCGCGTGGTTAAAGCAAAAGTCAGTGACGCCCATATAGCAGCTGATGCCTTTGTCATCAACGGAGATTATCCAGCTGCGTTAAAACAGCTTGGTTTAGACGAACAAGATCGGCGAAAATACGTGCCGTCCTCTGGCTGTGTAATGGTGTATCTCGGGTTAAACAAAATGTACCATGATGCGCCTGTGCATCAATTCTTTATGGGCGAACACTTTGATCAGCATATGAAAGAGGTTTTTCAAACGAAGACGATCCCTCAAGATCCGTCGTTTTATACATTTAATCCATCGATCATTGATCCATCTCTTGCCCCGGAAGGCTGTAGTGTTTTATATATGCTGATTCCCGTTCCCTCAGGAGATCATATCAACTGGGAAGAGGAGACAGATTTTGTAGAGAAAATGGTCGATCGTCTTGAGAAAAGAGGCTTTCCAAGCTTGCGAGAGTCGATTGTCTGGAAAAAAATCAGAACACCAAATGATTCCTTGCGAGAAGGATTGTTTGAAGGTGGCAGCTTTGGACTTGCGCCTAACTTATTTCAATCAGGTGTGTTCCGCCCGCAAGTGAAGGCAGCTGAGACCGATAATCTTTATGCGGTAGGTGCTTCCATCCATCCTGGTGGCGGAGTGCCGATCGTGATGCAAAGTGCGAAGCTGATGGCGTCTGTGCTGTTAAAAGATTTGAATGACAGAAAGGAAGTGAAGCTAAGTGGTTGATGTACAAACAGCATTGAAATTGTGTGAGGAGACGATTCAAACCCATTCTAAAACGTTTTACCGTGCCTTTTCCATGCTGCCTAAAAAGAAAAGACAGGCCGTCTGGGCCGTGTATTCCTTTTGCCGGAGAGCAGATGATATTGTAGATGAGTCCCCCTCGCCAAAAGAGGAGCTTGCCTCCTTTCGAGAGACGTTTGATCGATTTTTACAAGGTGAGGTAGATCGGAATGATCCGATGTGGGTGGCGCTAGCACATACATTTCAAGAGTTTCGTATGGATGAAGCCCCGTTCCGTGACTTGCTCCAAGGTCAGGAGATGGATTTAGAGCAGCACCGATATGAAACGTTGGATGAACTGCTCATTTATTCCTACCATGTTGCTAGTACCGTTGGACTTATGCTGCTTCCTATTATTGCACCGCGTAAAAAAGAACAGCTAAAAGAAGCAGCGATTTCATTAGGGATTGCCATGCAGCTGACCAATATTCTTCGTGACATTGGCGAGGATAAGGCTGAAAGAGACCGCATTTATTTGCCAAAGCAAGTCATGGATCAATTCGGATATACAGAGCAAGAATTGCAAGAAGGCATTATCAATCAAGCATTTCAGCACGTATGGGAGTACATTGCCTTTGAGGCAGAGGCATACTACGAGGAGTTTTTTGACCATCTTCATGAATTCCCGCTCTATTCACGTATACCAGTGAAAGCAGCTGCTCACTTTTATAAAGCCATTTTAGATAAAACAAGAGAAAATGAATACCGCGTGTTTACACAGCGATCATTTATTTCGAACCAAGAAAAAGAACTTATTTTAGAAGATATTACGTAAAAAAGGACTGCACCCGCAGTCCTTTTTATGTGGAAGAAAAGCGATGCTCTGTCCAAACCCTTGAACGCCACCGCCTATACATAAAGATGCCTCTTACCCATTCATCCACGATAAAAGAAATCCAAATCCCAATGAGGCCCATTTCAAGCTGAATGCCTAACAAGTAAGCGATCGGAAGCCCGATGCCCCACATTGAAATCATCGCCATATACACTGGAAACTTCGCGTCGCCAGCAGCCCGCAAGGAATTAATAATGACCATATTAAAAGAACGGCCCGGTTCCAAAATAATGGTCAAAAGGAGGAGGGTGGCGGCGGTTTGAATGATCTCGCTGTTGCTAGTAAAGAAAGCAAGCAAATGCGTCGATGATAAAGATAAAGCAGTGGAAGAAAGAAGGGAGATGCCAATGGCCCAGTATAAGCTTTTCATGCATCTGTGATAGGCAGCATCGAATTCCTTCGCCCCAATATGGCGCCCAATTAAAATTTGTGTCCCTTGGCTAATGGCTGCACCAAATAGCATAATGAACATCATGACATTTTGAGTATAAACCTTTGCAGCTAATGCCTGCGTCCCCATGAATGTAATAAACAGTGTAATGATCATTTGAGAGCCGTTATAAGAAAGCTGCTCCCCAGCAGAAGGAATGCCGATTTTTAGCAGCTTTTTTAAATATGTCCGCTGGATGTGAAACATCTTCTTCAGTGAAAAGCGTAATCCAATTCGGCGCCGTACAATGAGGATCATGGCCATTAATCCGATCAATCGAGCGAGTGAGGTCGAAAAAGCGACCCCCATGACACCTAATACAGGGAAACCAAACGGACCAAAAATCACCAAATAGTTACCAGCAACGTTTAACAAGTTCATTCCGATAGTGACATACATCGTATCTCTTGTATATCCGTAGCTTTTTAAAATAGCACTATACGTCATAATGAGCGCTTGAATAAAAGAAAGCAGCCCGACAATTTGTAAAAATATAGTCGCATCCGGCATGAGCTCACTTGATAGGCCCATCAGGTGTAAGATGGGAACAGCTAATCCAAACATGAGAAGGCTAATGACAAAGCTAATCAAGAAATTGGTTCCTAGTGAGACATAGGCGACTTGAGTCGCTTCCTGCTTGCGGCTCGCTCCTAAAAGCTGCGCAATCACAATCGTCGTTCCAGTTGTAATGAAGCTGAACATGACAATCAATAAATTCAGGAGCTGATTGCTTACACCAACTGCTGCAACACTATTATCGGAATATTGGCTGAGCATGAGGGTATCCGCGCTTCCCATGAGCATATATAAAGAGATTTCAATAAAAATAGGCCAAGTTAATGCAAATAATGAAGGGTGGTTTTTCTTCCCCCTAGCTTGAATCTTTTGAATTGGCAGTGATTGAGGTTTCATCAATCAACCTCCTTTCGTATAAATCCGATTTATAGTGTACCTTGCATCGACTATAATAAGAAGAGATGAAACCGAAACTTATTGGAGAAATCCGACTTCATAAGGGGATGAATATGAATCGATTTATTACATTTACTGTACCGCCGTTCCCGGTTTATATCGCTTCAGGCAAAGGCGTATTTCATCAAGGAGAAAGACATATTTCTAGAACCTTCACCGTGTTTGATCTTCTTTATGTCACAAGAGGGCAGCTATGGATCACAGAGGACAGAAAGGCTCATCACGTAAAAGAAGGAGAATATATCATTCTCTCACCTGGCTTGTCGCATGGCGGACACCTGCCATGCGAAGAAGATACGCACTATGAGTGGCTGCATTTCTCAATTGATCCATATGAGCTGACGAATCGGCCGAGAGAACACTGGTTTGATATGAAACAAAATCAAGCCACCTTTGAAAAGCCGGCAACATATGAATTTAGCCTGCCCCGTCAAGGAAAAGTGAAAGGAAGAAATGTATTAGAAAAGCACCTTGCACAGATGCGGGCCCTAAATGATGACGCGTCTGAACTGCCGCTGAAAAAACAGCTTCAGTTTGAAGAACTGCTCATTCATTTACAAAAAGAAGCATTTCATATTCCAAGTGCAAAGGAGAATGTCGCCTCAGAAGTGGTTCATTATCTTGAGCGTCACTTTATGAAGAAACTGCAAATGGAGGAGCTTGCAGAGAAGCTGCACTATCACCCTGATTACATGACAAGGTGTATGCAGACGGTGTATGGACTCACGCCAAACCAATATATCAATCGTCTCAAGGTCGAAAAAGCCAAAAACATGCTTGCCTCAACGAATGATAAAATCGCAGCGATTGCTGATCACGTAGGCATTGATGATCCTACTTATTTTTCTAAGCTGTTTCGGCAAAACGAAGGCATGACGCCTATCGAGTACCGTCATCTTGCAAAAAGAACGACAAAGTAAAGGAACGTGAACAGATGAAAAGGGAAAAACAAAAGCTTGTGAACATACGACCATTAAACGAAGCTGATTTAGAGGTGGTATGGCATTTAAGATTCAAAGCACCAGACCAGTCCTATCGAGAGTGGAACGCCCCATATTTTCATGAACACGAAATCCCGCTTGCTGCTTTTAAAAAACGATACTTACAGGATACATCCATTCCGCCAAAGCTATATGGTATTGAAATAGACGGCGAAATCAAAGGCACCGTGTCATATTATTGGGAGAATGAACGTACACGGTGGCTTGAATGCGGCATTCTCATTTATGATTCGCGCTTTTGGAGCGGTGGCGTTGGGACAAAGGCATTAAGTCTATGGACTGATAAGTTATTTACACACATTGATATTCCTCGAATTGGTCTTACTACATGGTCGGGAAATGAACGGATGATGCGGTGCGCAGAGAAATGCGGGTTTATCCTTGAGGGAAGACTGCGAAAGGTCCGTTACTACCAAGGAGAGTATTATGATTCGATGCGTTACGGGATGCTGAGAGAGGAATGGCAAAGCCTTCTGCAACATTCAACTGAATAATTCCTTTTCTTTTTAGTACAAAAGTAGCGTATGATTGAATAAACTAAAAAAGAAGGGTGACGAATGAGTTGCGCTGGATTACCGGATGGTTTGTGTCGATTATAGTGGCCGTTTACCTATTTGTAGATGCGCCTAAACATGGGAAGAATAAATGGCTGTGGGCGATTTTAGGCCTTTTATTCGGGCTCTTTACATTTGGAATATACCTGATCAAAACAGGAAGAAAAGGATTGGGCTGGACGGTTCTGATCGTGTCCATTATCATCTATTCTATTTTCATTCTAGTCTATGTCTTTTACTTCTTATTGCTGATGATCGGATACTCAAACGCATAATAGAAAGCACGCGTGTACATAAGGAGGAGTTTGAACGTGAGACTTACAGGGTTATTCGTTTCACTTGCTGTTGCCATTTATTTATGGTTTGATGCGCCAAAGCATGATAAAGACAAATGGCTGTGGGCCATTTTAGGTGTCTTATTTAGTACGATCGTTCTCGGTATTTATTTGATCAAGACAGAGAGGAAGGGACTTGGCTGGACCATTCTTATTTTAACGATTTTGTTTTACCTCATGCTGCTCATCTCTGTTTTGATCGGTATCATTCTTTTTTATCAGGTGGGTCCTTCATGATGAAGGGCTTTTTTCTTTTACCTTTTGCGCTGGCACACCTGCAATAACAATTTTCTCCTCGTGAAAGGAACGGTTTACCACAGCATTTGCTCCGATGGAAATATGATCTGCAATATAGATATCCCCAAACAGCTTAGCACCTGGGCCAATCCATACATGATCCCCAATGGTTGGTACATCTTTTTCATGATGATTCTGACCAATATTCACCCCTTGATGAATATCACAAAATGCCCCGATTTTTGCATGTTTGTTCACAATTAAGAGACCCGTATGATTGATTCTAAGACCGGGACCGAAGACACCAATCGGAATATCAAAGCCAAGCTGCATGCCTTTCTTTTTATGTAAATAGCGATAAAACCATTTGCGAAGTGCAGCACCGCTATTAGAATAGTATTCATATTTTCGTAAAATCCTTTGATATTTCCATATATCATCCCCAAACCACTTAGGTCGTTTGCGCTTAATGGCTAATGCTTTCTTGTCCTGAGCTAAGTAGTGGTGGAGATCATGCTTTGTTAAAATCATCAGATCCCTCTCCATTCCCTTTTGTTTCAGAGAAATTATACCATTATAACCATTTATATCAATATAGAATGACGTTTCTTTTTTTCCTTTTCTACATCACTTTCATCCACTTTCCCATATAAAATAAGTGCTTTGTCATGAATAGAACAAAAGAACCAGGAAGAATGATTTGTAATTTTTTTCTACATTATTTTGTCTCACGCGTTTATTCTCCCTATAGCAGTAGAGGTTTGTCAAAATGACACGAAATTACTCGTTAAATAGAGAATATAGCATTCATATGCTTTTAGAATCATCTTTTTGAATACAATTGACTTTCATATCTCACATCCTCTAGGCTAGTAAATGAAAATGATAATCTTTATCAATTGGAGGAGTGTTTTATTATGTCCATCAAAACCGTTTCTAAAAATCAGCAATTTTTAGAGCAGCAAAGTCAAAGAGAATCGAATGCAAGGTCTTATCCGAGACGGTTCCCATTAGCCATGCAAAAAGCCGAGGGTATGATCGTGACAGATGCGGATGGCAGAGAGTTTTATGACTGCCTGGCAGGCGCAGGAACACTTGCACTTGGTCACAATCATCCAGTTGTTATAGATGCAATTGAACGTATGCTTCATGAAAAAAGACCGTTGCATACGCTGGACATAACCTCAGAAATTAAAGAAGAATTTGTGAATGAAATTTTTTCTCACTTGCCAGAAGAGTTTGCAAAAAGAGCCAAAATTCAATTTTGTGGACCAACTGGTGGTGACGCCATAGAAGCAGCAATTAAATTAGTCAAAACAGCGACAGGGAATCGAAGCATTCTATCTTTCCATGGTGCGTATCACGGTGCGACACATGCCACGATGTCATTAAGCGGGAATTTATCTCCAAAGGAAAGAGTGCAAGGGTTAATACCTGATGTTCATTTTATGCCTTACCCATATGAATATCGCTGCCCATTTGGAATTGGTGGGAAGAATTCGCACCGCATTTCAAGTTCGTATATTGAGCGCGTATTAAATGATCCTGAAAGTGGTATTCTTCCGCCAGCAGGTATGATCTTTGAAGCAGTGCAGGGCGAGGGGGGCTCCATTCCAGCATCGATTGAATGGATGAAAGAAATGAGAAGAATCACAAAAGAAAAAGGGATCCCACTCATTATTGATGAGGTTCAATCAGGCATCGGCCGAACAGGGAAGATGTTTGCCTTTGAACATGCAGGAATTGTACCTGACGTTATTGTGCTGTCAAAAGCCATTGGTGGAAGCCTGCCGCTTTCAGTTGTGATTTATGATCAAGATTTAGATCAATGGAATCCAGGTGCACACATCGGGACATTTAGAGGGAATCAAATGGCGATGGCTGCTGGAACTGCTACGCTTAAATTTATCAAAGAAACCAACCTGCTTGATCATGTAGAACGGTTAGGAGATCGTATGCAGGCGCATCTAAAAGACATCCAAAAACAAGTCCCTGCTCTCGGTGATGTTCGAGGGAGAGGCTTAATGATTGGCGTTGAAGTAGTCAATTCAAATGAGAAACAGGATGTGGACGGAAGCTATCCAGCGAATCCAGAGCTGGCCAGTCTTATTCAAAAGAATTGCTTCGACAAAGGCTTAATTGTGGAGACAGGAGGCCGTTTCGGAAGTGTTATTCGATTCTTGCCACCACTCATTATGACAGAAGAACAGCTTGAAAAAGTCATCGCTATTTTTAAAGAGGCCGTGTACGATGCAATCAACTAAGGCTTCAGTGGATTCATTATTTATCAATCAAAGCCAGCTTGGAAGAGAGTCCTTCCAAGCGGCTCTTCATACATCTATCGACAGCTTACTGGATCAATGGCAAAAAGACACAGGACCATACAGTGGAATATTGCCTGGGAAATTAGCGGATAGTGTCGAATCGCTATTCCGATTTCAACCGTCTGGTGAATCCATTGAATCCGTCTTTCAAGATATAAAAGAACATCTTTTGCCGCATTTGATTGATGTATCGCATCCTAAATGCTTGGCACATCTGCATTGTCCACCGCTTATTCCTGCACTTGCCGCAGAGGTGATGGTAAGTTCCTTTAACCAATCAATGGATTCCTTTGATCAAAGCGGTATTGCTTCTTTGGTTGAGGAAGAAATTCTCAAGTGGCTATGTGCGAAGTTTTCTTATGGCGGCCTAGCAGATGGGACATTTACAAGCGGTGGAACCCAATCTAACTACATGGGGCTGCTTCTAGCGAGAGATGCCTTTTGTGAAAACACATGGCAGTGGAATGTTCAGCAGAAAGGCTTACCAAGTGAATCTCACCGCATGAGAATCCTTTGCTCGAATAATGCTCACTTCACTGTGAAAAAATCTGCCTCCCAGTTAGGTTTAGGAGAGCAGGCAGTCGTACTAGTCGAGACAGATGAGCATCATCGAATGGACCTAAATGATTTGAAAAAGAAGCTGGCTGAGTTGAAGGAGCAGAACTTGCTGCCTTTTGCGGTAGTAGCCACTTGCGGGACAACGGATTTTGGCAGTATTGACCCAGTTCGAGAGGTATATGACCTCGTCAAGCCATACGGTCTTTGGATTCACGCAGATGCTGCCTACGGCGGAGCACTTGTATTAAGCGAAACCTACCGTAAGAAGTTAGACGGTATTGAGCTTGCTGATTCAATCACGATTGACTTTCACAAACAATTTTATCAGCCGATATCCTGCGGGGCATTTTTGCTAAAGGATAAAAGACATTTTGGTTTGATCAATTATCATGCCGATTATCTTAATCCAAAGGAAGACGAGCTCGATGGTATTCTACATCTCGTCAATAAATCTGTCCAAACGACGCGCCGGTTTGATGCTCTGAAATTACTTCTTTCTCTTCGTTTAATTGGAGAAGAAGGCTTTGGAGAAATCATTGACCATACCATTCATTTTGCAAAGGATGTGGCCGCGCTTATTGAGAGAAATGATGACCTTGAAGTGATCAATCCTGAGCCAGAAATCAATGCAGTTGTGTTCCGATTTAAGGATGACGATCAAACAGATGACATCAATAAAATCATTCATCGGACATTATTCAAAACAGGAACTGCTGTCATTGCGAAAACAGTGGTGAATGACCGAACATGCTTAAAATTCACTTTGTTAAATCCGAGAACGACAATCACACATATTGAGGAAATCCTTTCTGACATCGTTGATATCGGGATCGCTCATATTCAATCCGGGAGGGTACTACGTTGAGTCAATATAAACAAATGGCTGAAAATGCAACCATGCAAAGCTTTTTAAACTGTTTTTTACGCGAAACAGGAATCGATCGATCTGCAAAAAAAGAGGTGAGAGCAGATGGCTCGCTTGTCTTCATCGCAAAACTAGCAAAACAAGATCTAGAGCTTGTGATTCCGATCCGATATGTTTCATCTGTTGGCCGCCATCTCTTTGATTTTCCGATTCGCTTTCGCCCGCAAGGCAGTGAACAAGAGGGCGCAATCGTCGATTACACGACACTTGTTGCTTTATGTTCAAAGGAGCTTCTCATTGAATATGGCCGTACAGATGCAGAGGATGAATTCATGCTTCGCATCATTTTAAGCTGCCGAAATATTGAACGGTTCTTAAAGGAGCGAGAAAGTGATCGAGCCGCTCTTTCTGAAGCCGATTTTGAGTATATTGAGGCTGAGCAGTCACTTCTCCTTGGTCATTTAACGCATCCTACCCCAAAAAGCAGACAAGGAATGACAGAGGAGGAGGAAGCGATCTATTCTCCTGAGCTGAAAGGGGCTTTCCAGCTTCATTACTTTAAAGCGCATCATTCGATTGTGCTTCAGGATTCGTCAATTACACAGTCTGCGGCAAGCCTCATGCTAGAGGAGCTCTTGCGCCAGGTACCAGCAGAAAAAGAGAGACTGAATACGTTAGTAGAAAACGGAGAATATGTGCTCATTCCGATTCATCCGCTGCAAGTCAAAGTGGTCATGGAGAAGGCATTTGTGAACCGTTATATAGAGGAAGGGAAACTCACTTATTTAGGACCGATCGGTTCTGAATACACAGCGACCTCATCCTTCAGAACCGTCTATCAAAAGGATTCTGCTTACATGCTCAAATTCTCTGTTCCTGTGAAAATTACAAACTCCTTACGTGTTAATAAACAAAAGGAACTGGATCGCGGTGTAGAGATGTCGCGCATTTTAAAAACAGAATTAGGCGTTTCTTTATACGATAAATTTTCTGGATTCCGGGTCATTGAAGATCCCGCCTATTTATCCATTCAAGGAGAAGAGGCGGAATCTGGCTTTGAAGTAGTCATTCGTCAAAATCCATTTTTACATCGTGAAAAAGGGGCAAGCTTAATTGCTGGATTATGTCAGGATCATGCGTATGGTGGAAAATCGCGATTAGCAGGGATCATTCATGACCTTGCAGACGCAGAAGGCCGATCACTGGAGGCTGTGAGCCAAGATTGGTTTAAACAATATTTAACTATTTCGTTAGAACCGATGCTCTGGCTGTTTGAAACGTATGGTCTTGCACTTGAAGCCCATCAGCAAAACGCTGTTGTGCAAATGAAGGGTGGTTATCCGCACACCTTCTATTATCGTGACAACCAAGGCTACTACTATAGTGAATCGAAAAAGGATAAACTCGCAAATCTTGTCCAAAACCTGAGCGTGAGAAGTGAAACGATTTGTGCAGATGAGGTAGCTGTTGAGAGACTGCGTTATTATTTCTTCTTTAATCATTTATTTGGTCTCATTAACGGCTTTGGTACAGAAGGTCTGGCGAAAGAAGAAGCCTTGCTCGCACTTGTGAGAGACACATTGCTCGCTCATGAGGAAACATACGGTGCATCTGAACTGACAAACAGCCTTCTGCGCTCAAAAGAACTGCCTTCAAAAGCGAATTTGCTGACACGGTTTGAAGATATGGATGAACTGACAGGATCTCTGGAAACACAGTCTCGTTACACAGCTGTCTTGAATCCGCTCTTTTTACATAAGGAGGCGCTGATTGGATGAGGGATCGTATTAAGTTTATTCGCGCTGAATATGAAAGAGATGTCCGGCTTGTCCACAGGTGGATGCAAGAGGAGTATGTTCACCCATTTTGGCATTTGAATATTCCGTTCCCTGCTTTTGAAAAGCATTTTTATCAGGCGGTTCATGATCCGCATCAAACCCTTTATTTAGGCACAATTGATGGGACGCCAATGAGTTATTTTGAGGCATACAACGTCAAAGGTGATGTCATTGAATCTTACTATCAGCCTTCTCCGCATGATCAAGGAATCCATCTATTAATAGGGGAGCCGGATTATGTAGGAAAAGGTTTTGCGGCCCCGCTGCTTCAGGCCATGACAGCATTTCAATTTGAGCAGAATAAACGAACAGAAAAAGTCGTCGCTGAGCCGGATATTCGCAATGAAAAAATGATCCATGTATTTGAAAAATGCGGATTTGAACGTGTAAAACCAGTCAATTTACCCGATAAAACAGGTCTTTTAATGTTTTGTGATCGAGAAAGATTCGAAAGGAAGTATAACCATGACGCGGTTCAACAAGCAAAATAATGTAGTGGATGTAATAGGGATCGGCATTGGTCCGTTTAACTTAGGACTTGCCGCATTATCTGAAGAGGTAAATGAAATTGACGCTTTGTTTTTTGAAAGAAGTGAAGCCTTTCATTGGCACCCAGGGATGCTCATTGAGGGGACGACACTGCAAGTTCCCTTTTTAGCGGACCTTGTCAGTATGGCAGATGTGAAAAGTAAATATAGCTTTCTCAACTATTTACAGGAACAAAACCGTTTGTATTCATTTTACTTTCTAGAGGATTTTCATATTCCGCGCAAGGAATATAGTCATTATTGCCGCTGGGTCGCAGACCAGTTAGACTCTTGCCGATTTGGCATGAACGTCGAATCTGTCTCATTGATCGAGAAAGCAGGAGAAAAGCGATATGAAGTGCATGTGCGTCATGTGAAAGACCAAACGGTAGAGGTGTTTGAAAGTAAGCATCTCGTCTTAGGAATTGGTACACAGCCGGCGATACCAGCATCGCTCCAGCCAGCTTTAGGAGAGAAAGTTTTTCATTCTGCTGACTATTTAAAACGAAAGAAAGAAGGCTGTTTCAAAGGGAAATCTGTGACAGTGATCGGCTCTGGTCAAAGTGCGGCAGAAGTGTTCTATGATATTTTATCAGATGATGAGGCGAAGGATATTCACTGGTTCACACGCTCTAAAGGATTTTTCCCAATGGAATATTCAAACCTTGGTCTTGAATATTTCTCTCCAGATTATATTGATTTCTTTTATGAGCTTCCGCAAACAAAAAAGGATGCGTTGTTAAAGCAGCAAGACTTGCTGTATAAGGGCATCAGCTCTGCAATGATCCGTGATATTTACCATTTGCTTTATGAACGTTCTGCCTGCGGAGAGCAGTTGAACACAGTGCTTCAAGCAATGACGGAGGTCAACTTGATTGAGGAAACAGCTCGCGGCTTGTCCCTTTCATGCACGCAATGGGTCAAAGAGGACACCTTTACCCACGAGACGGATATTGTCGTACTGGCGACGGGCTATCAATCGGTACTGCCCCCGTTTATCAATCCAATTTCTCATCACATTCAATGGGACGATCAAGGACGGTTCCAAGTCGAACGTGAATATCGCTTAAAAACGAATACAATGGGTGAAAATGATATTTTTGTCCAAAATGCAGAGCTTCATACACATGGCGTTGGCGCTCCAGATTTAGGACTTGGCGCTTACCGAAACAGTGTGATTATCAATGAACTTGCTCGTCAAACCGTGTATCCACTTTATCAAAAGCACGTCTTCCAGACATTTGGTACACATAAGAACGTCAACACATTTGAAGAAATCAAAGGTTAAGGAGGATGAAGCGATGAGTGTACAAGATGAATTGAAAAAAGCGGTGAATCCGGCTGCTTGGAAAAAGGCAAACCAGCGAATGGTGGCAAAAATGCTGTCTGAATACATGTATGAGGATATGCTTCATCCCGTTCAGCTAGATCAAAAGGATGGCATTGCTCAGTATGAATTAATCATTCACGAACATAAGAAATATCGCTATCTTGCAAAACCTCGTTTGTTTGATAGTTTTGATACAATTGCTGAATCAATCGAGTGCTGTCAAGACGGAAAATGGTCAAAGGATGTCAGTGCCATTGTGTTTTTACTAGACATTCAGCCGCTCATTCCAATGTCTTCTGACACAACAGGACACCTTATAAAAGAGCTTCATCACACCCTGTTAGCAGATGTACATTTGCTGTCGAAAAAAGCACTTCGTGCGGATGAACTGACAGATACTGATTATGCATGGATTGAAGGAGAAATGACAGGCCATCCTTGGATTGTGTATAACAAAGGACGCATTGGGTTCAGTTATGATGACTACCTAGCCTATGCACCTGAAAGGCAAGAAAGTGTGCAGCTGTCTTGGATTGCTGTTCACCGGGACCTTGCGACATTCCATGCAGTCGATCATGAAAACTATGAGCAGGTAATTGCCAAAGAGTTAGATGAAGTCACGATCCGTCAATTTCTCCGCGTGCTAAAGGATGAAGGATTGATTGCAGCTGATTATTATTTGATGCCTGTTCATAAATGGCAGTGGACACATATGATTATTCAGCATTTCCCAGAAGATTTGGCGTTGCGCCGGATTGTGTATGTAGGAGAGGGACTGGATCAATATATCCCGCAGCAGTCGATCAGAACCTTTACGAACATCTCAAATAAAGGCAAGCATCATATTAAACTGCCAATGAGCATTTTAAATACACTCGTGTACCGAGGACTTCCGTCAGAACGGACAGTCATTGCCCCTCGCATTACAGCGCATATTAAAGGGATCGCGGATCAAGATTCATTTTTATCTGATGTCTGCCGCGTGATATTACCTGGTGAGAATGCAAGTATTAATGTCGATCATCCTTACTATAGCAAACTGCCTGGTGCCCCGTATCAATATCTTGAAATGCTCGGTGTGATTTTTAGAGAAAGCATTTACTCGTACTTAGATGAAGGAGAGAACCCTGTTACACTTGCGGCACTCACCTATGAGGATCATGAAGGTGAGCCATATGTGAAACAGCTGATTGAAAAATCAGGTCTCTCAGCAAAAGAGTGGATGGCGAAATTTTTCCATGTGGTGATGCCGCCGCTATTGCACTTTATGTATCAATACGGCACCGTCTTTTCACCGCACGGACAAAATACGATTCTTGTGTTAAAAGATCATCAGCCTCACCGTTTGGCGATCAAAGATTTCGTCGATGATGTGAATATTAGTGATCAGCCGCTGCCTGAATTGGCTTCTCTAGGAGACGATTTAAAAGAAGTGCTGCGGAGTGAACCGCCGGAAGGCTTAGTGCAGTTTATCTTTACAGGATTGTTTATTTGCAACCTGCGTTACGTATCAAACGTGTTAGAGAACCATCAGCTATTAGATGAAGTGACACTTTGGCGCTTGCTTGCCGAAGAAATTCAGCAGTATCAAAAGCAATTCCCACAGCTGAAGGACCGTTTTGACCTATTTGATCTATTCCAGCCGAAGCTGACAAAGCTGTGCTTAAATCGTAATCGAATGATTGATTATGGGTATGGAGACGGAGATGACCGCCCGCATGCATCAGAGCATGGAAAGGTCACAAATGCACTCGCGCATGTTCTTTCGTCCATCGGCGAGAAATAATAGAAAAGCTGTAGACATCAAGTGTCTACAGCTTTATATATTTTACGAAAATGCTTGAGAGGCAAGGAAATAAAGAAGAGCGGGATCGTTCAGCTTTTCTTTTCCACGAATCATCATAAAATGCGCTTTGTTTGTTTTCGTAAAACCTGCTTCAACAAGTGATTCATGGAGGCGCTCAGCTGTTTCCTCCTGCATATCTAAACGAATTGGACCCGAATAAGACGAAATGAGCGAACGGATCAGCGAGAGAGCTGTAAGTTCATCATTTGCAGCAAGCGGACCAATCATTAAATTGGCAGGTGTTTCAACGCCAAACGCAAAGCCAGTTGTGTCGTGATGTTCATTTTGTGCAATGATACGCTGCGCTGCCCGGTTCATCCGGTTTTTTAAAAAGCTTGATCGATTTGTGCCCGCGCCTTTTTCATCTAGTGCTTCAATACACGGAAGGTGCGATTCATCGGCAGGAGACAGGTGGATGTCATCTGACACACGAAGCGCTTCTGGGTTTGGGTTTTGCGCTTTGTAAGTCGTAATGTAACCAGCCGTGTGAAACCCGATTTTTTCGTAAACTGGCCGCCCTTGGACAGTAGCGGTTAAAACGAGAGGAATGCTTTGATCACATTGATCTAGCAGGGTGTCAATCATTTTCCTTGCAAGACCTAAGCCGCGATGTGTCTCAGATACAATGACAGCACCAATTGACGCCATTCGATCATATTGGAAAAGTCCTGCACATGAGATGACTTGTCCATCCGCTGTTGAAAAACCTGTGAAATATCCATTTGTTAAAAGAGATGTGAGCTCTTCCGCATTGTAATCAGGCCAGTCTACCTCTTGAGACAATGCGATAAGATCTGGTATGTCATCGAGTGTTAATGCTCGTTGAACAACGTTTGTCATGACGCGCAACTCCTTCTTAGCTGAATTCATCTATGTGTATCGTACCATAAGAAGGTATAGTGTAAAAATTGAAGTTTATCTAATCTTCCCAGCAAAAAAGAACCTCCAGTTTCGGAGGTTCTGCATTAATGAACATTAAAATATCGAGCTTCAGGATGAGAAACGACGATCGCTGAAACAGATGCTTCAGGTTCCATCATAAATCCTTCTGTTAGATGGATGCCAATTTTTTCAGGCTGAAGCAGCTTGAACAGCTTTTCTTGGTCTTCAAGATTTGGACAGGCGGGATAACCAAAGGAATAGCGCTGCCCTTGATATTTCGCTTGGAATCGTTTTTCCATTGTGAAATCGACTGGGTCAGGGAAGCCCCATTTGTCACGAATCACTTGGTGGGTTCTTTCGGCTAATCCTTCTGCAAGCTCAAGCGCAAGAGCTTGAACTGCATGCATTTTTAAATAATCTCCTTCTTGCTTAAAGTGCTGCGCGACTTCACGTATACGCGCTCCGGCTGTGACGGCAAATAAGGCAATATAATCTTTCTCCTTTTCACCGCTTCCCCGCACATAATCAGAAATGGAGCGGTACGGAAGCTTCTCCTGTCTTGGAAATTGGAATGTTTCAATGATACGGTCAGGCGCTTTGGGATCATAAATATGCAGATCATTTCCGTTTGAACTGGCAGGATAAAATTGATAGACAAATGCAGGCGCAAACCAGTTTTTCTCTCTGCCTTCGTTTAGAAGGTCTGTGACAAGCTGCTTTAATTCCAATGCTTTTGGATGCTGTTCGGCCAACAGCTTTTTCACCTTTCCTTTTAATCCAAGGTGGTGGCCAATGAGCATTTGTTCATTTACATAAGGCATAATGTGATGCAGGTCGATGTCCCTTACATAATGACGTGCCGTATTTTCTGGTGTGAAAATAGGTGACTCAGGGAGTGCCGCACGTTTTTCTAGTAATTCAATGACAGCTTGTGGCTGCTTTGTTTCTTTCTTTTTGAAAGGTGCCACAGGCTCTTCGTCGGGCTTAATTTGAAACTGAAGAGGATTTGCTTTTAACTCATTGGCTAAAGATAGGCCGTCCATCGCATCTTTTGCGTAAAGAACCGGTCCGTCATAATGAGGCGAAATCTTCATTTTCGTAAATTTCCGAGAAAGTGCAGCGCCACCGACCAAAATGGGCACGGAAATATTCGCCTTTTGTAAATCCTGAGCGGTGAGTACCATTTGCTGGGCTGACTTCACAAGCAATCCTGATAATCCAATCATATCTGGCTTTTCCTTTTGCACAGCTTCGATCAATGTTTGAGGTGTCACCTTGATCCCGAGATCGACCACTTGAAAGCCGTTATTACTCAAAATGATGTCGACAAGGTTTTTTCCAATATCATGGACATCTCCTTTTACAGTGGCAAGTAGAATCTTACCTTTTCCGTTTGCATGCTGCTTTTCCATATATTGCTCGAGATACGATACAGATGCCTTCATGACCTCTGCCGATTGAAGCACTTCCGCCACAATCAGTTCGTTTTGATTGAAAAGACGTCCAACCTCAGCCATTCCCTGCATTAACGGACCATTGATGATATGAAGTGGTGATTCAAATTGCTCTAGAGCAAGGGATAAATCATCGATAAGTCCTTCTTTTGTTCCTTCGACGACGTAGAGTGCTAGCCTTTCATCAAGTGATAAGGAGACCTTTGGTTTTTTCTCCGTTTTCTTTTTGCCTCGGTAAAATTGGGTAAATTCAGCAAGGGTTTGATCATTTGTTTCATAGAGCAGTGTTTCAGCCAGCTTAATTTCTTCCTTTGGAATGGAAGCGAAGCGTTCAAGCTTTTCTGTATTCACGATGGCGTAATCAAGTCCTGCTTGGACGCAGTGATACAAGTAGACGGCATTCAAGATTTCTCTCCCAAGAGGTGGGAGTCCAAAAGACACGTTGCTGATGCCTAAAATCGTCAAGCACTCAGGCAGGTTTTCCTTGATCATTTTGATGCCTTTGATCGTTTCTTCGGCAGCGCCAATATACTGCTCGTCTCCAGTGCCTACTGGAAAGACAAGTGGATCAAAAATGATGTCACTTGCGGGAATGCCATATTTCTTCGTTAATAGATCATGAGAGCGTACCGCAATCTCCAGCTTTCTTTCTGCTGTTACAGCCATCCCTGTTTCATCGATCGTGCCGACAACAAGTGCACCGCCGTATAGCTTCACAAGTGGAAGAATTTCTTCGAAGCGTTCTTCGCCATCCTCAAGGTTAATGGAATTGATGATGGCTTTCCCTTGGGAATATGTGAGCGCTTTTTCGATCACGTGTTTATCCGTTGAATCAATGACAAATGGGGCTTTGACTTTTTTCATAGCCTCTTGTAAAAAACCTTCCATGTCTGCCGCCTCATCGCGGTCTGGATCAGCGAGACACACATCAATCACGTGAGCGCCGTTTTTTACCTGTGCACGAGCAATTTCTGACGCTTCTTCAAACTTTTGTTCCGCAATGAGTCGTTTGAATTTGCGTGAACCAATCACGTTGGTTCGTTCTCCTACAAAAAGAGGGCGCATTGACTCCTCATATATCAGGGGCTCAATTCCTGAGACGGTATGCTGAGACGATTCATGCGCAATGTGACGCGGCTGAATCGTTCGTACTTCATCTGACAATGCCTGTATATGTGCAGGTGTTGTTCCGCAGCAGCCGCCAACAATATTTAACCAGCCTTCCTTGGCAAAGGCGGAAATTTTTTTAGCAAGTGAAGCAGGGGATTCATGATATTGACCTTCTTCATCTGGTAGACCAGCATTTGGATAGCAGCTAACCGCTGACTTGGCGATGGAGGAGAGCGTGCGGATATGGTCTGTCATGAATTCAGGACCCGTCGCACAGTTCAGGCCGACACTCATTGGTTTCATATGCTCAAGAGAGATATAAAAGGCTTCAATATCCTGACCAGCGAGGGTAGTGCCCATCGGTTCAATCGTACCTGATACCATGAGAGGCAACTCAATACCTGTCTGCTGGAAGGCTTCCTGAATGCCTTTGAAACCAGCTTTTACATTCAGCATGTCTTGACTTGTTTCTAAAAGAAGGGCATCACATTTGCCATCAATCAGGGCGCGGGCCTGCTCTTCATAGTTTCTGACGAGCTCATCGAAGGTTGTGCCGCCTGTCACAGATAATGTTTTCGTAGTGGGACCCATCGCACCTACAACAAATCGGGGCTGCTCCGGCGTGGAGAAACGGTCAGCTTCGTCCTTTGCCAGCTGGGCAGCCCGTATATTGAGTTCATAGGCAAGGTGGCCAAGCCCGTATTCGTCAAGGACGAGCTTTGTAGCCCCGAACGTATTTGTTTCAATGAGGTCGGCGCTTGCCTCAAGGTATTCTCTATGAATCGCGCGGATGGTGTGAGGGGCTGTCACATTCAAATACTCGTTACAGCCCTCATACTCTTCTCCGCCAAAGTCTTCTGCTGTGAGATTGGCATTTTGAATCATGGTCCCCATTGCACCATCAAGGACGAGGATGCGTTTCTTAAGCTGTTCAGTGATAGTTGACATGGGTGTTTGACTCCTTTTCTTTCTGATGAATGTAGGTGGTTAGTTCTGCTGTTAAGTCTGATCGAAGGAAAGGGGTAATTAAATAAATGCCGTTAAACAATTCGCAGGCTGTATCTAATAAAGAGCGGGCAATCGCTAAGCCTTCTGCTCGCTGCTTCTCTTTATCCTCACCAGCCTTGGCCATAATGTCACGAATGGAATCAGATAATTTGATGCCTGGAATTTCATGATGAATAAACTCCGCATTTCGGCTGCTTGTTAACGGCATAACGCCAATATAAATCGGCTTATCTAAATGACGGCTCTCCTCATGAATTTTCACAAGCTGTTCCTCAGAATAAACAGGCTGTGAAATAAAATAATCAGCACCGTATTCGATTTTTTTCTCAAGACGTTTGACCGCTTTATCAATGTGACGAACATTTGGATTAAACGCGCCAGCTACTGAAAAATTGGTCTTTTTGCCAAGCGGCTTCCCTGAGAAAGAAAGGCCTTCGTTAAACTGCTTAATCAGCCGAATCAAATCAAAGGAGGTTAAATCATAAACCGACGTTGCACCCGGGAAATCTCCAATCTTAGAAGGGTCGCCTGTAATGGCTAAAATATCAGTTAAACCAAGGGTGTCGAGACCCATCAAATGGGACTGAAGCCCAATCAAATTACGATCACGGCACGTGATATGGACGAGTGAACGCATATCAAGCTGCTGTTTCAATAATGCCCCGCAAGCCACATTGCTAATGCGCGGGGTCGCAAGAGAATTATCGGCTAATGTCAATGCATCAATGCCTGCATTCTTTAACTCATTTGCCGCGACGAGGAATTTTTCGAAGTTCAGCTTCTTCGGCGGATCAAGCTCTACAATAATCGTCCGTTTTTTCGTAGCGAGCTCATCAAGACCTGGTTCAGTCCGCTGATCTTGAATCGAAATGATTTCTTCTTTTAATACTTTCACTTCTTTTTCAGTGATCGGGGCTAAATCCTTGACCGCTTCAGCCATTGCGTGAATATGCTGAGGCGTTGTTCCGCAGCAGCCGCCGATAATACGTGCGCCTTGATTTCTAAATTCAAGTGCACTTTTTCGAAAATAATCGTTATCTGTATCATAGACGAGTCTGCCTTCTTCAAGAGAGGGAAGGCTGCTGTTGGGATAGACTGATAAATGGGAATTTTCTAAAATTGGAACGCCTTCGAGTGCCTGAATCATATGATAAGGGCCAAGCCGGCAGTTGATGCCAACGACGTCTGCGCCAAGAGAGGACAATTCAGATAAACCATCCTTGAGCGGTGTTCCATCCTGCAACACACCTTGTTCATGCATGGAGACGTTCATGACAATCGGGAGAGTCGTTTCTTTTCGTGCAATTTGGAGAACGGCCTTCGCTTCTTCCATGTCATAATACGTTTCTAGCAATAATCCATCGGGCTGCTCATTTAATAGAATGTACAGCTGCTCTCTAAAGCTTCGTTTAATTTCTTCAATTGTATAGGCATTTTTGTTAAACGTTCGAATGCCGCCGATCGTTCCAAGGACATAAGCAGAGCCGGCGGCTGCTTTTGCGATTTGTACCGCCTTTGTATTGATGCGCTTTGTTTCTTCCTCTAAGCCGTAGCGGGATAGTTTAATATAATTTGCGCCGTACGTATTTGTTTGAATGATGTCCGCACCAGCCTGCACATATGCTTCGTGCACGCGCCTTACTTCATCTTCTTTCGATAAATTTAATTCTTCAAAGCAGCGGTCAATGCCGTAAGAGTATAAAAGTGTTCCCATTGCACCGTCAGCAATCAGTACGCGGTTTTGTAAGTCTTGTAATAGGCCCATTGGTTTCCTCCTTATTTTTATGTAACAAAAAAAGCCTTCTGATAAGAAGAAGACTTTTTGGCTGTATCGTAATTCTTCTTCTTATCTTCCAAGCAGTTGCTTGCTGGATTTAGCACCTTGGTCATAGAAAATATATTTCTACTACACCGGTTGCTGAGGCTTCACAGGGCCAGTCCCTCTGCCTCTCTTGATAAGAAAGCGATATGAACATGTCAATAAATTGAACTTCCATCCACTGTATCGAAAAAATCGGAAATAATCAATGGAAAATTTGAAATTTATCGAAAATTTATAAATTGAACGTCAATCGGTAAATCTGCCTTGCGCATAAGAGAAATAACCTCTTGTAAATCATCTTTATTTTTTCCTGTTACACGCACTTGGTCATCTTGAAACTGTGACTTCACTTTGATGCCGGATTGCTTAATGAGTGCATTGATCTTTTTGGCGTTGTCTTGATCAATTCCGCTGATCAGCTTCGCGCGCTGGCGTACGGTTCCGCCAAGGGCATGCTCGGTTTTTCCGTAGTCGATGTTTTTAGTTGGAACATTTCGTTTGATCAGCTTTGACACAAGTACATCTTTTAGCTGCTCCAGCTTAAAGTCATCATCAGAGATGAGCACGAGCTCCTCTTTTTCAAGAGAAATATCACTTTTACTTCCTTTAAAATCATAACGGTTTTTAATTTCCTTCAGCGCTGCTTGAACGGCGTTTTGCACCTCAGGCAGTTCAACCTTTGATACAATGTCAAATGAGCTTTCTTTTGCCATAACGCATGACCTCCATGGATAGATATTGCGTCTATTTTATCATGCAACGTGGAGAAGAAGAAACTTTATCAAAGAGATGAGTCAAAGAGTTCTGCCAGCAGCGGTATAAATCGCGTTCGGTTTGACCACTTTAGCTAACAGAACTAGAGATGTTCATGTGAGGAGAAGTATAGTAGAATAAAGTGAATCAAAAGATGAACGAACGCTCTTTTATGAGCAGATAGGAAGGAAGAGAACATGAGACCAGGTGAGCAACTGACCTTGCAAATAGAGAACGAGATGGAATACGGCTACTTTTTGACAGATGGTGAAGATTCTGTCCTCTTGCACCGCAGTGAAATGACAGAAGATATTGGTGACCAAGATGAAGTAGAGGTCTACTTATACGTAGATCATGAAGAAAGACTAGCTGCGACGATGAAAATACCGACAATCAATGCGCATACATATGGCTGGGTAGAAGTCGTAGACGTCCTAGAAGACATGGGCGCATTTGTGGATGTTGGGCTTTCAAAGGATGCACTTGTTGCAACAGAACATCTACCGCCTTTTGAGGAAGCATGGCCGAAAAAAGGAGACAGACTTTACTGTATGCTGAAAGTCACAAGCTACGGCAGAATGTTCGCAAAGCCAGCCACTGAAGATGTGATCAGTGAATTGTTTACCGAGGCACCCGAAACCTTAATGAACAAAGAAATCACTGGTACGATTTATCGCTTAATTGCGACAGGCTCGTTTATGCTGACAGATACAGGCGTGCGAGGGTTTATCCACCGCACGGAACGAAAGGAAGAACCAAGATTAGGATCGACCGTGACAGGACGTGTCATTGCAGTGAAAGAGGATGGGACCGTGAACGTTTCTCTGCTCCCTAGAAAACAGGAAGCGTTATCTGTCGATGCAGAAGAAATCTTAACCTATATGAAAACGAGAAATGGTGCTATGCCTTATGGAGACAAAAGTGATCCAGAAGACATCCGTGAACGATTCCAAATGAGCAAGGCAGCCTTTAAACGAGCATTAGGTCATTTGATGAAAAACGGCCTAGTCTACCAAAAAGAGGGCTGGACATACGAGAAAAAATGAGCAGCGTGAAAGAGAACCCTAACCTCATGGGTTTTCATATCACACTGAAATGAAGAAAAAGGGATAAAATCATCATGGTTTTATCCCTTTTTTTATATTTGTGATAAATAATGGGTTTTTTTAGTGAAAAAAGTCATGAAAAAAGCTGAAAAACCTTCACTTAATCATTGAAACAACGCCTCTCAAATCCGATAAGAAAGGAGTAAGGATGACAAAAGGAGTGTGTGTTTGGATGAAAGTGAAAATTTCATTGCTTCTGTTGGTAGCCGTGCTTATGGTGCTCGCCGCATGCAGCAATCAACAAGGGGAACCACCAGCATCAAATGCGAAGCATATTGGCGTTATGCTCACAGATGATGGTCTTGGTGATCAATCATTTAACGATTCATCGTTTAAAGGATTAGAAAAAGCACGTGATGACCTAGGTATTGAATTTGATTATAGAGAAATTGCAGAAACCGATACATATGAAAAAGGACTGACCGAGCTTGTAAAAGCTGGAAATGATCTCGTCATCGGGGTAGGCTTTAGTATGCAAGAAGACTTAGAAAAAGTCGCAAAGAAATATCCGAAGAAGCACTTTTTGCTCATCGATGCCGTATCTGAGCTGAAAAATGTGACCTCCGTGACGTTTAAAGAAGAGCAAGGCAGCTATTTAGCGGGCGCACTTGCTGCCATGACAACGAAAAGTGATGTCATTGGATTTGTTGGCGGTGTCGATGCGGAGTTGATCCATCGTTTTGAAAAAGGGTTCCAAAAAGGCGCCAAATCAGTGAATCCGAACATCAAGATCTTATCCACCTATGCTAATACGTTTAGTGATGCGGACAAAGGCAGTAAAATAGCCAAAGGCATGATCAAAAAGAAAGCAGACGTTTTATATGCCGCAGCTGGCTATACAGGTGTCGGTGTATTAAAAGAAGCGCAAGCGCAGGGCAAATATGCCATTGGTGTAGATAGTGATCAGTACTACACCGCTGAAAAAGCGGTGATTTCGTCCATGGTAAAAAAAGTCGATGAAGTGGTCTATCAATTCAGCGAACAGCTCGTCAAGAGCAATCAAATCAAAAATGGGCATGTTATCTACGACTTAAACAATGACGGAATCGATATGGCAAGAATTCGGGTGCTCAAAGATGCTGAAACATTGACCAAAAAAGTAAATGAACTGAAGCAGCAATTGCTAAAAGATGAGGGGGACGCATCATGAGCTTGCGCATCAAAATTTTACTCAACTCACTCGTCTCACTTCTTTTAGCAGTTGGCGTCATCGCCTTTATCATTGTCAGTATGACAAAGATCCAATCATCAAATGAAACAGAAGTTCAAGCCTTATTAAATGTTCAAAAAACGAAGGCAAGCTTTGAAAGCGTCGAACAAACCATGACCAATTATTCAATGACTCTTTCTGATGAACAGCTAGAGGTTGTTCAAACCGGTATTTCTACAGCAAAAAAACAGCTGCAAACGTTAAACAAACACGCAGGAAATATAAATAAAGATGAATTAACAAGGTTAAATGCAAAATATGACACGTGGACCAAGGAAGCAAATAATGCCATTGGTGAAAAAAACGCATCAGATGCAAGACGGGTCGCTGCAAGAATTGATGGTGTTTTAAACGACATCCATACAATGAATAAAAGAGCAGAAGAAGCATATAAACAAAATCTAGAGAATACAGCGGATAATGTGCAATGGATCATCACAAGTGCACTCGTCGCAGCCCTCACACTGATTGTCATTGCTGTCTTTTTAAATATTGGATTAACAAGATCCATCGTGACACCGATTAAATCACTTTCCTACCGAGCGAAGCAGATCGCAGAAGGCAACCTTGCTGTCGAGCGAATGGACATTCAGCGTAAGGATGAAATCGGCGGCTTGAATGAATCCTTTAATCAAATGACAGATCAACTGATTAGTTTGATTAAAGAAATCAGTAATGTCTCAAGTCAAGTAGAGACATTCTCGATCCAGTTAGATGATGAAAACAAAAAGCTGATGGAATCTGCAAATCAAGTATCTGTCTCGACAGACGAAATGGCAAATGGGTCACAGGCCATTTCAGAGGATCTCCAGCATGGCGTTAGCTTGATTGAAAAGATGGATCAGCATGGACGTAAAAATTCCGAACGTTCACAAACAGTCATCCAAAGTACAGGGGATGCGATAGAAGCAGTGGAAAGTGGAAAGCACACGTTAACAGAAACCAAAACGGCGATTGAAAAAAATACACATGCCACAAGGCAAATCGAGCAGTCGGCAGGAGAATTCACGCAATATGCTAGCGGGATCTCGGCTATGGCCAAAACAGTTTCTGACATTGCGGATCAAACAAACTTACTTTCGCTAAATGCAGCGATTGAAGCGGCAAGAGCAGGTGAGGCTGGAAAAGGCTTTGCCGTTGTAGCAGATGAAATTCGTAAGCTAGCTGACGAATCATCTAACGCTACAAGACAAATCTTTGATATGGTCAGTCATATTGAAAGAGGCATTCAATCCATTAGTCAAACTGTCAAAGAAGGAGTCAAGCTTTCACTTCAACAGCAGGATGCGATGGACAAAACCTCACACTCCTTTGAAGATATAGAAACAAAAGCGCAGCACATTAAACGAGAAATGGCGGTCTTAAATGACCAAATTGTTCAATCAACAGAGCTTGGCGGACAAGTGCTCAACTCGATTGAAAATATTAGTGCGGTTGTAGAAGAAACAGCAGCTGGCAGTGAAGAAATTTCTGCCTCGGCCAATGAACAGCTGCAATCTTTCCATCAAATGAACAAACAGGTAGAAGAACTGATGAGTATGACGGCAAGGTTAAATGAAACCGTCCACCGTTTTAAACTTTCATAAGTCATAAGAAAAGCACCCTTCCCGTGATGTGTCAGGGAAGGGTGCTTTTTATGATGGTTTGCCTGTAAAGAAGATGGCAAGCGTACCTGGGCCTGAATGGGACCCAACAGCTGCGCCGACAATCTGAATATCAATTTCTTTTGGATGAAATTCGGCTTCAATCAATTCTCTCATGTCTTCTGCAAGTGCAGGATCATCACCATGACTAATGCCAACAGTTTGATTTGACCAATCCGTTCCACGTTCTTTCATCAGTTCAATAATGCGTTTCAACAGCTTTTTACGTCCGCGGATTTTCTCAAGGGGGATGAGCTTTCCATCCTCGACGTGTAAAATGGGCTTAATACTCAATAAACCGCCAACAAATGCGGACGCTTTACTAATTCTTCCGCCTCTTGCTAAATACGATAAATCGTCTACAGTAAAAATATGTTGTAAAGATTCGCAAAAATGCTTTACAGACGTTTCAATTTCTTGTATTGTATTTCCGTCAATGGCAAGTGATTGAGCGTGTTTGACAGCAAGCCCATAGCCGAGTGAAGCACATTTAGAATCAATGATTCGTAAATCAAAATCAGGGTATTCTTCCTTCACTTCGTTTGCCATCATCACAGCGGTTTGATATGTACCAGAAAGCTCTGATGAAAAGGCAACATAGATTGCAGATGTATGGGTTTGTGCGAGAGAAACAAAGGCTTCTTTGATTCGGTTTGGTGAAGCTTGTGACGTTTTTGGGCTAGCACCTTGTCTCATCGCATCAAATACTTGTTTTGGTTCAATGGTGACCAAATCTTCAAATTCCTGCTCGCCAAGCAATACACGGAGCGGAATAACCGTCATGTTATGTTCATCATAATAAGAAAGAGGCAGATCAGCAGCACTGTCTGCTATGATATGAACAGTCATCAAAATCCCTTCTTTCTAAAAAAATCAGCCATATTTTACAACTTTTTAGCCTAACTATATCACAGAAATCAACTTTTCGTGTTCAAATTCTAAATTTTAGGGAAAACCATAGAGAGAATGGTAAGTGGAGGAATGACAATATGTTCATCGGAGAAGCAAAAAAACTCATTGTCGTCGTCATTGGTGCACTGCTCAATGCGATTGGACTAAATTTATTCTTAATTCCAGCTGATGTATACGCGAGTGGGTTTACAGGGGTAGCCCAGCTGTTATCTAGCTTAATGGATCAATATGCGCCATTTTATGTATCCACAGGGATTCTATTATTTATTTTAAATATTCCAGTCGGCATTTTAGGGTGGATGAAAGTGGGCCGTTCCTTTACGTTTTACAGCATCATCAGTGTGGCCCTGACGACCATTTTCCTCGGCATCTTACCAGAAACGAGTGTTTCACATGATATTTTACTAAATGCTGTGTTTGGCGGCGTGATATCAGCAGTAGGGATTGGGATCACGCTCAAATTTGGGGCATCGACAGGCGGACTCGACATCATAGCCATGATCCTAGCGAAGTGGAAGGATAAACCAGTCGGCACGTATTTCTTCATTTTAAATGGTATCATCATTTTTACAGCAGGATTATTACAAGGTTGGGAGAAAGCATTATATACCCTTGTCACATTGTATGTGACCACAAGGGTCATTGATGCCATCCATACAAGACATGAGAAGCTGACCGCGATGATTGTGACGAAGAAGGCTGATGAAATCAAGGAAGCCATTTATGGAAAAATGGTCAGAGGTATTACGACTGTACCTGCAAAGGGAGCTTTTACCAATGAGCCAAAAGAAATGATGGTGATCGTCATTACAAGGTATGAGCTGTATGAACTTGAACAAATTATTAAAGAAGTCGATCCAAAAGCCTTTACAAATATTGTGCAAACAACTAATATTCTTGGATTTTTCAGACGAGATTAAAAGGTGGGTAGCGAATGAAAAAAGGGTTGGTGCTTCTTCTCGTTGTATTGATTTTAACCGCTTGTGGACAACAAAAAAAGGATGAACCAAACAAGGAGGTATCAGGTCAAATGGGAGAAAAAACGGTTGTACTCACAGTAGACCCCGTCCAGAAAGGTTCTTCGGTTCAATTTAACATGTCACTGAAAAATGAATCAGATCGAGATATTGAATTTACCTTTAACACAAGCCAGAAATTCGAGCTCAGTGTGTATGATGAAAACGGAAATGAACAATACCGCTACTCAAAAGACCGTATGTTCACTCAGGCCATCCAATCATTTGTACTACAGAAAGGCGAAGCCTATGATTTTCAAGATACGTGGTCAAATGGTGTCAAGCCGGGAACGTATGAAGCGGTCGTCACATTTAAAGGAAAAGCAGAAGGGCTGAAGCAAATCACGGAAAAGAAAACGTTCCAAGTGAAATAAGTGCTTTCAGCTTCATGAGAATCAGAAAAAGCTGTCCAATGGTGTGGACAGCTTTTTTATGTTAGAGATCATCGAGCAAGTCTTGGAAGGTATGCAGCTGGTTTCTTTCTGCATCTGTCGAATTGGCAAATGCAGATGATACGGCATTTTTGGCTCGTTTGACCGCCTGTTGACGCTCTAACCCAGATGAAAATGAAGAAGTAAGGGCTTCTTCAGTAAATGATTTGGCTTGATCAAAAAGTTCGTTTCTCACAATGAACCTCCAGAAGCATCAGTCTTCATGTTTCCCCTGTCCTCCGCAGCTTCTTCAAGCGTAGAACGATAAGGAAAACGTGCATCATGCAGACTGACTGAATCTTTACCTTGTTGTATAAAGCGTTTCGATTTGCTTCTTTTACCCATTCGGAATCCGCCCCTTTACACAAGCTGACAGGACAACCTGTCTAAAGGTAGTATGCCCGCTTCCATCTGCTATGTATGAATGGAAAAATTAAAGCGAGAAGTAATTCGTTAGAAACTTTGCAATCCCATCTTGTTCGTTTGTATCAGTGACTTCATTTGAAATACGTTTCACAGCATCAATTCCGTTGCCCATAGCCACACCGCATCCAGCAAATTCAAGCATTTCTAAATCATTGTCTTCATCTCCGAATGCCACAATCCGCTCCTGTGGAACGCCGTAATAATCACTGATCTTTTGCAGTCCAACGGCCTTGTTCATGCCTGTTTTAATGATCTCAATCACGTGCCACGGAGCAGCCCATCGCCTATGATCAATCACTTCTGCATGAACATCTGATAAATAGCTTCGAATGGCTCCAACGTCCTCTTCTTTTGCGTGAATTAACACGCTCGTCACATTCTCTCCAAGGTTGTCTCTAAGGTCTCCAACAGTAACTTTATTTGCATTCATATTAAATATATCAATGAGCTTCTCATCATGATAATGGAAATACAAATCGTCTAACACTTCAGCTAGCACATTGTGTACTTTATACTCCTCACTAATGTCTACAAGCTGTTTAACGACTTGAAGATCAAGTGACGTATGAAATCTGCCCCATTTTTCATCAAGAGGATGATGGACAAACGCTCCATTAAAATTCACAATGGGTGAATCAAGCTGTAATTGCTGATAATAAGGAGAGCTGGAACGAAATGGCCGTCCGGTCGAAATACAGACATGATGCCCGCTGTCTTTCACTTTTTGAATGACGTCAAGTGTGTGTGTAGAGATGGTTTTATCATCTTTTAATAACGTGCCATCCAGGTCAAGTGCGATTAGATAAGGTTTAGTCTCCATAAAATCTCCTTTGATCTGTAAGTGATAGGAGGCAGTTCTTGCGGCGCCTCTACCTATAGTGTATCTTTATCACATCTTTGTTGTCTACATGTTAAAATAAACAAAGACGGGAATGATAAAGGAGGATTCATAGGCTGTGATCACCATTGATGAGCAAATTGCGCGCGATATTCCATTTTTACATATCGTAAAAGCTGAAAATAAAAACAAACCGCTGCCGCTTGTATTTTTTATACACGGATTTACAAGTGCACGCGAGCACAACTTACACTTCGCCTTTCATTTGGCGGAAAAAGGCATGAGAGTGATTTTGCCTGACTGTGCTTATCATGGTGTAAGATCAGAAAACCTCAGCTTAGAGGAACTGGCGTCAAGGTTCTGGGAAATTGTCCTGAACGAAATACATGAAATCGATATACTCAAAACATATTTTCAAGAAAAACAATTGATTGAAGCCGATCTGATCGGTGTTGCAGGTACTTCCATGGGCGGCATCACGACCTTTGGTGCACTCGCCAAGCATGATTGGATTAAAGCGGCAGTTAGCTTGATGGGAAGTCCGAAATATACGACATTCCTACAAGCACAAATCATGAACATGCGGAACAAAGGGTTGATGAAAGAAATTACAGACGAAGAGGTTCATCAGCAATTAGACGCGCTGCGTCCTTATGATTTAACGCTGCAAACAGATCGATTAAACAAAAGACCGCTGTTATTCTGGCATGCAGAAAACGATCCAGTTGTCCCTTATCGGCATGCAAAAGCTCTTTATGACGAGTTAGCAGCAACCCAATATAAAGAAGATCCGCACCTGATTCGTTTTATTACAGATGGACAAGCTGGCCATAAGGTCTCAAGACAGGCAATGTTTGAAACGATTGACTGGTTTGTGACACATCTGAAAAGCACAAACGTTTAGTCAAAAGAAAAAGTACGTTATACTAATGGAAAAGGAGTGGATATCATGGATGAAGCATTGAAAGAAAATATTTTAGGCGCCCTAGAACAGGTGATTGACCCTGAGCTGAATGTCGACATCGTCAACCTTGGACTTGTCTATGATGTCGATCTTGATGAGAATGGAAAAGCGGATATCACGATGACCTTAACATCAATGGGGTGTCCCCTTGCACCAGTTATCGTGGATGAAGTGAAAAAAGCATTAAGTGATCTTCCAGAAGTGAAAGAAACAGAAGTTCACATCGTATGGAATCCGCCTTGGACACGAGACAAAATGTCAAGATACGCAAAAATCGCGCTCGGTATTCAATAAGCACAAATGAAAATGCCTGGTATGAGTTGAACTCATGCCGGGTTTTTTTATGAAAAAATAAGGTGGAGGAAGAGAATAGATTGATATAATGGGTGTAATATGACAGATCGGAGTACCTATAATGAAACGAAAATGGTTATGGATTGTTCTTTTGATGGGATATGCTGCTGCATTTTTTACATCAATCACCATTCGTGAGGAGCAAGCACACAAAAAACAAGATCTTGAGGCGTTTACAGATGTCAGTCATCTCATGCCTGTTAAAATAAAAAAAGTCGTTCAAGGTAAAGAAATAGACACTTTAAAAGAAGTAGTAGAAGAAGCGAAAGCAAAAAACCTGCCGATATCCATTGCCGGCAAACAGCATAGCATGGGCGGCCACACGTATTATGAAAATGGCATCGTGCTCGATATGACAGAATTCCGCCAAATTTTAGCATTTGATAAAAAAAAGAAAACCATCCGTGTCCAAAGCGGCGCTACATGGGATGATATACAAAGATATGTCAACCCATATGGTCTTGCCGTGAAGGTCATGCAATCACAGAACATCTTTACGATTGGCGGTTCCCTCAGTGCAAACGCACATGGACGTGACATTCGCTACGGCTCACTCATTGACACCGTTCGTTCTTTCAGACTGTTAAAAGCAGATGGTGAGATTATCACAGTGAAGCCAGGCGATGATTTATTTACTGCCGTTATTGGAGGGTACGGCTTGTTCGGTGTCATTTTAGATGTTGAACTTTCCTTAACAAAGGATGAATTATATAAAATGGAGACAACCTCTCTAAATTACGATGAATACACTGATTATTTTCAAAAACATGTCAAACAAAATAAACAAGTACGCATGCATCTTGCCAGAATCTCAACATCGAAAACCAACTTTTTGAAAGAGATGTATGTAACGAATTATTCCCTCACTTCACAACAAGAGATCGAATCATATCAAGAGCTGAAAGAGGATCAACTCGTTATGCCACTCAAATTTATGCTCGGTCTTTCAAGAAGGTTTGATATGGGGAAAGATCTGCTATGGAATTTGCAAAAGAAGTATTTCCAAAGTCAAAATGATCAGCTGATCACAAGAAATAATGTGATGCGCTCAGATTCTGCTTTTTTAGACTATGAGAATGAGTCAGACACAGATGTACTGCAGGAATATTTCGTCCCAGTGGATCGCTTTCGTGCGTATATCGATGAAATGAGACACTTTTTACAACAGGAAGAATTGAATTTAATGAACATCACAATACGCTACGTACAAAAAAATGAAAAAGCGGATCTCTCATATGCGAAAGAAGATATGTTTGCCCTTGTTCTTTTAGTGAATTATGGTTTTAAGAAAGAAGAGAAGGCAGAAGCAGAGCGGATCATCCGGCAAATGACAGATATCACGCTACGGCACCATGGAAGCTATTACTTACCGTACATGCCTTATCAAACGAAGGTACAAATGAAACAGGCGTATCCTAAAACGGATGTGTTCTTCCAAAAGAAAAAGCAAGCAGATCCGGACGGCAGGTTTATCAATTACTTTTATGAAAGGTACAATACACAATGAATGCAAAAGCAATGAAATGGTTCGTTTACTCACAAAGTCTGCTGTTTTTCGCCAGCAGTTTGATTTTCCCTTTTTACATTCTTTTTATTAAAAATGTTGGATCAAGCTACTCTCAGTTTGGTCTTGCCTATGGCCTGTTTGGTTTAAGCGGAGCGTTTATTCATTTACTTTTAGGGAAACTGCCCGAAACCACCGATAGGCGGCTCTTTTTGATTATTCATTCGTTCGGTATGGCATTTCTTTTGCTGCTATTTCCGCATATAACAGAAGTCGCGCAAGTGTATATGATTCAGCTGGTACTTGGTGCACTAGGCGGCTTTCAAAAGCACGGGGAAAAACTCATCGTTACGGAACTGACAACAGAGAATAAAAGAATGAAGGAGGTCGGCCGCTATCATTTTTGGACAGCTCTTTTTTCATCGATAGCAATTATGCTTGGCGGCCTGTTTGCAGATTTCTTCACCGTTTACTTCATTTTTTATGCAAGCTCTATCATATATTTATGCAGTGCTCTCATGATCATCTTGATGAAATATGAAAGATAAATCCGCATATCTCACGTAGATATGTGGATTTTTTTATGAAAAAAAATGAAAAGAAATATTAAATATACAATTGAATTAATTTTTATACATGTTATAATGTTAAATAATTTCACAAAGATCAAGAGGGTGTATTGACGTTGAAAATAGGTATTATAGGTGCTACGGGATACGGTGGTGCGGAATTAGTTCGTATCTTCAAGCAACATCCACACGTGGATGAATGTATATTGTATTCATCGAGTGGTGATGGGCAATTATACAGTCAATCTTATCCGCATCTCACAACGATTACTGATCAAACATTAAAAGCCATTGATCCTGCTGCCATTGTGCGAGAAACAGATGCTGTGTTTTTAGCGACACCAGCAGGCGTATCAAGTGAACTCACACCGAAGCTCATGAACCAAGGAGTGCCTATCATTGATTTATCAGGTGATTTGCGCATTCAAGACGGTGCAACCTATGAAGCTTGGTATAAACGAAGGGCAGCTGATCAAGCATCTGTTCAACAAGCTGTGTACGGGTTATCTGAATTGAATCGTGAAACGATTGAGCAGGCTGAAGTTATTGCAAATCCAGGGTGCTTCCCTACCGCAGTTCTTCTCGGTTTAGCACCGCTGATGAAACAGAATCTAATCGATGAATCTATGATCATAATAGATGCAAAAACAGGAGTGTCCGGTGCAGGACGATCTGCCTCACTTGGAACGCATTTTTCAGAGCTAAACGACAACTTCAAAATTTATAAGGTAAATGAACATCAACATACACCTGAAATAGAGCAAATATTAAGAGAATGGAATCCGCACACGGCGAATATCACATTTTCAACGCACCTTGTCCCGATGACAAGGGGGATTATGGCGACGATGTATACCCAGCTGAAATCAGATATCACAAAAGAGGAATTGATGAAGCATATGAAAGGCTTTTATGAAGATTCCTATTTTGTCAGAGTGAGAGATCACGGGGTGTATCCGCAAACAAGGGAAGTATACGGCAGTAATTTCTGTGACATTGGCTTTCATTTAGATGAACGTACAGGCAGACTCACGATTGTGTCTGTGATCGACAATCTCATGAAGGGCGCAGCCGGCCAAGCGGTTCAAAACTTCAACATCATCAAAGGCTTAGATGAAGAGGCGGGCCTCACAATGACACCTCTCTATCCATAAGAACAGGGGAGACAACAAACATGATCGAATTGAATGAAAAAAGCATTGTTAAAATAGACGGTGACGTATCATCACCAAAAGGCTTTGAAGCAAAGGGGATTCATATTGGATTACGTTATTCAAAAAAAGACCTCGGACTGATCGTCAGTGAAGTGCCGGCAGCGAGTGCAGCGGTATACACACAAAGTCACTTTCAAGCTGCGCCTCTACAAGTCACTCAGAAAAGCTTAAAAAAGACAGGGCAATTAAAAGGGGTCATTGTCAATAGTGCCATCGCCAATGCATGTACCGGTGAGCAAGGTTTAAAGGACGCATACGAAATGCAGGCAGCTTGCGCAAATATGTTAGGGGTAGAACCTGATTACATTGCTGTTTCTTCTACTGGTGTCATTGGAGAGTGTCTGGATATGGATAAAATCAAAAAAGGCATCACTCAGCTGAAAGAAGCAAAAGCAGGAAATGGTCATTTTGAAGAGGCAATCTTAACGACAGATACAGTCATTAAAAACACAACATACACCCTGACGATAAACGGCAAAGAGATTCTCATTTCAGGTGCAGCGAAGGGCTCAGGTATGATTCATCCAAATATGGCAACAATGCTTGGCTTCGTGACAACGGATGCAAATGTCGAACAAGACGCTCTGCAAAATGCACTGCGTGATATTACCGATGTGACCTTTAATCAAATTACTGTCGACGGAGAAACATCGACAAACGATATGGTACTCGTGATGGCAAATGGCATGGCAGAAAATGATGTGCTAAATGAAGAGCATCCAGAATGGCCATTGTTCAAAGAAGGATTAAAGCTAGCTTGTGAGGATCTTGCCAAAGAGATTGCAAGAGACGGAGAAGGTGCAACGAAATTAATTGAAGCGCAAGTCGCTGGCGCTAAAAATCATTTAGAAGCCGGCATCATAGCGAAGAAAATCGTCGGTTCAAGTCTAGTGAAAACAGCCGTATACGGCACCGACGCCAACTGGGGGCGTATCATTGGAGCGATTGGCCATAGCGCAGCGTCCGTCACACCACAAGAGGTAGAAGTGTATTTAGGTGGACAATGTCTGTTTAAACATAATGAACCGCAGCCATTCTCAGAAGAGGAAGCAAAAGCGTATTTAGAGCAGGATGAGATCACGATTTTGATTCAAATGAATGAGGGGAATGGTCAGGCAGCGGCATGGGGCTGTGACCTTACCTATGATTATGTGAAAATTAACGCGAGCTATCGCACATAATGAAGGAGATAGACATGGATAAAACGATCGTATTCAAGTGTGGAGGCAGTGTCATTCGAGAACTTTCAGATACCTTTTATGAAAATGTCCGCTCACTTCAAGCTGCTGGATTTAAGCTGGCTATCGTCCATGGCGGAGGCCCTGAAATCACCAGCATGCTGCAAAAACTAGAAGTGAAAACAGAATTTGTTGACGGGCAGCGCAAAACAACGAAGCCGGTATTAGAGGTAGCCGAAATGGTCCTCTCGGGAACGGTCAATAAATACTTTGTGTCAGAGCTCGCAAAGCATGATATCTCATCTGTCGGCGTGTCTGGGAAAGATGGTCAGATGCTTGTCGCTGATTTTCTTAATCAAGACGTGTACGGGTACGTTGGTGAAATCAAAGAAGTGCATCCAGAGATGGCAGAAGCATTAATGGAAAAACAGTTTATTCCTGTGATTGCACCGTTGTCTATGACAGAGGAATGCCAAACGTTAAACGTAAACGCTGATTTAGCAGCATCAGCTGTAGCAGGAGCGATGAAAGCTGATAAGCTCATGTTTGTTACAGATGTGGAAGGCATTTTAAAAAATGGCGAGCTATTAGATGTCGTCACCGAACAAGAAGCTCTCACGCTCATTGATGAAGGCATTATTTCCGGGGGAATGATTCCAAAGGTGCAATCCGCTTTGAGTGCTTTATCAGGAGATGTGAATGAAGTCATGATCGTCAATGGCAAAGGCAGTATCTTTACAGGGGAAACCTTTAAAGGAACAAGAATTGTGAAGGAAAAGGAGGCGGTCCTGTGAGTCATCTCTTTCAAACTTATGGACGGTGGAATGTTGAAATTAAAGAGGCAGCAGGTTCTTGGGCATTCGATACAAATGGGAAAAAATATTTAGACTTTATACAAGGCATTGCGGTCACAAATCTCGGTCATAATCACCCAAAGGTCAATCAAGCCATCAAGAAACAGCTTGATCACGTCTGGCATGTATCGAATCTATTTGAAAATGGACTGCAAGAAAAAGCAGCAGAAAAACTGGCTGCAAATAGTTCAGGTGATCTCGTGTTTTTCTGTAATAGCGGAGCTGAGGCAAATGAAGCTGCAATCAAATTGGCGCGTAAAGCAACAGGGAAAACAAATATCGTGACATTTTTGCACTCTTTTCATGGGCGCACGTATGCTGGTATGGCTGCTACAGGTCAAGATAAAATCAAAACGGGCTTTGGCCCCATGCTGGAAGGCTTTCATTATGTACCGTTTAATGACCCAGAAGCGATTGCCGCATGTGAAGTCGATGATGTGGCAGCGGTGATGCTTGAGGTTGTGCAAGGAGAAGGTGGCGTAAATCCAGCGACAACAGAATTTCTAGAAGCTGTTCAAGCATTTTGCCAAAAGCATGAAGCACTTCTGATCGTAGATGAGATTCAAACGGGTATTGGACGTACAGGAACAGCATTTGCATACGAACAGACGGGACTTGATCCTGATATTATCTCTTCTGCTAAAGGATTAGGAAATGGCTTCCCAGTCGGTGCAGTCATCGGGAAAAAGGCTTTAGGAGACGCATTCTCACCAGGTTCACATGGAACAACTTTTGGTGGCAACATGCTTGCCATGGCTGCTGTGAATGCAACACTCGATGTCATTTTCAAAGATGAGTTTCTGACAGAAGTCAAAGAAAAAGGCGCTTATCTGCTAGAAAAACTGCAAGATCTGAAACAACTGAATATCGTAAAAGAAGTACGCGGAAAAGGATTGATGGCAGGGGTTGAATGTCATCAGCCAGTCGGAGATTATATCACAGCTCTGAGAGAACAGGGGTTGCTAGTACTTCCAGCTGGTCCGAATGTGATTCGGTTATTGCCTCCGCTGAATGTAGAAAAAGCAGAAATAGATCAAGCAATAGAAGCGATGACTCATGTTTTAGCAAATGAAACAGTGACAGTATAAATTTTTTTACACCAAAACGCATAAAAATGCATTTATATTACTAATTATTCAATTTGGGGTGACACAAGCATGAAAGGTTATTTAAATTTAGAAGATGGAGCCTCTTTTGAAGGAGAACTGACAGGAGAAGCTGGCATGACAGGTGAAGTGGTTTTCTTTACAGGGATGACAGGTTACCAAGAGGTGCTCACAGACCCTTCCTATAAGGGACAAATCATTGTTTTCACATATCCACTCATCGGAAATTACGGTATTAATCATGAAGACTTTGAGAGCAAAAAACCACAAGTGAAAGCTGTCGTTGTGTATGAAGCAGCGGATCATTTCTCTCACCATCTTGCAGCGGTTAGCTTAAAAGATTATTTACAGAAGTGGAACATTCCGCTTCTGACTCATACCGATACACGTGCAGTCGTGCAAAACATCCGGGCAAATGGGACGATGAACGCTGTGATCAGTGTAGACGAAAACGAAACACCGCCGGCCATGAAACAAGACAATGTGATCGCACAGGTGACAGACGATGAAATCTACACTCAAGGCAGCGGCGAGGAACATGTAGCGCTTATTGATTTTGGCTTTAAAAAATCAATAGCAGATTCGCTTGAAGCGCGCGGCTGTAAAGTAACCGTCATTCCGTACAAACAGCTGGAAAAGGTGTTTGAGATTAAGCCAGATGCGGTCCTGCTATCGAATGGACCTGGAGATCCCAAAACAATGAAGCCATATTTAAAAACCATTCATGACATCATGATGACCTTCCCGACACTTGGAATCTGTTTAGGTCATCAATTAATCGCTCTTGCACTTGGCGGGGATACGTATAAGCTTCCATTTGGCCACCGCGGGGCGAATCACCCTGTACAAGATACAGAATCCAAACGTGTTTTCATGACAAGTCAGAATCACAGCTATGTGGTGAATGAAAAAAGCATGAATGACAAAGAAGTGGAAGTGAAATTCCTTCATGTTAATGATGGATCTGTCGAAGGATTCATTCATAAAGAGAAGCTCATTATGTCAGTTCAATTTCATCCAGAAGCACACCCAGGTCCTGCTGAAAGTGAATGGGTATTCGATGATTTTATTGAGAAAGTGAAACAAGCAAGGAGAGAAGTTGCACATGCCTAAAGATCAAAGCATACAAACCATTCTAGTCATCGGGTCTGGTCCAATCATCATTGGTCAGGCAGCTGAATTTGATTACTCAGGAACACAAGGATGTATGGCCCTAAAAGAAGAGGGCTACAAAGTCATTTTAGTGAATAACAACCCAGCAACCATTATGACAGACGAATCATTTGCTGATGAAATCTATTTTGAACCGCTTTCAGTTGATTCAGTGAAAAGAATCATCGAAAAGGAAAAACCAGATGGTCTTTTAGCCAACCTTGGCGGACAGACCGCTTTAAACCTTGCTGTCGAGCTCGAAAAAGCCGGTGTGCTGAAAAAGCACGGGGTAACCCTGCTCGGAACGTCAGTTGAAACAATTGAAAACGGTGAAGATCGAGAGAAATTCCGTGCTCTCATGAAGCAGTTGAACGAACCTGTGCCAGATAGTGAAATTGTGGATAATGCAAAGGATGCCCTTCAATTTGCAAAAGAAGTAGGTTTCCCAGTCATCCTAAGACCAGCATACACACTTGGCGGAAAGGGCGGCGGAATTGCTTTAACAGAAGAAGCGTTTAAACCGCTTATTGAAGGAGCCCTTTTAGCGAGCCCGATTCATCAGTGTTTAGTTGAAAAAAGCATTGCGGGCTTTAAAGAAGTCGAATATGAAGTCATGAGAGACCGTCAAAATACGTGTATTACGGTTTGTAATATGGAAAATATCGATCCAGTTGGTGTGCATACAGGAGACTCAATTGTCGTTGCACCTTCGCAAACATTAACAGACCAGGATTATCAAATGCTTCGTTCAGCGAGCCTGAAAATCATTTCAGCACTCGATGTAGTCGGGGGATGCAACATCCAATTCGCCCTTGATCCACTCAGTAAAGAATACTTTGTCATTGAGGTGAATCCGCGGGTTAGTCGTTCATCTGCTCTTGCCTCAAAAGCGACGGGCTATCCGATTGCTAAAATGGCAGCAAAGCTTGCGGTAGGCTATACACTAGACGAACTGAAAAACCCGCTCACAGGCACAACTTATGCTAGTTTTGAGCCGGCACTCGATTATGTCGTCGTGAAATTTCCGCGCTGGCCGTTTGATAAATTTAAACAGGCAGATCGTCAATTAGGTACAAAAATGAAGGCGACTGGCGAAGTCATGGCGATTGACCGTAATTTAGAGTCAGCCATCCAAAAAGCGGTCGCCTCTCTTGAAATCAAAACAAAGGGTTTCCACCTGACAGAATTGAAAGACCAATCGACTGAACAACTATTTGAGCTTGTCAAAACACCAGACGATCGACGTTTCTTCGCTGTCATGGAGCTTCTTTCAAGACAGGAAACGGTTGAAGCGATCCATCAAGCGACGAAAATCGATCTATTCTTCTTACATGTGTTCAGCAATATGATCACGCTCGAACAGGAATTGAAGAACCATGAAGGAACGCTCTCCAAAGACACCTTGAAAAAGGTAAAGGAAAAGGGCTTCCTTGATGAAACGATTGCTCTTCTAACGGGCAATAGTGAAGAGGCGATTAGACAGCTTCGTCAAGAATATGGCATTACGGCTTCATTTAAAATTGTCGACACATGTGCCGCGGAATTTGATGCAAAAACGAACTACTTCTATTCCACATACTTTGGAAAAAGTGATGGAGAGCATCAAGAGAAAACAAAACAGCGTGCACTCATCATTGGCTCTGGTCCAATTCGAATTGGGCAAGGAGTCGAGTTTGACTATAGTGCGGTGCATGGCGTTCTTACCTTGCAAAAGCTTGGCTTTGAAACGATCATGATGAACAACAATCCAGAGACGGTCAGTACGGATTATGAAATCGCAGATCGTTTATATTTTGAGCCCATTACATTAGAGCACATCTTAAACGTTGTGGAAGCAGAGCAAATTGATTTCGTCATCGTTCAATTTGGCGGACAGACTGCCATCAATGTAGCAGAAGGCTTAGAAAAAGCGGGCATTACGTTGTTAGGTACATCCTTTGACACGCTAGATGCGCTGGAAGATCGTGATCTGTTCTATCAGCTTCTTGATGAACTGAACCTACCTCATGCAAAAGGAAATACAGCTCATTCAAAAGAAGAAGCGCTCACGCATGCTAACAGCATCGGTTACCCTGTGTTAATTCGCCCATCGTATGTCATTGGCGGAATGGGAATGATTGTTGTCCAGTCAGAAGCGCATTTGACGTCACTACTTGATCAGCCAGATCATTTGCCGTATCCAATTTTAATTGATGAGTATGTCACTGGAAAAGAAGTTGAAGTGGATCTGATTTCTGACGGAAAAACGACCTTCATCCCAACGATCGTGGAGCATATTGAGAAAGCAGGCGTCCATTCAGGTGACAGCTTTGCCATCTTACCAAGTGTCTCCATCAGCGAGGACATCAAACAGCAGGTGCATATTGCGTCCGAACAAATAGCGAAGAAATTAGCGTTTAAGGGCATTATGAATATCCAATTTGTGATCAAAGGGGATCAGGCGCTTGTACTAGAGGTGAATCCGCGGGCGAGCCGGACCGTTCCAGTTGTCAGCAAGGTGATGGGCATTGACATGATTCCACTTGCGACTCAATTACTAGCTGGTGCAACGCTTGAAGAACTGAACCCAGTAACGAAAAACAAAGGGGGAACAGCGGTCAAATTCCCAGTCTTCTCATCACATGCCATTCAAGATATTGACTTAAAGCTGACACCTGAAATGAAAGCGACAGGAGAAGGAATGTGTGTAGGCAAAAACGCCGAAAGCGCCTTGAAAAAAGTGTTTGCATCGATCTGGCATCAGAAAGGTAGCCTCTTTATAAAAGGCAGTGAACAATTGGTAGATGACGCAAAACATGCAGGCTTTGACGTCTGGACGGACAGCTTCGACACTTGGCTGCAAAACGAAGATAAATCCCTTCATATCCATTTAGGCGAGGATGAAGAGGCAAAAGAGCAACGCGTAAAAGCACTCACACATGGCGTCCAAATTCTAACAGAATATGAAACAGTTCAAGCATTCCTGCAAGGAAAAAATGGAGATGTATCACCAGTATCGCTCCAAGAATTATACAAAAAGGAAGTGACGGCATGAGTCAAGTTGACGTGCAACCGACATTATACGGAAAAGACTTTTTATCATTAAAAGATTTCTCAATCAATGACATTGCTTATTTAATTGAAAAAGCGGAAGAAATGAAACAAAACCCATACCAAGATTTATTCAAAGGGAAAACATTAGCGATGATCTTTGAAAAATCGTCAACTAGAACCCGCGTGTCGTTTGAAGCGGGAATGACGCAGCTTGGGGGACATGCGCTCTTCCTCAGCTCAAATGATTTGCAAATCGGCAGAGGAGAAACGATCAGTGATACAGCGCAGGTGCTGTCTGGCTATGTAGACGGCATTATGATTCGAACCTTTGAACATGAGAAGGTCGAGGAGCTGGCACAATATGCGTCCATTCCTGTCATCAATGGACTGACTGACTACTCCCATCCATGCCAGGCACTTGCTGATTTATTGACGATAAAAGAAGCAAAAGGAACATTAAAAGGAATCAAAGTCGCCTACATCGGTGACGGAAATAACGTGGCTCACTCCTTGATGGTTGGCTGTGCGCAGCTAGGCTGTGATATTGCAGTTGCATCACCAAAAGGCTATGAACCACTTCAAGAAGTAACAGACACAGCACGTGAATTTGCAAAACAATCAGGCGCAGAAGTCATCGTTACGACAGACCCTGTCGCTGCTGTCCAAAATGCAGATGTCATTTATTCTGATGTGTTTACAAGCATGGGGCAGGAAGCAGAAACAGAGAAACGCCTTGCTGAATTTAAAGAATATCAAGTCAATGATGAACTAATGCGTCATGCAGCAAAAGATTATATTTTCCTTCATTGTCTCCCGGCACACCGCGGAGAAGAAGTGACAGCAGACATTATTGATGGACCGCACTCAAAAGTATTTCAGCAGGCAGAAAACCGCCTGCATGTACAAAAAGCATTAATCAAAGAGCTCATGTATCAACAAACCAAATAAATGAAAAGCATCCCTGACTCGTAGGAGCAGGGACTTTTTGCATAAAGGATTGGAGAGGCAAGTCACGGGACATAATAACATCATCGAGAAAGGAGGATGGAAATGGGTCAGCAGCATCAGTTTAAATCAGGGAATAAAGCACCAAATAATGGTGTGTATGTCGAGATCGGTGAAACCGGCAGTATGGTGAAAGATCCTTTAAAGATTAAGCTTCAAGCAGGCGACGTCTTTCCGGATAACTCGAACCATAACCGTGTTTGGACCTATCAGAGAAAGCCGTAAGCAATTGACTAAGAGTCGGCTGGAATAAGTCTTTAGAGGCATGTGTCATGCCTCTTTTTTCTTTATAATAAAAAACAATTAAGTTCAAATTTTCAAATAAATAGTATGAATAAAAGAGAATTTAAGGTAAAATATGTAAGTGAGATTAACTAGTTGAAAGGATTTGTGTGATGGAAAAGATGAATCTCAGTGAAAGTGTTTGGAATAAACGCTTCACCTCATTATTCATATCAAGACTCATTAAAAACACAGGAGAAAGTTTTGCTTTTACATCCGTCCTTTGGCTATTGATTTTGAGAGGGGATGGAGCGCTCGGTACAGGACTTCTCCTAGCAGTAACCGTACTTCCTTCATCTTTGCTAGCCCCAATACTAGGACCTCTTATGAAAAAGCACCATTTGTCTAAATGGATGTTCGCATCAGACGTCGTTCGAGCAACCATTGTACTCATTATTCCGCTACTGCATTTTTCGCATCTATTGCCATTATGGTTATTGATCTCATTAATGGTTATTCAATCGGCAACAGGTGCAGCGTATAACCCAGCCTCGGTGGCGATTTTACCGCAGATTGTACCGAAGCATCTGATTCAAAAAGCAAACGCCATCCTGCAATCTTCTTTTGAGATTGTCGCACTTGCAGCAGTCATGGTCGCTGGTCTCTTAGTCAAATTAATCGGACCTGCAGATACCCTGCTCATCACCACTGCCTTATTCATCATATCCGGCCTGTTTATTATCGGTGTTAAATTAAAGAAAACCGCTGAAGACAAAGCAGCAGGTATAAAACAAGCAAAGAATACATATTTTTATAACTTAAAAAGAGGGTTTCTCGTCGTCAAAAATCATCACATTTTATTTGCACTGACGCTGTATTGTATTTTAATGAATGTCGCTGCAGCTCCGTGGCAGGCACTATCTGCTGTATACGTAGCAGAAGCATTGCAAAGCGATTCTATGGTGTATTCCATTTTAAGAGGTGTTGCTGCAGTCGGCGCGTTTATGATGGGCTTTGCTCTGGCGAAGGTAAAAATTAAGAGATTTGGTTTGTTCTTTATTGTCGCTGGTATGATTGAAGGAGCTGCATTCTTTATTACAGGGATGAGTACATGGCTGCCAGTCGTTCTACTAGCTTCCTTTATATTCGGTGCCGCCGTTAGTGCGATCAATGTACCGGAAATGGTCATTATTCAAACGTCTGTCGACCAAGATGATCAGCCGCAAGTATACGCGGTGATCAATGCTTCATCAAATGTTTTCCTCCCGTTTGCAGCTGTCGTATCAGGCGTTCTGGCAGAAAGATTTGGAGCGGGACCTGTCATTGCTGGCGGCGGGGTCCTTGAAATTTTATCAGGTATCGCGATCTTCCTGTTTACAGGGCTTGCGAAAAGCCATTTGACTCAAGACAAACAGAAGTCCGAAACCGTCGAGGTGTAATCAATAAAAAACCCCCTGTAGCTGCAGGGGGTTTTAGCGTACCGCTTTTCAAGCAAAAAGAAAAAGAGCTAAAATCAAGATCATTTTAGCTCTTTCTCGCATTCATCTCTTACGTATTAAGAGTGTTTTGTTGAACTTTCCGTTTCTTTCATTGGACTTACTTCAGCAAAGATGAATAAAATAACCGTAAACACCACTGCAAGAATAGAAGTCAAAGTAAAGTCATAAGCAGCGCCATTCATCGAAGCAACGATGTAACCAGCCATATGTGTCAGCAGAAAAGTCCAAATGAGGGTGATAATATAATGCATAATCCCACCGTCCTTTATGTAACAATCTATTGATTATCATACCATAGATACGAGTGAGGGGAAAAGACTGTTTTAGCCTTTATGTGACCATTTTTAGACCTTCTTCTATAAAAATAAAAAGAATTCTTCTGTCATTAGGGGATTTCCTTATTCCTACAAGAGTTGTTGTTCATATCATAGAAAGCAGAATCACTGAAAGGAGGCTGGCCATATGGGTGTAAGCGAACGGTTTTTCCAGCTTGGTTCCCAGTGGAACGTCATTCACCTTCCTCAAAAACCAAATGGCTTTGGCATTCTTATCCTCGGTGACCGAAATCACTTTGTGCAGGAAAATACATCATTCTGGCTTCAGCACTATGGAAGAAACCAGCTTTTAACTGCCTTAAAGGATGAAGGATATACATTGTTTAATAGTCATCTTCATGGGAATCACTGGGGATGCGAAGATGCTGTTTTTAGTACAAAGCAGCTCGTTCATCACACATTAAAACAAGAAATATTAAACCGGGAAATTCATGTGCTGGCAGAGGGGATGGGTGCACTCGTTGCCATGAGCCTTGCTGAAGAGATGCCAGAAGTGCTAAGATCCATTGCGATGGTGAATCCATGTCTGCATCTCTATGCACAACGGGAAAGAGAAAAGGAACACAAATTCTTTTATAAACAGCTAATCAAAGAATTAGCGAAAAGCTACGGCTGCTCTGAAAAGGAAGCGGAAACGTATCCGCTCCCAGCTTGCCCTGTTCATTCTGCTCATGTACCGATTCACATATGGCAAAGACTAAACGGTGCACCCTATGCATATGAACTGCATGCAAAGCCTTTTATTGATCAGCACATGAAGAATCCAGAGCATTGTCAGATCGATCTCACCTTGCATATGTTTGATCATCCGAGAAGAATCTTTCAATCCATTCACAAGTTTTATAAATCGCATGAAAGAGAATTGTGATGAATAGGATGATAACAGCCCTTCATGGAAAGGGCTCTTCTTTTTATTCGATAAGCTAAAAAAGGGGACATGAACATGGAGACAGGACTGATCATAGGGGCAGATGAATTTTTTGGCCTAGCGCTGTGTGAATATATGATGAAAGAGGGCATTCAAATGGATATCACATGCCCTCATGAGCAAACAGAAGAGCAAAAGAGGTTATTAGAAGAACGAATGATGTGGCTTGGCAGAAATGATCTTTTCCGTGCCATTGACCTTCAGGATGGGAAAGACACGTATGATCTGATCTTTATTCAATCAGAAGAACCAGATAAAAGATACGAAGACCTGAAAGCGGCGCAAGGTATGTACCGGGTTCTTTACGAAAAAAACGAAGACGAATCATCCAATCAGAATGTGCCGGCTGTTATTCTACCTCGCATGTTTGGACCATGGACACTTGATAAAGAAAGAACGAAGCGTGATGAGGCATTTTTTGTAGAAGATGTAGCAAGGGATTTGTTCAAGTGGGCATCAGGCTCTGAACAAAGACAGGAAATAACACATGAATTGAAGGTAGAAAGACAAACAGATGACAAACAAGCAGAAGAAATGATGGCAGAATGGAAAAGACAAAACTCAACATTTTTCGACAAAAAGCAAGAATGATCTTCCATCTTATCTTTTTTCAGTATAAAATAAACCTATATTTAACATACAGGTTCATGCCTGCATGTGGCAAAGGGAGTTGAACATGGCATGAAGTATCAGCGGCTTGTCATGATCTTTTCGTTCCTTCTCCTATTATCTGCCTGCTCACAGGCACCTTTAAAAGGACAGATTGAGAAGGTGGGTTTACTCGTCCCCGATACAATTAATGATCAAGTTTGGGGAACGAAAGGTTATAAAGGCTTATTAAATATTCAATCAACATTTGGTGTAGATGTTTATTATAAGGAAGGAATGGTCGACAAAGAGAAAATCGTTGATGCCATTGAAGAATTTCACAAAAAAGGAGTCAATTTGATTATTGGCCATGGCAGTGAATACAGCGAAATTTTCAACATCATTAGTGAAGATTATCCGAAAACACAATTTATCACAGTAAATGGAAACAAGCCTCAGGCGGATAATGTTGCGAATGTGACGTTTAAAGGTGAAGCGATGGGCTTTTTCGGAGGCATGACAGCAGCACATATGTCAAAATCAAAAAAGATTGGTATTCTTGCTACATATGATTGGCAAAGCGAAGTAGACGGCTTTATCAAAGGTGCAAAATATCAAGATGAACATGTACAAGTGCTTGCCGAGTTTGTTGAAAACTGGGATGATGCGGACAAAGCCGTGGAGCTCTATCGAAAATTGGAAAAACAGGGCGTAGATGTTGTATATCCAGCAGGTGATGGTTATAATATCCCTGTCATTGAACAAATCAAAGCCGATAATTTATCAGCGATCGGATATGTCACCGATCAATCCAACCTCGGCAGCCATACCGTCTTAACAAGCACAGTCCAGCATGTGGATAAAGCGTATAGTATTATTGCGAAGAAATTTAATGAAGGCAAGCTAAATGCACAAGGTGAGTACTCCTTTGACTTTAAAGAAGGAGTGATCGAAATGGGGAAATTTAGTTCCACCATTGACCGTGCTTTTTTGAAAGACATTGAAAGTGATATTGCGTCTTACAAAAAAACTGGCAAACTGCCAAATGAAAAGTGAGGATACAACGATGCAGCACGAAAAATCGATGGAGTTTTTACAAATTGCCATGAAGTATTTTCCGCAGGCAAAAGAAGAATTAGATAAAGCAGGTATTCAGCTTGAGCCCGAAGCTCTTCAGCCGCTTTTATCATTGTTTACATCTGTTATGCAAGAGGCATATGAGCTTGGAAAAGCAGATGCAGAATCAGAAAAAGCCACAGAATAGTGGCTTTTTTTTATGATAATTTTTTCTTGAAGGCACTAATCATAGGGCCAACATCTTTAAACACAGGCTTCAGCTCATCGATGGAGTTCATAATGTTCCCAATTTGGTTCATGACATGCATGTAGTCAATGGACTCTTCACTTGAAGTTGTCTCCACGCGTTCCTCCTTTGCTTCTTCCTTGCTTTTCTCCTTTTCAAGCGGCTGTCCAAACATCATAGCCGAAAAAATATCTTTTTGCGCCATATCAAATGCTCCTTTCTACGATTGGTATATCAATAATCTATGAAAAAAGTGAGAGGAAAGGTTAGACGTTTGTATTGCCAAGGAGAAAAAAATAAGTTAAAATTAGTACCAGATACTAATATAAGATCACAATATCACATGCTCGTATGAGTAAAAGGAGTCTTATTCAATGAATGCTGGAATTATTGGCCTTGGCCGCTATATACCTGAAAAAGTGTTAACAAATCTTGATTTAGAAAAAATGGTTGAAACTTCTGACGAATGGATTCGTACTAGAACAGGTATAGAAGAAAGAAGAATTGCTTCTGATGATGTCAATACATCACATATGGCGCTTGCTGCTGCAAAAAAAGCATTAGCTGACGCAAATGTAGCTGCAGAAGATATCGATATGATTCTTGTGGCGACAGTCACGCCAGATCAATCATTTCCGACAGTCGCTTGTATGATTCAAGAGCAGCTCGGTGCACATAAAGCATGTGCAATGGATATTAGCGCTGCGTGTGCTGGCTTTATGTATGGGCTTGTTACTGGAAAACAATTTATCGAATCAGGTACGTTCAAGCACGTGCTCGTCGTTGGCGTTGAAAAACTTTCTCGCATTACCGACTGGGATGACCGCAATACTGCTGTTCTGTTTGGAGATGGAGCAGGTGCTGCTGTGTTAGGAGAGGTCAGCGAAGGGAAAGGAATTCTCTCATTTGAGCTTGGAGCCGATGGAAGAGGCGGTAAGCACTTGTACTTAGATGAAAAAGATCATACAATCATGAATGGACGAGAAGTGTTTAAATTTGCTGTAAGACAAATGGGCGAGTCAAGCGTAAACGTCATCGAAAAAGCTGGACTATCAAAAGAAGACGTTGACTTCTTGATCCCGCATCAAGCAAATATTCGCATTATGGAAGCAGCCCGCGAACGCCTAGAGCTGCCAGTTGAAAAAATGTCGAAGACAGTCCATAAATATGGAAACACATCAGCAGCATCCATTCCGATTTCACTATGTGAAGAAATCGAAGCCGGAAAAATTCATGACGGCGATGTGATTGTAATGGTAGGTTTTGGTGGCGGATTAACGTGGGGCGCAATCGCTATGCGATGGGGCCGATAAAAGAGTGAGGTGCACAAATTAATGGATAAAAAACGAGTAGTTGTTACAGGATTGGGTGCTTTGACACCTCTTGGCAACGATGTAGAATCAACATGGAAAAATGCTTTAGCAGGTGTATCAGGAGTTGGACCAATCACACGTGTCGACTCAAGTGAATATACAGCAAAAGTGGCTGCAGAATTAAAAGATTTTAACATTGAAGATTACATGGAGAAAAAAGAAGCACGAAAAATGGCACGCTTCACACAATATGCAGTCGTTGCTGCCCAAAAGGCGCTAGAAGATTCACGTCTTGAAATCACAGATGAAATCGCACCGCGTGTTGGTGTATGGGTTGGATCTGGTATTGGCGGACTTGAAACATTTGAAGAGCAGTTTGAAGTGTATTCAAATAAAGGGGCAAGACGCGTAAGCCCGTTCTTCGTTCCAATGATGATTCCAGATATGGCAACAGGCCAAATTTCAATTGCACTTGGCGCAAAAGGGGTTAACTCTTGTACTGTCACAGCATGTGCAACAGGAACAAACTCAATTGGTGATGCATTTAAAGTCATTCAGCGCGGAGATGCAGATGCGATGATCACAGGCGGAACAGAAGCGCCGTTAACAAAAATGTCGTTTGCTGGCTTCTGTGCGAACAAAGCTCTTTCGACAAATCCTGATCCAGAGACAGCAAGCCGTCCATTTGACAAAAACCGTGACGGATTTGTGATGGGTGAGGGTGCAGGGATTGTCGTTCTTGAAGAACTTGAGCATGCATTAAAACGTGGCGCGACGATTTATGCAGAAATTGTTGGATATGGATCAACTGGAGATGCGTATCATATTACAGCACCGGCTCCAAACGGAGAAGGCGGCGTACGCGCAATGAAAGAAGCGATTCGAGATGCTGGTTTGTCTGTGGAAGAAATTGATTATATCAATGCCCACGGAACAAGCACACCGTACAATGATAAATTTGAAACAATGGCGATTAAAGAAGTGTTCGGAGAGCATGCGAATCAGCTTGCGATCAGTTCGACAAAATCGATGACAGGTCACTTACTTGGCGCAGCAGGTGGAGTAGAAGCTATTTTCTCTGTGCTTGCGATTAAAGACAGCGTTATTCCTCCAACCATTAACCTTGTAACACCGGATGAAGAATGTGATCTTGATTATGTGGCAAATGAAGCACGTTCAAAAGAAGTACAAGTGGCTCTAAGTAACTCACTTGGCTTTGGCGGACATAATGCGACAATTATCTTTAAAAAATACGAAGCGTAATATTTCCTAAGAAGGCGGCGATCTATAATCAGATCGCCGCTTTTTTGCATATGATGAAAATGGAGGTGTTTAGTAGTATGGGTCTAGTCAATACACAATATCTCATTCATCAATCTTCATCATTTCAGGAGCTTGCGTCGCGCTTTGTTCCTTATTTTAAAGGGGCGGAGGAAAAAGAATGGTCCTCTATTCTCTCCCACCTGCAACATCACGGCATGATTCGGTCTTTTCGATCATGCAAAGACATGATCGACAAGCTCAAAGAAAAAGGGTACTTCCAGCTCGTCATGAAAGAATACCGGGCGCTGCAAAAGCAGTGGAAAGGCCCTGACATTCCAGTCTTTATTTTGCCAGTCAATGAGAGCAGTAAAGAAATTAGAGAGCAATTTTATTATCAATCCGGCATGGCATTTGACGACAAGGTCTTTCTCTTTTTGTCGCCAAATACCCCGAAAGAACGTATCGGCACATTGCTGACTCATGAATATCACCATGTATGTAGGTTGCATTTTCTCACGAAAGAAGAAAAAGATTTTACATTCCTTGATACAATCATGATGGAAGGGCTCGCTGAATATGCTGTGTATCATAGATACGGAGAAAGCTATACAGCCAAATGGACCACTCTCTATGACGAAACGCAGCTTCAGCGTATGTATCAGAAATGGGTATCCAGTCATCTTGATCAAAAAGTGCAGGACGACGAAAGACTGATACAGAACCTCCTTTATGGAAAAGGGAACTACCCCAAAATGCTTGGTTACGCCACTGGGTTTTATATCGTGAAAAAGTATTTCAGCGAACACAGAATCAGCGAGGAGTCTATGATTGCAGAGCCGTCCGAAACTTTTTTAAAGGCGATAGACTCATAAAGTGAATGATTCACACAAAAAGAGACATATTACAAATTTACTAAATTCTTCTTGATTTCGTCATAACAATGTAATAATATACAAATATAAATTTTGATAATTCTTTTTATTCGAAAAAGATGAAATTTTTAGATTTTGTTCTATTGATTGATGGTGAAAGGGGCGAATACATGACCACGCTGCTTGAAGTGCAGAACTTAAAAACCTATTTTTTTAGAAAAAAAGAAGCGATACCTGCTGTAGATGGCGTTGATTTCAGTATCAACAGAGGAGAAACTGTCGCATTAGTCGGTGAGTCTGGATCTGGTAAAAGCATTACGTCCTTATCCATTATGGGCTTGATTAACGGCACTGGTGGAAAAATTATGGACGGTTCCATCAAGCTAGATGGCAAGGATCTCGTTACATATGGTGAAAAGGAATTATGCAGCATTCGTGGTAATGACGTGTCGATGATCTTTCAGGAACCCATGACCTCACTTAATCCCGTCCTAACCATCGGGGAACAAATAACAGAAATCCTCATCTATCACAAAAAACTTTCAAAAAAAGAAGCGACAAAAAAAGCGATTGACCTGCTGAAGCTTGTTGGTTTTTCCAGACCGGAACAAATCATCAAAGATTACCCGCACCGTTTATCAGGCGGCATGCGGCAAAGAGTGATGATTGCCATTGCGCTAAGCTGTGATCCGAAGCTCCTCATTGCAGATGAACCGACAACTGCCCTAGATGTTACGATTCAAGCCCAGGTGCTCACATTGATGAAAGATTTATGCACGACATTTGGTACATCGATTCTCCTCATCACTCATGATCTAGGTGTCGTGTCTGAAGTGGCAGATCGAGTCATTGTCATGTACTGCGGACAGGTTGTTGAAAATGGGACCGTCGAAGAATTATTTGATCAGCCGCTGCATCCTTACACAGAAGGGCTGCTTGAATCGATTCCTGTCATTGACGGAGACATACAGCCGCTAACAGCAATAAAAGGGAATGTCCCTGCACCGGATCAGCTTCCAGCCGGCTGCCGATTTGCTCCTAGATGCCCGCAAGTGAAGGAGCGCTGCCTAGGTGAACTGCCTAAGCTGAGGACTTTTGAAAATGGCAGAAGCGTCAGATGCTTCTTATATGAGGAGGCAGACCAAACATGACTCTTGCTCAAAATCAACCACATGCAACAGATCTAATAGAGAAAGAAACCATACTTGAACTGAAACAAATCAAAAAACATTTTCCGATTAAAGCAGGCGTCTTTCAGAAGAAAGTCGGTGCAGTCAAAGCTGTTGACGGCATAGATTTGAAGATTTATAAAGGTGAAACGTTAGGGATAGTGGGGGAATCAGGATGCGGTAAATCAACATTAGGCCGGACCATGATTCGTTTATATGAACCAACTGACGGTCAAATCCTTTTTAAAGGGCAAGATATCTCCCGTGTATCAGAATCAAAGCTAAGACAATCAACACGAAAAAACATCCAAATGGTTTTTCAAGATCCCTTTGCATCACTCAACCCTAGAAAAACACTTCGAAGCATCATCAAAGAACCCTACAAAACACACCACTTATATTCCTTAAAAGAAAGAAATGAAAAAGTAGAACAGCTTTTATCAAAGGTGGGCCTTCATCCAAGCTTTGCAAATCGCTATCCCCACGAATTTTCTGGCGGGCAGAGGCAGCGAATCGGCATTGCTCGTGCGCTTGCCATGAATCCTGAAATGATTATCGCAGATGAGCCGGTTTCAGCACTTGATGTATCCATTCAGGCGCAGGTGATTAATCTGATGGAGGAACTTCAGGAGGAATTTGACCTGACCTATCTATTTATCTCTCACGACTTAAGTGTGGTCAGGCACATTAGTGATCGAGTCGGCGTGATGTATCTCGGCAAAATGATGGAGCTTGCCGATAAGCACAGCCTGTACGATGAACCGCTCCACCCATATACACAGGCATTGCTTTCTTCTGTCCCTGTTACCCGTAAAAAAGGTCAGATCAAAAGAGAACGGATCATGCTTCAAGGCGATCTGCCAAGTCCTGCAAATCCGCCAAAAGGGTGCGTATTTCATACAAGATGCCCGTATGCGAAACAAATCTGTAAAGAAAAAATACCAGCATTTCAAGAATTAAAACCAAACCACTTCGTTGCCTGTCACCTCTACGACGCTTAATCGGCTTGGATGAATTCATCTTTGAGAGGGGGGATGAAGCGGCATCTGTCGTCATTTCTAAAAAAGGATAGGGGGAATTGTATATGAAAGGTAGAAATAGAAAATCCATATTGATTAGTTTACTGCTGATCTTCACGCTCATGCTTGCGGCTTGCTCTAGTGGAAATAAAACCTCTGGAGACAGTGAAAAGAAATCCACCGGTAAACCTGTACAGGGCGGAGATCTTGTCATCGGTTCCATTGCAGAACCAACATTATTTAACTCGCTGTATTCAACAGATGTGGCTAGCTCTGATATTGAAGAAAGAATTTACAGCTTTTTACTTCAAACGGACGGAAAGCTGAACCCTCAGCTATCACTCGCAGAAGATATTAAAGAATCTGATGACGGGAAGCAGTTTGATGTGACCATTAAAAAAGGCGTAAAGTTTCATGATGGAGAAGAATTGACAGCTGATGATGTTGTGTTTACATACAGCATTCCGATCAATAAGGACTACAACGGGGAGCGCGGATCAGGATTTGAAGTATTAGATTCAGTTAAAAAGACAGGGGATTACTCAATCGAATTCAAGCTCAATAAAAAAGATCCCTATTTTTATAATGTCACACTAGGAAGCTACGGCATTTTGCCTAAGCATATTTTAGGTGATGTGCCTATAAAAGATCTCGGTGAAAATGAATTTAACCGAAAAAAACCAATTGGTTCAGGTCCATTTAAATTTGCCGAGTGGAAAGAAGGCGACTACGTGAAACTAGAAGCCTTTGACGATTATTGGGATGGACGTCCATATCTTGATACCGTCACGATTAAAACGATTCCTGATCAGAACGCAGCAATTGCCCAGCTTTCAGCAGGTGATATTGATTTCTTTGCTGTACCGGGAGCAGAGCTGCAAACGGCTGAAAAAGTCAGCAACATTAAAATTGAATCTGATTTAGGGCTCAATTATTCATACATTGGCTGGAACCAGAAAAATGATCTCTTTAAAAGTAAAAAGGTCCGCCAAGCGCTGACACATGCCATTGACCGCCAAACGATTGTCGATCAAGTGTTAGATGGAGACGGCAAAGTAGCCAACATTCCAGAAAGTCCGCTGTCATGGAACTACCCTAAAAATGAAAGTGTTCCAGTGTTTGAATTTGATCAAGAAAAAGCGAAAAAGATGCTGAAAGAAGAGGGCTGGGAGGATACAGATGGAGATGGCTATCTTGATAAGGATGGCAAGAAATTCTCCTTTGTTATAAAGACCAACCAAGGAAACAAAGTCCGTGAAGACATTGCTGTCGTTGTCCAGCAGCAGCTCAAAGAAATTGGTGTGGAAGCGAAGCCGCAAATTGTGGAATTCAGTGCACTCATTGAGCAGACGACACCGCCTAAGTGGGATTATGATGCGCTGCTGCTCGGCTGGAGCCTTGCCACATTCCCTGATCAATTCAGCATCTTCCACTCAAGCCAGTCAGAAAAAGGCTTGAATAACATCTGGTATAAAAATAAAGAGGTCGATAAGCTGTTAGTAGATGCCAAGAATTTAAGCGATCGAAAAGAATATTCAAAGGCATATGAAAAAATTTATGAATTGATCGCAGAAGATCAGCCATATACGTTCCTTTATTATGCCAACTCACATCGCGCGATGCCATCTAATCTCCAAGGCTACTCTTACCACCCGAAAGATGAGTATTACAAAATCGAGAAATGGTGGATTGAACAGTAGGCTGCTAGTGAAAGAAGAGGAAAGTTCTCTCCTTTTAGCGTGAAGATATACCCTTTCATTCACCGAGCACCAGTTAGATTGAGAGGGTTCTCATATCACGATGCAATGAAGACAGAGGGCTAAAAGAAAGATCATTTTAGCCCTTTTTCATCACAGTATGGCGATCCGATGAAAAAGGAGTTGTGCATATGGTTACATATATCATTAGAAGGACACTGCTTTCCATTCCCATCTTATTTGGGATTACCATTTTGTCCTTCGCCATTATGAAAGCAGCACCAGGCGATCCGATGTCACTTATGATGGACCCAACCATTAGTGCGGCAGACCGGGAAGCTTTTATTGATAAGTACGGCTTGAACGACCCTGAATATGTGCAGTATATGAAATGGCTTGGCAATATGCTTCAAGGTGACTTTGGCACCTCCATTGTTAAAAAGGGAACGCCTGTGGCTGATTTGATTTTTGCCCGGCTGCCAAATACCCTCATCCTCATGATCTTTTCTACATTAGTCGCCCTGATTATCGCCATCCCATTCGGTGTTCTTTCGGCAAAACGTCCATATACAAAGCTAGACTATGGCATTACATTTACATCTTTTATCGGACTGGCTATTCCGAACTTTTGGTTTGGACTCATTCTAATAATGGTTTTATCTGTGAATTTAGGATGGTTCCCAACAGGCGGCGTCTCTACCTTAAACGCCGATTTTAATGTATTTGACCGGCTTCATCACATCATTTTACCAGCCTTTGTTTTAGCAACCGCTGATATGGCAGGGCTCACCCGGTACACAAGGTCGAGTATGCTTGATGTCATGGGGCAGGATTACATTCGTACCGCAAGAGCGAAAGGCTTTCGAGAAAACAAAGTCATTTTCAAGCACGGGTTAAGAAACGGTCTTATGCCTGTCATTACGATTTTCGGATTGATGATTCCATCCTTTATTGGTGGTGCAGTCGTAGTGGAACAAATTTTCACTTGGCCAGGGCTTGGAAAGCTGTTCATTGATTCTGCTTTTTCGAGAGATTATCCGGTCATTATGGCGATGACTGTTATTTCCGCAGTGCTCGTGGTGGTTGGAAATTTAATTGCGGATATTCTCTATGCGATCGTTGATCCGCGTATTGAATATTAGAAGGGAGCTGAAGCACAATTGGCACAGCCTAATATGGGAACACCTCCTGTTGATCTCAAATTAAAGGAGGGTCTTCCGCCAAAGCCAGAGACGATGCTGCGTTTATTTTGCGAGAAATTTTTCAAAAATAAATTGGCGGTTGCCGGCTCCGTGATCTTATTGGTCATTATCTTTTCAGCCATTTTCGCTCCTGTGATTGCCCCTTACGCACCAGAGCAGCAAGATTTATTAAAACGGCTCCAGCCGCCAAGTGTTGAGCATTTGATGGGAACTGACAAGTTTGGCCGCGATATTTTCTCAAGGGTGCTTTATGGCGCGAGGGTCTCTTTATTAGTCGGTTTCGTTTCGGTGGTCGGTGCGATTACCATTGGCACTGTGGTCGGAGCGGTAGCGGGGTATTTCAAAGGATTTGTTGATTCCTTGTTAATGAGATTTGTGGATGTCGTGTTGTCGATTCCCGACATTTTTCTCTTGATCACGCTCGTTACTATTTTCAAACCAGGCATTGATAAATTGATTTTAATCTTTGCTTTGACCGGATGGACCACAACCGCGAGACTGATCCGCAGTGAATTTTTATCACTGCGAACAAGAGAATTCGTACTCGCAGCAAGAACCATTGGAACGAAAAACCATGTCATCATCTTTTCGCATATTTTACCGAACTGTATCGGTCCTATTATTGTGTCAGCTACATTAAAAGTAGGTTCCGTCATTTTAGCCGAATCAACACTGAGCTATCTAGGGTTTGGCATACAGCCGCCAACAGCGAGCTGGGGCAACATGCTGCAAGATGCACAAAACTTCTCGATTATGGTGCAAGCGTGGTGGTATCCGCTCTTCCCAGGTTTACTGATATTGCTGACCGTTTTATGCTTTAATTTCTTAGGAGATGGGCTGAGAGATGCGCTTGATCCTAAAAAGTTAAAGTAATGCCTCATTTTTATGACAAGATGAAAGGGACTCTGCGCAATAAAGAAATGCAAACCACATTCGCTCCGCTTGAAGTTTAATAAAGTTGGAATAATTTCTCTATCCCTTGCCCATACTGTGGACAACAGTTTTTATAAAGTGAGGGATTGGTTATGTTATTTCTTCATGACGTATGGGTGAATTGGTTTGAAGGGGAAGAAAATGGCTACAATGTGTGTCATTTTCATGAGTGGCGCAAGGAGGACAGTGTGGAGCTGTTAGATCAAGTACCTTTACTCAAGGTGCAGAGTCCTTTGTATGATTACATAGAGAATGATCTTTCAGAGCTGCCGAAGACGCTGCTAGAATCTGTTTTTGAGAAATCATATATTCGAAAAAATCATGAACGGCGTAAATTAGAATATTGCTTTGTGGTGACAGACGGCATACGAATTATTGCTGTGGATACGATTGGGTATTCTATTCCTGTGAGGAAAAGCCGCTTAATCCCAAGGCAGGAGCAATTGGTGTATGAAATGGTGAAGGATGTGAAGGCTGAGGAATATGAATTCTCTCAGGACCGTCTTGAGTCGGCGAAGGAGTATCACATTTTGTCTTTGCCGCCGCAGCACATCAGCGGATTAACGAGAAAAGAAAGACAGCTGAAGCAGCTAATGTTTATGGCGCTCGATCAATTAAAAGGTCTTCAAAACAGGGCGGAGATTGCGTATTGGTATACGGAATGGAATCCGCGCATGTACAATCAAATCAAACGAATGTCATTCGAAGAGATTTGGAACATGCTTTACAATGAAACCATTGATGGATGGTCAGAGAATCATTTAGCATTTTGTGAAAAAATGATTAAGGGACAGCCGTTTTTTGAAAAGCTTTGGGAAATGGAAAACGAATCAAAGGTGAATTAGAAAAAGCTTGCAGCGTGATGTGCTGCAAGCTTTTTTTATTTGCGCTTTCTGCCAAGACCCATTGCATTCTCCATTTTTTTCAGCATTTTGTTTGCTGCGCGGTTTGCTTTTTCAGCACCTTCGTCAAGAATGCGATCAAGCTCGTCTGACTCAATGAGTTCATAGTATCGATCTTGAATTGGCTTTAAAGCATCAACAACGACGTTCGCAAGATCTCCCTTAAACTCACCATACCCTTTGCCCTCATACTTTTGCTCAAGCTCTGCAATCGATATGTTACCTAACACAGAGTAAATCGTCAGCAAGTTGGCAATCCCAGGCTTGTTCTCTTTGTCGTACTTAACGATGCCTTCTGAATCCGTCACAGCACTTTTGATTTTCTTTTCAAGCTGCTTTGGTTCATCTAATAAAGTAATGAACGATTTTTGGTTCGGATCGGATTTGCTCATCTTTTTCACCGGATCTGCTAAAGACATAATCCGAGCGCCTTCTTTTGGAATCTTCACTTCAGGTACAGTGAAGATGTCATTGTATTTGCGGTTAAAACGTTCAGCAAGCGTTCTAGTCAATTCAAGATGCTGCTTTTGATCTTCTCCGACAGGGACTAAATCAGTACCATATAATAAGATATCGCCAGCCATTAATGGGGGATACGTTAATAGTCCTGAAACAACCGCTTCCTTACCAGCGGATTTGTCCTTAAATTGGGTCATTCTTTCTAATTCCCCAATATAAGCAACACATTGCAGCATCCATCCTGCCTGGGCGTGAGCAGGTACCTCTGATTGGATAAACAATGTCGCCTTCTCTGGATCAAGTCCAACCGCTAAATAAAGAGCTGCTAAGCTTCTAATATTTTGGCGAAGGGCTAGCCTGTCCTGACTCACCGTAATCGCATGCTGGTCGACTACACAAAAATAGCCGTGATAATCATGCTGCAAATCGACAAATTGCTTCATCGCTCCAATATAGTTCCCCAATGTGACCGAACCACTCGGCTGAATGCCTGAAAAAATTGTCTTCTTTGTCATACTAAAACCTCTTTTCTTCAATATAAAAAGGCCCACCCGTCACTTTTCAACAGAAAAGGGACGAATGAACCGTGGTACCACCCTTGTTATTTCACATGGAAATCACTCAAGACGTTGATATCGGAGACTGCTCCGTCTAAGCCTACTTACTTTCAAAAGTGTTCGGTTAGCTGCTCCAAAGCCCATTCCATACATGCCATTATCTGCTCGCACCAGCCGCAGACTCTCTGTTAATGGTGAATATATGTACTCTTCTTTTTCATCGCAACATTATAATTTAATCCATTATAAATAAGCAAAAATCAAAAGTCAAAGCCTATATATAATAAATGAATAGCAAAATAAACATTTCAATTAGTAAGCTAAAACCTATTATTTTCATGGCGGCAAAGTTGCTTTGGAAAGATGATGATAAATGTTTGTTTAAATCATCGTCAATAGGGCTCTTTTGCTTATTTAATGAATCAAATACTTTTCGAAAGCTGTAAGCTGTTTGATCAAAAAAGCCACTTTTTAAAGTGATTAACGATAACCATACTAGCAAAGTCCCCGATGCTAAATAAAAAGTGATGTTAATCAGGCTTAAGAGAGAGATATGCCCATAAAAAATGAAACTCAAAATGAATACAAGGCAATTAGAACTAATTAAAAGAATAAAAAATTTGATAACAATCACTCCTGCGCATTAAAACTTTACTGTACTAAAATAACAATAAAAACGCTTAATTCAAGATTTTCACTATATAAGAAAAACGAAACAAGGAATTAAGCAGTTGTTTTAACAAAATTCTTTATATCAGTTTACAATGAATCAGGAAGATTGCCAATTGTATAGACAGGATTACTTCTGATTAGGTATTTAAGATCACAAAATCAAAGGAAAATAACCAATTTGTTTCAATTTTTTAATAAATTTATTAAAAAATCATCGAAATATGAAAATTTTCTTAAAAAAATGAATGCACAATTACTTATTTGCTAGTATAATAGTTCCTGTAGTTCATTTATGAAGGGGAGGTTAACAACTAGATGAAAAAGTCTAAATTTTCACTGCTTTTAGTTTTTTTATTGGTGCTGACTATTTTTGTATCTGCATGTTCAGGTAAACAAAGTAGCGACAAGGGCACTGCATCCAAAGATTCAAAACAAGAGGCTACAATTTTAGAATCACAGGAAATGCCTGCGATGGATACAATCCAAGCAAGTGATACAATTAGTTTCACAACTATGAATAACGTTTTTGAAGGTTTGTATCGATTCAACGATAAAGAAGAATTAGTACCTGGTATGGCGGATGGCGAACCAGTTGCTAACAAAGATAAAACAGTCTATAACATTAAACTGAAAGATGCAAAATGGTCTAACGGTGATCCAGTTAAAGCTCAAGACTTCGTTTATGCTTGGCAACGTGCTTTAGATCCAGAGCAAAAGTCTGAGTATGGCCCATATATGATGGTTGGTAAAATCAAAAATGCTGATAAGGTTTACAACAAAAAAGCAAAGCCTGACGAACTAGGAATTAAAGCTGTAAATGATAAAGAATTGCAAATTACACTTGAAAAACCAATTCCTTACTTCCAATCTCTACTTTCATTCCCAACTTTCTATCCAGTGAATGAAAAGTTCGTTAAAGAACAAGGTGATAAATATGCGAAGACTGCAAAAAACCTTGTATACAATGGCCCATATGAACTTTCTTCTTGGGATGGCCCACAAGCAACTACTTGGGAATACAAAAAGAATGAAGAATATTGGGACAAAAAGAACGTCTCTATGACAAAACTTACTTTTAAAGTATCTAAAGATCCACAAGCAGCTGTTAACGCATTCGAAGCTGGAGAAGCTGATATTACACCTAAATTATCAACTCCTGCAATCATCTCTCAGTACGAAGGTGATAAGCGAATGAAAAGATTACTAGAACCTACTGTGTTCTGGTTGAAAATGAACCAAGGAAATAAATCACTAAAGAATGAAAACGTTCGTCGTGCAATTGCAACCGCAATTGACAAAGAAGCGTTTGTAAAAGATGTATTGCAGAATGGTTCAGTTGCTGCAAACTATCAAATTCCAAAAGACTTTGTACATGATGAAAACGGAAAAGACTTCCGCGATGGAATGCCTAAATACTTAGAAACAAACAAAGGTGAAGCTAAGAAACTTTTCGAAAAAGGTCTAAAAGAATTAGGAACGTCTAAAGTAACGCTTAACTACTTAGGTGATGATTCTGAGACAGCTAAAACAATCGGAGCTTTCATTAAAGATCAGCTTGAGAAAACTTTACCTGGCTTAGATATCAATATTCAAAGTGTTCCTTTTGCTACTCGTATTGATCGTGATAAGAAAGAGGATTACGATCTACAGATGGCTGGATGGGGTCCTGATTATCTTGATCCAATCACATTCTCTGACTTGTTTATCACAGGTGGTGGAAACAACCACATGGGATATTCTGATAAGAAATATGATCAGCTGTTAAAAGATGCATCTGGTAAATTAGCTGCTAAACCAGAAGAACGCTGGAAAGCTTTACAAGAAGCTGAAAAAGTATTACTACAAGATGACGCAGCACTTTCACCAATTTATCAGAGAGCAACTAACTATCTGATTAATAACAGAGTTAAAGGGTTTGTCATTCACAAGGTTGGACCAGAATTCAGTTACAAATGGATGAAAATTGAAGGATAATTAACAATCTTATAGAAAAGAGAGTGTATTCTCTGAATATACTCTCTTTTTCACTGAAAGAAATATGTCGAAATATACAGAAAAGTCAGTTTTATCAGGAGGTGCAAGTATGCTGAAATACTTAATTAGACGGGTTGGCTTCATGGTCGTTACCCTCTTCATCATTGTTTCAATCACTTTTTTCTTAATGAAACTCATTCCGGGTTCTCCTTTTGTTAATGCACAAAAGTTGTCAGAAGCTCAACAAGCTGTACTTAATGCAAAATATGGGCTAGATCAGCCTATCCCAGTTCAATACTTTCATTACATGATTAATACATTCACTGGGGATTTAGGTGTTTCATTCCAATTCAACAATACCTCCGTAACAGAACTTCTTTCATACCGAGTAGGACCATCTGCTGTCCTAGGCCTTCAAGCGATTATTATAGGAACGATTGTTGGTATCTTCTTGGGAGTAGTTGGAGCTTTAAGGCAGAACACATGGGTAGATTATTCTGCTACTTTCTTGGCAGTTATCGGTAAATCAATACCGAGTTTTGTATTCGCGGGATTACTTCAATACTATATTGCGGTGAAATTAGGGTTATTACCAACTCAATTTTGGAATGGATTCGAGTATACAATTTTGCCTACAATAGCATTAGCTATGTTCCCTATTTCCATTTGTGCACGTTTTATGCGAACAGAAATGGTTGAAGTTCTTGAGACAGACTATATTTTGCTGGCAAAGGCAAAAGGAGCAGGCTATTTTGAATTAGCATTTAAGCATGCGATGAGAAATGCTTTGATCCCTGTTGTTACAGTTCTTGGTCCACTAACTGTTAGTTTAATGACGGGATCTCTCGTAATAGAAAAAATCTTCTCAATTCCTGGAATTGGTGAGCAGTTTGTTAAAGCCATTACTGTAAATGATTATCCAGTTATTATGGGAACAACAATTTTATTCGCCGTTCTTTTTGTTGTGGTTGTATTTATTGTCGATATTCTATATGGAATTATCGATCCGAGAATTCGTGTAGCAGGGGGTAACAAATGATGAAACAGCAAGAAGAAAATATTGATAAAAGTCTATTTGAGCCCGCTGGTGTTGATACATTTTCTGCTGAAAAAATTGAGAAACCTAGTCTGAATTATTGGCAAGACGCATGGCTTAGAATCAAAAAGAATAAAGCCGCAGTTGTAAGTTTGGTGATTTTATTTTTAATTGTATTTATGGCTATAGTCGGACCGTTAATTAGTGGCAAAGATTTTAGTACTCAGACAACGTCTGAAGCGAACCTACCACCTCGAATCCAAGGATTAGAGCATGTTAGTTTTCTTCCATTTACTGGGGAAAGAACGCTGAAAAATAGTGATGTGGTCAATCCTTATGAACAAAAAGGAATTGATCATTACTACTGGTTCGGTACGGATAATCTTGGGAGAGATCTATTCACACGAGTGTGGAAAGGAACTCAAATCTCACTGCTTATTGCTGTTGTTGCAGCTGTGATCGATTTAATTATTGGTGTTGCTTATGGTGCTATTTCTGGTTATTTTGGCGGGAAAATTGATAATGCGATGCAACGTGTTTTAGAGGTTCTAATGGGTATTCCCAACTTGATCGTTGTCATATTAATGATTCTCGTCTTAAAGCCAGGGATTATTCCAATTATTATTGCTCTAAGTATTACCGGGTGGATCAGTATGGCCAGGGTTGTACGAGCCCAAGTCATGAAGCTGAAAGAACAGGAATATGTACTAGCCGCTAGAACCTTGGGATTAAGCAACTTTAAAATTATCTTTAAACACATGTTGCCTAACTTAACAGGTGTGATGATTATTAATACAATGTTCACCATTCCTAGTGCAATTTTCTTCGAAGCTTTCTTAAGCTTTATTGGTTTAGGTCTCCAAGAGCCACAAGCTTCACTAGGGACGTTAATTGAAGACGGATTTAAATCAATGATCGCTTTCCCATATCAGATGGTTTATCCAGCAATTATCATTAGTGTTATCATGATCGTCTTTAACCTTGTTGCCGACGGTGTGAGAGATGCACTTGATCCAAAAATGAAAGATTAGTACGGGACGGTGATGATGATGAATAAACAAGAAACTATTCTAAAAGTAAATGACTTAAATATTTCATTTCACACGTTCGCTGGTGAAGTTAAGGCGATAAGAGGTGTGAATTTTGATCTGAAAAAAGGCGAAACACTTGCAATTGTAGGGGAATCAGGTTCAGGAAAATCAGTTACTTCAAAATCAATCATGGGGCTGCTACCTAAATCTAACTCTGAAGTGAAAAAAGGAGAGATTTTGTTTCAAAATAAAAATTTAACAAAACTTTCTGATAAACAAATGCAAAAAATACGTGGAAAAGATATTGCAATGGTCTTTCAAGATCCTATGACATCGTTGAATCCTACGATGACAATTGGCAAACAAATTATAGAACCAATCTTAAAACATCAAAATGCTAGTAAGGAAGAAGCTAAAAAAAGAGCACTTGAGCTACTTAGGCTTGTAGGTATTCCAAAGCCTGAACAAAGGTTTAAGCAATATCCACATCAATTCTCAGGGGGTATGAGACAAAGGGTTGTTGTGGCAATTGCTCTTGCTTGTAATCCAAAAATACTAATTGCTGATGAGCCAACTACAGCATTAGATGTAACAATTCAGGCGCAAATTTTAGAACTGATGAAGGACCTTCAAAAGAAAATTGAAACATCCATTATCTTTATTACGCATGATTTAGGTGTCGTCGCGAATGTAGCTGATCGTGTAGCTGTTATGTATGGTGGGCAAATTGTTGAGATTGGTACAGTTGATGAGATCTTCTATAACCCAAAACATCCTTATACTTGGGGGTTATTAAGTTCTATGCCAAGTCTGGATGCAACAGAGGACAAATTGTTCGCTATACCTGGAACGCCGCCAGACTTGTTAAATCCTCCTAAAGGCGATCCGTTTGCTGCTAGAAATCAATATGCTATGAAAATCGATTTTGAAAAGCAGCCGCCTTTATATCAAGTGTCAGAAACGCATTATGCAGCTACATGGCTATTACACCCTAATGCACCTAAAGTGGAACCTCCTGAATCAATTAAGCAAAGAATGCGACAATTTAAAGCGCAAAAAGGGGGGGATCACATTGAGTGAAAAAGATGTTATTTTACAGGTGAATAATCTTAAGCAATATTTTAATGTGGGCAAACCAAATGAAGTAAAAGCTGTTGATGATGTTAGCTTCGATATTTATAGAGGAGAAACATTGGGGCTAGTAGGTGAGTCCGGTTGCGGAAAATCAACTACTGGCAGAAGTATCATTCGGTTGTATAATGCAACAGATGGTGAGGTTATTTTTAATGGACAGAATGTTCATGATAAAAAATCGACTACGGATCTTAAGCAATTTAATCGCAAAATGCAAATGATCTTTCAGGATCCATATGCCTCTCTCAATCCAAGAATGAAAGTTGAGGACATCATTGCAGAAGGCATCGACATTCATGGCCTTGCGAAAACAAAGCAAGCACGTAAAGAGCGCGTGTACCAATTGCTTGAAACTGTTGGATTGAACAAAGAGCATGCAAATAGATATCCGCATGAATTCTCTGGTGGTCAAAGGCAGCGTATCGGAATTGCCCGTGCATTAGCAGTTGAGCCAGATTTTATTATTGCCGATGAACCAATATCTGCATTAGATGTGTCGATTCAAGCACAGGTCGTTAACTTAATGAAAGAACTGCAAGAAGAAAAAGGCTTAACGTATTTATTCATTGCCCATGACCTGTCCATGGTAAAATACATCAGCGATCGTATTGGCGTGATGTATTTCGGGAAATTGGTAGAGCTGGCACCAGCGAATGAATTATACGAAAACCCGCTTCATCCATATACAAAATCATTACTATCTGCGATTCCGCTTCCAGATCCAGATTATGAGCGTAACCGCAAACGAATCAAGTATGATCCGTCCGTTCACAAAGGAACAAACACTGATTTCCGTGAAGTGAAGCCAGGTCACTTTGTGAGCTGCACAGAGGAAGAATTCAAAGAGCTTCAGGCAAAACAATTATAAGAAGGAAGGAGCACTGCTATGTCAGTGCTTCTTTTTTTATTTTACAAAAAAACGAAATGATGGTAATTTCTAGTTAACAACAAGCGGATTCTAGGAGGAAATCAGATGTCGATATGGAAGACGTTTCGTTATTCATTCTTTCACTTTCTGATGGTATTCATGCTTTTTTCAACGTCCTTTTTGAGAAAGCCAAATGGAGGACAGAGGATACTCGTGTTTATGGTGCTCATTGGCATCGTGTCTTTTTCCGTGGAATATATGCTTCACCGGAAAACAAGCAATCAGAGAGAGAAGCACGGCGCAGCAAGTATCTTTATTTCATCATGTTCCAAACTGGGATGACACTTATCCTGTTTGTCTGTTTTCAATTACTCATGAATCGTTCGATATAAAACTTTTTTTCTGTTGTTTGAAAAAAAGTGAAACTAGAGGAGACTTTGCTGCGTCTTACTAGTACAGGCGTTTAAATAGCAGGAAATCGGGAATATCTAAGGAAGTGGTTCTTAACGATATCATAAGGAGCGGATCCATGAATTGGTATGAAAAGCTCAGTGAATACTTCCCGATAGAAGAAATGAAGTCAAAAGAGCATATGGAAGCTTTATTAAAGGAAAGAAGTGATGTTTATCATAAGGAGGAAGGACCTCATCATGTGATGATGTACGCCGAATTTGATAATTTTATCTTTATTGATTATTTATTTGTTTCCAGAGATGCAAGAGGTGAAGGCCTCGGATCAAAGCTCATTCATAAGCTGAAGGAAAAAAAGAAACCGATCTTGCTTGAGGTTGAGCCTGTAGATGAAGATGATGCAGATACTGCAAAACGCCTAAAGTTTTACCAAAGAGAGCACTTCAAGCATGCAGAATCAATCGGTTATAAACGCAGGTCACTTGCAACAAATGAAGTGAACCGCATGGAAATCCTTTATTGGTCGCCTCTTACAGATAATGAAGAAGAAATGATGGAGGCTATGAGGAAAACCTATGAACGAATCCATACGTATAAAGATGAAGAATGGTATGGGCAGTCGTATGAAGATGTTGATGATGTATTGAAGGTCATTGAAAATAGAAAACAAAAAAATATTTTCGATCATCTCGACTAAATGAGAATGTTCAGACATCAAGCAACACGAGAAAATGAATGAAATTGTCTAGTTTTTGTCACAAAAATTGCAAGAAAATCTGTTCACACTTACTTTTTTATAGTATAATCACTATAAAGATTACTTATTTAGAACAATTTTAATTTAAGAATACAGATCAATATTCATTCTACAAATTGAGGAGTGAAGATTTATGGTAACATTATACACATCACCAAGCTGTACATCATGTAGAAAAGCAAGAGCGTGGTTAGAAGAGCACAATATTCCGTATCAAGAGAGAAACATCTTTTCAGAGCCTCTTTCAATCGATGAAATTAAAGAAATTCTTCGAATGACTGAAGACGGTACAGATGAAATTATCTCAACACGTTCAAAAGTATTCCAAAAGCTAAATGTGAATGTTGAGACAATGCCTCTTCAACAATTGTATAAACTGATCAATGAGCATCCAGGTCTTTTAAGACGTCCAATCATCTTGGATGAAAAAAGACTACAAGTTGGCTACAATGAAGATGAAATTAGACGTTTCCTTCCAAGAACGGTTCGTACATTCCAACTAAGAGAAGCTCAGCGACTTGCTAACTAATAGAAAAACGAAAAGCTGCCGATCATTTGGCAGCTTTTTTTATTTATTTTCAGCCGTTTGTTCGTAAAACAGGCTGGCTAAAATGACCATTACGACTGTTAAAAACGGAAGCATCAATTCAAGAGTCGCATGCTGAGCCATAAATTCATTCAATTTCACATCACGAACAATCATTTCACCGCCAGTAAAAGCCAAAAGAGCACTGCCTCCGTATAAAAGAAACGGGAATTTGGTGAAAGCGGCATGAATCAGCTTACTTCCCCAAATAATAATCGGTACTGAAATCATCAGGCCAAAAGCGGTCAGCAGCATGTTCCCTTTTGCCGCTCCTGCAACTGCAATCACATTATCAAGTGACATAAAGAGGTCGGCAATCACAATGGTCTGAACCGCACGCCAAAGGGAGCCGCTGCTTTTAATGCGAATTGATTCTTTCTTTTGCTCAATTAACAAATTGTATCCTATATAAAGGAGAAAAAGTCCGCCGATAAATTGTAAATAAGGGATGGTCAATAAATAAACTGCGGCACCTGTCATTGTTATTCTCATCAGCACTGCCAAAAGTGTGCCGATCCATATGGCTTTATTGCGTTTGTCATTTGACAAGCTGCGGCTAGCCATCGCAATGATCAACGCGTTATCTCCGCCTAAAATCAGATCGATGCCAATAATCATCAGTAAGGATATGATCCATTCTGTTTCCATCCATTTCACCTCATGTCTAATAGAGCTCGTACAACCAATATATGAAGACAATTCAAATATATGTTTCTGTAAGTTTTCTCTGCAAAAAATGCGTTTTTATTTCTTTTATTCATGTTTTATCATAAAATAGACAGTACGAAGCAATACCTCAATTCTTTAAAAGGTTAACATGTAGACGGAACGGGTAAAGTGTAGTAAAGTACTATTAATTGGGAGCTTGTATGTCCCTTCAACATCTTATATAGAAGGGAAGGTTGGCAAAATGGAAATCGAAAGAATTAATGAACATACAGTGAAATTTTATATTTCCTACGGTGATATTGAAGACCGCGGATTTGACCGTGAAGAGATTTGGTATAATCGTGAACGCAGTGAAGAGCTGTTTTGGGAAGTAATGGACGAAGTGCACGAAGAAGAAGAATTTGCAGTTGAGGGACCGCTTTGGATTCAAGTGCAGGCACTTGACAAAGGTCTTGAAATTGTCGTGACGAAAGCCCAACTTTCTAAAGATGGACAAAAGCTCGAATTGCCGATTCCAGAAGATAAAAAAGATCAAACAGATGAAGAAAGTCTAGACGCACTGCTTGATGATTTTCAAAAAGAAGAGCAGGATCAAGAAGACCATAATGAGAAGGACAAAAAACTTCAACTTCAATTTGTGTTGAAAATGGATGACTTTGAAGATTTGATTGCACTTTCTCAATTAAATATGCAGGATTTTACCTCAAGTTTATATTCGTTTGAAAACCGTTATTATCTATATGTTGACTTCCACGAGGATTTGTCAGATGAGCAAGTGGAGAATAAGCTCAGCATTTTGCTTGAATATGCTCATGAATCAGTGGTCAGCATTTACAGACTGAAAGAATATGGTCAGCTGATTATCGAAGGAAATGCCCTTGAAACGATTCAACAGCACTTCACGTAACCAACAAAAGTCGATTTCTATAGAGGAATCGGCTTTTTTATCGGAATGAATAGGTAAATAAAGAGATCGGCAAGGAGAAAATGAAATGAGAAATTTAGTCAAAGTTCTATTTTTTCTTATCATTACGATAGGTGCTTATTTAGTCATTCAATTAATTGCCGGTGATTTAGCGGTAAGTGTATTAAGTTCAGTCAGCGTTCTGTTCACTTTATCGATTATCTTCATCGGGTTTGTCATATTCTTGGAGAACCGGAATCCATCTCAAACGATAACGTGGCTTGTCCTGCTTGGCAGCTTTCCGTTATTCGGCTTTTTGTTCTATATTTTCTTTGGACGCAATATCAAAAAGCGCCGGTTGTTTGAAAAGAAAGCCATCCTGGACGAACAGTTAATCCAGGAAGATGAACATATTCATAGAGAAGCGATTGAGAAAATGACGCATATGGGTGATCATCAGCAGCTCTTATTTAAGCTGGCCCACAGACTTGGACATACCCCTATTACGTATCGCACGTCCTCTAAAGTCCTGACGAATGGAGAAGAAACATTCTCTCATATTTTTGAAGAAATCAAAAAGGCGACACATCACATTCATTTAGAATATTATATTCTCCGCCACGATGACCTTGGACAAGAATTAAAAGATATTCTCATTGATAAAGCGAAAAATGGCGTGATTGTCCGCTTTTTATATGACGATGTAGGGAGTTTAAAGCTCTCTCGTCAATATATTGCTGACCTCGAAAAGGCTGGCGTTCAGATCGTTCCATTTTTACCCGTGAGGCTGCCACTGTTAAATAATAAAATCAATTTCCGAAATCACCGAAAAATTGTCGTGATTGATGGAGAAGTTGGATTTGTTGGCGGGCTAAACATTGGAGACGAATATATGGGCAGAAGCAGACAATATGGATTTTGGCGTGACACGCATTTGATGATTAAGGGTGAAGCTGTTCGTGATCTGCAGCAGATTTTCATGCAGGATTGGTACTATATGACGAATGAGAGATGTGCAGGTGTGGAATACTTCAAAGATTTCACCCACATTGAGATTACAACAGAAGGCGTACAAATGATTGCTGGTGGTCCTGATAAACAGTGGGAGGTCATTAAAAATCTCTTTTTCTCCATGATTATCTCTGCCAAAAAGTCTATTTGGATTGCTTCACCATATTTTGTGCCGGATGATGATATTTTGTCTGCATTGAAAATTGCTGCATTAAGCGGAGTAGACGTACGGATTATTGCACCGAAGAATCCAGATAAACGGATCGTCTTCCATGCGTCCCGTTCATACTTCCCGGAGCTTTTAGAAGCAGGGGCAAAGGTGTATGAATATGATCAAGGCTTTATGCATAGTAAATTTATCATTGTAGATAGCGAGCTGGCTTCGATAGGAACGGCCAACATGGATATGAGAAGCTTTCATTTGAATTTTGAAGTGAATGCCTTCCTCTATAAAACGAAAAGCACTGAGAAGCTCGTGAACGACTTTTTAGGTGATTTAGAGCAGTCGCACGAGATTGTCCCAGAAGAATTTGCAAAGAGACCGTTAAGGGTAAGACTCTTTGAATCAACAGCAAGATTATTATCGCCATTACTATAAAGATTGTATTTTCCCCCTTTTTATCAGGGGGTTTTTTTATTTTCCTCAAGAAAACATCAGTAAAATCATATTTTCACACAATAAAAGCTCATTTTGCCTATTCGCTCTCTTATAGACGAAAAAGCTATAATACGATCATCAAAGACTAAGGGGCGAGCTGAATGAATACAGCGATCATGGATAATGGAAAGCTTATTCGAATTACACATCACTTATCTAAAAACAGGTTGGAGCATGTCAGGACAACGTGCAAATTTTACTGCCCTGAATGCAGGGAAGAGGTGCAATTAAAGCTTGGTGAACAACGTGTTTATCATTTTGCACATAAACAGCTGACAGCATGTCCTCTAGCCGCAGGCGAAACGGCTTATCATCAGGCGGGGAAAGAAGCCATGATGCATTGGCTTCAGCAGCTGGGACATAAACCGGTGCTTGAAAAGTATGTGTCAAAGGTTCATCAGCGTCCTGACGTGACCGTCTCTATTGGAGGAACAAGCTATGCAATCGAATATCAATGCTCAAATATTTCACGGCAAGAGCTCCGTAAAAGAACAGCAGGACTCCGCGAAGCAGGGCTCTTCCCTATATGGGTCCTAGGAGCAAATCGTTTAAAGCGAAAATCTGCCCAGCTCTTTTCCTTCTCCTCCATTCATTGGGGAATGCTAAGGGAATCACAGAAAGGAAGTCTGATTTTTTATTGTCCGCTCCAGAATCGATTCATCCATCTTGCTCAACTCCTTGTATTTCAACCAACGAAAATATGTGCTGCCATGACTGTCAGACCGCCAACAGCATACCGCAAACTTTCGGATATCCTATCGCCGCCCTCAAGCAAGCGTCAAGTTTCTAAGCAATGGCTAAGATGCATACAGCAATTTAGGCAGCGGCCTCCTCGCATTTTATCAAATGAAAGCAAACGGTTGAGAGACGTTTTTTATGAGCATCATCAAACAGCTTTCCCTTTTCTACCGGCTGAATTATTTATCCCGCTGCCAGAAGCGTACATCTTTACAAGTCCCGTTTATGTCTGGCAGGGGTGTCTATATGATTGGATAATAAGGAAAAAAGGAAGCAGTCCAGTGACGATTCAACTGCTGATGAAAGAAATCAAGCGGTGTATCCAGATGAAAGAAGTAAAGATTCGATATGGGGATGTTTCAATAGAAGAATTAAAAGAGGTTATCACATCATATGTTCATGCGCTTGTCAGACAAGGGTTTTTACACATGACGAAAGAGGGTAATTATGAAGTAGCGTCAAATCAAATGCCGATACAAACAGTAGATGAAGCGTTCAAACGAGATGCTTTCTTATTTCATTAGCATGTTTCATGCCCACTTTGATCATGATAAGAAAAAGGTGGTGCTGCGATTGAATAGAAAGAAACGCTTTTTTCTCATTTTTTTAGTTTGTTTGGTATTTATTTCTGCATATGATTTGACAAATATAGTTCAAAACAAAGAAGATAAATACAACACCAATTTCTTTCACTTTCCGAAAGGTTGGTTCAACACAACTTATGCAAGGGGGATTCATATGACTTCACAAAGCAAAAACAACCATTTACCAGACAGAAGCGAAGTAAAAGAAGAAAACAAATGGCGACTTGAAGATATTTTTGAAAGCGTCGATGCATGGAACAAGGAATTCGAAGCGGTCAAAAAAGAAATTCCTAAGCTCGCCCAATTTAAAGGCAAGCTCGCCCATTCTGCTGATGTACTGTATGAAGCCCTAACCTTTCAGGATCAGCTTTCTGAAAAGCTTGGTAAGCTTTATACATATGCGCACATGAAATACGATGAGGATACAACTAACTCATCATTTCAAGCGCTGAATGATAAAGCATCGAATTTATTTACACAGCTCTCTAGTACTTCTGCTTATATTGTTCCAGAGATTTTATCGATTCAAGAAGATAAATTGCAGCAGTTTATTCTGGAAAAAGAAGAATTAAAACTGTATTCTCATGCTCTTGAAGAAATTAATAAAGAACGTCCACATATTTTAAGTGAGGAGCAAGAGGCCTTATTAGCTGAGGCATCTGAACCTCTCTCAACTTCATCTACTACTTTTAGTATGTTTAACAATGCTGATATTTCGTTCCCTTCTGTAAAGGATGAAAATGGGGAAGAAAAGAAAATTACCCACGGCAACTTTATCACATTTTTAAACAGTGATGACCGTGAAGTGAGAAAGAATGCCTTTAAAGCTGTGTATAAAACGTATGATCAGTATAAAAACACGCTTGCTTCGACACTGAGTGGTTCGATTAAAAAGGATAATTTTTATGCAAAAGTACGAAATTATAAATCGGCAAGAGAATCAGCACTATCTCGAAACAGTATTCCAGAAGAAGTATATGACAATCTAATTGATACAGTTCATCAATATTTACCGTTATTACACCGTTATATTGAATTGCGTAAAAAGGTGTTAAAGCTTGATGAAGTGCACAATTATGACTTGTATACGCCACTTGTAAAAGATGCTGGCATGAAGCTAACCTACGATGAAGCAAAGGATTATATGCTAAAAGGGTTAGCGCCATTAGGAGAAGAATATGTGTCCGTGTTAAAAGAGGGACTCAATAATCGCTGGGTAGACGTTTATGAGAATAAAGGGAAACGTAGCGGTGCGTATTCATCTGGAAGCTATGGCACAAATCCATATATCCTCATGAACTGGCAAAATAATATTGATAATTTATTTACACTGGCTCATGAATTTGGGCACTCCGTCCACAGCTACTATACAAGAAAGCACCAGCCATATCCGTATGGAAACTACAGCATCTTTGTAGCTGAAGTAGCTTCTACGACAAATGAAGCGTTACTTGGCGAATACCTGCTGAATCATCTAGATGATAAAAAGCAGCGTTTGTATGTGTTAAATCACTTGCTAGAAGGATTTAGAGGAACGGTATTCAGACAGACGATGTTTGCTGAGTTTGAGCATTTGATTCATGTGAAAGCACAAGAAGGAGAGGCTTTAACGCCAGAATTCATGACGAACCTTTATTACGACCTGAATAAGAAGTATTTTGGAGACGGCATGGTTGTGGATAAGGAAATCGGATTAGAATGGACGAGAATCCCTCACTTCTATTACAACTATTATGTCTATCAATATGCTACAGGCTATAGTGCTGCACAGGCATTAAGCAAGCAAATCTTAGAAGAAGGAAAACCTGCGGTGGAGCGCTACACAGACTTCCTTAAAGCAGGAAGCTCTGATTATCCAATCAATGTGCTGAAAAAAGCGGGTGTTGATATGGCTTCCAAAGAACCAATCGAAGCAGCATGTCAATTGTTCGAGGAAAAATTAAAAGAAATGGAAGAGCTCATCTCTAAAACGGGTGAGTAATGAAAAGACTTCTGTCAGACGTGTGAGTGCAAACTCATCTTTTGACAGGAGTTTTTTTCACAAAAAAGACCTCTTCACATGTAGAGGCCGTTCATTATCATCAACCTTTAAATCCCTTAAAGGTCTTCCGGTGGTTCAGTCGATAAAGTGTAAAAAGTATTGCAGCAAATAAGAGTGGCGATGTGAGATAAAGAGGAAGCATTTTCATTAAGCCTAGTATGTTTAAAAAGAAACATAAGCCAATGGAAACAAGTCCAATGGTTGTGCTGCGCATGCAGATCCCTCCATTTTTTCGTTACTTTCACTATATGAAAGTGACAACCCTCTTATGTTTTGTGACAAAAATATGAACATATAGTATATCTGTTGTCATAAGTCGACAAAATTTGATATACTAAAGATGTGAAATTAATCACATACAAACATTACCCCTTTGTTTGACCGTGAAAAATTTCTCCCATCCCCTTTGTTGTCGTTAAGACATAGTGAAACCGCGCTTATCCCGGCGCGGTTTCTTCGTACTTAAAAATAGAACAAATGTTCTTTTGAGGAGTGAAGAAAAAACATGGGTCAGCACCCATGTTCATTCTCACAGCGATAGACATCAAGATCTGAATGATGATCATCTTCTTTATAGCGCCAAAACATTTCTTGCTGCACTTGTACACGTTCGACTTTTTTAGCGAAAGCCAGCTTTTTCATTTCTCGTTCAACTTCATCAAGTGTCAGGTCATAAACAACCGCAATCTCTTTGGCAGATGCAAATTGAAAGTAAGCAATAAACCATTCAACTGGAGGCCGTTCTGATGGGGTTGGTTTTTCACCAATCATTTCAAAAAGGATTTCCTCGTATACATCATAAGAGTACGCACCTGAAATTTTTAATCCTTCATCTCCGTTTACTGTATTAAAAAAGGCAAAGGTCGGAAGCTCAGACACGTCCATTTCAGCGGCAATTTTCATATCACATTTTAGTGCTTTGACAGCACTTTGAGAATGAATATCGCGCTGGAATTCCTCGATGTCTAGTCCAGCGCTTTTTGCATTTTCTAGCAGTACATGTTCACTTGTGACATCTTGCTGATGGCAAAAAAGTGATTCTTGAATGAGTCGCAGAAATTTCATTCCGCATTTTCTACCTTGAAGTTCAGCCGCTTTTAATGCAAGCGAGGCGAGATAGGGTGAAGTCACAATTTGTTCAGACAGCATTTGTTCTTTTTTGGTCTGAGTTTTGGTCGCAAATTTCCCCCATGCTTCAGTCAGTAAATGCTTTTTTCTTTTCCGATTCAATGCATTAATACTAGAGCTTGTTACCGTTCGTAAAGTGAAAAAACGGCCGTACTTCATTTTTAATTTTTTAATGGATGGCTCTAATAACCAGCAGTCTGGACTTAGAGGGTCAATGAATACATAGATTTCAATCGGCTTTTGAGGATGTCCGTGACAGTGTGAGAAATATTGATCGTGCGTATTGCAGCTCAAGATCGTCCATCCTTTTCAGGTGTTTGATTGACCATATGACGAGCCGTTAAAGAAAGTCGCTCAAATAAAAAGTCACGAATATCGCCGGTTAATCCTACTTGATCCATTGCATCCTCCATGCATTCAAGCCATGCGTCAGCCCGCTCCTCAGTAATCGGAAAAGGGAGATGTCTCGCCCTTAGCATAGGGTGGCCATGCTCCTCTGTATAAAGCGGGGGTCCGCCTAAATATTGCGTTAAAAACTGTTTTTGTTTTCTTGCTGTTTCTTTTAAGTCATCCGGGAAAATAGGATGAAGCAAAGGATGACACTTTACATTTTCATAAAAAGTATCAACAAGTTGCGATAGAAGTTCCTCTCCAACCGCTTCGTAAGGTGCGTTAAACGATTGTACCATGTTGACTACTCCTTTTACTCGTAGTTAATAGGATGAAGCGCCCTATTGTGAATTCATTTATTTCAAAAGTGATATTCAGTTTGTTCTATTTTAATGTTTCTATTCTTGTACTTATTTTAACAACCTCATCTCAATTCCACAAACAAACCGCTTTGGTCTATTGGAAATAAGGGGAGGGGCGGGTTCCGTGATCAATTGACCATATCATAACACATTCAGTCAAAAAAGGGTGAAAAGCGACATACAAAAAACCGAAGAGGTTATTCTCTTCGGTTTAAGCGAAATATTGTGCTGTAATTTTCTTTACATAATTTTGTGTTTCTTTAAATGGTGGAATGCCGCCGTATTTATCAACATTTCCTGAGCCTGCATTATAAGCAGCTAAGGCGAGTGAGACATTTCCATTATATTTCTGAAGCATTTGTTTGATATACTTCGTGCCGCCTTCGATGTTTTGAGCCGCATCAAAGGCATTATTCACGCCAAGTGACTTAGCTGTAGATGGCATAAGCTGCATAAGGCCAAGCGCGCCTGCATGGCTGACCGCATTCGTACGATAGCCAGATTCTTGCTTGATGACCGCATGAATTAGCTTTTCTGGAACACCATGTTTTTGAGCCATTTGTGACACAATTTGATTAATTTCCTTTGATGATGAGCCGCTTGAAACAGCCTTTTGAAGCGGCGGCGTGTAGCTGTTGTTTAAGACATTCCCAATACCATTTGCTGTATTCAATTGAGCGTCATTCGCATATGAAGGTTGAGCTTGAAGCTGCTCACCGCCAGCGATAGCAGATAAGTATGGGTTTGTACGCGCGTATTGCGTGTTCGGAGCCGTTGATGGGTCCGTTCCCATAAATGCAGAAATTGAAAGCGGGAGGCGTGATAATTCTGATCCGCCTAAAAAATCTTGCAGCAGCGACTGAAATGAAGCTTGAGCATTCGATTCTTGGCCGCCCGGCATTTGCGTTTGTCCAGGGTCTGATTGTAATGTTTTAAGCGCTTGGAGCTGCATAAAGGATTGAAGTTGATTGACGTTCATCATGTTCCTCCTTCAAGGAATTCATCTATTCTGTGTTTTCATTTTCTCTTCATAAAAACGTACGACTTTGTTTTTCGTGTTTCGAACAGGGATTTGGAATTGTTGGAGCAATGCGGAGAATGCGGCTTGTCCGATTTCCAGGTCGCTCACTTCAAATTCAAGTTCATGGTCCTCTACTGTTAAATATCGGCTGTGATCCAAAACAATTAAGCCTTCTTTGATCATTTTTTCAGCTCTTGACGTTTCAAGTGAACCAAAATACACAATTTGATCCTTTTGAATGTTCAAATGATCTAGCCTGTCAGCCACTTCACCTTTTGGCAGCTGGAAATCGGCAAGGCTTGAAGGAGGAGCGATCGTTTGGTGGGTTTCGAGCAAGCCTATTTCGTGTGGTTCCTTTAACGTGAGAACCCACTGACCGTTTCTTTCTCTCATTCTTAATGCAGCGAATTGAGATTTTATATCAAATTGAGGTGTATCAAAGTAATGGTTGGTTTGCGTGTGAAAATCCGAATCCTTCAATTGAAAATGTTGTTTCAACTGTTCAAATTCTTCTTTCATTAACAATTGCTTTAGTTCTATTTCAATTTCCTGTGCCATTTTGACATCAACCTTTCATTTAGAGGAAATATGATTATTGTACATGAAGTATGTTCATCATGTAAAAGACTGTTTTTATCTATTATTTCTCTTTCCACATGTGCCAAAATCAATGGATAATTACGTGAAAGGATCATTTATAAGAAGAAAATAGGATTTTCTCAATAAGTTCGGTTTATCAATATTGAACTTGATATGATAAAATAAAGCTGTACTTTGTTGTAAAGGAGATCATGATGCAAAACCGAATTGAAATCGCAGAAGCAACTTTAAAAGAAGACAGGCTGATTTTGACGACCAAGTCAGAAGAGCAAATCCAAAAAGCAAAAGCATCAGGACAAATGCTTGTTGATTCTGATCACTTTGCGTTCGTTTACATACTTGAAAACGAGGAGTCCTTTTCATATCTTATCTTAGGGGAACATACATGGACTCCATTAAAAGAAGCAATGAATCTTGACATCCCTGTCTATTTGACAGCGGGAGGACATTCGTTAGAACTCATTCAGCTTCATCAAGAATTACATTATTTAATCGACAATATTAAAGACAATGCCAATTACGGAGATATGGAAGAGAAAGTGAAGAGCACATTCCTCTGAAATAATTAGGTATATGGAATTGGGGGAAGTTTCATGGACAAAAAACAATGGGATCAATTCCTCGCACCGTATAAACAAGCAGTCGAAGAATTAAAAGTGAAACTAAAAGGCATTCGAAAGCTGTATGAATTCGAGGATGACCATTCACCAGTAGAATTTGTTACAGGCCGAGTGAAACCTGTTGCCAGCATATTAGAAAAGGCAAAGCGTAAAAACATCCCAATGCATGAAATCGAAACGATGCAGGATATTGCTGGGCTTCGCATTATGTGCCAGTTTGTAGAAGACATACAAGTCGTGAAAAAAATGCTCCAGTCACGAAAAGACTTCGTGGTTGTTGATAAACGCGACTATATTGCAGAGCATAAAGAAAGCGGATACCGTTCGTACCACCTTGTTGTGTTATATCCGCTGCAAACGATTAATGGAGAGAAGCAGCTCCTCGTCGAAATCCAAATTCGTACACTTGCGATGAATTTTTGGGCGACCATTGAGCATTCTCTGAATTATAAATATAGCGGGAATATCCCGGAGAAAGTCAAGCTGCGCCTTCAAAGAGCTTCCGAGGCAGCATCTCTTCTTGATGATGAGATGTCTGAAATTAGAGGGGAAATTCAAGAAGCACAAGTGGCATTTTCCCGGAAAAAGAAAAACGATAGCTGAGCCTGTGCTTGATCAAATATGATGCTGCCCTCTCATAGCAGCAAGGTGGAAAAGGAGAAGAATTCATGAAATTTGCAGTTTCTTCGAAAGGGAATTCTGTATCTGACACACTCAAAAGTAAAATTCAGACCTACTTATTGGATTTCGGGATGGAACTCAATGAAGAGGAACCCGATCTTGTCATTACGGTTGGTGGAGACGGCACCCTTCTTTATGCGTTTCACCGTTATAGCGACCGTCTGAATGAAACAGCTTTTGTCGGTGTTCATACAGGTCATCTTGGTTTTTATGCTGACTGGGTGCCAAGTGAAATTGAAAAACTCGTTTTAGCTATTGCGAAAACCCCTTATCACATTGTGGAATATCCGATCTTAGAAGTCATTGTCAGATACAACGATGGCGGCAGAGAAGAGAAATATTTAGCCATGAATGAATGTACGATTAAAAGTATGGAAGGGACACTTGTGGCAGATGTTGAAATTAGGGGGCAGCTGTTTGAAACATTCAGAGGTGACGGTCTTTGTCTGTCTACGCCGTCTGGCAGTACAGCCTATAATAAAGCACTTGGGGGCGCCATTATTCATCCTTCCATTAGAGCCATTCAGCTGGCAGAAATGGCTTCAATCAACAACAGAGTGTTTCGAACGGTCGGTTCGCCGCTTATTTTACCAGACCACCATACTTGTGTCATTAAACCGAGGAATGATGTCGATTTTCAGGTAACCATTGATCATTTGACGCTGCTTCATAAGGACGTCAAATCCATTCAATGCCGGGTAGCAGACGAGAATGTCCGCTTTGCCCGATTTAGACCATTTCCGTTTTGGAAAAGGGTGCAAGATTCCTTTATCGGAAAAGGTGAATAAGAAAGAGGTCGTTCTCGCTGGAATACTTTACACTAAACAAAACCATGACAGCCAAAGAAGAAGGGCTGCTTTTAAAGGATTATTTAATAGATATTGGCATTTCGAAAAGAATGCTGACGGATATTAAATTTGATGGCGGTGATCTCCTCATTAATGGAGAGCATGTGACTGTGAGATACAAGCTGCATAACGGAGACAGGCTCACCATTTTATTCCCAGAGGAAAAAGTGAGTGAAGGGCTAAAGCCTGCTCCGATTCCGCTTGATATTTTATTTGAGGATGAGCATGTCCTTGTGCTGAATAAAAAGCCATATATTCCGTCCATTCCTTCTCGGGAGCACCCAGAGCACAGTATTGCGAATGGATTGCTGCATCATTATGCAGAGCAGTCTGTTCGGCTGACGGTTCATTTAGTGAACCGCCTTGATCGAGATACATCTGGCGTCATGCTTGTGGCCAAGCATCGCTTTGCCCACAGCCTTTTATCAAAAGCGCAGAAAAGTGGAGCGGTCAAACGAACATACAGAGCGTTTACACATGGCATGATCAAAGAAAAGCATGGAACCATTCGTGCAAAAATTGCCCGAAAAGGAGATAGTATCATCGAGCGAATGGTCGATGATACTGGGCAGGAAGCTGTGACGCATTTTACAGTGCGAGCGGTGGATGCTGAGTTGAACATGTCAGATGTGACGCTGGCACTTGAAACGGGGAGAACCCATCAAATTCGTGTTCATATGCAGTATCTTGGTCATCCGCTCATCGGAGATACGTTATATGGCGGGACGAGTGAGCAGATGAACCGGCAGGCACTGCATAGTGAGACTCTTGTCTTTCCTCATCCGATGACCGGGGAGGAAATGACATTCTCGGCTCCGCTTCCTGAAGACATGAAATCATTGCTGCTTTAAATAGAGAAACCCGGCTACCTGCAAGCGCAGGACCGGGTTTTTTTATGATGTGAAATGCTGAAACCTTGAATCGTCATAAGGCATAGAGGAAGGAACAGAAACCGTTTCAAGCTCAGGATATTTAAGGGCAGACAGCCGGTGGCCAAATACACAGCCTGTATCAATGTTGACAGTTCTGCCAACGAATCGCGGTTCTTTCACTGGTGTATGTCCGTAGACAATCCATGGTTTTCCGCGATATTCCTTTGCCCAATCCTTCCGCACAGGTCGCCCATCCGGCCACGTTTCTCCTGTGACTGCGCCAAATAATAGATAGGATCGCATCTGTTTGTTCGGCTTTCTTCCAATGTCCTTTTCCTTCATCGCTGCGTGAGCAATCATCAGTTCATCAGGAATAAGTACATCGTAAAGCGGAGCCTTCTCAAATAGCTGCTTAAATTCATGTGACAATTTGGTTTGTTCATGAAGGGGCAGCTTTTTTATTTCGTTCACTGTGGTTTCAATGCCATGAAGTAATTTCACCGGATTTCCTTTTAAATAGCGATAAAGCTTAAAGCAATGGTTGCCAGGTACGTAGCGGATCGCGCCGTGTGCGTAGGCATGAATGACAAATCGCATGACATCTACTGACTGAGGTCCTCGATCTGTTAAATCACCGACAAGTGCTAGCGTTCTCTTATCAGGATGGACGGGTAATCCATGTTTGAATTCGTATCCTAGTTTGTGTATGAGGGCAAGCAGCTCTTCGTAGCAGCCGTGGATATCACCAATGATATCAAATTTCATAAGATTTCCTCCTGATTTTTCTCATCCATTCATCGGGGTTAAAGAAGTTTGAATTTTAGAACATATAACGAATGGCTTTCTTTTCATTTAGGCAATTGTTAGAATCAATGCTTTAACGTAAACCATAAAAGATTAAACATCAATGTTAGGAGGCTTTAGCCAATGGAGCATACATCTGTTTCATCACTCGTTGTCGTTATTATTGTTGCCTTTTTCACCCCACTTTTATTGCACCGATTTAAGCTGACCATTCCGGTCGTTGTTGCTGAAATCATCATGGGGCTCATCATTGGAAAAAGCGGTCTTCAACTGGTAGTTGAACATGATGCATGGTTAGATACGTTATCCATGCTCGGTTTTATTTTTCTGATGTTTTTAAGTGGACTTGAAATAGATTTTTCTTCTTTCGAGTCAAAGAAGAAAGCACGAGAACTACCAAATGGTCTAAAAGAACCGAATACGTTTAAAGCAGCCACTATTGTTTTTCTTGGCGTATTTAGTATTTCTTTTATTCTGTCCTATGCGTTTGTCCTTGCAGGGTTTATCCAAAATGCCTTTTTAATGACGCTCATTATATCGACGATCTCATTAGGGGTAGTGGTTCCCACCTTAAAAGAGGAAAAATTGATGCAGACGAATATCGGTCAAATCATCTTGCTTGTCGCTGTCATTGCGGATTTGGTGACGATGATTTTACTTGCTGTATTTTCCTCCATTTATGGCGATGGTACAGGGAATATGTGGCTTCTGCTCTTATTATTTGCTGCGGGCATCCTTCTTTATTTATTTGGCCGCGTATTTAAGACAAAGTCAATTTTTCAGTCCATGTCAAAAGGGACCGTGCAAATTGGGACAAGGGCGATCTTTACTCTCATTATAGTCTTAGTTGCTTTATCTGAATCACTCGGTGCTGAAAATATTCTTGGGGCGTTTTTAGCGGGCGTACTTGTGTCCCTTCTTTCGCCGAATAAAGAGCTTGTCCAGCAGCTGGATTCATTTGGCTACGGATTTTTGATCCCCATCTTCTTTGTGATGGTTGGAGTGGATTTGAATATATGGGCACTGTTCAAGGACCCAACTATTATGATCATGATCCCGCTGCTATTTATTGCATTACTGATTAGTAAGCTCATCCCGATTCTTTATTTGAAAAAATGGTATGACATGAAAAAAGTGATCGGCTCTGGCTTTTTATTAACATCGACATTATCACTCGTCATTGCAGCTGCGACGATCGGGGAGCGGCTCGGAGTCATTGATCATAAAATGTCCGGCGCGCTGATTTTAGTCGCGATACTCACGAGTATTTTAACGCCAGTTTGGTTTAAAGCACTGTTTAAAAAAGAACAAGTTGTGAGCCATAAAAAACGTGTGACCTTTATTGGTGCAAATCAGCTGACCTTACCTGTCACACTCGATTTACATCAGGATGAATATGATATTCGAATTTTGCATGTCTTTCAAGAAAATAAAGAAGCGATGCTCGCCGACTCCATCTTTGAAGTCGAATCAATTGAAGAGTACGACGATGAGACGCTGCGAAAGGCAGGCGTTGGCCAGGAGGATGTCCTCGTCGTCGCAACAGGCAGTGAGACGAAAAATAAGGAAATTGCTTTATTTGCAAAGGAAGAAGGAGCGAAACAAGTCATTGCGAGTGTGAATAAAGCTGAGGCAGAGCTAACATTGAAGGAAGCGGGCATTGATACGTTTTCTAATTTCCTATCATCTAAAACGGTGCTAAGAGCCTTGATTGAAGCACCGGATGCAATTCGATTATTAACAAATGAGGATACTTCCTTGTATCAAATTCAAATGAACAATCATCGCTATCACAATGTCATGCTGAGGGAATTTCCGTTTACCGGCGATTTGGTCTTTGTCCGTATTTTCAGAGGGATAGACAGCTTAGTACCACATGGAGATACGACGCTTAGAAGCGGTGACCGTGTGCTTGTGTCGGGCTCTCGTGAGTATGTAGCAGGACTTAGAGCCCAATTAGAGTGAGAATGAACCCTTGACCAATGAACAATTCCTGATTAAGATAGAAGTACAACATCATATATTTGATCCACTAGGGGAGTCCTTTAAAAGGGCTGAGATAAAAGTATCGACTTTTAGACCCTCATTACCTGAACAGGTTCATACCTGCGTAGGGAAGTGGTGCGGTTTTTGATTATGCTTTTTACAAATTCCAAGCCACTTTCCATACGGAAAGTGGCTTTTTTATATGGAAAAACAGGAGGAGAGAAACATGACATTTTCAACTGAATGTAAAGAAGCAGCAGCACCATGGTGGAATGGAAGCTTTACACACCCCTTTGTGAAAGGGATTGGCGATGGCACGCTGTCACTCGATCGTTTCACGTATTATGTGATGCAGGATTCATATTATTTAACTCATTTTGCAAAGGTGCAAGCATATGGAGCGGCAATTAGTGAGGACTTACATACGACGGGCAGAATGGCGTATCATGCGCAGGGAACGTATGAAGCAGAGCTGTCGCTGCATAGAAAGTTTACAGAGCTTTTAGAGATTTCAGATGAAGCCATCGAGAACTTTAAGCCTTCTCCCACTGCATATGCGTATACGTCTCATATGTACCGATCTGTGAAAAGCGGACGATTCGAAGAGATATTAGCTGCGTTATTGCCGTGCTACTGGCTTTATTATGAGGTGGGTGAAAAGCTGAAACAAACCACACCTGACCATCCGATTTATCAGGAATGGATTTTGACATATGGAGGGGATTGGTTTAAGGAACTTGTCTTTGAACAAGTCAACCGCTTTGATGAACTAGCCGAAAAAGCACCAGAACATGTACGGGCCAATATGAAAGAAAATTTTGTGATTTCAAGCTATTACGAATACCATTTCTGGGAGATGGCGTATCAAAAAGAAATGTGGCAAACAGCATGCTTAGATGGGGTTGGTGCAAATGGAACTCCACGCAGTGACAAATGATTCGCTTCCTGCGGGTGAGCTGATCAAACAAATAAAAAACATTGCACCTGAAGTGGATTTTATTCATATCCGGGAACGGTCTAAAACAGCAAGTGAGCTTGTTGATCTCGTGAAAGGTCTCCTTTTAGAAGGTGTACCGAAAGAGAAGCTCATCATCAACGACAGAGTAGACGTTGCACTGCTCACCAATATTCACCGGGTACATCTCCCGGGCCATAGCTTTTCGCCAAAAGAGCTGCGGCAAAAATTCCCTCATCTTCATGCGGGCGTCTCTGTTCATTCGATTGAAGAAGGGAAAGCAGCTGAGAAAAATGGAGCAGAGTATGTCATATTTGGGCACGTATATGACACCACTTGTAAACCAGGACTTCAGGCAAGAGGCGTACAGCTTGTGAAAGAACTGACATCTCTACTATCTATTCCAGTCGTGGCAATCGGTGGTGTGACACCTGACCGCATTCCAGAATTGAGACACGCGAATGTGAAAGGGATTGCTGTCATGTCTGGAATTTTTACTCATCATCAGCCGCGCAAGATGGCACAAGCATTTTCTAAACAAGTAAAGGAGCATCCTTATGAAGAAGCATTATGATGTGGCAATCATTGGTGGTGGAATTATAGGGATGTCCATTGCCTATCACCTTGCAAAAGCAGGAAAGCAGGTCGTCTTATTTGAGGCGAATGAGGTAGGGAAGCAAACGACAAGTGCGGCTGCTGGGATGCTTGGTGCACATGCTGAAGGAGAGGGTCATGAGGATATTTTTTTTCAAGTAGGCAGAGCAAGCCAGGCATTGTACGAAAAGTTAAAAGTCGATCTACAGCATGAATCTGGCATTGATATTCGAACATCAGCGGGCGGTATCATGAAGGTAGCCTTTACAGAAGAGGAGAAACAAGCACTTTGCCGCATGCAGCATTTGTCTACATTTGAGTGGCTTGACGCAAGCAGCGTAAAAAAATGCATGCCTCAAATAGCAGAGAACATCTTAGGAGCAGGTTTGATTAAAGAGGATGTTCATGTCGAACCTTATGCGGTATGCCGGGCATTTTGGCAGGCGGCGGTCAGGTACGGGGCAGAAGTGAATGAGTGTACATCCGTGATCGAAGTGAAGCGGGAGAAAGAAGCGTTAGCGATTAGAACAACGAAGGGAACATTCACATGTGATGATCTCACTGTAGCAAGTGGTGTATGGTCTGGCCGTTTTTTTGAAGAGCTTGGATTATCTCATTCTCTTTATCCAGTAAAAGGGGAATGTGTGTCTGTATGGAATCATGGTCCAGCACTCCAACACACCATTTACCATGATCATAGTTACATCGTTCAACGAGATAGCGGCAAACTGGTCGTTGGCGCAACGATGAAGCCAAACGAGTGGCAAACTGTTCCGACGCTTGGCGGCATTGAAGCTGTTATTCAAAAGGCGTCACAGCTGATGCCTTCGATCAAGGAGATGCCGATTGATCAGTGCTGGGCTGGCCTTCGTCCGGCGACAAGCGACCGGCATCCTTATATCGGAAGACACCCGGAAGATCAGCGTATTCTTTTTGCTGCAGGGCATTACAGAAATGGTATTTTACTTGCCCCGATTACTGGAGAAATCATTCGCGACCTGATATTAGGTGAACCGGTCCAAAAGGAATGGCTTCACGCATTTCGTATTGGCCGAAAGGAGGCACTGTTTGTATGAAAATTCAATTGAATGGCAGAATCGTTGATTTCGAACAAGAAAATGGAACGATCTATGACCTGCTATCAGACTATCAGCTTGAAAATCGAGTAGTGATTGTGGAAAAGAACCAAGAAATTATTGATAAAGAAGCGTTTCAACAAGTGAAAATTGAACCTAATGACACGATCGAAATCGTTCACTTTGTAGGAGGAGGATGACAACATGCTGCACATTGGCGGAAAGACATTCACATCAAGATTATTACTTGGTACAGGAAAGTACCCATCATTTGAAGTTCAAAAAGAAGCCGTGAACGTATCAGAAGCAGAAATATTAACCTTTGCTGTGAGAAGAATGAACATTTTCGAAGCATCTCAGCCAAACTTTTTGGAGCAGCTTGATTTATCAAAATATACGCTGCTTCCGAATACAGCTGGTGCTAGTACAGCGGAAGAGGCAGTTCGTATTGCTCGTTTAGCGAAGGCTTCTGGACTGTGTGACATGATCAAGGTAGAAGTCATTGGCTGCTCAAGGTCTCTTCTGCCAGATCCAGTCGAAACGTTAAAAGCATCCGAAATGCTACTCGAAGAAGGATTTATCGTGCTGCCATATACATCTGATGATGTGGTACTGGCAAGAAAATTAGAAGAGCTTGGTGTCCATGCCATCATGCCAGGTGCTTCGCCGATTGGTTCAGGGCAAGGCTTACTAAACCCTCTGAATCTCTCATTTATTATCGAGCAGGCAAAGGTACCGGTGATTATTGACGCTGGTGTAGGCTCTCCAAAGGATGCGGCTTATGCGATGGAGCTAGGGGCTGACGCTGTATTACTGAACACCGCTGTGTCAGGTGCAAAGGACCCTGTGAAAATGGCTAAAGCCATGAAGCTGGCGATTGAATCAGGAAGGCTAGGCTTCGAGGCGGGACGTATTCCTTTGAAAAACTACGGGACAGCAAGCAGTCCGCAGGAAGGAATGCCGGCATTTTGAGCACACGTTATTCACGACAAGAGCTCTTTCAGCCAATCGGCATAGAGGGGCAAAAGCGGTTAAATGACTCAAAGGCTGCCATTATTGGTGCAGGAGCGCTTGGAACAGCTAGTGCGGAAATGCTCGTTCGTGCTGGCGTTGGATCTGTCACCATTTTGGATCGAGATTATATTGAATGGAGCAACCTTCAGCGTCAGCAGCTTTACACGGAGCAAGATGTACAGGATCGACTGCCAAAGGCTGTGGCGGCTGAAAATAGACTCAAACAGATAAATAGTGACGTGCAGGTCAAAGGAATTGTCATTGATGTGACCGCTGAACATATTGATGAACTTGTCAGCGGGGCTTCGATTATCGTGGATGCAGCGGATAATTTTGAGGTAAGGATGATCGCAAATGATGCTGCCGTCAAACATCAAATTCCATTCCTTTATGGAGCTTGCGTCGCCAGCTATGGTATTCAATTTACTGTCATTCCTGGTGAGACGCCATGTTTACACTGCCTGCTTGAACATTTACCCGCACAAGGCATGACTTGTGATACAGCCGGTATCATTAGTCCAGTTGTGCAGCAGGTGGCAGCATATCAAGTGGCAGATGCTCTGAAGTATTTAACAGGTCATCAAGTGACGCCAGTTTTAAGATCGTTTGATTTATGGACCAATGAGCGGTCTGACATCCGATCAGCCAGCTCCTTAAAGAAGAAGCAATGTCCAAGCTGCGGACTGAAGACATATCCTTTTCTCTCCTATGACAAGAGAGCGAAAGCAGATGTACTATGCGGCCGCAATACGGTCCAAATCCGCAGTGCAGCCGAAACCCCGCCGTCATTACACGAAGTGGCTCTTCGGTTAAAGAAAGCAGGGATGGATGTCCTTGAAAATCCGTATTTGCTTTCCTGTCAAAAGGATGAATATAAGCTTGTCTTATTTAAAGACGGCAGAGCTCTTGTCCATGGCACAAATGATATGGCAAAAGCAAGAACCATTTATCATCAATGGATTGGCTAATGAGAGGTGTGATGAAATGACGATCAAAAAAGCATTCACAATTGCAGGTTCTGATTCTGGCGGCGGAGCAGGCATTCAAGCTGATTTAAAAACCTTTCAGGAGCTCGGTGTGTTCGGAATGTCTGCGATCACAGCGATTACAGCACAAAACACACTAGGTGTTCACGGAGTATATCCGCTTTCAAACGAGGCGTTAGAAAGTCAAATTGATGCAGTGGCAGAGGATTTACTGCCAGATGCCGTCAAAACAGGAATGCTGTGGAGCGCAGACATGATCAAGATAGTTGCTGAAAAAACGGTTCAATATGACATGAAGCTCATTGTCGATCCAGTGATGATCGCAAAAGGAGGCGCTTCTTTATTAAATGAAGATGCGGTCACAGCGTTGAAAACACACTTGCTGCCTGTCAGCTATGCCGTAACGCCGAATCTTCCTGAGGCAGAAGTGCTGACAGGCATGCGGATTCAGACAAAAGAGGATCGCTATCTAGCAGCGGAGCGTTTATATGAGCTTGGTACGAAACATGTCGTGATCAAAGGCGGTCACGGTCCATCTGGCGGAATGATTACAGACCTATTGTATGATGGAAAAGGCTTTATAGAAGTCACAAACGAACACATTGATACTCCCCATACACATGGCACAGGCTGCACGTTTGCAGCGGCATTAACAGCTGAAATTGCGAAAGGATACTCCATGAGGGAGGCTTTTGACACAGCAGAAACCTTTGTCCATGAAGCCATCAAGTTCCCTTTGAATATTGGGGCTGGACACGGACCTACCAACCATTTTGCTTATCAGCAAAACCGGCTCAAACGATGAGAGAATCGAACCGTCTTCATTTGCGAGGACGGTTTTTTGATGAAAAAGAAACTTTCTTTCTGAGGAAATTGTCATTCTCTCGTGATCTGTGATAATATTATGATCAGGTACTAATACTATGTCTTGAAAAAATAGGAGGCTTTATTACATATGAACTTTTCTTTAGAAGGCCGTAATATCGTGGTAATGGGTGTTGCCAATAAACGAAGCATCGCTTGGGGAATTGCCCGCTCACTTCACGAAGCTGGAGCTCGTTTGATTTTTACTTATGTTGGAGATCGTCTTGCTGAATCTGTAAAAGAACTTGCAAGCACACTTGAGCGCGATGATTCAATCATTCTTCCATGTGACGTGACAAGTGACGAAGAAATCGAAAAATGTTTCGCTACAATTAAAGAAAAAGTACAAGTCATTCATGGCGTTGCGCATGCGATTGCATTTGCAAACAAGGAAGAGCTTGTCGGCGAATACTTAAACACGAACCGTGAAGGCTTCCTTTTGGCGCACAACATTAGTGCATACTCTTTAACAGCTGTAGCAAAAGCAGCACGTCCATTAATGACAGAAGGTGGAAGCATCGTCACGCTTACATACCTAGGCGGAGAGCGGGTGGTTTCTAACTACAACGTAATGGGTGTAGCAAAAGCAGCACTTGAAGCAAGTGTGAAATACTTAGCAGCTGATTTAGGCGCAGAAGGTATTCGTGTGAATAGTATTTCTGCTGGTCCAATTCGTACGCTGTCTGCAAAAGGCATCAGTGGTTTTAATACCATTCTGAAGGATATTGAAGAGCGTGCACCGCTTCGTCGTACAACGACTCCTGAAGAAGTTGGCGATACAGCTCTATTCTTATTCAGTGATCTATCACGCGGCATGACAGGTGAGAATCTGCATGTTGATTCTGGCTTCCATATCATTGCTCGCTAACCAATTAAATGATTTGCAGCATACCGAATAAGGGTATGCTGTTTTTTTATTTTTCTTCTGATTTGAGGCGTCCGCTCATATATATAAGGAATGAATCATTCGGGAGGGATTAGTATGTCAAATAAAGGTGATGAGAACCAGAAGCCGCTTATGTATATTGTTCAGCCGAGCTATGATGAGTCAATGCCGGCCATGCAAAATATTGTGAGAAAGCGAAAGAAATCAGAAAAACCACAAGAAATTTCTAAGAGTAAAAAAGACAAGATCGAAGAAAGTACGCACGAGGAACCCGTGGCTCAAGAAATCGAGAAGAAAAAAGAAGCAAAGCCGCCTGAGCGTCAGCAAGAGCAAGACATGATGCAAGAAGCAGAGCTTACCCAAGAACAAGACATCACAAAAGAGCCAGAGCTTATACAAGAACGAAAACCTCAGCGAGAAGAGGAGAAGCCGCCAGAAGGCGTTTTTCATGAAACAAAAGAAGAACCTAGAAGAAAACGAGTGAAAAAGCCTTTAAGTCAGATGAGCATTGACGAAAAAGTCGATTTTCTCACAAGCCTGCCTCATAATATGCCAAGAGCCCTTTGCCTGATTGAAGCTGATGGTAAAACATATAGAGGGATTATCATGGATCGAAAAGAAGATACAGTGGTCATTCGAACAGCGGGCGGGGGAAATCCAGTTGAATTAGCAATAGATGAAATTTCCTCGATTCATCCACTTGGCTTTTAACGAATAAAAAAAGTCCCATAGAGGGACTTTTTTTGCTAGCAGTTACGGTTGATGAGTCGTGGATTTAAGCACTCGATTGCGCAGAAGCAGTCAAGATCTACTTCAATGCAATACTTCGATTTTTCTAATCGGAACACATCACATACGGAATCTTTGTCTGTAAAATCTAAAATATGACGGTCTTTGTCAAATGCGATAAGCAAGCTGAGTGTTGCGCAGTGGTCAGAGATGTGTTCGACTCTGAAAAATGTAGTGCTGAAGCAAGGACCTGCATCTACTTCTCCGACGTTTCCGAATGCGACGAATGGTTTTGATTTGGATGTAAAGAGAACAAACGGGACAGTGTCACCTAATGAATGGGATGAAGAAAGGAGATTGCTGTAACAGCTGGTCGGGCATTCTTCTTCGACGGCATTTTGTAAGTCGTTAATATTTTCAACAGCCTCTGCTACACAATTCCATGAATGTTTGCGGCTCATATTCAACCCTCCTATACTAGGAAATTTGTTTGAGTGTTTGAGCACTGTCATCATCTACAAGCTTTTTGTTTTGCCGGTTGATACTTCTACTTACAATCAATGCGGAAGCGGCAGCTCTTATGCTGACTGCTCCGCATGATTGACTGTCATTCGTAAGGAAGGGGATGCTTTGACTCATGACAAGTGAGATCAATGGCGGTTGATTTAGCCGTGGTGATGATGCTTTTTATCTTTCGATGGCATGACTCTGTCTACTAGTTCTGGGTTTAAACATTGGATTGCGCAGAAGCAGTTTAGATCAACCTCAATACAAAAGTCCGTTTTTTCTAGACCAAAGAAGTCAGGGTCACAAGGGTGACAAACGCTTAGCGTATGTCCGTGTACATCAACAGGTCTTAATACAGATAACGTAGCACAGCAGTCGTGTAATTTTTCAACCCGGAAGAAAATGGATTCGAAGCATTGGCAATCGTCAACAAATCCTCCAATGTTTCCGAAAGTAGAAAACAATCCGCCCTTTTTATCGAAAAGTAAAAACGGAATCGTATCTTTTCCAGAAACGGTTGGGCTTAATAAATTACTGTAGCAGCTCGTAGGACATTTATCTTCTACAGCTTCCTGCTCTGCTAAAATCTTATCAACCGCATCGCATACACAGTTTTCATCATGTCGGCCATGGTGTTTTCCGCAGCTCATGGATTTCAGCTCCTTTAACAAGGTATTTGACTTTAGTCCTTAACAACATATGTATGCGCCCTCTAGTTGGTGTGGGTAAATGACTATTTATATTTGTTGTATTTTTATAAAAGGAAAAGCAGAGCTTTTCGCTCTGCTTTTGTACATTAGAGGATACCGATCGCAATGATTGTCGCAACAAGTGTTTGTGTAAGTGTTTGGATTGCGATTGAGATGTCCGCATCGATTGTCGATACTGTAACGTTTCTTGAATTTTCGATGACAAGTTTTTGGCGGTTTGTTTGTTTGTGAGTAGCAGCTTGTAAAAGATCCTGTGTGACGCGGTCTGCTAAATCACCATCTGCGATTGAGATATTTGTAATGGTGATGATCGCTGTTTGAACAGCTACTTGGATAGATGCTGCAACCTGTGCATCAACAGAAGAGACATTAATGTCACAAGAGTCTCTGACGATAATGACTTCCTCAGATGTCTGCTTTGTAAAACTCACTTGATCAAAGTCTTGCAAGACATCTTCATCATCATAATAGTGGCCGTCACAAACTGCTTTTCTTTCATAGTTGTAATCGCCGTGGTGTGTACAGTTACGATCTAGAGCGACCCAAGAGTATGGTTTAGAATCCATTTCTATTCCTCCTTCCGTTTACTTTATTAAATGCTGGAATGCGTGGTTTTGTCTCGGGCATTTACCCTAGCAGGCAACCCATTTTTATTTAATCGTTATTACGCTGCGCATCACGGCGCTGCTGAATACGATCTCGAAGTGAATTTCGTTTTGGACGTACTTTTGGTTCAGGCTGTACTTCTTCCGGATGTTTTGCTGTCTCTGCCTGCCTTTTTTTCTCCTGCTGCTGCTGTACGAAGTCATCTGCTTTCTTTTGTAAGTCCTCAACTAATTTCAAAATCATTCTTCTTTGATCATCTGTAATATTTGCTTTCTGATCATCTGTGATATTGTTTTTGTTTAAAATATCACTTACAAGAAGGCTCGTTAATGGATCAACATCAGTGTTGATTTGAAACTCCTTTTTTTCGTTCTCTTCAGCCACGATTATTTCACCTCTTTCATACATAATGTTAGAAAAAGAAAGGGTCAAAGAATGCCGGCTTCAACTAAGAGTACATTCAATGTTTGAGTGAGAATTTGGACAGAGTTCATAATAGATGCATCTGATAATGTAATCGTGACGTTATAGCAATTGATGATTTGGATCACAGTTTTCTTTTGGACTGTTACTTGTTGTGTGGCTAAAAGCTGATCTGTGATGTCTGTAGCCAATTCATCGTCTGGTACAAGAAGTTGGATTAAAAGAGTAATGATTGTCGTTACGGTCGCTTGAAGGGAGAGTGCGGCTGTTACATCTGTTTTATGAATTGTGACATTTTCGGAATCTTTGATCTCAATGAAATCATCATAATTGCTGATTAATTCGTTTAACAGTTGTGTGTATAATAAATCAGCACTTTCTTCAATAGACAATACTTTCACTCCTTTCTTATCTATACATTATTTAATGCAGCAGAGGCTCAAGGTGGAATCGGAAAGTGTGAAAAAGTACAACCCAATTTTATTTCCGCTCGATTCATCATGGCGGTCTTTCTTTTTGCATATATAAAGAAAGGACGCAAAAAAGAAGAAAGAAGGAGGTGGAGGCTCCTGAGCGGTGCTTTGTCATTTGTCGTGTTTGCCCTCGCATCCTTTAGACTGACGAGGCTCATTGTATTTGATACCATTACTGCTCCTTTCCGCCGTTTATTTCATGAAGAACAGGAAGAGGTCAATGAACAAGGTGAAGTGGAGACATATATCATCATTAAAGGTAAAGGACTGCGGTCTTGGGTAGGAGAGCTGTTAAGCTGTTATTGGTGTACGGGCATGTGGTGCACTGCTGCTTTACTTCTGATATACATATTATTTCCTGTCATTAGCATGTGGCTTAATTTACTATTAGCGATTGCCGCAGCAGCAGGCATTATTGAAGCGATCGTCTCAAAGCTGGTGAAATAAACAGGCATTCTGATCAGACACGCTTTTAAAAAATGCATATACTATCATGGAATAGGAAAGGAAGGGTTGCGATGAAACCAACTGAAACGCCGTCACATACGCTTCAAGGTTATCCAGCGCAGTCAAATCAACAATCTGTTTATACGAAGAAAATTAAAAAAGCAGGCTGCGGCTGTGGAAACAAAAAGAAACCTCAATAGAAGAGAAAACAAAAGCCGGATTTATCCGGTTTTTTTGTTGCCCTTTTTTTGAGTGATGCATATGTAAGAGAGAAGGGGTGACCAGAATGGATGCATTCGAACAATTAATCGGTTCCTTGTTCACTAAACCCCATGATGGGAAAGAGCAAGCGCATGAAAAGGTTGAAATGGATCTAACGGATAAAGCGAAGGATCTTGAGGAGCATTTAAAAGCATTTGGCGTGAAGATGGATGCTTTTGCGAAAGAAACAGAAGCATTCATGATACGTCATGGAGAGGCAGATTACGTCTTTAAACAGCGAAAATAAAAATTCCGCACTTTTTTATGTGATCGTCCAAACCATTTGTTGTATTTTTCATATTTTGTAAGGGAGAAGAGGAGGTGCTTATATATGAGTTGTTACGGTTACGGTGGCGGTTCTTGCGGCGGCTACGGCGGAGGTTATGGCGGCGGATATGGATCAACATTTGTTCTTGTCGTTGTGCTTTTCATCCTTCTAATCATCGTTGGTGCTTCTTTCTTTAACTAAACAGTAAGAAGGTGAGGGAAGCAATAGGGGAGCCTTTTGCTTTCCTTTCTCTTTGGGCAAACAAGGCTTTAGGATAGGCACATATCTCGCCTATTTTCATATAGTAAGGTGATTACTCCACAAAAAGGAGGTAAATGAATGGATAATAAATTCTTTAAAAGCGTTGAAAATAAAACAGGTGTGAATATGAACGATGTCTTCAAGCTTGCAGGTTCTTTGCAAAATGCCAACTTTAAAGATGAAGCAACGGTTCGAGGCGTCATTAAAAAAGTAGCGCAGCTTGCGAATAAACGTGTACCGAAAGAAATGGAAGACAAAATCGTTCAATCGATTACAAGTGGAAAAGAAAAGCTTGATTTCAATACCATCGCTAAAATGATGAACAACAAAAAATAAACAACAGGCTCTCCGCTTAAAGGGGGGCCTGTTGTTTTTCTGTGAATAATTCTCGGCTTTTCTTTAGAAGGGGATATAAAAAGCGCGAGCGATGAGCGGTTTTCCCTCGTCTAAATGATGGAACCGATAGATAAAGAGATTGTTCAGCTCTTGTCATAGCCACGTATAATAAACGGCGCTCTTCTTCCAAGGCTTCTTCATCACCGTTTCTGAGTTCATCAAGTGAGAAATCATGAGGCAGTGCTCCGTCGACCACGCAAGTGATGTACACCGTTTGGAATTCCAGACCCTTTGCACGGTGAATCGTCATGAGCTGAACACCTGGTTCGTCTGTTTTATCCTTTTCGGCAGATTTCATGTGTTCGGCATGTGCGAGAAAGGCTTCAATCGTTTCAAAGCGTTTGGCGGCGGTTTTTACATCTCGTACGTCATCCGCCCCTTTTTCAAGCACATTCGTATCATTCACTCGTTTTTTTAAGTAATCACCAAGTCCCATCTTTTGTTCAATAAACGCCACAGCATCAGACGGCTTTAAATTTCGTAACGTGCGGAACAGAGGAACAATAGATTGCAGCTTTTTCTGTTGAAACGGCTGAATATCAGTTAGTTTTCCGAGTGCGTCGACCATTGAACAATCTTCCGTGATGGTCAGTGCCTTCATTGTGTTTAAGGTCTGTTGCTTTAAAAAGAAAACTGGAAGCAGCTGTTTCATAGCAGCTACATCATCGGCATCCTGACTTAAAGAGAGAAAGGCGAGAAGAACCCGAACAATTCGTCTGCTGTAGAAGGCTTTGACACCAGCCTCCGTCTCATACGGAATCGCGGATTGATGCAGACGCTCATAAATCGCGCGGCCTCCCGTATTGGTGCGAAAGAGCACGCAGATATCATTCGGCTTTGCGCCGTTTTTAATTTTCTCCTGAATATCTGCCACGATCATGGTCGCTTCCTCTTCCTCGTCATATGGATAAAAGAGCGTAGGAGGGATTGTCTCCGATCGGACGGCTTTTAACGTTTTCTCATAACGATGCTGATTTTTCTTAATAATGGCATCCGCACTTGCGACAATTGTATGATGCGACCGATAATTGGCATGTAAATGGACAATCTGAGCCGAAGGATAATCTCGTTTGAATTCAAGAATGAAAGCAGGATTACTGCCCCTAAAGGCATAAATGGCTTGATCATCATCACCTACACAAAATAACTGCTCTGATTCTCCGGCTAAAAGTTGAATTAATTGATATTGTACTGGATTAATATCCTGAAATTCATCCACTAAAATATACTGGAATCGTTCTTGATACCGTTTTAGCAGTTCGGGCTGTTCTGTCAGCATATGTAAGCAGGCAATGGCCATGTCATCAAAGTCAAATTGCTGATTGTCTCGTTTTTGATGTTCATAAGATTGATAGATCGTCCACATGTGTTTTTCCTTTTCATCCTTCAAATCAGGAAGCTCACCTGGTAAAAAAGCATTTTTCCAATAGCCGATCGATTGCAGGACTTGATCGGTAGGGTAGTCTTTTTCATCTAGTCCTTCATTCATGATGGCTTTCCGAATGTACTGTTCCTTCTGCCAATCAAACTTAATCAGGTGCTGGCCATTCCATTTGTTTGCGTCATCGTGAAGCAGCATTTTATAAAAAAGACTATGGAAGGTGCCTGTCACCACTTGGCTTGCTTGTGATGGGTGAAGCTGATATTGCTTGCGCAGTCTTTCTTTCATTTCACTGCTGGCTTTTGTGGTGAAAGTCACGAGTAAGATATGGTGAGCAGGAATATGATGATGTGACATGAGATAAGCCGCTCTTGCTGTCAGGACTCTTGTTTTCCCGCTGCCAGCGCCAGCCAGCACCAGCATTGAACCGTCTTTATGTGTGACAGCTTGAAGCTGCGGTGTGCTAAAGGTGATATGCGGAAAGAGATCGATGGTATGTGCTTGTTCATTCTCTTCTAAATGTAACGCATCACTAAATTGAATCGACCTTGGTTCCTGCCAGTCATATGATTCATTCGTTTGCGAGATGATTTGTTTACCTGTTGGAAAACGGAAGCCTCCAAGTTCTTTATAAGAAGCACTTTCCTCTCGATCTGCGTGTTTTTTCTGATCTTCTTGTTCTTCTGCTTGTTCACACAGCACTTGCTGAGACATATGTTTATGAGTAAAGGCAGGTTCTTCATGTATATTTAATCTGAAAAAGACTGGTTGTCCGCAATATGGGCAGAATAAGTGCCCTTTTTTTCCCTCGTCATGGAGGAATTGATAATGTTCTCTCGAATACGTATGTAATGAGATCGTTCGATCATGTCGTCGTGCGCATTTCAAAGCTAGTCCTCCAATAGTTAATCAATCTTAAAAAGAAACACATCTAATCATATCAAATGAGACGTGTTTCAAACAGTATTAATTAGGGAATAGTAGAGTAGAAGAGAAGCAAAGGAGGCGTTCTTGATGGGATATATAGCCCCGATTCAGCCGGATCTGTATTTTCAATATATCAATCGTCCTGCTCCTCAGGATAAAGAAGACTACGCGAAAGTAACTAAGGTTACTCGCACCTTTCATGACAAGATATACAGAGAGCTGGAGAAAAAAGAGGACTTAGTGACAGAAGCGGAAACGAAAGTACAACAAAAAAAGCGGGAACGCTTTGTACGAGATATGTTTATGGAGGAAGGCAAAGGCGTTCATATTAATACGTATATATAAATGATTGCGCTTTCTTCCATTGACGAACGATGATAAAGAAAGAAAAGCCAGGGCATCTTGAATGCTCTGGCTTTTCTTTTGGTCAAACAGACAGTGTTTTTGTCATTTTGACATGTGTGATCCCCGCTTCTTCAAACGGTTCAGATACGGCTTTGTAGCCTTTTTTTTCGTAGAAAGGAAGAGCTTGGACTTGTGCGTGCATAACCGCTTCCTTCGCTCCATTCGCAATGGCTTCTGTTTCCAGCGCTTCTAATAGTTTGTGGCCAAGGCCGAAAGCGCGCGCCTCTTTTAACACACAAATTCGTTCTAGCTTTGCCTTTGGCCCTTCAATGATCCGTAATCTAGCGGCTGCTTGAGGCTTCATTTCATCGTTATAAATGACAAAATGAACGGCCTTGTCTTCTAGTTCATCTATTTCAATCTCTATTGGGACTTCTTGTTCTTTGACGAATACTTCTTTTCGAACGTAATATGCATCTTCTCGTTGTGTTTGTGCTGTTGCGATGACTGTTTTCAAGTGTACTTAACCCTCTTCTCCTAAAATAAATGTTTCATAGACGGTCCAAGATCCGTTCTCTAATTGATATAAAAGGTGGAAGCGATCCACGGTTTCTTCATGGTCAATCTTTCTCAGCTTTAATGTGCCAAGTACGTCTGAATGCTCATCATCTGATAGTTTTTGAGCCACTGTCACATGCGGAACAAAGGCATATTCAGGTGTACCTTCAAGTGGATCTGCGTACAATCTTTCATTGAGCGCCATGATTTCCTCGTTCGGTTCTACTTTCATATAAATGACGTTGTTTACAGGAGCGAATGAACTGAATTTTTTAATACGTAACGTAATAGGAGAAACATTTTTTGCATACTCTCTTAACGTTGAGACGACCTCAGCCGCTTCTAGATCCGTTAATTCACAAGGTGTTCTAAGTGTTAAATGAGGCGGTATGAGTGCATAGTTCGGATCATAACGCTTCCGGTAAGAGTTCGCAATATCTTGCAATTTTTTTGATGGAAATATAACAACTCCGTATTTCATCTTGTTCCCTCCTGATTAAGAAAGTATTTATTATTGTTTATTATAACAAAATTCAGTTGATTAACGAATATGGGAGCATTCTTTTTAACGAAGGCGCAATGAGCGGCTGCCAAAACGTCCATTTATGATCCCCTTCGAAGGTCTCAAATAAATAATCCGCACCTGACTGTTCAAGAAGTGCCTTTAAATCGTCGTTTGGCTGAATAAAATCAAGCACTTGGCCATCTGTTGTTTTCACAGCCGTTTCTTCCAGTCCAATTTGATGGATAATCGCATAATGAGAAAGGGCTGCCGACTGTTTAACAGCTTCTAAGACTGACTCATCGACGTAAGGGGACTGCAAAATGAGTCCGCCAAATAAAGAAGGATAATCAATCGCTGTCATAAGAGAAATCGTAGCACCCAGTGAATCACCAATAAACGTGCGACCTGAGCCAATTTGATAGGTTGGATAATGCGTATCAATATAAGGGACAAGTTCATTTGCTAAAAAGCGTTTGTACGCTTCAAATTTTGTGCCGTCTGGATGATACGTATTCCGTCTTTCCGTGACATTTTCATAAGGAACACCAATGATAATGGAGCGTTCCATTTCTTTGTTTTGCATCAATTCTTCTGCCTGTCTGCCTATTTTGCCTAAGCGGAAATAATCATGACCATCTTGGGCAATGATGACATGATATGTATAAAGGGGGGAATAATTGACTGGCAAATAGATCAAAAGGGTCATATCCGCCCCAAGTTCTTTTGAATGTAAGGTTTCTTCTTGAATAATGCCTGTTTTCTTCACCATAATCCATTCCTCCAGCTAACCGATTTCATCACAAAGTGAAACGTTTCCATTCATTGTAACATGAAAAATAGCGTTGTTCCTATATGCTAACATGCAATCAATTCAGTTAACACCGAATCTGTTATAAAATACAGAAAATTTCAATTAATTGTTCAGATTCCTCTTGAAAAATGAGATTTAATGCGTTACAGTATTAAGAATTAGAACAGACAGACAACACATTCTTATCGTGAGAGGTGGAGGGACTGGCCCTTTGAAACCTCAGCAACCGGTATGCATCACTTCATGTGATGTACCAAGGTGCTAAATCCAGCAAGCAGCTTTTTTGCTTGGAAGATAAGAGGAAGCGATTAAAACCCCTTCTTCTTATGAAGAAGGGGTTTTCTGTTTTGAAATCAGATTTTTACTTAGGATGGTGTCAAATGACAGAACATGTGGAAACGACATTAGCGCAAATTGGAAACCGCAGCGAAGAGGCGACTGGTACGGTCAGTCCCCCCGTTTATCTTTCAACAGCCTACAGACATAGAGGCATAGGGGAATCAACCGGATTTGATTACATTCGTACGAAAAACCCAACAAGACAGCTTGTAGAGGATGCAATTGCTTCACTCGAAGAAGGGACGGCCGGATTTGCCTTCAGTTCGGGAATGGCTGCGATCCAAACGATCATGGCGCTATTTGAAAGCGGTGATGAACTCATCGTCTCATCAGACCTATATGGCGGTACATACCGTTTGTTTGAAAACGAATGGAAAAAGTACGGCTTACGTTTTCTTTACGATGATTTTTCAGATGAAGACTGTTTACGCTCTAAAATCACGCCGAACACAAAAGCAATCTTTATTGAAACGCCGACAAATCCACTTATGCAGGAAGCAGATATTCAAAAAATAGCGAAGATTGCAAAAGAACATGGCGCTTTGGTCATTGTCGATAACACCTTTTACACACCCGTTTTGCAAAAGCCGATTACGCTTGGAGCGGACATTGTCATCCATAGTGCAACCAAATATTTAGGTGGACACAATGACGTTCTTGCCGGGCTTGTGGTGACAAAAGGAGAGAAGCTCTCTGAAGACATGTTCCAGCATCAAAACGCAATTGGCGCCGTTTTATCTCCATTTGACTCATGGCTGTTAATGAGAGGGATGAAAACACTGGCACTTAGAATGCGCCAACACGAGGCAAATGCGAAGGAGCTAGCTGAGTTTTTAAAGAAACAGCCAGAAATTCAAGATGTCCTTTACCCGGGCAAGGGAGGAATGCTGTCATTCCGTGTAGCCGAAGAGGACTGGGTCAATCCATTTTTAAAGCAGCTGAAAACGATTTGTTTTGCTGAAAGTCTTGGCGGAGTCGAAAGCTTCATTACGTATCCTGCGACGCAAACGCACATGGATATTCCTGCGGAAATTCGCATTGCAAACGGTGTGTGTAACAAACTGCTCCGTTTCTCCGTTGGTATTGAGCACGTAGATGACCTGAAGGCAGACCTAAAGCAGGCACTATCACAAGTAAAAGAGGAGGTACACGCCAAATGACCACACATGATTGGACATTCGAAACCCAACTCGTTCATAATGCATTCAAAACAGACCGTTCAACAGGTGCAGTCAGTGTGCCGATTCAGCATGCATCCACCTTTCATCAAAGCAGCTTCGATGATTTTGGTCAATATGACTACTCAAGATCGGGAACTCCTACACGTCAAGCATTAGAGGATACGATTGCGGCGCTAGAAGGAGGAACACGAGGGCTTGCTTTTGCATCAGGCATGGCAGCCATTTCAACCGCTTTTCTTCTATTATCAAAAGGAGATCACGTCCTTGTCACAAGAGATGTGTATGGCGGTACTTTCAGAATGATTACTCAAGTTCTTTCGCGATTTGGCATCGAGCATACCTTTGTGGATATGACCGATTTGAATGAAGTCAAAAGAGGCATTCAATCGAATACAAAGGTCATTTACATGGAAACACCGTCAAACCCGACTCTAGGGATTACGGATATTGGGGGCGTCGTTCAGCTTGCAAAAGAGCATAACTGTCTGACCTTTTTAGATAATACGTTTTTAACACCTGCTCTTCAGCGTCCGCTCGATCTTGGTGTTGACGTTGTCCTGCACAGCGCAACGAAATTTTTGAGCGGTCATAGTGATGTACTGTCAGGGTTAGCTGTAGTGAAAGACGAGAAACTGGGTGAGGAGCTTTATTCGCTGCAAAACTCCTTCGGTGCGGTCCTTGGCGTGCAGGATTGCTGGCTCGTATTAAGAGGGTTAAAAACCCTTCAAGTCAGATTAGAAAAAGCAAGCCAAACGGCATTTGAACTCGCTTCATTCCTCAAAGAGCATCCTGCGGTGAAAAAAGTATACTATCCAGGCTTAGATGACCATCCTGGGGCAGACATTCAGCGAAAGCAAGCAAGCGGAGCTGGAGCAGTTCTCTCATTTGAATTAGAAAACCAAGCAGCGGTCAAAGAATTAGTGGATGCTGTCACATTACCTGTATTCGCCGTCAGCCTTGGCGCCGTCGAATCCATTCTGTCATACCCAGCCAAAATGTCACATGCTGCTATGCCAAAAGAAGAAAGAGAAAAAAGAGGGATTACGGACGGCCTGCTTCGATTAAGTGTAGGAGTAGAAAACGGAGAAGACCTCAAACGCGACTTCAAACAAGCACTCGATCAACTCAAGCCTGTTCTTGTAAACCAATCATAAAGAAGAGAAAAAAGCCGGCACAGCCGCCGGCTTTTTGACCTTTTTTGAACAAAACCATTGACGACGGATCATGATGATTATATAATAGAGACTGTCAGTAACAGAAAGCCCAGAACTGATACATAACCCGATTCCGTAGCTCAGCTGGGAGAGCGCTACCTTGACAGGGTAGAGGTCGCTGGTTCGAGCCCAGTCGGAATCATCGTTGAAACCCTTGTGTAGCAAGGGTTTTTTGTTTTTCTGAAAACGAATAATTGTTCTGTTTCTGTTTCTGTTGATTGGGGACGAATTGGGGACGATCTTTATCCACCAGATTGTTTCTCAGTATTTTTTGGATCAAAACGATTAAGGTGTTCGACTTATCATCTGTCATCGTTAAAGTGACCGAGCTTTTGACACAATGGGATAGACGGCTACTTGGAGCAAAAACAGAAAATGTGGTTAAACGATTCCAGCTCATGTATGGGCTTAGTGCTGATGGTATCTATGGTCCGAAGACAAAAGCAGCTCTTCGAAAAGCATTGAAATAAGTAAATCCACTGTCCTTGATAGGGAATTTTTGTGTTTTAATAGTGAAAAGTTGGTTATAAGGTTAGGTAAAACGTGATATGATTGTAAAAAGGAGGTAATATGATGACATTTAAAAAAGCGTTCAATATAGGTTACCTTGTTTTGCTTTTATCTTTTATTGTCGTATATTTCTTGCTTCCAGTCGAACAAATATTTACCGCAATTATGATCCTAACCGTCCTATTTGGAGTATATCAATTTGTGATTTTCAAAAAACTAAAAGAGCAAAAACAGCAATAAAAAAAGCCCTAGTCTGCATTAGACTGGGGCCTTTTTTATTCAACCAGTTCCACACATATAAACTTTTCCTGCCGATCCTACTTCGTCCAGTTTTTTATTTTTACGTTTACTGTCCGAGAACATTTTCAAGTGTCTCTTTCTCCACAAATAACAAATATCAGTGTCGGCTCGTGTTCCCCAACGTGCGGAGAAGTAACCTGTTTTCATTTTCAATTGAATCATTATTTGAGCAGCGGCAGTAGCAATCCAGCCAACATAAGGAATGCGGTTTAAAATGGCTGCTACAATCACCCCTAAAGCTGCCTTTCCTTCTACTGTAATACGGTAATGATCATATTTGGACCATGCCCATTTGCCCTTTTGTTTCTGTGTTATGAAATCATCATTTGCTAATTGTTCAATTGAATTAGTGACCGTTGGATTCATTTGATTTTCTAGTACAATGCTGTTTGCAATCTTATTTACCTGTTCTTCAATTGCTGCTATTTCGTCAGATTTTAGATAGTTACTAGTAACAGAAATATTACCTGTCTCTTTGTTAGAGGTATAGGTGATTGTGCCAAGTTCAGTTTTAAAAGTGGTAACATGTTGCGAATCGTTTTCCATGGTTTTTATATTTGTTTTCAATCCGTCTATTTCTTCGGTGAATTCTTCGTGATTTTTAAAAGAGTCGTTTTCTTTTGAGGTGTTTTTCTCAGTTGCAAAACTTGGGGGAACAGAGGTCAAAATCAGGGACAAGGACAACAAAATAATAAACAACGCCCGTTTTTTCATGTAATTCCTCCTATGGAAAATATAGTCTTGCGACACAATCTTATCTTTTTCAACAAATATAAAAAAGAGACTTAAATACCATTTTATAGGAGTGTTGTGTTTTCATTGTGTTAATAGCTGAATGCACTTTTTGAATTAATTAAAATAAGCGCTAATAGGGCTTGAGATTGTTGAAATTTATAAAAAAAGAAAATGATAACGTTCAAGCGAATACATATTTAATAAAATATTTAGTGGAGGGGAAAATGATATGAAGTCATTTTTACTAATTGGACAATCCAATATGGCGGGTCGAGGCTTCATGCATGAAGTGCCGCCAATTTATAATGAAAGAATCATGATGCTGCGAAATGGTAGATGGCAAATGATGACTGAACCTATTCATTTTGATAGGCCGGTAGCTGGCGTTGGACTGGCGGCTTCCTTTGCGGAGGCTTGGTGTAAGGATCATGAAGGAGAGAAGATTGGTCTGATTCCATGTGCCGAAGGTGGCAGTTCCATTGATGAGTGGTCACGAGAGGGGGCTTTATTTCGTCATGCAATAAATGAAGCTAAATTTGCAAAGGAAAATAGCGAATTGGCCGGGATATTATGGCATCAAGGAGAAAGTGACAGCCAAGATGGGAAGTACAAAGCATATTATGAAAAAATACTAAGATTATTTCATGAGCTAAGAACTGAATTATCTGCACCTAACATTCCGCTTTTGATAGGAGGTTTGGGCGATTTCTTGGGAAAGAGAGCATTTGGCGCAGGATGTGTGGAATATCAACTGATCAATGAGGAACTACAAAAATCTGCACATCATCATGAAAATTGTTATTATGTTACTGCGAAAGGCCTTATACCTAACCCGGACGGAATTCACATCAATGCGATGTCCCAGAGAATATTTGGTATAAGATATTATGAAGCATTTCGAAAAAAAGAACATATACATGAGCCAATAACAAATGAAAATGAGTTAGTGAATGAATGTCATAATAGAATGAATACCTCAGCGGAGAAAACATATATAGCACTAGAAAAATTCACGTTGGGCAAGATGACTTACGAAGAGTTGCTGCAGGCTTTAACGTAGGCAAAGCTCATGGTAGACTTTGAATGGACAGAAAGATGACAAATCTCTTGAAAGGATGACTGTGGTGGTGAAAACAGATAAAGTCTCCTCCTGAATACAGTAAATCACATTCAGGAGGAGATAAAAATGTTTAAACAAATAGACGAAAATTATCCGCGAAAAGAGCACTTTCACCATTATATGACGTTAACCCGATGCTCATATAGCTTGGTGATCAATCTAGACATCACGAAATTGCATGCAATATTAAAAGAAAAAAAGCTAAAAGTATATCCTGTGCAAATTTATTTGTTAGCAAGAGCTGTGCAAAAAATTCCTGAGTTTCGGATGGATCAAGTGAACGATGAACTTGGTTACTGGGAGATTCTCCATCCTAGTTATACGATTCTAAATAAAGAAACAAAGACGTTTTCAAGTATTTGGACGCCTTTTGATGAAAACTTTGCTCAGTTTTATAAAAGCTGTGTAGCCGATATTGAAACATTTAGCAAAAGCAGCAACCTATTTCCGAAACCTCATATGCCAGAAAACATGTTCAATATTTCAAGTCTACCGTGGATTGATTTTACTTCTTTTAACCTTAATGTATCTACAGATGAAGCTTATTTACTGCCAATATTTACGATAGGCAAATTTAAGGTGGAAGAAGGAAAAATCATTTTGCCCGTTGCCATACAAGTACATCATGCTGTTTGTGATGGCTATCATGCCGGTCAATATGTTGAATATTTGAGGTGGCTTATTGAACATTGTGAAGAGTGGTTAAATGATTCATTGCATATTACCTGAAGACAAAAGGTGCTCCCATGAAAATCTAGAAGATGAAGGTAGACTGAAATGAGTCTGCCTTTTTGTTTTGTGATGATAATGTGCCAAAGGTTTATTGATGTAACAATTGTTCTTTTTGCGGTTTCTTTTCGGTGCTTTGTAAATTCCTATATGTGATAATAAATGTAATATAAGGGAAATTAGTGGAAGGGGAATAAGGGATGGAGAAAGTTCTTTCTTCACATGTAGGTGTGAAAATAAATGAATGGTATAAAATGATTCGGCAATTCAGTGTACCCGACGCAGAGATTTTGAAAGCTGAGGTAGAACAAGAAATTGAACGAATGGAAGAGGATCAAGATTTACTCATTTATTATCAATTGATGTGCTTTCGACATCAAATCATGTTAGATTACATTAAACCTGTAGACTTTAATAAAAATAGACCAACCATTTCATCCCTCTTAGATCTGATAGAAACCTCTCAAGAAACGCTCACCGGCATGTTAGAGTATTACAATTTATTTTTCAGAGGCATGTATGAATTCAGTAATAAAGAGTATGTAGAAGCGATAAAATATTATAGAAAAGCAGAAATAAAGCTGGAGATTGTTTCTGACGAAATTGAAAGAGCTGAATTCCATTTTAAAGTTGCAGAAGCTTATTACATGATGAAACAGACACATGTATCTATGCACCATATTCTGAAAGCAATGGAGATTTACGAACAATATGACCTGTATAAAGTAAGAAAGATTCAATGCTCATTTGTAATTGCAGGAAACTACGATGATATGAAACGCAGCGATAAAGCTCTTCCTCATTTAGAAAAATCTTTAAGGATGGCTGAAGAAATTCAAAACAATAGATTGATCTCATCAGCATATTATAATCTGGCTGATTGCTATGAATGTTTAGGTGATACAGATCAAGCTATTGCTTATTGTGAAAAGGCTGTTCGTATCAACAAAAATGAACGATATGACAACTTACCACATTCGCTTTATTTTCTGTCATCGTTATTGATGAAAAAAGGCGATTATAAAAAGGGAAAAGATGTCCTTGATTATGGCTTTTCGATCTCTGTTCAATATGATGACGATTTATACAAACGACTGTTCCACTTTATCAAAGCCCTATATGTTGATAAAGTAAATATTGACCAAATTAAACAGGTCTTTCATTTTTTAGATGAGAACAAAATTTATGCTTATTTAGAAGAGCTGTCTTATGATGTGGCAGGTGTGTTCAAATCTAAAAATGATCACGAAACAGCAAATGAATTTTTAATGAAAATGTTGGACGCGCAAACAAAAATTTTGAAAGGGGACTGTCTTTATGAGTATTAAAAAAGTTGTTTTTTGTGCATTGGCAGTCATTGTACTCGCATCTACTGCTGGTATTCCATCACTTTCTAAAAGTGATAACAGCAACATCGAGGTTGCTTCAAGAAAACAAACGTAAAAAAGCCTCCTCCAAGGGGCTTTTTTATTTTGTCGTAAAGCTTATAGCCTTTAAGGTCTCAGAGAGGATGAAAGGTTTATGATCTTCTCCTCATCACCAGTTTATTAATAGATAAGTTTGAGTAGAGAATTCATAATGAACCAATGTTATACTGACCTTAATACAGATTGGGAGGCACCCACTTTGAAATCATTCTGGGAAAAAGAAGAAGAGAGCCCTTTCACATTAAAAAAGATAAATGAGGAACAAATTCGTGAAGCAGAGGGAGCTTTTGGAGTCACTTTACCTGATACATACAAAAAGCTCATTTTAGAATGGAATGGCGGTTTTACAGTTCGCAATGCTTTTCCAACGGAACAGCCGAATTCATGGGCTGAGGATCATGTTCAATTTGACCATCTAAGAGGAATCGCCAAAGGTGATGGCATCATGAATAGTCCCGAGTTAAGTAATGAATTGAATCTGCCTGAGGGACTTGTGATCATCAGCGGAGAAGAAGATACATGGATCGCCATGGATTATCGAGAAACGAAGGAACATCCTTCTATTCACTATTTTGATTTAGAGCTGGAAGTAGATTTTAAGCTGGCAGAAACTTTCGATGAATTCATTGGACAGTTATATACAGCTGAAGATGCGATGATCGAAGTAGTAGAGATTGAGGAGGAAGCTTCGGATTTATATGTCAGTAAAGAAGAGCTTGAACACATATTTGAGAGGCAGGACCTTCGTCAGCAGAATCTCTTCAAAATGGCACATTATTCGATGGAAGAAACGGAAGAGATCGAATGGTTTTTCGATCGTATGAAACAATGCATCCAACAGATAAAAGATCAACATGTCTTGTATGAAACAGCGACAACGATTCACTCCATCCTTCTGTTAAACCCGGATATGCCAAGGAATGACCGTATCGATCAAGAGCTGCAAGAAATTGCTGAATTTCTAGAAAAGAGTGGAGAGCCTAATATCGCCTTTTTGGGAGAAGACATTCATCCAGTGGAAAAACGATAGTGAAAGAAGAAAAGCCCCTGTAAAGGGCTTTTTAAATGTATTTAAGACCTCTTTTTATTTAAAATTTTCATGATGAATAATGCTATATATGAAGCAATGAATGAGCCAAAAGTGTAAACAACTGCCCAGCCTAAGAAGGAGACATTAAAAAGTGTAAATGTCAGGATGAGTAAAAAGATAAAGCTCACAACTGGCATGAAATAAACTTTTTGTACATCAATGTGACGATAAAAGAAGCGATGATCATACTGACTGGAAGCAAGCCGAATGCGAATTCTAAATGAGTCATATCAATTCTCCTTTTAGAATCACTTATTAAATATTTTGAGAATATCATTTCTATTTTGTTCTAACATCAAAAAATCATATTCAGATAAATGATTCTTATCCAGAATTTTGTCGAGACCTTTTATCTTTAAAGAATTCAATCTTTTTCCCTTTTGATATGAATAAGAAGAAATTTCATATTCTCCAGTCTTTTTTTGGTTTAATAAGTAGATATGATCAGAATTTAAATAGACGAACTTAACATTGAGTCCTTCCTCATGCTCTAAGGAATAGGATTCTTCTGGTTTCATCGTTTTTGTGTTAAATGTATAAATCTTAGAATTTGCAGTTAAGTGATATAAAATATCGTCTTTTATATAGAAGTGCTTTTCATTTGGTGGAATTAGTTGATCTTCACTTTTATAGCTGCCAAGTAAATATGCTCCTCTTAATTTTTTCTTTTCTATATCAAATACTGCTACTTTAAAAGACACATCCTTAGAATCTTCAGGAGTGTGATAGAGGATAAAATAAGCTAATTTGTCCTTAATGATAATATTTGAATAAACTTCCCAGTCTTCATTAATGAGTTTAATATGACCACCATTTTGAAGAGTCGGTTTGTCCTCTAAATTCAATTCATGAAAAGTAGATCGATCAGTATCCATATTTTGATTGATCACGTAAATTTTATCTTCGTCGTTTCCTGTACTAACAAAGTATCCATTTAAAATCTGCTCGTGAAAGTTTTGACTGTTGCCCCATCTAATTAAACTTTTATAGTCCTTCTCTCCAAAACCTTGGTTGTTTAATGTATAAAATATTTCTTTGTTCTTTAAATATCCATTAGCTTGTCCATAACCAGTATGTACTTTATTTTTGAACTTAAAATGAGCAGTTTTTTTTCCAAGAATATTTATTTCTGAAGGGTTTTCTTTCAGTAACATCTGTTCACCTTGAGCAATAGAACCTAATTCAATTGCATCACCTTCTGAAGTAGTTAATTCACCTTTTTTATTCATATATATTGTGTAGCTCCCTTCACGCTGATAATCAATTGATGCTGAAAGGTAGATGGTAGCTAATTTGTCATTTAGAAATGAAGGTTTGAACTCATTTTCTGAAACGTGTGTAGCATGTTCTTTTAAGAATAAATTTTTTAGTAGATAATAGGAAGAAAACAAAACCAATGATGATGCTAATAACTAATTTTTTCTTGGGTCTCATTTTCAAAACAACCTTCCTCATTAGGGCTTGTATAATAAAAAGAACATTCTTAGAAAAATTCACTTCACTTAGAGAGTATTAAACCTCTCTAAAGGGAGCTTACTTTATTTAACTTTGGAAAGCTAATCAGAACGTATCCAAAAAAGCCCTAAAAAGGGCTTTTTTAATCTAATTCATGAAAAAACTGTTTGAGTTGATCAATAAAAACTGATTTGGATTTTCCTTTTTTATAAATGAACTCGATATTGATGTTGAAATTGATGGATGGATCGATTGAAATTTGTTTTAATGTTCCTTGTTCTACCTCATTTCTAACGCAATGATGAGGTAGAAACGATAGTCCCATTCCTTGAAGTACTAAATTTTTTGCGGTTTCCATATGATCAACCTCAATGGAAATGTTCGGTGTGATGCTGTTTTTTTGAAATAATCGGTGGAGCATCAACCAATCAAATGACCCATAGTCAAAGAAAATAAAAGGCTGTTCTTCTAGTTCTTTCATATTAATGTTGTCAAGGCTAGCGAGCGGGTGATGAGTTGGGACGAACAGCCCGATTGGATCACTGAAAATCGGGATTGATTCAATTTGAGGATGTGTTTCAGTCCTGACAATGCCAAAGTCTACTTGGTTGTTAATCACTTTTTGGACAACATCCTTTGAGTGTCCTGTTACGATTTTCACTTTCAGGTTTTCGTATTTTTCTTTTAGGGCGGGCAATATGTTAGGCAATAGATTATTGGAAATAGAGGATGCGCATCCAATCGTCAATTCATAAGGAATCATCGTTTGTTTGAGACTATGCTTTGCTTCTTGATAAGAATGGAGGATCTTTTTGGCATGCGGGTAAAACTGTTCACCTTTTTCCGTCAGAGATAGTTTATTTCTCTGTCTATCAAATAATTTTAGGTCTAATTCCTTTTCTAACGATTGAATACGTGCCGAAACAGAAGGCTGGGTTAAATACAGTGCTTCCGCAGCTTTATTGATACTGCCTAGCTGGCATACGTAAATAAACGCTTCTATATTCTCAATATTCATTTTATCCCCTTAAATTACGTACTTTAAATGTTTAGCTTTTCAAGCTCATACACTAATTTTACAGCTTCTTTCGCCAAAATGACAGTAGGGTCAATCACTTTCACATCTTTAGTTGACCTTAAGACTAAGGGGATTTCTGTACAGCCGGCAATGATGGCTTCTGCTCCTTGATTGATTAAAATCTCTGCAGCTACCGCTAATTCACTTTCGCCTTTACTTAATTTTCCTGCTTTCACCGCATATATCCCATTCATAACGCTCTTCTGAAGATTTTCACTAGGAGTCATGACGTCAATCTTGTGATGAGCACAAGCCCTTTGATAGAGCTCGGTTTTTAATGTTCCATCAGTACATAGTAAGCCCACAGATGTATAGTGATGTTTGTTTAGGTAACTTGCGGTTTCTAATGGCATATTTATGATAGGGATATGAGTGGAATGTCGTATGTTTTCTAAAAAGAAGTGAGCGGTATTGCATGCAATGAGAATAAAGTCCGCTCCTGCACGTTCTAATCTCTTAGCTGATGCAATCATATCATCTGTAGGATCTTCGCCTTTCCCAAATATGGCATTGGTTCTATCAGGGATTTGCGGATAATTATCAGCAATCACATGGAGATGATCCTGATCTTTTATCGCTGGAGTATGAGAAATGATTTTTTTCATCAGATCAATCGTTGCTAAAGGACCCATCCCGCCCATAATTCCGATCGTTGTAGACATATACGCCACCACATTTCTTTTTTTTCTATTATAAAAAAAGAAAGCATGGTGAGCGTTATAGAAAAGTTCTATATGTATATAGAAGGTTTATCAAAAGCGTCTTTTACTGGCGCTTAGCGGTCCACTCCGATTGAAGAATCGCATATTGATATTCTTCAACCCAATGTCCTTTTGACATATCATTTTGAAGCAAATGTCCTTCGCGTCTCATTTCTAAACGTTCCAGCACGCGAATAGATTTTTCATTGCGCACATCAGTAAAGGCAATGATTTTATGCTTGTTCAGTGTAGTGAAAATATATTCGATCATTGAACTCAAGGCTTCGTGAATATAGCCCTTTCCTTTAAATAGGTTGCAATAGAGGGGGTTGCTCGGTATTGATAAAATGCATCGATATCTTGCAGATCAAATTGACGAATCGCTACCCGGTTTGTCCTTGTAAATATGCTGTTTGCATTCTTCATGTTTTACCCTCATTTTTAGTTTGTTCTTGATTTGAAAAAGTCTATTAGCCATTCAGATAGCTGCTGCTGTGCTTTGCTGACAAATCGATCTGCATAATAAGTTAATTCTAAGTGACGAACAGGTGCCGGATCAGCAATAGGAATCGAAACAATATTTGGCCATGTCGCATGTTGTTGCAGCAATCCTCGCGGCTGAATGGTTGCACCGATGCCGGCTTCAACCAGCTGCAATAATGAAGATGCGGACCCAACCTCCATGACAGTGTCTAGTTCCACACCCTGTTCTTTACATACGTCTTCTACTAAATCTCTTCCTAGATATCCCTTCGGATACATGACCAAAGCATGCTGCGTCAGCTCTTCCAATGTCACTTCACTCTGTTGGGCTAGTTCACTTTCTGAATGAGCAAATAATTCGTAGGGCTCACTTCCAAGTGGAATTTGAATGAGACGCTTATCCGCAGGCCCTCTCAGCCCGATGCCGAGATCCACCTTATGCGACAGAACCTCTTCACGAACGAAGATCGTTGAATATGCTTTCAGATTGGTTTCAGGATAAAGTGTTTTAAATTCTACAAATAGCGGAACAAGCTGAAAGTCAAGATCGGAAGGGAGAACGGCAAGTCGAACGTTTCCCCGTTTTTCAGATAATAGTTCTTTCATCGCATTTTTTGCATCTCTTTCAGCTTGAAGCATTTTCATCCCATATTGATATAGCAGAGAACCCGCTTCGGTAGCGACGACTTTTTTGCCGATTCGATCAAAGAGCGGCATCCCAACTTCTGCTTCAAGCAGCCGAATCTGCTGGCTTAATGTAGGCTGTGATATCCCTAATTGCTCAGCAGCTTTTGTGAAATGTAAATGATCGAATACAGCCATGAAATATGTAATATGCCGAGTATCCATTTGTCATCCTTTCATTAATAATAGTTTTTTACTATCATCATAATACGAATTATTGTATTGATCAATGAATGCGGCGGATTTATACTCAAAGTAACTTCAACAAGTAGAGAGGAAGAAGTGCATTGATGAAAAAAATATTTTATTTAGCCGCTTTATTTTTAGCTGCATTAAACTTGCGCCCAATCATTACATCCGTCGCTTCTATGATGAGTATGATCCAATCAGAGCTTGGTGTGAACGCACTGACAGCCAGTCTTTTGACCACTTTGCCTGTCCTTTGTATGGGGGTGTTTGCTCCCGTTGCGACGACACTCAGCCGGCGTTTTGGTTTAGAGAGAACGCTTTTTTTCTCGATTCTTCTCATCACGATAGCCACAGCGCTGCGGGGTACAAGCCAATCGGTCGCTATTCTGCTCATGACTGCATTTGCAGGAGGGGTAGGGATTAGCTTCGCGGGTCCTTTATTGTCTAGTTTTATTAAAAAGTATTTCCCGAGAAATCCTGGTATTGTCAGTGTTTATTCCATTTCGATGACAATAGGTGCAGCACTTGCTTCCGGCTTCACCATTCCGATTTACCTACGCAGTCACCATCTTCCGTTTGCATTGTCTTGCTGGGCTATTCTAGGGGTGATCGCGCTTATTCTCTGGGTAGGTATTGCTCGCAAAAATGAGCAGAGTGATTTTGTTACCTTGCCGCTAAAATTGCCGCTGCGAAACAAAAAGGCGATTCAATTTACCTTGTTTTTTGGCTTTATGTCCAGCATGTTTTATTCTTTGACGGCATGGATTTCACCGATTGCTCTTAGTTTTGGAAACAGTCCGCAATATGCTGCCATGCTGCTGACCATATTTACACTCATTCAGATTCCGGTGGCACTACTCGTTCCAGCGGTCGTTACTCGATTAGGAAAACCGAAATTATTTCTCATCTTATGCAGTCTGTCTGAGCTGATTGGCCTCATCTTTCTTCTTCTGCCAATGCCGATCTTGCCAGCTGTCATTTTCCTAGGTATGGGTGCAGGTGGATTATTTCCTTTAGCGCTCATGCTACCGATTATAGAGACGCGTACTCCAGAGGAAGCCGGAACTTGGTCCGCCATGTCGCAGATGGGCGGGTATATCATGGGAGGATTCGGTCCGTTTTTCATTGGCTTGGTTTTCGATCTAAGCGGACATTTTTATGCTTCTATTGTGGCAATGCTTGTCATCGTCATGCTGATGATTGGCGTTCAGTTATCCATGAATCTCGGTAAAAAGCGTGAAGTAGGATCCAATTAACGATAAATTGACCGACGTTTTAATATGAGTGCTCAATTGAAATCGCCATAGCCTATTATTCTTAAATAAATAAGCTATGGCGATTATTTTTGCTCAATTTTAGAAGCTACACCTGAACCAATTATCGTGCAAGATATTTTTCAACTTTACGGGTGGCCATTTCTGCAGCTTCCATGATCATTTCACCTAATGTTGGGTGAGGATGAATCGTCATTGCTAAATCTTCTACTGTAGCACCAATTTCAATAGAGAGAGAAAGTTCTGATATAAGAGTAGATGCTTCTGCACCTACGATTTGTGCTCCTAAAATAAGGCCAGATTCGGCATGAGCTACAATCTTCACAAATCCTTCTGGTTCTTTTAATGCCAGCGCTCGACCATTAATGGAGAACATTGTTTTTCCAATGACAGTCGGAATGGATTGTTGCTTGCAATCTGTTTCGCTCAGTCCAACACTCGTCAATTCTGGGCTGGAAAACACAACAAGTGGGATCGCTTTATAATCTATAATAGAAGGTTTACCAGCGATTGCCTCTGCTGCAACCTTCGCTTCATAGGAAGCTTTATGAGCCAGAGCAGGACCCTCGGTGATATCACCAATGGCATATATGTGCGGAATGGATGTTCTGCATTGTTCATCAACTTCAATCAGTCCGTGAGGGGTAATGGACAACCCGATAGAATCAAGGCCTAATGAATCATCTGTATTCGGTTTTCTTCCGACAGTAATCAGTGCATATTCCGCTTTCACCGTGTAGCTTTCTTTCTGTTTCTCATAATGAAGATCAATTCCGTTTATATGCTGCTTGGCATCTGTGACGTGTGCTCCTGTAATCAGAGTGATGTTATCTTCTTTCAATTGTCGAACGACAGGCGAGACAAGTTCACTTTCAAAGCCAGGCAATACTTGATTGCCGCCTTCCAAAATGGTGACGTTTGCTCCAAACCTTGCAAACATCTGTCCTAGTTCAACCCCAATATAACCACCTCCAACTACAACAAGGCTTTTCGGAATTTTAGGAAGGGATAGTGCTTCAGTTGAAGACAATATACGACCTCCGAAAGGGAGTGATCTAATTTCAATTGGACGGGAACCAGTTGCTAGTATTAGATGTTTGAAATTGATTCGCTTTTCACCTTTTTCGGCATGTTGAATCACCGCTGTATGATGATCGATCAAGCTTGCCTCACCTTCCAGAATGGTAACTCCCGCTGACTTTAGCAAAAATTGGACGCCTCCAGCTTGTTTTTTCACAACAGCTTTTTTGAACGCTTGAGCATCCTTGAAAGAGCCGCTTTCTTGAAAAACCCCCAATTGTGTGCGGAGTTTGAACCGCTCTGCTTCTGCTATTAGGGCTTTAGAAGGGATACAGCCTACATGGGTACATACTCCACCTAATTGATCACGCTCTACAATCGCTGTTTTCATGCCGAGATGAGCTGAACGTAATGCCGCCACGTAGCCTCCCGGACCTGATCCGATCACTAAAGTATCTACTGTTTCTAAATGAATCATTTCTTGCACCTCCGTCTTAAATATGATGATCATAATATATTATAGTCATCATATTTTGATGAAGTCAATCCCAACTAAGTGAGGAAAGATGGATTTCAGTCAATTGACACAAGAAAATATGATGATTATAATATTTTGATAAAGACACTTAAAAAGAGTTAAAGTGAAGGAGGGGAGTAAAAAGATGCCTTATCCGAAAGGTCATAAGTCAAAAGTGAGAGAGCAAATCATTGCAAGTGCTGCACGAGCATTTCGAACAAATGGCGTTCGTAATATCAGTTTGCCATTCATTATGAAAGGGGCAGGTCTAACTCATGGAGGGTTTTACGCTCATTTTAAGAACAAGGATCAGTTGGTGATAGAGGCTTTTCATTTTGCTATTACTGATACGATAAAGCTGCTGCAAAGTGTTGCAGACAAGAAAGCAGACCAGTCTCGAATTCAGACGATCATTGAATTCTATTTAAGTTCCGTTCACCGTGATCAGACGGAGGTCGGCTGTATACTGCCTGCACTTGCAGGGGAGATTTCTCAATTATCGCAAGAGGTACGGAAAGCCTATACGGATGAATTGAAACGGTTTATGGCGTTTATAGCCGATACGGGAAACATCGGTCTCTCTACGAGTTACGCACTAGTAAGCAGCATGGTCGGTACAATCGCTCTTGCACGTGCTGTCAATGATTCGCAGTTCAGCGATCAATTGTTATTGGCAGGTAGAATACAGGCAAAACACATTCTAGAGGTGAATTAACATTCAAATAAAAACAGGGGGGATGTTGTGATGTTGATTAGAGAAGCAAGCATAGAAGATTATCCACAATTAAGACAAATCTATTTAGAATCCCGCCGTCAGAGCTTTCACTGGCTCAATACAGAAGAAATCAATCTGCAAGATTTTGATCAAGATACGCTGGAAGAGCAAATTTTCTTAGCAGAGGAAAACAATAAAATCCTCGGATTCATTTCTCTATATGTACCAGATCGTTTTATTCACCTCTTGTTTGTGCATCCCGAAGCTGCTGGTCAAGGAGCTGGCGACTTGCTTCTCAAACATGCTATAAAAGTGCTCGGAACACCGGTCACCCTCAAATGTGTCTCTGACAATCACAAGGCTTTGGCTTTTTATCAAAAAAGAGGCTGGAAGGCTGTTGTAGAAGAAGGGGAACCTGGGGCGAAATACTGGGTGCTTGTTTATGATAGAACGTAAAGAGTGTCTTTATTTTTCGCAGCCGGTTTTATAGATATTCTTTATTAAACTTACGTAGATGCTTTCATTTAACCAGAAATGCTATTGCTTTTTTGCTCGATTAAGAGTTTGATTATAATAGAGACAATAAAGCAGAAAACATTAGAATAATTCAGTATCATGAGCTATAGTTATTTTTTTTACTTTTGCAAGATGTGTTCTGAGGAAAATTTTCACGAAAAGAACTAGAGGTGAATATGATGACAACCTATGAGTCGAAAGACATTTTAAAACAAGCAATCATGAAATCGTACAATCAATACGATGAAGAATTCGATATGATTCCAGAAGAAATGAAAGATGATCGAATAGAGGATGTAAGCCGAACTCCTGCAGAAAACTTGGCCTATCAAGTTGGTTGGACAACCCTGCTGCTTCAATGGGAGCAAAACGAAACTGAAGGAAAGGTTGTCCATACGCCAGCAGAAGGATACAAATGGAATCAGCTTGGCGCATTATATTCTCTTTTTAATGAGAAGTATGCCTGTCAATCACTAGTCGCATTAAGAGCTCAGCTCAAACAGAATGTGTTAACTATTTGTGATATGTTGGATCGTATGAGTGAAGCAGAAGTGTTTGAACCTCATCAACGAAAATGGGCGGATGGCGCTACAGCAAAGGCAGTTTGGCCAGTTTATAAATTTATTCATGTGAATACCGTTGCCCCTTTTAAAAATTTCCGTACTCAAATTCGTAAATGGAAACGATTAAATCAAGTATGACGTGAAGGGTATACTGGATGTAAATATTTCGTTAGACCTGATTGTATCATCTTATTTCAGAGAGTACAGGGGCGCGAGCTCAGTTATTCCTCCTTATCAAAATGACGATCAATCACTTGGCTTCTTTAGAAGAAGCTTTTTTGTTTTTTTGCGGTTTCTTTTCGGTGCCGGATGGCTCATGAAATGATAATATATGTCATTATAGGGGAAATAGAGGAAGGGGTAAGGGCTGATGGAGAAAGTACTTTCTTCTCACGTCGGTTTGAAAATCAATGAATGGTATTATCATATTCAACGATTTAACGTACCGGACGCCGAAGCATATAAAGAGGAAATCAAATCAATGCTTGATCATATGGAAGAAAATCAAGATTTATTATTGTATTTTTCACTCATGGAGTTCAGACATAAATTAATGCTTGATTACTTAAATCCTTTAGAAAATGGGAAAGAGCGGGCGAACTTTAGGGAACTCGCAATGAAGATCAAAAGGGATCAAGAAAAATTAACAGGATTGCTCGAGTATTACTTTAATTTTTTCTACGGCATGTACGAATTTGAAAACTATGAATACCTAAATGCGATTACCTTCTATAAGCGGGCAGAAAAAAAGCTGTCTCTTGTCAGCGACGATATTGAACGTGCCGAGTTCAATTACAAGATGGCAGAAATCTATTACCACATGAAACAAACCCACATGTCGATGCACCATATCGCACAGGCGATAGAATGTTACCGAGAAAAAGATACATACACTGTTAGAGAGATTCAATGTTCTTTTGTCATTGGATTAAACTATATCGATATGGGCTGCCCCGAAAAAGCCATACCCCATTTTCAACACGCACTAGAAAAAGCCGCCGACAACTCAACAAAACGATTAAAAGGATCAGCACTTTATAATTTAGGATTGAGTTATTTTCATAACAAAGAATTAGCACAAGCGATTATTCACTTTAATGATTCAATTCGAGCATTTAAAGAGCAGGGATACGAGCATTTAAATAGAATCTTAGATCCGCTCATTATGTTGTCAAAAGCCTACTTCAAAAAGAAAGAACAGGACTTAGGTACATATGCATTAAATAACGGCATAGAACTATCTGAAAAGCTGAAAGACCATGTTCTATTATTGATATTCAAGTTTTTAAGATCCCTATACATTGACAACAATTTTGAGCAGTTGGAAAAAATAATGGAATTGTTAGAAGTAAAGTCAATGTATCCTGACCTCGAAGATTTAGCAAAAGATGCTGCAAAATATTATAATGAAATGGGAGATAAAGACAATGCGATGCATTTCTATGAAAAGATTCTTTATTTCCAAACTCAAGTAAAGCGGGGGGACTGTCAGTATGAAATTTAAAACGTTATCAGTAGTATTCGTGATGATTAGTGTCATAAGTGTTGTTGGTTATTTTACGTCTGAAGTGACAGCAAGTCATGATGAAGCTAGGAGAGGTCATACTGCAAGTATTGGTTATACTGCTTAAGTAAAAAGCCCTTTATGGGCTTTTTACTATAAAACGGAATATACGCTATGAACAAAGAATATTTTTTTCATAGAAAACATACTGAGAAGGAAGTGAAATGACAATGTTAAAATCAACAGTATTTCGAAAGATTTTCATTATATTTTTTGCTTTAACCTTTATGATTAGTCTGTTCAATATGGCTGTGTTTCCAGGGACGCCAGTGTCTTATTATGTTGGCCTGGTTTGTGAAATATTGTTTATCAGCTTGTTAAATGGTCTGTTTTTCGGAACAATTATCTATTTGATTGTCACCCTTCTCTTTGCTAAATCTTCAAAGGAAAATCAATAAACAAGTGAGCGGCTAAAGACCGTTCTTTTTTATTTTAAAAAATTAGATATGCTATTTAAAGAGAAAATGAGATGACTTTATTTATGATCTAAATCGCAATTCCTGTGAATGTTTTTCCAACATAATTCAATTATTTTTAATATCCTACTGTATTATATTTTAAAGGATGTTACCGTTGGATGTAAGGAATGATTGGCCAATCTTCCAATAAGAGTTGGAGGGAAATCATGAATTGCAAAATTGAAATGTTAACGAATATGAAAATGGTGTTTATGAGAAATATAGGACCATATGGTAGCAAAGAAAATGTAGAGATGATGAAGAGATTTAAAAAATGGATCAATCAACATCAATTAAATGATGAATTAAAGGAATTTGGTATATATGGTGTTCCTCAAGATGATCCTGGAAAAATTTCACCAGAAAAATGCAGATACGACCTCATGTTGATGACAAATAGAGATTTCTCAAAAGATCGAATGGTTCAGACTGGACATTTTGAAGGGGGAAAGTATGCTGTGTTTACAGTGACACATACAACCGAAAAAGTGAATTTGTTTTGGAGCCAATTGCCTCAAATGATCCAAAACAATCAATTAAACATGCGTCAGGCATCTATTATGGAGAGATATAGAGAAGAAGAAGGCGTGTGTGAATTCTTACTGCCTATCTTTTAAACACTTGAATGAAGTTCAATGGGAAAACAGATCTTTATGGTCTGTTTTCTTCATATAAATATTCTTAAATCACCTTACTTCAAATGCTATACTATGGCTAAACCATTCATGAAGGGTCATGATAGGAGGAGCATTGTGTGATATTCATCATAGGCATTATCACTGCTTTTATGATTGCTATTTTAGGTTTTACTGTTTTCGTAGATGTAGGGAATGGATGGGGAACGGCTCTTAGCATCATCGGAGGACTCGTCATTTTAATCATAGCCGGTAGATGTCAAAGACGAAAAGAACAGAATGATCCCAACATATTATTGGACAAAATGATGATGCTTTTTCACGAAGATGGGTTTCAGGCATCTACCTATATCTTTTCGGAGCAAGTTGATAAGGGCTTTGCGATTGATGATGAGTTAAAGAAAATGCGCTTTATTGAATATCAGCCTGGCGGGTCAACTAGAAAAAATAGATTTGCAGTCACTGAGCTATCCATGAAAGATTTGAAACAAGTTGAGATGTTAGAAGATGGGGTGCCGATTGCTTCAGCTGAGAGAGATGATAAAGAAGAGGTCTCAACGCTTGAATTAAGATTAATAATGAATGACCGAGAGTCATCAACGATCACGATCAACTTCTTGCAATTTGATGTGCCTGTTCATAAAAGCAATGCTCAATACTTAGCTGAACGGGAAAATTTACAGGAGATTTATCATGATATTGATGCAATGATGAAATCTGCGGATGACATTGAATATCATCGCACATAGAGAAGAAATCACAGTTGATGTGGTTTCTTTTTTTTGTGAGATAAGACAAAGCAGGTTCAGTCATTGTAGTTGAATGTTTTTCTTAAAAATGAATAAAGATAGACTAGACGCAAAAGTGAACATGGAGATAGAAAGAACGCTCATGTGATGAGGAGGAAAAATAAATGAAAAAGCTATGCAGGGAAGTCTGGATCGAAGTCAATCTTGATGCGATTAAAAGAAATATCGAAGCCATTCAAGCGCATATTCCAAGGAAAAGTAAGATCATGGCTGTCGTGAAGGCGAATGCTTATGGACATGGCTCAGTGGAGGTAGCCCGGCAGGCACTGGAAAGCGGTGCGACGGAGCTCGCAGTTGCTAGCTTGGAGGAAGGCATTGTGCTGCGAAGAGCAAAAATTGAAGCACCGATTTTGGTTCTTGGATTTACCCCGCTCGACTGTGTGAAAAGGGCTGCGGCCTGGAGAATTGATCTATCTGGCCTTCGTGAAGACTGGATTGTTGAAGCAAATGAGATCTTAGCGGAAGAAGAAAGTCATCGCCGGCTTGGGATTCATGTCAATGTCGACACAGGGATGGGACGATTAGGTGTACGAACGAAGGAAGAGCTGTTAGGAGTGGTGGAAGCTCTTGAAAAGAGTGAAAATCTTAGATGGGACGGGATTTTTACGCATTTCTCCACTGCAGATGAGCCTGACCCTGACTTCACGCTTCTGCAGCACAGCATTTTTATTGAATTTCTTCGCTTTTTGAAAAAACAAGGAATTAAGCTGCCAACCGTACATATGAACAATACAGCGGCTGCTATCGCGTTTCCTGAATTTAGCGCTGATATGATTCGGCTGGGCATCGGGCTATATGGTCTGTATCCCTCGCAATACATTGAAAGCATAGACGCTGTTCAGCTAGAGCCCGCTCTCAGTTTAAAAGCAAGGATTGCGTTCGTAAAGGAAATGGTGACAGAGCCAAGGACCGTCAGCTATGGGGCAACGTATGTAGCAAAACCTGATGAGGTTATTGCGACCATACCGATCGGTTACGCAGATGGGTACTCACGTGCTTTATCAAATCGGGGATTTATGCTTTTCCGCGGAAAACGAATGCCGATTGCTGGCCGAGTCACAATGGATATGACGATGATCAGTTTAGGAGAAATGAAAGCAAAGCAAGGCGAGGAAGTCGTCATATACGGTCGTCAAAAGGGCGGAGAAATTTCTGTCGATGAAATTGCTGAAATGCTCAATACGATCAACTACGAAGTCATCGCCACCCTAAGCCGCCGCGTCCCAAGATTTTATCGTCGAGGCGGGAAGATTATTAAAATATCGACACCGGTGATGTATGTGTGAGGATTTTATTATAAAAAGTTTAATTAAAAAGCCATTAAATTGTAAACTTTACAAATATTAGATCGATAAAAGGAGGGAATATAATGATGTGGAGGAATAAAAATGAAAAAGAAATTTTTACTATTTATCATGGTACTTCTTTTAATAAGTACCCTTAGTCCATTTAAAGCAGATGCAGAAACAAAATCAACTGGATGGACGAAACGAGCTGATTTACCAGAAGAACGTATTAATGCCGGTGTAGGAGTGGTAGATGGAAAAATTTATTTATTTGGCGGAGCAAGTGAAAAAAATAAGTTAAATAATCAAACATTTATGTATGACCCTAAGAAAGATGTTTGGGAAGAAAAAACGAGCATGCCGAGAAATAGAACAGGTGGTACTTATGCTACAGTAGGTAAGAAAATATATCTAATAGGTGGAATAAACGAAGAGACAAAAACAGCTTATAACACGATTGATATATATGATACAGAACTTGATCAGTGGGCTGAAGAGCCAATTCAAATACCCAGAGACCCTGTATTTTCAACTTATAGTAAGGGAACTTTGTACGCAGTTGCAGTAAAAGAGGATATATATATTGTATCTTCAAAAAATTCTTATAAGAATAATGTCTATCAATACAATACAGCCTCTGGTGAATGGAAGAGCTTGAACTCATCGGGTTTACCATCTCGAAATGGGAGAGCCATTTCTGCAATTGATGGCAAAATATATGTTGCCGGTGGAGAAAATTCGATTGGGCATAGTAGAGAAAGATCTTTGTTCCAGTATGATATCTCAACAGATAAATGGAGTAAATTAAAAGATAGTGACTTAACTTCATATTCATTTGAACCAGCCTATGAAACATATAATGGGAAATTCTTCGTTATTGGAGGACAGTTGACTGGTGATTATTCAAGTGAAATACTGAAGAAAGTTCAAATTTTCAACCCAGAAAATGGCCAATTTAAAAATTCAGCATATGATTTACCAGAAGGTAGAGTATCAGCTGTTGCAGCAATTGTTGATGACCATTTGTATGTCATTGGCGGACGTAACTACTCATATTATATGGGGAATTTTTCTGCAAAAAGTGATTACAAATCAGTGATTTCCATTCCATTAAACGACTTGCAAATAACTGAAGATGAGGCAAAACCAGATGATGATACAATAGAAGAGCCAAAAGATCAGGATGTGACAAAACCAGATGATGGCACAACAGAAGAGCCGAGAGATCAGGACGGAACAAAGCCTGGTGATGGATCAACAGAAGAACCAAAAGACCAAGACGGAACAAAACCTGATGATGGGTCAACAGAAGAACCGAAAGATCAGGACGGGACTAAGCCTGGGGATGGATCAACAGAAGAACCAAAGGAACAAGACGGAACAAAACCTGGTGAAGAAGTAACAAAGGGTATACTTTCAATTACTATGATAAATGGACTGCAAAAAGATTATTTGCTTTCAATGAAAGAAATCAACGATTTTCTTAACTGGTATAAAGAAAGAAGCTTTGGAATTGGTATGAACTTCTATGAAATCAATGATGAACACAATAAAGGGTCTTTCACAAGTAAGAAGGATTATGTGGTGTACCAAAATATTTTAATGTTTGATATCAAACAATACTGATATGATATTCATATAATGGCAAAACTGCTGATGATAGATCAGCAGTTTTTGTTTTTGTGAAATTGTTAAAATTAGGATCAAAGTCATGAAAAAATGCGATATTTCAAAAAAAATCTGCTAAACATCCTATTACCACGTCCGATAATAAAATTGTCAGGGTTGATAAGCCCTAGAACGAAGGACTTTTTTCAGACAAGGACGTCTGTCAGGTCCCGCATACATGGAGGTAATAGGAAATGAGAATTAACCACAATATCGCAGCACTTAACACATTAAACCGTTTGTCTGCAAACAACGGTGCGAGCCAAAAGAACATGGAGAAGCTTTCTTCTGGTCTTAAAATCAACCGTGCAGGAGATGACGCAGCAGGTCTTGCCATCTCTGAAAAAATGCGTGGACAAATCCGCGGATTAGAAATGGCTTCTAAAAACGCACAAGACGGTATCTCTCTTATCCAAACAGCTGAAGGTGCATTGACTGAAACTCACTCGATCCTTCAACGTGTACGTGAGCTTGTTGTTCAAGCTGGAAACACTGGGACACAAGACGGAACAGATCTTGGTGCTATCCAGGAAGAGATCAACAATCTGGTTCAAGAAATTGGTAATGGTACTGGAAAAAATGGTATCTCTGATCGTACTGAGTTCAACGGTAAAAAATTGTTGAATGGCGACTTTGCTAATGGTACAGCTACTTTAACATTCCAAATCGGTGCAAACAAAGCGCAAAAATTAGATGTAAATATCGAAGCAATGTCTTCTGACAAACTAGGGGCTCTTAATAATGGAACTCTTGTAGCGGGTCAAGCAGTCTCTAATATTGATGTTACACAATTCGCTGCTGCTACACCAACACTTACATTTGATCAACAACTAGACATCGTAGATGGTGCGATCAAACAAGTTTCAGACCAACGTTCTAAACTTGGTGCAGTCCAAAACCGTCTAGAGCACACAATCAACAACCTTGGTGCTTCTTCTGAAAACTTAACAGCTGCTGAGTCTCGTATCCGTGACGTTGACATGGCGAAAGAAATGAGTGAGTTCACAAAGAACAACATTCTTTCTCAAGCGTCTCAAGCAATGCTTGCACAAGCGAACCAACAGCCACAAAACGTACTTCAATTACTTCGTTAATAACAGGCCCCTTTATGGGGCTTTTTTATTTTGTTCCTATTCATTTTAATACAGGCTATGTGCTCATCACTTGAACGAATAGCATAATAGAAATTTTTGTGAAACTAAATAGTGAATAAAGATATGTAAAATTGATCAATAAATATTAAAAAATGTTAAACTTCCTATGAAATAATCCGATAAAAGAATTGTCAGGGTTGTTAAGCCCTAGAATTAAGGACTTTTTTCAGACAAGGACGTCTGTCAGGTCCCATATACATGGAGGTAATAGGAAATGAGAATTAACCACAATATCGCAGCACTTAACACATTGAACCGTTTATCTGCAAACAACGGTGCGAGCCAAAAGAACATGGAGAAACTTTCTTCTGGTCTTAAAATCAACCGTGCAGGAGACGATGCAGCAGGTTTAGCAATTTCTGAAAAAATGCGTGGACAAATCCGCGGATTAGAAATGGCGACGAAAAACGCACAAGACGGTATCTCTCTTATCCAAACAGCTGAAGGTGCATTGACTGAAACTCACTCAATCCTTCAACGTGTACGTGAGCTTGTCGTTCAAGCTGGAAACACAGGTACTCAGGATGAAACAGACCTTGGTGCTATCCAAGAAGAAATCGCTAACCTAGTTCAAGAAATTGGTGACGGTTCTGGCAAAAACGGTATCTCTGACCGTACAGAATTTAACGGAAAGAAACTACTTGACGGTTCTTTCAGCGCAGCTGGTGCTAATGCAAAATCATTAACTTTCCAAATCGGTGCAAATAAAGCACAAAAATTAGATGTGAACATCGAAGCAATGTCTTCTACAGCACTTGGTGCATTAGAAGCTGACGGAACTCTTAAAGCAGACCACGCAGTAGCAGACATCGATGTAACACAATTTGCCACTCCTGCTGCTGCAGGCGCACTTTCTTTCGATGATCAATTAGATATCGTTGATGGAGCTATCAAACAAGTATCTAACCAACGTTCTAAACTTGGTGCAGTTCAAAACCGTCTAGAGCACACAATCAACAACCTTGGTGCTTCTGGTGAAAACTTAACGGCTGCTGAGTCTCGTATTCGTGACGTTGACATGGCGAAAGAAATGAGTGAGTTCACAAAGAACAACATTCTTTCTCAAGCATCTCAAGCAATGCTTGCACAAGCGAACCAACAGCCACAAAACGTACTTCAATTACTTCGTTAATGAAGGGCCCCTTTATGGGGCTTTTTTATGTCTACTGATATTTGAAAAAAGCAGATCCTGAATATATCATGTGAGACCCACTTGGTGCGTACTTATATTTTAAATTAAAAATATGATAAGAAGAACTAATATTTTAAAAGGAGCACACAATACGTCTTTTCCATAGAACTAAATCATGAATTAAGACTGATAAATTAATAAATAAATATTAAAAAGTGTTAAACTTCCTATGAAATATTCCGATAAAAGAATTGTAGGGTTGATAAGCCCTAGAATAAAGGACTTTTTTCAGACAAGGACGTCTGTTAGGTCCCACATACATGGAGGTAATAGGAAATGAGAATTAACCACAATATCGCAGCACTTAACACATTGAACCGTTTGTCTGCAAACAACGGTGCTAGCCAAAAGAACATGGAGAAACTTTCTTCTGGTCTTAAAATCAACCGTGCAGGAGACGATGCAGCAGGTTTAGCAATCTCTGAAAAAATGCGTGGACAAATCCGCGGACTAGAAATGGCTTCTAAAAACGCACAAGACGGTATCTCTCTTATCCAAACAGCTGAAGGTGCATTGACTGAAACTCACTCAATCCTTCAACGTGTTCGTGAACTAGTTGTACAAGCTGGAAACACGGGTACACAAGACGATACAGATCTTGGTGCAATTCAAGAAGAAATCAATAACCTAGTTCAAGAAATTGGTAACGGTACGGATAAAAATGGTATCTCTGATCGTACTGAGTTCAACGGTAAAAAATTGTTGAATGGTGATTTTGAAACAGCTACATTAACTTTCCAAATTGGTGCAAACAAAGCACAAAAATTAGATGTAAACATCAAAGCAATGTCTGCTGATAAACTTGGAACAGACCCAGCTGATGCAACTAAAACAGTTTCAGCTCTTAAAGTAACTGATTTTGCAACTATTGCTGCAGGTGCTGCAGGTGGTTTCAATGATCAATTAGATATCGTTGATAATGCAATCAAACAAGTGTCAGATCAACGTTCTAAACTAGGTGCGGTTCAAAACCGTCTAGAGCACACAATTAATAACCTAGGTGCTTCTTCTGAAAACTTAACAGCTGCTGAGTCTCGTATCCGTGACGTTGACATGGCGAAAGAAATGAGTGAGTTCACAAAGAACAACATTCTTTCTCAAGCGTCTCAAGCAATGCTTGCACAAGCGAACCAACAGCCACAAAACGTACTTCAATTACTACGTTAATGACAGGCCCCTTAATGGGGCTTTTTTTTATGGTGTTTTTTTCTTCGATTTTCCCCCAGTCTTATGATTCTTAAATCCCTCTGGTAAATCATGAAAAATGACCTTTAAATTTGATATACACTAGCGAAATGATCATAATAAATAAGGCTTTTTCCTTATTTAATCCTTTTTTGTTAAACAAATTCCATTAATGTTCGATAAATGGATTGTAAGGCTTACAAAAAAATTCTAATTTAGAACTTTTGGACAAGGATGTTCAATTGGTTCAAACACATGGAGGTAATAGGAAATGAGAATTAACCACAATATCGCAGCACTTAACACACTGAACCGTTTGTCTGCAAACAATGGAGCAGGACAAAAGAACATGGAGAAGCTTTCTTCTGGTCTTAAAATTAACCGTGCAGGAGATGATGCAGCAGGTCTAGCAATCTCTGAAAAAATGCGTGGTCAGATCCGCGGATTAGAAATGGCGACGAAAAATGCTCAAGACGGTATCTCTCTTATTCAAACAGCTGAGGGTGCATTGACTGAAACTCACTCAATCCTTCAACGTGTACGTGAACTAGTCGTTCAAGCTGGAAACACTGGTACACAAGATGAAACAGACCTTGGTGCAATTCAAGAGGAAATTGATGCACTAGTTCAGGAAATTGGGAACGGTACAGATAAGAACGGTATTTCTGACCGTACTGAATTCAACGGAAAGAAACTTCTTGATGGAACTTTTGCTGCTGAACCAGAAGACGGAGAACCGAAAAAACTTACTTTCCAAATTGGAGCTAACGGTGCGCAGCAATTGTCAGTTCATATTGAAGCAATGTCTGCTGATAAACTTGGAGTTGAGGATAAAACCGTTTCTACTATTAAAGTAACTGATTTCGCCGAAATTGCAGCAGATGAAGAAGGTGGGTTTAACGATCAATTAGCAATCATTGATGGAGCGATCAAACAAGTTTCAGACCAGCGTTCTAAACTTGGAGCAGTCCAAAACCGCCTCGAGCACACAATCAACAACCTTGGTGCTTCTGCTGAAAACTTAACAGCTGCTGAGTCACGTATTCGTGACGTTGACATGGCGAAAGAAATGAGTGAGTTCACAAAGAACAACATTCTTTCTCAAGCGTCTCAAGCAATGTTAGCTCAAGCAAACCAACAGCCGCAAAACGTACTTCAATTATTACGTTAATGAAAAAGCCCCACTAAGGGGCTTTTTTTGTTTCAATCTAATGAAAGCAAGTGCTGTAAACGAAAGTCAGGAACCGCTTCATGGAAAAAAGCTCGATTGCGTTTATCGTCCTCTTGATCCCACTGACTCCACCATTCAGCCGTTTCTCCAGAAGTGTCAGCTTGAATCATGTCAAGCAGCTGTTCTAAGTTGATGATGTCTCTCGGTTCTATTAAGAAAGAATGCATCCGGTGATACGCTTCAAGACGTTTAGGCTGTTTTGTGACAATGGCGTATTGTACGTAGCGATTTAAAAATTCCTGTACAAACGTTAAATGAGGAATGGTTTTTTCTCCTTTTAACTCGACGCCTTCCCACGCCATATCAGCAATTGCACAAAGCCACCAGCCAAGTTCACTCGCGTGCTGCATTTGTTGTAATGTGTCCTTTTCAAAAGATAGCCGCTCATTTTCTTGTGCTTGTTTGAGCATGCGCTCAAGAGTTTGTGCTTCGAGTGCGGCCTTTGTCATTCCTTGACCATGAATGGGATCTAATGTACACAAGGCATCGCCCATCACCAATAATCCACTTGGCCAGTCGTGCATTTGTTCATAGTGATATCTCACGCAAGAAGGGACTCTAAATCCTTTTGGCTTTGTATAGGGCGTTAAATGAGTGATGGCATCTGCTATTGCGGGATGCGCGAGTGCAGCTGTTTCTGAATCAAATTGATCAGCGTCTGTTGTTGGATAATGTGCTCCGCCAGCTGCAGAGAGAAGAACAGCTACTAAATCATGATCTACCCGTTCAAATAGTCCTGTTGGGATTTGCCTTTCCGGCTGACCCACTACGACCATTGATTGCTGGTATGGCGCTTCTGGTTGTATCTTGTAGTATCTTGTGCTGTAACCGAGTGACACCGTTAATTCATCTGCCCGTGGTAAGGTCAGTCCAGCATCCTTCAGCCATTTTGGCAATTTAGACATTCTTCCAGACGCATCGACCACTAAGTCTGCTTTCATTTCACGAATGCTTCCTGGTTTTTCATGCCGATCTTTCACGACCAGTCCAATGACTTGGTTTGTTCCCTCTTTCAACTGAAGTGAGAGGGCTTCATGTTTTTCTAAACATTGCACCCGTCCCTCATTTAACATTCTTTGCATCAGCACCCACTCTAGCATGGCACGTCTTGTGACGGCTGTTTCTTCGGTATCAGTAAGCGTTAACTCACCATCTTTTGTAATAAAACGAGAGGTTTGATGCCACGTATTAAATCCGCCCATTGTCAGTAACTCTTTTGTATAACCAGGAAATAGACGTTCCACTATTTGCTTGCCTAGTGGCAGCATTCTATGTGGATGAAAAGCTTGAGGAGTGCCGAGACGATTCTTAGGAGAGTCTGGCATTTCGTCCTTTTCGATAATGAAAACTTGATGATAAAACGTTGATAAAACTTTTGCAGCGAGTATTCCCGTCATGCCGCCGCCAATGACGATCGCCCGCTCATATGTCATAGGTTGTCTCACAACATGCGCCTCCAATGAATATATATAATGATTACATGACCATTTCATCATATGTTGATACTTAAATTATAGCAAATTTACGTTTTGTTGAATATAAAGAGGGAATTTCCTTCTTTTTACTCGTACATATGAGAAATAACTTTCATCATCATCATTATTTTTAAAAATTAACTATTATTTTAAGAAGAACGACCGATAAATAATACAAGGGGGTAGAGGAAATGGATATACTACAGAGTATAGTGACAGCAGCACCTTATATGATGCAGATTTTAAAAAATGAAGTGACGATGGGTGTCATTGACCGAGAGAAATTTTTGCTGTATTTGCCATCGAAAGATGTTGATTTTCAAATTCGAGCTGGTGAACGTATTAAACCAGATGATCTGAATATGAAAAAAGCGTTGAGAGGTGAGACATCGAGTATGTTTGTGCCTGAATCAGTGTATGGAGTACCATTAAATGCGATGGGATTGCCTATTTTTGATGAAAATGGGCAAGTGATTGGTGCCCTCGCTTTAGGATTTCCACTCAAAAATCAAATAGAGCTTGAAGCGTATATGGATTCATTGAATGACATTATTCAAAGTATTCAAGAAAAAGTGCACGTGGTGGCGGCACATTCAGAGGAGCTTTCTGCTACAAGTGAGGAGATGACCTTACAAACGCAGCAAACTCTTGAAAGCTCGAAACAAACAGCCGATATTACAAAAATGATTAAAGGCATCTCGAAACAAACGAGTTTGCTAGGATTGAATGCGTCAATTGAAGCGGCCAGGGCAGGAAAAGAGGGAGCAGGTTTTAGTGTTGTAGCAAGTGAGGTTCAAAAGCTTTCAAGTGAAACTTCACGTGCAACAGAAAACATCGAAAGCTCACTGCAAGGAATCTCCTCCAATATACATACATTACTTGAAAGTATGGACCATATGAAAGGTTCTTCATCAGAACAGGCTTTACTTGTGACAGAGTTTAGTGAAATTGTCGATCGATTGACGACGGTTAGTAAGGATATGAAGAAATTCATGCAAACCGTCATGTCAACGTAAAAAACGAATCCAAGAGGGATTCGTTTTTTTTGATGCGTTATTTTCTCTTGTTCTGATCAAAGCGATAATCGTAGGTGTCGCCTTTCACCACATTTAAAAACTCATGTCCAATTTGAACAAGCTGTCCGTTTTTCCATTTGATGAGAGGGTCCTTATCAGGGTATTTCCAGTAAATCGTTTTCTTGCGGTGGGTCAGTTTGTTTTCAATTTCTGCTCTGACTGCGTTTTCCTTTAGCTTTCCTCCGCTATGCTGATAGGTGTTGATGATGTACATTCCGTCAGGTGATGACATCGAGCGGATGAATGTTCCGTGAGACACGCCTTGAAGAGAGAAGCATTTCCAATAAATAATTCCAGCGAAGCTAAGGAGTAAGATGATAAGAGTGAGGGTGGTTTTCTTTTTTAACATGAATTCCTCCAGATGTAGATCACAATATTTCTAATTTATGAGAGAGAATACAAAAAGATTCATATAGTCCAAAAGTTCTATTCGTTTCAATTATCGGTCATTTTTTCTCAAAATTCAACAGAATGCCGTAAATGTAAGGAAAATTTAAGGAAGATTCGAAACCTCTTTACAAAAGAATGAGGGATCAGTAGACTTATGCTCATATAAAGAAATGGAGCAGATGACATGAGGCAAATTATCGATACGTATGAAAATTATGAAGAGCTCTCCGCTCATGAAAGAAAAGGGATTGATTATCAAATTCTTCACAAGCGGAAAGGTGACCAGCTGCTAGTTTTGTCTCCTCATGCTGGAGGAATTGAATCAGGCGTGAGTGAGCTTGTTCATGAAATTTCTAGTGACTATTCTATGTATTTATTTGAAGGCCTTAAAGTAAAAGGCAATCATGTTCTTCATATTACAAGTACACGCTTTGATGAGCCGCTTTGCCTTTCGGAAGTGCATACCCATCATTATACGTTTGCACTTCATGGCTACGGAGAAACAGAGGTGCTTCAAACGTTAGTGGGAGGTACAGACAGAGAAAGAGCGGCAGAAACTGTGAAGCGTTTAACGCAAAATGGCTTTCAAGCATTGCTGCTAGCCGAATCTGATCGTTTTTCTGGAACGCATCCTGATAATATCAATAACAAATGTCTGACAGGAAAAAGTGTACAACTTGAAATTAGTCAGGCGCAAAGAAGAGCATTCTTTCAAGACTTTAGGCGTCAATACCGGCGAGATACACAAACTGAACAATTTTATCGGTACACAAATGTACTCAAACAAGTATTAGCCCTTTATGAATAAACTTTTATGCGATGATTTACGTTTGATAAACTGCTTCTTTTTCAGCGACTCTTTCTGCTTTCATTAAATAAGACGTAAACTCCTGTTGAAAGCGAATACCTGCTTTTCGCTGTTCGAATAAGGCAAGCCGTTTTTCAGCAAAAGCCCAAGTGACGTGAAACGTTTGAGCAATATGCAAAATGGCTTGCTGCCGAAGGGGTGGAAGCTTCATTTTCATCAGTATAAAGGTTGGAACACAAAAGTGATACATGAATTGTTTTGCCTGAAACTCCTGCAGTTCTCGAAAGAGTTTGTTCATTTTGAAATGATTGCCTGTATGCTTTAGCACATGACAAAGCTCGTGGGCGAAATCCTGCCACTGTTCTTCAGGTGATAGGGATCTGTTTAAGATAATACTGTAAAGACCTTGATGCTGGATCATCATGCTGCCAGTCTCCTCGTAATGGACCCACACGCGAAATTCAGAAGCGATCCTTTGCATCTCTCTATAAGCAGGACCGCTTATTTGTAATTGAGCATATAAACGCTTAATATCTTCTTCTAAATGGGTTAAAAAACCAGTCATTTGAAAACCTCCATACAAACGTATGTTCTATTTTTGGCGTAAAAGAAAAGTCCATATAGGACTAAATAGCTAAATGAGCTATTACTTACTTTTATTATCGGCTTATTTTTAACAATTTTAACATAAAATCAAGGAAAAATGGAATTAATTCCTGTTTTTTTCTGTATTTTTGCACGTTTCACGACTAAAAAGAGTGAATTGAATTCAAATTTTACCATAGTCTTCTCATGAAAACAAACAAGTATTGTCTTACGAATGCCACCGATTGATGAGAAAGATCAATTCAATTTAGCAAAAGGGAGTGCAGTACATGGTACAAATTTATCAAGATTTTATTCCAGTTGGAAACGGAAACCGCCCAGGATATGCGATGACACCGGAGTATGTAACGGTGCATAACACAGCAAACACGTCAAAGGGAGCGGATGCGAAAAGTCATGCGGCCTATGTAAAAAGCCCAACGACAGAGGTGAGCTGGCACTTTACAGTGGATGATCATGAAATCTTTCAGCATCTGCCGTTAAATGAAAATGGCTGGCATGCAGGGGATGGTCATGGGAATGGTAACCGGAAGTCGATCGGAATTGAAATTTGTGAGAATGTAGATGGGAATTTTCAGCAAGCGGTCAAACATGCACAATGGCTCATTCAAAAGCTGTTAAAAGAACATCACATTCCGCTAGCAAACGTGGTCACACATCAGTACTGGTCTGGAAAAGCATGTCCACGCCAGCTTCTATCTACTTGGGATGAATTTAAAAAAGGGATTGGAACGGCAGAAGATCCGGAGACGGTCATCACGTATGTCGTGAAAAGCGGTGATACGTTAACGAGTATTGCGAAAGCTCACGGGGTCACAGTTCAGGATTTACAGAAGTGGAATGACATTAGCGATCCGAACAAGATTCAAATTGGACAGGTTCTCAAAATTTATCGTAACGATGCAAAGAGCTTGTATGAGCTGCCAGATGGGGTTTTAAAGGTGACTTCTCCATTGACAAAGGGAGAGCATGTACGCCTCGTCCAGCAGGCGCTTGCTGCTGTTTATTTTTATCCTGATAAAGCAGCTGCAAATAAAGGAATAGACGGAGTTTACGGAGAAAAAACGGCGAACGCCGTAGCACGTTTTCAGCTGGTAAATGGTCTGACAAGTGATGGGGTATACGGACCTAAAACGAAGGAAAAGCTTCTGAAGCTGTTAAGTAAGTGAGTGTTTCTGTTTGTATGATTGGATGATTGCTTCACTTTGCTCATTTAATCGACGCATATAAGGCGACGACTTATATTCAGCAAACTGAACATATCTCAATTGTTTGATTTTCTTTTTCATTTATTGGCACCTCAATCGTTGCAGCGTATAGATTATTGTATGCAAGTCTATGTGAAAATGGAAGCAGGACGCGGATTTTGTTCCGCGTCCTTTAGTGTAATCAAGCCCTTTTATTTTTATACTCATCCAAGAGCTGTTCGTTCTTTTTAAAAATACGCTCAGTATGGGGGCTTACCTTGTAATCCGCCATACTAATATGTTGCTTTTTCTTTAAAATCTTAAAAGGGTTTTTCTTGCGATTGTTGTTATCCCCTTGAAGTGCGTGGTCCATCTTCATCACCTTCCTCTTCGTCAGGCAAGATTAGGTCATAAATTGTTGTAAGTGACGTCATTAATAAATAGTCGAACTCAGTGACAATGTCATCAGAGGTGAGCTTAATGACGAAGTGATCATCTGCTACAGAAAACGGGATGAGCACCAATTTGCCGAAATCATCGTAATAGACTTCCTGCCTGTCAAGCTTCGCCTGAATAAGAGAGCGCTGGTCAAGTGTCCGCAGCAGGTCATCTTTTTGTTCCTGCGTATCGTATGGACAAAGAACCGCTTGAATATTCATTTTGTCGGCAAAAGAATAAATGAGCCGTTCAATTCCCTCTATATATGCCTCTACACTTCCATAATATACATGAATCGGTTCATTTTTCAATAGGTATTGGTACGTTTTTAGCTTATTGAGGTAAGAATGAAGTAGATCGTTATTTTGTTCTAGGAGTTGATGGGTGTCGGTTTCCAGTTCGTGATTTCCGAGTTTTTTAATATAGGAGCTGAGAAAGATGAATGCATCGGTTAATGCAAAAAAAACGGCAATAATCAAGTAGTGCATCCAATCGGTGAAGATTGAAGAAGGGTCATTTGTCCAGTACACAACAGCACCAGCTACATAAATCCAATACCACGTTTTACGAATGGCAAACATCTTTTCTTTTACTTTTTGTTCAAAGCGCCATACGGCAAATACATATACAGCAAGAGCACCTAGCAATAACCACACGGTCAATTGAAAAAATAATAGCATGTTCTTCTCTCCCATAGACAGATGGATACTTATTCATTTCTATGGATATGATTGGAAACCCTGCTTCATGAAAAAATGGCTTGCAGGAAAAGGGTGCAGACAAATAAAAAAAGACCTGTCTGACAGGTCTTTGATATTAGATAATCGCATTTAACACAAAGTATATAAGAGCCCCTAGAGTTCCCGAAATCGGTAATGTGATCACCCAAGTGACGAGCATGCGTTTTGCCGTACCCCAGTTTACTCCTTTTACTCTGTGTGCAGAACCTACACCTAGAATAGAAGATGAGATCACGTGAGTGGTACTAACAGGTAAGTGAATAAATGTCGCTCCGAAGATAATAGCTGCACCCGTTAAGTCAGCTGATACTCCGTTTACTGGACGAATTTTCATAATTTTACCGCCGACTGTTTTAATAATCTTCCAGCCGCCAATAGAAGTACCTAGTCCCATTGCAAGCGCACAAGAGAATTGTACCCAGAAAGGAATGTCGTCAGTTGTATGCAAATTACCTGCAATTAAAGCCATCGTAATAATTCCCATCGCTTTTTGCGCATCGTTTGTTCCGTGGGTATACGATTGCAGTGCAGCAGTTAAAATTTGAACACGTCGGAATTGTTTATTTGTTTTTGCGAGATTGTTGTTTCTGAATATAATTTTGATAATGGTATACACGATATATCCCAATACGAAAGCTAGGATAGGTGAAAGCAACAGTGCTTGAATGATTTTAATGAACCCCGAATAGTTTAAAGCGCCAAAACCAGCAGAGGCAATAACAGCTCCTGCAATTGATCCGATCAGTGCGTGCGAAGAACTACTCGGAATTCCGTAATACCAAGTAAGCAAGTTCCAAGTAATGGCCGCAATTAAAGCAGCCAAAATGACGACAGAACCGTTTTGAAGTGTGAAAGGATCTGCGATGTCTTTTGTAATGGACTTTGCCACACCTGTAAATGTCATTGCTCCTAAGAAGTTCATGAACGCTGCCATAATAATAGCATGTCTAGGCTTTAACGCCTTTGTTGAAACCGAAGTGGCAATGGCATTTGCTGTATCGTGGAATCCGTTGATGAAATCAAAAGCAAGTGCACAAATGACAATAAATATGGTAAGGATGAGTAATGTGTCCATGTTTAACTAACCCCGTTACGCATTCTTCATAATGATTGTTTCTAGATTGTTGGCAACACTTTGACAGGAATCAGCAATTTCTTCAAGTGTTTCGTAAATTTCTTTGTATTGAATGACCTTGATTGGATCCGTTTCTTTTCCAAACAAGTTCTTTAGTGATTTACGATAAAGATTGTCACAATTATGCTCGATCTCTTTGATTTTGATTGCGTGTGGTTGAATATCTTTTAAGCGATTTTCAGCCAGTAAATCGATTGTAATTAAAATTTCCTTTGCACATTCTCTGATGTAGTGGCTGAATTTGTCGATATGTTCGTCAGAGCTTGTCATTGAATAAATTTCCATTGTCGCTGAAAAATGCTCAATTCCATCTAAAACATCGTCGAGGCTATTCGTCAATTGAAGAATGTCTTCACGTTCAATCGGCGTAATAAAGGCTTTGTTCAGCTCTTTAATCATCGTATGAACATGATTATCACCTTTTGTCTCATATTCCTTCAATGTGTCAGAAAATTCTTTCAGAGTGGTTTGATTTGTTACTTTATAGCTAACAAAATACTCAGCAGTTTCATCTAAATTTTTAGCAATTTCCGTTAACAAGACGGAAAACTTGTCTTTTTTCCTTTTTAACATGTAAAAACCCTCCATTGTATAAATGAGACAATGCACACATCAAATAATTATATATTCTTTTGTCGAAAAAAAACAGGTGTAGTCGAAAATTTCTTCACTTTTTCTATTTGATCTTATTCTGACCTAAAGATGTGTTCTCAACACACCTTTTTCAGAAAGGAGAAAAGAAATGAAAAAAGCGGTCCATTCTTGGCGCCGCTTAAAGCTTAAGAAGCTGAATATATTAGTTTAAATCGCTCGCAAACTAGGAGCATGTCTTCTTTAAATTCTAATCCGTACGGTTTGAGTGCTTCTGTGAAAAATGCTTGATGGGCTTTGTACCAATAGTTATAAGAAAGATCGCCTTCGCCTTCTGCTTGGGCAAATGATTCTGGAACCTCATTCATTGGCATGACATCTACATGTGTGATCTCTATGATGGCTTTTGGTTCGTCATGGCTGTCTAAAATGACCGCATATTGTCCTGCCTTTGGAAGCGGCTCCTGTTCCTTTTCGTAAAAAAGATGCCCAGAACATGTCGCTGTTTTTTTCCCTTGCAGAACAAGGTCAAGTAAATGATCTGGGTCTGCTCCAAATGCCCAAGCGGAAACAGATGCGTCAATTGGTGCGCTTTCTGATTTTTCTTTCCAATAAGTTTCCCAAAATAAGGTGCTCTGCTGATTCATCATTCTTCCCCCTTTGTGATGCGTTTATTATACCGCGAAATCAAAGTCATGAAAGGATAGTGTCTTTATCCCTACTTAGTACATGTGTCATATGTTTTGAAAATCCGCTTTATATTTGGTGAATATAGGAAGATATAATGAAAAATTTAGAAATTTTAGAATAATCTATTGTATTCTGGTCAAGAAGTCGGTATGGTCAAAGTAAGAATATGGAAGGGGTGTTGTGTATGAAACGCATTTCTCTAACTATTTTGTCCATATGTCTGTTGGTTTTCTCGTTTTTTCTGCCTGTCAGTCAGGTCACTGCAAACGAAACTCATGGGAATAAAGTAGCTGTTGGGAAGGATGGCATGGTGGCTACTGCCCATCCACTCGCATCAGAAGTGGGTGCAGATGTATTAAAGAAAGGTGGAAACGCTGTTGACGCTGCTGTTGCCATCCAGTACGCACTGAATGTGACAGAGCCAATGATGTCTGGAATTGGTGGCGGAGGATTTATGATGGTTTATGATGGGAAGACAAAAGAAACATCCATCATCAATAGTCGAGAAAGAGCACCACAAGGCGCAACACCAGAAATGTTTTTAACAGATGAGGGGAAAGTCATCCCGTTTGCTGAGCGATCCACACACGGTAATGCTGTTGGTGTTCCAGGGACTGTGAAAGGTCTTGAGGCGGCATTAGAAAAGTGGGGAACCCGCTCGATGAAGGAATTGATTAAGCCTTCCATTCAGCTTGCAGAGGATGGATTTGAAATCGATTCTGTTCTGGCAAAAGCCATTGATGATCATCAAGGAAAATTGAAAAAAACGGCCGCAGCGCCAATCTTTCTTCCAGATGATCAGCCGCTCAAAGAAGGAGACCTCCTAGTTCAGCCAGGTCTTGCAAAAACATTTAAGCTCATTGCGAAAAAAGGAAGCAAAGCATTTTATGAAGGAAAAGTAGCAAAGGCACTTGCAAATACAGTCCAGGATTTTGGCGGGACGATGACAACTGATGACATTGGTCGTTATGAGGTCGAGACTGACAAGCCTATCTGGGGAGACTATAAAGGATACCAGCTTGCAAGTATGCCTCCACCAAGCTCAGGCGGGGTGTTTATGCTGCAAATTCTCAAAATACTTGACCACTTTAACCTATCTCAATATGACCCCAAATCATTTGAAAAATATCAGCTACTTGCTGAAACGATGCATCTCTCCTATGCTGACCGTGCTGCATATGCCGGCGACCCCGAGTTCGTAGATGTTCCACTAAAAGGACTATTAGACGATGATTACATTTCAGAAAGAGCCTCTCTTATTCAATTAGATCAAAAGAATCGTAACCCGAAAGAAGGGGATCCGTGGGCGTATGAGGATGAAAAAAATCCATCTCCTATTGTTCCGCAGCCTGAAGATAAAACCATTGGTGAGACCACACATTTTACTGTTGCCGATCAGTGGGGAAATGTTGTGTCATTCACGACAACCATTGAACAGTTATTTGGTACAGGGATTCTCGTCCCGGAATATGGTTTCTTCTTAAACAATGAATTAACAGATTTTGATGCAAGACCAGGCGGAGCAAATGAAGTTCAGCCGAATAAACGACCATTGTCTAGTATGACACCGACCATCATTTTTAAAGATAATGAGCCTGTCATGACAGTAGGTTCACCGGGAGGAACGACCATTATTGCTTCTGTTTCACAAACCATTTTGAATTTGCTTGAATATGAGATGGAGCTTCAGGATGCAGTTGAAGAACCAAGAATTTACACAAACAGCCCAACTTCTTATCGTTATGAAGTAGGTGTCCCTCTCGATGTGAGAACAAAGCTTAATGACATGGGACATCGTTTCGGCAATTCGCCTATTGATATAGGAAATGTCCAAGCGCTACTCATTGATCGAAAAGCAGGAACCTTTACTGGAGTGGCTGACTCCTCGAGAAACGGAACTGCCGTTGGCGTCAATTTAAAGCTCTCTGCCCAATAAGAACATTTCCCGGGAAAAGAAGCGCCTCTTGAGGATGGCGTTTCTTTTTTTATTTAAATAAATGAAACATAGCTGATCAGAGAGCGGAAGACGCTTCGCTATTTATGAAGTACAGGACTGTATGTATTTCGATGGCTAAGGGCCTTTTTTCCGTATGAATGATAATGTTGTTGCTGACATCAAAGAGCAAGTACTGAGTGATTAGAGAGAGGAAGTCACATTTAATAAGAAGTAGAGCAGAGTTGATGAAAGATGCAGAAGACTGCCTCTTTTTTTATAAATTTTTCCCTAGGAACATTGACTTATAATTTAGAATATTATAATATCTTTACAAAGGTAACAACATTGAACATTTTTCAGGATGCATATTTGTAAGCGCTTTATAAAAGGTTCTATTCCAAAATGTTCTTTCTTTTTGTTACATGTGTTCATATTTATACCAAATGAAAGGAGTGGTTGTTTGAACAACTTGTTTGAGTTAGATGAACAGCTGATCAAGCTGCAGTACGATGCATCTTCAAGAGAGGAGGTGACCACATATTTAGCAGAGCGATTAGAGGCGGGAGGATATATTAAGTCAAGCTTTTTACCAGCTGTGCTTGAAAGAGAAAAAACATATCCTACGGGCCTTCCACTTGCGACCTTTGGGGTAGCAATTCCACATACAGATCCTGAGCATGTGAACAAACCGGCGATTAGTGTAGCCACTTTAAAGGAACCTGTCATCTTTCACAAGATGGGGAGCCCTGATGAAACTGTGCTAGCTAAAATTGTGTTCGTCCTAGCAATCTCTGAACCTAGTAAGCAGCTTGTGATGTTAGAGAAGCTCATGACACTTTTTAGAAAAGAAGAGGTGATGACGAAGCTGTCTGATATGACGTCGTATGAAGAAGCGGTTGCTGTGCTTCAGAAAGAATTAAACCAATAGCCTTTCACAAAATAATGTAAGCGCTTTATCTGAAAAATCCAGGAGGTGGATGTATGATCAAGCAAGCTGTCGATTTTATATTAGACCTTGGACCAACTATTATGCTCCCGATTATTATGACGCTTTTCGGTATGATTTTAAGGCAAGGCTTTAAGAAATCCTTCCGAGCCGGTATTACGATCGGAATAGGGTTTGTCGGTGTCAACCTTGTCATTAATTTGCTTGTGAGCGGCCTTGGGCCAGCAGCAAAAGCCATGGTTAATTCCCTTGGCCTAAAGCTCGATATTTTGGATGTTGGATGGCCGATTGGAGCGGCTATATCCTTCGGTACACCTGTTGCCCCTTTGATGATTCCTCTTGTGCTTTTGTTAAATGTCATCTTATTGTCCGTTAACTTTACAAAAACACTGAATGTGGATATTTGGAACTTCTGGCATTTGATTTTCGCAGCCTCTGTGACTTACTACGCTTATCATAATATGTTCTTGGCACTTGCTGTTGGTTTGATCGTCTCTGCTATCACGCTTAAATTAGCTGATTGGACGGCACCGACAATCGAACACCATTTTGGATTGAAAGGCGTATCGATGGCTCATGCTGAAACGGTCAACTTCGCACCGCTTATGTATGCGTCCAACCGTATCATTGACAAGATCCCTGGCTTAAACAAAATTCATGCTGATCCAGAAACATTGAAGAAACGTTTTGGTATTTTTGGCGAACCGCTTGTGATGGGTCTCATACTTGGTATCATTATTGGTCTTTTAGGCGGCTATGATGCGAAAGGCGTCATGACGCTTGGTATTCAAATGGCAGCAGTTCTTGTCCTAATGCCAAGAATGGTTGCGTTATTAATGGAAGGTCTTATTCCAATCTCTGAAGGCGCTCGTTCTTATATTCAAAAGCGCTTCCCTGGGAAAAATGTCTATATTGGTTTAGATACAGCGATTGTGATTGGTCATCCGGCGAATATGGCGGTAGCCCTTCTTATGGTGCCGATTACGATTCTACTTGCAGTCGTTCTCCCTTACAATGGCATGCTGCCGTTTGCTGACTTATCAGTTCTACCATTTACAGTTGTATGGGCAGTAGCAGCCGCTCGTGGAAACATTATTCGTGGTCTTATTAACAGTATTTTTACATTAATGATTGTCTTCTTTATCGCAACGAATCTCGCACCGCTTGCGACAACAATGGGGAAAGCAGTCGGGTTTGACTTCCCAGAAGGAGCCAATATGATTTCAGGTATTGACCTTGGTTCCCACGTCATTCCTTGGATCATGGTGAGACTTCTTGATCCGAGCAACCCGTACTTTATTGCAGCCATCATCTGTGCTCTGGCTTATGCGCTCCTATGGTACTGGGTGCGAAATGATATTAGAAAGCAGTATGCGAAAGAAATGGGCTTAGATCAGAAAGATCAATAAAAGAGCTGGAGGGATTCTTATGGCAAAGAAAATATTGGTTTCATGCGGAACAGCGGTTGCAACATCAACGGTTGTTGCCAAAAAGGTCGAAGAGACGTTAAAGGAAAAAGGATATGATGTCGTGGTGGAACAGTGCAAGGCATCTGAAGTCCCGCAAAAAGCGGAAGGCGCCGATTTAATCGTAACGACAACACCAGTGAGTGATACGAAAGGAACGCCTGTGATTCAAACATTATCCTTTTTAACTGGATTTGGCATTGAAGATGATATTGAAAAAATCATCGATCATATTAAGTAAACAATCATTCTATGGAGGAGCTTTGCTTTCCCGGCTCCTTCTATGTATCTGAAAGGAGGACGTCTCATGCAGCATCATGCTTATAGCCGAACGTCTGCAGTGTTGTCTATTTTTCTTCCAGCCATACTCATCTGTCTGTTTTTTCTTTGGTCTCTTTATACGTTAATGTCAGCAGGGCCTGAACCGTTAGCTGTGTTAGGCGTTTATACGCTGCCTATCCTCATGCTTTCTAGCATCACTGGACTGAACCAGCCGACAAACGTCATCATTAGTGAAGATAAACTCAAAATCGGAGCGTTTGGCAGATGGCACACATATGCGCTCTCTGATATTAAAGGAAAGCTTTTTATCAAGCCATACCCTCATATCGGAAAAGTCTATGTCAGGGTGGGCCCATCTCGCATATTCGGAGGACGTTACTGGATATCCAGTGAGATGAGTGAGTACAAGCAGCTTGTGCAAACGTTGCAGGATTTTGCGAAAGGTGATGAAAAGGAGGATGCAGCTACATGAAATCAGCTGTCTTTTATTCTACAGAGGACATTCGGTATGAGGAGCGGAACCGGCCTGCGATTGGTGATGATGAAGTGCTATTAAGAATGCGTGCCTGCGGCTTATGCGGCACAGATATTTACAAAGCAACACATGAGACGGTACCTCCTGGAACGGTACTAGGGCACGAAATCGCAGGAGATGTTGTTGAAACCGGAAAAAATGTGACAAATATAAAAACGGGAGACAGGGTTTATGTTGCGCACCATGTACCTTGCTTCACCTGTGACTTTTGTCAAAAGGGATTTTATACAATGTGTCCGCAGTTTGCAGCCACTAATGTAGAGCCAGGCGGGTTTTCAGAGTATATCCGCGTCCCTGCATTACATGTCAAGCACACAATGGGCAAGCTCCCGAATGATGTCTCATATGAGCAAGGGGCGATGGTGGAGCCAGTCGCCTGCTGCCTGCACGGGTTTGAACGAGCACCTGTTCATCCAGGAGATTCTGTACTGATCCTTGGAGCGGGGCAAATTGGCTGCATTCAACTACAGCTTGCCAAACATTACTTAGCTGGGAAAGTGATGATAACGGATGTGAATGAGAACCGGCTGCTGCAAGCGAGAAATTTAGGTGCAGACGTCGCTTTTCATCCAGCCTCTGAGCCGGTGGAAGACCGGGTCATGAGAGAAACAAATGGAAAGGGAGCAGACCTCGTCATTATTTCTGTTGGGAGTAGTGCGCTTTTAAAAGAAGCATTTCAATCGGTAGCGAGAGGCGGAACGATTTTAGTGTTTGCTCATTTTCCAAAGGGAGACGTCTCCATTCCGGCTGATCGATTTTTCCATGATGAAGTGAAAGTAGTAGGAGCCTATTCCTCACATCCTTATCACTACCTCGAAGCCCTTGAACTTCTAAGAGCAAAAGTGGTCAACACAGAAAAGATGGTGACGCATCGTTATCCGTTAAGTCAGCTCCTTCAGGCGATAGAATGCGCAAGGCACCCTGAAGGTGAGAGTGTCAAAATCATGATGTACCCAGATGAATGAGAACCTAGGAGATTGGAAGAGAAAGAGAAGTTCTTTAGAAAAGGGCTTTGCCTTTCTCTTTTTTTCTGATAAAAGATGAAAACGCTTAAAAATGAAAGAGAAATGCTTGACTTCAAAGATACTTAAACGTATGATAATTACAAATGTAACATATAAGAACAAATGTAAAGGGGAGAGAAGAAATGCAAAAACAAATCACTTTGCCTGAACAGATTAGTCATGAGAGATTAGCAGATTTATATAAACAAATGTGGTTAGTGAGATATTTTGATGAAAAGGTCGATCAATTCTTTGCCAAAGGACTTATCCATGGAACCACTCATTTATGTGTCGGACAGGAAGCGTCAGCTGTTGGATCAATTGCCGTATTAAAGGACGAAGATAAGATCGTCAGCACGCACCGTGGACATGGTCACTGTATTGCAAAAGGTGCAGAGGTCAATAAGATGATGGCAGAACTATTCGGACGTGAGACTGGCTATTGCAAAGGAAAAGGCGGCTCGATGCATATCGCTGATTTAGAAAAAGGGAACCTTGGCGCAAATGGAATCGTTGGCGGCGGTATCCCGCTGGCAACAGGTGCAGCGCTCACATCTAAAATGAAACAGGAAGGCTATGTTGTTCTTTGTTTCTTCGGAGATGGAGCGACAAATGAAGGCAGCTTTCACGAAGCGCTAAATCTTGCATCCATTTGGGATCTGCCTGTTGTATTCATTTGTGAAAACAATCAGTACGGCATGTCTGGCCCTGTAAAAGAAATGATCAACATTGAAGACATTTCAACAAGAGCAGAAAGCTATGGAATACCTGGGAAATCGATTGATGGAAATGACATGGTCGAGATTATGAACTCAGTAGATGAAGCAGTCAGCCGCGCAAGAGCTGGAGAAGGTCCATCACTTATTGAAATGAAAACGTATCGCTGGAAAGGTCACTCTAAGAGTGATGCGAAAAAATACCGTACACGTGAAGAAGAAACAGAGTGGAGACAAAAAGACGGAATCAAGCGCTTTAAGTCTCTCTTGATTGAACTGAATGTTTTGACAGAAGAGCAGGCAGCGGCCTTGCAGGAAGAAGCGAAGCAGGAAATTGAAGCGTCTGTAGAATTCGCTAAAAACAGTAAAGAACCGTCAATCGATACACTATTAGAGGATGTATACGCCTAATTAGGAGGGGAATCACGTGACAAAAACAACAGTGAGAGAGATTTCATATTTAGAAGCCGTTCGAGAGGCTATGAGTCAGGAAATGAGAGAGAACCAAGATGTATTCATTTTAGGTGAGGATATCGGCGTATATGGCGGTGCTTTTGGGGTCACGCGCGGCATGATTGAAGAGTTCGGTCCGGAGCGCGTACGCAATACACCAATCTCTGAGGCTGCCATCGCAGGAGGTGCAGTCGGAGCGGCTTTGACAGGTATGCGTCCGATTTTAGAGCTTCAATTCTCTGACTTTATTACAATCGCAATGGATCAGCTTGTAAACCAAGCAGCCAAAACACGATACATGTTTGGCGGAAAAGGAAAAGTACCACTCGTTGTGAGAACACCAGCAGGATCAGGAACGGGTGCCGCAGCGCAGCATTCACAAAGCTTAGAAGCGTGGATGGCTCATATTCCGGGATTAAAGGTAGTTCAGCCTTCAACAGCTTATGATGCCAAAGGACTTTTAAAAGCAGCAATGGATGATGACAACCCTGTCATTTTCTACGAGCACAAGCTTTTATATAAAACAATCGGCGAAGTGCCTGAAGAGCCTTATTCGATTCCTTTAGGGAAAGCTGATGTGAAAAGAAGCGGGAAAGACGTCACAATTGTAGCAACAGCGATTATGGTACACAAAGCATTAGAAGCGGCGAAGGAACTAGAAGCAGAGGGAATCGATGTTGAAATCATTGACCCAAGAACACTTGTCCCATTAGATGAAGAAACCATTATCGAATCTGTGAAGAAAACAGGTAAATGTATCGTGGTTCATGAGGCGGTCAAACGAGGAGGCTACGGTGGAGAGATTGCAAGTATGATAGCGGAAAGTGAAGCGTTTGACTATTTAGATGCGCCGATTAAACGACTTGGCGGCCTTGCAGTCCCAATACCATACAACCCGACGCTGGAAAAAGCGGTCATTCCACAAGTGCCAGATATTATTGAAGCAGCAAAAGAGCTTGTACGCTCTTAAATAAAGGGGAGAAGATCATGCCAAAAGAGATATTTATGCCGAAGCTAAGCAGTACGATGGAGATCGGAACCTTACTTCAATGGTTGAAAGAAGAAGGAGATTCGGTTGAAATCGGTGAGCCTCTTTTTGAAATTATGACAGACAAGATCAACATCGAGGTGGAAGCCTATGATGACGGCATTTTTCTAAAGAAATACTACGAAGCTGATGATCAAATTCCAGTCAATGCTGTTATTGGATATATCGGAGAGGCAAATGAACAGGTGCCAAGCGAGCCGCCAGCACAGGCTGATGAAGATTCCTCAGAAAGCGGCGAATCGTCTTCACCAGACACGGCATCATCCAGTTCTACTGAAGCCCCAAAAACATCTGATGAAAAAGTACGTGCCACGCCCGCAGCGAGAAAAACGGCAAAGGATCATCATGTGGCGATTCAAGAGGTATCTGGCACAGGGCCAAAAGGCAGAGTCCAAAAGCGGGACGTCGAGGCAGTCGTTCATTCTAGCGAGAAAGACCAGCGCGTCTCACCACTTGCAGAAAAAGTCGCTGCTCGTGAAGGAATTGATTTAGCAGCAGTTTCTGGATCTGGCGCTCACGGTAAGATCATGAAGAGTGACGTACAAGCAGCAACGCAAACAAAAGAGGCTTCGCCTGTGAAAACACAAAAATTAGCTGGCATGAGAAAAGTGATTGCTGATCGCATGTCACAAAGTGCCTTTACAGCACCGCACGTCACATTAACAAGTGAAATTGATATGACGAAAGCGAAAGAAGTGCGTCAGCAGTTACTTCCGGCGATTGAAAAAGAGACAGGCTACCGGCTGTCGTTCACAGAAATCATCATTCATGCGGTCAGCCATGTACTCACGCGCCACCCGCAGATCAATATGACATTTGAACAAAATGAGCTTCATTTCCATGAAGATGTACACATTGGTCTCGCTGTTGCAGTGAAAGACGGCTTGATGGTACCAGTCATTTCTCATGCGAATCAAAAAGGATTAAAACAACTAACAAAAGAAGCGAAAGAAATTGGCCGAAACGCACGCGATCAAAAACTGCTTCCTGACCAGCTGAAAGGATCCACTTTTACGATTAGTAACTTAGGCATGTATGCCATTGATACCTTTACCCCGATCATTAATCAGCCAGAAGTGGCGATTTTAGGTGTAGGACGGATTCAAGATAAACCTGTTGCAGTAGATGGAGAAATTCAGGTGCGGCCAATGATGGGTGTCAGTTTATCGTTTGATCACCGAGTAGTAGATGGCGCACCAGCGGCTGCCTTTTTAACAGACCTTAAAAAAGTGCTTGAACAACCATTTGAATTGCTAATGTAGGAGATGAATCGGATGACGAAAACGTATGATCTGACAGTCATTGGCGGAGGGCCTGGCGGGTATACTGCCGCCCTTCAAGCGGCTGAGCGCGGACGGAAGGTTGCTTTGATTGAGGAGGATTTTCTAGGCGGTACTTGTTTAAATCGAGGCTGTATCCCTTCAAAAACCCTGCTGAAACATGCAGAAGTCATTGAATCAATCGAGAAGGCGAAAAGCTGGGGAATCGAAACAGGTGACATGATTCTTTCCTTCGATAAAATGAGAAAGCGCAAAGATGAAGTCATTGAAAAGCTCAGAGGTGGAATCGCCTTTTTATTAAAGCAAGGAAAGATTGATGTATATAACGGCAGAGGCACAGCGGTGACAAAGCACCGGATTGAGATTGAAAAACAAGATGGATCAGAATCGATTGAAACGAAAGAGTTAATCATTGCTACTGGATCTACACCAGCTATTCCGCCAATACCGGGGCTTAAAGATATTTCATTTGATACAAGTGATACAATCTTTGACATCCCAGATATTCCTGCTTCTGTCGTCATTATTGGCGGAGGCGTCATTGGTCTTGAGCTTGCTTGTATCTTCCAAAGTCTTCAATCAAAAGTCACCATTATTGAAGCGGCACCGTCCATTATCCCGCAAGAGGATGAAGAAGCATCTAAGCTGCTAGAAAGAGAACTCAAGAAAAAGGGCATCCATATCGCGAAGAAAACCACTGTGACAGAGGTGACGGAAAGCGAAGGAGTCAAAGCGGTTCATGCAACAGATGATAAAGGGGAGACGCACATCTTTACAGCGGAAAGACTGCTTGTCTGCGTTGGAAGAAGACCGAATGTATCAGCTGTTAACCAGCTTGATCTTCAGCATGATGGTCCGTTTATCAAGGTGAATGATCGGATGCAGACAAGTGCTGAAGGTGTATACGCAGTTGGGGATGTCGCCGGCGGTTATCAGCTGGCTCATGCGGCGATGGCAGAGGCTGCTGTTGCGGTCAGCAATATTTGCGGCGTGCCTGAAAAAATGAATGCTGATATTATGCCTAGATGTATTTATACATTACCAGAGGTGGCAAGTGTTGGTCTTACGGAGAAAGAGGCAAAAGCCAAAGGGCTCAGCGTACAAACTGAACGATTTGATTTAGCGGCAAGCGGTAAAGCGTTAGCGGCAGGTGTTCAAACAGGCTTTATTAAATTGGTGTACGATACAGCATATGGTGAAGTGATCGGTGCAACGATGGTTGGTCCGCATGTCACAGAAATGATTTCAGAAGCTTCTTCCTTTATGTATTTAGAAGGAACAGCAGAAGAGATGGCGAAAATGATTCATCCGCATCCGACCATCTCAGAAGGTTTTTATGAAGCAGCTCTTGATATCGTGAGTAAGCTGAGAAAATAAATGCCAAACAAGGGATAGGGAGGAGATGCATGTGCACGTCCAGCTTCATCAGAAAGCGGCACTTGTGACAGGTAGCACAGATGGATTTGGAGAAGCCATCTGCCTGGCTTTAGCCCAGGCAGGTGCACATGTTTTTTTACACACATTTCATGATGAATCAAAGGCTAGAACCATTTGTGAAGACATTCAAAAAATGGGCGGTCAGGCGAGTATCATCATGAACCCGCTAGAAACGCCGCGTGATGCCACGCGTATGCTGAGGCAAGTGATCGATACGTGCGGGAAACTGGATATTTTGGTCAATCAAGCAGCGCAAGGAGCTGAGGCGGAGCTTGATGCCGCTCACCCTAATGAGTGGATGGACGAAGTGGAAACAGCTGTGAATACTGTCTTTCTTTCCAGTCAAGCTGCCGTATGGCACATGGTTGACCAGAAAAAAGGCTGCATTATTAATATATCGTCATCAGGCAGTATCACAGGTGATGGCGGGATTTCACATGCGACATCGAATTCCATGCTGAATGCCATGACAAAAGGGCTGGCGCGAGAATTTAAAGACAAAGGCATTCGGGTGCTCGCCTTATTGCCGCCCCCTCTCCATTTGATTCCTAATGCAGAGCAAATCAAGGAGACTGTGGCCCATATGACGGTCTTTTTAAGTACATCATATGGCGCATTTACTGATGGTGCAGCGATTATGCTTGATGGGGGTGAGAGTGCTGGCTAATGATCAAAAACCGGTTCTCATCGTTGGTGGTGCCCAAGGGATTGGAAAGGAAATTGCCGAGCGTTTTTTAAAAGAAGGGCACAGAGTGGCTGTGTCTGATATAGATGAACAAGGACTTTCACTTTTAAAAAAACAGCACTCTGAGCTGCTGACATTTCAAGCTGACGTTTCATCGTGGGAAAGTGTTCAGCAGATGATTTCAGCAGCTGAAAGGGAGCTAGGCGGCATTGCTCATCTTGTGTATTCAGCAGGGATGACAAAATCACTTCCTTTTTTAGAAGTCGATTTTTTACTTTGGAAAAAGACACTGGCTGTGAACTTGTATGGTCTTTACTATTGCATCAAAGCGTCAGCACCTTATATATGTGAGCGGCAAGAAGGAAGCATTGTCGTGATTGGATCAGGATCTGCTATCACTGGCTCAGGCGGTGGAATTCAGTATTACGCCTCAAAAGCAGGTGCTTTTGGCCTGATGCGTTCGCTTGTAAAGGAATTAGGGGCACACCATGTGCGTATCAATGTGATTGCACCCCGCGTGATTGAATCTCAAATGCTTGATACGCTCTATCCTACTGAGGTGGAGAAAAGGCAGCTACAATCGCTCATTCCTGTCGGGAGATTAGGAAGACCAGAGGATATCGCAGGACTCACTTTATTTCTTACAAGTGAAGAGGGAAGCTACTTGCACGGACAAATTATCCTGTTAGACGGCGGGAGAACGTATCAGCCAAAATATACGGTGGGAAAAAGAGCGGAGAGGTAATCGCTCTTTTTGTCATTTTCATAACAATTGTGCCAATTAGAAACGAATGTTTGGTATACTGGGAATCATAGTATATTAAAAGGATGATGTCACATGCTGAATTGGGAAGAAAGACGACAGCTCGTCAAAGTTGCTCATCTTTATTATACAGACGGGTGGACGCAGCAGGAAATCGCAAAAAAGCTCAATGTCTCAAGACCAGTCATTTCAAAGCTCTTACAAAAAGCAAAAGATGTGGGAATCGTTGAGGTGTACATTAAAGATGAAAGTATTCATACGGTGGAACTGGAAAAACAGCTAGAAACAACTTTTCAATTAACAGATGCTGTCGTTGTCCCAAGCGTCGGGACAATGTCTGAGATGGTGAAGCGGGCAGTCGGTCAAGCAGGCGCCTATTATTTATCTAAAAACATGAAAGACGCGGAGAAAATCGGCATTTCATGGGGAACTACACTGTCTGAGCTTGTAAAGGAATACCCGTTCGAGCGAAGAAATGATGTGAAGGTCATTCCATTAGAGGGCGGAATGGGCAGGCAGGCAGTCGACATTCATGCCAATCAGCTGGCATATGAGCTGGCAAAGAAAATGAATGGCACGTGTTCCTATTTATATGCCCCGGCGATTTTAGAAACAGAAGAATTAAAAGAGCGGCTCATGGCAATGCAGGATATAGAAGCTGTGCTTGAAGAAGGTAAAAATGTAGATATTGCCCTCATCGGTATTGGCAACCCGCATAAAGGTTCAACGTTAAAAACAGTTGGTTACTTAAAAGAAGAAGATTTATCTGGTTTAAGGCAATCAGGGGCTGTTGGTGATATTGGCTTTCGTTTCTTTGACGGTCAAGGCAAACCTGTCCAAGATGAACTGAACCAAAAGGTCATTGGTTTATCACTGGAGCAGTTAAAGAGCGTCAAAACGGTCATCGCTGTTGTAGAAGGAACCCATAAGGCTGAAAGTATTTTAGGGGCTTTAAATGGCGGCTTTATTCAAGTACTGGTGACAGACGAACTAACGGCCGCAGCCATTTTAAAGGAAGCTTCCGTCCAATAAACGGCGAGTAGCCATCGAATTGTATAAAAAGAGCAACATCAAACGAGAAAGGAGCTGTGTATCTTGAAGAAAACCGAAATGGAAGCGAACCTACATTGTACTCGGTGCCAAGAAGAGACCCTCCACAGCATCGTTTATGTGAATGATCAGATGAAAAGCGTTGAGTGTACAGAGTGTCATCAGAAGATCAGTGTGAAAGTCGACATCATGAAGGAATTTTACAAAGAAGTATACGAAAAAATTGCGACAAAGCCAAAGCGGATGACGCAGGAATATAAGGCGAATTTGAATGGATTTATCTCAAGACTCCCAATCCGCGTGCTTAGTAAGCCATACCGGCTCATGAGATATTTAAACGAATCATACAAAGTGATTAAGCAATATAAAAAAAGCAGAGCTGATTAGCGCTCTGCTTTTTTGTGTGTTTTTTTCATATAATAATAAATAGGCAGTCCAGCAATCCCGATCAGCATAGAGATGAGACAGCTTTTCCAGTCGGTGATCATGGTGCTGATTAAGACGAATAAAGAACCGATAATCGCAACGATTGGTGTGAGCGGATAAAGTGGTACGCTATAAGCACGTTCGATTCCTTTGTTTTGTTTTCTCAGTTTAAAGACTGCGAAAAAGGCCATGACATAAAAGATGTAGATCATGAAGATCGAAACCTCTGACAGCTTTTCTGGATTGCTGACGACCATAAACACAATGGCGATCAAAATTTGTACAAATACAGCAATCCACGGTGTTTTAAATGTAGGGTGAATACGTGAGATCGCGTTTGCGAAAGGAATTTGCTTTCGCTCTGCCATCGCGAAAATCACACGTGGGAATGAAAGAACCTTTCCGTTCAAACAGCCAAAGATACTAATGATGATGCCGATACTAATGACCTTACCGCCGATTGGTCCAAAGAGCATTGTCGCAGCAGTACTTGTCGCATTTTCTCCAAGCTGTACGATTTGATCTGCTGGTAACACGTGCAAAAGAGCGACATTAATAAAGAGATAGCAAGCCGTGACGATTAAAATCCCGCCTGCCATTGCACGAGGAAGCAGCTTCTCTGGGTTTTTCATCTCACCGCCAAGTGCTGCAAGCAATATCCAGCCGTCATAGGCAAACAACGTAGCCAAGATCGCTGCACCGAAGTTCATTTGAGCGATGCTATCGTTGACAGCCATAAAAATATTTTCGTTTCCTTTCCATAAGCCAAACACAATAATAGCGGCAATCGGGACAAGCTTTCCGATGGTGGTCAGCCCTTGAACAAAGCCGCCGTATTTTGTTCCCATGATGTTAATTAAACATAAAAATAAAACAGTGATAATGCCAATTGTTGTCGACCATAAAGAAGATAGAGAAAATAAATTAGCTAACAATGAACCAAAATAAAGACCGAGCGCACCGATGATGGCAGGTCCGTAAATGATAATCTGCACCCAGCCGCATAAATAGCCCCAAAACTCACCATACACTTCTTCAAGGTAGGCATACAATCCGCCAGTCCGAGGGATTTGTGTACCAATTTCAGCAACAGTGAGTCCGCCTGCAAGGGTTAAAATGCCGCCCAGCAGCCAAGCGAATAATGCGATATCTGAGCTTCCTGAATAGGAAAGGACGTTGCCTGGCTTCATAAAGACGCCGGACCCGATAATAGTCCCGATGACAAGAGATAGGGCGAAAAATAAGCCGATGTCCTGTTTTAACGCTGGTTGTTCTTTGTTCATTACTCGCGACCTCCTGCATCACTTTCGTACGTTACTGTGACATGTATTTTGTTCATTGTAATACGATTTTAGGAAAACAAGAATTAAAAAAATTTTCTGATTTTCGTATTTGTATTTAAAAGTGTTCGTTTATTGGAGATATCAGGGTAAATGTTTCGTTAAAAGCGAACAATAAAAGATTATTTTTGATTTAATGTTAATTTTATCGTTAGAAACCGAACATCTAGCCAAATGGTTGACTTTTCTTGAGAAATGACCTATTTTATTCATAAGGATATTATCTTGAATTCGAGATATTTAGAAATAGGAGTGAACGTAATGAAAATCAATGGAATTCACCACGTATCTGCATTAACAGCCAATGCTCAAAAAAATGTTGATTTCTACCGCCAGATTCTTGGCTTAAAACTTGTAAAGAAAACGGTCAATCAGGATGACCCATCTATGTATCACTTATTTTATGGAGATGAGGTCGCTTCACCGGGAACGGAGCTCACATTCTTTGAAATTCCAATGCTCGCTCGTCGTTTGAAAGGAACAAACGCGATCACAAGCACAGGCCTTCTCGTTTCTTCTGAAGAAGCACTTTCATTTTGGGAAAAGCGTTTTGAAGAGACAGACGTACAGCAAGAAACGGCTTCCTTGAGAGGGGGCAGACCTGCCTTGCGCTTTCAAGACCCAGAAGGGCAGCAGCTATTTTTAACAGTAGAACCGAACGCACAAGAAGCAGGCTCACCGCCAGTGCATGATGATATTCCGGCAGAGTTTGCCATTAGAGGTTTGGGTCCAGTGGAATTAACTGTTGCAGAAGCGGACAAAACGATCCGTGTTTTAACAGACATCCTTGGCTTCACCGAAAGAGCGCGTGAACAATCAAATGATGGTGAGATCGTGACCATTTTTGAGTCAGGAAATGGCGGTGCTGGAACAGAAATTCATGTGATCGAAAAAACTGAAGGGCCTTCTGAGCGTTCCGGCAGAGGAAGTGTGCATCACGTAGCCTTTCGCGTGGAAGATGCAGAGGAACTGGAAAAATGGTATGACAAAATATCAAAAGCAGGCTTCACGAACTCTGGTGTTGTGGAACGTTTCTACTTTAAAGCCCTTTACTTTAGAGAACCGAATGGTATCTTATTTGAAATTTCAACAGACGGCCCTGGATTTACAGTCGACGAAGGAGTAGATGAGCTTGGCGATCAATTAGCCCTTCCGCCATTTCTAGAGCACAAACGAGCAGAAATAGAACAAAGATTAACGCCAATTCAGTCATCATAAAAAAGCAGCTCATGATGAGCTGCTCAGCGTATAGACAAACCCTCGCATTCTTTGTCAGATCTGCAAAGGTTTTCTATCACGCTGAAAAGAAAAAAGGGCTAAAATCATCTTGATTTTAGCCCTTTTTCTTTTGCATTAGGAACTTACCTGCTTAGATTCAGTTTGTGTTAATGTCACCTTCTTCGTTTCTTCTTTTCCGTTTCGAATGAGTGTGATGTTTACGGTGTCTCCAACTTTCGTATTCGTGTATAGTTCATGACGTAATTCACTTCCGGTTTTGATTTGTTTCCCATTGATGGCGGTAATGACATCCTCAGACTTTAAGCCGGCTTTGGCGGCAGGTGAGCCTGCGGCGATTTCTTTGACGTATACGCCTTGATCAAGCTGACTATTTTTGAGACCGAGTGTTTCTTTCTGATACACATCCGGGACTTGTTCGAGATCCAGCATGCTGATGCCGATATATGGACGCTCAATCTTTCCTTTTGCGAGAAGCTGATCGGCGATTGGTTTGACATCATTGATTGGAAGCGCGAATCCAATGCCTTCAACACCTGTTTCAGAAATTTTCATACTCGTGATCCCCACAACCTTTCCATCTGTCGTAAGAAGCGGGCCGCCGCTGTTTCCTGGGTTAATAGCTGCATCTGTTTGAATGACATTAATGTTGCTTTCACCTGAGGATGTGTTCATCGAGACTGTTCGGTCGACACCGCTGACAATTCCTTGTGTCACGGTTCTTGATAGATCTTCACCAAGCGGGTTTCCGATCGCGATGACGGTTTCCCCAGCACGCAGCGAGGAGGAATCGCCTAATGCCGCAACCTTCGTTACGTGACTGCTGCTAATTTCTACAACAGCTAGGTCAGTCAGCGGGTCAGCTCCAACCAGTTTACCTTTGGCGGTTTTGCCATCGTGTAAGGATACTGTGAGTTTATTTGCCCCTTCAATGACGTGGTTATTTGTTAAGACATAGGCTTTACTGCCGGATTTTTTGAAAATCACTCCTGAGCCTGTACCTGTTTTTTCCTCTTGACTGCTTTTATTTTGCTGTGATTCATCAAAAGGCGTATTGAAATCGCCGAAGCTCGTGTCTGTTTGACTTTGCGCTTGGTAGTTTGTAATGCCGACAATGGCTGGTGATACATTTTCCACCATGCTGGAGATGCTGCTCGATGAATGTGATGTTTGGACGGCGGTTGTTTTTGACGAATTGGCACTTGTATCATTTGTCGATACCACTGCTGAATTATGTGCTGTGTTGTCTGATGCGTGCTGGGCATATGGCGAAAGGACGTACACACCTAACGCCAGCGTACCGCCTACAACACCGCTGACAAATGGCTTAAACCAGCCGTTTGGCTTCTTCTTTCGTTTTTGCGGCTGCTCCGTTGTTTGAAGTTCTTGAGAAGGTTGTTGTTCATTTTTGTGATGTGTCATTCAAATCACTCTCTTTCATCATTTTTTCATGTATGGGTTTAAGGGGGTTTTACCTTTTGTTGTGGATACTGACTTGATCGTAAGAAAAAAGTGTGGGATAAAAATGAAAACATTGTGGGAAATTGTTAAAATAAGTAGTGAATCTAAGCAAAATAGAGGAGATTAAACTGTGAAGACAATTGGAATCATTGGATATGGAAGCATGGCTGATATGATGGTGCAAAAATGGCTGGAAAAAGAAGTGCTCGATGCCCATCAAATCATGATCCATACAAGAAGTGAAACGGACCGCCTGCTTCAACTTAAAGACAAGCATCAAGAAATAAACATCTGCTCATTAGAGGAACTTTCTGCGTCATGTGATGTACTTTTTATCTGCGTGCCGCCGCTTGCTGTACTTGATGTACTCGATCAACTGTCTTCAGCAGCTAAATCGGTACATATTGTGTCAGTAGCCGCGGCTGTGACGTTAGACAAGTTATCAAAGCATACGACTCAACCAATATCCAGATACATCCCAACGCTCACGTCAGCTGTTGGAACGGGCGTTTCCCTCGTTGCGCATGGTGAAACTGCTGGAGAGGAAGAAAAGGCGTGTTTGCACCGCCTGCTTTCAGCTTTTAGCATCGTACGTGAAGTTGAAGAAGACAAGTTCGATGCGGCGAGTAACTTGACGAGCTCATCTCCTGGTTTTATCGCTGCTCTTTTTGAAGAAATGGCGAGAGCTGCTGTGAGAAATAGTGAGCTTTCCTTAGAGGAAGCGTATGAATTTTTAACGTATGCCCTTTTAGGCACAGGTCAAGTCCTTGTAGAACGGGGCCTCACCTTTGCTGAAACCGTCGATAGAGTGGCGACAAAAGGGGGCATTACAGGAGAAGGCGCCGAGGTTATTCAAAAGCAGGCACCTCAGATGTTTGATGATCTATTTACACAAACGATGAAGAAATATGAACAGCTGAAATCACAGATTAACGAAGCAGACAAACACCACTAAAGACATAGTTAGTGGTGTTTTATTTGTTAAAAAAATCCTTTGTCATACAGTCTTTTGATCTATAATATCTGAGTCTAATTTCCTTATTTTCAGACATTGTATTGAAAAATCGATCAAGTAATCATATAATTTTTTAGAAAATTTAGAAAAATATACACAAATTTTAAGTTTAATTTAAGGGGGATGGGAATGAAGCTCTATGTATCTGTCGATATGGAGGGGATTACTGGTCTAGCTGATCATACATTTGTCGATGCCCGTCAGCACAATTATGAACGGGGCAGAAAGATCATGACGGGTGAAGTGAATGCCTGTGTGGAGGCACTTCTTCAGCATGGCGCAACCAATATTTTGGTCAATGACAGTCATTCTAAAATGAATAATTTGTTGATTGAAGAATTGCATGAAGAAGCATCTCTTATATCTGGTGACGTCAAGCCTTATTCAATGGTTCAAGGGTTAGATCAAACCTATGATGCTGCTGTTTTTTTAGGCTATCATGCGAGGGCGTCTATGAAAGGTGTGATGTCCCACAGTATGATTTTTGGTGTTAGACATTTTTACATAAATGATCATCCAATTGGTGAAATGGGCTTTAATGCGTATGTTGCAGGCTACTATGGTGTGCCGGTGATTCTTGTTTGCGGAGACGATCAAGCAGCTCTTGAAGCAGAGAAGCTGATGCCTGGTGTGAAAACAGTGGCAGTGAAAGAGACCATATCAAGATCTGCTGTGAAATGTCTCACTCCTGCCAAAGTCAACCAACAAATCTCACAGCAAGTGGAAGCCGCAATGAAACAGATTCATCACATCAAGCCGCTGACGCCTCCTGATCAGCCGCTGCTGAAGATTGAGTTTGCCAATTATGGACAAGCTGAATGGGCGAATTTAATGCCTGGTACTGCCATTATTGAAGGGACAACAACGGTGACGTATCAAGCAGAGAATATATTAGAAGCCTACCAAGCGATGCTTGTCATGACAGAGCTTGCCGCACGTACAACATTTTGTTAAGCGAGGGGGAGACGGCAGATGACCAGCTTTTTGCTCAAGCGTTTTATTGCGATGATTGCCACGATTTTAACGATTACGACGTTAACGTTTATTTTAATGAAGGTCATCCCAGGATCGCCCTTCAATGAAGAACGAAATACAAACGAAACCGTCCAGCGAAACCTCGAAAGCTACTATCACTTAGACGAACCACTGTATGTTCAATATGTCATCTATTTAAAATCCATCGTTACCTTTGATTTTGGTCCTTCCATTAAAAAGCCTTCTGAAAGTGTCAATGATCTATTGGCGAGAGGCTTCCCAGTCTCATTAGAACTTGGTCTTATCTCAATATTGATTGCTGTCATATCCGGCATCCTGCTAGGGGTCATGGCTGCCCTCCGGCACAATGGATTGATTGATTATATCGCCATGACCATTGCTGTTTTCGGTATATCCATTCCAAACTTTATCTTTGCTACCTTATTAATTCAGCAGCTTGCTGTGAATTTGAAGCTCTTTCCTACAGCGATGTGGACAAGTCCGATGCATATGGTGCTGCCAACCATTGCTCTTGCCGTTAGTCCGATGGCCATTATTGCCCGGTTAACAAGATCGAGCATGATTGAAGTGCTGTCTCAGGACTATATTCGCACTGCTAAAGCAAAAGGACTTTCTCCCTTTAAAATTGTGTTTAAACATGCACTTCGAAATGCGCTTTTGCCTGTTGTGACTATTCTTGGCACACTTGTCGCAAGCATTTTAACAGGAAGTTTTGTCATTGAAAAAATATTTGCGATTCCTGGCATGGGAAAATACTTTGTCGAGAGTATTAACAACCGTGATTATCCTGTCATCATGGGAACCACTGTTTTTTACAGCATCATTTTAATCACACTTCTTTTCATTGTCGATGTGGCGTATCGCCTGCTTGATCCAAGGATTCAGCTGCATCAGAAAGGAGGAAAGGCATGAGTATACATTTGCAGCAGGATCAACCGAATCCGCATCATGAAGTGCCGGACGAATGGTTTTCTCCGAGAGAGCAAAAGAAAACGGAGGCCCATGCCATTAAAAGACCCTCTCTTTCGTATTGGGCAGACACATGGAGGCGACTGAAGCAAAATAAGCTTGCGATGTTTAGTCTATCGGTATTGATTTTTCTTTTTATCATGGCACTATTAGGCCCATTGCTTGCACCTAATAGCGTGACAGAGCAGCGTCTTTCGATGCAAAATCTGCCGCCATCCGCTGCTCACTGGTTCGGAACGGATGAGCTTGGACGAGATGTGTTCACGCGTACATGGTACGGGGCGCGTATTTCTTTATTTGTAGGCGTCATGGCAGCCCTGATTGATTTTGCCATCGGCGTGATCTATGGAGGCATTGCCGGTTATAAGGGCGGGAGATATGACCATGTCATGATGCGAATCGTCGAGGTGCTCTACGGTCTTCCTTATTTACTTGTTGTCATTTTATTGATGGTTCTGATGGGGCCAGGGCTCGTCACCATTATTGTAGCGCTCACTGTCACCGGATGGATTGGAATGGCAAGAATCGTGAGAGGTCAAGTTCTTCAGCTGAAAAGCCAGGAATATGTCCTTGCCTCAAAAACCTTTGGTGCAAAGAGCCTTCGTATCATTCGCCGCAACCTGCTGCCGAATACGATGGGGCCGATTATCGTTCAGATGACCTTAACTGTACCAACCGCGATATTTGCAGAAGCGTTCCTAAGCTTTCTTGGTTTAGGCATTCAAGCACCGTTTGCAAGCTGGGGCGTGATGGCAAATGATGCGCTGCCGACAGTGCTGTCAGATAACGGGCATTGGTGGCGTTTATTTTTCCCTGCGTTTTTTATTTCGCTCACGATGTTTTGCTTTAACAATTTAGGTGATGGCTTGCAAGATGCGCTTGATCCGAAGATGAAGAGGTGATGGCGCTTTGAAAAAAGTTCTACAAATCATCGATCTGCACGTCAGTTTTCGGACATATGGCGGCTCAGTTCGAGCGGTACGCGGGGTGAATGTGGATGTATATGAAAAAGAAACCCTTGCCATTGTAGGAGAGTCAGGCTGCGGGAAAAGTGTGACTTCACAAAGCATTATGAGGCTGCTGCCAGCTTACAGCGCTCATGTTGATCAGGGAGAAATCTGGTTTGAAGACCGAAATTTGCTGTCATTATCTGAAAAAGAAATGCGCGCCATACGAGGTGTCGATATTTCGATGATCTTCCAAGATCCAATGACCGCACTGAACCCAACCTTGACAATCGGCGATCAGCTCATGGAGGCGGCAAAGGAGCATCAAAAGCTGACGAAAAAAGAAGTGACAGAAGCCGCCATTCGGATGCTTGATTTGGTCGGCATTCCGCAGCCGAAGGAAAGGTTAAAGCAATACCCTCACCAGTTCAGCGGGGGAATGAGGCAGCGGCTCATGATTGCCATGGCACTAATTTGCGAGCCCAAAGTGCTGATTGCTGATGAACCGACGACCGCACTGGATGTGACCATACAGGCACAAATATTAGAGCTGTTTAAAGAGATTCAGAGAAAAACAGGGGTCACCATTATTTTAATCACACATGATTTAGGGGTCGTCGCCCAAGTCGCAGACCGGGTAGCCGTCATGTACGGAGGGAAAATGGTGGAGGTCGGAACGAGGCGAGATATTTTTTACAGTCCGCAGCATCCCTATACAAAAGGACTTCTGAAATCCGTTCCAAGACTTGATATGAAAGATGAACTCATTCCAATTGAAGGAAGCCCGCCTGATTTATTTGCTCCGCCAAAGGGCTGTCCGTATACAGATCGCTGCCCGTCCGCCATGAAGGTGTGTGATCATATCATGCCGCACGAAACGCAGCGGTCACCTACCCACACAGTGCATTGCTGGCTCCAAGATGAGCGAGCGAATCAAACCGTTTTATCTTCAACACAAAGGGGGAGTTTTTGATGAGAAAAAAGGGATGGATCATCAGTATATGTTTGTTCACGATCATGCTGCTCGCAGGATGTACAGCCAATGAGCAAGCAGGGAAAGGATCATCAAGCAATCAGGGTGAAAAGAAAGTATTAACTTTAAATAACGAAAATGAACCGACGTCGTTTGATCCGCCGATTGGTTTTAATAATGTATCGTGGCAAGGACTCAATAACTTAATGGAGGGATTAACAAGACTGAATGAAAAGCACGAACCATCTCCTGCAATGGCGGAAAAATGGGAGATATCAGAGGATGGAAAAACGTACACGTTCCATTTAAGAGATGGCATCAAGTGGTCAAATGGTGATCCAGTGAAAGCGAGTGACTTTGAATATGCGTGGAAGCGGCTGCTTGATCCGAAAACAGGCTCATCTGCATCGTTCCTAGCCTACATGATTGAAGGCGGAGAGGCATTTAACAGCGGAAAAGGAAACAAAGAAGACGTGAAAGTCAGCGCTGTAAATGACAAAACGCTTAAGGTCACACTGGCATATCCGCAGAAATCGTTCTTAAATATGACCGCAAACCCTGCTTTTTTTCCTGTCAATGAACAGGTAGCTAAGAAGGACCCAAACTGGGCAAAAGACGCCAAAACCTTTGTCGGAAATGGACCGTTCAAGCTGACAGAGTGGAAGCATGATGAGAGCTTCACAATGGAAAAAAGTGAGACGTATTGGGACAAAAAAACAGTCAAGCTGGATCAAGTGAAGTGGCTGATGATCAGTGATCGAAACACAGACTATCAAATGTATCAATCAGGAGATTTAGATACTGCCTTTGTCCCAGCAGAGCAAAGTGAAAACCTGCTGAAAAATAAAGATGTACAAATTGAAGACCAGGCTGGATTGTTCTTTTATCGTCTGAATGTGAACATGGAACCTTTTCAAAATAAGAACATCCGCAAAGCTTTTCAAATGGCGATCAACCCGCAAGATATCGTGGATTATGTAACGAAAAATGAAGAGAAGCCAGCACGTGCCTTCGTCTCGCCAGGCATTCTTGATTCAAAGGGTGAGGATTTCAGAAAAGCTGGCGGTGATCTTGTGAAGAATGATAAGAGTGAGGCTGCGAAGTTATTAGAAAAAGGGCTGAAAGAAGAGAACTATTCAAAACTGCCAGCCGTCACATTGACATACAGTACAAAGCCTGAGAACAAGAAAAAAGCTGAAGCCATCCAGCAGCAGCTGAAAGAAGCGCTAGGTGTAGATGTGAAGCTTGCAAACATGGAAGCCAATGTGTTTGCAGAAGATCAAAAGGCGCTCAAATTCCAATTCTCACAAAGTTCATTTTTAGCAGACTATGCAGATCCAATCAATTTCCTAGAGAGCTTTCAAACAGGGAATGCCATGAACCGGACAGGATGGTCAAACGATACCTATGATCAGTTGATCAAAAAGGCGAGCCAGGAAGCAGACGAGCAAAAGAGAAATAACATTCTTCATGATGCAGAGGCACTTCTCATTGAAGAAGCACCGATTATTCCGATTCATTTTTATAACCAAGTTCATTTACAAAAAGAAGGCGTGAAGGGGATTGTCCGTCACCCTGTTGGGTATATCGATTTGAAATGGGCACAAGTAGATGGAGAGTAATATTAGGATCAAAAGACGCTTTTAGATAAAAGCGTCTCAGCGTGTAGACAAACCCTCGCATTCGTTGTCAGTCCTGCGCGCTGGTGCTCACGAATGACAAATTCGCTCCGCGCCAGTGCTCGTCCTTCCTAGACTGCAAAGGTTTTCTATCACGCTGAAAAGAAGACAAAGGGCTAAAATAAACATCATTTTAGCCCTTTGTCAACAATCTAAGACGCTTTTAGATAAAAGCGTCTGTTCCTTTATATTCGTTCATGTTATGAAGCAGAAACCCATAGATTGAAAGAAACAAAGAGAAAGAGGGGATATGGCATGAGCCAGCTGCCAGTGGCACTTCAAACAGGGGATACGGTGGGGATTATTGCACCAGCAAGCCCTCCTGATGAGCTGAAATTAGCAAAAGGGATTGCCTTTTTAGAAAGCCTCGGGCTAAAGGTGAAAAAAGGGAAGTATTTGGGCCGCCGGTATGGATATTTAGCAGGTCATGATCATGAAAGAGTGGAGGATCTTCATCGTATGTTTCAAGATCCAGAAGTGAAGGCGATTATTTGTGCTTGCGGAGGATACGGGACTGGCAGACTTGCGGAAGCCATTGACTATGACCTGATTCGCCGGAATCCAAAAATCTTTTGGGGCTATAGTGATATTACGTTTTTACATACGGCCATCCAGCAGCAGACGGGTCTTGTGACGTTTCATGGGCCAATGCTTTCCTCTGATGTGGGACTTGAGGAGGTCCATCCTTATACGAAAGATACCTTTTTACAGCTGTTCGCACCGAAAGCCTTTACGTATGCGCACCACTTGTCACCCCTTCATACTTTCTATCCGGGCACCGCTTCAGGTGAGATTGCAGGAGGAAATCTTGCCCTCATCGTGACAACACTTGGTACGCCTTTTGAAATCGATACGAAGGGAAAGCTTTTGTTCATTGAAGATATTGACGAAGAACCCTATAAAATCGATCGAATGATGCAGCACCTCACATCTGCTGGAAAATTGGATGATGCGACTGGATTCATCATTGGAGATTTTCATCAATGTGAGCCAAAAAAGAAAAATCAGTCCCTCACATTGAATCAAGTATGGGACACCTATATTGTCCCGCAAAAGAAACCTGCACTTGGGGGCTTCCGGATCGGTCATTCTTCGCCAAACTTTGCCATTCCAATGGGCACGCAGGCTGCATTAGATGCGACAGGAAAAAACCTGCACATTTCTCCAGGCGTTGCAGCGAAAGAGGTGATCAAATGAAAATCGTTGATGTTCGTACATTCAGAATGAGTGTACCGCTAAAAAAACCTTTCAAAACCGCTTTACGAACGGTGTATGACGCAGCATCTCTAATCGTTATCATCACATATGATCAAGGTGACGTCAGCTACGGAGAGGCAGTCCCGACAACAGTGATTACAGGTGAAACGCTGGAAAGCATCGACTATGCCATCTGCGAAGTGATCAGACCGAGTTTGCTTGGAGCTTCCTTGTCAGAATATGAACAAATTTTTTCTCATATGAACAGGGTGCTCGCTTGCAACACAAGCGCAAAGGCAGCGGTTGACATGGCCATTTATGATGGCTTAGCGAAGCAGGCAGGACTTCCGCTTTATCAATACCTTGGCGGATATCGCAGTCAGCTTGAAACCGATTATACGGTCAGTGTAAACCGTCCGCTTGAGATGGCGGAAGATGCGAAGCAATACGCAACTGAAGGCTTTCAGACATTAAAGATCAAGGTAGGAAAAGATGATATAGATACCGATATTCAGCGTATCAAGCGAATTCGAGAAAAGATCGGGCCGGATATTCAGATTAGACTCGATGCGAACCAGGGCTGGACGTGGAAGGAAGCGGTCGTAGCCATTCGGAAAATGGAGCCACTGAATATCGAACTAGTCGAGCAACCAGTGCCAAAAGAAGATATCGAAGGCCTACGCCGTGTGACGGAGGCAACAGATACACTGATAATGGCAGACGAAAGTATTTTTAGTTTTCATGATGCGATCAAGGTGCTTGAAACGAGAAGCTGTGATTTAATCAATTTAAAATTAATGAAATCAGGCGGCATAAAAGAAGCCCTAAAAATCAATGCACTGGCAGAAGCATACGGCGTAAAGTGCATGATTGGCAGCATGATTGAGTCAAAACTTGGCATTACAGCAGCCGCTCATCTCGCCGCCAGCCAGCCAAATATCACCCGCTATGATTTTGATGCCCCGCTCATGCTAAAAGAGGACATGGTGGACGGAGGAATCGTGTACAAAGGAAAAGATATCTTTTTCCCGCCGCATCATGGGTTAGGCATTCAAGGAGTGAAAGGAGTCTCATGATGATATTTGAATCAAAGGTTGCAGTTGCGAACGTATGGACAGCGCCGCAGTCACCGAGAGAAATCGATCAAAAGGTACTTCAGAGCTCCTTCAAATTCAAAGAGTGGATTGACAAGCAAACATATGAAGAAAAACTGGCTTTATGTGAAGAAAATCTGATCCAGTCGCAAGTACTGCTCGGTGAACGAGTCATTGGCTTAGAAGAAACAGACGGCTGGATGAAAGTCGTTATTCCGCAGCAGGCCAGCCGGAAACACCCACAAGGCTATCCTGGCTATATACCTGCAAACCAACTAAAGCAAGTGACAGAAGGAAGTGCACCAACTATATCTCATATCGTTTGTCAGAAAAAAGCCATGCTCTATCGAAACGGGCAAGCGGACATGGAAATTAGTTTTTTAACAGAGCTCGCAGCTGTAGAAGAAACGAGTGATCGCTTTCGTGTTGTCACACCAGCAGGGACGAGAGAAATCAATAAAGCAGATGTGCAGCCAGTTTCATCCATTTTTTCTATGGCCGGCAAAGATGTTGTAGACAAGGGAAAACAATTTATTGGTCTTTCGTATTTATGGGGCGGCATGAGCAGCTTTGGCTATGACTGTTCGGGCTTTGCTTACAGCATGTATAAAGCGTGCGGATATCTTTTGCCGAGGGATGCAAGTGACCAAGCAGTGCAAGGAACACCGGTCGCATCAAGCCATTTAGAACAAGGCGACTTATTGTTTTTCGCCAATGACAACGGAAAGGGAGCAGTCCGCCATGTGGGGATCTACGCAGGTGACGGTATGATGCTTCATTCGCCTAAAACCGGCAGAGAAATTGAACTTCTTTCCCTTGCTGGCACTTCATATGAAAAAGAATGGGCAGGTGCAAGACGGTATTTGCGAAGCGAGAGGAGCAAAGGTCATGGCAGTTGAACCACTTTTACAAGTAAACAATCTCAAAAAACATTTTCATCTATCGAAAGGAAGAACGCTAAAAGCGCTAGACGGTGTCTCCTTTCAGCTGAAACAAGGCGAAACATTTGGCCTTGTTGGCGAGTCCGGCTGCGGGAAATCCACACTTGGAAAAGTGCTTATGCGCCTTTATGAACCGACAGATGGAGAAGCTTTGTATGAAGGGAAAAGCCTTCATCACCTTTCACAAAAAGAATCCTTTGATTTTAATCGGCAAATTCAAATGGTGTTTCAAGATCCGTATTCCTCCTTAAATCCGCGGCTATCTGTAAAAGATATTATGCTGGAGCCAATGGAGATTCATAACCTTTATGGGAGTCAAAAGAAAAGGGTTGCCCGGGTGAAAGAACTACTGGAAGCTGTTGGACTTAGCTATGACTTTGCCACGCGCTATCCTCATGAATTCAGCGGAGGGCAGAGGCAGAGAATCGGTATTGCAAGAGCACTCGCCTTAGCGCCGAAATTTATTGTGGCAGATGAACCAATTTCTGCACTAGATGTCTCCGTTCAAGCGCAGGTCGTGAATTTGCTGAAGAAACTGCAAAAGGAGGAAGGGCTGACATTTCTCTTTATTGCGCATGACTTGTCGATGGTCAAATATATTAGCGACCGAATCGGTGTCATGTATTTAGGTCATCTCGTCGAATTGACTAGCAGTGATACGTTATATCAAACACCGCTGCACCCCTATACACAAGCATTGCTGTCAGCGATCCCCATTCCAGATCCTGACGTGGAGGACAAGCGCAAAAGGTTCATTTTAAAGGGAGAAATTCCAAGTCCAGTGAACCCGCCAAGCGGCTGTGTATTTCGAACAAGGTGTCCTGCAGCGATGGATGTGTGTGCTGAAAAAAAGCCAACATTACAAGCAGTAGAAGAAGGGCATGATGTCGCCTGTCATTTATACGATCGGACATAAAAATAGGCAGATAAAAAGCCAGCAAGTAGACAAACTGTTCTACACGCTGGCTTTTTTAGTGAACGTACGCCGAATCGGCAATGTGCAGCATCTAAAAGAGCCGCCAGATTTAATGATTTCTGAAAAATCCACTTCAATGACAGTGTAGCCGTGAGCGGTTAATGCAGCATTTGTTTCTTGATTGATGGGCAAACTGATCACTTTTTTCTGTCCAATGGATAAAACGTTTGGGCCGAGTGTGAATTGCTCTTGTTCGCTTATTTCAATTAGATGATAATGCATGTTGAGCAGGTGAAGATCCTCTTTTTTGAACGCTTCTGGATAAATCAATATCTCATCATGAGAGAGAATATTCATCACACAATCGAGATGCAAAATGTGAGCAGGAAGATGAATGGGAATGATGTCATGATCCGGCAGTTCTTTTTTAAGCTCATGAATAGCGGCTGGATTTGTTCTTTTGCTCGTTCCGACAAATACGCGTCTTTGATCCACAAGCACATCGCCGCCTTCAATCGTTCCATTTGTCAGGGTAACAGTCTTCAACCCATTTCCCTGTGCCCACTCTTTTAACAATTGTTCTTCTCCTTGCCTAACTGGAGCGGCCATGCTTGAAACAAAGAGTGTATGTCCAATCGTAAACCCAATATCCCGGGTAAACACTTGTTCAGGAAAGCGGTCATTTGCAGGAAGCATAATGGGGCGTACTTGATGGTCTTTTAGGGTTTGGATCAATTGCTTATGCTGAGTAATGGCTTTCATTTGAGAAATATTTTCTCTTGCAAAATGTTTTTGGGTTTCGTTGATGATCTGTTTGATTTCCATATAGATGGGACTGCATAAAAGGACTTCTTGTAAATCGTCATATTCACTCATGCATTGCGGCATTTTGTGTATTTGTTCTGCTCTCATAGAATCCATCAAATGGCCTCCTTGTTTGTTCATAGTTCTATTATTCCTCGTTCTAGTCATAGTTGAAACATTTCCGAAAGAAAATCTCTCACAGGAGACTAAAGCAAAATGTTTAGACAAACCTAAAAGAATAGTGTTTAATAAAAGTCGTTCCGCATTCACGAAAACAGCAAGAAGGAGCTATGATGATGAGTGAAGAAAATTTTAAATACTGCAAGGAATCAAAAGTTGTCAAAACCAGCAGGGTATTCCCTCTCGATACGAATAATCACCAAACCTTATTTGGTGGAAAATTAATGAGTTATATAGATGACATTGCCTCCATCTCGGCAGCAAGGCACAGCCGATGTGAAACGGTCACGGCATCAATGGATTCAGTTGATTTTTTAGAGCCGATTGGACAAAAGGAGTCGGTATGTTTAGAGTCCTATGTCACATGGGTGGGTACGTCTTCTATGGAAGTGTTCGTCAAGGTCATCAAAGAAAACTTGATGTCTGGAGAGCGCAGACTCGCAGCGACTTCATTTCTTACCTTTGTGTCGTTAGATGACAATGGGAAGCCTAAGAAAGTCCCACAAGTCATGCCGGAAACAGAGGAAGAAATCATGCTGCATCAAACCGCAAAACAGCGGGCTGAAGAAAGAAAAAGCCGCCGAAAGCATAGCAAGGCACTGGCTGACGCACTTGGGACAGATAAACCATGGGCGTAAAAATCACCCTTTAAGCGGTGATTTTTTTCTAGAACGGTATCTTGCATGGCAAGATAGTGTGTGGTAAGATGATGCTATCTTGTGATGCAAGGTACTGGAATCGGAGGAACAAAGATGACAACATCCACACAAATGCTAAAAGGAATTTTAGAAGGCTGCCTGCTGTCGATTATTTCAGAGGGTGAGATTTATGGATATGAAATGACGAAGAAGCTCGCTCATTATGGATTTGATCAAATTAGTGAAGGCAGTATCTACCCGATTCTGCTGCGTATGCAAAAGGAACAGCTTGTGACCACTGTCACAAAAGCATCAGCAAGCGGGCCGAAAAGGAAATATTATACGCTCACACAAGCTGGAGAACAAGCGCTCACAGAGTTTATTACCCGCTGGAGTGAGCTTTCAAAAAATGTGAACTGTTTACTACAAAAAGGGAAGTGAGATTATGGTATCAAAAGAAACAAGACACATCCTACTAGAGCTGAAACTCTATCTCATATCAAAGGGGAAAAATCAGGACGAAATTGATGAGCTAATGGATGAGCTAACGACACATGCGGTTGAGGCTGAAAAAGACGGCAAAACAGGGGAGGCTGTGTTTGGCGGAGATCCGAGGGGCTATGCTGATGAACTCGCAAAAGAGCTGTCAGGAAACCATAAAGACTGGGTTCCTTTCGTCAGTGCCTTCTTAATTGGTTCACTCTTTTATATGATTTTATCAGATGCGATCAGTCAAAGCTTATCCTATTCTTGGTATGCGTTAATTGGCTATCCGCTCGTTTTAGTAGCCAATGTCATCATGATTATTGTGATGTTTAGAGCGTCTGCCTTTCAGACAGGCGGCCGGGAATTTCTTTATTTTTGGATCTTAGGAATCTTTCAACTGACTTCAATGGTCACAATCAAACTATTGGATCAAAAGCTCGGCACACCATTACTTGTGCTGACCTCAGGTCAAAGATGGGGCGTCATCCTGCTTATGCTGTTATGTATCATTGTCTTTAATGCAATCTTAAAGGCGAATGTCGTTTCATTGATACCGGTTATCTTCTTCGGACCGCAGCTCATATTCGAATGGCTTGGCTGGACATCACCAAGCGTGCTTCTCATGCAAAGTCTACTATCGGTTGTGATCGTAATAGGGCTTATGCTCATGGCCTTACGCCGAGCGAACAAGAAAAATGAAAACACGATGTAAAAAATAGAGTACATCCATCCGGTGTGCTTTTCTTTTTCTAAAAAAATGTAGAAATGGTAGCGTATTTTTCATTACAATGGGAAGAGGACAAAAATGAAAAGGGGTTCTATGCTTGGATATTTTATGGGGATATGTACTTGTTTTTGTATTGGCTGCTTTGCCTTTTTTTGAAGTGGTTGGTGTTGTTCCACTGGCCATCTTAGGTGGACTGCATCCTGTGACAACGGCTGTAATCGGATTCATCGGCAACTTTCTCACAGTCTTGCTCCTCATTGTTTTCGTAGACCGCTTCAAAGCATGGCGGTTGAGAAGAAAAGAGGACAAAAGTGATGAAAAAGGAGAAAAAAAGCAACTGCGAGCCAGAAAAATTTGGGAACGATATGGTCTCCCGGGATTAGCGCTTATTGGTCCTTTTATCATCGGCAGTCATCTAGCGGCATTTATGTGCATGAGCTTCGGGACGAAGAGAAAGCAAGTTGCGGTGTGGATGACAGTCAGTTTAATGATGTGGACGGCGCTGGCAGCTAGTTTAACCGGTGCGGGAATCCATTACTTTGTCCCAGATTCAAATGGATTGTTCGGTGATATTTTTAATCAGTAAGTGAGGGGGGATCATAAATGAAACTTCAAACACGCACAGTGCTTGAAACAGAGCGCCTTAGACTGAGAACGATGAATGAACATGATGCATCATTTTTATATGACATGTTGTTCCAAGATGAAGAAGTAATGAAGTATTATCCTTCTTTGAAGGATGAGCAGCAGACGAAAGAGTGGATTGCATGGAATCAAAAGAATGACCGTATGTATCATACTTCTCTCTGGATCATTGAAGACAAAGAAACGAATGAACCACTTGGACAAAGCGGGATTGTTCTGCAAAACATTGAAGGACAAACAGAACTTGAAATCGGCTACATGCTAAAAAAAGCAGCGTGGGGAAATGGCTATGCTGCTGAAGCCGCAAAAGGCTGTCTCACCTATGGTTTTGAAGAAATGAAGGTCAGACGAATGGTGAGCTTAATCCGCCCAGACAATGAAGCATCGGTAAAGGTCGCTTTAAAAATGGGCATGAAAAAAGAAAAAACCATTTCAAAATGGGACCAAATCATTGATGTATACAGCATCACCCGCAACGAAGAAAACGGCTCGCTTACAAAATAAGCAGAGCCGTTTTTATTTTATATCCGCTGTTCTAGCTGAAGTAAATATTTCTTACGTTCAACCCCGCCGCCGTAGCCGCCAAGCTCACCACTTGTTTGAATGACGCGGTGGCATGGAATGATGATCGCCAATTGATTGGCACCATTTGCATTCCCTACCGCCCGGACCAAATGCGGATCGCCCAGCATCACAGCAAGATCTCGATATGAACTTGTTTCGCCTGATGGAATGCGTGTGAGCAGGTCCCACACCTTCATTTGAAAAGGGGTGCCATGCATGGAAAGTGGTACGGTAAACTGCGTCAGTTTTTTCTCGAAATATAAGGTCAATTCCTTTACCAATTGTTGGTGGACGTTTGTTTCCCCAACTAAAATACGCGCATGATGCTTTTTTCTCATGTTCTCAATTTCCTTTTCTAGTCCCCGCCTGTCCATAAATTCCAGTAAATACACATGCGCGGCATCTGTCACGCTGATCATCCGTCCAATCGGTGTGGAAATAAAATTAGCGTGGAGAATCTTGGTTTGCGTCTTTTTAGGGGGATTTCCCATGATTTTGGTAAAGGCATCATTGAAGGCACTCGAAGAATCATAGCCCAAGGCGACCTGCTGATCAATCACTTTTTTTCCATTCATAATTTCTTTAAAGGCAAGCCCCATTCGGCGTGATCTCGCATATTGAACAAAGGTCATGCCGTAGATTTCTTTGAATTTCCGCCGGGCCGTTGCAGAGTGAATCCCTAACTCGCGAAAGTCCTCTTCTTTCCAGCGTTTTTCAGGATGTGTTTCAACTGCTGAAACGAGTGTTTTGACTTCTTCTGGAATGCTGTTTGGATAGGTTAATGGAGTGCAGCGCTTGCACGGACGATACCCTGCTAGCAGTGCTTCCTCTGCTGTAAAGAAAAACTCACAGTTCTCATATTTTGGTTTTCTAGCGGTACATGTGGCATGGCAGAAGATACCGGTCGTCTTAATGCCGGCGAAGAATGTGCCGTCATATTGCGGATTCTTGTCAACCAGTGCTTGATAAAATTCATGTTTCTGTTCGTCGGTTATCATCATACGATCCACCTCTTGGTTTCATTATTTGGGCCGATACAACGGATGATCTGTAAATGCAGCATCCTAAAGTTGAACGTTCATCACATCAATCTGAGTTCATTATACCAGCGATATGATCGTTCCTTTAACGTCTGAGCGTGTCTAACTTGGTCCTTCTTCCATATTTTTTCTGTTTTAGTTCATATACTTTAGTTGTTTCTGTTTCATTTCTTCATAAAATGTTTCAACTTCTTGTTCGTAAAGAACGGTCTCCATGTCCTTGTATTTACGCTTGATCGTCAATGTAATAAAAAATAAATGGATTGTCATATACGTTCATTTCCCTTCGGTTAGCAGCACGCAAATATCCCGCAGATCTTCTTTATCAGTTGATCTGTTTCTAACACTTAGTATACGCCGGTCCGAAATCATTTCTTTCGAAAAATGAACAAGTATATTTGAAGAGGGAGAGCAAACTGGTAGACCGGCATATTGGGGTGTGATAAGATTTTTAATACAGAATCTGCTCTAAGTCAGGTCTGTTTATCATGAATTGGTTTTCTAGGGTTCCGTGCGCTGGCGCAGTCTGGACCGAGAGAAAACACATAGGGTCTTAGAAGAGGCCATATGGACACGGAGGGATAAAAGCCCGGGAGATTTGATCAAACGATCGATTTCCAGGCTTTTTTTGTTGGTTGGAATCGTTCAGAAAGGAGAAGATCAGATGAAATGGGGAAATGTCTTTATTGCGGCCATCTTTGAAGTCGGCTGGGTGATGGGGTTGAAATATGCCCACTCGCTCATAGAATGGGGCGCAACCATCGTTTGTATTATCGTGAGCTTTTATTTACTCCTGAAAGCAACAAGTGTACTCCCAGTTGGCACACTTTATGCCGTTTTTACCGGGCTTGGGACAGCAGGAACCGTCGTCATAGGCATGGTGCTTGGTGAGCCGGTTCAGCTTGTCAAACTGCTTTTGATTGTCATGCTTTTGTGCGGTGTATTAGGACTGAAGCTGACAACAGGTGAAAAGAAGGGAGAGGCTGAATCATGAGCTGGCTTTTACTTATTGGAGCAGGCATCTTAGAAATGTTTTGTGTGACCATGATGAACCAATTCCAAAAAGACAAGCATGTCAAATGGATTTTATTCATTGCGGCTGGCTTTTCGATGTCCTTTCTGATGCTGTCTCTTGCGATGAACACGATTCCGATGGGAACGGCGTATGCCATTTGGACTGGAATCGGAGCTGCTGGAGGCGCCATCGTCGGTATGCTGTTTTACGGAGAATCGAAAGACGCAAAACGTATTTTCTTCATCGCACTGATTTTATCTGCGGCAGTAGGATTGAAAATCATTGAATAAGAAAAGGCTGGCAGATAGATGCCAGCCTTTTGTTACATCGAATGATGATTGGAATCGTTTTCATTTTTGCGGTAAAGCTGGCTCACAAGCAGAAAACACACACCAAATGTGAGAAAAGGAATGAGTCTTTCACCGGCTATAAAAAGGAAAATACCTGTGATTAGACAAATGATGCCGAGCCAAAAGCTCACTTTTCCAAACAAAGTCATACTTTTCATCTCCATCACTCCTTTTATGATAAAAGGTCTATTCACATTATATCACGATAGGTGCAGAATTGAATGAATATTCAATGAAAAATAGGGCTCTACATTGCTTTTTCTCTTTCCAGTCCAGTATAATATTTCATTAGAATGAAAACGTAAATGAGGTCATGATACATGAGAACTTTGATAACAGAGAAACTTGAATTACACAGACAAAAGCATGAGCAAAAAGGAAGATTGCTTGTCAGCTGCCCGGATCAGCCTGGAATTGTATCAGCTGTCTCTTCATTTTTATTTGAGCACGGAGCAAATATCATTGAATCCAGCCAATACACAACAGATCATGAAAGCGGCCGGTTCTTTTTAAGAATTGAATTTGATTGGAAAGACATCTCGGCAAATATGGATCAGCTGAAGCAGCAGTTTGAACCAATTGCAGCATCTTTTCAAATGACGTGGAGCATGTCGCGTGCAAGTGAGCTGAAAAAGCTGGCAATCTTTGTGTCAAAAGAGCTTCATTGTTTACATGAGCTGCTATGGGAATGGCAAAGCGGCAATTTGATGGCTGAAATTGCGGTCGTCATCAGCAATCATGAAACGGCAAAAGATACAGTAGAAGCGCTTGGAATTCCGTTCCATTTTGTGAAGGCGAACAAAGACATTCGCAAAGAAGCGGAAAAACAGCAGCTCACATTATTAGAAGAGTATGATATTGATGCCATTGTGCTTGCTAGATACATGCAAATTTTAACGCCTGGATTTATAGAACAACACCCGAACAAAATCATTAATATTCATCATTCCTTCCTGCCAGCGTTTATCGGTGCGAATCCATATAAGCGTGCATATGAGCGAGGAGTCAAATTAATTGGCGCAACCTCTCATTATGTGACCAATGATTTAGACGAAGGACCGATCATTGAACAGGATATTGAGCGTGTAGATCACAGGGATGATGCGGAAGCTTTAAAAAATATTGGCCGAACAATTGAGCGGAGTGTGCTTGCACGTGCCGTCAAATGGCACCTAGAAGATCGAATTATTGTGCATGAGAATAAAACGATTGTATTTAATTGACCGCTTGACTTTTCCTTAGCAATTGGTGATAATATAAAAAAATTAACGAGCGTTGAAAAGGAATAGTAAGCAGGAACTGATGCGTAAAGAGAGCAAATGACATGCTGAAACATTTGCCGCAGACAGCTGCTGAACCTGCCCTTTGAGCCTTAGAGGAAAAATCTAAGCGCGTGCCTGGCGTTACAGGAGTTGAGTGGAATAAGCTAGAAGTATGCTTATTCAATGAAGGTGGTACCACGGAAAATCCCTTTTCGTCCTTTACATAAGGAGAAAAAGGGATTTTTTTGTGCCTAAAGGTATAGCGGAGGGAATCAATAATGAAAAAGCAAAGGATCGTCATCAAAATTGGCAGCAGTTCATTAACAGAGCAAAAAGGAGCCATTGATGAACAAAAAATGCAGGATCATGTGAAAGCGATAGCAAAGCTGAAAGAGGCTGGGCATGAAATTATTTTAATTTCATCAGGAGCCGTGGCAGCAGGGTTTGGCAGCTTAGGGTATCCATCAAGACCTGTGACCTTAAAGGGAAAACAGGCAGCAGCAGCCGTTGGTCAGGGCTTATTAATGCAGAAATATACAGAACTATTTTCACAGTTTCACATGACACCTGCACAAATGCTTTTAACCCGTAATGACTTTTCAGATCGAACAAGATATCGAAATGCTTATGCAACGATGATGGAGCTGCTAGAAAGAAAAATTTTACCGATCATTAATGAAAATGATTCTGTCTCCATTGAGGAGCTTACCTTTGGTGATAATGACATGCTGTCAGCTCTTGTCAGTGGATTAATTCATGCAGACCAATTGATCATCTTAACAGACATTAACGGTATTTATAATGCAAATCCAAATGAGCATCCTGAGGCGAAGCGTTTTGATGTACTAACACACATTTCAGAAGAATTGTTTTCATATGCGAAGAGCACAGGCTCAAAAGTGGGAACAGGCGGGATGAAATCAAAGCTGTCTGCTGCACAAACGGCACTTTCACTAGGCGTGAAAGTCTTCATTGGTACAGGTACTGGTGAGGATAAGCTGCTTCATATTCTAGCGGGTCAAGGAGACGGAACGTATATCGGAGAACAGGACTTATCAGCTGTTAACAACCGCCGTCAATGGATTCAATTCCATTCACCCGTTTCTGGGAAAATTATGATAGATGCAGGAGCGGAAGCGGCGATTTTGCATCATGGCAGAAGTCTTCTTCCAGCTGGCGTCATTGATGTCGCTGGTGACTTTTCTAAAGGAGAGGTCGTTGAAGTGGTCGGTCCGAATGGACTAGTAGGTAAAGGACAAACCTTGTACGCATCCGATGAGCTTCGCGGTATTAAAGGAATGCGAAGTGATGAGCTTTCAAATGAGAAGCCTGAAGTCATACACAGAGATCACTGGGTACAGCATGTACAAAACTGAGGAGGGAATACGATGAATGAAGTTCTTGAAAAAGCAAAAAAAGCAAGTGTAGCCAAAGATCAGCTGCTCCTAAAAACGACGGAGCAAAAAAATGCAGCTTTACATGCCATCGCAACGGCACTTAAAGCATCTTCCGCTTATTTACTCGACGAGAATAAAAAGGATGTGCAGGCTGCAGAGGAAAAGCAGTTCACGCCTTCTGTTATTGACCGGATTAGACTCACGGAGGAGAGAATTGAAGCCATCGCAGACGCGACCCTTCAACTCATTCACCTAAAAGACCCAATTGGTGAAACATTAGAAACCATTCAAAAAGAAAACGGTCTGTACATCGAAAAGGTGCGTGTGCCTCTTGGAACGGTTGGAATGATTTATGAAGCAAGACCAAACGTGACTGTAGATGCTGCCACCCTTTGTTTGAAAACTGGGAATGCTGTTATTCTTCGCGGGAGCTCCTCTGCCATCCATAGTAATAAAGCGATTGTGAAGGTGATCCATGAAGCGCTTCACACAACGGATATTCCAGTAGACAGTGTGCAATTGATTGAAGATACAGGCCGTGAAACGGCGAAAACGCTGTTCACTTTAAATGAATATCTGGATGTCCTTATTCCGCGCGGCGGGAAAAATTTAATTGATCTTGTTGTGAGAGAGTCTACCGTGCCAGTGCTTGAGACAGGTGCAGGGAACTGTCATATCTACATTGATGAAACAGCGAAAAACGAAATGGCTGAGCAGATTGTGCTGAATGCAAAAACCCAAAGGCCGTCTGTTTGCAACGCGATCGAGAGCATTGTCATTCATGAAACATGGGCAAAAACATATGGCGCTTCGTTATTTGAAGCCCTTCATGCAAATGGGGTAGAGATACGGGGCGATGAAGCTGTATGTGCTCTTGCGCCAAGTGCTTCATTAGCGACCACAGAGGACTATGAAACAGAGTTTTTAGCGCCGATTGTCAGTATTAAAATCGTAGCCAATATAGAAGAAGCGATTCAGCATATACAAACGTATAGCTCCAAGCACTCTGAAGCGATCATTACGGAAAATGATCAAAATGCGTCACTGTTCTTAACAGCTGTCGACGCTGCCGCTGTCTATCATAATGCCTCTACTCGGTTCACAGATGGCTTTGAATTTGGCTACGGAGCAGAAATAGGGATTAGCACACAAAAACTGCATGCAAGAGGACCTATGGGTCTGCCTGCCTTAACCTCTGAAAAGTTTGTCATTCGCGGTCAAGGACAAATAAGAGAATAACGAATTCAAAAGAGAGTCTTGTGACAAAAGGACTCTCTTTTTCCTTTCATTTTTGTATTTCTTCGGTCAAGTATGATAAAATATGGTAATGTTTTATATTTTGAGAAGATTGGAGAAGGCAACGTATGGCGAAAATCATTCCCTCTTCGGATATTGGAGTGAAAATCAACAAGTGGTATGAATTAATCCGCAGATTTGATTCAGAACAAGCAGAACAACTAAAGCAGGAAATTCGCACCTCTCTTGATTCAATGGAAGAAGATCAGAATTTGCTTCTCTATTTTTCTTTAATGGAATTCAGACATGAGGTCATGCTCGATTATTTAAAGCCATTAAAGGAAGGAAAGCTTCGCGCCAACTTTTCCGAGCTTTCGAAAGAAATAGATGAGCATCAAACACATGTCACAGGCATGCTTGAATACTACTATCATTTTTTCAGAGGCATGTATGAATTTGGCCGTAGGCAGTATATTGCTGCCATCTCGTCTTATCAAAAGGCAGAGCACAAGCTTTCTTTTGTGTCAGATGATATTGAACGTGCGGAATTTCATTTTAAAATGTCAGAAATATATTATCACATGAAACAAACACATATCTCGATGCATCATGCCAAACTGGCGCGAGATGTCTATATTCAGCATGAGCTATATGCGCTTCGCACGATCCAATGCGAATTTATTGTGGCAGGTAATTATGATGATATGAGAAGACATGAAAAGGCATTACCACATCTCGAGAGAGCGCTTGCGAGATCAAGAGACTTTCAAAATGTGCGTTTTATTGCTTCCTCTTTGTTTAATATGGGCAACAGTTATTACCGAATGGGCAATCTTGACCGCGCACTCGAACTAATGAAAGAATCCATCTCGTTATTTGACCAAAATCAATCCGATCACCTTCGTCGATCCATAGACCCTCTTTATACAGCCGCTCAGATATTATACAAACAAGGTAAACACGAAGAAGCCTTACACTACAGAAAAGAATGTATGAAGCGAGCAGAAGCACTTCAAGATGACATTCATATTCAAAAGACGATATTTTTAGAAGCATTGTATTTAAAGCAAGATGCGGAGCATATTAAACAAATTTTTCATTTTTTAGAGTCTGCCTATGCATATCCAGATATAGAGGAGCTGGCATTAGATACCGCAAAGTATTATAATGAAATGGAAGATTATGAAAAATCTTCCATGTTCTACGGAGAAGCGGAACATGCTCGAATCTATATTCAGAGAGGGGATTGTTTATATGAATTTTAAAAAATGGGCAGTCGTCTGTACAAGCATCACCATCCTGGCGTTATGGCTGGCAGCAGCAAATGCCGACCCGGATAACAGAAACCATACGCTACAACAACCAAATGCGCAGCATGACATCATCTAAAAGCCCTTATTAAGGGCTTTTTTTACTGTGTACATAAAATAGAGGAGAAAGGAAATCTTAAAAAAAGAGTGTGTATTCGTTGACTCTTGAATTTTAATTGTGTACAATTCAATTGTAGAAAATATTATTGGAGAGAAAGAGGGTTATATACATGTCAGAAGTTTTATTTACTGCAACGGTATCAGCTGTAGGAGGAAGAGAAGGAAAGGTTGTTTCAACTGATGGTGTGCTTGAGCATGATGTAGCAATGCCTGGAACACCAAGAGCGAAAAAAATTGAAAAAGCAACAAATCCAGAGCAATTATTTGCAGCAGGCTATTCTGCATGTTTTGATTCAGCCCTTCAAATGGTCGCAAGACAAGAGCGTATCCGTTTTGAAAGTGAAGTAACAGCACATGTGAGCTTAGTGAAAGACAGTTCAGATGGCGGCTTCAAACTAGGCGTTAAGCTAGAAGTAAAAGGAACTGGAATCGAGCAATCAGCATTAGATGAGCTTGTTCATAAAGCACACGGCGTATGCCCATATTCAAAAGCAACTCAAGGAAATATTGAAGTAGAATTAGTAGCTGTCGCACAATAATTAATATCATAAAAGGCTGAGGGAATGTTCCCTCAGCCTTTTGATTGTGTTAATTTTTGCAAAAGCTCATGCAAAGAGGCGCGCAGCGTTTTTAACTCTTCTTCCGATCTGCCTGTCCCAGACAGCATCTGAAATGGAATTGCAGTAGCCTTCTCTTTTAGTTGCTCGCCATATTCCGTTAAACGAATTTGCACAGAACGTTCATCCTCTTTCGAGCGCTCGCGGATGATGAGTCCGTTTTGCTCCATCCGTTTCAGCATAGGTGTGAGTGTACCGGAGTCTAAATATAAAAGCTCTCCCATCGTTTTCACATTTAATGTCCCATGCTCCCACAATAAAAGCAGTGCCAAATATTGCGGATACGTAATGTCTAACTCTTCTAATAACGGTTTATACTGCTTCGTCATCTCTCTTGAACTTGCATATAACAAGAAACAAAGCTGATTTTCCAGCTTCATATGCTCGAATTCATTTGTCATGTCAGTCACCAACTATTTTTTGTCATACTTATCATTGTATAAGATTTTCTTCTTTTTTAAAATAAATACAGCCCAAAAACGAAAAAATTCTTTAATGTGCGATAAATGTTTGAGAAATGGATAGAACGTGAAAGGAATAAATAGATAAAGGAGGAGATGAAGATGAAACCATTATTCACAGCAAAAGTAAAGGCACAACATGGAAGAGCTGGACATGTTCGTTCAGAAGATGGTGTGCTCGATCATAACATTGTCATGCCTAATGCAAAGAAAGACGGAGAAACTGGTACGAATCCAGAGCAATTATTTGCAGCGGGCTATGCAGCTTGTTTCGGAGGGGCACTTGAACAAGTAGCGAAAAAGCAAGGGGGCAACATTGAATCAGAAGTCGAGGGACATGTCAGTCTTTTAAAAGATGAAAGTGATGGCGGATTTAAGCTTGGTGTCAAGCTGATTGTATCTGCAAAAGGCCTTGACCATGACAAGGTGAAAGAGCTTGTTGAGGCTGCGCATGAATTCTGTCCATATTCAAAAGCAACAAGAGGGAACATCGAAGTAGAGCTTGAAGTGGCTGAATAAAAAAGGTCCTCTATCACGCTGAAAAAAAGAAACACCTGCTGATGAGCGCAGGTGTCTTTTTTTAATATTCTTTCTTTTGTTCGTATGTTTCCCATGCTTCAAATGGTGCAAGGGTTTTTTGAAGTGTCAGCTGATAAAATGGAATATTTCTTGATTCGTAATCTTTATTGATTTCTTCATAAATAAACGAGTCATCAAAACCGGAAACTGCTGCATCCTGATGTCCAGCAGCAAAATAGACCGCTTTTGGTCTAGCCCAGTAAATAGCACCAAGACACATCGGACAAGGCTCACAGCTTGTATATAAAATACAATCTTCTAATTGGTATGTATTCAGCGTTTGGCACGCCTTTCGAATGGCTGTGACTTCAGCATGTGCGGTTGGATCATTTGTTGTTGTCACATTGTTGCTTCCCTCGGCAATAATCTGTCCATCCTTGACAATGACTGCTCCAAAAGGGCCGCCAGTACCACTATTGACTCCTTCTACTGCAAGATCAATTGCGCGTTGTAAAAAATCTTCGTGATTCATTGTCTTCCTCCCTTTGTTCGACTGACTTCTCTAGTATAAACGAATCATGCTAGAAAAGGAAACCTCCTAGTAGATGGTCAAGCAGGACAATTTGCACATAAAAATCCCCCGCCATGATAGCAGGGGAGAGGAAATCAATTATGCATGCTGCGACAGCTTTTTACGAGCGACTTCAGCCGCCGTCACCATGTTTTTCAAAGCAGCAATGGTTTCAGGCTCTTGTCTCGTTTTTAGTCCACAGTCAGGATTCACCCAGAAGCGATCTGTCGGGCATACGTTCAGCGCATCATCAATGATTTGACTCATTTCTTCGACAGATGGAACGCGCGGGCTATGGATGTCATATACACCAAGTCCGAGGCCTTTCAAATACGGATGCTTCTCTAGGTAATCGAGGAATCCGCCATGACTGCGTGAATGTTCAATTGTGATCACGTCGGCATCAAGGTCTTCGATCGTATCGACAATATCCTCGAAGTTACTGTAGCACATATGTGTATGAATTTGCGTTTCATTTTGAACAGATGATGTTGATAGACGGAACGACTCTGCTGCCCAGTTTAAATAGTCTGCCCAATCACTTTCTTTGAGCGGAAGACCTTCTCTTAGCGCAGGTTCATCCACTTGAATAACTTGAATCCCTGCTTCCTCTAACGATTCTACCTCTTTACGTAATGCGAAAGCAATCTGGAAGGCAATGTCTTTTCGGGTGATATCTGTTCTTGGGAAAGACCAGTTTAAGATGGTGACAGGACCTGTCAGCATTCCTTTGACCTTTTTCTCCGTTAAGCTTTGTGCATAAACCGTTTCTTTCACGGTCATTGGCGCTGTAAACTCGACATCTCCATAAATGATTGGCGGCTTCACGCAGCGTGAGCCGTAGGATTGTACCCAAGCAAATTTCGTAAAGGCAAATCCGGCTAGCTTTTCACCAAAGTATTCAACCATGTCTGTACGTTCGAATTCTCCATGTACGAGAACGTCCAGACCGATTTCCTCCTGAATATCAATCCATCTTTTTGTTTCTTTCTTAATAAATTCATCATATTCCGCATCTGTCCATTCATTTTTACGCCATTTTTGACGAGCACTTCGCACTTCAGCAGACTGCGGGAAGCTGCCAATGGTTGTTGTTGGCAAGAGTGGCAGTTCAAGAGATTCGTTTTGGATACGAAGGCGCTCTTCAAAGGCAACTGGACGCTTAAAGTCTTTCGATGAAAGATTGTTGCGTTCTGCTGTGAAATCCGCATTGGTTCCTTTTGCAAATTCTTTTAAAGTAAGAAGTGCTTGCTTGGCTTCATTGATGGCGGCTTCAATCGCCGCAGCTCCTTTTGTTAAGCCCTCTTTTAATGTTGTTAATTCAGCCAGCTTTTCAGTAGCATAAGAAAGTCCGTTTAATAGTTTTTCTTCAAGCTGTTCGCTTGGGTGTTTTGCAACTGGTACATGCAGCAAACTGCTTGATGGCTGCAGCCATACTTCCTTCGGCTGAGCGTCAGCAATGACCTCAGAAACGAATGACAATCTTTCACCAAGATCTGATCTCCAAATATTTCTTCCATCAATGACGCCTGCTGCTAAAATTTTATCTTTCGGGAAGCCGTGCTTTTTCACTTGATCAAGATTGCGTCCTTGATCATGGACAAAATCAAGACCGATGGCTTCAACAGGATATGTGACAAGCTCTTCATACGCATCTACTGAATCAAAGTAGGTTTGAAGAAGAATATTTAAGGCAGGTACGGCTTCTTTGATCGTTTGATAGATTTCTTTGACGGCTTTCACGTCTTCATATGAAGCTGTGACAAGTGCTGGCTCATCAATTTGTACCCATTTGACGCCAGCTTCTTCAAGTTCTTTTAAAACTTGAGTATAAAGCGGGACGAGACGCTGCTGAATCTCTTTTACTTCATTTTGTTCATAGCCTTTAGAAAGTGAGACAAATGTATAAAGACCAAGTACGACAGGTTTTGTTTCAACACCAAACGCCTTTTTCACCTTTTCGTAAGCTTCAAGCGGTTTGTTATGTGTGAGTTTGAATTCGGTGGTTTTTTCGTATTCTGGAACGATGTAGTGATAGTTTGTATTAAACCATTTTGTCATTTCACTTGAGACAGCATCTTTTGTTCCTCTTGCCATCGCGAAGTATGTATCTAGCGGGTCTTTTAAGCTGCGGAAGCGCTCTGGAATCCAATTGAACATGACAGCAGTATCGAGCACGTGATCGTAGAAGGTAAAATCTCCAGAAGGAACAACATCAATTTGTTGATCAATTTGCGTTTTAATGGCAGTTAAAAATTGTTCATCCAGTGTGCTTAAGAGGGTTTCACGGTCAGTTTGACCTTTCCAATAAGACTCAAGTGCTTTTTTCCATTCTCTGTTTAAACCAATTCTCGGAAAACCTAGATTACTTGTTTTAACAATTGTCAATTCCAATTCCTCCTCTAAATATAAAAAGACATTTACACTCATGGTGAAGATTGATGAGGGCAAATGTCTGGTTTAAAAAGACAAAATGTGTGTGCGAAATAAGGCGTGAGCAGAACTGACGCTTTTTCCCGACATCTCCTATCAACCGTAGGGGGTTTGATGTGATAGAGCGGCTGGTATCCTGGCTGGTGAATCTGCAAGCTTTTCATCCTTCCCGTCCTTATGACAGTGGATTCATAAGAAAAGCTCTCCTCACTCACAGTGGCGGGACCGCGCCGGATTTTCACCGGTCTTCCCAATTAAAATTCGACGTATGATCGAATTACCGACTCTCAAACTATGAATTTATTGTGTTCGATTATATAACGTCCATTTCATTTCGTCAAAGTAAATTTTGAATAATTTTAATTAAAAAAATCCTGAGAAAATTCTATCTATTCTCAGGACCTCTATTCAAGCTATAGAGATAAAAGATCTGCTTCCAATGTTTTTTCTAAAAGGACATCAGGCGCAGTTAAATATAAAAATCCATTTCCGACGAGGGCTTTAGATTGCTTCAGTGGAAGGGTTCTTCTGACAAGCTGAGCATAGACCTCAGGCTCTGTCAGCTTACGCTGGAACGCTTCTTCTTCGGCATTTTTAATAATGGCTAGTGCACCGCTCACGTGAGGGGCAGCCATTGAGGTGCCTGTGAGTCTGCCATATTTATGGTTAGGAAGAGTGGATAAAATGTCTTCTCCTGGAGCGACGAGGTCGATTTCTTTATTGGCGTTGGAGAATTCAGAGGATTCTCTTGCAAGGGAGACAGAGCCGACGGCAATGACTTCATTGTATGCTGCTGGGTAGGAGAATTCTTCTGTACGCTCGTCCCCGTCCCCTTCATTTCCTGCTGCGCACACAACAAGTACACCGCTTTTCACCGCATTTTGAATGGCTTCCTGCAAGGCGGGCTCATTGCTTGGACCACCGAGAGACATAGAGATAATATCCACCTTCTGCTCAGCGGCATAGTTGATGCCATTAATGATCCATTCGTATTTCCCGCTGCCATTTTCACCGCCAAGAACTTTCACGATCAGCAGCTTGGCTTCAGGGGCAACCCCTAGAATTCCGCCATTTTGATCTGTTGCTGCAATCGTTCCTGCTACATGGGTACCATGCCCGTTGTAGTCTTTTACATTTTCAGCATCTCCATTGTCATCATCGGTAAAGTTCTTGCCTCCGATAATCTGATCTTTTAAGTCGGGATGCTCTGTGTCACAGCCTGTATCAAGGACAGCAATGGTTATGCCTTTTCCTTTGAAGCCACTTGACCAAAGTTCGGGTGCTTTAATCTCCTGAATACTTTCCGGCGTCTCTTTCGCTTCCATCACATTGGCTTTTACTTCATACGGAATTAAGCGAATTTCACCTTTCATAAGAAAGCCCTCCTTATTTTGTTTTCAAAGTAGATTCAGGCTGCGTAATGTTATTGTATAAAAGAAACTTTTGATCGGAAAGGGTCAATTGTAATAATTTTTCAAATAATCAATCTATTATCAAAAGTGCAGTTCTCCTCACATCTTGACGAAAGAACTCAGCTTTTGAGGAAAACTCTTGATATCATATGAAAAAGAAGGAAATGCTGCATAGTGAGCTTGCACCTGTATAGATGAAAATGGGTGAAAAGGACTAAAAGAGGCAAACTACATAACAATGAAATCAGGAGATGATAAATAGAAGGGAAGGAAGAGCACAAGCGAGGGGCGAATGATTGTTTTTTTATGATAACGTTATATAAAATAAAATGTAAAAAGTATTTGACATTTATCGGAATGATGCTATGATTTTAAATGTAAAGAGTTTTTTACATTTTGATGGAGAGGGGACGAATAAATGGATGTTGTAAAAATTGTGTATTCAGTTATATTATTACTGATCGGACTGTTCATCTTTATTGCACCAATGATTCAAAAAGGTGATGAGAGAAAGAAATTTATCTACTCGAAAGCTCAATCCTATGCTTTTATGGTGGTAATCGGTATACTGGTATTAGAAGTCGCACAGGCCATATTTTATATGATTCAAGAAAAAAATTCTTATAAAGGTTTTGGAGTTTCCCCTATCATGTTTTTGACTCTGATCTCAATCATATATTTGTTTTCATTAATCATTTACAGAAAAAAATATGGTGATTAAATGCAAAATCATATTAGAGAACTCAGAAAATCTTTTAAATTATCCCAAGAAGAACTGGCTAAACGTTGTAAGGTCTCAAGACAAACCATAAATGCCATTGAAAATGATAAATATGATCCTACTTTACAATTAGCCTTTGACATTGCAACTGTTCTGGATACCACAGTAGACGAGCTTTTTGACAATAATCCTAAAACGAAATAAATAAAAAGCCTCAAGAAAGAGGCTTTTTTTGTTGAGCATCTATTCAATTTGATTTCTCTGTATTTCGTGAGATTGAATGACTATGTTTAAAAATTGATGAAAATGAATACAGCTTTATTAAATATATGTTCCTTTTTTAAGTAAAAAAAGACGTGAAGTTTGTGACTGTTCCAAATGGGAAAGGCAACATATAATAATGGAAAGACAAGCTTGCCTTTTAGATAGGAGAGATAGAGATGAACAAAGGGAAGATACTCGTAGTCGAAGATGAAAAGAAAATTGCAAGGGTGCTGTCACTAGAGCTTGAATATGAAGGATATGAGGTCAAAGTCAAAGAGACAGGTATGAGCGGACTCCAGGCTCTTGAAGAGGAAAGCTTCGATTTGGTGCTGCTTGACGTCATGCTTCCAGAATTAAGTGGTCTTGAAGTGCTAAGAAGGGTTCGAAAGACAAATACAGCGACACCTATTATTTTGATAACAGCAAGAGGGAGTGTGCCTGATAAAGTAAGCGGCCTCGATCTTGGGGCGAATGATTATATTACAAAGCCTTTTGACATAGAAGAATTACTAGCGCGAATTCGTGCGCAGCTAAGGTTGAATATAAAGGCGCAAGAAGAGAAGGAAACGGAGCTTAGCATAGCAGATTTGACCGTCAACGAGAAAACAAGAGACATACAAAGGGCCGGGCAAATGCTTGAGCTCACACCGAGAGAATATGACCTGCTTGTCCACTTGCTGAAGCATCAGCAGCAAGTGCTTACAAGAGATCAGCTTTTAACAGCCGTTTGGGGCTTTGATTACTTCGGTGACACAAACGTAGTGGATGTCTATATTCGTTATTTAAGGAAAAAAGTCGATTACCCATTCGAAAAACAGCTGATTCACACAGTGAGAGGTGTGGGTTATGTGATGAAAGGATAAAGAATGAGATTAAAAAATAAAATTCAGCTTTATACATCGTTGTCCTTGTTTTTAATGGTGCTACTGTTTCATACAGCCATTTATTTTATTTTTTCGATGACCTTGACGCAAAAAGATATGTCCAGGCTGTCTGAGGTCGCTGAAAATATTGCCATTGCTTTAAAAAAATCAGAAGAAGAGGGTCTTCCATCCTCGGAGCTGCTGAAGGCGTACCTACCTCAAAATGGCATGATCCGTGTCGTGACAGAAAAGGGTGAGTCAAAGCTGACTGTCACAAAGGAATCAACGTTTAGCTCACTGCCTTTTACATATGAAACTGGTCAGACAGCAGAAATCAAAGAATACAACAAGCATATGGTTGCGTTCGCTGCGATTCCGGTTATTTGGACAAATGGCGAGATCGTGTCGCTTCAAGTATATGAAGAAATCGAAAATACGGAAGAGAATTTGGCGTTATTAAGAATGATTTTAATCGCTGCTGGCGTTTTAATTATAGTGCTTTCCTATTTTGCTGGCCACATTTTAACAAAACAAATCGTACGCCCTATTAGTAGAATGACGAGCACCATGAAGGCAAGTATGAAGGAGAAGGCGTTTAAGCGAATCAAACTAGCAGGCGATTCAAAGGATGAATTGTATCAAATGGGACAAACCTTTAATGAAATGTCAGAAATCCTCGAGAAGCATTATGAGAAAGAGCAGCAATTCTTGCATGATGCCTCTCATGAATTGAAGACACCGATTACCGTCATTATGAGCTACAGCAATTTACTAAAGCGCTGGGGACAGACACGTCCAGAGGTTATAGAAGAATCCTCTCAAGCGATTCATGATGAAGCGAAAAAAATGAAAAGGCTGACAGATCAATTATTAACACTTGCGAAAAATGGTCAGCCGCTTTACTTGGACATGAAGCCAGTTGATCTTGGTCATTTATGCAAGCAGGTATGTCATACACTTGAAGTCGCAACGAATCGAACCATTGATCCTGATGTGCAAACAGATCAGCCGCTCGTCGCTGAGGGGGATGAAGAGAAAATCAAACAGCTTTTGACCATCTTGATTGATAATGCAGTTAAATATAGTACAGAGCCCGTTGATGTGACCTGCGGATGGGCGGGAGAGAAGCCGTTTATTTCAGTTGTTGACCATGGGATTGGCATAAAAGAAGAGGATCTGCCGAAAATCTTTGACCGCTTTTTCCGTGTGGATGAAGCGAGAAACAGTGAGACGGGCGGAACCGGACTTGGTCTTTCAATTGCGAAGCAAATTGCGGAAGAGCACGGGGCCGAACTGAAGGTGGACAGTCGTATCGGCGAAGGGACAACCATGACCATTCTTTTTCAGAAATAAAATAGGTCTTTTCTCATCAATTTCTCATTTCCTCCTTATAAAATAGGAAATAGGAAGGAGGCGCTGCATGTCTAGAAAAACGAAAATGGTGCTTGCGCTCGCAGGATGTCTCGTCGTTCTTGCAGCCTTTGCAATGCTCATGATTCAAACCATTGATCAAAAAATATTAAGTGAAGCAGAAATCAAAAAAATCATCGCAAAAGACTACAATGGAAACATTACAAATATTGATTTAATCAATCATAAACAGGACTATACCCTGACCCTGGAAAATTCAAATGGGATCTATCAAATCATTGCATCTTCTGCAAGCGGTCAAATGAAAGAAATCAAGCAGTTAAAAAGCTATCAAAAGCCAAATGAAAAAAATGCTGAGCTTCTGGCAGAAGAAGCGGCTGTTAAAAAAGTAAGCGGTACGGTCATTCAAAAGAAAGAAAAGTCCGATCGTTTTATTTTTACGATCCAATCAAAAAAAGAATTATATCAAGTCGATGTCGACAAGCAAACGTTTAAGGTGCTTGAAGCAGAAAAGAAAAACCCAACCTCTAAAGAAAAGAAAATGACAAAAATCACGGTCGAAGAAGCCATCCGAATTGCAGTAAAAGAAGTCGGAGGGACAGTGGATGATGCTGATCTTGAAACATTTAGCGGTATGCTCGTCTTTGAGGTTGAGCTGGATTTGCCTGATGGGCGAGAGGCAGAGGTGCTTGTGAACGCATATACAGGAGACATTGAAGGTATTACGTACGAAAACTAATCCTTTTCTCATGATTTTCTCATGTTTCTTTCCTTCCTTTATCATCTTGTTTCTTTAAGATAAAGGAGAAATCAAATAGAGGAGGACATGAACATGATGAAAAAAGTACTAGTAGCTACAGCATTAACAGGAACTCTTGTCGCAGGTGGTTTTACACTTCAAGCGCAAAATACAAATCAAACAGCAAACGCCGAGCAGGTGGTGCAAAAGAAATCATCGTTTGTCTCAAAGAAACAAGCTGAAAAAGCAGCATTAAAAGTTGTGAAAGGCTATGTGGACGATGTGGATCTTGAGCGTAAAAAAGGAAAATGGGTGTATGAGGTCGAGATTAAAAAAGGCGGCTTTGAATATAAAGTATATGTCGATGCCAAAACAGGGAAAGCGCTGAATGATCCAGTCAAAGAAAAGAAAAAGAATGTGAAAATCACTAAAAAGCAGGCTGAACAAATTGCCCTTGCAAAAGTAAAAGGAACAGTCACAGATTCTGATTTAGATAAAGAAAATGGTGTGTACTTGTATGAAGTCGAAATCACCACACCAAACGGCGAGGAAGTTGATTTTGAGATTTCCGCTAAAACAGGCAAAATCCTGAAGCAAGAATGGGATGATTAATACGGCAGCAATCCTAAGATAAATTTGTATGCGGTCTGAACCGATGGTTCAGACCGTTATTTTTGCTTAAATGATTATATTAAAGTACAAATGAATATCATCTTTTAAACTAAATAGCGTACTTCCATGTATCTGTCCACCAAGCATGTTAATGCTTTTTATGTTGATTGCTTATCATTTCAGTTGTTCTTAAAAACGTCTCAATCTCTTGAATAGTATGACAATGGAGAGGTGATATTCTAATAGCCCCTTTCATTCCAAAGGAATCCAGCATCCTTTTAGAATAAATGCTTGTATTCAACCTTTCATATACGATCACACCGTGCTGTTCATATTGTCTTACTGCATCCTCATGGTTTGTTCCTTCTATCGATATGGCTACGATGAAATCTCTTTTTGATAAATCATGGTCATCAAGATGCACGGTAACTCCTTTGATTTCTCTTAGCCCTTTTACGTTGGGTGTCCCGTCTAGCATTATTTTTAATAAAGACCTTTCTTGTTTTCCGATAGCTTCCATACCTGCTGCGAATAACTGTCGTCTGGCATTCACTGTTGTAAAATGACCTCCAAGCCAGCACACATAATCAACAATTGCGCTAATAGCCGCATAATGAGCAGGTGCTGGAGTTCCTAGACCCCATTCAGTTTCTTTCTTTCCTTTTAACTTATGATGAGGGAGAAGAGCAGCTCTTTCCGATAAATAAGCAATCCCGCAGCCTCTAACACCAAAAAATTTATATGGAGCAAAATTTATCACATCCACAGGTGTTTTTTCAATATCAATTAAACCATGAGGTGCATGTTGAACGGCATCAACCATGATAAATAAGTTTGGTTTCTTTTTTCTTGCCTCTTGTACAATTTGTTCAATGTCTAAAATAGCACCAGAGATATTCGAAGCATAGATGACGCTTAGAAGAACAGTATCTTGATCGATTAATGCCAAGATGTCTTCTACGTTCACTCCACCTGTTAAAGGATTAGACTTGGCCACTCTCAGCTCTTTGTTTAATTTATTTGCATAAAAACTAGCTGCGTCGTAGGCTGCTGGATGTTCTAAGGATGTTGTGACAATATTTGTTCCTTGAATATGTTCTGCAATGATACCCGTAGTTTGAAAGATAGCCTGTGATGCTGTCAGATATGTGGCGAAGCTTCCTTGTTTCACGTTAAAAATGGTTTGAAGATCAACAATCCCCTTTTTCTGGATATCAATCAAGTGTTTTGCAGCTTTATGATTTCTTTCAGAACAATCTGGGATGCCATCAATGATTGAAAATATATGATTTGCTTGTTTTAAACGAAGAGAGCCACCTGCATTGTCAAAAAAGAGTCGTTCCTTTTTTAGGATAGGATCCTCATCAATATATAAAAATTGTTCTCTTACTTTTTTTAAAAAATCATTTGAAAAGTGCATGTTCAGTGTAGATTCGCTCATCATCATATCCCCCAATATTCATTTCTTATACTTAGTATTATACATTGTGTTATCAATCAATGGCTGTACCCTAATCAGAGAGAGCTTTTTTCTGTAAACAATCATTCATTTTTAGCTAAAGCGACGGTTATCAGCGCATTGCCAATGGTGACATTCGCCGCACCTTTATGAGTTCAACTGTTTTGTACTAATCACTCCTTACACTTTCATGTGTAAGGTTTTTTCATTGGGACAAACTACGGGAAAGGAGGCGAGAGAATATGAAGAAAAAAGAAGAAGAGCAGACAATGGACCATGCGGAATATGTTCCGCATCCTGATGGAGAAGGATATGCTTTGTTTTTGCATGATTCCTTTCATCTCCTCTCCCAAGAGGATATGAATCAGCCAGAAGAGGAATAAAAGACATGAAAGGGCGATAGTCTACTTTGTCTATCGCTCTTTTTTTCAAAAGTAAGCGAATACATAAGGGAAATTGGCATCTTGCTTATTGACATCACTGCGCTTTTTCTGTAATCTCAGTGTGTCAACAATATGAGACTTCGTTAGGTGAGGCTCCTGTATGGAGATACGCTGCTGCCCAAAAATGTCCAAAGACGCCAATGGGTCAACAGAAATCATCGACATAAGGTGATTTTTAATGCAGCTGGATTTTTCCTATGCCATACAGTGCTAAAGCTCTACGATTGAAGGAGCAAGTGTTTATTTGTCATGCTTACAAAGCGCCTTCATTCGGTTGAAGGTGCTTTTTTATGAGAAAAGGAGGTGTGGGGATGGATCATCCCGATTCGAGACACATAGAGGATATGTCAAAAGATCAGATTGAGACATCAGATAGAGGAGATCCTGACCCCCGCACATTCTAAGGGATTCGGGTATCTCCTGACTTTGGGGAGGTAACAGCGATGATACAAAATATTACGTATGATGAACTCATTTTACGCATCATTATTTTACTGAGAGATGGAAAACGAAAAGAATTTAAAAACATCATGGAAGAACTTCAGCCATATGATATGGCCTATTTATTTAAAGAGCTTCCAGAGAAACACCGCGGCCGCTTCCTCAGCTTTTTACCAGTCGATGACGTGACAGAAATGATGGGTGAGCTGGAGCGGGAATATCAAGAAATTGTTCTTGAAAAAGTAGGTAAAGACAAAGCGACCTTCGTCACAAACAAAATGGATAACGATGATCTAGCCAACTTGTTTGATGAGATGGAGGATGAGCTAAAGGATCAGCTTTTATCTAACATGGAAGCAGAGGAATCAAAAGCCGTCCAGCTTCTTATGAATTATCCTGCTGAGACAGCGGGACGGATCATGACGAACCGTTATGTTTGGATTCCTCAGCATTTTACAGTGCAGGATGCCGTTGTGAAGCTGAAAAGCTTTGCTGAAATTGCGGAATCAATCAACTATTTATATGTGATTAATGATCAAAAACAGCTTGTAGGCGTTCTCTCATACCGGGATCTCATTTTAGGTGAACCGGATGAAAAGGTACAGGATCTCATGTTTACAAGAGTCATTGCCGTTGGAGCCTTTCAGGATCAGGAGGAAATCGCAAAGCTGATTGAACGATATGATTTCCTTGCGATTCCTGTTGTGGAAGAGAACAATGTCCTAGTCGGAATTGTTACAGTCGATGATATCATTGATGTTGTGATTCAAGAGGCGGGCGAAGACTATGAAAAGTTTGCTGCCTCTGGTAAAGATATCACGTTCGACACGCCGGCATTTGTGGCGGCATACCGCCGTCTTCCGTGGCTCATTTTACTCTTGTTCATTGGGCTGATTTCAGGCAGTATTTTAAATTATTTTGAAGGTACCCTTCAGCAAGTCGTTGCTTTAGCGTTCTTTATGCCGATGATTGCCGGGATGACAGGGAATACAGGGACACAGTCTCTTGCCGTCGTCATTAGAGGGCTTTCAAAAGAAGAATTAACGAAAAAAACCATCATGCGCCTTATTTTTAGAGAGCTGAGAACGAGTATTTACATTGGGATTGTCTGTTCCATTATTATTACAGTCGTCGCAATGGTGTGGCAGGGCAATATGATTTTAGGTTTTGTTGTCGGTTCCTCACTGCTTGCAACACTGATTATTGGGACAATGGCAGGTACGGTTGTACCGATTATTTTACACAGATTAAACGTGGACCCAGCCATTGCATCTGGACCGCTAATCACAACATTGAATGATATTTTATCCTTACTGATCTATTTTGGAATTGCAACCGCATTCCTTCATACACTGATGTAGGATGAAGACTGTAAAACGTGACGTTTTACAGTCTTTTTTGAATAAAGATTGCATATAGCGCTTCCATCCTTTACATTTTAAGGAGAAGGTGGGAGAGAAAAATGAAGAAGTTTTTATTCATTTTAATGTGCATTGTATTGCTAGGTGCATGTTCAAGGGAAGACGAGGGGAAAGACAGAAGACTAGTGGCTGCAGAGCATATGATTGAAGCGATTACCGAAGGAAATAAACAAAAAATAGAAAACATCTATGTTGAAGGTGCTGTCCCAAGCCCAAATGACATTCTAAAGCTGAAAAAAGAATGGGGCATAGAGACGCTTTCTTATGATGATTTTCAATTGGAAGAAGCCAGCATTCACGTCTTTCATGCGAATTACGAAGATGAAAAAACAGGGGAGAAAAAGGCACTGGCCATGCGGGTCATAGAAGATCCTGAAAAAGGCGGTGTACGGATTGACTTTGTAGGACTCGTTGAAGGAACTGACACTTCCTCTCAATGAAAGCTAAAATAATTTTATGTAAAAAGGATAGAAGAGCTGAAAGAATGTCGCTCTATCTATCCTCTTTTTTACCACAAATGACCCGATCACATATGAGTTATGCCCAATAATTCCATAAACCGTGAGAGGGCACTGGTCATGTACGAATCGCGGCGCCTTATAAACACAGTTGGCACGATTCTGTGTGGTTCCGGTAAAGGATGACAGGTAAATCTGCCTTGCACCCGAGATTCAACCATAGATTTTGGTAATACGGTAACCCCTAGCCCGTTTTCAACGCATTTAAGCACGCCCTCTAAAGTGCCATATTCCATTACCTTCATCGGAGCAAAGCCATTGCTCTCTAACCATCGTTGCCAACGCCCCAAATAGATGCAATGCGCAAATGACGAAAGCAATGGTTCATGTAAAATTGATTCTACCTGGAATTCCTCCTGGGAGTAGCTTGTAATGAGAACAAGTGATTCTTCCAATACCGGATATTCAATAATGTCGGGATGAAGAATGGGCCCATCAACCAATGCACCGTCTACCTTGTAGTTGAGAATAGCATGAACCTGATCTACAGTAGGTGCCATATACATGCTTAATTCTACTTGTGAAAATGTCTTGTGATATGCTGCGAAAATGCTGGGCAATCTTGTCGAAGCGGTAGACTCTATAGATCCAATGTGCAAAGTACCTCGCGGAGTAGAGGAAAGCTTTACGGCCTCTATCGCTTCTTCAAAATCGTAGAGTAATTTGTTTGCATATGGCAACAGTTCTCGCCCTGCAGGCGTTAAGGATATCTTTTTGTGATATCGATAGAAAAGAGGAACACCTAATTCTTGTTCAAGACGCTGGATTCGTGCAGTGACATTGGACTGCACATAATTTAATTTCTCAGCAGCTTTTGTAACGCTTTGTTCAATAGCTACTGCTTTAAATATCTCCAAAGATGTAATATCCAAAACAATGCTCCTTTTTGCATCACAAATTGTGATGAACTATACACTATTTTATGATTTTACGTGATCCAACAGAATAAGTAAACTTAATAATATAAGAGGTTGATGCTCATTGTGTCCCTTGGTGTCTCATCATGAGGAGGAGAATTTGCAAGGTAGGGAGTTCTAGCTTAAGAAAGATAAAAAAGACGTTTCCAAGTAAATGAGGAGGGAATCTATTGATTTCAAAGGTTAATATCCAAGAGAAATTTTCGCAAATAAATGATTATTGGAATCCTAGAATAAGTGGAGAGTTGAACGACTCATACATGAAAATGGTAAAAATTAAGGGTGAATTCATTTGGCATCACTATGATGACGAGGATGAAATGTTCTTTGTATGGAAAGGAAATCTAGTCATCCGTTTTAGGGATAGAGAAATAGCGCTTAATGAAGGGGAGTTTCTTGTAATTCCAAAAGGAATTGAACATCAGCCAATTGCTGAAGAAGAAGTTCATTTGCTCTTAATTGAACCAAAAACGACGCTGAACACGGGGAATGTGATCAATGAACGAACTGTTTCGATTCCTGAACGAATGGATAAACGCTAGATCGCCTGCACTTAACAATATACCTAAAACGCTATTTGATATAGTGTTGTTTCTTAGAATGAAATGTTGTGGAACGCCGCCTAAAAAAAGTAAATTTAAACGAATGTCCTTGCCTATATAGCTTATTTCACTGAGTATGATCTGGCATTGCCAAGGGCTTTGGTTTGATAACGGAGACAGCAAAAAAAGCTGTCTCTTTTTCATTAAGCCATGACCAAAAAACAGTACGAACAAAGCCTAAAAGAGTCAGCTAAACTTTATTTGTTTATCGATTTTTGTACCGGAAGTGTGCGTTAATTTGACCTTCCAGCATTTTTTTCTTATATTGTCCGCTTTTTAATGCCTGTTCCTTTTTCTTCATGTCTTTCAAAATCTCCGCTGTTTGCACACCGTCTTCTCGTTTGTTGGCGATGTCCATTAATCGTTCTACATCAGAAAAAGAATATTTACGCGTGCCTCTTGTTGAGCGCTGGGGGTAGATGAGTCTGCGTTCCTCATAATATCGGATTTGCCTGACGGATAGCCCTGTTAATTCACTGACAATCCCGATTGAAATGACTTTTTTATCTTTATAAGATACATCTTCCTGCGTCATATACTCACCCCTGCAAGTCTTTTCTTCATATTATACAGAATGACAACGAAAAAAACCTATCGTTTGTTAGGAAATATAACATAAAAATGAAAAAATGATGGAAGGAAAGTTGACAACATATGTGAAGTGATTGCTACGCTTGCATATAATGATGATGAGTTGAAATAGGAGGAGGAGCATATGATGGAGCAAACACGGATCATCTGTATGGCAAAAGAAATCATCGCATTAGATATGAAGAGGGATGAATTACTGGAGCGATTCATGCAGGCTGCAGGTCAGAATGCGCATGCTCTTCTAAGAGCTGTACAAAATGATTTGTATAAAAGGTCTTCATAAGCACCTGCTCCAGATCAATTGATAGGAGGGGATAATCGGTGCGGCGTATCCTAACAGAAGCTTTAGCGAAGGAAAGACATTATTATACGAAGCAGCTCTGTTCATTAGGAGTGTACAGTCCTAGTGCGGCCAAGAAAATGACAATTAGTGACTTAAAAAAAGAGTATCACTTCTTTTTCAACAAAACAAAGCGTGATTTGTGAAAATCCCTTGAAATGTGCGCATGTCACATAAAGGGTTCTTTTTTTGTTTAATGTTATAGCAATATTGAATTTTGTAGAAATTTGACGAATACAGTGTAAAGAAACATAGAGTCTTTACAGATTATGTTAAACTGTGTCGGATCTTGATGGTTTGCTAAAAAACCTTTTTTTCGAGATGGTTGTGAAAAATAAGAAGGATTTTAAAAGTTTATATCGAAATCTTATACATAACACGAATGGAGTCACTTATGTGGTTGAAAGGGTTTTCAAAAACGTACTTCTATTTTTTACGAAAGGCTCCAACTGCACCGCAAGAAAGCCTTGAAGTTAAAAAAATATTATAAGAGGTAGATATGTGATGAGACTATCGTTTAATGAAGAAGAAGTAGAACGTTCAATGACACTTTACAAGGTATTTGCAAGAGCATTTAAAAGCGTTTCAGAACACAGCATTAGAGACAGCAAAGAGCATGGATTTAATCCAACTGAATTTGCGGTTCTTGAATTGCTGTATACAAGAGGTGCTCAAAAACTTCAGCAAATCGGCTCAAGACTCCTGCTTGTCAGCGGGAATGTGACGTACGTAATTGACAAATTAGAACGAAATGGTTTCATTGAAAGAGAGCAGGACCCAAAGGATAAAAGGTCGGTTTATGCCCATTTAACAGATAAAGGGCGCAGTTATCTTGATAAAATTTACCCGATTCATTCTCTCCGGATTGCGCGTGCCTTCTCAGGCCTCTCGCGAGAAGAACAAGAACAATTGATTAGTCTATTGAAAAAAGCAGGTATTCACAGTCAACATTTATTATTTAGATAGAACGAAAAGGTGCCATGATTGGCACCTTTTTTATGTGTCCAGCTGATGCGCTGGATAGGCAATGAATTTTTCGATATCGTTTGCTGGAAGGGGCTTTGCATAATAAAAGCCTTGCAAGTCGTCACATCCTTGCGCAGATAAAAGCTGCGCCTGCGCAAAGGTTTCAACACCTTCTGCTATGACCTCGAGAGATAGTTGATGTCCCATCGCGATAATGGCACCTGTAATCTGTTCAGATTTTGAATCATTTAAAATATCTTCGATGAAGGATTTGTCGATTTTTAGGCGATGAATGGGCAAATCCTTTAAATAGCTTAAGGAGCTATGCCCTGTACCAAAGTCATCAATACTAATACGAACGCCCAGATGTTTCAGTGAGGTCAGTACCTGTTTTGATTGCTTGATATTGTCCATTGTCATACTTTCTGTGACTTCAAGCTCGAGCAGTGACGGTGTCATATCGTATTTTTTCAGTGTCAGCTTAATCAAATCAATTAAGTCTTCAGAATTGAATTGTTTTGCAGATAAATTGACAGCCACGGGAATTTTCAGCCCGTTGTCATACCACGTTTTAGCCTGCCTGCATGCGGTATCAATCACCCATCTGCCAATATCAATGATCAGTCCTGATTCCTCTGCCAGCTCAATAAAAGCCTCGGGTGATTTTAACGAACCATCTGGTGCTTTCATTCTTAGAAGAGCTTCTACACCAGTCATCTGTCTTGTTTTCGCACTCACTTGCGGCTGGTAATGAAGCACAAACTGTTCTCTTTGAATGGCATCCCGTAGCTCAAGCTCTCGGTTCAACCTATCTTCACTTGATCTTTCCATTGATTCGGTGAAAAACTCATAACGGCTTTGCTTATGTTTTTTGGATAAATACATCGCCATATCGGCTTTCCTCATTAACTCCATCCCATCTTTGCCATTTTGAGGTGAGATAGCGATTCCAATGCTGATAGAAGTAATGAGCTGATGATTCTGGATGAAAAAAGGACGCTCAAATTGCCGAATGATATTTTGAGAAAGCTGTTCAATTTTCTGTGTGTCATGCCCCATGTCAGGGAAGATCATTAAAAATTCATCCCCGCCTAGTCTGGCTATAAAGCCGTTGTCTGGTAAACATTGCGTCAGTCTGTTTGCAGCTGCTTTAAGAAGTAAGTCCCCTATGTTATGACCAAGTGCATCATTGATAATTTTAAAGCGATTCAAATCAAGAAACAGAACAGCCGTCGATGTTCCTGTCTCTTTTTGAGCGGAGAGAACATCACTTAGATGGTTGATGGCGTGGCGCCGATTAGGAAGCTCGGTTAACGCATCATAATGTGCCATGACATGAATTTCTTTTTCTGCAATCCGCTGCTGCGTTAAATCTTTTAAGACAAGATAAATACTGTCAAGCGTATTGTTGACATGAACAGGTATGTAAGTGACATGATAATAATAAAAGCGATCTGCTGCTTTTAGTTCTGCTTCACGTGTGATGGCTTTTTTTGACTCGTAAATAAATTCTTCCCACATGTCAGTCGGCATGACGTATTGGCTGACATCATCACCAATCCAAGAATTGCACATTTTTAGAATTTGTTTACCTGAGTCGTTCGCAGAAAGCACCTTTCGATTGACAGATAACACGATAATGCCATCGATATTATGTTTGATGAGCGATTGGAACCGCTGTTCATTTTCCTTTAGCTTATCTGCCTGCTTCATGATTCGGTGATCTATATAGGCACCAAAAATCATCAGTGTTTGGACAATCAGTGTCATTAAGCCGATGAAAATCGACAGACTGAATGGTGATAGTTCAAGAGAACCACCCCTATAGGGCTGTCCGTCTGAATGAAAAAACATAGTAGAAGCAGCCATACCGGTATAATGCATCCCAGAAACAGCCCCGCCCATCACGAGTGCACCAGCTATTTTTAACAGATGATCCTCCTGCTTTTTCCCGGATCGATGGAGCCGAAAAAAGAGATGAAGCGAAAAGAAAGACGCTATCACAGCAATGAAAAACGAAAGAAAAAAGAGGACTGGATCATAGCTGATTGAGACATTGGCCATTGATTCCATTCCAAGATAATGCATGCTGCAAATAGCTGAGCCCATGGTGATTGAACTAATGAGCAGCCGCCTTGTGGAGAGTTGCTCTTGAATGCATATTGTGAATGCGATCAAGGACCCGACAAAAGATGCCAAAATCGATAAAATGAGCAAGGGTGTTTCATAGGTGATGCCAGCACGCACGTGAAATGCCATCATGCTGATAAAATGCATCGACCATATCCCCATTCCCATGATCAAGGCACCAACGATCAGCCATACCTTTTTCTTTGCACCGCTTGACTGTGCCACTCGGCTGGCTAAATGAAGAGCTGAGTAGGAGGCGACAGTGGCGACTGCGATTGACAGAAAGACAAGCCATCCATTGTAACTTCCTGTTAAATGGGTCATGTAAGAAAACCTCCAGTATCTTAAAACAGACGTATACCTAATATATCGGATCGAATGGCTTCTGTGTTCACTTTTCCTTCACTTAAATACCACAATCAACTTTTTTTTCACCTGTCTTTTATAGTAAAATCAAATTTAATGTAAAAAAACGACGAAAAGTGAATCGTTTCTTCGGTTTTTTTCGTTTAATATATGTGCGATTCTAAAAGAGATAGAATCAGTTAAACGATTATGTGTGAAAGGGATTGATAAACATCGAAGATTTTATTATTTCTTTAGCTGATGCCTTTAAGAACTTGTCATACTTTGGCATCTTCCTTGCATTATGTATTGAATTTGTTCCTGCTGAAGTGGTTCTGCCTCTTGCGGGTTACTGGGTCTCAGAAGGGGACATGGCCTTCATTGGTGTTGTGGCAGCCGGCTCTATTGGCGGCGTGGCTGGCCCTTTGACCTTGTACTGGTTAGGACGTTATGGCGGTAGACCTTTTTTAAATAAATATGGGAAGTACTTTTTTGTTAAACCGGAGTCGCTTGATAAATCGGATGCCTTCTTTGAAAAGCATGGTGGATTCGTCGCATTTAGCGGCCGGTTTATTCCAGGAGTCAGAACGCTTATTTCCATCCCGTGCGGTATTGCCAAGATGAATGTGTGGGTCTTTTGCCTGTACACGTTTTTAGCGATTACGCCTATTACATTTGTATATGTGTATCTTGGATTTGTGCTCGGGGAGAACTGGAAAGAGGTTGGCGCAATGTTAGATCCATATCTTCTGCCGATTGGGATCGGGATTGTGTTGCTTTTCGCGATGTATATATGGCTGAAACGTAGAAAAAGAAAAGCAGAAACACCAACTGCCTAATCACTGGACCCGAGGTGAAAGTCCCCTGTTGACAATATAGTGTCTATTGATTAAACTATAAGTAATCTAAATATTCTTAAATCCCACCAAAGGGGAGTAGCGTCCGGTTTTTACCGGAAACAAAGTCGTCATTACATGGACTTAAGTTCCATCGGCTTTGTTGGCATGATTCTACATATCACATGTCTAGCAAGACCTTTGCCATTACAGGCAAAGGTCTTTTTTGCATTCATAAGCCTTTGTCTGTTGTGGGACAATAGATAAAACAAGGAGGAATGATGATGGATGCAGCAATTATTTTAGAGTACGGGTGGGTTCTTCTCGTACTGATTGGATTAGAAGGGATTTTAGCCGCTGATAATGCGCTGGTCATGGCTGTGATGGTGAAACACCTTCCAGAAAAGCAAAGGAAAAAAGCATTGTTTTACGGACTTGCGGGTGCGTTTGTCATGCGATTTGGTTCCCTGTTTCTTATTTCGTTTTTAGTGGATGTGTGGCAAGTTCAAGCCATTGGTGCAATTTATCTTCTTTATATTTCCATTCACCATATTTTAAAATCGCACGTATTTAAGAAAAAGGAATCAGACACAAACATGAAGCAAAGCGGCTTCTGGGCAACAGTCGTAAAAGTCGAGCTTGCTGACATCGCTTTTGCTGTCGATTCCATCTTAGCGGCGGTCGCATTAGCCGTAACTTTGCCGAAAACAAGTCTTCCGCAAATCGGTGGACTTGATGGCGGTCAATTTATTGTCATTCTTTTAGGTGGTATCATCGGTCTGATCATCATGAGATTTGCAGCGACTGTCTTTGTGAAACTGCTCAAAACAAGACCGAGCCTAGAAACAGCAGCCTTTGTCATTGTCGGGTGGGTTGGTGTGAAGCTCACGCTTTACACACTGTCACATCCAGCCATTGGTATCGTGTCCTCTCATTTTATTCATTCAACATTATGGAAAGTGATTTTCTGGACAGTGCTTCTCGCAATTGCAGCATTTGGCTGGTTTTTATCAAGTCCATCAAGAAAAGGCGGGCAACAAAACAAGGAAAAACAAGAGGTACGCCTAGAAGAGTAGGTTTTTTGAAAGAAATATCATTTCATTTTCATAACACGTATATTACAAATAAGGGGGAGATACCCCCTTATTTCTTTGCTTTTAGACGAAACATTGTAAAGTAGATGATGATATACATGTCATAATTGGGTAACAGGAAATGAATTCCTCATTTCTTCCTTTGCGCTTCCCTCATAAATTAGCTATCATAAATGAGTAATATAGGGAGAACTGAGGTGAAACCATTGCTTAGCCTTTTGTTTAAAAAAGGAAAGAAAAAGCAAACATTAGAGCAGTCGGCTATCAGTATTCAACAAGGTGATATCGAGCTGCAAAATGCATTAATAGAGCAATACAAACCATTTGTCGCTAAGACGGTTTCATCCGTTTGTAAACGATATATAGATGAAAAAGATGATGAATTCAGCATAGGCTTAATTGCCTTTAATGAAGCGATAGAAAAATACTCTGCTGAAAAAGGAAACTCACTCCTTGCTTTCGCAGAATTAATTATTAAAAGAAAAGTGATCGACTATATTCGAAAAGAAGCGAGAAATGCGCCAACGGTTCAAATGGACCTGCAAGAAAGTGAAAATGGCGAGTACTCTCAAAGCATGATTGAAGCAGAGCTGTCTACAAACGAATATAGACGTTTAATTGAACAAGAACACAGAAGAGAAGAAATTGAACATTTTAAAGAACGATTGAAAGTATACGGTCTCACGTTTCAAGAGCTGCTTGAACATTCACCAAAGCATGCAGATGCAAGGCAAAATGCCATTAAAGTAGCTCACACACTCGTTGAACACGATGAGCTCAGAACCATTTTATTTCAGAAAAAACAATTGCCAGTCAAACAGCTTGAAAAGCTAGTGGAAGTCAGCCGCAAAACGATTGAGAGAAATAGAAAATATATCATTGCGATGGCGATCATTATGACGGGTGATTATGTGTATTTGAAAGATTACCTTAAAGGGGTGCTTAATTCATGAGAAGAGGCATTATAGTAGAGAAAAACAAAAAATATGTCACGCTGCTGACCCCTGATGGACAATTTCTGCGGACAAAATATGAACAGCAAGATTATGAAATCGGTCAAGAAGTGACATTTCCGAATGAATCACGTCTCGAAAGAAAAAAAGCCGGTTTTTTTGACTTGCTTCGTTTACGTCCATTAAATGCAGGAATCCTATCAATCGCAGCGATTATTGTCGTGATTTTTACTATGATGCCATCTTTCTCAAGTCAAAAAGCATATGCATATATGACGATTGACATTAATCCAAGCTTTGAACTGAAGCTTGATCACAATTATCAAGTGATCGGTGTCACACCACTGAATAAAGATGCGAAACAAGTACTGGCCAGTATGAAGGATTTAGAAAAAAACGACATGACCAAAGTTGTGCAGGAAATCATAGATGACTGTGACAAAAAAGGTTATGTGAACCACTCTAAGAGTATTTATATTTCAACGGTTTATGAAAACAAGCAGGACCATACATATAAAACCAACGTCAAAAGTAAAATTAACACCATCTCTGGTGAATATCAAAAGCGCGATTACAAGCTAGAAACTGTAGAAAGTGACCTGGAAACAAGAGAAAAAGCTCAAAAGGCAGGCATTTCAACAGGCACATATATCAGAAATCAAGAAATCCAAGACAAAGAACAAGAAGGCATTCAAAAGGATGAAGACGCAGCAGAGAGTGATGCTGTCAAAGAAGAAGAGCCTAAAAAAGATGATGAAGATCAAGCAGACAAAGACAAACAAGAAGACGTCAAGACAGACGATAGCGAAGAGATGAAGCCAGATCAAGAGGCTCCTGAAGCTGAAGACAAAGAGCAGAAGGATCAAGAGAGGGAAGAGCAAGGATCTATTCAAAAGCCACACCAAACAAAACCTGATGATAAAAGCAAAGACAATCAAATAAAGGAAGAAAAGGAACGTTCTATCGATAAAGAACAAAAAAAAAATCACTCAACGGAACCTGATGATAAAAGGAATCCAAACGGCACATCACGTGGTGGTGCTGAAAAGCACGCAAAAAAAAACGACAGGGATCAGAAACAGCCGTCCGCTGAACGAAAAAAAGACCATATGAAGAAGCAGGGAAAAGGTGCACCGTCCCCGTATCGTGAAAACCGGTTTGAGCACACATATGAACAATAAAAAAACGCCAGAATAGCTCCGGCGTATTTCACCATGTTTTTATTTAGATTGATTGCCCATTTGTGATTGAGCCTGTTGAACGAGTCGTTTTGTAATTTCACCGCCAACAGAACCATTTGCACGTGCGACTGTATCTGAACCGAGAGTCACGCCAAATTCTTGAGCGATCTCGTATTTAAATTGATCTAATGCTTGTTCTACTCCAGGAACAAGAAGCTGATTTCGATTTGCCATGTCCATATTCCTCCTTTCACCTCATGTTTGTTGCGCCTTCTTATTTTGAAGAAAACGGCGTACAATTATGCTGGCAATTGCTGCACAAAAAAACCGAGGTGACCTCATCACCTCGGTTTTCTTTTATCCTTATTTAGCTGCCTGTAGCGTATTAAACATCATTTCTTGCGCTGTACTTTGCAAGTGGGAAGTGAACACAGAGAAGACGGTAGAACTGATAATGCCTTTAATCAAATTCCATTGATTCTTCGTTAATTCTGTAAACTCTTCATGGAGCATGTCGGTCTGCTCCTCAGTCATTTCTCGTAAATTTGTTTCCTTTAACGGAAAATGTGTATGGTGATAAATAAAATCTAGGACGTGCGCATATGCTTCATAAAAACGGATTGGACTAATAATATCATCTGTTCGATCTGTGATCGTGTTAAATAAGGCAGATAAGATCAAGCGAATGGCATCAAAGTCAAAAACTGATTTTAAATCCCTGACAATTAATAAAATAACGACCTGATCAATGGAGTACTTCTTGCCAAGCTCTGGATGACCAATCATATCTTTAATATCACGCTTGATCCAATTTTGAATCGCCGTCGATTTAAGAGACGTTAGCTCACACAAGTTGCCAAGCTCAACAATTTCATTTGTAGAAAGACCGTGCTCTGATTTTTGCTTCCGCCGTTCGAGCTTCTCAAAAAACGAAGGGATCTTTAACTCATCATATTCATGATCCTTATCGCCCTTTACAGATAGATTCAAAAGCTGAAGCGGAGTCAGATCTCCCTCTCCTTTTAGAGAATATAGAAGTCTCGTCATGTCAATTCTCGTTAATTTAAAAGTCACCATGTTCCACCTCATTTGTACGTCAAAAACGTGATTATTGATCTAATTCAACATCATAATCTCTTTTTGATGAAAATGCAAAATAAACTAAAATACAGAACGCGGCGTCACAATTTGTTCACTTTTCAGCTGTGGCAAAGTCGTAAATATTGAAGTGACGGGGCTTAAGCCGTTATGATAAACAGAAGGAATGATTCCTTTTTCCTTGCAATTTGAGACGTTTATTTTTATAATTTTATTAATAAGTTCAAATGAACTTAATATGACAGCGGAGGTTATGTATGGGTAAAAGAATATTTCTGTTTATATTAACGAACATTCTTGTTATCACTACGATTGGTATTGTACTGTCGGTTATTAGTGCAGCAACTGGTGTTGGTTCTTATATAGGAGCAGACGGTGGAATTAATTTGGTGGCACTGCTAGTATTCAGTGCAGTTGTTGGTTTTGTTGGCTCGTTCATGTCACTTGCGATGTCTCGCTGGATGGCAAAAATGATGATGGGTGTGCGTGTGTTAAACCCTGAAAAGGATTCATTAACATATGATGAGCAGCAGCTTGTTGACCGCGTGCACAGATTATCAAGAGCAGCAGGCCTTTCTAAAATGCCTGAGGTTGGTATTTATCAATCATCTGAAGTAAATGCTTTTGCGACAGGTCCTTCTAAGAGAAGATCACTTGTTGCCGTTTCAACTGGATTGCTTCATGAAATGGATGATGCAGCAGTTGAAGGTGTAATCGCTCATGAAGTTGCTCACGTTGCGAACGGTGATATGGTGACAATGACGCTGCTTCAAGGGATCGTCAACACGTTCGTTGTCTTCCTTTCAAGAATTGCGGCATGGATCGCAAGCCGCTTTGTTTCGCGTGAAGAGCTTGTTCCGATTGTTCATTTTATTGCAGTGATTGTTTTCCAAATCATTTTCTCTGTCCTAGGAAGCCTTGTCGTGTTTGCATATTCTAGACACCGTGAATTCCATGCAGACCGCGGCGGAGCTGATCTTGCCGGTAAAGATAAAATGGTTCATGCGCTTCGCTCACTTGAGGCGTATACGTCAAGAATCAAAGATGATGATCAAACAGCAGTTGCTACGCTTAAAATCAGTGGTAAACGAAAAGCTTCTCTTTTCTCAACACACCCTGATTTAAACGAAAGAATCAGAAGACTAGAAGCAAAATAAGAAAGACGAAAAGACATTCTGCAACAGGATGTCTTTTTCTTTTTGATGAAAAAGAAAATAAAGCATAAAATATCTTTAAAATCATGTCTCTTTTCATTAAAATGATAAAGTATTCGAAAAGATAGATAAAAGAAGGAATGACAATGAATCCTATCAAAAAGCTAATTGACCGGCTGTCAGCATTTCAGCTGATTGCCCTCTATTATTTTCTTGCTGTAACCGTATCACTTATTCTTCTCAGCCTCCCAGTGGCTCATCAAGAGGGAGTGAAATGGACATTTATTGATGCTCTATTTACGGCGGTGAGTGCGGTAAGTGTCACAGGACTCACTGTCGTTGATACCTCGCAAACATTTAGTGTGGCAGGTATGTGGATCCTTGCGTTTGTCCTGCAAATCGGAGGTATCGGCATTATGACGCTCGGTACCTTTGTGTGGATTGTCATGCGAAAAAGGATTGGGATTAAAGAAAGAAAGCTCATCATGGCAGATCAAAACCAGAGCAATTTATCAGGTATTGTGAAATTAATGAAGCAGGTCTTATATTTAATTTTGCTCATTGAGTTTTTAGGCGGTCTGATTTTAAGCATGTATTTTCTCAAATATTACGATGTTCAAGGAGCATTCTTGCATGGCTTCTTCTCAAGTATTAGTGCGACCACCAATGGGGGCTTCGATATTACAGGGAACTCGCTCATCCCTTACAAGGATGATTATTTTGTCCAATTTATTACGATGCTGCTGATCATCTTTGGAGCGATTGGCTTTCCTGTGCTCGTCGAAGTAAAGGATTATTTATTTAATCAGGACCGAAAGCACGCATCGTTTTCATTGTTTACAAAAATCACAACGATTACGTTTGGCGGTCTTGTCGTTGTTGGAGCGATTGGCATATATGCACTTGAAGCCGGGTTCAGCTTCCTAGGGAAAAGCTGGCACGAAATCTTGTTTTATTCTTTTTTCCAATCGACCGCAACAAGAAGTGGGGGTTTGACAACATTAGATATTACCCAGCTGACAGAACCGACCCTTTTATTTCTATGTATGCTTATGTTTATCGGGGCTTCCCCAAGCTCTGTGGGAGGCGGAATTCGAACAACTACGTTTGCCCTTAATTTACTCGCACTGTTTCATTTTGCTAGGGGAAATAAGTCCATTAAAATTTTCAAAAGAGAGCTTCATCAAGCGGATATTAACAAATCCTTGATGGTGACGATGATGGCCTTTATTTTGGTGTTTGGCGCTACGTTCCTGTTATCCTTATCCGAGCATAATACACTTCTAGAAAATTTATTTGAAGTTTGCTCTGCATTCGGAACAACAGGGCTATCGCTAGGAATCACCTCGGACCTTACGGTGTTCGGTAAATGTATCATTATGGTCGTCATGTTTATTGGACGGATCGGCATTCCAAGCTTCTTATATTTAATTGGCCGAAGAGAAAGCGAAGCGAATTATCATTATCCGAAAGAGCGCGTCATCATCGGCTAAACAGCATTCCGAGCGAATGCTGTTTTTTTATTTCCATTATCTAACTGGCTAAATCACATGGGATGTTCGCAATCTATAGGTAAGAGGTGAACGAGACGTGCTGGATGTAATATGGAAAGCAATTGTCATGCTGCTAGTTGGTACCTTGCTGCTGAGAATAGCAGGGCCTAAATCCATTAGTCAATTAACTGTTCAACAAACAGTGATCATGATTTCAATCGGATCGATTATTATCCAACCCTTTATTGAGCACAATTTACTTGAAACGATTTATGCCGCCGCTACATTTATCATTGCACTCGTCATCATGGAAAAATTGTCTATCCAATCTGATTTCTTTGAAAAATTGGTTTCAGGGAAATCTGTGGTCATTTTGCAGGATGGAGAAATGCTTGATCACAAACTTAAGAAAACGCGGCTCACAAGGGATGAATTCAAAATGCGCTTAAAGCAGCAAGGCATTACAGACATCAGCAGTCTCAAAAAAGCCACCCTAGAAGCCAATGGACAAATCGGCTATGAGTTAAAGCCAGAGGAAAAGCCGGTGACGGTCAAACAAATGAAGGAACTTCTAGACCAATTAAGAGAAGAACTAAATATGTCAAAAAAGGACTGATTTCAGATGAAAAGAAAAGCAGCGAAAAATGAAGCACTGACAAATAATATGACACCGACAGAAAGCATGGCACATGATCAAGGACAAACCCAATTTGATGAACATTCAAGAGATCGTCAAGCAAACCGAAATTCTCATAAAGGGAAACAAGGGGGAGGATCTCGTGACTAAGAAGCATGTAAAAAGCAAGGACATGAAAGACCATAAAAAGCCAATGGACCCAGATATCTTAGAAGAGGAATTTGGTAGTGAGCTTGGAGATATCAACAGCAGCAAATGGATTGATACGCTTGTAAAGCCTAAGAAAGATGCTGAATGTCACAATGGACACATGAATGAAAAATAGAAAAAACGATCCGCGCGGGATCGTTTTTTATTTGCTATAACTGCCCTGCCTGCCGGTGATTGTACGCATGAGATTGGTCATTTTGAGCTCAATCACTGGCTGTGCAACGGTTTTAACAAAGGTGCTAGACAGGGTAAAGGTTAACAGAATGGTCAGCAGCAATAACATGACCACACTTGCTGCATTCAAGGCCCAGTCATCAAACCAAGTCGTTCTAAGTAGCTTAATGACAAAGCCATGTAATAAATACACATATAACGTTCTTGTGCCCCATTTTGTAAAGAAGAAACGGCGTGTTGGCACTAAAGCAAAGAAGCTGAATGTAGCGCCGAATGCAAGCAGATACCATGCCATTCGTTTCATTGCCGCAATCACTCCCTCATCACCTAGAGAAGCATATGACTGTGATCCAAATAAGAAGGAATAATCAAATTCATAGAAATAGCAAAACAAGAATACAGCCATTAATACAAGAAGTGCTGACAGCTTTCCTTTACTTGTACGGATGAATTCAAAATGCTGCTTTTTTAAATAGAAGCCTGCTAAAAACATTGGCAAAAAGACAAACGTACGCGATAAGCTCAGTGTATTGCTAATACTGTCCACGTAACCGACAAGTAACGCAATCGACAAACTGACGATCATCGCCCAGTGAAATGGCAGTTTAGAAAAAGGAATGAGCAGCAAATTCCAAAAGAATAAACTAATTAAAAACCATAAAGACCATTGCGGATCAATTGGATTTAAATTGGCCATGCTTTGATCCTGCAAGAGATAATAGTAAACGGAATAGATCACCTGAAAAATGAAATATGGGATGATCAGCTTAATAGCAACTTTTTTCATAAAACCTGGCTTTCTAAACCCTTTTGCAAAGAAGCCGGAAACCAAAATAAAGGCAGGCATATGAAAAGTATAAATAAACTTGTATAAATAAAGCATCCAATCATTATCATGAATGAATGATCGTAACAAATGACCAAAAACAACTAGAAAAATCAGAAGAAATTTCGCATTATCAAAATAACTATCTCGTGAAGATGCCATAACATCACCTTTCCTGCTCGATTTTAAACATAAATGTTCTAAGTGCACTGTTCCCGTATTTGCCCCATTTTAAAATACATTTTGGCTCATTTCGCTATTTGATGTGAAATTGTAGAACGGCTGTAAAAGAAGCGTAAGAAAAGAGAATCGAGGTTCGATCCTGTCATCCAAATGAAATAAATGAGACAGTCTTCGTGTAAAAAGTTATCTTTTTTTATGAGTCGAATGAAGGAACAATGAAAATATTGTAGAAATATTGTAGAGGAATGAGGCTGGAAAAGGAGTGTAAGAGAATGACTGAAACGCTCGATGGCGCAGAAGATATCAGAAAATTAGAAAAAGAGAACGAATATTTGCGAACAGAGTTGATGCAGCAAAAAATGCTGTTAAATAAGACGTTAGATGCCATTTTTATATTTGATCAGCACCTCAACATCATCCAAGCCAATGAAGCAACATGCAGGCTTGTACAGACACCGAAAGAAGACCTCCTCAATAAATCCGTTCTAGATTTCCTTTACGGCATCCCGAAAGATAAAATTGAATGCTCACTCGATCTATTTTTTCGAAAAGGTACGTTAAAAAGAGAAATCTCCATTCAGCTGGAAAATGGTGAAACAAAATACATTGAATTTGTCGCAGAGCATGACACCATGAATCAGCAATATATTGTCGTCATGCGAGATATTTCCTCAAAGAAAATATTAGAACGAGAACGCTCCATGAATGAGCAGCTGTTCAAAGATTTGTTTGACCGAGCCATTGACGGGATGGTCATTTTTGATCAGGATGGCTGCATGATTGATGCGAATCATTCTTTTTGTCAGAGCTTTGAGCTGCAAAAGACTGATTTAACCGATCGCTATTTACATGAATTTGTCGACGAAGAAAATCTTCCATCCTTACAGCACCTTTTAACGTCACTTAAAGAAACAGGGAAAGCAAAAGGAGAGCTTCCTGTTACTCTACAATCTGGCCAGTACAAATTATTCGAGCTCACCATTACATCAAATGTGATGAGCGGTTTTTATATGTCGATCATGCGGGATATTACAGAAAAGAGGTTAATGGAAGAAAAGCTGTTAAAAAGTGAGGAACGCTTTAGAGAAATTTTTGAAAATGCAATGGATGCGATCATCATTTGGGCAGATGATGGAGAGATTGTGAGAGCCAATGAATCAGCCTGCCGCATTTTTGAATTACCTATGCATTCACTGATTGGCAAGAAACTCACAGACTTTCTCGTGAAATCTGATCAGAGATATAGATCGACTAGAAGACGATATATTCGGAATCATGAAATAAGGGAAGAGCTTTTGTTCAGAATGGCAAATGGTCAGTTTAAAGAGCTCGAGTTTACATCAAAGCATACGGTATTAGAAGGACAGCACTTAACCATTTTACGTAATGTGAGTGATCGAAAAAGGATGGAGGAGGAGCTGCGCGAAAGTGAGCTCAAATTCCGTAAAGTATTTAATGGATCAATGGACGGCATTGTTCTGTTTAATAACCAATACCGCATTATCGAAGTCAATCCATCCGCAAGTGAGCTACTAGGATTGAAAAGTGATCATTTAACGGAAATGAACCTTTTCCACATCCTTGCGCCTTATCAAATTGAACATTTGGCACAGCCTGCCCAGGCGATGTCATTAGATGAAATGGACAATGAAGTGCCATTTGTGCTGAACCACCCAGATCAGCGGATATTGGAATTCTCTTTTAAACGCAACATCATTCATAATATGAATTTGGCGATCTTTAGAGATGTGACAGAGCGGAAGGAATTAGAAGAACGGGTGAGAAAATCAGATACCCTTCATGTGGTCGGAGAGCTTGCCGCTGGAATTGCGCATGAAATTAGAAACCCGATGACAGCATTAAAAGGCTTCATTCAGCTGCTAAAAGGAAATATAGAAGGGGAGTATTCGCTCTATTTCAATGTCATCACTTCAGAGCTGAAAAGAATTGAATCGATCATCACCGAATTTTTGATTTTAGCAAAGCCGCAAGCCATCGTATTTGAAGAAAAAAATGTGGTGCAAATTGTGAAAGACACGATGGATCTGTTGCACGCACAGGCGAATCTTGGCAACGTTCAAATGCATCTCAATGTGATTGATGAGATTCCGCTCATTTATTGTGAACAAAATCAATTAAAACAAGTCTTTATTAACATTTTAAAAAATGCAATTGAAGTCATGCCGAGAAAAGGAAATGTCTATGTGAGCATTCAGCGGAAGGGCGAAGAGCATATTGTCATTTCACTGCGGGATGAAGGGTGCGGAATGGCAGAGGACAAGCTGAGGCGTCTAGGGGAACCATTTTATACGACAAAAGAAAGAGGAACTGGACTTGGCTTAATGGTTAGTTATAAAATTATTGAAGAGCATCAAGGAACTATTGAGGTAGAAAGTGAGGAAGGGGTAGGAACCGTCTTTCATCTCACGCTGCCACTGAGGCAGAAGAAACAAGAAGGAGAGCATTAACGTGTATTATACCGTCTATCACGCACCAATTGGGGCACTATACATACTAGAAAAAGACGACGCCATCATCGAAGTGATGTTTGATGATGAGCCGTTTTTAGCAAAAAAACAGGAAGCCAATCTAAAAGAAGAAGAAACGTCTGTATTACAAGAAGCAAAAAAGCAGCTAGATGAATATTTCAAGGGTGAGCGCCAAGAATTCGATCTCCCGCTCAAGCAAAAGGGAACTTCGTTTCAAGAGCAAGTGTGGGCAGCACTTTCGACTATTCCGTATGGTGAATCAAAAAGTTATGCAGACATTGCAGAAGCAATTGGTAACCCAAAGGCTGTGAGAGCGATTGGACAAGCCAATAGACGCAATGCATTACCTATTTTTATCCCTTGTCACAGAGTGATTGGAAAAGACCGTTCTCTGACGGGCTATGCAGGAACGAAGACAGATATGAAAGCGGTTCTGCTTGAATTAGAAGGTATCCCATTTGTTCAAAAATAAATCGATTGACCTGTTCCAAATGTTTTCCGTGCGACATATCCTTTTATTAAGCTAAAAAAGTTGGTTGAGGGAAAAAGGAGGGCGCTAGGGAATGTTTTGGGACAAAAAGAATAAAATGTATGCCGTCACATCACTATGTGTCAAAATGAAGGTTTTGACAGAAGAACAGAAAAAAGAAATTTTAGCAAAAACGAATGAAATAAAAAAGCGCGGTGCTCTTAAATAAGAAGTACACGGCGCTTTTTTTATGATCAGAGTGAGATGCCTTCAGTGAACAGAGCATCAATCTCTTCTGTATAGTTTGACGTGATAATCCCTTTCTCTGTAATGATCCCTGAAATGAGATGGTGAGGAGTGACATCAAAGGCGGGATTGAATACCTGAACATCAGGTGGTGCAATTTGGACGCCGTTTAATTCCTTTACTTCCAGCGGGTCACGCTCTTCTATTGGAATATCTGCCCCGTTTTTGGTTGAGATATCAAAGGTAGAAAGCGGTGCAGCTATAAAAAACGGAATTTGAAAATGCTTGGCTAAAATGGCGAGACTTAACGTGCCAATCTTGTTCGCCGCATCTCCATTACGGGCAATGCGATCAGCTCCAACAATGACTGCAGAAATTTGTTTTTCTTTCATCGTATGGGCTGCCATGTTATCTGTAATGAGCGTCACATCTACGCCGCCTTGCATGAGTTCCCATGTTGTCAGCCTAGCCCCTTGGAGAACAGGGCGTGTTTCACAGGCATAAATGTGAAGGTCGAGATTTTTCTTTTTGGCTAAATAAAATGGAGCAAGGGCTGTTCCGTACCGGCTCGTGGCGATGGAGCCTGCATTGCAAATGGTCATAATCCGATCACCCGATTTAAAGAGCTGGAGTGCATTTTGACCGATTTGTCTGCATGTTTCTTCATCTTCAATTTGAATTTGAATGGCCTCATGGACAAGGTCTGTTTTGGCTGCATTGACCGAAGCTGCACGATCAATGCGCTGCAACAATCGCTCTAATGCCCAGGCTAGATTCACAGCGGTTGGACGAGCACTGTTTAAATATTCTTTTATCTGAATGACTTCTTGTCTAAACACATCAATTTCTTCTGTCTCAATGTCTTGGGCACTGAGCGCCAGTCCAAAAGCTGCTGTAATGCCAATGGCAGGTGCTCCCCGCACTTTTAACGTGACAATGGCATCATACACGTCTTCTTTTGTATATAGATGCTCAAACTCAGTTTCAGCCGGTAATTTTTGCTGATTCAAAATGTTAATATGGTTTTCTTCCCATTCGACAGAACGGGGGACTTCAAATTCTTTAGACAAAACCCGTCACTCCTTTACAGATTGCTGGAATAATGCGACGAGGTCAGACGCTGTTTCCACTGCATGATATTGTTTGATGAATGTTTTTCCGAGCGTAAGTGCTGCTTTTTTCTGCTGAATCCGTTTAGATGGTGATGGAATCGCATCGAGATCAGCGGCATGAGCAAGGCCAATCGTTCGGCGGACAAGTTCACAGCCTGCAAAGCCTGTCGCTTCTTTTAAAATACGGTCAAAGGTTGTTTCTAAAAAACTGTCTGATACACTAAACGCTTCAATGCTGTCTTCTTTCCAAGCTTTTGCGAACACTTCTTTGAATGTTGCCCATACATTGACGACATGGTCAAAAAGGTGCTGCTGATCGTGTTCATTCTCACGGGACAAAGCATTTAGGAACAGGTTAGCGATAAAATGACCAATATCGAATCCGAAGGGACCATAAAAAGCGAATTCTGGATCAATGATTTTTGTTTCCGTCTCACTTGCAAAAATACTGCCTGTATGAAGATCTCCATGAACAAGTGTTTCTGCAGATGTCAGGAAAATACGCTTCAATTCAGCTGCTTTTGCCTGCACTTCAAGATCTGCCCAAAGTGCTTCGGCAGCTTCTCTTAATTCTTCTTCGAAATCATTTGTGCCGCTATCAAAGAAAGGATCTGTGAAGACGAGCTTTTCGGTAATGTCACAAAGGTCCGGATTCGTAAATTGCTTCACAAATTGTTTTTTAATTTTAGGATTTGTGGCAAAGTCAGAAGTGTAAAAAAGTGTTTTTCCTAAAAATTCTCCGACATGATCGGATAAATGCGGATATTGTTTTCCGGCAATTAGCCCTTTTCTGACGATTTCGAGGTGTGATAGATCCTCCATTGCCGTCACAGCAAGAGCTGTATCTGAATAATAGACTGCTGGTACGAGGTGCGGTGTATACTCTGACTGCTTGATCAGGGCAGTACTTTCGATTCTCGCACGGTCTAATGTAAGCGGCCAGCTCTCTCCGACCACCTTGGCGTAGGGCAGTGCCTGCTTGATGATCAAACCTTTTTCTTGTTTATGATCAAAAATATGAAAGACGTAATTTAAATTCCCGTCCCCGATTTCCGTACATGTCAAATGACTGCTTTCTTGGATCAAGCCAAGTCTAATTGCGAGTGCAACTGCCGAGCTTTCTGTTAATTCTTCATATGATGCCGTAAGTGTAACCAATTGCTTCCCCTCCAAATCATATAAAAAAGCCTCTTTCTCCTGAGAGAAAGAGGCTTGATGGCGTGTATGCTCAAAGCCTCTCTTATCTCTCAGCACATACGTCTGATGGAATTAGCACCGTGCCCTATAAGACAATTGTCTTGGCGCTTACTTGCTGCGCCCCACTTCACAGTGGTATTAACGGTCGGTTGCTGTTGGGGTCAAAAGGCCAAATCCCTCGCCCAACTCTCGATAAGAGAAATCAATATGTCATTGTCTCGTGTCTGTTTGCATTTCTTAATTCAAGATATTATCAGAGCTGCGCTTCACATGTCAATCCTTTTTCAAAATTGCTTTACAATTCGTAAAACAATCCATTACAGTATTTGTATTGCTACGTAACTTGAATAGAAGGTGAAGAAAAATGGAATTCCAGCAATCAGATGTATTGAAACAATTACCGACACAATTTTTTGCATCCCTTGTCCAAAAGGTCCAGAAAAAGGTGCAGGAAGGCGCAGATATGATTAATTTAGGGCAGGGAAATCCTGACCAGCCAACTCCCGCGCACATTGTAAAAGCCATGCAGGAAGCGGTATTAAAACCTGAAAATCATCAATACTCGTCATTCCGCGGAACAGCGAAATTAAAAAAGGCTGCCGCTGCCTTTTATGAAAGAGAATATGGTGTCACGCTTGATCCGATGACGGAAATTGCGATTTTATTTGGCGGGAAAGCGGGGCTTGTTGAGCTGCCGCAATGCCTGCTGAATCCGGGTGATACGCTCCTTGTTCCAGACCCAGGTTATCCTGATTATTGGTCAGGTGCCGTACTTGCTGGAGCTCAGATGGTGACGATGCCGCTTCTTGAACAAAATGATTTTTTACCTGACTATGACAGGTTGCCTGAGGATGTTAAGGAAAAAGCAAAGTTGATGTATTTAAATTATCCCAACAATCCGACAGGTGCCACGGCAAGCCGTTCATTTTTTGAAGAAACCGTTACATTCGCAAAAGATCACAAGCTCTGTGTTGTCCATGATTTTGCCTATGGCGGCATTGGGTTTGATGGGGAAAAGCCAATCAGCTTTTTGCAAACAGATGGAGCGAAAGAGACAGGAATTGAAATATACACATTGTCTAAAACGTATAATATGGCCGGCTGGAGAGTAGGTTTTGCAGCAGGAAATCCGTCTGTTATTGAAGCGATTGAGCTTTATCAGGATCACCTGTTTGTTTCACTGTTCAAAGCCACTCAAGATGCGGCAGCGGAAGCTTTGTTAAGCGACCAAACGTGCGTACAGGTGCAAAATGATCGATATGAGAATCGGCGAAATGTGTGGATTGCTGCCTGCAAGGAGATTGGCTGGGAGGTCACTGCACCAAAGGGGTCGTTTTTTGCTTGGCTAAAGGTGCCAGAAGGATATTCATCTGAATCTTTTGCTGGCGTATTATTAGAGAAAGCACATGTGGTTGTGGCGCCGGGGAATGGGTTTGGTACTCACGGTGAAGGATACGTGAGAGTAGGACTTTTAACAAATGAGGAGCGGTTAAAAGAAGCCGCTCGGCGAATCGATTCCTTGAATCTGTTTGAAAATAAGCCATTGACAACATGAATAAACGGTGCGATAATTCAGACAATATTTAAGAAAATTGAATATTCTTATCAAGAGTAGGCAGAGGGACTAGCCCAATGAAGCCCGGCAACCGACTTCCATGAAGCACGGTGCTAATTCTTGCAGCAAGCGCTGAGAGATAAGATTCGGATGAATGACACGAAACAACCTCTTTAAGGCGCTGATAAAGCACTTGGAGAGGTTTTTTTATTGACCATATGCATGACGCAATCGAAAGGGGATTCCTAGTGAGTGAATTACTGGCAACATACGTATTAACACATCGAGAGGATGAACAAGTAAACCGAAAAGCGGAGCAGATCGCACTTGGTTTAACAGTTGGATCATGGACGGATTTGCCGCAGCTCAAAAAAGAGCAGCTTCAAAAGCATAAAGGCCGGGTGGAAAAGGTATCAGAAAAGTTTGCTCCAGCCGAAAATGGCCTATATCAATCTGAGGTGACCATTGCTTATCCTGAGGCTAACTTTTCAGCGGATATTCCGGCCGTTTTGACGACGATCTTTGGAAAGCTTTCACTAGATGGAAAAGTGAAGCTAATCGACATTCAATTCTCGGATCGATTGAAAAGAAGTCTGCCAGGACCGGTATTTGGAATTGATGGCATACGAAAAAAAGTAGGCGTGTTTGATCGACCTTTGTTGATGAGTATTTTTAAAGGTGTCATTGGCCGTGATATGGCAGATTTAAAAGAACAGCTCCGTTTACAAGCATTAGGAGGCGTTGACTTTATCAAAGACGATGAAATTTTATTTGAGAGCCCACTAGCCCCTTTTGAAGAACGAATCAAAGAAGGAAAAAAGATATTAAAAGAAACATATGAAGAGACAGGGCACCGAACGCTATATGCCGTTAATTTAACAGGCAGAACCTTTGAACTAAAGGATCGAGCAAGAAAGGCAGCTGAGCTTGGAGCAGATGCACTCTTATTCAATGTTTTTGCCTACGGGTTAGATGTCATGCAAAGCTTAGCTGAGGATCCAGATATTCGATTGCCTATTATGGCCCATCCCGCAGTAAGCGGCGCTCTGACATCATCGCACGAATATGGATTCTCCCATTCTCTTCTTTTAGGTAAATTAAATCGATATGCAGGCGCTGATTTGAGTCTTTTTCCCTCACCGTATGGGTCGGTCGCACTTCCGAAAAAAGATGCCTTTGGAATCTATGAAGCTTGTGTAAAAGAGGATTCGGTTCAAAAAACGTTCCCTGTTCCGTCAGCAGGCATTCATCCTGGAATGGTTCCAGTTTTGATGAAAGATTTTGGACTCGATCATGTGATAAATGCTGGTGGAGGAATTCACGGACATCCGCGTGGAGCCATCGGCGGAGGGAAAGCATTTCGATCGATCATTGATGCGGTGATACATGGAGAGTCGATCCAAGAGAAGGCAGCTTCTTGTCAAGATTTAAATGCAGCACTTGAACTATGGGGAAGGGTAGCAGAATAAATGAAAAAACCAATTGTATGTTGTGATTTTGATGGAACCATTACGAAAAATGATAATATCATTCGCATCATGAAACACTTTGCACCAAGTGAATGGACGAAGCTGAAGGACGATGTTCTCACAAAGGAGATCACCATTCAAGAAGGCGTCGGGCAGATGTTTCAATTACTGACGAGTGATCAAAAAGAAGCCGTTCAATCGTTTATTTTAGAAGATACAGAGATTCGAGAAGGATTCAAGCAATTTGTTGATCATGTGAAAAAGGCTGATATTCCCTTCTATGTGCTAAGCGGCGGGATGGACTTCTTTGTTTATCCCATACTCGAGGGCATTGTGGATCGAGACGATATTTATTGCAATCATGCGTCATTTGGGGAAGAGCATATTCAGATTGAATGGCCGCATGCCTGCGATTCGCAATGTCAAAATGGCTGCGGATGCTGCAAGCCGTCAATCATTCGAGAGCTGACCTGTGAGAATGACTTCATTATCATGATTGGAGATTCAGTCACCGATGTGGAGGCGGCAAAGCATGCGGATCTCACATTTGCGCGTGACTACTTGCTAAACGAATGTAAAGAGCTCGGGCTTGTCCATCTAGAGTATGAAACATTTATTGATCTTAAAGCACAATTTGATCAAATAAAGGAAGTGAAGGAATGGCAGACGCAAAGAGCAAGCGCTGGCAGGAGCTAGCAGACGTCAAACGTGAACTGGCACAAAGAGACTGGTTTTACGGAACAAGCGGCAATTTATCGATCAAGGTGTCGGATGATCCAATCACGTTTTTGGTGACGGCAAGCGGCAAAGATAAACGAAAAGAAACAGATGAAGACTTTGTTTTAGTAAATGCAGCAGGTAAGCCTGTTGATCCGAACGAACCGCTTAGACCATCAGCTGAAACATTGCTTCACAACTACGTGTATGAGCAGACGAATGCAGGCTGCTGTCTCCATGTTCATACAATCGATAATAATGTGATGTCTGAGCTGTATGGGGATAGGGGCGAGGTTCGTTTCAAAGGAAACGAAATCATCAAAGCGCTTGGTTACTGGGAAGAGGATGCAGAAGTGTCGTTACCGATTATTGAAAATCCAGCCCATATCCCGCATCTTGCAGCACAATTTGCAAAGCATCTCACTGAAGAGTCGGAATCAGGAGCTGTGCTCATTCGAAATCACGGCATCACAGTCTGGGGAAAAACAGCCTCTGAAGCAAAACGAGTATTAGAGGCGTATGAATTTTTGTTTAGCTACCACTTAAAATTAACGCTATATCAAAAGCAGCTTGTCACATAAAAAGGAGGAAAAGCACATGGCGACGATTTTGATTCATAACGAAGAGAACACATTACTTGAAAGCGAGCAAGAGGTGGCAGCCTATTTAGAAAACCAAGGGGTCATTTATGAGCATTGGGATATTGCAAAGCTGCCAAACCGATTATCAGAAAAGTATGATTTAACAGATGAGGAAAAGGAAGAGATTTTGACTGTTTTCCAAAAGGAAATCGAGAGTATATCTGAAAAACGAGGATACAAAGCGCAGGATGTGATTTCATTATCTGACGCCACACCAAACCTAGATGACCTGCTCCAAAATTTTCAGCGTGAGCATCACCATACAGATGACGAAGTACGCTTTATTGTAAGCGGACATGGAATCTTTGCCATTCAAGGTAAGGATGGGGTCTTTTTTGACGTGAGACTGAATCCAGGCGATTTAATTTCTGTTCCGCCACATATTCGTCACTATTTTACACTTCAAGAGGATCGAAAAGTGGTTGCCGTTCGCATATTTGTCACAACTGAGGGCTGGGTGCCAATTTACGAGGAAGAAAAGGTTTAATGACAAAAGCTGATCATTCCGCATGAGGCGGAAGATCAGCTTTTTTTTAGGGAAATAGACATAAAATGAGAAAGAAAATAGTTGATTTTGATCTTCTACATAGGATAAAATTCTGTTTAATCCATGTGTCAGTCCTGTCCAAATTTGAAGTTTACCCCCAAATATGATTGGGTAAGAGGTCTTTAGGCTGTAAAAAATTAAATAAAATTAGCATATTTAATTTAATTTACAAATAAAGTATAATTTTGGTGTCGGATCATTTTGAGCATAGACAGTCGAATTCATTGCGGGAGCTGAGATCATGAATATTTATGTAAGAAAAGAACAATTGCTAATGTCCATTGATGAGAAGAGAAAACAGATGGTAGAAGCTGCTCAAGCAGAAGGCTACACTGGTGAGACGACAATTAAATATAGTCAAGAACTGGACAACCTGATGAATGAGTATCAGCATCTCCTTTTTCATGAGAAACAATCTGCCCCCTCCTTTCATGATCTTGTAACTCAAATGAGTCTTCTATCTGTGAACCGTCCCTCTTATTGAAATGAAAAAACCGGTCTTGCCTAAGCAAAACCGGCTGAATGTTTCAGCTATGCTGAGTGAGCAGAAGGAAGCATGATCATGACGGTTGTTCCTTTATTCACTTCGCTCTCGATATCAATTGTTCCGCCATACATCGAAATGATTCGTTTACACACAACAAGCCCAAGACCTGTCCCTTTTTCCTTCGACGTAATAAAAGGGAGGAAGATATGTTTTAACATTTCTTCTTGTATGCCCTCGCCTGTATCCTTCACTTTAATAATGACATGTTCTTTTTCAGCCTCAATTAAAATCTTCAAATGACCGCCATTTGGCATCGCTTCTAACGAGTTCTTCGCTACATTTAATACGACTTGTTTAATGTGATCCTTTGTGCAATATACCCCAACATCTTGAATCGTATTAATTTGCAAATCAACCTCAACATTATAAAGGTTCGCCTCAGAGAAAACGATCGGCATGATCTCACTGACAATTTCTTTGACAGAGTTATTCTGCCATTTTTCTGCCGTTGGTTTCCCTAATACAAGAAACTCACTGACGATTTGATTGATTCGTTTAATTTCTTCTTCAATGACAGAAAAATAGAGCTGATCTTCTTCAGAGTGATACTTCTTTTGCAAAAGCTGTATAAATCCACTAATCCCTGTTAATGGGTTGCGAATTTCGTGTGCCGTACTTGCTGCGAGGGTTCCGATTAATTCAAGCTTTTGCGCTTCATTTTGGTGACGCTCCTGCTGGGTTTGACGCCTTAAAATAACATATTGAACAAGTGTGAATAAAATATTTAATAAAATAAAAGCACTGGATAAAGGGATCAGCATAACAGACAGCACTTCACCTGTAGAAGCGCGTTGCGGATAGACCTCTAGCTTCCAGCTGTTTTCATCTAAATATGTAGACACGGTGCTGCCATTTTCTGATGCTGGCTGTGGACCACTTGTAAACACGACATGTCCATTTTGATTCAGCATCTTAAAATGAAGATCAGGGTTCAATACATTCATAATATTTCTTAAATAATCAATTTGAATGGCGGCGACTAGCACATTGGTGACTTCTTCGTTTTCATCCAGCACAGGCACGCAAATGGAAAGAATCCGCTGTTTTGTAATTCGGCTCACATAGTTATCTGTGATCACCGTCTGCTTGGTCACTTGAATGCGCTTAAAGTAATCTCTGAATGATAGGTTGATTTTTTCCTTTAATGGTGTGGTGCTTACTGTTACATTTCCTTTTTTGTCTAGGAGATACAGGCCTGAAAAACGAGGTTCTTGTTTATAGATTTTCTCTAGGATGTTTTTTACTTTTTTCGTCTCAAGAGGCTGGTCAAATCCCATGGCAAGTGAAGTTAATCTCGCTTCTGTTTCACTAATTAAATAATTCATTTGGTTTTTGTGAATATTTAACATAAGTGTAGCAGTTTGTTTGTTTTTTAAGTCGATTTTTTCCGTTTCTTTTTCATAGATAAAATAACTAATGATTAGGGTTGGAATCATGACCAAAATAAGGTACAGCCTGATCTTCTTCCAAAACCCTTTCAGTATACTCATCATTCATCGCTCCAACGTATTACCTAATAGACTTATTATAGCATTGAACCTATGTTTATTACGATGACTTGTGTGATTTTTAAAAAATTAGGTGATTCGTTCTGGTCTCATTTTCATGCTAAAGATAGATCAAAATGTTGACATTTTACTTATTGTTTATTAATGTCACATTAGTGGGGTGTATTTCATAAAGGATGATAAAAAATGGAAAATCATAATGTTGAAAAATCTTTGAAATTATTTATTGTATTATCACGTGCCTATCGCTCAATTAATCATCACATGAACAAACATATTGTGAAGCACGGGCTGAATCCGACTGAATTTGCAGTATTAGAATTGCTGTATCATAAAGGGGATCAGCCGCTTCAGCAAATCGGTGATAAGATTTTACTTGCAAGCGGCAGCATCACGTATGTGGTCGATAAATTGGAGAAGAAAGAACTCCTTAGTCGTAAGGCCTGTGCAGAAGACCGCAGGGTCACATTTGCGCATATTACCGAGCAGGGACGAGCTTTGCTTGATGATATCTTCCCAGATCATGCGAAAGAAATTCATGAGATGATCAGTGTCCTGAGCGAAGAAGAGAAGGATGCCTGCATTGACATGCTTAAACATGTGGGACTGCGTGCAAAACATTTATATGATCATAAAGAATAAATAAAAAAGGAAGCCGAGGGCTCCCTTTTTTATTTTGCTTTTTTCTCAATCGGTAAAATAAGTACTTCTACGCGTCGGTTTTTACTTCTGCCTTCTGCTGTATCATTTGAAGCGATTGGCTTGAATTCACCGAAACCTTTTGTACTAAAGTTTTCTTGGTTTAAATTGCTGTTCTCAAGAAGAATACTCAAAAAGTTTACAGCACGTATGGCACTTAAATACCAGTTGGATTCAAATTCTGAATTTCTGATCGGAACATTATCAGTATGTCCGCTAATGACGATGTCACGAGCGGGGTTAATGACGAGTAGTTTTGAGATTTCCTTTGCTAACGGGACATCTTGAGGGCGAATAATCGCCCGGCCAGAATCAAAGAAGATACTGTCTTCTATCGTAATGAGCAAACCTTCGTCCGTGAGCTTTGTTTCGAGCTTAGCTCCAAGTTTCTTATTGGCAATGAAGGAATCCACTTGCTTTTTGACCTTTGTGAGAACGGCATGATCTCGAGCTTTCGCTTGAGCTTCTTCATCCTCTTCAGCTGCTTTTTTGGTCTGGTTGCTATTTTCAGTTTCTTCAGTGCTTTGCATGCTGGTTTGATCCATGACACCTGTACCGCCCGTAAAGACGACATTAAAAGACTTGGCCATCTGTTCATACTTTGCCGCATCAATCGAACTTGATGCAAAAAGCACAATGAAGAGAGCGAGTAGAAGCGTCAGAAGATCGGCATAAGGGATCAGCCAAGATTCATCTACATGGTCATCGTGATCATGTTTTTTACGTTTCCTAGCCATTTTGTTTTTCTCCTTCTTCAATGACAAGATTTGCACGTTCTTTCGCTGGTAAGTACATGAGAAGTTTTTGTTCAATCACTTTTGGAGATTGACCTTCAAGAACAGAAAGGATCCCTTCAATCATAATTAGACGAAGTTTTACTTCTTCCTTTGATTTACGCTTTAGCTTGTTGGCAAATGGATGCCATAACACATACCCAGTAAAAATCCCAAGCAGTGTGGCAACGAAGGCTGCACTGATTGCATGTCCAAGTGCTTCAATATCTCCCATGTTAGCAAGTGCAGCAATAAGTCCGACAACGGCGCCAAGTACACCAAGCGTCGGAGCGTATGTACCGGCTTGTGTAAAGATTAATGCGCCTGACTGATGTCTTTCAGACATGGCGTCAACTTCCTCTGTTAGGACGTCGCGAATAAATTCTGCACTTTGACCGTCAACCGCCATGCTTAAGCCGTTCTTAAGGAAATCGTCATCTACTTCCTCAATGCTAGCTTCTAATGCTAAAAGACCTTCACGACGCGCAATTTGTGCCCAGTTTGAAAAAAGAGGGATCATTTCTTGAATCGTTGGAAGCTTGTTGTCTTTGAAAATTTTGCCGAACAATTTTGGTGTTTTCTTAATTTCACTAGATGGGAATGCGATGACAACAGCTGCAATCGTCCCAACCACAATGATCAATATAGCCGCTGGGTTGATAAGAGCGGTTAGACTTACACCTTTCAGAACCATACCGACACTCAGTGCAATAAATGCTAAAATAATACCTATTAACGATGTTTTGTCCATTATCTCACCAAATCCTTTAACTATCTTTTTCTATAGTTAATATCGGTGTCTTCTAGAAGGGTTTTAGTCTGAATATCAAATTAAGGCAGTTTCTGTGAAGAATTTTTGACGAAAGCGCTTTCTATTACCTTAAAAAAGAAACTCCCTCTGATATAAAGGGAGTTTCTTTTTAATTTCTTTGAGCGGTTTCAATTAAAAGCAGCTCTTTTAATTTTTCCTCATACATGATTTTGACAAGATCATAGCTCCAATTCATCATGTGATCCACCTCTTTTTCTTTTATCTTAAAGGAATAGAGGCGGGGGAGCCGTCGGCGTGCGGATGGAACTTAGACACCGCAACATGATGGAGCTATAGATCCTTCTTAAGATGTACTTATCCTTTTTTTACGACAATTTCGTTATCTTCAACTTCTACAGTAAATCCTGAAAGCTGTTCTTCTTCAAGCAATATTTCCGTCATTTGATCTTCAACATGCTCTTGAATGGTTCTTCGCAGTGGACGAGCACCAAATGCAGGATGGTATCCAAGTTCTGCAATTTTTTCTTTCGCTTCATTTGTCACATGGACTGTTAAATTTTGCTCTTTTAATTGTTCTGATAGCTCATTGAGCAAAAGATCCACAATCTTCACCAAATCATCTCGATCTAATGAATCAAACTGAATGATGCTGTCAAAACGGTTCAAGAATTCTGGCTTGAAATAGGCGCTGAGTGAATCAATGAGTGATTGCTCCTCAATTGCTTCTTCCTGATCAGACTGGAAGCCGACTTTGACCGTTTTATCTGTGCTGCCTGCGTTACTTGTCATGATGATGACCGTATCTTTAAAGCTGACGGTTCTACCTTGGCTATCTGTTAACCGGCCATCTTCCATGATTTGAAGGAACATGTGCTGCACATCAGGGTGTGCTTTTTCGATTTCATCCAGCAAAATGATGCTGTATGGTTTTCTGCGTACTTTTTCCGTCAGTTGACCCGCTTCATCATGTCCAACATAACCAGGAGGAGAACCGATGAGCTTAGATACTGAGTGTTTCTCCATGTACTCACTCATATCTAAACGGATGATCGCATCTCTTGAACCAAATAATTCTTCAGCTAGTGTTTTTGATAATTCGGTTTTCCCGACACCTGTTGGTCCAACGAATAGGAAGGAGCCAGTTGGTCTATGTTTCGATTTTAAGCCGGCTCTGCTTCTCTTCACAGCTTTCGCTACCTTTTCAACCGCATGTTCCTGACCGATCACTCGTGCTTTTAAGCGGACGTCAATTTCTTTCATTTTGGTTTGTTCGTCTGCTTGCAGTTTGCCGACAGGGATGCCTGTTTTTTGTTCCACAATGGCTTGAATGTCTTCTGCTGTGACGACATGTTCTTTGTCATTTGTTTTGTTTTGAAGTCTAGCTTCAATGGCCTCTTCTTCATCTCGAAGCTTCGCTGCTTTTTCGTATTGTTCTTCTTTTAAAGCGACTTGTTTTTCAGCAGCAATTTCTCTCAGACGATTTGTTAGTTCATCTTCGCTTGCTGCATCAATGGAGAGGTTCGCTTTTGAACCTGCTTCATCCATTAAATCAATGGCTTTATCCGGCAGATGACGGTCTTGAATATACCGGGAAGATAATTGAACGCACGCTTGAATGGCTTCGTCTGAATAGGTGACGCCATGGTAGCTTTCGTACTTATCTTGAATGCCTTTTAAAATTTCGATCGCTTCAGCTTGTGTTGGCTCATCTACAATGACGGGCTGGAAGCGTCGTTCAAGTGCGGCATCTTTTTCAATTTGACGATATTCTTTTAATGTCGTCGCACCTACTAGCTGGAGCTCGCCTCTTGCAAGAGCTGGTTTTAAGATGTTTCCAGCATCCATTGACCCCTCGGCAGATCCTGCGCCTACAAGAAGATGGATTTCATCTACAAATAAGATAATATTTTTACGGCTTTGCAGTTCTTTAATTAATTGCTTCATTCTTTCCTCAAATTGACCACGTATCCCTGTATTCGCTACAAGGGAGGAGACATCTAATAAATAGATTTGTTTGTTCTTTAATTTATTTGGTACATCGCCACTTGCAATTTTCAATGCAAGTCCTTCAGCGATCGCTGTTTTCCCAACACCTGGTTCACCAATGAGGACAGGATTGTTTTTATTTCTTCTATTTAAAATCTCAATGACTCTTGCGACTTCTTCATCACGGCCGATGACTGGATCAATTAAACCAGCATTTGCGCCATCTGTTAAATTGCGGCCAAGTTCATCAAGTAAGCCTTTTTGCTTTGGCTGCTCTACGTTTTGCGTATGTCCTGCTTGCTCTTGCCCAGAGAAGAATGAGCTTCCTCCGAAAAATTGAGGTCCCATTTTCATTTTTGATTGCTCCATCAAAGAGGTGTAGCAGTCTTCACATAAAACCATTTGGCTCCGGGATGAATTCACTTGCATATTCAGGCGAATTGTTGCTTCATTTACTTGACAATGTTGACAACGCATTTGCCATGACCTCCTTATGATAAAAGTTTGACTTTATTTGACCAATGAATGTTAAAGAAAATGGTCTGTTGTTTGACCATCTTTGACTATAGTATACTCTGACCTATTTTGACTTTCAACTGTTTTGCTCAAAGGCGGGTGAAAATCCTTTTTTGCATTTAATCATGGTTTGTCCTTCTTTTCAAGGAACTTGTCTCATAGGATAAAAAAAGACAATCGAAAGTGATGGGTGCGGAGGGGTCACATGAAACGTTCAAATGAATCCGCTTTTCAGCTTGCCTTTGTATATGTAGGAACAGTGGTTGGAGCTGGGTTTGCGACCGGAAAAGAAATTGTAGAATTTTTTGTTCGTTTTGGCTGGATTGGATTATTCGGAATCTTGATTAGCGGCGCTATTTTTACTGGACTTGGGGCAAAAATGATGCTCATTTCTAAACGAATTGAAGCAGAGTCTTATCAAGATATGAACCGGTTTCTATTTGGCGCAGCTGCAAGCAGGTATATTAATGTCGTCATGTTTTTTATTTTATTAGGCGTCACTTCAGTGATGATTTCTGGCGCAGGTGCTATATTTGAAGAGCAGCTTGGCATATCGAAGGAATATGGGATCTTTTTGACGATCATTCTGAGCGTGATTGTGCTTTTGAAAGGATCAAAAGGATTATTTGGTGTCAATGTTCTCGTCGTCCCAATGCTTATTTTCTTTTCAATGATTGTGTTTCTTGATTCATTCGTTTTTAGCAGTAGTGAAAGTTATGTTCTTGCGCTGCAAATGGGTGAGGGAGAGTGGATTTTATCAGCTATCTCATATGGTGCTTTTAATTTGGCACTTTCTCAAGCAGTGTTAGTGCCCGTCGCAAATGAAATGACCTCTGAAGCGGTGATTAAAAAGGGAGCTGTGCTTGGGGGCGTCATGCTGACAATTATTTTATTTGTATGCTTTTTATCTCTTTCTTCATTAGATATGCTGGAGGCGTTTGATATTCCAATGGCTCAGGTCGTGTATCAAGTAGCAAATTCCATTCACCTCATTTATTTATTTGTGATCTTCGGCGAAGTCTTTACATCCGTCATAGGCAATTTATATGGACTTGAGAGACAAGTGAGAGCGTATATACGAATGAACAGTGTCTTGACAATATCCCTTATTCTCTTATGCTGCTATGTGATTAGTAAAATTGGTTACGGTACATTGATATCAACAGTTTATCCTATTTTTGGCTATGTGAGCATCTTTTTTATCCTCTTTCTTTTTCTAAAAAAAGTGCCTGCATCACATGATAAGTAAAGAAAGGATAGCCTGCATGGAAAATATGTGGTACACTATCCTCTGTGAAAATTGAACAAAAATCCGTGTAAACGGGAGAGGTTCTAGCAAAACCCTCTATAAAAAACTAAGGACTTGCCGTATCCTTGGATGTGGCATTTTTTATTTTTTATGGCTGGGACACCTCATACACATGTAAAGGTGTCTTTTCTTTTGAGAAAAATAGGGGTTTTCATGAGCCTTTCAGATGCAGCTTTGTACGAGTGTATAGATCTGCAAAAGGAGGAGAACAGAAGATGAAAAATGAAAAAGCAGTCGTTGTCTTTAGCGGGGGACAAGACAGTACGACATGTTTATTATGGGCACTTCAACAATTCGAAGAGGTAGAAACCGTGACCTTTCATTATAATCAGCGTCATCAAGAAGAAATTGATGTCGCCAAAAGAATTGCTGACAAGTTAGGTGTGAAGAACCATCTATTAGATATGTCTCTTTTGAATCAGCTGGCACCAAATGCTTTAACAAGAGATGACATTGACATTGAGGAAAAAGAAGGAGAGCTGCCTTCCACATTTGTACCAGGACGAAACTTAGTATTCTTATCTTTCGCTTCTATTCTTGCGTATCAGATCGGTGCAAGACATATTATCACAGGTGTATGTGAAACAGACTTTAGCGGCTATCCAGATTGCCGTGACGAGTTTGTAAAGTCTTGTAATGTCACAGTGAATTTGGCGATGGAAAAACCATTTGTCATCCATACACCACTCATGTGGCTCAATAAAGCAGAAACATGGAAGCTGGCAGACGAGCTGAATGCATTAGATTTTGTGAAAAATGAAACGCTCACTTGCTATAATGGCATCATGTCTGATGGCTGCGGGGAATGTCCTGCGTGTAAGCTTCGGAAAAAGGGCTATGACACTTATATGGAAATGAAGGAGGCAAAATAAATGCTTTCTCAAATCTATCCACAAACGAATCATCCATACTCATTTGAATTGAACAAGGATATGCATATATCAGCTGCCCATTTCATCCCAAGAGAGGATGCAGGTGCTTGCAGCCGTGTACATGGTCACACGTACACCATCAATATAACCATTGCTGGAGATGACCTAGATGAATCGGGTTTCCTTGTCAATTTTAGTACACTGAAAAAACTTATTCATGGACAGTATGATCACACGCTACTCAATGATCATGAGGAATTCTCATCAACCGATCCATACGCGATGCCTACTACAGAGGTTGTGGCAAAGACAGTGCATGACAAAGTCGCAGCATATTTATCGACTTTAGCAAATAAACCAGTATGTGTTCAGGTCTTTGTTAGGGAGACACCAACAAGCTACTGCATTTACCGGCCGAAACGAGTTGAACACAATGGCTAAAGCAATTCCTGTATTAGAAATCTTTGGTCCGACCATTCAAGGAGAAGGGATGGTCATTGGACAAAAAACCATGTTTGTCAGAACGGCTGGCTGTGACTACTCTTGCAGCTGGTGTGATTCCGCCTTTACTTGGGATGGATCAGCAAAGCATGACATTCAGTGGCTTCACGCAGAGGACATTGTCAAGGAATTAAAAAGAATAGGCGGACAGGCTTTTTCTCATGTCACCATTTCAGGGGGAAACCCTGCGCTTTTAAAGCAAATGGAATCACTTATTGATTTGTTACACGAAGAAGGAATTGATACAGCGCTTGAAACACAAGGGACAATGTATCAGGACTGGTTTTTGAAAATTGATGATTTAACCATTTCTCCGAAGCCACCAAGCTCAAATATGAAAACAGATTTCGCGAAACTCACACGTATCATAGATGAGCTGAAAAACGGAAATAGATTGCAGCATGCAAGCCTAAAGGTCGTGATTTTTGACGATCATGATCTAGCCTATGCAAAGGATGTTCATGCGAAATATCCAGAGCTTCCTTTTTATTTGCAGGTAGGAAATGATGACACGACAACAGGTGATGATGCGTACTTATTGACGCACTTATTAAAGAAGTATGAAGCGCTTGTCGATCAAGTAGCGCAAGACCCAGACTTAAATCGCGTAAGAGTGCTGCCGCAGCTGCACACATTATTATGGGGCAATAAACGAGGCGTATAGAAAGGAAGAGACGACATGACGACAAGAAAACCAGAAGAATTAGAAGGTGTCACTTTACTAGGAAATCAAGGAACCAATTATTTGTTTGATTATGCACCACAAGTGCTTGAAACATTTCCGAATAAACATACAAATAGAGATTATTTTGTGAAATTCAACTGCCCAGAATTTACGTCACTTTGTCCGCAAACAGGTCAGCCGGATTTTGCGACAGTTTATATCAGCTATATCCCAAATGAAATCATGGTTGAAAGTAAATCATTAAAATTGTATTTGTTCAGCTTCCGTAACCATGGTGATTTTCATGAGGATTGTATGAATATTATTATGAACGATCTCATTGAATTGATGGACCCAAGATACATTGAAGTATGGGGCAAATTTACACCAAGAGGCGGTATTTCAATTGACCCGTACACGAACTACGGAAAACCTGGTACCAAATATGAAGAAATGGCTTCATATCGCATGATGAATCATGATATGTATCCTGAAACGATTGATAATCGCTAATAAAGGAAAAGACATGCCTAATGACATGTCTTTTTTTATGGGTTTGAATGGGATGAATTAGATTGAAGTGATAAAAAAAGAGAAGAGTCATGTCGCTCTCCTCATAAAAATGGGAATAGAACTTGCTAGGACGGCTGGGGGCTACCAGCTCGTAAATTTATTATACATGACAGAACGTATGTTTGTAAAGATGATTTGTGTTTTTTGCTTATCTTATTTGCTTTGAGATAAAATAGAGGCAATGAACGAATAACGGAGGCGTTTGAGTTGGCAAACAAAGAAGAAAAGACAGAGAAGCTGCTGAGGGAGCTAAAAGAAGAGCTTCAAATGCTTGAACATCAAAACAAAGAACGATATAAATGGAGTGCCTCCACATTGCTTGGAGTGATTGCACTTTTAATCGATAAAGGCGTTATCACCCCAGAGGAAGTTGACATGTACAAAACGAAAGCGGAAATGCAAACCTTTCATACGCAAAAAGACTGACACTAGTACAGGTGAAATAATAAGAAAAGGACATAACAAATTGATGAATCAATTTATGTTATGTCCTTATTTCTGCATCTATTTTTATGGTATTAAACAAGTTTATACATTAAAACATCGTCCCAGTATTCATGTTCACTTATTTTAAATTCTTTTATTTTACGACCTTCTTCTCTGAATCCCATCTTTTTGTACAAAGAAATGGCCTTTTGATTTGTAGAGAATACGGCTAAACTAACCTTTTCGATCGAAGGATTCATTTCTGCCCAATTTAATAACGCTGTTAGCAACATTTCCCCTACGCCTAAACCTCTAAAGCTCTTATGAACCATCAAACCAAATGAACCTGCGTGGGCAGTTCTTTTTCTATTTGATCCATTTTCAAATGCTATAAACCCAATGACTTTTCCGTCTTTTTGAGCAACTATGTACGTTTCGTTTTCGTTCTCTATTCTTTTTTGTATCCAAGCCTTGTGTTCTAAAAGGGTTTTTTTGTTTTCTTCAGGCGTTGTAAGTAAATAATCTGATTCAGCAATCACTGATGACTGTATGTCTAAAGTAGTTTCAGCGTCTTCCATATTCCCAAAACGCACAATGATATCATTTGAATTTTGCATTTTAGTTTCTCCTGTCTAGAGCTAATACTGCATCTCATCACTTTATAAAAATAGAAAGTTGTCTGAAATACTATTCACCTTTTCAACAAATAAATGAACAGCTTTGCTTCGTATTTACGTATGTATCGATAGTCTGAATTGAGGATTGCAAATTAATGTACGGAGTCTTTGATGATTTTATAGTTTTTATGATTAACGACTGTTAGTGAATCCAGTTCTAAATCTCTATAGTTGTCCATAATGGTGACATCCACAATGACAGAGTTTTCATTCACTTTTTCAACTACACCTGTTAAACCATTTCTAAATTCGATCACATTTCCAATTTTTGCAATCTTCAACCGATCCCTCTCCTTTAAAAACAGATTTCATTCCCTATTAAAAAGTATTTTGCAATATTTTCATACCAATGTAAAGGATAAAGACGTTTTTGTTTCGTTTTCGTTGTATGCTTTCCTAACGGATGATATATTTAATATTTGATGATGGCTGTAAAGGAGCGGTTTATTTGACGGAAGAACAAATCCTCACAATACTTGAATCGTTACGAAATGGGACAGAAAAGCAAGTGACCATTCAAAAAGATGATTTTTTAACGTTTCGTTCGATCTTGGTGAATCAAGATGATTTTAAGTATTTTCGCGGGATTGCGAAACATGGTGGAGATGTTATTTTTGAATATCTTACAGAAGCAAGAAGCTAAAGCTTTTTCTCATGAATGAGAGAAAGCTTTTTTATTTTAGTTCTTTTGTCACACTTCAAACGAGCTTGATACATCTGAAAAGAAAATGTAATAACCCATAATCAGGAGCATAAGGATGATTATAGGCGGAAAAGGGGTCTTTTTAAGCGCTAACAATTCCAGTTGATACGCAATTCAACTAGGACATGCCATTTAATGACGGAATTTGGTTAGGCATGCAAATCTTTGTGCGTGAAAATAGAAGGAGCTCTTGTTAGAGTGGACAAGTATCTTACCGCCTACTTTAATTAAAGGAGGAATGAGGCGAATGATGAAAATTCATACCGCTCTTTTTGTCATCCTTATGCTAATCGCAGCCATGAAGATGGACAACATACAAGAGCAGCAAGGCACATTAAGTCACAAAATTTCACAAGCACCTGTTAAGCATGAGCTTTCATATATAGATCAAGATGAACACGATCAAGTCATCCCAGCATTTTCAGAGGAGAAGCGTCAGCCGAAAGTCAAAATGCTAAGTACGTCTTCAGAAAAAATGTCTTCAAAACCGAAGCAAAAGAAAAGAGTAAAATCAGAAACGACGAACGAGGAAAGCGCCAAACGCTATTCTAATGAGGAAATGGAACTGCTCTCACGATTGGTACATGCTGAAGCGAAAGGTGAATCTTACGCAGGTAAAAAAGCTGTGGCAAGCGTCGTCTTAAACAGGGTGGAGCATCGCTCTTTTCCTGACAGTGTCAAAGGTGTTATTTATCAGCGAAATGCTTTCCAGCCAGTATCGAATGGAAGTATTCATGATAAAGCAGATCAAGATTCTGTTAAAGCTGTGAAGCAAGTAGTGAAAGAACATGACAGAACAACAAAGGCCATTTATTTTTATAATCCCAAAACGGCAACAGATAACTGGATTCGTTCTCGCAAAATTGTAGAACGTATCGGTCGTCACGTATTTGCTGTATAAAGAAATGAAGCGATCAATCAGATCGCTCTTTTTTTTGTCTTCATTTATCAAAATATTTTCAGGACTTGTCTCATAGAATGTGAAAAGAATTTGCTTTAGATAAAGGGGAGGCTACATGAATCGATTTGTAAAAGGGGTCATTCTGCTATCTGTCGCAGCTTTCATTGCGGAGTGTATAGAGTTTTTAGTCAATATGATTTTAGCGAGAGAGCTTGGAGAACATGGAATGGGTCTATATATGAGTATCCTTCCAATCATCATGCTGGTCCTCGTGATTGCCAGCTTAGAGCTGCCAGTCTCCATTTCTAAATTCATTGCAGAATCGCATGAGCGGCTCCATAAAAGTATGCTCCGCCATGCGTTTAAAATGACGCTTGTGGTGACATGTACAACAACGGGGATCGCTGCGATTGTCCTGCCGTTCATTCCAGTGTTTCAGTCGTATCATCCGCTCATGAAAGGGCTTGTGCTGTCTCTTATTCCAATTATTGCGTTTACCTCGATTGCACGCGGCTATTTTATGGGAAAGCAGCAAATGGGCAGGATCGCTCTTGCCAATATGCTGAAGAAAACGATCCAGCTTATCTGCCTGTTTTTGTTCTTCCATTGGTATTCGTTTGATATTGAAACAGCGGTACTCATTGCCATCGGTGTCATTGTCGCGAGTGATCTTGTCGTCTTTATTTATTTATACTCCCAATACGTCATGGCGAAAAATGCTGTCAATGTCAGGTCTGTTGAATTAAGAGGAATTGACGTGAGAAAGCGCCTATTAGCTGTCTCCATTCCAACAACGGGCATGCGGATTTTTCATGCGATCGCAAATGCGATAGAACCGTTTTTAATCAAAGGTGCCCTTATTGCTGCAGGCATCTCTGGATCACTTGCTGTTGATCATTACGGCATGCTGGCTGGTGTCGCGATGTCGATCGGTTTTTTCCCTGCATTTATCGCTCATTCCATCATGATTGTGATGATTCCGAGTGTATCTGAAGCCTATGCTTTAGGTCAGTATGCCCTTGTGAAAAAACGTGTCAGGCAGGCAATAATCATTACGTTTGGGTACGGGGTACCGGCAGTGATGGTGATGTATTATTTTGCTTATCCGCTTACACAGCTCTTTTTTGATTCACCGCAAGCTGCTGTCTACTTACAGCTGCTTTGGCCGTACTTTTTATGCCACCTGTTTGTGATGCCATTTCAAGCGTGCTTAATCGGTATGGGGCTCATTAAAGATGTGTTCCTACATAATATATGGGTGCATGTCGTCTCGTTTTCAATGGTGTATTTTCTCGGGTCAATTGAAAGCTTGAATATGATGGGGGTTATATTAGGGATGAATACGGGCATGCTCCTCTTGACTGCACTGCATTATGCGACGATTTGTAAGGAGCTCGGCGTTTCCATGTTTCTTAGAATGAAAAAAGCTTGAATGTCCTCTTCGTCGAGCGGGCAAGCTATAAGAAAACTGGGAAGGAAGATCCTGATGAATCGTAAATATCTACCCGCCAGTCTTCTTATAATGACCCTGCTTCTATTACTCATAGGCAGCGAGGCTGAAGCGAAAGAGCCCGTTATGGCGCCAAGGATAGAGGCTCGTGCATTAACTGGTGAAACGCAGATGATTCCGGCGAAAGGAAAAAAGACCATTTTGCATTTTTGGACAACATGGTGCCCGTCCTGCAAAATGGAGCTGCCCGTATTTGACCAGATCGTGAAAGAAAATCAGAGTGATGTTGATATCTTAACGGTGAATTTACTAGGGGCTGAACAAAGTAAACATGCGGTTGCCCAATTTGTGAAAGACAGAAAGTTTACATTCCCGGTCATACTAGATGAGCGAGGGGAAATGATGAAGAGATACCAAATCATCACCATTCCAACCAGCTTTTTGATAAATGAAAAAGGGGAAATTGTGAAAAATCATGTAGGTCCACTGACGAAAAAACAAATCAAGGAGTGGACGGATTTTTAGAACGAAACATGATTTCAAGAACCAAGGATCATTCTTCCTTTGGTTCTTTTTTGTGTTCAATTGCTTTTCATCTGAATAAACTGTGCTCAGAAGAGATGAAAGGATCTACATCAATAATGATAATTATTATCAAAAAGAAATTATAATAATTATTAATTGAAAATCGGTCAGAACCTGTTATAATGAATAACAGACCTATAAAAAGCTTGAAATAGCAGAAAATATAGATGAAAAAAGGAAACGGGCAACAATTGATGATGTGAAAACCATTATCAATTAGAGAGGAGAAAACAATCATGAATGAGAATACAGCACTTTATCAAACAACAAATCAAAAGGAATCGAAATGGTCCCTTCATCAATGGACACAGCACGGAGAATTAATAGCAGCGGGTATCTCAGGGATTCTCATTTTGGTTGGATGGATGTTAAAGGATGAGAGCATGTGGAGTATTCCTTTATTTATCCTTGCGTTTATAATTGGAGGTTTTGCAAAAGCGAAGGAAGGAATTGAAGAAACCATTTCGTCTAAAAGCTTGAATGTTGAACTTTTAATGATTTTTGCAGCTATAGGCTCAGCAATCATTGGATATTGGGCAGAGGGCGCGATCTTAATTTTTATTTTCTCACTTAGTGGTGCGCTTGAAACGTATACATCAAATAAAAGCAAGAAGGATTTAACAGCTTTAATGAGCATCGCACCAGATGAAGCGACTTTAATTGAAGAAAATGGTACGACCATTCAAGTCTCTGCTTCATCATTAACACCAGGTGACCGTATCATGATCAAAGCTGGGGAACGTATTGCAGCAGATGGTGTGATTTTAAGCGGAAGAACAAGTGTGGATGAATCTGCGCTTACGGGCGAGTCTGTGCCCCAGGAAAAAGGGCAAGGCGAAGATGTGTTTGCGGGAACAGTGAACTTAAATGGTTCCTTAACAGTAGAAGTGACCAAACATAATGAAGAAACGCTTTTCCATAAAATTATTAAACTTGTCGAATCGGCTCAAGAAAGTGTGTCACCAAGCCAGGCATTTATTGAAAAATTCGAAGGTGCGTATGTAAAAGGTGTACTGATCACCGTCGCGATTTTAATGGTTCTGCCTCATTTTGTACTAGGCTGGAGTATGAGTGAAACCTTCTACCGGGCCATGGTGTTTATGGTTGTTGCATCACCTTGTGCGCTTGTTGCATCCATTATGCCAGCTGCTTTGTCACTGATCTCAAACGGCGCAAGAAACGGAATGCTTGTTAAAGGGAGCGTCTTTTTAGAAAAGCTAGGCACTAGCAGCATGATTGCTTTTGACAAAACGGGGACGATTACAAGCGGAAAGCCAGCTGTGGAGCAGGTGGTGATCGCTAAAGGACAAGAGGAAGCGGCCTTTTATCAGGCGCTTTATCAAATTGAAAGTCAATCAAACCATCCATTAGCGAAAGCGATCTCTGATATGGCACAAGAGCAACAAATAGAAAGATCAGCTCATGTCACCATTGAAGAAACCTCTGGTTTTGGTGTAAAGGCACAATTGAATGGAGAAACGTGGCGGATTGGGAAGAAAGACTTTGCTGGCAAGGCTTCAATGGACCGCGAGATTGAAGAGACAGGAGAGCATCTTTCTGAAAAAGGATATACAGTGGTGTATGTTCAAAAGGATCAAGAAGTCGTTGGGTGCCTTGGCCTTAAAGATCAAATTAGACCTGAAGCGAAAAAAATGATTCAAGAGCTGAATGATTTAGGCATCCAAACCGTCATGCTGACAGGAGATCAGCAAAAAACGGCTGAAGCCATTGCGCAGGAAGCCGGCATCCAAAAGGTTGTTGCTGGGTGCCTTCCAGATGAAAAGGTACATGAGGTCAATCAACTTAAAAAACACGGTAATTCCATCATCATGGTAGGAGACGGAATCAATGATGCACCGGCACTCGCCACAGCAGATGTGGGGGTTGCGATGGGCGGAGGCACAGACGTGGCTTTAGAAACAGCAGATCTGATCTTAATGAAGAATAATTTAAATAACTTAACGAAGATGATCCGTCTTTCAAGAAAGATGAACCGAATTATTAAGCAAAATATTATTTTCTCATTAACGGTGATTTGTTTGTTAATTTGTGCGAATTTCTTACAAGTGCTTGATTTGCCTTTTGGCGTCATCGGGCATGAAGGAAGTACGATTTTGGTCATTTTAAATGGACTGCGTCTGCTTCGTGCATCTTAAGCAAATCATCATAGCGCACTTGGCTTCTGCCAGTGCGCTTTTGTGCGAAATAAAGCAAAAACTGATACAATAGATCAGTAGTAAAACGTGTGAGGAGGATCACGATGAACCGAATGAAGAGCTTGTCTTCTTGGCTAAAGGAAAAAGACATTCAAGGTGCATTTATACATACAAAGGAAAATGTGTTTTATCTATCTGGATACTTCACAGAGCCGCATGAAAGAGTAATGGGGCTGTTTGTGTTTCAAGAGGCAGATCCATTTTTTATTTTGCCTAAAATGGAAGTCGAGCAGGCGAAAAATGCTGGGTGGTCAGGCGATATCATTGGTTATGAAGACCATGAGAATCCATTTGATTTCATTCAGTCAGCAGTAGAAAAACGCGGTGTAAGAGCAACTCGACTTGCAATTGAAAAAGAGTCGATTCCGCTTCAAAGAGCAGAACAGCTTCAAGCTGCCACTGGGGCAGAAACTTTTGTCCGGGCAGAAGAAGAGCTCAATCAGCTGAGGCTGATTAAAGATGAATCTGAAATTGCTACACTGAAAAAAGCAGCTCAATTGGCAGATGAAGGGGTAAAAATTGGGGTGAACGCCTTAAAAGAAGGAGTCACCGAAACAGAAGTGCTCGCTGTCATTGAATATGAGCTAAAGAAAAAAGGCATTCAAGGCATGTCCTTTTCGACGATGGTTCTCTTTGGCGAAAAATCAGGAGAGCCTCACGGAAATCCAGGACAGGCAGCCTTAAAAAAAGGCGACTTTGTGTTATTTGACCTTGGAGTCATTGTTGATGGGTACTGCTCAGACATTACAAGAACATTCATCTATCAGGAAGCTTCTGATCAGCAAAAGGACATCTATCAAACCGTCCTGAACGCAGAAATGGCAGCACTAGAAATGAGTAAGCCGGGTGTGAGAATTGGGGACCTGGACTTAAAAGCACGCGGGCTGATCACAGAAGCTGGATATGGGGACTATTTCCCTCACCGCCTTGGGCATGGTCTAGGGGTGTCTGTTCATGAGTTTCCTTCGATGAGCCAGGCAAATGATGATCTTCTCCAAGAAGGCATGGTGTATACGATCGAACCTGGGGTCTACGTCCCAGGAGTCGGCGGCGTCAGAATTGAAGATGATGTATTGATCACAGCAGACGGTCCAGTCACTTTAACCAATTATCCGAAAGAGCTGACGATCATCAAGTAATAAAAAAATCACGATGAACGTCCATGTCTTGGAAGTGTCATCGTGATTTTTTGTCACTCTTTTCGATCCTTATCAACAAAAAAATCATCAATTGATTCAAACGGTTTGATTTTATGTTCTTTTCCTAAAGGATGTAGTGCAAAACGAGCAGAAAACAAAACAGTCATACATAATATAATCCATATGATGAAACCCATCTTGAATTCCCCTTTCCATCCAGTGATTTGTTCAGCTCACATACATCTTAAAGTATGAAACGCTTACCATAGCAAGAGAAAGTAGGAGAAAAAATGGCAAACATAAGGGAGATTGCGAAAAGAGCGGGCGTATCTGTGACAACTGTATCACGTGTGTTGAATGATCATCCTTATGTCAAAGAGGAAAAACGAGAACGTGTTCTACATGCGATGAAAGAGCTCAAATATACGAGAAACATTCAAGCTGTCCATTTAGCAAAGGGCTATTCAAATATGCTTGGCATCGTTCTTCCGACGATTGAACACTCTTATTTCAGCGGCCTTGTCACAGGTATTGCAGAAAAAGCACAGGCGCACGGTATGCATTTTGCTTTATTTCAAACGGGGTATGATCCATTAAAAGAAAAAGAAGCGTTAATGAGTTTAAAAGAACGCCGTGTGGATGGTTTAATATTTTGTTCAAATGCGTTAAGTGATGGGCATATTTTAAAGTGGCAGGAATCTGGGCCGATTATATTTTGTCATCCCACGCCGCATGATACATGCTCAACAGTGACAATTGCACATGATCAAGCATTTAAGGAAGGCCTGCATCATTTGGCAGCATGCGGCCATCAACGAATTGCGATTGTTCTCGCCAGAACAGAAGGAGCGAATAGCGAGTCGCGCCTTCAGGCTTATCAAGAAATGATGAAATCGCTCGGGCAGGAGATTGATGAAGAATGGATCATCGAAGGGAAACTAACACTTTTTGATGGAAAACAATTATTTACAGAGTGGCAGGAGATGAAGAATCGCCCCACAGCATTATTCATCACAAATGATGACGTATCAGCAGGCTTTTTATTAGAGGCGCAGCGTCATCATATAAAAGCAGAAGAAACTCCAGCCATACTGAGCTTTCAATTTAACCAATTAAGTGAGGCTTTGGGGATTTCCAGCATTGATATTCCGCTGAAACGAATGGGTCAGGAAGCGTTTGACTTGTTCGATCGGGCCATAAAGGGAGAGATGCCAGAGAAAAGAATGCTGCCATTTCGCCTGATCGAGCGATCAACCACCGTTTTCAAAAACAATCGTTGACGCACGTTTCATCTGTTTTGTACGATAAGAGGGATTGAATAAGAAGGAGGTGGGGATGTTCATGGAATCCTTCACCGTTGATAAAGCGTTAAATAATAATGTCATCATTGCAAGACACCCTTCTTTGGGCGAAGTAGTTCTGATTGGGAAAGGAATCGGCTTCGGGAAAAAATCGGGTGATGTTCTCGATCAAGATACATTTGAAAAAATGTTTGTCCTTAAAAATACAAAGGAACAAACAGAATATAAACAACTGCTTCACCACATTGATGAGAACATGATCGAGCTTGCCAATGACGTCATTTATCATATACGAGAAAAAATGGGACACCGTTTGAATGAGCATATTCATATTGCCCTGACTGACCATATTGCCTTTAGTTTTAAGCGGGTGCAGCAAGGATATGATATCACCAATCCCTTTATGCTTGAGACGAAGTCGTTGTATCCGAAAGAATACGAGGTCGCAAAGGAAGTCGTTGAGCTCATTAACGAGCGTCCTGATGTCGAAACAAAGCTGCCAGAAGGAGAGATTGGCTTTATTGCGCTCCATATTCACTCAGCTTTAACGAATCGGCCATTATCTGAGGTGAACCGTCATTCGCAGCTCATCACGCAAATGGTCCAAGTCATAGAAGATTCATTTCATATGAAAGTAGACAGAGAAAGTATTCATTATTTACGCTTATTGCGCCATATTACGTTTTCGATTGAGCGTATTAAACGGGAAGAATCTTTAGAGGAGCCAGAAAAATTGCTTCATCTATTGAAAAATGAATATCCTTTATGCTACAATACTGCTTGGAAAATGATCAAAATATTACAACATGCATTGAAAAAGCCTGTACAAGATGCAGAGGCTGTCTACCTAACCCTTCATCTGTACAGATTGACAAATAAAATTTCATAGTTTCCTTGAAACGTGTAACTGATTCGATCAGGCATGAGTGACTTAAGGTAAATACAGGATAAGATCCTGTTATTTGCGCAACCTTATATCACCATGCCTTTTTTTGTGTTTGAAAGTGAAATGTAAACGGTTAACTATGAAATGTATGTCAGGGAGCGTCCCGCTTGTATGTTGTAAGCGAAAATAAAAGGAGGTTCAACTAGTGTTTAAATCACTTTTTGGTGTGTTGCAAAAAATTGGACGAGCACTTATGCTTCCAGTTGCGATCCTTCCTGCTGCTGGTATTTTACTAGCACTTGGGAATGCGATGCAAAATCCGCAGCTGATCGATGTGGCTCAATTTTTAAGCAATGATACAATTCAGCTTGTTGCAAGCGTCATGGAAAATGCGGGGAACATTGTCTTCTCGAATCTTCCGCTCTTATTTGCTGTAGGGGTTGCCATCGGTCTTGCTAATGGAGACGGTGTGGCAGGGATTGCCGCAATTATCGGTTATCTTGTCATGAACGTAACGATGAGTGCCGTATTAATGGCCAACGGATCCATTCCATCCGATTCAATCAAATTGGCTAAGTTCTTTAAGGAAAGCCACCCAGCATATGTTAATATGCTCGGCATACCGACCTTGTCTACCGGAGTTTTTGGCGGGATTATTGTCGGGGTATTAGCAGCTTATATGTTTAATAAATTTTACAAAATTGAGCTTCCGCAATATCTTGGCTTCTTTGCCGGTAAGCGTTTTGTTCCAATTGTTACATCTATTTCAGCACTTATTTTAGGGCTTTTGATGCTAGTCATTTGGCCGCCAATCCAAGGTGCACTGAACTCATTTTCAACAGGACTGCTTGCAGCGAATGAGCCGCTTGCTGCCTTTGTATTCGGTGTCATTGAACGCTCATTAATTCCGTTTGGTCTGCACCACATATTCTACGCGCCATTCTGGTATGAGTTCTTTAGCTATAAGAGCTTATCAGGAGATATTATCCGTGGTGATCAGCGTATCTTCATGGCGCAAATCAAAGATGGTGTTCAGCTGACAGCTGGTACATTCATGACAGGGAAATATCCGTTCATGATGTTTGGTCTCCCAGCAGCAGCACTTGCGATTTACCATGAAGCAAAACCAAAGAATAAAAAGCTTGTCGCAGGAATTATGGGATCAGCAGCTCTGACTTCTTTCCTAACAGGGATTACTGAACCACTTGAATTCTCATTCTTGTTTGTTGCACCAGTGTTATTTGCAATCCACTGTGTATTTGCTGGATTATCCTTTATGATAATGGATATTCTAAACGTGAAAATCGGTATGACCTTCTCAGGAGGATTAATCGATTTCTTCTTATTCGGTATCTTGCCAAACAGAACCGCTTGGTGGCTTGTGATTCCAGTTGGTCTCGCACTTGCTGCTATTTATTACTTCGGATTTAGATTCGCCATTCGCAAATTTAATCTGAAAACGCCAGGCCGCGAGGATGAAGCAGCTGACGGTGCAGATAGTGCTAAGTCTGAAAAGGGTAATGACTTACCTTATGAAATTCTTGAAGCAATGGGTGACCAAGAAAACATTAAACACCTTGATGCTTGTATTACGCGTTTACGTGTCACTGTTAATGATCAGAAGAAAGTGGACAAGGACCGCTTGAAAAAGCTTGGTGCTTCAGGAGTTCTCGAAGTTGGGAACAACATCCAGGCCATCTTCGGTCCTCGCTCTGATAATTTAAAAACACAAATGCAGGACATCATTGCAGGCCGGACGCCTCGTCCAGCGAAAGACCCTTCTGCAAAAGAAGAAGTCAGCCAGCAGGTCGAAGAGGTCATTGCAAAACCGCTTCAAAACGAACTAGGTGAAGAAATCTTTGCATCACCAATTACAGGGGAGCTTCATCCGATTACAGATGTACCAGATCAAGTATTCTCAGGGAAAATGATGGGTGACGGTTTCGCCATCTTGCCAACAGATGGAATGGTGGTTTCACCGGTGAAAGGGAAGATCTTAAATGTATTCCCAACGAAACACGCAATTGGCCTACAATCTGACGGTGGACTTGAAATTTTGATCCACTTCGGTATTGATACGGTCAGCCTCAAAGGAGAAGGATTTGAAGCATTTGTACAAGAGGGAGATCAAGTAGAAATCGGTCAAAAACTCTTAGAGGTTGATATTGATAAAATTAAGTCTGAAGTACCATCTTTAATGACACCAATTGTATTTACCAACTTAAGTGAAGGACAATTTATTGACCTTCAAGAAGCCGGTGAAATCAAAGCTGGTCAAGAAAACATCATGAAAATTTCAAAATAATTTTCATAACTGCCGTTCTTGTTAGATGACAAGCTCGGCAGTATGATATAATATTGTGGATGTATTAATTGTATAAAAAGGAGATTGATAAAAATGGCTCAACAAACATTCAAAGTAACTGCAGATTCTGGAATTCACGCACGTCCTGCAACAGTACTTGTACAAACTGCTAGTAAATATGATGCTGATATCAACTTAGAATATAATGGTAAAACAGTGAACCTGAAATCTATTATGGGTGTAATGTCTCTAGGAATTGCGAAAGGTGCTACAATCACAATCTCTGCTTCTGGTTCTGATGAAAATGATGCACTTGCTGCGCTTAAAGACACAATGAAAAGTGAAGGCCTAGGCGAGTAATGCAACAACTGAAAGGAATCGGTGCTTCATCAGGCGTTGCGATTGCAAAAGCATATCGTCTGGAAGAACCAGATTTAACAGTTCACCAAAAAGACATCAACGATCCAGAGACAGAAGTGAAGCGTTTTGAAGAAGCAATTCATGTTTCTAAACAAGAACTTGAAGCAATTAAAGAACATGCGCTAAAGGAGCTTGGCCAAGACAAAGCAGATATCTTTTCTGCACACCTTCTTGTGTTAAGTGATCCAGAGCTGCTAAACCCAGTAAAGGATAAAATCAACTCTGATAAAGTAAATGCTGAATTTGCTTTAAAAGAAACAGCGACAATGTTTGTTACGATGTTCGAAGCAATGGACAACGAATACATGAAGGAACGTGCAGCGGATATTCGCGACGTAACAAAACGTGTAATTGGACATTTGCTAGGCGTTGACATTCCGAATCCAAGCATGATTTCTGAAGAAGTGGTCATCATTGCTGAAGATTTAACTCCTTCTGATACTGCTCAGCTGAACAGACAATTCGTCAAAGGGTTTGCGACAGATATCGGCGGTCGTACTTCTCACTCAGCGATTATGGCAAGATCAATGGAGATTCCAGCTGTTGTTGGAACAAAAGAAGCAACAAAAACGGTGAAAAATGGTGATCTGATCATTGTTGATGGTATTAGCGGAGACGTCATCATTCAGCCTTCTGAAGATGAAGTGAAAGCGTATCAAAAAAAGCATGAAGACTATTTAGCTAAAAAAGCGGAATGGGCGAAACTGGTTGACCAGCCAACGGTCACAAAAGACGGCGTTCACGTAGAGCTAGCTGCAAATATCGGAACACCTGAAGATGTAAAAGGTGTGCTTGAAAATGGCGGCGAAGCAGTCGGATTGTACCGTACAGAATTTTTATACATGGGCAGAGATCAGCTTCCTACAGAAGAAGAGCAGTTCGATGCGTATAAAACTGTTTTAGAGAAAATGGAAGGCAAAGCAGTGGTTGTCCGCACACTAGATATTGGTGGCGATAAAGAACTCCCTTACTTGCAGCTTCCAAAAGAAATGAACCCGTTTCTTGGCTTTAGAGCGATCCGCCTTTGCCTCGAAGAACAGGAGATTTTCAGAACACAGCTACGCGCCTTACTTCGTGCAAGTACATATGGAAACTTGAAAATCATGTTCCCTATGATCGCGACGTTATCAGAATTTAGAGAAGCAAAAGCCATTTTACTTGAAGAAAAAGAAGCATTGGTTGCCGCTGGTACAGACGTATCCGATTCCATTGAAATCGGTATAATGGTAGAAATTCCATCAACAGCTGTCATTGCAGACCAATTTGCAAAAGAAGTGGATTTCTTCAGTATTGGAACGAATGACTTGATTCAATACACAATGGCTGCTGATCGAATGAACGAACGAGTGTCTTATCTTTACCAGCCTTACAATCCAGCGATTTTACGTCTGATTACGCTTGTTATTGAAGCAGCGCATAAAGAAGGTAAATGGGTTGGCATGTGCGGAGAGATGGCAGGAGATGAAATCGCAATTCCTCTTCTTCTTGGATTAGGATTAGATGAATTCTCAATGAGTGCAACATCTATTCTTCCAGCAAGAACTCAGCTAAGCAAGCTTTCTAAGGAAGAAGCGGCATCATTTAAAGAGCATATTTTATCACTTAGCACGACAGAAGAAGTGGTTGATTTCGTGAAGAAAACGTTTCAACATAACTAAGTGAATTCAAACCAGACAGTAACCCTGTCTGGTTTTTTTGTCGAATTTTATCATATTGGGTCATATCCGTCAGAGAGAAGGGCATTCTATAAGAAAAATGGAGGTGACCAGATTGCCTTTCTCAGACTATAAACCGGGTGATCAAGTATATGTGATTTATCGAAATCCACATGCAGCAAACGTAGCACAAATCAAAGAAGCAGAAATCGTTTCACATCCATACAACGAAGAGGAGCTTGCCCTATTCTTACTTGAAACGTACCATCCTTTAGCTCCAGATGATGCGGTCTTTCCGACATATGAAGAAGCAGAAGCTCTTTATCAAGATTTATTTGAATAAGGGAGATTTTAGAAAGGATAAAAGCCATCCTGCACGGTTAAAGTAACGGTATGAAAACCTATAAGGTAAGGATGTGCTAAATATGATCAAACCTTTTGTGCCCCAGCTTGTGTACATTGAACCACGGGCGTTAGAGTACCCGTTAGGACGAGAGCTGAAGGAAAAGTTCGAGGGGATGGGTATTGAAATAAGAGAAACGACTTCACATAACCAAGTAAGAAATATTCCGGGTAAAAATGACTTACAAAAGTATCGTAATGCGAAATCAACGCTTGTCATTGGTGTGAGGAAAACGTTGAAGTTTGATACGTCTAAACCATCTGCGGAGTATGCGATCCCATTTGCAACAGGCTGTATGGGGCATTGCCATTATTGCTACCTGCAAACGACGATGGGAAGTAAGCCATACATTCGAACATATGTGAATGTTGAAGAAATATTAGATCAGGCGGAGCAGTACATGAATGAGCGTGCGCCGGATATCACGAGATTCGAAGCTTCTTGTACGTCAGATATTGTAGGAATTGACCATTTGACACATACACTAAAGAAAGCGATTGAATACTTCGGCCAAACTGATCTTGGTAAGCTTCGCTTTGTGACCAAATTTCATCATGTCGATCATTTACTTGATGCAAAGCATAATGGCCGGACAAGATTCCGCTTTAGCATCAATGCGGATTATGTCATTAAATATTTCGAACCTGGAACATCACCGCTTGATCAGCGGATTGAAGCGGCTGTCAAGGTCGCAAAGGCAGGCTATCCTCTTGGCTTTATTATTGCCCCAATTTACATTCATGAAGGCTGGCAGGAAGGGTATAAAGTTCTTTTTGAAAAGCTAGATGCAGCCCTTCCTGAAGATGTGAGGCACGATATCACCTTTGAAATGATCCAGCATCGTTTTACAAAACCAGCGAAGCGTGTCATCCAAAAAAACTATCCGAAATCAAAATTAGAATTAGATGAAGAAAAAAGAAGATACAAGTGGGGTAGATATGGGATTGGGAAATATATCTATCAAAAAGATGAGGAACAAGAGTTAAGGAAGACTTTAGAATCATATATTGATCGGTACTTTCCGTCTGCGAAAATTGAATATTTCACTTAAAGCAAGCCTTTAGGGCTTGTTTTTTCTATTTAAATTTTCTTGCAACTATTGAATGCGGTACTAATTTTGCCGATATACAAAATAAGAAACGTAGGGGTGATGAGATGTTTAAGAAACTTCAAGTAAGAATAGCTGTTTTTATCTCAGTTATTTTAATTTTAACCGTCGTGGCAGTTCAAGTTGGTTCTAACGTAGTATTAACACCACTTATTGAACGAGATGCAAAAACCACCACAGCAGCAATGACCGAAAGCATGAAAGACATCATTACAGAAAAGCTTGATAATTACGCCAATACAATTAATAAACTGGCAACAAGTTCACTGGCTGAAAATTTTGCGCAAAAACAAACAAAACAAACATTAGCTTTTGAAAAAGATGAACTAAAAAACATGCAGGAACAGGATAAACTTATTTCGTTTGCCTATATTGGAACTAGTGATGGCAAAATGTTCTCTTTCCCAGAGTTCGATCTTGGCGAGGGGTATGATCCATCTAAACAAAATTGGTTTGTCCAAGCAGCTGAAAAGCCTGATCAGGTCGTTTGGACCAATCCATATATCGATGAAGCAACGAAAGAAACGGTTGTCTCAGCCACTAAAGCAATTGTCCGAGATGGAAAGGTTGTTGGAGTCGCTGGACTTGATCTGAAGCTGTCTTCCATACAATCCTATGTAAAGGAACAAAAGATCCCTTATATGGGTACCGCTTTCTTAGTTGATGGCAAAGGAACGATTTTGGCGCATCCAAAAGAGCAAGGAAAAAACATATCAAAAGTTGCTTCTGTGAAAAAAGCAATCGACAATTCAGGTATTGATGACAGCAAAGAACTGACGGTTATATCTAAAATCAAAGAAGCCGATTGGACGGTTGGTGTTAGCTTTGAGAAAAAGAAACTGCTTTGGATTACAGAACAAATGAATCAGACAAGTATCATTATATCCGTCATTGCTATTATTCTTGCGATGATCCTCAGCTTCTTATTGGCAAGAAGCATTACAACGCCAATCAAGCGTCTAACAGGGCATGTGCGTAAAGTGTCAGAAGGCGATTTAACAAGTACGCTTGAAGTGAAGTCCAAAGATGAAATTGGTCTCCTCACGAAAAGCTTTAATCAAATGATAGAGGACATTAGAGAGTTAATTGAAAAAGTGAAAGGGGCTTCAGACCAAGTAGTGACATCAACGGATGAAGTCACACAAATTTCAAATGAAACCTTGCTGTCGAGCGAACAGATTGCAACCGCCATTCAAGAGGTGGCAACAGGGGCATCTAAGCAGGCATCAGATGCAGAAACAATTAATGAGAAATCAGAGCAATTGTATGAGAAAGTGCGCCATATGGGTGAGCTTGCCTCACAAATGCAAACCAACTCAAAATCATCTGAGGATGCAAGCTATAAAGGGCTTGATGCACTTGGTGTGCTCGTTCAAAAATCAACACAAGCGAACGAAGAATCGAAAAAGGTAGAGCAAATGCTGCTTGACCTTGAGCATAAAACGAAAAATATCGAAAACGTGGTGACAGCCATCTCTCAAATCTCGGATCAAACGAATTTACTTGCACTGAATGCAAGCATTGAAGCAGCGAGAGCTGGAGAAAGCGGACGAGGATTTGCTGTTGTTGCAGAAGAAGTCAGAAAGCTTGCTGAACAATCTGCGCAATCAACAAAACACATTAGTGAAACCGTCAAACTCATTCAAAATGAATCGAAGAAGGCGGCTGAAGCGATGACAGCAGCAAGTAAGATGAATGAGGAACAAGGTGACGCCATTAATGCAACAGGTGAGGCACTGAGCAGCATCACAATGGAAATGCAGGCACTTGTCGGTACAATCGACAGCATTCATACACAGATCAATGAAATGACAGAAGAACAGCAGAAGATGAGTGACTCCATTCAAAGCATTGCTGCAATTTCAGAAGAATCGGCGGCTTCAGCTGAGGAAGTGCATGCGTCTACAGATGAACAAGTCCAAGTTTTAGAAAGAACGAAAACCTCGACTGAAATGCTGAACGAATCAAGCAATGCATTACGTCAGGCAGTAGATCGGTTTAAGCTGTAAAGAAGCGGAAAGGAACCTTGCGACGTGAGCAAGGTTCTTTTTGTATGATAAAATAAAGCAAAGGAGGTGTTGACATGAATGTCAATTTATCTGGAAAAAAAGCATTGGTCGCTGCAAGTAGTCAAGGTATCGGAAAAGCGATTGCCTTTGCTCTAGCAAAAGAGGGAGCAGATGTGATGCTTTCAGGAAGACATGAGCACACGCTGACAGAAACGGTGAAAGAATTATCTCCGCTTGTAAAAGGAAAGCTGACTTATCAAGTATGTGATGTGTCTGACGCGCAGCAAATCAAGGCGCTAGTTCAAGCGGCAGCTGGTGATGAGAAGTGTGTAGACATTCTTGTGAACAATACAGGCGGGCCTAAAACAGGGACGCTTGAAACCTTAACAGATGAAGACTGGATGGAATCATTTCAGCTTCATTTACTCAGCTATATTCGATTATTAAAAGAGGCCTTGCCTTATTTGAAAAAACGCGGTGCACGCGTGTTAAACATTGCGTCTATGTCAGTAAAAGAACCGATCCCAGGCTTGATGCTGTCAAATACTTTTAGACCGGCTATTGCCGGCTGGACAAAAACAGCCGCTCAGGAGCTTGCTAAGGATGGGATTTTGATTAATACGTTAGCCCCAGGGAAAATTGAAACAGACCGCGTCAAACAGCTCGACAAGCACCGCGCGCAGGCAGAGCACCAAACGGTTGAAGAAATCAAAGCACAGGCTGAACGTATGATTCCGCTTGGCCGTTATGGACAGCCAGAGGAATTTGCAGCATATGCAGCCTTTCTTTTATCTGAAGCCAATACATATATGACAGGTCAAACACTTATCATTGATGGTGGATTGACAAAGTCTCTTTAAGGAGGAACAAGTGATGACACAAATCAAAACAGTTGGTTTTATTGGAATTGGTGTAATGGGACGCAGTATGGCTGAACATTTAATGGATGCAGGTTATGAAGTTCTCGTTTATACAAGAACAAAAGCGAAAGCAGATGCACTCATTCAAAAAGGCGCATCATGGAAGCCGGAAGTGAAGGAAATTGCACAACATGCAGATGCTGTCATCACAATGGTAGGATATCCATCAGATGTAGAAGAAATCTATTTAGGTGAAGAGGGGCTTGTGGCACATGCTACGCCTGGTACTTATCTGATAGATATGACGACATCGAAGCCTCAGCTGGCAAAAGAAATTGAAGTGAAAGCGAAAGAAAAAGGGCTGTTTGCATTAGATGCACCAGTTTCTGGCGGAGACGTAGGCGCAAAAAATGCAACGCTTGCGATCATGATTGGTGGAGAAAAATCAGCCTATGAAGCGTGTTTGCCCTTATTTGAGAAAATGGGCGAAAACATTCAATATCAAGGACCTGCAGGAAGCGGCCAGCATACCAAAATGTGTAACCAAATTGCGATTGCAGCAGGCATGGTAGGTGTCGCAGAGGCTATGGCCTATGCCGAAAAATCAGGACTTGATCCAGAGCACGTGCTCAAAAGCATCACAACGGGTGCGGCAGGAAGCTGGTCCTTGTCAAACCTTGCACCAAGAATGCTGAAAGGTGATTTCGAGCCAGGGTTCTACGTGAAGCATTTTATTAAAGATATGGGCATTGCACTTGAAGAAGCAGAGCTGATGGGAGAAGAGATGCCTGGGCTCTCACTTGCGAAGTCACTTTATGAGAAGCTGCGCGAACAGGGCGAAGAAAATAGCGGCACACAAAGTATATATAAATTATGGGTGAAATAAAAAAGCCTGTCCTACTTTGGGACAGGCTTTTTAGATAACTTATTTTCCGATGAATTGCTGCGTCCAGTAGTTGCCAGATTTCACATAACCAACACCGATATGTGTATAGTTTTTGTTTAAGATATTGGCTCTATGACCTTCACTGTTCATCCAAGCAGTCACCACTTCTTGTGGAGATCTTTGACCTTGGGCAATGTTTTCACCTGCTGTTTTGTAAGTGATCCCGAATTTCTTCATTTGATCAAATGGAGATCCGTAAGTTGGGCTTGTATGAGAGAAATAGTTTTTATCTTTCATATCTTGAGATTTTGCGCGAGCAGATTTGCTTAGTTTTGAATCAACAGAAAGTGCTTTTAATCCTTGCTTTGCACGCTCTTTGTTTGTAAGCTCAACGACTTCTTTTTCAAATGCATTCAAGCTGCTGTCTGCTTTTGCTGTCGTTGTGTCTTTTTGATCAGTTTTTGTATTGTTGTTTGTATTTTGTTTTGCTGGCGCACTTGGTTTAGAAGCAGTAGGTTTTTTCACTGATTCTTGTTTTTGTTCATTTTTTGCTTTGTTTACTTCTTTTACCACTTTCGTGCCAGTAACAGGTTGACCGCTTTTGATCAGCTTGTTTAAAAGAGCTTCGATCTCTTTTTGATTCGACTTGCTTAGCTTGTTTACATCTGAAGAGATATGTAATTTTGTAGCTAATGTATGAAGATCAATGGTTTGATGCTGTACATGTATTACTTGTTTCAGGTTAAGCTCCTTCGCATCAGCTGAATGTCCCCCAGTGAACGTGATGAGTGCAGCAGCCGTTAGCGCTGAAAAAAAGAATGATTTCTTCTTCATATTGTAACTCCTCCTAAAATCTTTGTTTTGTTTTCTCACAGAAAATCATAACATGGACTTTTTGTTATAAACGTACCAGCATCCTCCATTGACAATGCCTGTTTGTCATTTTTGTTAAAGTCACAAAAAAACCCGCCTCATATCAAAGGATAGGGAATTCTTCCATTTAATGAAAACGACATAAACATACCAATATTTTAAAGTGTTAGTATATTTTTTTGCATAATAGGGATTGACAGCTTTTTTTCGCTTGTTTCGCTGTAACAACTATTACAAAAGTGTTACAATAATGAGTGGTAATTGTAAAAGATTGAAAGGATGAGAGGAGCTACATAAGTGGGAGAGAAACAGCATCAAGGTGGTGCCGAGCAGAAAAAATTCAAGCGCCGGAACGCCTGGAGGATTAATCTCTTTTTCTTCGCTGTCTTTAGTTTGTTTGCTGTGCTTGTGATCAAGCTTGGTGTACTGCAAATCGTCAATGGTGAGGATTATAAAAAGCAGGCTAACCGAACAGAGGTCAAAACAGCATCATACCCGTCACCAAGAGGAAAAATGTATGACGCGAGAGGAAGAGTCGTCGTTGATAATGAAAGTGTACCTGCCATCGTTTATACATCAGAAAGCGGTGTAAAAGCGAAGGATAAGATTAAGGTAGCAAGAAAACTTGCGACTTATATAAAAATGGATACTGATTTTTTGAGAGAGCGTGACATTCGAGATTTTTGGCTGGCAAGCCATCCGAAAGAAGCGGATAAGCTCATTTCAAAAGCAGAGCAAAAGAATCTTAAAGCAAAAGATGTCTATCCGCTTCAAGTAGAGCGCGTGCCTAAGGAAGAGGTCAAGGCGATCGAAAAAAATGCAGAGGAAAAAGCAGTTGCAGCGATCTATCGTCGATTTACAGGCGGATATGCCTTTGAGCCTCAAATCGTGAAAGCAATGGACCCAAATGAAGAGAAAAAAGGGGACGAAAAAGTTGCTTTACTCGATGAAACAAAAGAGTCAAAGCAGGCATCATCTGTGAGTTTGACCTATGAAGAGATTTCACTTGTATCAGAGCATCTTGATGAACTGCCTGGTGTGAATGTCATCAATGATTGGACAAGAAAATATCCGTATGAGAAGACCCTTTATAATGTACTTGGCGGTGTGACCACACCAGAGCAAGGGATTATAAAAGAGCGTGAAGATTACTATATGGCAAGAGGCTACTCACGTAATGACCGAGTAGGGAAGAGTTATTTAGAGTATCAATACGAGGATTTTCTGAACCCGGAGAAAGCGACCGTTCAATATACTCAGGTTGGCGGGAAGCTGCTCGATGAAATCAAGCGGACAGAGGGACGAAGAGGACTTGATCTTGCACTGACATTTGATATGGAGCTGCAAAAGGAAGTCGACAAGATCGTCGAATCAGAGCTTAGATCCGCTAGTGCGAGAAACTATATGATGGATCGCGCATTTGTCGTGATGATGGACCCTAACACTGGGGATGTTCTCGCGATGTCTGGCAAGAAAATGGACGGCAGAGACGTCACTGATTATGCCATCGGAACATTTACGACCCAGTACGAAATGGGCTCTGTTGTCAAAGGAGCCACAGTACTTGGCGGTTATCAGGACGGAATGTCGCACAACCAATCCTATATGGATACACCGCTCTACTTTGCAGGAAGTGGTGGAAAGCCGAAACGGTCATACAAAGTTCTTGGATGGGTCAATGATCTTCAGGCTCTCCAAAAAAGTTCCAACGTCTACATGTTCCAAGTAGCGATGAGAATGGCGGGCATCATTTATCAAAAGGATGGTCCGTTACCGGCAAGACCTGAGCACCTACAAAAAATGAGAAACTACTATGCGCAATTCGGTCTTGGCGTGAAAACAGGGATCGATTTGCCGCAGGAATCAAGCGGGATGCAGACACATCCGAAGACGGTCGGCGGACTTTTGCTCGATGAAGCAATTGGCCAGTATGACACGTATACACCGCTTCAAGTTGCCCAGTACATGTCAACGATCGCCAATGGAGGAAATCGCGTTCAACCAAGAGTGGTGAAAAGCGTTCACCTTCCAACAAAGAAGGATGAAGTAGGCCCAGTCGTGAAAAAATATGAGCCGAAGGTATTGAACACGATTAACAACTCGAAAGCAGATATTGACCGCGTCAAAATGGGACTGAAAATGGTCACATCGACCGGCGGTACTGCCGCAGGCCGCTTTGGTCAGCATGATGTCTCAGGAAAAACAGGGACGGCCCAAACCTTTTACTATGGTGCCAACCGCAACTGGTGGGGAAACCCCACTTACAATTTAACCTTTGGGGGATATTATCCATCGTCCAATCCAAAAGTGGCTTTTAGTGTCGTGACCCCTTATGTTTCAGACAAAGATTCCGTCATTAAAACCATTCCAAGTAAAATTATTGATAAGTACGTTGAATTACAAAAGAAATACGAAAAGCAGTAAACAGCAGAGAGCACATCAAGAGAATGTGCTCTTTTTTGCTGAAAATATGGACGTTTCCCTCGATGACGGAAGGAAAATACGGGTTTTCTAGCGAATCTTTTTTATACATCAATCTAAGGACAACCCTAAAAAATGAAAAGGAGGGTCGGACGACGATGGAACAAAAAATGAAAGATTCGAATCAGCTTTATTCGAATATCGATTTACATGCCGTTCTTTCTTCTAATGGCCGCTTTCTCTACATTTCTTCTAACTGTAAGCAGCTTTTGCTCTATGAACAAAAGGATTTACTAGGGTGTTTTTTGAAAGACTTTGTTCATACCGAAGATCAATTTCTCGTCGAGAGTTATTTCTACAATCAGCACATGCTAGAGATTTCCCACTTTAGGCTGCTTAGAAGTGATCTAACAGCTGTATGGATTGAAGCTAGTATTGATTTTGTTGCTTGTGATGAGTTAGACAGTGAATTAAGTAGAGAAATGATCCTAAAAATGAGGGTGCTGGACGCTGAACCGCAAAAAGCAGCATTTCAAACAACATCAGAAGTGTCAGAACAGTCGTTAGGCAGTCTGCCGGCTTTCCAACATGTCAGTGAAGCTGAACAATTGATTGCCATGCTGCCAAATCCGTTATGTATTACGATTTTAGGGGAAATTGTTTATGCGAATGATGCGATGCTTCAATTAATGGGGGTATGTACAAGAGATGACATGATCGGCAAAACTGCATTTGACTTTATTGCTGAGGAGTACCATGACATTGTGAGAAGCCGAATTACAAGGCTGCAACAAGGTCTTCCAGTCGGAATGATTGAACAGATTTGGAAGCGGAAAGATGGAAGCAGCATTCATATCGAAGTGAAGTCATCACCAACGATCTATCAAAATCAGCGGGCAGAGCTTTTGCTGTTAGTAGACATCTCATCCCGTAAGAAATTCCAAACCGTTCTGCAAAAAAGCCGGGAGCGGTATCAGCTGCTCATCCAAAACTCCATTGATACGATTGCGGTCATTCACGATCACAAATGGGTGTTTATGAATGAATCAGGCATTAAATTATTTGAAGCCGAGCATTACGATAAATTAATAGGAAAAGATATTTTCCATCAAATCCATTCCTGTGACCAGCCAAAAGTGAAAAAGAGCATATCACGTATTATTGAAAGAGCATCAGATTCTGAGATTGTCACGATGAGCTGTCATACATTTAAGCACAAGCTGATCTATACAGAAATGGTGTGTATCCCAACTACATTTTTTGGAGAAACAGCCGTTCAAATTATTTTAAGAGATATATCCGAACGTAAGCAGACAGAAGAGCTCATGCTCCGATCTGAAAAATTATCGATCGCAGGCCAATTGGCTGCGGGCATTGCACATGAGATCAGGAACCCATTGACTGCCATCAAAGGCTTTTTGCAGCTCATTAAACCGAAAACGAAAGATCGGGATCAATATTTCGAGATTGTTTTCTCTGAACTGAGCCGGATAGAAATTATCTTAAGCGAGCTGCTCATGCTGGCAAAACCGCAGCAAACGGCATCGATGCAGACACTTGATTTGAAAAAAATCATCAGCGAAGTCACGGCTTTATTAGAAACACAAGCGAACTTAAATGGCATTTTAATGAATACGAGTGAAATAGAAGAGGATCTCCTGATGAACGGGGATCAAAATCAGCTCAAGCAGGTGTTTATCAATTTAATCAAAAATGCCGTAGAATCCATGCCGGACGGAGGGCAGGTTGACATTACGGCCAAAGCAGAAAGAGATGGAATTCACGTCACCATTCGTGATGAAGGGGTTGGCATTCCTGAATCGGTCATGAAGCGAATAGGAGAGCCCTTTTTAACGACAAAGGAAAAAGGGACTGGACTTGGCCTTATGGTGACATTTAATATTTTAGAAAATCACAACGGGACGATCCGTGTGGATAGTCATCCCGAAAAGGGCACCGTATTTCACATCATGTTTCCTGCAAAATAAAAACAACGGCAGGAGAGCCGTTGTTTCAGTCTGTTAAATGAATAGAACGCTTTTCAAGAACGAATTGTTCTAGGCGGTCAAGTCCTTCTTTCAGTGTTTCAAGTGAATAAGCATAGGATAGACGCACATACCCCTCGCCGAGTGGAGAGAAAGCAGACCCTGGTACGACAGCAAGTCTTGTACTTTCTAACAGCTCCATACAAAAATCAAAGGAACTCATCCCAAACGATTCAATGGATGGAAAAATATAAAAAGCGCCAGAAGGCTTAATGACCGGAAGCCCCATAGAAATGAGCCGATCATATACATAATCGAGCCTTTTCTTATATTGCTCTCTCATGATGAGTGCATCATCCACACCATTTGTCACAGCTTCAAGTGCCGCCTTTTGTGAGACAGCCGAGGCACAAGACACGTTATATTGATGTACTTTTAATACATGTTTAGCAATTGGAGCTGAAGCAAATAAAAAGCCAATTCTCCAACCAGTCATGCTATGAGACTTAGACAGTCCGTTAATCACAATGGTCTGTTCCTTTAAGAAAGAAGCGATTGAATGATGCGGCCGGTCAAATGTCAGCTCGCTATAGATTTCATCGGATAAAATAAAGATGTCTTTTCCTTCAAGGAGCTGGGCAATCTCTTTCAATTCTTCTTCTGAAAGCGTGACACCAGTTGGATTTGAAGGATAAGGAAGCACAACACACTTTGTTTTTTCCGTTAATGCATCCTCAATCAGCTTGGCATTTAATTTAAAGCCAGCATTCGTTGTGTCGATATGTACGGGCTTCCCCCCGCACATTCGAATGATTGGTTCATAGCCAGGGTAGACAGGTCCAGGTAAAATCACTTCATCACCCTCTGACAAAATGGTTCGAAACGCAGCATCAATCGCTTGACTTGCACCTGTCGTCACAATGATCTCTGACTCTGCATCATAATCAAGGTTGACTTTCTTCTTGATGTAGTGCTGGATTGCTTGTCTTAGCTCTAGGAAACCAGCATTATGAGTGTACGAAGTGAAATTCTCGTCAATGGCTGCTTTTGCAGCTGTTTTGACATGATGCGGCGTATAAAAATCGGGCTGGCCTATCGTCAAAGATACGACATCCTCATATGACGATACGAGATTTGAAAATGTTCGAATGCCTGAAATTTCAATATCCTTTACTCTTGGATTCAGCAAATGCTCCATTTCTCATCACCTTAAAAATTTATGTTTTTATCCTATTTTACCATTCACTGCATAAATGTCACCTGCGAAAGGCATTGGATATCATTATCTGTAGTCTATTCTCCTATTCATCACAGCATGAGTGATATATTGAAGAAAGAGCAACATTTATTATAGCGTAACCTCACGAGAAAATACAGGCTGCGATAACATGATTAGAAATCGGCAAAACGGTGTAAACTGAAAGAACGTGAGAATCAGGGTCATGGGAATTGCTTTCATAGACATACGATCTCCTAAAGGAGGACGATAAATGGAACAATCAGCGAAGACATCAAAAATAGCGTTTCTATCCGTGATGAGTAACACATTTGTTGTCATCTTAAAAATCATTGTAGGTCTGCTCACTGGATCTGTTGCTGTTTTATCAGAAGCCATTCATTCTTTTCTCGATTTAATGGCATCTTTTATTGCATTTATCTCTGTTCGTATTTCAAGAAAGCCAGCAGATTCTAAACATCCTTATGGACATGGAAAAGTCGAAAATATTTCTGGAACGATTGAGACCTTACTGATTTTCGTTGCGGGCATTTGGATCATCTACGAATGTGTTCACAAATTAATGCATCCAGAGCCAGTCAAGCTGCCTGTACTTGGCATTGTGGTGATGCTGATAGGCGCGCTCATCAATTTTATCGTATCGAAGGCTGTGAACAAAGAGGCAGAGCGAGTACATTCTGTCGCCATGAAATCGAATGCATTGCACCTGTTAACAGATGTGTATACGTCATTAGGGGTCGCATTCAGTTTATTGCTTGTCGCATTAACCGACTGGTATTTCTTAGATCCGATCATTGGAATGATACTTGCTCTCTTTATTATGCGTGAAGCATTTAAACTCATGAAAGAAGCCTTCCCGCCGCTCGTAGACGCCCGGCTAACGCCCGAGGAAGAACAATCGATCGAAGCAATCATTCAAGGATTCAGTCAAGAGTTCATCGAATATCATGACTTTCGAACAAGACGATCCGGTGCAGAGGAATATATTGATTTTCATTTGATTGTAGATGGCAAGACAACGATAGAAGATGTTCATCAATTATGTGATCGAATTGAAGAGAAGATTCAGCAAGAATTTCCGCATGCACAAATCTTTATTCATGTAGAACCTGAAAGTGAAAGAAGCACGCAAACGTAAAAAGGCGATCAACCAACTTAGGTTGTATCGCCTTTTTTTTACGCTTCATCTATGAAATGAAATCAATATCCATAAGCAGTATCGTAATCTTCATACCAAGAGATATAAGCTGCGTCATCATTTGACAAATCATGCTTCATGTCTAAAAAATCAGCTTCGCAAATATCTTCAATCACAGTCATTTCATTGTTATTTAATAGTACGACAGTTCCCATCATGAACACCTTTCTTTAAAAAATCCTTGACTATTGTACCATGTGAAGAACCATTGTCAACAGCAGAATGGAAACAAGACGAAAATATCACAAAATGTTAAAAAATCAGGAGGTAAAAGAACTAGAAGTACCATGATTTTCACAAATTTTCAGTATTTATTCACATAAATCATTGAGGACGAACTGATCTAAAATATATGTAAAAGTGTAAAGTTACATTGATCTTGCGATATTCATAAGATATAATAACGAATGATTATAAGAAATTTATAGAAAACATACATAATAAAGGAGAAATAGGATGGAAACAAACATAACAGAACCACACATTCAAGAAAAGAAACATCCTGAGCTAGCAGGCGTAGGCTATCGTTTTCTTGCACACCTTTTGGATGGTATCATCATCGGCGTACCATATTCTTTTATCATGTTTATTTTGGCAACACTCTTTTTTGTCTCAAGTCCAGAGGCAGCATTGATGATGGATGACGACAGCTATTACTATTCAACAACTGTTATGACAGATGAGGAATGGGCAGTGATTATGGGACTTATCTTTTTCTATATAGGAGCGATCTTGATCGGTATTGTGGTGACATGGCTTTATTACGCCATCATGGAATCATCAAAACTGCAAGGAACGCTTGGTAAGATGGCTCTTGGGATTAAAGTGACAAGAGTAACGGGCGAAAAAGTGACATTCGGCCGTGCAACAGGTCGCTTCTTTGCAAAAGGCTTTTTGTCTCCAATCTTATATATTGGCTACATCATTGCCTTTTTCACAGAGAAAAAACAAGCACTTCACGATTTAATTGCAAGTACCATTGTTGTGAAGAAATAATGAAAAAAAGCACCTCTGCTCAATCGTAAGAGGTGCTTTTTGTATAGATTGCTTGTATGGAAGAGGGACGTATGACATAAAATAGAATGATAGTGAAAAATCAGGCAGGGAAGGGAGACAAACGATTGAAAACAGGGAAAAAGCCCATGCAGAAAAAAGGGGCAGGCTTCGGTCTGTTTTTGACAGCACCCATTTTGGCCTGGGCATTGTATGACTTTGCAAATACGATATTTTCATCGAATATGATCACCATTTTCTTCCCGTTCTACTTGCAGGAAACAATCGGAGACAGTGCGAGAATGGATCAGATCGCTAGTACATTTATTTCTTATGCAAACGCACTAGCCAGTTTTTTTCTCGTCATTTTCACACCATTATACGGAGTCCTGATCGATCGTACAGGAAAAAAGAAGCGCTATATCACAGTGTTTACTCTAATATGTATAGCTTGTACATTTTTGATGGGGATCTTTGCTGGGATTGATTTCTCAAGCGAATGGTTTGGGCTGCCTGTCTCTTTATTAGTAGTGGTCACCTTGTTTGTGATTGCAAAATTCTTCTATCACTCGAGCCTAGTGTTTTATGACACCATCCTGCCCGATCTTGGGACAAAGGATGAAATACCGCTTATTTCTGGATTTGGCATTGCCGTTGGTTATTTAGGGACGCTTGTCGGTCTCACAGTTTATTTACTTGTTGGCAATGACCAATTTCATGAAGCATTTATTCCGACAGCACTATTATTCTTTCTCTTTTTCCTGCCATTTCTCTTTTTTGTAAAAGACCCTCATCCACTGCCGCAGCCAGAGAAAAAGGCGTCATTTTTCAGCGGGTATAAAGAAATTATTCGCACGTTTAAAGAGATGAAACATTACAAGCCGGCTTTTATCTTTATGATTGCTTTCTTTTTTATGAATGATGCCCTACAGACAGCGATTGCGATGATGGCGGTGTATGCCAAAATCATCATTGGCTTTACTGCTGGACAATTTATTCTGCTTTATCTTGTGTCGACCATTTCAAGTATCATTGGCTCCTTTTTATTTGGATATATCACAAAAGCGATTGGGGCAAAGCGCTCGATTACAGTCGTGTATGTGATTTTGATCGTTGCCCTGATTCTGGCTGTCACAGCCACAACGGAATGGGTCTTCTGGGTGGCTGGCAGTTTATTCGGTATTTCACTCGGCGCAAGCTGGGGGGCATCACGAATATTGATTATTGAGCTGACACCGAAGGAAAAGAGAGGACAGTTTTTTGGTCTCTTCGCATTCTCAGGGAAGGTGTCTTCCATTATTGGACCCATCATTTATGGGTCAGTCACTCTGCTGTTTGCAGAGCACGGAAACCTCGCAAGCCGCCTTGCGCTAGGGTCTTTACTTATTCTTGCAGCGATAGGACTTGTGATTCATCAATTCGTACGAGAGAAAGCGTAAAGAAACGTCAACTTTTTACCTATGCTGCCGATATAAAAAGTACAATCTAATATTGAAGAATAGAGGGATTTCCGTGGCTTTAAACAAACAAGAAATTTTACTTGACTCTGGTACCAATGAATTGGAAATTGTGAAGTTTGAAATTGGTTCAAATCAATTCGGCATTAACGTCATGAAAGTAAGAGAAATCATCCAGCCGGTTGAGGTGACGGCAGTACCGCACTCTCATCAAGATGTAGAAGGGATGATTAGTTTACGAGGCGAGATTTTACCAGTCATCAATCTATTTTCCTTTTTTAATGTCGAGTCAGATCAGTCAGAACAAGAGAAATATATTGTGACTGAATTCAACCAACGGAAATTTGTGTTCCATACAGGAACGGTATCACAAATTCACCGCGTCAGCTGGGAAGAGATTGAAAAGCCAACTGCACTCAATCAAGGGATGGAACGTCATTTAACCGGTATCATTAAGCTTGATGAGAAAATGGTTTTCCTTCCAGATTATGAGAAAATCATTTATGATATTGAATCCGCTTCTGGAGTAGAAACGTATCATATGTTTGACGGTGAGAAAGACGAGAGAAGAACAGGGAAGAAGCTTTATGTCGTTGAAGACTCTCCGCTTCTCATGCGTTTATTAACAAATGAATTAACCGAAGCAGGCTATAAAAACATTGTGACCTTTGAAGACGGGAAACAGGCATATGACCACGTCATGGACCTTGTTAGCAAAGGAATTACTGTGACAGAAGAAATTGATATGATTATTACAGATATTGAAATGCCAAAAATGGATGGTCACCGATTAACGAAACTGTTGAAGGAAAATCCTTTAACAAGTTCCATACCGATTCTTATCTTCTCTTCGTTAATCACTGAAGATTTGCGCCATAAAGGGGAAACAATTGGTGCAGATGATCAAATTAGTAAACCAGAAATTCATCAGCTGATTGAAAAAGTCGATCACTTTATAATCTAAAGGAAAAACCACTCGTCATGAGTGGTTTTTTGTTTAAAAATAACTTTCCCCGAGTCGTTTGAAGACGGGCTTTGTATAATGTGATTTTTGTTTTGTGGCGGTAGGTTTTTCTTTTAAACCGACATACGTTTGAAGCAGTTGCTTTGCTCGGTTTAATGACATATTCGCTTTCGGATTGCGATATGATTGATTTAAATTTCCTAAGTGTGGCAAAAATTCGAAGTCTTCTTTGGTTGGTGGCAGGTGAAAATAATAATCTCCAATTTCAATCAGCACGTCGGACTGTTGTTGACTATATTTGGGATTGTTAGAGAAATGTAGGCCCACTTTTCTTCCTTTACCTTCTTGCAATAGTTTTTGCAGCGCACGTTTTTTCAAAAGATAAAGAAACTTGGGATTTGGTGCGGTTTTAGCATGGCGGTTAACAGTATAAATGGCTTTTGCGATGTTTTCTGCTGTAGGTTCTATGTCTTTAGTATGAGCATAATCGTCCATTTTTTCTCTCCTTTGTCTTTCGTCTTCCTGTGCTTAGTATAAATTATACGTTTTTATTAGTAAATTGCAAATAGACTTATTTTAAAAAGCGATAGGATTTCCATTGTTCTTATTTACAATAGCCATTCATGACGGTTCTAAAACGTGTTTGTATATAAAAATGACAGAATGGTGTGCAAAGACACTAGTATCTATCCATCATGATTTTTCTTCAATCTGTTTCAGTTACAAAGAATGCGGCGCTTTTAATTTTCTATATGCTAAAGGTGTCGTATTTTTTATTCTTTTAAACATACTAATAAAATAACTTGTGCTGTTGAAGCCGACTTTGTAAGCAATTTCGGTTATATTGAAGTCTGTTTCTTGAAGCAGGATGAGACTTTGTTGAACTCTATATTCATTCACATAATGAAGAGGTGTCTTCTTTAGAATATCTTTGAAGTATCTGCAGCATTCAGATCGGCTTAGCTGACCTGCTCGAGCGATATCTTGAAGAAGCACCTTTTCGTGATAATGCTGGTGAATCCAATTCAGCATAGGTTTCATCCGTTCATTTTTATCATGCTGCCGTGCATCATATTTTATTTGAAAGCCATTTTGTAATAAACATTTCCACATGGTGATGAGTTGAATATTGAGTTCAAGCTCATAATATGCTGGAGTTTCATCAATTAATCGCTGAATGGTTTGAATACATTGATAGATATGATTTGGCCAGTGGTCTTTTCGGTTCAATAAAATATAAGGTGTCTGACTCGCATGCATATAAGGATGAACGAAAGTGGTAAATAATTCATTGGCTGTGATGAAATGTGGGGAAACGTTTAGACAAAGATATGTACAAGTTGTCCCATTTGCATCTTTTGCCATATGCAGGCAGCCACTATTGATGAATACGCCATCTCCTTCCTTCAAACATATCGTCTCTTCATTGATGTGAAATTCAGCTTCACCCTCTAAAATAAAAACAAATTGAAATTCATCATGCCAGTGAAGAGGGATGTGGCCGCTTCTATGATCACAAATTTTCGTATGATAAAGAGCGATAGACCAGGTCGTAGTAGAATGCTCCGTTAATTCTTTCAAATTGTAGTCAATAAGAAAATGATGGTTGTTCATGGCTCTCCTCAATATTCTTTTATTTTTATGTTCAATTGATATATCAATATGTAACAAAGTGAACTACTATCAACTATATTATCATGATTGTTTGAGAGTTGAGGAGAACGAAATGGATAGAAATAAGGGAATTTTGCTTGTGCTGATTGGTGCCATCTGTTGGGGAGTAGGAGGAACTGTTTCACAAAAATTGTTTCAGCAATATGGGATTTATGTCAATTGGCTTGTGACTGTCAGGCTGCTTATTTCAGGTGGACTGCTTTTATTTGTTCATTTCATGACAAAAGAACGAGCGCAACTAATTGGTGTGTGGAAAAAGAAGAGGACGGCTATGCAAGTCCTTATATTTGGAGTAATGGGCATGCTAGCTGTTCAATATACTTATATGGCATCCATTCAACTTGGGAATGCAGCTGTGGCGACGCTTCTGCAGTATACGGCCCCTGTTATGATTATCATGTATTTAGTACTTCGCCGCCAATCTACTTTTACCAAAAGAGATATGCTGACGGTGTCATTGGCGTTCATGGGCATGTTTCTCTTATTGACGAATGGTTCTGTTTCAACATTAACCGTTCCATTTGTCGCAGTGGTTTGGGGAATACTGTCTGCTGTAGCGCTTTCGTTTTATACGCTATATCCAATCAATCTGTTAAAAGAATTTGATTCTTTAGTCGTTGTTGGCTGGGCGATGCTGATTGGGGGAGCCGCCCTTAGCTTAGTCCATCCGCCATGGAAGATAAATCTTTCGCATTTACCTGTTGAAGCGTATGTTTATTTATTGTTTGTTATCATATTTGGTACAATGATCGCTTTTTGGTTTTACATAGAAAGCTTGCAATATTTATCACCGAAAGAGTCAAGCTTAATTGGAAGTGTCGAGCCCCTTGCGGCAGTTGTCACGACTGTTTTTTGGTTAAAGGAGCCATTTGGTTTTTTTCAATGGGCTGGGACAGCTTGTATTGTATACATGATTTTATTCATGGCATTATATCAGCCAAAAAAATGAGAAGGAAGGGTGTTCAAAGAGAGATTTTCATTGCAAGAAGAATTGACTGGGTGAAATATATATGAAGTGAACTATTAGTTCGTGATAACTACCTATTTAAATAAATGGGTAGTTTCTCAATTTGTATTCATGTTGCGCCTGAAAATTTACCATATGCCAGACAACATGCCCGAACATATGGTTTAATCACATGGTCTATTTCTTATGACTTGAATAAGCGCAGTAGAAGCAACCATTAAAATCAGTTTCATTCGTCATTTGTTTAGCTTCATCAATGGCGCTCTCACCACTCATGTGCAGACCAATCAATTTACGGCTTGAAGCATCACCTAAAAATGCACAATCTTCTGTATGTACAACATATTGACCTTGATCATCTTTTGTATGAATAAAATAATAACTTTTTAGCATACCCCTCACCTCCAACCTGACTATACTACTATAAAACTTCCAAAGATGTAAAGATTTTTTATTAAAAATATTGCAATTTTATACACATTCCTTTTATTTCATAAAAAGAAAAATATGTTATAAGATCAAAGTTAATGAGAACAGACAGGACTGTGTTTAGATTGAAAGATATGTTAACTCCTTTATTGGTCGCACTTGTCGTTGGAGGCATTGTGTACGTGATAGATGATCGTTCGATTCATCCTTTGCTTCCAATCATTTCGATGAGCAGAAAAAATAAGTGCCGTTTGTGTTTCAGCCATGCAAAAAGGACTTTCTATAGAAGAAAGTCCTTTTTGCTTCATTTATTGCGCTCCCTGACCTTTTAGTTCACGCTGCACGTCTAAGTCGTCAGCTTCTCTGCTGAACTTTGGCAGTGTAAAGAAGTAAAAAAGGAAAACGAGTAAAATAATAACGCCCATTCCGTAATAAATATAAGAAACGTTTGTAATGAGTTTTGGAAATAGTACCGCAATCAAACCTAATGTCATGGATTGAGCAAACATGGTAAGTGGATCAACCCAGCCTGACACACGTCCCATCAGACGAGGGTGGACGATTCTCGGCAGCCAGCCGCCAATGACAATGTTGACTGGGCCAATACATGTACCAATGACAAACGATGTGACATAAAACAACCATAGTGTGTGGGTGGAACCAAGTACAAAAATCAGAATGCCTGCAACCAAAATTGGAAGTGACATGAGATATTGCATCTTTACTTTTTTAGCGAGAACAGAGCCCATTAAGCTGCCAACAAGCAGGCCTGCACCGATCGCGATTGTAAAGAAGGATGTATGCAGTTCAAAATGATCCGGTGAAAGACCATATTTCATTGTAAACATCGGAAGTACAGCAAATGCGCCATTGACTAAACCAAAAACAAAAAAGCCGAAAATTAAAGAAGCCAATAATTTATTTTTTATAATGTAAAGAATGCCTTCTTTAAAATCTTTTAGAGACGTTTTAATGGTCATGCCTCTCCAGCCTGCTTGTCCATTTGGCTGACGTGCTTCAATTGGAATGTTACATGTACGAATCAGGATGCCTGACACAATAAAACTGATCAAATCAATGGTAATGGCACCGTGAAGTCCAATTGTCTTATACATAATCGCACCGATTCCAACACCAAATACCATGAATAAACTAAACAGCATTTGATTTAAGCCAGCGGCTTTTGCATATTGATCTTTATTTAAAATCGCCTGAACGAGAGAGGCTTCAGCTGGATAGAAGAACTTCGTAATGGCACTTCGTATAAACAAGATCAAGAAAATAAGAGGTAGTGAATTGAAATAAATAACAATGAATAAAACAATCGTCAGCCCAGCTCGTATCCAATCGCAATTCTCTGCGACTTTTTTACGATCAAAACGATCTGCTACGACACCGACCATAAAAAAGACAAAGATCGTTGGAAGTGAATACATGAGCTCTGCTAATGTGGCGTAGGCGGGCTGATGACTAAAATGATCGAGCAAATAAAAGGCAAACGCCATATTGCCTACTGTTGTCCCCATTTGCGAAGCAAGTGCTGCAAAAAAGAGACGAACAAAATTTCTGTTTTTAAAAATATCCATAAATACGCTCCTTAACCTGAAGATCCCACTTTATATCATATAAAATTTTAAGCATTCATACAATTGATTTCTCCTACTGGCTAATGGTCACAGGTGTTCCATTTGGAACGATCGAAGCAAGTTCGATGACATTCTGATTATACATACGAATGCATCCCCTAGACACAGCTTTACCAATTGAAGACGGGTTATTCGTACCGTGGATGCCGTAATGAACTTTCGAGAGGCTTAGCCAATAGGCGCCAAAGGGACCTCCTGGGTTTGGCTGTCTGTTCACAATATAATAAGAACCTGTCGGTGTCATATTTAAAATTCTTCCTGTTGCAATCGGATACGACCGAATCAGCTCTGATCCAGAAAACAAAACGAGACGTTTGCTTGAAATCGAAACAGAGATGCGGTAAGGGATCGTATTAGGATCGGGCAGACCAGGAATGATAATGACCTCATTTTGTAACGGCTCTCGGCCTTGCAGTGAAGGGTTTGCAGCCTTTAAAGCTTCTGTTGTTGTTCGAAAATCAAGCGCTATAGAAGCAAGCGTTTCTCCGCGTTTTACCGTATATCGCAGCACCAAAGGACACTCCTTTTGCTCAAATAAAAGAAGCCATGATGCCTGTCACTCAATCTATATATGGACGGAATCAGGCTAAGGAAGGTTTCTCCTAACATTTGTCATGAGAAAGATCTTTGATTATCTATATGCAAAAAGAAGCGGTTTGGCTTCTGTCTAAATGCGAGAAGAGAGGGTGAAAAAGGTTAATTCAGGTTTGGCTAAAAATCGAAGCGGCAGTCTTGTTGTCCCAAGTCCGCGGTTGACATAGATTCGGTGCTGATAACTTCCGTATAAACCTTCCACATATGTATGGCCAAAAGGTGCTGTGAGAATGGGTCCGTAGAAAGGAAGCTGCACCTGTCCGCCATGGGTATGTCCAGAAAGCTGCAAGTTAATGGGGGTTGTATCCAGCTCCAATGCTGCATCAGGCTCATGTACGAGCAGCAAGGTAAATAAATCAGATGATACTTCTCGCTTAATCAGGTCATAATCCGGCACACTCATCATCAGGTCATCCATTGTAGCAATCTGAATATGCGCCCCTTCTTTTTCTAATGGAAACACATCATTTTTACATATTGTAAAGCCGCAATCTTTCATCGTATTCTCATAAAGATCAATGCCAAATGGTCCGTAGTCATGATTACCGCATATCGCGAGCTTACCAAACGGGGCATGGAGCTCAGTCAAATAGGCTTTCGCTTTTTCATGCTCTTCAATTGATGCTTGAAAATCAACGAGATCACCTGTGAACACAATGAGGTCTGGAGACTCAGCGTTGATTTGCTGGACGACGGATTCTAATTCCTTCGCAGGAAATGTATCACTTAAATGAACATCACTAAATTGAGCAATTTTAAACTGGTCAAATGAAGCTGGAAGCTGAGCATCTCGAATGGTCATTGACACGGTATCGATCATGCGTGGTTCGATGTATCTGGCATATCCGTATCCACATGTTGTAGCTAAAAAACCGAGAATGCTCGCGCCAGCTGCTCCTTTTAAAAACTGTCTCCGAGAAAGTTGCTTCATATAAGACTCCTTTATAAATAAAATTAAGTATAGCATCATATTTAAAGAATCTCCCATATGGTGCATCTAGGGTCAATCATGATATGATAGAAAATAATGAATGAATAGTCATTCAAAACCACAGAGGGGGAGAACAAATGACGAAACAAACAGTGATTGTCACAGGGGGATCAAGCGGAATGGGGAAGGCGATGGCTGTCCATTTGGCACATGAAGGCTGGAATGTCGTGATTACTGGAAGAACAGAAGAAACGTTAGAAAAGGTAGCAAATGAAATAAAACAAAATGGCGGCTCGATCGCTTACTTCCAAATGGATGTACGAAACCCAGAGGATGCCGATCAAATGGTCAAGTTTGCGGTAGATACATTTGGAGATGTGGACGCTCTGATTAACAATGCTGCAGGAAACTTTTTAGTTCCAGCAGAAAAACTATCTCCTAACGGCTGGAAGGCTGTCATTGATATTGTATTAAATGGAACATTTTTTTGCAGTCATGCAGTGGGCAATTACTGGATTCGTCAAAGGAAAAGGGGAAGTATGGTCAATATGGTGGCAACCTATGCATGGGGTGCTGGTGTAGGTGTGGCGCATTCAGCGGCAGCAAAGGCCGGTGTTTTATCTCTCACTCGAACGCTTGCAGTGGAATGGGGTAAGCAATATCGAATTCGCGTTAATGCCATCGCGCCAGGTCCAATCGAGAGAACAGGCGGTGCGGATAAACTATGGGAGTCGGAAGAGGCAGCGCAAAGAACAGTAGATAGTGTTCCACTTGGCAGACTTGGTACACCAGAGGAAATTGCAAAGCTTGCAAGCTTTTTATTATCTGAACAAGCGTCTTATATAAATGGAGATTGTATCACAATGGATGGGGGGCAATGGCTCAACCAATCCCCATTTTGAATGACGATGTAAGACCTGCTTTTGATGTGTTATAATCACACAAAGAGAGAAGCAGGTGATGAAAATGGTCGATCCATTGGATATTTTAACGAATATTGAAGATGTTTTCCCGCACTATCAAGCGATATTCAGTGCGGAAGAGCAAAAAGTGATAGGCTATGAGGTTTTAGGAAGAATGAAGCTCGAGTCTGAAACAGTTAGCCTAGGCTCCTTCTTTACGGATTCATCTATTCCTGACGAATATAAAGTGGAAGTAGATCATAAAGTACTGACGCAAGCACTCGATCTTTTCACAACAGCAGATGATGATTTGCTCATTTTTATTAATCATGATGCCAATATCCTGATGCTTGATCATGGTGAAAGCTTTTTAGAACTCTTGAAGCAATATGAAGCAAGGGGCATTCAGCTTAATCGGTTTGTTATCGAATTTACAGAGCATACGTTTAGCGGCGATATTGAACAGCTTTACCATACGTTAACGTATTTTCGTACATATGGTATTAAAATCGCCATTTCGAATATCGGAAAAGAAAGCAGCAATCTTGACCGGATTGCCTTGCTCTCACCCGATCTATTAAAAATAGATTTACACGCATTAAGAGCATCGGCTCCTTCTCCTTCCTATGAATATGTCTTGTACAGCATTTCATTGCTTGCGAGAAAAATAGGGGCGGCTTTAATTTATGAAGACATTGAAGCAAATTTTCAGCTGCAATATGCTTGGAGAAATGGCGGCAGATACTTTCAAGGGTTCTATCTTCACGAGCCGGCGGCGGAATTAATTGACCGCAATAAACGAAAAGATCAGCTGAGGGAAGAATTCCAGCAATTTATTGCGCATGAGAAAAAGAAACTACAAACTGTCTACGAACATTCTGAAACATTTTATAAGCGAATTCACCAAGCTGTCACGACCTTAAAAAAATCATGCACTACAAATGATGAACTCATCCAAAAGCTGGCATTAGAATTAACGGATTGCAGCTTTCGGATTTATATGTGTAATGAAGAAGGCTTTCAAATCACTGGAAATGTGTTTAAAAAAGAAAAAGAATGGTTGTTCCAGCCTGAATATATCGAGAAAAACTGGAGCTGGCGTCCTTATTTCCTAGCAAATATTCTCCAAATGAGAATGAGCGGGAAAGGATTTTTCAGTGATATTTACAGCGATTTAGAAACTGGTGAGAGGATACGTACGTTTTCTTACCCGTTAGAGGGAGATATGTATTTATTTATAGATCTTCCGTATGCCTATTTATATGAGCAAGATGGATTAATTTAAAATCACAGTGTGAAGATTATATTAGCCATTTATTAACAATTTAAGTAGCCTTTTGGGCTGCTTTTTTTGATTGAAAAAAAGAAATAAAAAATGGTTGACAATGAAACTGATAATCATTATCATTTAGTTATAGAGAGAAGCTACTCTCTGTTCCCCAACCCCTCTATCAGATCAAGATCCAAAAAACTTGGCGCTACCCCCGCCAAGTTTTTTTTGTGCTTTTCATCTTCGCCTCATGCATAGGACAGCCCAATCCTTCCATACATCTTAAGTGATGACAGTTAGACGGTAGGAGGGAATGTCATGATCAAACGTGACAAGCGGCTGCTGATTGATTTGCCAAGACCAGATCACCCAGATGCAAATGGTGCTGCTGCTGTGCAAGAATTACTCGGCGGAAAATTCGGCGAAATGTCCACATTAAATAATTACATGTTTCAATCCTTTAACTTTCGAGGAAAACGAAAACTCAAACCGTTTTATGACCTCGTATCCAGCATTACGGCTGAAGAATTCGGTCATGTAGAACTTGTGACCACAGCTGTGAATCTCATGATTACAGGGACCACTCATGGCGGAGATCCAGATACGACACCGATGAAAGCGGCTGTCGATAAACGAAATACACAGCATTTTATTCAAACGGCTCAAACAGGCTATCCGTTTGATTCCATGGCAAAACCTTGGACCGGGGAGAATGTGTTCTCAAGCGGAAACCTGATTCTTGACCTCCTTCATAATTTCTTCCTAGAATGCGGAGCACGTACGCACAAAATGCGCGTATATGAAATGACAGATCATCCTACAGCAAGAGAGATGATCGGTTATTTACTCGTCAGGGGCGGAGTGCATGTTGTGGCATATGCAAAGGCGCTTGAGGTAGCCACAGGTGTAGATGTAGGAAAGATGCTGCCAATCCCAAACCTCGACAACAAATACTTTGATTCAGCGAGGAAATTTGAAGATCAAAATGTTCATACAAAGCTGTATACATTTAGTGATACGGATTACAAGGACATTAATAAGATTTGGAAAGGCAGTCATCCGATTGATGGAAAACCGCTCACAGTGATTGAGGGCACCCCGCAAGGAGCACCTGTGCCAGATTATAGAGAATTACCGGAAGAGTTTGCCCCAGGCATTTCCAAAGAGGATTTTGACGAAATTGCCAAACGTCTGATGAGGTCTGCGGGTTTATAAAAACATGGTGCATGAGATTAGAAAAAAGACTCAAACTAAAAAAACAGATTCTTTTTCTTTTTTTGAATTCAAGAGGAAAAATATCATCTGAGAACACTTTATGGTATGATGCTTTGTAGGACTTGTGTATAATCAATACGGGTTCATCTTGAGTTGTTTTTTTGAAAGGAGTCTTTTTTTAGAATGTCACAATTAATGGGTATCATTACAAGGCTGCAAAGTCTTCAAGAGACAGCAGAAGCTGCAAACGAACCGGCACAGCGTTATTTCGAAGTGAACGGTGAGAAAATCTGTAGTGTTAAGTATTTCGAAAAGAATCAAACGTTTGAATTGACTGTTTTTCAACAAGGGGATAAGCCAAATACTTTCCCATTTGACAACATTGATATGATTTCGATTGAGATTTTTGAGCTTTTACAATCCTAAGCTGAATCGTATGAAATGTTTTTTCTAAGGATTCCTTCGTTTATTTGCGGCAATATACATGTGTCATGATTGGCGCAGTGTACAAATGGAAGATGATCATTCAGCGCATATTTCGGATAAGAGACCATTAAAAAGGAGTTCCTTTCTGTGAGTGATTCTTTTTACTACAATCTTTCTGAAGATCATTTAGCGTTTTCTGATGTCGTCATGAGAATGAAAGACTTTATTCGAAAAGACCCTAGATCCGCCTATGTGTTATCAATTGGTACGGACTCTCAGGTCAATCAAAATGTCACAAGATTTATGACTGCAATTCATCTCCACCGGATTGGCAAAGGGGCTTGGGGCTGCCTCACGCAACAAGTGATCAGCAGACCTGTGCAAAGCCTTAGAGAAAAAATTTCATTAGAGACAGCGTTTAGCCAAAAGGTATGTGCAGACATCCTTGAGGGGCCTTTAACAGAACTGATGGATTTGCTTCTTCCGTTTGCTGAGGAAGGGGCAGACCTCCGTTTTGAAGCACATCTGGATATTGGCAAAAAAGGAAGTACAAAAGATCTGATCCAGGAAATGACCGGAATGATCACAGCTATGGGAATTGAAGCTAAAATAAAACCCGACTCATACGCAGCATTTTGCTATGCCAATCGATACACAAAATAAATTCCGTCATTTTTCTCCAAACCTTGTCGAAACGTGCGGTTGACGATTCGATTCTAGTTCCTTATTCTAGCTGTATAGAGAGGAAGCAGACATTCAAAAGCCTGCTAATCAATATAAAAGCATATATGAAACAGGGGGCCTGATGTTGGATGAGCGTCATCGAAAATCGTTTTAATGAAGAAGAGAAAAAGCTATTATTAAACGTATTGCTGAATCAGGAATATGCTGTCGAATTACTAAGCAGTGAGATCAATGATATAGAATGTGGAACAAAAAATGTCGATGACAATACGTATAAGCAGTTGATCACATTGTATGACAGAGTAAGGTTTGAGAATTAATATTGATTGAACATTCTATTAGATACTCGGGAGCTGAGTATCTTTTTTATGCAGAAAAAATCTTTCGACAAATTTCGTTTTAGTTTATGCTTAATGGTAAAGGGGAATGTATGATTGATGATTGAGAGAAAAGGGGTCGAAGAAACATGATAGAGATAGAACCAACTCAATTGCTTGAGTCAACAGTAGCCGAGCATATGATTGATGCAGATAAAGTGGCACATGTTCAAATTGGAAATAACCTTGAGCATGCTCTATTGGTCCTTACAAAAACAGGATATACAGCCATCCCGGTATTAGATCCTTCTTATCACCTGCATGGGTTAATTGGAACGAATATGATCATGGATAAGATCTTTGGTTTAGAACGAATTGAATTCGAAAAGCTGGACCAACTGAAGGTAGAAGAGGTTATGCTTACTGATATCCCAAGGCTTAAAACGACGGATCCTGTGCTAAAAGGCGTTCACGCTGTAACGAATAATGGATTTGTTTGTGTCGTAAATGAGGAGCAAGTCTTTGAAGGAATATTTACACGACGTGTTGTATTAAAGCGCTTAAATGAAGTGATTCATGCCGCGAAAAAATGAGCTGAAACCCAGCTTATTTTTTTTGCCTTCATAAGCTATAATTTATATAATGACCATATAGAATAAGAAAAACTTATAGAGAGAAAGGGGACGCCCATGCAGCTTCAGGAGTTACATATGCTTGTTGTGCTAAGTGAAGAATTGAATATGAGAAAGGCTTCGGAGCGGCTCTTTGTCTCTCAGCCTGCTTTATCCCAAAGATTGCAGACGATTGAAAAAGAGTGGGGAACCAAAATCTTTTTTCGTTCTCAGAAAGGGCTCACCGTGACTTCGGCAGGTGAACAGATCATTCAATTTGCAAAAGAGGTGACGGTTGAGCAAGATCGAGTGAGAGAGAGAATCGATGAACTTGAAGGGGAAATTCACGGTACACTAAAGCTTGCGGTTGCATCCATTATTGGACAGCACTGGCTGCCGAAAGTGTTAAAGCGATATGTCGAAAAGTACCCAAATGCGAAGGTATCACTTGTGACCGGCTGGAGTAGTGAAATGCTCAAAAGCTTATACGAGGACCACGTGCACATTGGGATCATTCGCGGAAACCCTGATTGGAAGGGAACAAAGGAATATTTGATGACAGATCATTTATATTTAGTCGATTCCGTTATCAAAGACGTGGACGAGTTAATCGAGACAGAACGCCCGTTTATTCAATTTAAAAGCGACAGCACGTATTATCAGGAAATCCAGCACTGGTGGCATCAAAAATTCAAAGTGTCTCCAAAGCAGACGATTCTAGTGGACCAGATTGAGACGTGTAAACAAATGGCCTACCATGGCATCGGCTACGCCATTTTGCCTTCGGTCACCTTATACGACCACGAAAAAAGTGTTCATAAAACACCGCTTGTTGACGTGAATGGAGAGCAAATCGGACGTGACACATGGCTGCTAGGCTATGAAGCTTCTTTTCAATTAAAACAAGTGCAAGCATTTGTTGGTGTGGTCAAAGAAATGCTTGAAAGTGATGCGGTGTAAGTACCTTCTTGGAAGAGGAAGGTGCTTTTTTAGGTGAATGATCATTTACTTATTGCACGCATATCAAAGCAACAGATAGATGGAGCGAATCATAGAGGAGACTTCGATCTTATGAAAAACAATCAATTAATCAAAATGAACAAACCAGAATGGGGAGATCATTTGCGCGTGAGGTGGCGTGAACGTTTTGCTAGTCATCTTTCAATGAAAGAACAAAACGAGATATCAATAGATGATTTTTTATGGCATTTATGCAGTTTTGGAATGGTTACATGCCTTGAAAATGCTGAAGCGATAGACGCATTTCTTCAACAATCAAAGGATAAGTGTACTGTTTTTTATCAATTTGTTGACGAGGCGTATCTTTTCGAAAATGCCAGCTCTCTTTTAATCAATGATTTACCATATCAATCTAATCATATGGATTATAACGATATGTATGTGATGGATTGGAATGAAAAATGGACATTTGTGATGACGCATGAAACGGCTTATGGTCCATATTTTATTCAAATAGATGAAACGAACGAATGAGAAACCGATGATCTCTTCGATATGAAAAACCCGCCTTCCAATTGGAATGAGCGGGTTTTTCATTGGGTTATCGTATTGATTGGTCAAAGCTTTTTTATGAAATCATTTGACAATGAAAATCATTATCATTTAAAGTGTACATATAATAATTGAAAATGATTATCATTTAGATGAGGTGACCGATAGATGAAAGCACTAATTACATTTGCGAGTATGTCTGGTAATACAGAAGATATGGCAGCGATCATAAAGCAAACACTAGAAGGAATAGGGATCGATACAGAGATGTTGGAATTTGATGATACAAGCGCAGAGGATCTTTCTTCATACGATTATGTGTTCATCGGTTCTTATACATGGGGTGATGGTGATTTACCTTATGAAGCTGAGGACTTTTATGAAGAGGTCTCCACGCTTGAACTAAGTGACATCAAAGCAGCTGTGTTCGGATCTGGAGATTACAGCTACCCGAAGTTTTGTGAGGCTGTCCATACATTTCATGACATGCTCAAATCAACCGGTGCATCTGTGTTTCCTGAAACATTGAAAATGGAGCTTGCGCCTGATACCGATGAGGATGTGGCGTGCTGTCAGGAATTTGCGACAAGCTTTTTAACGTGGGCGGCGCTATCTGAGAAACGAGTTGAAAACCATGTTTCATAAAGGAGCGACAGCTGTTGCTGCATCTAAAAACGGTGGATACTTTGTCGCTGTAAAACGTGAAGGTATTTTTCACTACAGTGTGGAGAGCGGGTGGCAGCAACTGTTTAAGCTCAAGCATAAAATTCATGCCATCAGCTATATTGGACCTTATTTATTCGGTGTTGGTGAAAATGGCACAGTGATTAGATCAGGAGATGAAGGTCATACATGGGCGCTATCATCATTTCCAACAAATGCAGTCGTTTGGTCTATTACAGGACGCAAAGATGGGTTTGTGTGTGCACATGGAAAACATAGTATTTATGTGTCAAATGATTTCGGGATTTCCTGGGAAATTATGAAGCCATTTGCTCATGTGAACCACCCGCCTGTCATTCGTTCCTTATGTGCTGCAGGTGATCACCTTTATATTGGAACACAGATTCATGATGTTCACGGAGGAATATGGGTGTATGACTTGGAGAGTGAACAGGTTTTCCTCCTAAACAGAGAGGAGCACCGGATGACAGCTTCTATGCTGCTCTGTCAGGAGCATCTGCTTGTTTGCGCATTGGGATCAAAAAAAGGCAAAAAGGGATCTGTTCAAATTTTAGATTTACATACCAATATGCTGCATGATATTCAATCACAAGCCTTTGCTAGAGAGGAATCATTTTTGGATGTGTCAGAGGATAATGGCATTGTGTATGTGACGACTTCACAAGACGAACACGGGTTTTCTAAAGTGTATCAGCTTGATATTGAGCAAAAAGAGCTCAAATGGTTTGATACGATCAAAGGACACGGTTTTCGTGTAGCCAATCAAAATGAAAACTTTTTCTGTGCTGGTTTATATGAGAGCAAGTTTGTAAGACCATATGAGGAGCCGGCATTGATTCATTGATAAGGAGGAAGAAAAAGTGACAGAAAAGGTTTTACTCGTGTATGCCACGATGTCTGGGAATACAGAAGCGATGGCAGATCTAATTGAAAAAGGAATCACAGAAGCAGGAGCCGGCGTGGACCGTCATGAAGCGATGGATATTGATGCAGAGCTTCTCAATGATTACACGCACATTATGTTAGGTGCGTACACATGGGGAGATGGTGACCTTCCTGATGATTTTATTGATTTATATGAAGAAATGGAAGAGCTTGATTTAACGGGAAAAGCATTTGCTGTATTCGGTTCCGGGGATACATCTTATGAGCATTTTTGCGGAGCTGTTGACCTAATCGAAGAAAAAGTGAAGGAACTTGGCGGTGACATTGTCCTGCCATCCGTCAAGATCGAGCTAAATCCAGAAGGAGAAGAAGAAGAGAAATTGATTTCTTTTGGCAAACAATTTGTTCATCTTCACCAGCAGGAAGCGGGGTAATCAGTCCCGCTTGTTTTATTTTCCATTGAAGAGTCAACCCTTTCACTTGTCATTAAAACTCTCCTTTGGTACAGTAATGAAGTATAAATTAAGAGGAGGACATACATACATGAAACAAATGGACGCTAATGAAATTATTTCATTTATTCAAAATAGTACAAAATCAACACCTGTCAAAGTCTACATCAAAGGTGATTTAGAAGGTATTGAGTTTGGTGAACATGCAAAAACGTTCATCACAGGAAACACCGGAGTTGTTTTCGGTGAGTGGAGCGACATTCAAGAAGCGCTAGAAACGAACAAAGACAAAATTGAAGATGTTGTCGTGGAAAATGACCGCCGCAACTCTGCAATCCCGATGTTAGATTTAAAGAACATTAAAGCACGTATTGAGCCAGGTGCGATCATTCGTGACCAAGTTGAAATCGGTGATAATGCAGTAATCATGATGGGGGCTTCTATTAATATCGGCTCTGTGATCGGCGAAGGTACGATGATTGATATGAACGTGGTGCTTGGCGGCCGTGCGACAGTAGGTAAGAACTGTCATATCGGTGCTGGATCTGTTCTTGCAGGTGTCATTGAGCCACCATCTGCTAAACCAGTTGTCGTAGAAGATGATGTTGTCATCGGTGCGAACGCTGTAGTTCTAGAAGGTGTAACAATTGGTAAAGGTGCAGTCGTAGCTGCTGGTGCGATCGTTGTGAACGATGTAGAGCCTTACACAGTTGTAGCAGGTACACCTGCAAAGAAAATCAAAGACATTGATGAAAAAACAAAAGGTAAAACAGAAATTAAACAAGAACTGCGTCAGCTTTAATTCATACAATTCGCAGCTGAAGACATAGACGTGGATGATATATCCACGTCTTATTCGTATAGAGGAAAGGAAGCGAGTTCACTTGTTAAATCGTGAGCAATTGATATCCATTCGAAGAGATTTACATCAAATCCCTGAGCTTGGTTTTAAGGAATTCAAAACACAAGCGTACCTCATCAATCATCTTAGTGCTTATTCAAAAGATCAAGTTGAGATAGAAACATGGCGAACTGGACTTTTTGTCAAAGTAAAGGGAACAAATCCTGAGCGCGTATTTGCGTATCGTGCAGATATGGACGGTCTGTCAATTCCTGAGGACACAGGGTATCCATTTCAATCAGTACATGAAGGGAAGATGCATGCGTGTGGACATGACCTTCATATGACCATCGCACTTGGGATCATTGATCATTTCGTTCATGAGCCAATCAAAGAAGATCTATTATTTATGTTCCAGCCGGCAGAAGAAGGTCCAGGCGGAGCTGAACCGATGCTTACAAGTGATGTGCTGAAAAAGTGGACGCCAGATTTTATTACAGCACTGCATATTGCACCTGAATATCCTGTCGGAACGATAGCCACAAAGCCAGGGCTGCTTTTTGCCAATACGAGTGAGCTTGTGATAGATCTTGAAGGAAAAGGCGGACACGCTGCTTACCCTCATTTAGCGAATGATATGGTTGTGGCAGCGAGCGCACTTGTAGGTCAGTTGCAATCGGTTATTTCTCGTAATGTCGATCCTCTTGATAGTGCGGTCATCACGATTGGCACGATTACCGGGGGAACGGCTCAAAATATCATTGCACAGCATGCAAAGCTTGATGGCACCATTCGTACACTTTCACCAGAATCTATGGAAAAAGTGAGAAAGCGAATTGAAGCACTAGCAAAAGGGATTGAAATTGGCTACGAATGCAAGGCAACCGTGCGATACCCTTCATCTTATTACGAAGTGGATAATTCAAAGGAACTGACAGAGGAATTTATGTCATATGTCGCCGGAGAAGGGCTTGCGAATGTGATTGAATGCAGAGAAGCCATGACAGGAGAAGATTTTGGCTACATGCTGAAAAAATACCCTGGATTCATGTTTTGGTTAGGGGTCGATTCAGAATATGGCCTGCATCATGCAAAACTTATGCCTGATGAAAAAGCGATAGAAACCGCAGTAAACGTTATGACGGCTTATTTCAAAAAGCAAGCAGGTGAATGAATAATCAAGCTACCTCCTGTACACCTTATGAACAGGAGGTGTTCTTGATTATGACAAGAATTGGTGTAGAACCATCTTTATCCGATGTAGAAGAACTACTGAAGCAAAAAGGGTATGACGTCGTACGTATTCAAAATGAACAGCAAATGGATCAGTGTGACTGCTATGTAGTCACAGGGCTAGATTCAAATGTTCTTGGCATTTCAGACACAACGACAAAGGCATCTGTGATTACCGCGTCTGGTATGACGGCTGATGAAATTTGTCAAGAAGTAGAACAGCGTGTTCAATAAAACAAACAAGAAAAAGAACCGGTAGATGATCATCCCGGTTCTTTTTGCTCTTTTTCTATATCGAGTACTTCTTTCATTTTTTTGCGCAAGATTCGTTCTACCCGCCATTGCTCCATTGTTTCAGTTTTTGCAATGATGCGCAGTACAAGGGAAGAGGATCCGAACGCCTCCACGCCGACAACTTGAGGGCCTTCGATAATTTGAGGAATGTCTTTTCGTACCTCATCACACGCAGCTTGAAGGGCTGTGATCATTTGATCCACATTCTCTTCTGGAGATAGCTCGATATCAACGAGTGCCTGCATAGTCCCTCTTGAATGATTGCTCACGTTCAATATGCTTCGATTTGGAATAAAATGAAGGGTGCCGTCAAAGCTTCGAAGCTGCGTGGTTCTAAGTCCAATTTGTTCTACGATCCCATCAAAGCCAGCAACTGTTATGTATTCTCCCACATCGAATTGTTTCTCTAATAATATAAAGAATCCTGTCACAATATCACTCACTAGTCCTTGAGCGCCAAAACCGATTGCAAGCCCCACAACGCCTGCGCCAGCTAGCAAAGCGGTCGGGTTATAATGAAATAAGTCGAGGATCATGACAACTAAAATAAAAATCAATATGTAGGCGAAAATATTTAGCGTGAGACTTTGCAGCGTCTGAGCTCTTGATAAAGAGACGTCATGCCTTTCAGAGAAAGTGGAATAGGCACGCTTAATCATCTTATTTCCGATGGCTCTGATGATAAAATAAATCACAAAAATAGCGATTAGTTTTAGCAAAATCATACTGCTATTGAGGATAATGGAAACCCAATCTATTTGTTCAAATGCTTTCATGATCTTCAAAACCTTTCTATGTATGCTCTAATAGAGAAGCTAATCATTTGTTCCCTTCTGCAAGACATGTTAAACTTTTGTTAAGTGAAGCAAGAGATTGTGACAAATCGTTAATTAAATTTATTATTAATTAATATTGACTAAAAACCGCTTAAGTATTATAATTGTAATTGTGAAGTTATTAACTAAATGAGAATTTCAACTTTTGATTCTCATTTTATATACAGCTTAGAAGTCTGTATAAAGATATTATTTTTGGAGGGATTTACATATGGCAGAGCGTTTTGTAGGAAAACAAGCTCCACGTTTTGAAATGGAAGCAGTACTTGCTAACAAGGAATTTGGTAAAGTAAGTTTAGAAGAAAACATGAAGAATGACAAATGGACAGTTCTTTTCTTCTATCCGATGGATTTCACATTTGTTTGCCCAACTGAAATTACAGCAATGAGCGATCGTTATGATGAGTTCGAAGATTTAGATGCTGAAATCATTGGTGTATCTACTGATACAATCCATACGCATCTTGCTTGGATCAACACAGACCGTAAAGACAATGGTCTAGGCGAATTGAAATATCCGCTAGCTGCTGACACAAACCACACAGTATCTAGAGAATACGGCGTTTTAATTGAAGAAGAAGGAATTGCACTTCGCGGTCTATTCATTATCAATCCTGAAGGCGAACTTCAATATCAAACAGTATTCCACAACAATATCGGTCGTGATGTAGATGAGACATTACGTGTTCTTCAAGCATTACAAACTGGTGGACTTTGCCCAGCGAACTGGAAGCCTGGTCAAAAAACACTTTAATTGATAGCTGAAGAAACAGGAGGGTCTAACTAATGTTAGACCTTTTTGTTTCGACACATACAATGGATGGAGGCGCTTCATAATGAAATTACGTCAACCAATGCCAGAACTAACTGGTGCAAAAGAATGGTTAAATGGAGAAGTAACAAAAGAAGATCTAATTGGTGACAAACCAACATTGATTCATTTCTGGTCAGTCAGCTGTCATCTTTGTAAAGAGGCAATGCCTCAAGTCAATCAATTCCGTGATGAATACAAGGATCAACTAAACGTGATAGCCGTTCATATGCCGCGATCAGAGGATGACCTAGATCTGGATAAGATCAAGGAAGTTGCGAAAGAGCATGAAATCACGCAGCCAATTTTTGTGGATAGTGATCATAAGTTAACAGAAGCCTTTGAAAATGAATATGTACCAGCATATTATGTATTTGATAAAACAGGTGCTCTGCGCCACTTCCAAGCTGGCGGAAGCGGAATGAAAATGCTTGAGAAACGTGTCAATCGAGTGCTTTCTGAGTCTGAAAAGGCTGCAGAATAGGCTTCCCCCCATAAATGGGGGTTTTTTCATGGACAAAAATAGGCGACCTATTGCACGGAATGGACTGCGCCTTCCTAAGAAAAGAGAAATTGAGGGAGTTTATTAAAAAATATTCCTGAAACAAAAAGACCTAAAGACCTATTTACATTTTTGTTTTGAAATGAAAATGTAAAGATTTTAACTTTTTACTATTCAGAACATTTTTGCACAAAAGAAATTTCAGTTTGGTAAATAACGATGTAAATCAAGTAGTATAAGTGTTTATTCAAATTTTTTACAATATTTTAAGGTTTGTCAAAAGCCTTTAGTGGCAATGAAATGGATGCCGATTGTTCCTCTTTGGCAAAATTTTAGTTGAAAATACCTATCTGATAACAAACTGTAAAATGATAAAAAAATAGTTGATAAAATTAGTTTTCTAATCTAATATTTACTATAGAATATTTTTTATATGATGAGGGGGAAATCCATTGTTTAATGAGAGGGAAGCGTTACGATTACGATTGGAACAATTAAACGAAGCAGAAGTAAAGGTCATCCGTGAATATCAAATTGAGCGAGATACGATTTATGCAAAATTAAGAGAATTAGACCGTCATGGAACAGGTCTAGTGTCAGATACAAAAAAAGAAGTGCGTACAGAAAGAAAAACGGATTCACTGCCTGTATTAGCTGAACTGGCTGCACAAGAAATGAGAAGCTACCAGCCGCCTGCACAATCACAATCAAATGCTGTATCAACTTTAGGAACAGGACAGCTAAACGGTGCACCTGTAGGTATTCCTGAAGGATCTACAAGACGCAGAAGAGGCACAGCTCGCCCTGGTTCAAAGGCAGCTAAGCTTCGTGAAGCTGCGATTAAAACGTTAAAGCGTCATAATGCAGCGATTAAAAGCTCTGAACTTCAAAAAGAAATTGAAAAAGAGAGCGGTCTTGAAATTCCAAATATGACAACGTTTATGCAAAGCTTAATTAAAATGTATCCTGAAGTGAAAAAGCCATATCGCGGACAGTATATTTTAGAAGGCGATATTCAAACAGAAGACGAATAAATAAAAAAGAAACTGCTGACGAAAAAAGCCAGCAGTTTTTTTATTGCGAGAATTACTTTTTTTGATCAACAGTATAGACAATTTTTCGTTCCTTTGACAGGTGATCACGCTGCTTTTTGAAGCCTTCAATCTTTACTGTCATGACATCTCCATTTTGCTGCACCGCATCGACTTGTGCTTGTAGCGTTTGAACTTGTTCATTCAACTTTTTCAAGATGGGTTCGATTTCTTCCGTTGTTTGCAGGAGGCTGTCTCGAGAGAATGGCTGTGAATTTGTTTGAGCTGACTGGTCAATATCAGCAAAATGAGATGCGATCCATTCCTCACTTTCGGCTAACTGCTTTTGATAGCTTGTGAGCGTTTCATAAAAAATCGCTTCCTTTGCTTTTTCAATTTGCAGTAATTTCTCTTGTGTTTCATAAAAACGCTCCTGCAGGTGTTTTACGCCTTCCTGTAATAGATTGAGCTCTGCGTTTTTATCACCTAATGTTTGCTGCAGTTTCTCAATCACAGCGGATAAAGTATTTCCTTTTTTCTCCTCTTTTGCAAGCCGTTTATCTTGATCTTGCACCCGTTCATTTAATTGTTGAGAGATTTCTTTATATTTGATGACTTTTAAATGCAGCCGGTGTTTTTCTTCCGTTTCTTTCCTTCTATGAAAGGTTTCTTTTTGGAGCATTTCATGAAGAAGGACTATTTTATGTAATAATTCAGATTTGCTGTAGGAAAGATCCTGTATTTTTGAGGCTGCATGATCTTGATCAATGGTCATTTCATCCAATTGTTGCTTTAATTGCGTGTAATCCTTTTTCATCTCGTGATATTCTTGAGTTAACTTCTTGTTTTTAGAATACGTATATGAGGACTGTAAATCAGAGATCATTTGTTGATATTTGGCTGTTTCCGCTTTTAAGTATAAATTCTCTTGAGATAGGTCATGGAATAGGGGAGAAGCATGGCGCCTGTTCATCGATAGACCCTCCTTATTCATGTTACCAATAAAGTATGCGAGATGAGAGTGATTAGAACAACCATATCAAAGGAGGGTGAGTGGATGGACGTAGTCAATGTCATTTTAGCTGGAGGAGCATCCAGACGTTTTGGAGAGCCAAAGGCAAGGTATATGTATCAAGGAAAACCACTATATGAGCATGTGAAAAAGCAGCTTTTGAAAGGACAGATGGTCATCATCAGCCATCCATCACTTCTGACCTTTTTTAAAGAAAGAGGTGAACGAGATGTGTGGTTGGATGATGAACAGGTGCGCGGATGTGGGCCGCTTGCCGGCATGTATACAGCGATGCAAAAGCAAGAAGCAGCATGGTATTTAGTGACGGCATGTGACATGCCTTTCGTGCGGAGGGAGACCGCTGAAGTATTATCGTCCTATTGTAGCGAGCACGTAGATGCTATTATCCCGCTTGTTCAGGGCAGATTACAGCCTTTATTTGCACTTTATCACCGCCGCTGTCTGCCGTCCATTGATGCGTGTTTAAAAGAGAATCAATTAGCCATCAAAGAGTTACTTCAAAGGCTTAAGGTGCGTATCGTCTCAGAAGAGGAACTGAACGTAACACCAAAAGAATTCCGAAATATCAATAAAAGAAGCGATTTACCTGAAAACGGTATGATATGATACATAAAAAATGGTGAGGAGAGAACAGCATTGAATGATCGATATTCAAGACAAATCTTGTTCCCTCCGGTTGGGGAAAAGGGTCAGCGTGCGCTTGCTGACAGTCATGTTCTAATTGTTGGAGCGGGTGCACTTGGAACGGCCTCTGCGGAAGGGCTTGTCCGGTCTGGGATCGGCACGTTGACGATTGTTGATCGTGATTATGTAGAATTTTCAAATTTACAGCGGCAGCAGCTGTATACAGAACATGACGCAAAGGCACATGTGCCAAAAGCAGCTGCGGCAAAAAAACGTCTCCTAGAGATCAATCATGAAGTGACCATACACGCCCTGATTGAAGATGCAGGGGTTGAGCTGTTAAGACCGTTATTTCACAGCGCAAATATTGTCATTGATGCGACGGATAATTTTGAGACGAGAATGGTCATGAATGATTTATCGCAGGAAACGAAGACGCCGTGGATATATGGTGCTTGTGTGAGCAGCCAGGGGATGTATATGACCATTTTGCCAGATAAAACGCCGTGTTTATCGTGTGTCTTTACAGAACTGCCTGTTGGCGGTTTGACGTGTGATACAGCGGGGATTATATCTCCAGCAGTTCAGATGGTTTCTGCTTATCAGCAAACAGAGGCGCTAAAGTATTTAACAGGACATGAAGATCAAATCGAACGGAAATTTGTCACATTTGATCTTTGGCAGGCGACATCGTTTAAAATGGATTTGTCTCTTACTAAGCAGAAGGACTGTCCATCTTGCGGCAAAGATAGAACCTATCCTTATTTACACGATCAGCGTAAAAAAACGACGATTCTTTGCGGGCGGGATACAGTCCAAGTTGTATCTAAGGATCTAGCTAATCTATCATTTCAGCATGTGAAAGAGCGGCTGTCATCCATTTGTGAGGTAGAAGTGAATGACTTCTTAATCCATGTCCGCTATGAATCTTATCGTATCGTCTTTTTCAAAGGTGGACGTGCATTAATCCATGGGACAAATGATGAAAAAGCAGCCAATTCATTACTAGCAAAACTGCTAGGGATATAGGAGTGAAGTGTGATGGAAAGACGTCAGCCAATTCCAGTACAAGAAGCCATTCAAAAAGTCCATCAATATGAAAAGCATGGAGAAGCAGAATGGATGCCTTTAAGAAATAGCCTTGAAAGGTTCATTGCAGAAGATATTTTGGCAGATCATGATGTGCCTGCATTTGATCGGTCCCCGTATGATGGTTTTGCACTTCGGGCAGAAGATACAAAAGAAGCGTCAAGCGAGCATCCGGTTGAATTTGAGGTCATTGATCATATTGGGGCAGGAGTGGTCTCAGCAAAAACCATCGGTCCCTTTCAAGCCATTCGTATCATGACAGGAGCAAAAATCCCGAATGGAGCAAATGTCGTCATCATGCTTGAGCTGACTAAAACCTTTGAAAAAGATGGGAAATCATACATGTCACTTAAAAGACCGCTGAAAAAAGGGGACAATATTTCTCGTCAAGGAGAAGAGGTACTTGAAGGGAATGTGATGCTCAAAAAAGGAACCAAAGTAACTCCGGGCGTTACGGCCTTATTGGCGACATTCGGATATGCGGTAGTTCCAGTTGTCAAAAAGCCAGTGATCGGCATCATCTCAACAGGTACAGAGCTTCTTCAAGTGAGTGATGCGATGGTGGACGGGAAGATTAGAAACAGTAACCTTAGCATGGTTTATGCCCAGATCCTTAAGGCTGGGGGAGAGCCGCTTGATTTAGGCGGTGTGTCCGATGATTTTGACAAAAGCTATCATGCAGTCAAAGCAGCCTTAAGCAAGGTAGACTTCTTAATTACAACAGGCGGAGTTTCAGTAGGTGATTTTGACTTTCTCCCCGCAATTTATGAAAAGCTGGGAGCTCAGGTGCTATTTAATAAAGTGGCCATGAGACCCGGCAGTGTAACGACGGTTGCTGCAATGCCAAATGGTCAACTGCTGTTTGGCCTGTCAGGAAATCCTGCTGCCTGTTTTGTTGGCTTTGAATTATTTGTGAAACCGATGGTCTATAAATGGTCTTTCAAGAAACAGCCGTTACCCGATTTTGCTGAGGCGAAGCTGACACACGATTTCCCAAAAGCCAATCCGTTTACTCGATTTGTCAGAGCGGCACTTGAGTTCACGGGCAGTCAGCTCAGTGTGACCCCAACAGGTCTCGATAAATCAAGTGCCGTGACCTCAATAGCAGAGGCGAACTGTTTCATCGTGCTGCCAGGTGGAACAAGAGGTTTTAAGGCTGGTGATCAGGTGCATGTTCTGCTGTTTCAGCACGAAGGCGAGGGTTCCCCATGCTGGATGACACATTAAGTATATTACAGGTGGTCGGTTATCAAAACAGCGGAAAGACGTCGTTGATTGAAAAGCTCTGTCAGCTGGCTGTACTTGATGAGCTGAAGCTAGGCTGTTTTAAACACCATGGACATGGCGGTAAACCAGATCGTCTTTTGAAAGAAAAAGACACCGATCGATATGTCGGGGCAGGTGCATTTGCCGCTGGCGTAGAAGGAGAGGGTGAATTTCACTTTTCAATGCAGCACATCACGTTAAAGCAATTGCTCAACATGTGTAAGTATCTTCCATTAGACGCGGTCTTGATAGAAGGGTATAAACAGGCACCATACCGCAAAATCGTTTGTGTGAAGAATGAAGAGGAGCTCATTGATCTTTCAACACTTTCCAATATACAAGCAGCTATTTATTTTTCTCAAGAGTTTCAGTTAGCCAAAAATTACTCTTTTCCAGTGTTTTCAGCCTTTGAAAAGGATGCGAATACATTTTGTTATAACTTATTGAAGGGAGGTGGCTCTATTTGAGTGAACTTTTTAAAATAACAAAAGTGCCGATTGATGTGAATGAATTGATTCAGCATGTGACAAGGCGGAAGGCAGGGGCCATTACGACGTTTATCGGGACGGTCAGAGAGTGGACAAACGGTAAGAAAACGCTGCGCTTAACTTACGAAGCTTACATACCAATGGCTGAAAGCATGCTAAGTCAAATTGGACAAGAAATCAAAAATCGGTGGCCTGATACTGAAGCAGCCATTGTGCACCGGATCGGGACACTTGATATAACGGATATTGCTGTTGCGATAGCCGTTTCATCTCCTCATAGGAAGGCTGCATACGAAGCGAACGAATATGCCATTGAGCGAATTAAGGAAATCGTTCCGATTTGGAAAAAAGAATATTGGGAAGACGGGGAAGCCTGGATAGGTGATCAGCTTGAAAAAGTTTCATATCCAGAGGGGAAACCTAGCGAGCTTCAACTTGCAAAGAAAGAAGGTGATCAGCTTGATTAGTGTATTATTGTTCGCCGGCCTTGCTGAGAAGGCCGGTAAACAACAAATCATCATTCAAAAAGATCAAACAACGGTTGATGAGATTAAATTAGAATTACAGGAGGTATATGGTGTTGATGCTGCACAAAATGTGATGGTTGCAGTCAACGAACGATATACGAGGGGAAACGCTGAAGTGCGTAGCGGGGACACTGTTGCATTCATTCCTCCTGTAAGCGGTGGATAATAGATATTAGAGGATTTGGTTATGGCCAGCGGCTGTAACCAATTTTTTATGTGTGAAAAGATTGTAGAGGTATTTGGGTGTGATCTTCGTAAATAAAACATCCCCTTCGTGCTTTAGAAATGTGAGGATCGAGCTGCTGAATCAGATCATACAATTCACTAATTCGTCTCACGTTGAAATCTGTCTGGGCTTGAAGCTGTTCTTTTAATTCTTTTGTGCTCACAATGCTACCCTTTTTCTCTTTAATAATATCTACACATCTGGCAGCGTAGTATATTTTGTCATTAGAGGGTCTGCTTTCTTTCATATCAAGTAATTTGAGCTCATGATAAATCAGTTCTCTTTCCTTTCGAAAGTATTGCCATGCTTCTTGTTCCTTTTCATAAAGTAAAATCAATTGCGTTTTCAATTTTTCTCTTAACATTCACTTGACTCCATTTCCACTATCATTTAACCTACCTCTATTTTACATTATATGAAAAAATAACTTTTGATCAAGTAAAATCATGATATTTTTAATTTTTTAATATGAAAGTATTGTTACTAAAGGCTCATTTGTTCTATAAAAGAAACCAATCATAGTCCTATAAAGCCGGGATTTGTTGAAATTACTAGGATTATTTTAACAAAAAATTGTTGTGTCTCACAAAGACCAACCGAATTCAAAGGAAAAGGATATTTATTCCGAAAGACATGGTTTTTTTTTTGATAAAATGTTTTTAGGTCAGAAAAACCTTTATTTCTTGATATGAATATGGTCTAGTCATGGTGTCATTTGGAGGATTTCATTCATGATAATAGATAATTTTTCCCTCAATGAAAATAAGAAAATCAAATCACCCATCACTTATTGGCAATCTTTTGATAAAATAGAAAGAATAAGAGAGAGCATGTGCGTTTGCATACTTGCATGACATAGAGAGGATGACATTTGATGAAAGAAAATATGCAAAAGCCTACGATCATTGGAGTGAGCACAAGGCCTTCGGAGCACCTGAAAAGAGTATGGGAAAATCCGGTGGTTTGGTGGCCTTTATCCTGCGTACTTTTTTTAACAGTGATTGTGACTTATTTGTCAGAGCTGGTGAATGAAGGAATGTGGGCAGATTTAAGCTTGCCGGTATCGGTCGTTTATGTGGTGACGCTAATTGGTCTACTTCTCGGGCTTGTGGTTAATGCTGCAATATATAAGTTCATCGTTTTTTTAGCAAAGGGTGATGCATCGTTTCAGCAGCTGTTTTCAGCGGTCCTGTTTATTACACCAGTTACGATCGTTGGTACGATTATTTCTCATCTGTCCATCATTCTGTTCCATGTGCCAAAAAACATCACAATCACCTCATTAAATGCACTCATTCAAACGTCTGGTCCATGGCATGCTGTGCTTGCCAATATTGATCTATTTGTGATCTGGAACCTTGTTTTAACAGGCTTTTTATTGATGAAAGTAGGCCATATATCGCCAAGAATCGCTTGGACCATTATAGGAGTCTTTTATCTCTTATCTATCATTTTTCAATATGTAGGAACTGCAATCACCATATCAGTAAGCTGGGGGTAGAATGTCTTTATGAGAAAGAAAATCATCATCGGATCCATTTTTATTATTGTTATCGGTCTATTTATTGGCTTTAACATTGCGAAAAATCAATCAAAGCCTACTTCGACAGCAGCTATTAAAACAGTAAAACCTACGCAAAAAGAAATCACCACTACGGTCATGACGCCAGGGACACTTTCATTCTCTGAAGAGCAGTTCATTTATGCAGAAGAGGAAAAGGGACATTTGAAGAGGATTTCTGTGAAAGAAGGAGAAAAGGTAAAGCCTGGAACGCCGCTTCTTACATATGAAAATAGGGAGCTGGAACTTGAAGAAGAGCAGCAAGCTCTTGCGGCTGAATCCAGTACGTTAAAACGCGAACAATTACAAAATAGATTGAGCGAATTAGATAAAAAACAAGGAGGCGACTCCGCTGCCAATCCTAAAACCGAGCGAGACCAGCTTGAACTAGAGCTGAAAGCGGCTGAATTAGAACAAAAACAAGCAGAGATCAGCCAAGAAAAAGTAAAAGCACAAATAGAAGATTTAATCGTACATAGTAAAATTGCCGGTACAGTCATTTCCATTGAGCAAGAAGAAGGGGCAGGAAAGCCAGAAGAGAGACAGGCGATCATTCATATTGGCAATGAGAAAAAAATGATTGTAAGAGGATTGATTTCTGAATATGACGCCATAAAAGTGAAAAAGAAACAAAAAGTAAAGATAACGTCTGATGTCATTCGCGGAAAGAGCTGGCAAGGGGTCGTGAAAAAAGTGGGGGTTGTACCTGCTCAGGCAGCATCCGAAACAACTGCAGGTGATCAAACGGTGCAATATCCAGTTGAAATCGAAATAAAAGGAAAAAAACCTGAAGCAAAACCTGGTTTTAAAATGATCATGGAAATTGAAACAGATAAGCGTCAAGCCCTAACGATTCCTGAATCAGCTGTAAAAAAAGAGGATGATGGACAATACGTTTATGTTGTCAAAAAGAATGTACTTAAAAAAGTAAAAGTAGAGCTAGGGGAAACGTCAGGTCATGATCTTGAAGTGACAAAAGGTATCATAGCAGAGGATCAAATCATTTCTCATCCATCAGATGACATGTATGACGGAATGGAAGTGAATGCTGAATGATTCAGCTTTCAAACGTGACAAAAAGCTATGAGGTTGCCGAGGAATCATTTGATGTATTAAGTGAGGTCGATCTTGTCATCGAAAAAGGCGAGTATATGTCTATTATGGGCCCGTCCGGCTCTGGAAAATCGACGTTAATGAATATCATTGGCTGTTTAGACCGGCCAACTACAGGACAATATCATTTTCAAGGAAGAGAGCTGTCAGCAGCAAAGGATCAAGACCTCGCAGTGATTCGAAATCAATTCATTGGATTTGTCTTTCAGCAATTTCACCTGCTGCCGAGGTTAAATGCGAGGCGTAATGTTGAGCTTCCGATGATTTACGCTGGTATCAGTCAAAAGGAAAGAAAAGAACGTGCAGAGATGGCACTTGAAAAGGTTGGTTTGACAGACCGAATGAAACATATGCCAAGTGAATTGTCGGGAGGGCAAAAGCAAAGAGTGGCAATAGCCCGTGCAATTGTCAATAAGCCGCAGCTTATCTTAGCAGATGAACCGACAGGCGCTCTTGACTCAAAAACAAGCTTCTCAATCATGGAACAGTTTACTAAGCTGAATGAGGAAGGGACAACGATTGTACTTGTCACCCATGAAGAAGAAATAGCTGCGTATACAAATCGGACGGTCGTTGTAAGAGATGGACGACTCGTTGAAGATAGATTGACACAAGGGGACGCTATGAATGAAACTCTTTGAAAATATCAAAATAGCGATGAATTCTGTTTTAGCTCATAAATTACGTTCTATTTTAACGATGCTTGGGATTATTATTGGTGTTGGATCAGTCATTGCGGTCGTGGCTATCGGTCAAGGCGGCGAGCAAATGCTAAAAGGGTCGATTTCAGGTCCAAACAATACCGTTGATATGACATATACGCCTTCTGACGAAGAGTTAAATGCAAATCCCAACGCTTTATTCGACGCCACATTTACTGAGGAAGACATAAAAAGCATTAAGACAATCAATGGGGTGAATCAGGTTGCCTCTTCGACTGCGCAAGGAATGCAGCTGAGATTTCAAGATACGACAGTGGATGCGACAGTTAACGGTATAAATGAAGGGTATACAAATGTACATTCATTACAAATAGCAGAAGGGCAGAATTTAAGAGATATTGACTTTAGAAGCGGCAGAAGAGCCGCCCTCATCTCTGAAGGCTTACAAAAAGAATTATTTAATGGACAGAAGGCATTGGGCGAAATGATTTGGATGAACGGACAGCCGGTTGAAGTCATCGGTGTTTTAGCCAAACAAAAAGGAATGCTCTCATTCGATATGAATGAAATATATGTCCCATTTGCCATGCTCACCTCCACATTTGGGATCAATGAATACGATAAGTTGTCAATTCAAGTCGCACATGCTGATCAAATGAAGGAAGTAGGAAAGAGTGCGGCTGCATTATTAAATGAAAACCATCATACAGAAGATGCTTATGAAATGATCAACATGGAAGAAATCGCAGAAGGCATCGGTCAAATCACGTCTGTTATGACAACAATCATTGGGTCAATAGCTGGAATTTCTTTACTTGTCGGCGGTATCGGTGTGATGAATATCATGCTTGTTTCTGTGACAGAGAGGACAAGGGAAATCGGTATTCGAAAAGCGATTGGAGCAACGAGGGCTCAAATACTCGTTCAATTTTTAATTGAGTCTGTCGTCTTAACCTTGATCGGCGGGTTGATGGGGATTGCACTAGGTATAGGCGGTGCCTCGTTAGTATCACTCATTGCCGGCTGGCCGTCCTTAGTATCTTGGCAAATCATTTGTGTAGGTGTGCTGTTTAGTATGCTTATTGGGATTGTTTTTGGGTTAATTCCTGCGAATAAAGCAGCAAGACTAGATCCGATTGATTCTCTTAGATATGAATAATTCTGAGAAGAACAAAGACATACAAACAGTGTGAATTCCGCTGTAATCAAACATCAAAAGCTTTTATGCACATCGCATAAAAGCTTTTTTTAGTTCTATTGAATGAAATGAAAAATGATAGAAATGCTAAGATCATGACTTTCATCTTAATGTCACATATTTTTCAGTTTACAAATGGTACATATAAAGGTAAGATGACCATGGTGAAAGATTTTGATAGTTATTGAATGTATTTGATTGTTTTGTATTGATAATGTTGAAAAAAGCGATTACAATAAAGGTGCGCGCGAAATGAATACGTTTTCAAAAGGGGGTGTTTTCATGTTAACACCGGAAAGACATCAACTCATTATCGACTGTTTAGAAGAAAATGATGTCATCAAAATACAGGACTTAACGATTATGACGGATGCGTCTGAATCTACTATTAGAAGAGATTTATCAGCCCTTGAAGAAAAAGGATTTCTTAAAAGAGTTCATGGGGGAGCAGCCAAGATATCAAGTATCCGTCTTGAACCAGATGTATTTGAGAAATCTGCCAAAAACCTTCAAGAAAAGTCATTGGTTGCAGAGGCAGCTGCTTCACTTTTAAAACAAGGCGATTGTATTTATTTAGACGCTGGTACGACCACACAGCAAATGATTGAATATATCGATCCAGATCAAGATATTGTTGTGGTGACAAATGGTGTTATGCACATTGAAGCACTCATGAGAAAAGGCATTTCTTTTTACCTGATAGGCGGATCAGTGAAACATCGAACAGGAGCCATGGTCGGAGCCGCAGCCTTAACGGCGATGGAAAATTACCGTTTTGACAAAAGCTTTGTTGGGACGAACGGCATTCATCCCGAGGCGGGGTTTACAACACCTGATCCAGAGGAAGCGCTCATGAAAAAAAGGGCCATGAAGCAGGCGAAAAAAACCTATATCTTAACAGATGCCTCTAAATTTGGCGAAATATCGTTTTCAACCTTTGCTAGTTTACAGGAAGCCACCATTATCACAAACGACGCAAAAGAGGATTCATTCGATAATTACCATGAAAAAACGGTTATAAAGGTAGTGAAAACATGATTTATACAGTTACTTTAAACCCATCAGTTGATTACATCGTACACGTGGAGGATTTCGCAGTCGGCGGTTTGAATCGTTCAACCTATGACAAAAAATATCCGGGCGGAAAAGGGATCAATGTCTCAAGGCTTTTAAAACGTCACGGTGTTGAATCAAAAGCACTTGGATTCATTGGTGGATTTACAGGCAAATATATTCAAGACTTTTTACAAAACGAACAATTACAAACAGCCTTTCACGAGGTGTCAGAAGATACACGAATTAATGTGAAACTAAAAACAGGTGAAGAAACCGAAATCAACGGACTCGGCCCATCCATTACTGAAGTACAATTTGAGTCGTTTCTGTCTCAATTTACTTCATTGATTGAAGGAGATGTCGTTGTGTTAGCTGGCAGTATTCCTTCTTCATTGCCTCATAACACATATGAACGTATTGCTGAGGTGTGCGAAAAGCAAGGCGTTAGAGTGGTCCTTGATATTTCCGGGGAAGCCCTAAAAAAAGCAGCAGGCTTGAAACCGTTCTTAATGAAGCCAAACCATCATGAACTAGGTGAAATGTTTGAGACAAGCATCTCTACTGCGGAAGAAGCCATTCCTTATGGGAAGAAGCTGTTAGAGCAAGGTGCTGAACATGTTATCGTATCCATGGCTGGTAATGGCGCTCTCTTATTCAGTAAGGAAGGGATTTATCAGTCAAATGTTCCAAAGGGTACGCTTGTTAATTCGGTTGGTGCAGGGGATTCAGTCGTTGCAGGATTTTTAGCCGGCGTTTCGAAAGGCCTTTCGATTGAAGAATCATTTAAGCTTGGCGTCACATCAGGCAGTGCTACAGCATTTTCTGAAGAGCTTGGGACAAAAGAGCTTGTTGACACACTATTACCACAAGTAAAAGTCACACGCATTTAAAGGAGGAGTCACCATGAAAATAACAGAACTACTCACAAAGCAGACCATTAAGCTTCAATTAGACAGCCAGCAGAAAGAAGCAGTCATTGAAGAATTAGTCACTGTTTTAGATACAGCAGGCAAGTTAAATGATAAAGAGGGCTACAAAGAAGCAGTGATTAACCGTGAAAAACAGAGCTCTACTGGTATTGGTGAAGGAATTGCTATCCCTCACGCTAAAACAGCAAGTGTCAAAGAGCCTGCCATTGCATTTGGCCGCTCGGTAGCTGGTGTAGATTATGAATCACTGGACGCGCAGCCGAGTCATCTTGTCTTTATGATTGCAGCAACTGAAGGCGCAAACAACACGCACTTAGAAGCACTTTCTCGTTTATCAACACTTCTGATGCGTGAAGAAATCAGAAAGCAGCTTCTTGAAGCGGCTACTGAAGATGAAATCATCGATATCATCAATACGCATGATAAGGACGACGATGAAGAAGAAGAGGAAGTTCAAGAGGAGCCGGCTGCATCAGGTAAACCAGCTAAGATTTTAGCAGTAACAGCTTGCCCAACAGGTATTGCACATACATTTATGGCAGCAGATGCTTTGAAAGAAAAAGCGAAAGAAATGGGCGTTGACATTAAAGTCGAAACAAACGGTTCTGGTGGTATTAAACACGCTCTTACCGCAAAAGAAATCGAAGAAGCACCAGCCATCATTGTGGCAGCCGACAAGCAAGTTGAAATGGAACGCTTTAAAGGCAAACATGTCATTGAAGTACCTGTGACAGCAGGAATCCGTCGTCCGCAGGAATTGATTGAAAAAGCAGTCAATCAAGATGCGCCGATCTATAAAGGCTCTGGCGGTAGTTCTTCAAAAGACGAACATGAGTCATCTGGCAAAGGGAGAAGTGGTTTCTACAAGCACTTAATGAGCGGTGTAAGCAACATGCTTCCATTTGTTGTCGGAGGCGGTATCCTTGTTGCAATTTCATTCTTCTGGGGTATTAAATCGGCTGACCCTAATGACCCTTCATTTAATTCATTTGCAGCTGTTTTAAAAGGAATTGGTGGAGATAATGCACTTGCCTTAATCGTGGCTGTATTAGCCGGATTTATTGCGATGAGTATTGCAGATCGTCCAGGTTTTGCGCCAGGTATGGTCGGTGGATTTATGGCATCGGCAGCAGGTGCTGGATTCTTAGGCGGACTCATTGCCGGTTTCCTTGCTGGTTATGTCGTTGTGTTACTTAAAAAAGTATTCACATTCGTACCGCAGTCACTCGACGGAATTAAACCGGTTCTGCTCTATCCATTGTTCGGTATTTTCTTCACAGGTATCATTATGCATTACGTTGTGAACACACCAGTAAAAATGGTGATGGACGGATTAACTCATTGGCTTGAAACTTTAGGTACTGGAAACCTTGTCTTAATGGGCATTATTTTGGCAGGTATGATGGCGATTGATATGGGTGGGCCAATTAACAAAGCGGCTTACACATTTGGTCTTGCGATGATTGCTGCTGGAAACTATGCACCACACGCTGCCATTATGGCAGGCGGAATGGTACCACCATTAGGTATTGCACTTGCTACAACAATTTTTAGAAATAAATTCTCAAAACGTGACCGAGAAGCAGGGATTACATGCTACTTCATGGGAGCGGCCTTCATCACTGAAGGGGCGATCCCGTTTGCAGCGGCTGATCCTCTACGAGTGATTCCTTCAGCTGTCATTGGAGCAGCTGTGGCTGGCGGATTAACGGAATTCTTTAGAGTCACGCTTCCTGCACCGCACGGCGGACTATTCGTTTTCTGGGTAACAAATCATCCGATACTTTATATCATCAGCATCTTAATCGGTGCCGTTGTAACAGCGATTTTACTTGGTATTTTGAAAAAACCAGTGAAACTAGAAGCGTAAAGTAGAAGAGAAGCATCGTGAACAGCGGTGCTTCTTTTGTTTAATTATGAACAAATTAGGAAAAAATATCTAATTGAATGGTTGTCTTGTGAATTTTTAAATGACATGTGATAAAGTAAAGTTATTCAATTCACGTTTCAAGTCTTTTAGCAGAAAGTCTTAGGAGGAAGCAGTATTTTGAACGAAGAAAACAAACAAAACGAAAATGATATTCAATCTGATGCAAAGCAAGCCAAAACAGAGAAGAAAAGTTCACTGTTTGAATGGATCAAAGCCATTTTAATTGCACTTGCGCTCGTCTTGCTCATCCGTACGTTTATATTTGAGCCGTATGTGGTGGAAGGAGAGTCGATGGAACCGACCCTTCATGATGGAGAAAAGCTGTTTGTCAACAAAACCATTAACTATCTAGGTGGTGTCAAACGAGGTGACATCGTGATTATTAATGGAAAAGATGGCCAGAAAATTCATTATGTAAAACGATTGATCGGTCTTCCGGGAGACACGATTGAAATGAAGGATGATACGCTTTACATTAATGGTAAAAAAGTAGATGAGCCTTATTTAAAAGAGAACAAGGCACATGCGAAAGAGTATGAAGTGCATTTGACAGGGGATTTTGGTCCAGTGAAAGTACCGAAAAACGATTACTTTGTGATGGGGGACAACAGACTCAACTCCATGGACAGCAGAAATGGACTTGGACTCATTCAAAAGGATCGGGTTGTCGGGACATCAGAATTTGTTTTCTTCCCATTTGGCGACATTCGGCAAACAAAATAAAAGCACCCTTCTCAGGTGCGTGAGAAAAGTGCTTGAACGGGCGACCCTTAAAAGAAGGGTCGTTTTTAATTTGGCGTGAGCACTGTAACAATGAGCACAATGGCCAACACAGAAGCGAAGACAGACCCAGTAATGGCTAAAACGGACCGAAACAATCCGATCTTATGATTTTCTTTCCCTCGCTTTTGTAAAAAGCGTTTCGAAAAGATGTGTACCAGTGTGTAAATAAGCACAAGCCCAATATAAAGGCCAAAATCCCTCGCATTAAAGCCTGTTGCAGATAAATAAATACCCATAAAGAAAATCAATAAACAGTATTCCATCAGTGTAAGTAATCTCAAATCGCACGAACTCCTTCAATAAATCATTCCCACTTATTATACCATATTGGACAATTTGCCTTCGTTCTTAGTGAGAGACGTTTCTATCAAACGTTATTCATGTTATACTTCATAATGATGAATGAGTGATGGAGGATTAATAAATGATTGCAGTAAATAATGTTAGTTTGCGTTTTGCTGATCGTAAACTATTTGAAGAAGTAAATATTAAATTCACTCCTGGCAACTGCTACGGTTTAATTGGTGCCAATGGAGCTGGTAAATCAACGTTTCTAAAGATTCTTTCAGGTGAAATTGAGGCTCAGACGGGCGATGTTCATATGAGCCCTGGTGAGCGTTTAGCGATCTTAAAACAGAACCACTTTGAATACGAAGAATTTGAAGTATTAAAAGTCGTCATGATGGGTCACAAACGTTTATATGATGTGATGCAGGAGAAAGATGCGATCTATATGAAACCTGATTTCTCAGATGAAGACGGGATTCGTGCAGCAGAGCTTGAAGGTGAGTTCGCTGAGTTAAACGGCTGGGAAGCAGAAAGTGAAGCTGCGATCTTACTAAAAGGTCTTGGCATTCCAGAGAGCCTTCAATCGAAGAAAATGTCTGAGCTTGGTGGTTCTGAAAAGGTTAAAGTACTACTAGCCCAAGCTTTATTTGGTAAGCCTGACGTCCTTCTTCTGGATGAGCCAACGAACCACTTGGACTTACAAGCCATCCAGTGGCTGGAAGAGTTCCTTATTAATTTTGAAAACACCGTCATCGTCGTTTCGCATGACCGTCACTTCTTAAATAAAGTGTGTACACATATTGCGGACCTAGACTTCGGAAAAATTCAAGTATATGTCGGAAACTATGATTTCTGGTATGAGTCCAGCCAGCTAGCGCTGAAACTCAGCCAAGATGCAAATAAGAAAAAAGAAGAGCAAATTAAGCAGCTTCAAGAGTTCGTTGCCCGGTTCAGCGCGAATGCTTCTAAATCGAAGCAAGCGACGTCAAGAAAGAAATTGCTTGATAAAATCTCTTTAGACGATATTAAGCCATCTTCACGTAAATATCCGTATGTCCATTTTGCGCCAGAGCGCGAAATTGGAAATGATGTCCTTCAAGTAGAAGGTCTATCAAAAACAATTGACGGTGTGAAAGTACTTGATAACGTCAGCTTTATTATGAATCGCGAGGATAAAATTGCGTTCCTAAGCCGTAATGAGCTTGCTGTGTCTACTTTATTTAAAATTCTTGCTGGTGAGATGGAGCCAGACAGCGGGACATATAAATGGGGTGTCACAACATCTCAAGCCTTTTTCCCGAAAGACAATAGTGAATACTTTGAAGGGAACGATGTCGATCTAGTAGATTGGCTTCGCCAGTATTCTCCTAATGATCAAAGCGAAAGCTTCTTACGCGGATTCTTAGGACGTATGCTTTTCTCTGGGGAAGAAGTTAAGAAAAAAGCAAGCGTCTTATCAGGAGGAGAAAAGGTTCGTTGTATGTTATCGAAAATGATGCTGTCAGGAGCGAATGTACTGCTTCTAGATGAGCCGACGAACCACTTAGACCTAGAGTCCATTACGGCGCTGAATAACGGTTTAATGAGCTTTAAAGGAGCTATGCTCTTCTCATCTCATGACCATCAGTTTGTTGAAACAGTGGCAAACCGTATTATCGAAGTGACGCCAAATGGCATCGTCGATAAACAAACAACATATGATGAGTTCTTATCAGATCAAGAGATTCAAAAGAGACTCGTTGAGCTTTATGCGTAAATAAGAAAAGACATCCACAAGTGGATGTCTTTTTTTGGTTAAATCGCCCAGTTTCCATTACGGAAGATCGGTTCACGTTTTCCGTCTTTTGTAATACCGTCAATATTCATTTCCTTTGAACCAATCATGAAATCGACGTGTGTGATACTGTTGTTTACACCAGCTGCATCCAATTCTTCACGATTCATCTCTTTTCCGCCTTCGATATTGAACGCATACCCGCTGCCGATGGCAAGGTGATTCGATGCGTTTTCATCATAAAGGGTATTGTAATAGAGAATGTTCGAGTTTGAGATTGGTGAATCATCTGGTACGAGAGCAACCTCACCTAGATAATGAGAGCCTTCATCTGTTTCAACGAGCGAAGTTAAAATGTCTTCGCCTTCCTTCGCTTTCACATCGACAATTCGGCCATTTTCAAATGTTAAAGTAAACTCATCAATGATATTTCCTGCATAGCTGAGTGGTTTTGTGCTTGAGACAGTCCCATTTACACCATCTTTTTTAGGTACGGTAAAGACTTCTTCTGTTGGCATGTTGGCCATGAAAGAGACGCCGCGCTCACTCACGCTGCCGGCACCTACCCAAATGTGCTGCTCAGGGAGCTCAATCGTTAAATCAGTGCCAGGAGCATCATAATGAAGCTTGTGGTAGTGGCGCTCATTTAGGATTTTGACCTTTTCATTTAGCAACTCATCGTGCTTTTTCCAAGCCTCCACAGGATCTGCTTGATCAGCGCGAGCGACTTTAAAGATTTGATCCCATAATAAAGCGACAGCTTCTTCATCTGTCTGGTCAGGGAAAATCTTTTTCGCCCAATCTTTTGATGCAGCGCCTACGACCGTCCAAGCCACTTTGTCTGATTGAACATATTGGCGATATGTATGAAGGGCGGATCCAGCGGCTTTTTGCTGTGCAGCGATTTTTTTCGAATCAATGCCTCGCAGAAGGTCAGGGCTTTCTGACAAGATCGTGATAAAAGCGCCGCCGCGTTTTGCGATGGTTTCCATCATCTGTGCTTCCCATTCTGGGAATTGCTCAAACACATCCTGCGGTGCATGTTCATACTTTAAACGAGCAAGAACACCATCACTCCAGCGGATATGTACGTTTTTCGCCCCGCGCTCATATGCATGTTTCGCGACAAGACGAACAAGGTCTGCAGATTCAGTAGATGCAGATACGACGACTTCTTGTTCCTTTTGAACATTCACACCGACTTCAACGATGGTCTTCGCATATTGATCTAATTGTTTTTCAAATGAATTCATAAAAACCCTCCTTTAGTCATGTTCATCATATCAGATTTAAGACCGAAAAGGAAAATGGGGAGCACGCGAAAAGCCAAAATAAAAAAGCCGCTTTCATGCGGCTTTTTTAGCGGTTCAGTTGTTTCACAGGCTGTGCATTAGAAGGGGGCATATGTGAAAACGACAGGCTCATTCCTCCTAATATAATACCCGTTAAAATGACTGTGACAACGACCCGTTTACCTAAATCAAGCAACATGTTCTTCCTCCTTCACGTTTATCCATTCCTCACGATATGATCGAAATGATAAAAAAAGAAGTAGAACAAGAAGATTATTTTAATGTTTTTTGCAATTTATGAATGACTTCTAGTGAACGACCTGTTCCGATTGCGACAGATTCAAGTGGATTTGCTGCAATATGAACTGGAACGACAATCTCCTGTGAGAGCCATTCTTGAATCCCGTTTAACAAAGCGCCACCGCCGGTTAAGATCACGCCGCGGTCTACGATGTCACCACTAAGCTCTGGAGGGCTGTCCTCTAATGTGGCACGAATCGCCTCTAAAATATGAAGAAGTGACTCTCGCATGGCACCTTGAATTTCATGAGATTCAAGTGTGATCGTTTTTGGAAGACCTGTCACCAGATCACGTCCACGTACTTCTAATGATTCAGGCTCATGCTCAATGAGACAATAACCAATTTCCATTTTAACTTGCTCAGCTGTCCGCTCGCCGATTAATAGGTTATATTTCTTTCGGACAAACGTAATGATATCTTCATCCAGCTGATCTCCGCCAATTCGAATGGAATGACAAGAGACAACGCCGCCAAACGAAATGATGGCAACTTCCGTTGTTCCTCCGCCAATATCAACTACGACGTTTGCAACAGGCTCATCTACTGGGAGATCAGCGCCGATTGCGGCTGCAACAGGTTCTTCTATTAAATGCACGTGCTTTGCTCCGCAGTTTTTCACAGCATCACTGATGGCACGACGCTCAACAGCTGTTGAACCAGAAGGTGTACATACGACGACCGTTGGTTTTCTGAAGGTAAACCCGATATTTTTTCCTGCTTTTTTCATGATTTGTTTGAGTAAATCTGTTGTCATATCATAATCAGCGATGACACCGTCTTTCATCGGACGGATCGCCACAATTTTCCCAGGTGTTTTCCCAATCATTTCTTTTGCTTCTGTTCCGACGGCAAGTACAGTTTTTGTTTCTGTATCGACTGCCACGACGGACGGTTCATTTAAAATAATTCCCTTATTTTTACTATAAACCAATATGTTAGCTGTTCCTAAATCAATTCCAATTTCGGCATTTTGAAACATGTTTTCACCCAATCTCTATTTTTGCTGTTTTAAACAATTTTACATTTAAAAGTTCAGAGGGTTGAGGTCATTTGTGGGGGTTTGTGATGACCTTGAAATGAACTTGTAAAATTCAAGTATCATTTTGACAATCACAATAAATTTTCCCTTTGTTTTTTCTTTTATGAAAAAAATTTTTATAGAGGAGAAACCTTTTGAGAATCTCTTACGTCTACGATATATCAATTGGTGAAAAACAGATTGATCTTGAGCTAATGAAAGAAAGAGGGAACGAAATTGAAATCTATCGGAGTCGTAAGAAAAGTAGACGAACTAGGGCGTATTGTGATGCCAATCGAATTAAGAAGAGCACTTGATATTGCCATTAAAGACAGTATGGAATTTTTTATAGATGGGGAGAAAATCGTCTTGAAAAAATACAAGCCAGAGGGTGTTTGCCTCATGACTGGTGAGATTACATCAGAGAACCATGATTATGGAAATGGTCAAATTACATTAAGCGCTGAAGGCGCAGAACTACTCTTAAAAGAGCTGCAAGAAGCTCTTCAGCAGTAATGAAAAAAGCCTGCTCTCTTCCTTTGTGCGGAGAACAGGCTTTTTTTCTGAAAAAGTTCCTTAAAAATGCCCCATCTCCCTCAAAAAATAAGTGGAAAATGGTACAATTGACAAAGAATCTCAGGGCGGCAGGTGGAATTATTTGAACAAAACATATCAAGTGCGGATCGTGTTATCTGTTCTTGCATTTATTTTAATATTAAGCTGGGATTTCTTTTATTATCTAGGCGGCTATCAAATTAATTGGCCGCTCGATCTAGCCTTTACAGTCCTTGTTCTAACAGGGATCTGGGTTGTCTCAGGCTATGTAGACCGCTTAAATCTATTTGTGTCAGACTTAAATACGAGAGAGAAAGAAGCACAGGAACTGACAGAGCGGCTGAATCGAATTACAGATAACTTGCAAGAAATCGTCTTTGAAACAAACGAAAAAGGTGAAATTATTTTTTTAAATCAAGCATGGACACAAATGACAGGCTATGACATTGATGAATGTCTAGGCACCATGTACAATCAGTACTTTGATCAAGAGGAACGCGTGGTGCAGCATTTGTTATCTGTGATCAAGGAGCATAAGGATGCGGGGCGGGTAGAACTGCAGCTTCTCCATAAAGAGGGAAAGAAGGTATGGGGAGACGTTCATTACAAGCTCTATTTTGATGAGCATCACCAGTTTACCGGAGGAATTGGAACAGTAGCTGATATTACAAAACAAAAGCAGGCAAAGCTTGAGCTTGAAAGATCCAATCAGCAATTGCAAATGCAGGCGCAAAAGCTGGCCGTCGCTGGACAAATAGCCGCTGGAATCGCCCATGAAGTCAGAAATCCACTGACATCAGTAAATGGTTTTTTACAGCTGATGAAGACACAATATCCTGAAAGAACCGATTATTTTGACATTATCTTCTCTGAAATTAAACGGATTGATTTTGTTTTAAGTGAGCTGCTTGTATTGGCTAAGCCTCAAGCGGTCCATTTTCAAGAAGTCCAGCTTCATGAGCTTCTAGAACAAGTGATTACTTTATTAAAAACAAATGCCGTTCTTTCAAATATTGATCTCAAGCAGCCATTTAAAAGGCAGGATGCCGGTGCAATCCTAGCAGACGCTAACCAAATGAAGCAGCTGTTCATTAATTTAATCAAAAATGCGATTGAGGCAATGCCTGAAGGTGGCAGCATATACATATCTACAGAAAAAGTATTGAATGAATGGAAGATTACCATTCAAGATGAAGGAAAAGGGATGTCTGAAGAAGATATTCAAAAAATATATGACCCTTTCTTTTCCACGAAAAAAGAAGGGACAGGGCTTGGTCTGACCATCTGTGCGACAATTTTAAAAGATCATCACGGAAGAATGGACGTGTCTAGTGAGCTTGGAAAAGGCACAGCTTTTCATATTTATTTGCCTGTGTGTCAAAAAAGCAGACAGCAGCAAGTTGAGAGGACGTGAAGTCATGACGATGAAAGCTTTATTTGTATATGGGACGCTTTTGCAGCATGAAGAGCACCACGAAGCGTACATTCATCCAAGCAGACTAATAGCTAAATCTGCTTGGATGAATGGAAGAATCTACGATACAGGTCAAGGATATCCAGCGTGTGTTCCCGCAGAAAAAGGCACTGTATACGGGGAATTGTACGAGGTAACCGCTGACACGTTGAATAAGATAGACGCACTAGAGGAAGGGTATGACAAGCAGGAAATCAATGTCATGACGGATCAAGGTCAGGTAGCAGCCATGACATACATTTTGCCAGAGCAGAAGGCATCAGCACTGAAAGAAATAAAGAGAGGGTGCTGGAAAGCTTATAAACTGTGGCATGAGCAGCCATCATCCTTTTATTATTTTGCCTATGGCTCCTGTATGGATGATGCTAGATTTAAGCTCGCAGAAGTCGATCATCACTTCAGACAAATCATCGGCGGTGGTGTACTAAACGGTTTTACTACGAGATTTACATTGGTGAGGCCAGATGGATCAAGAGCTGATATGGTAGAAGACGGCGGCGAAACAGAGGGTGTATTATATGAAGTTCCTTTTGATGCCATTCGTTATTTGTATAAACGAGAGGGAGTATATGAAGGCACATATCGTCCAGCTTTTGTCGATGTCAAAATAGGTGATCAAATTTATGAGGACTGTTTAACCTTTCTTGTGCTTCAAAAGAGCGAAGAAATCGCTCCGCCAGCTCATTATCGCAGTGAAATCGAAAAAGGAGCAGACCTTTACTTAAGTGAAGCGTTCCGCAAAAAAATTCGTTCCCATATGGATTCATTAATCAAACCGTAGTAAAATGCATGGTAAGTGAGATAAAAGGAGTCTGAACATGAAAAAGGAATATGCAGTCATTGGTCTTGGACGCTTTGGCGGAAGTATTTGCAAGGCGCTGAGCGAAGAAGGACTTGAAGTCATGGCGATGGATATGAATGAAGATCGAGTAAACGAGTACGCGAAAATTGCCTCACATGCGGTCATTGGTGATTCGACGGACGAAAACGTTTTAAAAAATCTTGGTATTCGCAATTTTGATCATGTCATCGTTGCAATCGGTGAAAACATTCAGGCAAGTATTTTAACAACGATTATGCTGAAAGAGCTTGGCGTCAAAATGGTCACCGTGAAAGCGCAAAATGACTACCATGAAAAGGTGCTCAACAAAATTGGAGCGGATCGCATCGTTCATCCAGAGCGAGATATGGGCAGACGGATTGCACATAAAATCATTTCAAATAACGTGCTTGATTACCTCGAGCTGTCAGATGAGTACAGCCTGATTGAGATTGTGGCAAACAGCAGGCTGGCGGGACATTCTCTTTTAGATCTTGATATACGGGCAAAATACGGCATCAACATTGTGGCCATTAAGCGCGGAAAAGAAGTCATTGTTTCCCCGCTGGCAGATGAAATGATTCAAAAAGAAGATATCCTCATTGTCATTGGGGCAGTAGCCGATATAGGACGCTTTGAAAAACGAGAAATGCAAAACGATTATTAAGCACTCCGATGACGGGGTGTTTTTTTTACATGAATGTGTTCATGACAGGTGGACATTGAGACGGAAATTGACACTGAAAAGGGTTGCTTTGTTCATGTATAACCGCAAAAATGAATCATCTTATTTTTCGTGCAATTATCACTATTCAGAAATAAAAATCAGTGTTTTGATATGGTTGATTTTCTCTAAATGTCATTGACTGGACAAACAGATTCGTTTACGATAAGAAACATTATATTGTTTACTTGGAGGAGGCAGTGTCGTTGGATAAGGAGCTTTTCAGACATCAAATTGAGGTAGCAGCAAAGAGAAAAAAAGCAGCCCTCGTGATTAAACATGCGAAAGTCATGGATGTGTTTAACCAGGAATGGATAGACGCAGATGTCGCTGTTGAAAATGGACAAATAGTCGGGATAGGGGAGTACGAGGGGGAACAGGAGCTTGATGCAGCAGGTCAAATGCTTGTGCCTGGTTTTATTGATGGCCACGTTCATATCGAGTCTTCTATGGTTACCCCTGCTGAATTCTCCAAAGCTGTCGTTCCGCGCGGTGTGACAACTGTCGTAACAGATCCGCATGAAATCGCCAATGTGTCAGGTATAACAGGCATCCAATTTATGCTGGAAGAAGCGAGAAAAGCTGCCTTACATATTTATTTCATGCTGCCATCCTGTGTACCGGCAGTCAGTTTTGAACGATCAGGTGCTACGTTAAAAGCGAAAGATTTAAAGCCTCTTTATCAAGAAAAGGAAGTGCTTGGTCTTGCTGAGGTGATGGACTATGTCGGTGTGGAGCAGGCAGAAGAAGATATGCTTCAAAAGCTGCTTGATGCCCAAAACGAGAATAAACTGATTGATGGCCATTTAGCAGGCTTAACAGATCGTTTAATCAACGTCTACCGGACGGCCAATATCCAAACAGACCATGAGGTGACAACTGCACAGGAAGCCCTTGAGCGTGTGAAAAGGGGCATGTATGTGATGCTGAGAGAAGGATCTGTTGCCAAAAACGTGAAAAATGTTTTACCCGCTGTCAATGAAAAGAATGCGAGACGCTTTTTCTTTTGCACAGATGATAAACATTTGGATGATTTAATGGCACAGGGAAGTATTGATGAGCAAGTACGGATGTCCATAAAAGAAGGCTTAGATCCATTTTTAGCCTATCAAATGGGAAGCTTAAATGCCGCAGAGTGTTTTGGTCTTAAAACAAAGGGAGCCATTGCACCAGGCTATGATGCTGATTTTATGCTTGTCTCGGACTTTCATCATGTAGACATTACAAGCGTATTTATCGCAGGTGAATTGGTTGCACAGAACGGAGAGTACAAGCCGAGTGTCGAAAAGATCGCACCAAGCCCAGCATTATTACAATCTGTTCATGCAGTAGATGTTCAAGAGGAAGACATTGCACTACCTATCACGGGCGATCAACATATGAATGTGATCCGTATTATTCCGAATCAGCTTGAAACAAAGTTAGAACAAGTCTCTCCTTCAGAAATGAACGGACAATTTACAAGTGATACAGGCAGAGATGTATTGAAAATGGTGCTTGTTGAACGTCATCAAGGTTTATCTGAAATAGGCGTAGGGATTGTCAGCGGCTTCGGCATCAAACAGGGCGCGATTGCAACAACGGTTGCACATGATTCCCATAACTTAATTGCAGTTGGCACAAATGATGCTGATATCATCAAAGCGATTGAGGCGTTAAAAGAAGCAGGCGGCGGTTTGACTGTTGTTAAAGAAGGGCGTTCTCTTCATACGCTGCCATTACCGATCTCTGGTTTATTGTCAGATCAGCCGGCACATCTCGTCAATGAAAGCCTTCATACACTTCATGAAGCGCTTAAAGAAACAGGTTTTACCTTAGACTTTAATCCGTTTTTGACGCTGTCCTTCTTGGCACTTCCAGTCATTCCTGATGTGAAAATGACGACAAAGGGCTTGTTTGATGTCAGAAACTTCCAGCACCTCCCAATTCAATCATAAAAAGTGAGAAACCGCATGTTATATATGCGGCTTTTTTCAATACTGATGAAAAAAAGAGACACAGCCAGTCGGCTCGTGTCTCTTTTTGTGATTACACTTCCATAATAATCGGTAAGATCATTGGGCGGCGTCTTGTTTTTTCGTAAAGGAAAGGAGCAAGTGTGTCCGTAATTTCGTTCTTAATTTCCGACCACTGAGTTGTCTTACGTTCCATTACTTTTTCAAGATGCTTTGAAATGAGATCTTGTGCGTCGTTGATGAGGTCTCCAGATTCTCTCATGTAGACAAAGCCTCTTGAGATGAGATCAGGACCAGCAGAGATTTTGAATTCTTTCATGTCCATGCTGACGACCACAATGACAAGACCTTCTTCAGAAAGAATGCGGCGGTCTCTTAAGACGATATTCCCGATATCGCCAATTCCGCTTCCGTCGATATACACGTTACCTGATGGAATTTTGCCAGCGACACTTGCTTCGTCACCTTTTAGTGCAAGTACTTCACCGTTATCCATGATAAAGCAGTTTTCCTCAGGAATTCCGCAATCATTCGCAAGTTTAATATGCGTTTTTTGCATGCGGTATTCACCGTGAATCGGCATAAAGAATTTTGGTTTAATTAAACGGAGCATCAGCTTTTGTTCTTCTTGTCCGCCATGACCAGATGTATGAATATTATTAAGTGAGCCATGAATAACCTCAGCGCCAGCACGGTACAGCTGGTTAATGGTGCGGCTTACGCTAATATTGTTACCTGGAATCGGTGAAGAAGAGAAGACAACAGTGTCTCCAGGATTAATCGAAATCTGGCGGTGAGTGCCGTTTGCAATACGAGAAAGAGCAGCCATCGGCTCACCTTGGCTCCCAGTACAAAGAATAGTCACTTTGTTTGCTGGTAGACGGTTGATTTCATTATGTTCAATGAACGTGTTTTTTGGACATTTAATGTAGCCAAGATCTTGTCCAATATCAATGGCAGACTCCATACTTCGTCCAAACACCGCAACTTTTCGGCCGTTGGCAACAGCGGACTCGATCACTTGCTGAAGTCTGTGAATGTTTGAAGCAAACGTAGCAAAGATAATACGTCCGTCGACTTTTCTAAAGATGTCATCAATGCTTTCGCCTACGCGTCTTTCAGACATCGTAAATTCTGGAATTTCACTGTTTGTACTATCGGATAAAAGACATAGAACGCCTTCTTTCCCGATTTCAGCCATTTTTGTTAAGTTGGCAGGTTCGCCAACAGGCGTAAAGTCAAACTTGAAATCACCTGTATGTACGATGTTACCAGGAGGTGTCTTCACGACAATTCCATAAGAATCTGGAATACTGTGTGTAGTTCTAAAGAAAGACACAGCTGTTTTTCTGAATTTAATGGTATCTTCTTCTTCATAAATGTGAAGTTTTGTTTGTCTCAAGAGACCGTGCTCTTCCAATTTATTACGAAGTAGGCCGATTGCGAGTTTGCCGCCGTAAACTGGAATATTCACTTGCTTGAGAAGGTAAGGGATACCGCCGATGTGGTCTTCATGTCCATGAGTGATGAAAAGACCTTTGATTTTATCTTCGTTTTTAACTAAGTACGTATAGTCAGGGATGACGTAGTCAATTCCAAGAAGCTCATCTTCAGGGAACTTAATACCAGCATCAATTAAAATGATTTCATCTTGAAATTGAACGCCATACGTGTTTTTACCGATCTCGCCTAAACCGCCGAGCGCAAAAACTGCCGCCTGATCGTTTTTTACAAATTTCATTCCTCTCATAGCTCCAATACTTTAAAATTTTCACTTTCTCGTTCATAGTCTAAAAAAGCACCGTCTACAGGCTGAATGAATTCAATGTTGTAGCTATGTTTTTTCAACTTATCACGTACGTCTCTTTCAGAAACTGCTTCAACGTATAGTGAATCTGTGTGTTCTCTTACAGGTACCTCAGTAGTACTTGCCTGAAAAAATACCTTATATATCATCCAAATCTCTCCTTAAATACCGTATGTTACACTCGCTATTTCTATTATATTAAAAAAACGCGCATAAGAAAAGTCTCTGAGAAAAAAGGACCTTCAGCAAATGTGCGGAAGATCCTTTTAAGCGATCGATTTTTTACGAAGCATGTCCTTCCATTGTCTTCTAATTTTCTTGCGCAGACGACGAAGCATCGCAGGTCGCCTCCTTTCGAATTGAAGTTAGATTAGACCTTGTATTCCGTTCTCTCTTTATACTTGTATTATATGACGTTTCCATTGAATGTTACATGGTTATATGTGGGAAATAGGCGTTTTCATAGGAAGTGGTTTCGAAAGCAGAAATCTTTCTGTATGATGAAAGGGAGTGGGTATACATAACAAGAGACAGGAGACGGGATATGAATAAAAAAGTCATCTTCTTTGATATCGACGGTACTTTATATGATCATGATAAAAAAATACCTGAATCAACGAAGCGAGCGGTTCGTTTATTAAAAGAAAAAGGCCATCATCTCTTCATTGCATCTGGGCGTTCGCCTTTTTTAATTAAGCCTATTTTAGAGGAATTGGGGCTTGACTCCTTTATAGCTTATAACGGTCAGTATGTCATGTATGAGGGAGAAGTCATTTACGGCAATCCGCTTAAACTGGAGCTAATGGAGCAAATTTATGAAACAGCGGATCATCATGATCATCCGCTTGTTTTCATGGGGGAAAAAACGATGAAGGCTTCTGTGCCAAATCATCCGTTTATCCATGAGGGGATTGGGACTTTAAAAACAGAGCATCCTGAACATGATTTATCTTACTTTAAAGAAAACGAGATTTTTCAAATGCTGTTATTCTGTAAGGCAGAAGAGGAAGTCCAATACGAGGCGTTCCGCGAAGAAATTGATCTTGTCAGATGGCACGAGCTGTCAACAGATGTCTTGCCAAAAGGCGGATCGAAGGCTGAAGGCATTAAACGAGTTATCGAAAGACTGCCTTACGAGCAAAAGGATACCGTTGCCTTTGGAGACGGTCTGAACGATCGAGAGATGATTTCGTTTGCTGGTACAGGCGTCGCCATGGGAAATGCTGTGAATGAACTAAAAGATTTGGCTGATTTTGTGACAAAGCCAGTAGATGAAGACGGCATATTCCATGCAGTGACTCATTTAGGCCTGATTGAAGAATAAAAAAAGAAGACCCTTAGGTTATTGGGTCTTCTTTTTATTTTATGATCTGCCGATCGCAACAGAGTTGTCAGGCTCAGCGAATGGCTGATCCTTTTGAATATGATCATAAAACATAATGCCGTTTAAATGGTCGATTTCATGCTGAAACACAATGGCCGGAAACCCTTTTAGGCGAATATCAATGTCTTCTCCTTCAAGCGTTGTACCCTTCACCCTGATCTTTTGATATCGAGGGACAAATCCAGGAATGGCTTCATCAACAGATAAGCAGCCTTCACCAGTCGTTAAATAAGCTCTTTTGACGGAATGACTGACAATGCGCGGGTTGAAAAGGGCATAGCTGTATTCCACTCCATCTTCATCCTCACAGTGAACAGCGATCATTCGTTTACTGACATTAATTTGCGGAGCCGCGAGTCCAACACCGGGTCTGAGTCCATACTTTTCAGCCATGTCAGCATCCTGACTATTTTTAACGAATTCAATCATGTCAGCTAAATGCTGTTTGTCCTCTTCTGTCGGCGGGAGCTCGACCGCTTCAGCTGTTTGTCTTAAGACGGGATGTCCGTCCCGTACGATATCTTCCATGGTAATCACAAATCTTCACTCCTATTTCCTTTGTATGTAAAGTATATAAAATGATACACAACATATGCAATGAAATAAAGAAGACCGGTCCTATGAGACCGGTCAGAGGCTTAAACAGCCATTAGCAGCAGCCGCCACCGCCGCCTAAGAATGCTGCGCCAACGATGATTAATAGGATGAAAAGGACAACGATTAAAGCGAATGTCCGTCCACCGCCGTATCCGTAGCCACCGCCATAACTTGGGTAACAACAGCCACCGCCATATCCACCACCGTATCCATACCCGTAACCGCCGTATCCACCATACATACTTCCATGACTATAATTAGACATACTTTTGACCTCCTTTGGAAATACACTCGGCCTCTCATAAGTGAAGGCGAAGCGTGTAATATAAACTATGTATGAATGCACTATTTGTATAGTCATGCGCCTATCACTTGAAAAAAATCTTCTTCGGCTCCTCAAAATGACCTCTTTCCTTGTCACAAACGCCTATAAAAATTATAGTGGTATGTGGAGATGTAAAGGGGGAACCTTGTGATGAGACAGATAAGAAGAAGCATGAAAGCAGGTGCTGCTTTAGCGGGGATATGTACCCTTTTGCTGGCGGGGTGCGGAGGTCAAAGTCCATTTCATGATATGCAAGATGCGATGACGAAAATGAGCGAAAAAGAGGCATCCTTTGAAAAAGAGCAAGGCGCACTGCAAAGCTATGAGAAAAAAGAGCAGCAGCTCTATAAAAAAATGATTCAAACCACAAAGGATCACACTAAAACAGTGAAAAGCCTTTCTGATCAGGCGTTAGCATCTGCTGCGAAACGAGAAGAACATTTGAAAACAGAAAAAGACAGCATGGATGAATCGAAAAAAGAATTGAAAACGGTCAAGGAATCTGCGGGACGTATACAAGATACGAATTTAAAAGAAGAAGCAGATGAAACGGTCAAATCGCTTGAGAAAAGATATGCGTCGTATGACCAGCTTTACAAGGAATATCAAAAGGCGTTGAAACAAGATCAGCATTTATATCAATCTTTAAAGAAAAAGGACTTAGGATATAAAGAGCTAAAATCCAAGCTGAAGACGGTGAACCGTTCTTATAGCAAAGTCAGAAAAGAAGGTAAAAAGTTCAATCAATATACAAAGCAATTGAATGAGCATAAACAGGCTTTGTCTAAAGTGGCAGATCAAGAGTCCAAAAAGAGCTGAAAAAACAGCTCTTTTTTTATTTTTCGACAAAAACAAACATTTTCTATTGTAGTACAGTAGTACACACTATACTAGTACAGTTCGATGTGTTTGTTAAACAGATTGATACAGCTCACCATAAAAAGTAAAGCGAATACATTTATTTAAATAAAGCCGTTAAATCAATTGACGGACTATTTTTCTTGTTGTAAACTAGTCCTTGTTAACAGAAGTTGTATTAGTTATTTGTGAACTATCGTTAATACAGTTAGAAGAACTCAAAAACGAGCGATCATCTTATGTTTCGACAACGATCCTAGTGGCTATTAAATACAGGAGTCATATGTGTATTTTGGGTTATCCTATATCTGTATGTATAAATGGATTCACGACAAATTGACTGTTAAAAGAAAGGAAGAGGTGACTTTAGAATGGCTGCAAAAACAAAAAAAGCAATTGTTGATAGCAAAAAGCAATTTGATGCCATCAAAAAGCAGTTTGAAACGTTTCAAATTTTAAACGAAAAAGGCGAAGTCGTAAACGAAGCGGCAATGCCAGATCTCTCAGATGACCAATTAAAAGAATTAATGCGCCGTATGGTGTTTACACGAGTATTAGATCAACGTTCAATTTCATTGAACCGTCAAGGACGTCTTGGCTTCTATGCGCCAACAGCTGGACAAGAGGCTTCTCAGCTTGCAACTCACTTTGCACTTGAGAAAGAAGATTTCATTCTTCCAGGATATCGTGATGTACCACAATTAATCTGGCATGGCCTTCCATTAACAAAAGCGTTCTTGTTCTCTCGTGGACACTTTGTTGGTAACCAAATGCCTGAAGATCTGAATGCACTTTCACCACAAATCATTATCGGTGCACAAATCATTCAAGCTGCTGGTGTAGCTCTTGGTTTGAAAAAGCGCGGTAAAAATGCTGTTGCAATCACTTACACTGGTGATGGCGGAGCTTCACAAGGTGATTTCTACGAAGGTATTAACTTTGCAGGGGCTTACAAAGCGCCAGCGATTTTTGTTGTCCAAAACAACAGATATGCGATCTCTACTCCTGTTGAGAAGCAATCTGCTGCGCAAACAATTGCACAAAAAGCGGCTGCAGCTGGTATCGTAGGCGTACAAGTTGACGGTATGGATGCATTAGCTGTATATGCAGCAACTGCTGAAGCTCGTGAGCGTGCTGTAAATGGCGAAGGTCCAACATTAATCGAAACTCTTACATTCCGTTACGGCCCACATACAATGGCTGGTGACGATCCAACAAGATATCGTACAAAAGAAGATGAAAACGAGTGGGAGCAAAAAGATCCATTGGTACGCTACCGCAAATTCTTGGAAAACAAAGGCCTATGGTCTGAAGAAGAAGAGAATAAAGTCATCGAAGATGCAAAAGAACAAATCAAACAAGCGATCAAAGAAGCTGACGAACAGCCTAAGCAAAAAGTCACTGACTTGATTGAAAATATGTACGATGTGAAACCATTCAACTTAGTTGAACAGCTTGAAATTTACAAACAGAAGGAGTCGAAGTAAGCCATGGCGCAAATGACAATGATTCAAGCGATCACTGATGCGTTACGCACAGAACTGAAAAATGACGAAAACGTTCTCGTTTTCGGAGAAGACGTTGGTAAAAACGGCGGCGTATTCCGTGCGACTGAAGGATTGCAAAAAGAGTTTGGTGAGGATCGTGTATTCGATACACCACTTGCTGAATCTGGTATTGGCGGTCTTGCAATTGGCCTTGGACTACAAGAATTCCGCCCAGTAATGGAAATTCAATTCTTCGGATTCGTTTACGAAGTATTAGATTCTGTTTCTGGACAAATGGCTCGTATGCGTTACCGTTCTGGCGGACGCTGGCATTCTCCAGTGACAATCCGTTCTCCATTCGGCGGGGGAGTTCACACACCTGAGCTTCACGCTGATAGCTTAGAAGGTCTTATCGCACAACAGCCTGGTATCAAGGTGGTCATTCCTTCAACACCTTACGATGCAAAAGGACTATTAATTTCTGCAATCCGCGACAATGATCCGGTTGTATTCCTTGAGCATATGAAACTTTATCGCTCTTTCCGTCAGGAAGTTCCTGAAGAAGAGTACACAATTGAAATCGGTAAAGCTGACGTGAAACGTGAAGGTTCTGACCTTTCAATCATCACTTACGGTGCAATGGTTCACGAATCACTTAAAGCTGCTGAAGAGCTTGAAAAAGAAGGCGTTTCTGCTGAAGTGATCGACCTTCGTACAGTAAGCCCGCTTGATATTGAAACAATCATCGCTTCTGTTGAAAAAACAGGTCGTGCGATCGTTGTTCAAGAAGCACAAAAACAAGCTGGTATTGCTGCAAACGTAGTAGCTGAAATCAATGACAGAGCAATCCTTAGCCTAGAAGCACCAGTACTTCGTGTAGCTGCACCTGATACTGTATTTGCTTTCTCTCAAGCTGAGACCGTATGGCTTCCAAACCATAAAGACGTGCTTGAAACAGCTAAGAAAGTTCTTGAATTTTAATTAAATGACTGAGGGGAAAAGAATTTATTTCTCTTCCCCTTTATCAATTACAAGACCGTGTAAACATACACAACAAGGATTCAACAAAATCTAGGAGGCGAAAAACAGTGGCATTTGAATTTAAACTTCCGGACATCGGAGAAGGTATCCACGAAGGTGAGATCGTTAAGTGGTTTGTAAAACCAAACGACGAAATTAATGAAGATGACGTTTTAGCAGAGGTACAAAACGATAAAGCAGTTGTAGAAATTCCTTCACCTGTTAAAGGAAAAGTATTAGAATTAAAAGTTGAAGAGGGAACAGTTGCAACTGTAGGACAAACAATCATTACGTTTGATGCACCTGGTTACGAAAATCTTCAATTTAAAGGCAGCGAAGAAGAAGGCGAAGCAAAAACTGAAGCTCAAGTACAAGGTACTGCTGAAGCTGGTAACGAGCCGGAGAAGAAAGAAGTGGCACAAGAAGAAGCGGCAGCAGCAACTGGTGCAGGCGCACAAGAGCAAGTAGATGCTGATCCAAACAAACGCGTTATCGCTATGCCATCTGTACGTAAATATGCTCGCGAAAAAGGCATTGAAATTTACAAAGTTGCAGGTTCTGGTAAAAACGGACGTGTGTTAAAAGAAGATATCGACAGCTTCGTTAATGGTGGTTCTGCAGCTCAAGAAGCAGCACCTCAAGCAGCTGAAAGTGCGAAAGAAGAAGCAGCTCCTAAAGCGGCAGCAGCTCCAGTTCTTGAAGGGGAATTCCCAGAAACTCGCGAGAAAATGAGCGGAATCCGCAAAGCAATCGCGAAAGCAATGGTAAACTCTAAGCATACAGCTCCTCACGTAACATTAATGGATGAAGTTGATGTAACGAACCTTGTTGCACATCGTAAACAATTCAAACAAGTTGCAGCTGATCAAGGAATCAAGTTAACTTACTTGCCTTACGTTGTAAAAGCTCTTACTTCTGCTTTGAAAAAGTACCCAGTACTTAACACTTCTATCGATGATAAAACAGATGAAGTTGTTCAAAAGCATTACTACAACATCGGAATTGCAGCTGATACTGAAAAAGGCCTGCTCGTTCCAGTTGTGAAAAATGCAGATCGCAAAGCTGTTTTTGAAGTGTCTAACGAAATCAACGAGCTTGCAACAAAAGCACGTGATGGTAAATTGGCTCCAGCTGAAATGAAAGGTGCATCTTGCACAATCACAAACATCGGTTCTGCTGGTGGACAATGGTTTACTCCAGTCATCAACCACCCAGAAGTAGCGATCCTTGGTATTGGCCGTATCGCTGAAAAAGCGGTTGTTCGTGATGGCGAAATCGTTGCAGCTCCAGTCTTAGCTCTTTCCCTAAGCTTTGACCACCGTATGATCGACGGAGCTACTGCGCAAAATGCCCTTAACCACATCAAGCGTTTATTGAATGATCCACAATTAATTTTAATGGAGGCGTAATGTCATGGTAGTAGGAGATTTCCCAATCGAAACAGATACTCTTGTCATCGGTGCAGGTCCTGGCGGATATGTAGCTGCTATTCGTGCTGCACAGCTTGGACAAAAAGTAACAATCGTTGAAAAAGGAACACTTGGCGGTGTATGTCTAAACGTTGGTTGTATTCCTTCAAAAGCATTAATCAATGCTGGCCATCGTTTCGAAAATGCTAAGCATTCTGAAGACATGGGTATCAAAGCTGAAAACGTAACAGTTGATTTCACAAAAGTTCAAGAGTGGAAAGCTTCTGTTGTAAACAAATTAACAGGTGGAGTTCAAGGTCTTCTTAAAGGAAATAAAGTAGACATCGTTAAAGGTGAAGCTTATTTCGTAGACAGCAACTCTGTACGTGTAATGGATGAAAATTCAGCACAGACGTACACTTTCAAAAATGCAATTCTTGCTACTGGATCTCGTCCAATTGAATTGCCTACTTTTAAATACACAGACCGCGTGATCAACTCAACTGGTGCTTTAGCGCTTAAAGAAGTACCTAAGAAGTTAGTTGTTATCGGTGGTGGATATATCGGTACTGAGCTTGGTACTGCTTATGCAAACTTTGGAACAGAAGTTGTCATCCTTGAAGGTGGAGACGAAATCCTTCCAGGTTTCGAAAAGCAAATGAGCTCATTGGTTAAACGTAACCTGAAGAAAAAAGGAAACGTTGAAATCCATACAAACGCTCTTGCAAAAGGCGTTGAAGAAAAATCTGATGGTGTCACTGTTACTTTCGAAGTAAAAGGTGAAGAAAAAACAGTTGATGCTGATTACGTACTTGTTACTGTTGGTCGTCGTCCAAACACAGATGAGCTTGGTCTTGAGCAAGTTGGTGTTGAATTGACTGACCGCGGAGTTGTCAAAACAGACAAACAATGCCGTACAAGCGTATCTAACATCTATGCAATTGGTGACATCGTTGATGGACCACCACTTGCACACAAAGCTTCTTACGAAGGTAAAATTGCAGCTGAAGCAATCGCTGGAGAGCCAGCTGAAATTGATTACCTTGGTATTCCTGCTGTTGTATTCTCTGAGCCAGAACTTGCAACTGTTGGATACACTGAAGCAGAAGCAAAAGAAGAAGGAATCGACATCGTTGCAGCGAAATTCCCATTCGCAGCAAACGGACGTGCACTTTCTCTTGACGCAACTGATGGCTTCATGAAAATGATCACTCGTAAAGAGGATGGTCTTGTGATTGGTGCACAAATCGCAGGTGTTGGCGCTTCTGATATGATTTCAGAGCTTAGCCTTGCAATCGAAGCTGGAGTGACTGCTGAAGATATCGCAATGACAATTCACGCTCACCCAACTTTAGGTGAAATTACAATGGAAACGGCTGAAGTAGCAATTGGAAGCCCAATCCATATCGTAAAATAATGAACCTATAAAAACCCTCTCCTAGTTGGAGAGGGTTTTTTTGAGCGCTGCATGAGAAAAACCCCTCATTTCATGAGGGGCTTTTTCATATGGATTATATAAGTGCAAGGTGAGACCATTAATTTGTATTCACGCGGTCTAAAGCGTGGCATAAAGGCGATAAAATATCCTCTTTGCTGCTGACATTTCCTTCAACCTTCACAATGACTTTTTCATTATTTACAAGTAAAATAGCCGGTAATTCGTCTACTTCATTTTTCCAGCCTTTACGATCTTCTTTCACAATCATCTTTGACATTTCCTTCGGGTATTCATTCTTTAAATCGAGGACTGCATCATAATAAGGACTTTCTTTATCAAGATTTTCTGCATCTGTAAAAAAGAGAATTCTTGGTTTTTGAATATGACTGACTTGGTCTGTCTGATTCGGTATGATATACGCAAATGAGCATGAACTAAGTACAAAGAGCATGGGGAATATAATGAGAAGTGTCCTCATAAAATTCAATCTATTCACCTCAAAATCCTTTGGGGTTGTCCCAACATTTTTAGGAGCTGGTTACCTGTTAGTCACTCTAGTGTATCATGTCCTTTTTGACAATTTTCGATTGTTACTCAATTGTTACAGAATTGATATGAAGCAAAATACAATTGAAACGTTCCCTCAATATGATGAGGAAATAGCACATATTCATAAAAAATAATTAAATGTGTCATACAATTAACCGTTGACAACTTAAATGTGACATCATATTATAGGAGTATGAAATAGATTAAACGCTTTCAAATATTGAATGAAGAAAAGGGGAATGTACGTGGGTACAATTATTTGTCAAGATTGCAATGAGACCATTGATCAATTTGAAAATGAAAAAGTGACAACACTATACGGAACGTGTGGTCACTGTCATTGCTGTGATGAAGCCTCTGAATAAATAAAAAAGCATGCAGCTCCATTTGGGGCTGCATGTTTCTTTTTTATAAAATTGGTTTCTGTTCTTTAATCACGCGGATCATCTCTAGCGTTGAATCTTCTGGTCCTTGGACAGGGAGACCAATTTCAATGTTTTTAAAGATATAGGAGATATTTTCTTCTGTGATAATCTCTCCTGGTATAAAAATAGGTATGCCTGGCGGGTACACCATAACAAACTCTGCGATGATGCGGCCTGTTGCTTCTTTAAACGGAACCACTTCTGTTGTGGCGTAAAAGGCATCACGCGGCGTCATGGCAAGCGATGGAATCTCAGGAAGCAGGACTTCAGTTACCGCTTGTGTGCCGCTCTCACTTGTAGAGGTTGCGGCAATGTCTTTCATAGCCATTATAAGCGTATCGATTGTTTCATCAGAATCACCAGGGGTCACAATACATAAAATGTTGTAAAGGTCAGAAAGCTCCACTTCAATCCGGTAGCTTTCTCTCAACCATTTTTCGACATCATGGCCATTTAGGCCAAGGTCTTTAATTGAAATAATTAATTTCGTTGGATCATAATCATACGTAGAAGCTGAACTGAGTATTTCCTTGCCAATACACGTAATGCCATCAATTTGATTCAAACGGTTTCTCGCTGATTCAGCTAAACGGATGGCTTCATCTGCTAGTGCCTTTCCTTCAGTGGCTAATCGCTTTCGAGCGACATCAAGTGACGCCAAGAGCAAATAAGAAGTAGACGTTGTTGTCAGCATGCTTAAAATCGATTGCACGCGATCTTTTGAGATAAGCCCTTCCTTCATATTTAAAATAGAGCTTTGGGTCAGGGAACCGCCGAGTTTGTGGACACTTGTTGCTGCCATGTCGGCACCTGCCTGCATGGCAGATAGCGGGAGCTTATCGTGAAAATGAATATGCACGCCGTGTGCTTCATCGACAAGGACAGGCACATGAAATGAATGGGCAATGTCTACAATCGATTTTAAGTCTGCTGAAACGCCAAAATACGTCGGATTAATCACAAGCAGACCTTTTGCATCTGGGTGCTCCGTGAGTGCCTTTTTCGCTGATTCTGGTGTAATGCCGTGAGAGATGCCAAGCTCTTTGTCTATTTCTGGGTGAATAAAAACAGGAACTGCGCCAGAAAATACAATCGCGGACATAATCGATTTATGGACGTTACGCGGAACGATGATTTTATCTCCAGGTCCGCATACGGTCATCACCATTGTCATGATGGCGCCGCTTGTTCCTTGGATACAGAAAAACGTATGGTCAGCACCGAAGGCTTCAGCAGCTAGATCTTGTGCTTCTTTTATCATTCCTCGAGGTGAGTGTAAATCATCAAGAGGTTCTATATTAATGAGATCAATGCTTAATGCATTGTCGCCAATGAATGCTCTAAATTCAGGGTCCATTCCGGCTCCTTTTTTATGGCCAGGAATGTGAAATTGAACTGGATTGGTTGCTGCGTGTTTTTTTAGTCCAGTGTATAAGGGTGTATCATGTTGTGACAATTGCTTTCCCACCTTCGTCGAAATACCTGCTATTATTGTGCCAATAACGACAGATTTCATTGCATAAAACAAAAGAATTATATTATGAACTGATCGGAATGTAAAGCATAAAATCAATCGGTTTCTGATCGAACAGATGCTATAATAAAAGTTCAAATAAGAAATGAGTGTTAAAGTGAGGGACAAGTAAATGGAATATCAATATCCAATGGACGTCGACTGGACGACAGAGGAAAAGATTGCGGTTATTTCGTTTTTTCAAGCTGTTGAAAAAGCCTATGAAAAAGGAATAGCGAAGCAGGAGTTATTAGATACTTATAAACGCTTTAAAGAGATTGTGCCATCAAAAGCAGAAGAAAAGACGCATTGTGCAGCGTTTGAAAAGGAAAGCGGGTATTCTCCTTATCGTACAGTGAAAACGGCAAGAGAAGCAGAAGAGTCCGCCATTATACGTATGTAAGAAAAAACGAGCCTTGGTGGGCTCGTTTTTTTATACAGATTGTTTTTGTGTAAAGCGGTATAGATAAGTCAACGTGCGGAAGGCATCTTCGATTTTTGATAAAAATTCTTCATTATTCATTTGAACGACTTCTTCTCTAGGCAGCTGAATGCCGCAAAGGAGCTCGGCTTTTTTCACCGTTTGCACACGTTCAAACAGCGTTTTTAGCTGTTCTGCATCGAGCTCGCTGTGACGCATGACATCTGGTTTCATATGATCTTTAGACCAAACAAAATCTTGCGGTATTTTCTTCTGAATGGTATCTAGTTCTTTTTCGAATAACTGACCATATTCGCCTTTCACAGGAGATTCATAAATGAGAGCAAACCATACAAAGACATGTGTTTTCCAAAGCCCAATTTGAAAATGAGGGAGTTTTTTATACCCACGCTTGCTGTTTGCAAAAGCAACCCACGTATCATTTGGCGGATTGACTGATCTTCTAGCATGCTTTGCGACGTGTACAAACATTTCGTCTCCTGTAATAGAAGAAAGAAGTGGTGCAAAGTGTTCTCCAAGTGCCTCAAGCTTTGGACGGACTCTTTCTTTTAATACGGTCATTCGTTCATCTAAACCGTCAACTGTAAATGTCTCAAAATCTTCATCTCTAAAACGCATTTCACTCATAGTATGCCTCCTGTATTCTTTCGCTGATCATATTTTATCATAGCTTGGGTTAAGCTCAAAAAAAGATGCACCGTCATGTCAAAGATTGTAGAGGAAGTAGGGCAGCGTTTAAAAACAACAATTTTGTGGTACATAACAAATAGGTAAAAACACAATTTTCAGAATGTCGTTGCGGTTATGCGATCGCTTCATACGATATAAGCAAGAACCAATTCTCTTATCGATTGAATTTTTTATCAATGAAAACTGACAAGGAATGAATCATTCTCTGGAAGGGGCGTTGACCAAATGAAGCAAATCGTGAAGCAGGGGTATAGACAGGAGAAGAAGAATCGCATCGCTGTGTGGAGATTAGAGGTGGACTATGAGCTTTCTACGCTTCATGAAGCCATCGAGCAAAAAGATGACATCCAAATCGAACGCAGCAAACGAAAGCTTGAGCGCCTAAGAAAAGAATGGGAGCAGCTTAAAGGGTAAAACAAGGTGAGGTAAAAACGAACCAATTCATCGGTTCGTTTTTGTATGAAGCTGCTTTTTTCTTGCTTTTACGCACATAATATCAGTATGCTATTACAAATAGGTATTACATAGAAAAGAGGTTTACAGTCTGATGACAAACTGGGTGGAAATTGACCGTCTTGCAAAGCTTTGGGTAAAAGAAGCAGGAAGCCGTATTAAAGCGTCCATGCAGGAAGGTCTATCAATTGAAACAAAATCAAATCCAAATGATCTTGTCACAAATATCGATAAAGAAACAGAACGTTTTTTCATTGAAAAGATACAATCGACATTTTCAGATCATCATATTTTAGGTGAAGAGGGACAAGGGGAAGAAGTGACCTCACTGGATGGAGTCGTGTGGATCATTGATCCAATCGATGGCACAATGAACTTTGTCCATCAAAAACGCAACTTTGCCATTTCAATCGGGATATTTGAAAATGGCATTGGGAAAATCGGTCTCATTTATGACGTCATTCATGACGAGCTTTACCATGCGATCAAAGGAGAAGGGGCTTATATGAATGATACCCTGCTTCCTCCATTAAAAGATGTAGCGATTGAAAAAGCCATTGTTGGCATTAACCCGACCTGGGCGATCGAAAGCCCTTATTTTGATGCTAAACCGTTCGCCCGCCTTGTGCGTGATGTGAGAGGGACGAGAACGATTGGATCAGCTGCACTTGAGCTCGCTTATATCGCAAGCGGCAGAAGTGACGCATACGTCACGTTAAGGCTTGCGCCGTGGGATTATGCAGCAGGCTGTGTGCTTTTGGATGAAGTAGGGGCAGTCTACTCAAATATACACGGAGAACGCCTAACGTTTCTAGACAAAAACAGTATCGTCGCCGGAAATCGATCCGTTTGTGAAAAAATCTTGCACGATTACATAAAAGGCAGTGAAAATAAAAAATAAACCAAATCACTTCATGAGAATGAAGTGATTTTTTGTATTTGATGAAACTTTTTGGAAAGAGAAATGTCTATACGAACGAGGCCTTAATTTGATGTAAAGGATTGTGTTTTAATGTTAGATTTGTTTAGTGATTTATCCCTCCATTTTGAAAGGTATTTTATTTTAAACGAGTACAGTATCCGCATCATTCAATGGTGTGTACTTGGACTATTTGTTCTTTTTATTACACTTCCTATATGGAAAGAAAAGAAAAGTGGTTATGTATTTTATGCTGGGCTTGTATTAAGAGTAGTCCTGCTTGGCGGAATGACACTTGAAATGAGCCACCAAGTCCTAGCTAGACAGTATACGATTGAAACATTTGAAGTGCTGACGGATTTCATGCAATTTCTCATCTATGGGTATGTCTTGCTTGCATCACTGTACTATGTTATTACTCTTCCTTATTTAAAAAATAAAGGTATGTTTTTTGCTTTTGATTTATCTGTATTACTTCTGCCTTTATGTCAAACAGTGTTTATTGTGTTTGCTGAAAGCAAAAAGTTCTTTCTTAGCGGTGATACGGGGCTAGTATGGAGAGATATGATCACCATTTTGGCTATGGCTTGCTTTGCCGCTTTACTGCTGCACCTTTTCTTTCGCTTGTTTTGGCACTGGAAGTGGAAGGAATTGCTTTTATTCTATGGTTTGATTTTTGCAGCCTTGCTTTATATATTTTATCCTTCTATTTCGAAGTATGAGCTTCAATCTACATTTAAATCGATTGTCATTTTAGTAGCAGCAGCAGGAAGCTTTATGACGATTTATTTGTTATCTGCTTTACTACGGGACAAGGTGAGATTAAGGAAGTGGGGCGCTGGTTGTATAGCTGTCTTTTTTCTGCTATTACTCAATCCGATTGTCAATATTCCTCATACCATGTTCCAATTCACCAAAACGGAACTGGTAGATACATTTTCAGAAGAATATCGCCCTTTATCAGCAGTAAGTGCAAAAGCATTCGCTTCAAAATTTGTCCCAGAGGATCAATCGCTGTATTTAAATGCTAGTCTTCAGCCTATCCCTTATCATTACGTGTTTGCAGATGATCAGTATGAAGTGAATATTTCTGCGTTTACAGGCGAATTAAGCGGTTATTCTTATCGAGGTCGTTTAGAGGGAAAGGAACTAACCGATAAAGAATATAGAAAAAAAACCATTGAATTTTTTGAAAGAAGCGGGCGGTCAATCGATCTACAGCGCATTCAATTAGCTGTAAAAAAAGAGGACGGAGAGACGGACGTTCTTCTTCTGCCAAAAATGTCTCAGAATGAAGAGGACAGTTTAGCGTTTGCCACCTGGAAAAAAGGGACGCTTCGACAAGCGCAATACGTAAACGCCATCTTTCAATTAAAGGATATAGACGGAATCCATTTAACAGAAATGGAGATAAAAAATAGGATCAACAGTATTTATAAACATTTAAACCTAAAGTCGCCAGCTTATCAAATCACAGGCATTGATGAATTTTATTTTGATTGGCAGCATGAAGTGAGGGTCACAACAAAAGATCAATCGGAGTTTCTGTTTAATGGCTCAACAAAAGATATCATCAGCTTCAAGTTGTCAAAAACGCTTCTTCAACAGAAAAAAGAGAACGTCAGCGATGAAGATTTGTTAAAGCTCATAGAGAAAAAGCCAGAAGACGTGAAGAAAAAGACAGGTACTAATGAAACCAAACAGTATACATTTAATCGATCCTCTCATCTACTGCGTGTGTTTAGAGATCATGATGGAATTGAACTGAGGCTGGAACCAGTGTCCTCTATACCGGATGTTGTATCGTATAAAGATCGTGATGAAGTCTATCAACAAGTATTAAAAAATGAGAAACCATCTATGATTTATAAAAAACAAATAAAACCAGTTAGAATGATCAACAAAGAAGGGGACATGGACAATTCATGGCTAGTCATTATTCAAACCTTTGGATCAAATGAGCGTAAAATTTATGAAGTAAATGGACGAACAAAAGAGGTGCACCGTTTTGACAGATAAAGAAAAACAAGCCATCTTTCAAGACTTATATGAACTGTATCAAGAAGGGGAGCTGGGTGACGAAGCATACAGCTGGATGAAGTCACATGAGCAGCAATTTCAGCATGTTGTCATAGGGAATAAACAAGGTTCAGCACTGATTGAAGATCAGAATGACTATAATGAGTTAAAACGCATGAAGGGGTTTATTTACTCGTTATACTTCTTTTTCATTGTCTTATCGATTTGGATGACTGTGTGGTTTTATTTCTAATGTCCAGAACAGCTGATCAAATTGAAAAAATCTATGAAGAATATTTTCAGGAAATCACCAAATATCTATATCGGCGGACAGGGAATATGGAAACGGCCAAGGATCTTGCGCAAGATGTATTTATGAAGGCTCTACATGGTTTATCATCTTTTAAAGGACATTCTAGTGTGAAAACATGGCTTTATACCATTGCTTATCATACATTTGTGAATGACTATCGCCGAAAAATCAAATGGACATTTACGAATGTAGAAGAGGTTGATTACTTAGAGCAGCAGTCCTTTTTGACACCAGAGGACCACATCGAAACACAAGCTGACATTCAAAGGCTGTGGCATCATATCAATCAGCTGAAGGATTCATACCGAGAGGTCCTTATTTTAAGAGATATTCAGGAATTGTCATATGAAGAAGTAGCTGAAATTTTGAATTGGACTTTATCTAAAGTCAAAACAACCCTTCATCGAGCGAGATTAGAGCTGAAGCGAATGCTACATTGTGAGGAGTTCAATACATGAGCTGTTATTTGATCGAAGAATTGTTACCCCTTTATATAGAGGGAGACACAAGTGCGGGTACCAATAAAATAATAGCCGAGCATCTACAAACCTGTGAGAGCTGCCGGCAACTTTATCAAGAGATGAGAGAACCAATCATTCTTATCCAGACACCTGATCTCATGCCATATATAGATGAAAAGGAAGAAAAAAGAAAGTTCGAGAAGCGCTATTATGGCAAGTTAATATACCGAGCAAGCATCGTGTTTGGTTTAGGGTATGTCATGATGATCATTCTTTATTGGCTGAAATAAAAAACCCCCATCTGGGCGATCCAGGTGGGGGTTTTCGAGCTTAGCTTAATTTTTCTTTAGCAATTTGAATGGCATCATAGACCGATTTTAATTGCTCTTGAGGAATTTTCTTCAGCATTTGGTTAAAAACAAGTAATTCAGTAGAGCTGAATCCAATACCTTTTGCGATTTTTGAATCAATGACAACATTACCTTTTTTGTCTAGAACAAGTGCATCACCAGCAAGGTCAGCAATTCTGATCACTGATTTCAACAGTTTTTCAAATTTAGCTGCTTCTTCTTTTGTAAGACCAAGTTCAACAGCTTTCGCTGCATCAAAAACCAATTTTCCTTTTTCGTTTTTAGTGATGCTTTCACTGAAAACGATTGTCAGAACAGCTGCGCGATCTAAGAATTTCTCAGCAGTCGCCGCTTCTTCTTCAGTTAGTCCGAGCTCAACAGCTTTTTTCACATCAAATGTGTAGTTGTTGTCTTCCTCAACAAATGAGTTGATGAGAATGTTGATGACACGCTCGTTTTTCTCCAATAATTCTTTAATGACTTGCTGCTGCTCGAAAGGAATCCCTTTGAAAGTTGCAGCGCTTGCTTGCCCAGGAGCTACTGTTGTGAAAGTAAGAATAATAGCTAAAGCGAAAAATACAACAGAGCTGAGCGATTTGCTCAAAATCTTCTTCATGCTTCTTTTCTCTCCCTTTTCTGTTAAATTTTGTTGCAAGAACAGCATATCACGAGAAACTTTGTGGAAGAATAGGAAAATTGTAACTTTCTGTTTGATTTTGGAGAACTATAAACGTTATTGTCGAAAGATGGAGAGGTTCAGATGGCTTACTTTTGCTAAGCCTAAATGATATGTTCTGTCTTTATACACGACCTTTCATAGGTGGTTGGTCTTGTTTTTACCCAAAATAAAAGCCTTCTACATATAGAATGTAAAAGGCTTTTGAGAAATTTTATGATTGCACGTTTAATTTTCTTTTTAATGTAAATCCTGTACCCATGAAAATCATGGCAAACACAATACTTAAACAAATACCCAGCACGTTTTTTTCTGCAAGAGTTACCCCAATAAACGCCATACTGACAACCGCAAGTAATGCACATAATAATAGAAGCCATTTGATTTGTTTCATTTGTCTCCATCCCTTTTTTTTAGAGTTAATATAAGTTTACAGAAAAACGATCGGCATTTAAAGGGGATTGTGATATAATATGAAAGTTATCTAATTATTTTAGGAGATGAAAATGTGAAACTTCGAAAAGATCTTCGCAACATCGCAATTATTGCCCACGTTGACCATGGTAAAACGACGCTTGTTGACCAATTGCTCCATCAAGCTGGTACTTTCCGTGCGAATGAAAATATCGCTGAGAGAGCCATGGATTCAAATGATTTAGAGCGAGAGCGCGGTATTACGATTTTAGCTAAAAATACTGCGATCCATTATAAAGATACACGCATTAATATTTTAGATACACCAGGACACGCCGATTTCGGTGGTGAGGTTGAGCGTATCATGAAAATGGTAGATGGTGTACTTCTCGTTGTGGATGCTTATGAAGGCTGTATGCCTCAAACACGCTTTGTGCTGAAAAAAGCACTTGAGCAAAACTTAACACCAATCGTTGTTGTCAACAAAATTGACCGCGACTTTGCTCGTCCGGCTGAAGTAGTCGATGAAGTAATCGACTTGTTCATTGAATTGGATGCAACAGAAGAACAGCTTGAATTCCCAGTTGTCTATGCATCAGCAATCAATGGTACAGCAAGTAACGATGCGAGCAAGCAAGATGAAAACATGGAATCTTTGTTTGAAGCCATTGTTAACCATATCCCTTGCCCAGTTGATAACCATGAAGAGCCGCTTCAATTCCAAGTGGCACTACTTGATTACAATGATTATGTTGGAAGAATTGGGATCGGCCGTGTATTCAGAGGAACAATGCAAGTAGGACAGCAAGTAGCCTTAATGAAAGTTGACGGCAGTGTGAAACAATTCCGTGTGACGAAGATTTTTGGTTTCCAAGGGTTAAAACGAGTGGAAATCAACGAAGCGAAAGCAGGAGATCTTGTTGCTGTTTCTGGAATGGAAGACATCAACGTAGGTGAAACGGTTTGTCCGGTTGAACACCAAGAGGCTTTGCCAATCCTTCGTATTGATGAGCCGACACTTCAAATGACGTTTGTTGTTAACAACAGCCCATTTGCAGGCCGTGAAGGGAAATACGTAACATCACGTAAAATTGAAGAGCGCTTAGAGCAGCAGCTTCAAACAGACGTCAGTCTTCGTGTAGATCCAACTGCTTCACCTGATGCGTGGGTTGTATCTGGACGCGGAGAGCTTCACTTATCCATTCTTATTGAGAATATGAGACGTGAAGGATTTGAATTACAAGTATCGAAGCCAGAAGTTATTGTAAAAGAAGTTGACGGTGTTCGATGTGAGCCTGTTGAACGCGTTCAAATTGATGTACCAGAAGAGCACACTGGCTCTATCATGGAATCAATGGGCGCACGAAAAGGTGAAATGATTGACATGATCAATAATGGTAATGGTCAAGTTCGCCTGATCTTTACAGTGCCTTCACGTGGTTTAATCGGATATACAACTGAATTTCTTTCATTAACTCGTGGTTTTGGTATTTTGAACCATACGTTTGACAGCTACCAGCCAATGCAGTCTGGTCAAGTCGGCGGACGCCGTCAAGGAGTTCTTGTTTCAATGGAAACAGGTAAAGCGACTGCTTACGGAATCCAAGGCGTTGAAGAGCGCGGTGTGATCTTCGTTGAGCCGGGTGTTGAAGTATACCAAGGAATGATTGTTGGTGAGCATAACCGTGAGAACGATCTTGTTGTCAACGTAAGCCGTATGAAACAACAAACAAACGTGCGTTCAGCGACGAAAGATCAAACGGTTAGCATGAAAAAACCACGTATTATGTCACTTGAGGAATCTCTTGAGTACTTGAATGAGGACGAATACTGTGAGGTTACACCTGAATCAATTCGTTTAAGAAAGAAAATTTTAGATAAAAACGAACGTGAGAAATCAGCGAAGAAGAAAAAGCTAGCAGGATTATCTTAATTCCATGAAGAATTAAAGAGATAGAACCCTGAAAGATAAGGGGAGGGAATCTTTTTGAATGATCAGGAAGTAAGTGAAAATCTATCCTTTTTCGCGATGCTGTTTCGTGTCGATGAAAATCCGCAAACAGGGATGTGGCTCCTATATGGCACCATCCTTGTTTTAGCGATTATTGTTTTTAAGCTCGGCTTTGCTAGACGTTTACCGATTTTAAAAGCGCTCGTGATTTACTTGTTTTTGATTTTTGGCTGCACGTTTCTCACATTTCTAGGAATCTTCCTGCCAGTAGCGGAAGGCCTAGTTGTGGCAGCTGCCATTTTGATTATTTATAAAATACGGCTGCATCGTGCGAAAAAAGAAGGAACAGTGAATACGTAAAAAAAGACCTGAACATGTGTCAGGTCTTTTTTTATGTCTTTTGTTCTTTTTTTCCTTTTTTCTTCTTTTTCTCTTTCGTCGCAGGATCTTGATAAAGAGAGAATCTGCCAGTCTTGATGCGTGCTTCTGTCTTTACTTTAATACGTTCCTGACAGTCATCGCACATATATGTATGAATCGGTCGATTTCTTAACCGCTTAGCAACGAGTGTATCATCATCAATGGTTTCAAGCTTCTCACATATTGAGCACTTCACTCTCATCCTTTTCACCTCACTTATTGCATTTATTATAGCATGTTTTCCAGCTACTTAAAATCAGCGTAGAAAACGGCTTATATCACAGGAGATATAAGCCGTTCTCTTTATTTCTTCTGATTCATATGATGGTTTGATTGATCGTTTTGATGTTCGTCTAACTGCTTTTGATCATTTTGTTTGAGCTGATCATTCGGCTCATTTGTCGGATCTGTTTCGTGGCGATCAATTTCATTTCTCGGCATCTCTGGCATCACGCGGCCGACAATGGCGGCTAGTTCATCCATAATCCCACTGACAGGGCGGCCTGCTTGTATTTCTTTGCCCATTTCTTTTAACCGGCTGACTGTATCCGGATCAGCGACCACAACAGCATTCGCACCTTCTGGATCATTTTTCAGTGCTTTTGCAACTGAATATTTAATGTTTTCTACTTTGCTTCTATCTAAATCATCTTTTACATCAATACCAACAACAGCATAGCGGCCGATGACGATCGCCGTTGCATCATTGACATCTGCTACGTGCTCTGTCACTTTGACAAGATGCTGCGCAACATCTGTAGATGACCGGGCTTGATTGGTCTTTTTCTTCGTTGAGTCTGACACCCGTACTACGTGCTGGCGTCCATCTTGCTTGTCTAGTGCCTCTGGCTTTTCCTGCTGCTGACAAGCGCCCAACAGAATGATGGCTTGAATCATGAATAATGTCAAAAATAGTCGCATCTGTATTCCCTCCTTCACAAACTGCATGATTTATTTTATTGTTGAATTAACCTTCTAACTTTATTCATGAAAACATATATTTTAACAATCGTTTTGGGAAAGACAAGGATGAATGAAACCCCGATCAGGAGGCGAAGGACCTGAGTAAAATTTATGTATTAGACACAAATGTGTTATTACAGGATCCGAATTCAATCTTTTCATTTGAAGACAACGAGGTCGTCATACCAGCCGTTGTGTTAGAAGAAGTAGACTCAAAAAAGAGATATATGGACGAGGTTGGACAAAATGCCCGGCGCGTCTCACGCCTAATCGACGGTTTAAGATCGAAAGGGAAACTGCATGAAAAAATTACACTAGAGTCAAAAGGGACGCTACGCATTGAACTGAATCACCGCTCTTTTCATGAGCTTCAAGAAATTTTTATTGAAAAAACGAACGATAATCGAATTTTGGCAGTCGCGAAAAATTTAAGCTTAGAGGAAGAAACAAAGCCTCATGGCAGACCTGTTATTTTGGTCAGCAAGGATGTGTTAGTGCGGGTAAAGGCGGATGCTATAGGGCTTCAAGCAGAAGACTTCTTAAGTGACCGTGTTTTGCAAAATGAGGACATCGATAATGGCTATCATGAGCTCTACATTCCGACTGAGCAATTGAATACATTTTATAAGCAAAATCAATTACCAATAAAAGAGGTCACAAGCGCACCATTCAACCCTCATCAATTTGTCATCATGAAGGGAAATGAAGGTGGTTCTGCTTTAGGAATGCTTGATCAAAAGGCAGAGCATGTAAAACGTCTCGTTTATGATCAAGAGCATATTTGGGGAATCCGTCCAAAGAATGTCCAGCAGACGATGGCACTCGAGCTGCTTTTGCGCCGTGACATTCCGCTCGTGACACTGATTGGAAAAGCGGGGACTGGTAAAACATTGCTTGCACTTGCTGCCGGATTAATGCAGACAGAGGACCTCGGTATGTTTAAAAAGTTGATCGTGGCGCGCTCCATCGTGCCTGTCGGGAAAGATATAGGATATTTGCCTGGAGAAAAGGAAGAAAAGCTCAGACCATGGATGCAGCCGATCTATGACAACCTAGAGTTTTTATTTAATACAAAAAAGCCGGGCGAGCTTGATGCGATTTTGGCGGGAATTGGATCTATTCAAGTCGAAGCATTGACGTATATTCGGGGAAGAAGTATACCTGATCAATTTATTATCATTGATGAGGCGCAGAATTTAACAAAGCACGAGGTGAAAACATTATTAACGCGAGTCGGAGAGGGAAGTAAAATTGTGCTCATGGGAGATCCAGAGCAGATTGATCACCCTTATTTAGACAGCTTAAATAATGGGCTTACGTATGTGATTGAACGGTTCAAAGGGCAGCAAATATCTGGACATGTCAAGCTTGTCAAAGGAGAAAGGTCTGGACTTGCACAGCTTGCCGCTGATTTGCTATAGTCCAGACCCTCTGTTCTTATGTAATGATCAGCTCTTTGACACCTTTTATCGGCTGAGTGAGGTTGGACTGATCCGCGAAATAGACGTGGATGGGTCCTTCTTCTGTGATTGGCTTACCATGTTGGCTGAAATGAGCAATGCTTTCCATTGCCTGAGAAAGCGGCACAGCAATTGTACCTGTCTCTGTGACAAATTCGCATGTATCCGCATGTTCAAGCGGCTCAGCATTTTTTAGCATATCGCCAAGCTTCATCCCGAAGCTGCCTGTGACGAGTCTTTCCTTTTCGTACTTCTTCTCTGTTTTTAACGTAGGTGGAAGAGTTTGACCTTCTCTTATAACTCGCTCTTGGTCAAGCTCCTGGTCTAGCTGTTTCTCTTCACTTGCTGCATTTTTTTCAAAGAATGAATCCATTAAAAATTTGCGGTCATCAAAAATCCATACACTTGGATCAATGGTGATCTTGTACTGTACGTTCCCCTTGATTTGAATGATACTCATGTTCAAGACAACCCCTTTCCAACATAAATTATAGAAGTTTTCTCCCGCTTTGTCACTTTCATAAACATGCTGCACCTTGTACACACTAATCATACATGAAAGATAGGGAGTGTATGAGCATGGCATGTCGCGACAATGAAGAGCTTCAGCGATTTGTAGAAGAAGCAAAAAAAGTGGCCAAAGATGGTCAAGTAGCATCCTATATCCCCGCTCTCGGCAAAGCGGATCAGACGGATTTATCTGTGGCAGTGTATCATGTGAGTAATACGTGCCACTCAGCTGGAGATGTAGATAAACGATTTACCCTTCAAAGCATTTCAAAAGTATTAGCACTGGCGCTTGTGCTCTCAGAAGAAGGGCCAAAAAAAGTCTTTCAATTTGTTGGACAAGAACCAACAGGTGACCCGTTTAATTCAATGATCAAACTGGAAACAGCGAGTCCGAATAAACCGCTGAATCCAATGATTAATGCAGGGGCGCTCGCAGTCACGAGTTTAATCAGAGGAGCGACTCCGCAAGATCAGCTGGGCCGGTTGCTTGGCTTCATTAGAGAGCTTGCAAATGACAAAAGCATTACATACTGCAAGGAAACAGCAGCCTCCGAATTTGAGACATCCATGATTAACCGGGCGATGTGCTATTATATGAAGCAATATCATATTATTAGAGGGAACGTAGAGGAAGTCATGGACGTCTATACGAAACAATGTGCCATCATGATGAGCAGCTTGGATTTGGCGAAAATTGCTTGTGTTTTTTCATTAGACGGCAGACATCCAGAAACGGGGAAGCAAATTCTTTCGAAAGATGTCGCTAGAATTTGTAAAACCTTTATGGTGACGTGCGGCATGTACAATGCGAGCGGAGAATTTGCCATTAACATCGGAATTCCTGCAAAAAGCGGTGTCTCAGGCGGGATTATGGGAGCTGCACCATATGATTTTGGAATCGGTATCTTCGGTCCGGCTCTGGATGAAAAAGGGAATAGTATTGCTGGGATTAAGCTGCTTGAGCTGATGAGTGAAAAATACGAGATGAGTATCTTTTAATGAAGGAGGGCTTCTTTTTATTTTTACAAAGCGAACTGTACAAATCTGCTTGCAATTTTGGGCGTTTCGCTTTATGATAAATAGAAGAATTAGGTACTCGCCTGGGGAACGGAGGGATACTTTTGGCGTCAGAAATTTTAGTCGATCATCGGCAAAAAGCACTGTCTTTATTAAAATTGGATGCAGATAAAATTTTAAAATTGATCCAAGTGCAAATGGACAACTTAACGATGCCGCAATGTCCTCTTTATGAAGAGGTTTTAGATACTCAAATGTTCGGATTATCGAGAGAAATTGATTTTGCTGTCCGGCTTGGATTAGTTGATCAACATGAAGGTAAGAAACTACTCGATAAACTTGAGAGAGAGCTTTCCGCACTTCATGATGCGTTCACAAAAAAATAAAGATTGAAAACTCAAACTTCCTTAACATAAGTTTGAGTTTTTTTGTCCTCTATTTTCTTTTCATTGTTTCATGTCAAACGGACTTGATTCTTTCACGAATGACGAACAATATAAAAGAGGTAAAACGAGATCAAACAGAGAAAATGTAGTAGAATAAAAACAGCTAAGAGGATATCAAGCAGTAGAAACAGACGTTAGGAAGAGGATTATATGTTAAAGAGAATGCTAAAATCGTATGACTACTCATTATTGTTCGCCATTATTTTAATTAGCGCATTCGGTTTGGTCATGGTGTATAGCTCAAGTATGATTACATCTGTGATTAGATACGATGCCGCGCCAGATAATTTTTTTAAGAAACAGCTTTTATTTATGATCGTTGGAGCGGTCATCTTGCTCTTTACAGCATTAGTTCCATATCAGCTGTTTTCAAATAAGAAATTTCAAATCGGTATGCTGCTGCTATCCGTTTTTTCCCTCATCTATGTGTACTTTGGCGGTCATATTGCAGGGAACGCAAGAAGCTGGATTAAAGTAGGCCCATTCAGTCTTCAGCCTGCGGAATTTGTGAAGATAGTCGTTATTATCTATCTTGCTGCTGTGTATGCAAAAAAGCAGCATTATATTGATCATATTTTACGAGGAGTCACACCTCCAATCGTGATTGTTTCGATCTTATGCGGATTTATCATTTTGCAGCCAGACTATGGGACAGCCTTTATCATTGGCATGATTGCTCTTGCGATGATTTTATGCTCAGGGTTTAGCGGGAAAACACTTGCGAAGCTGCTGGCGTTATTTAGTGCCGTGATGGTCATCGTAACCCCATTTATTATTCTGTTCTGGGATAAAATATTCACGCAAAATCGCCTTGGGCGTTTTGAGAGTTTCCAAGATCCCTTTAAAGATGCAGGGGATACTGGACATCAATTGATTAATTCCTATTACGCCATTGGATCAGGCGGCTTTTTTGGACTGGGTCTAGGAGAAAGCGTTCAAAAGTACGGGTATCTTCCAGAGCCGCACACAGATTTTATCATGGCAATCATTTCAGAAGAGCTTGGCTTTTTCGGCGTATTTTTTGTACTCGCTCTCCTTGGCTTCATCGTCGTGAAAGGTTTTTATATTGCAAGAAAGTGTGAAGATCCATTTGGAAGTTTGCTTGCAATAGGAATTTCCTCCATGATTGCGATCCAAACATGCATTAATTTAGGCGGTGTTTCAGGTCTGATTCCGATTACTGGGGTCACTCTTCCGTTTATTAGCTACGGGGGATCGTCCATCATTTTACTGAGCGGTTGTATGGGAATATTGCTGAATATCAGCATGTTTACTGAATATAAAGAGCGTTACAAAAAGAAAAAATCAATGAGCAAGCCATCAGTTCAAAAAAATGGATTGCAGAAAACTTTGAATCTTTAGAAAACAAAAGTGTACAGTTTTCATTTCTTCCTTTATTATAGAGTACATATAAAATTTTAAGGGATATGGAGGAGTGAGAAATGTCACAGAGAACAATTCAAAAGGTTCTAGTTGCAAACAGAGGGGAAATTGCTATCAGAGTCTTCAGGGCCTGTACGGAGCTCAATTTACGTACAGTAGCCATTTATTCCAAAGAAGACTCGGGCTCTTATCATCGCTATAAAGCCGATGAAGCATATCTAGTTGGAGAAGGGAAAAAGCCGATTGATGCCTACCTTGATATCGAGGGGATCATCGAAATTGCAAAACGAAATGACGTGGATGCGATTCATCCAGGATACGGATTTTTATCTGAAAACATTCATTTTGCAAGACGATGCGAAGAGGAAGGCATTCAATTTATCGGCCCAACTTCTCAACATTTAGATATGTTTGGAGATAAAGTAAAGGCAAGAGAAGAAGCGAAAAAAGCTGGAATTCCAGTCATTCCAGGAAGTGACGGACCAGTTGACTCGGCCGAAGAAGTCGAAAAATTCGGTGAAGAATACGGTTACCCATTTATTATTAAAGCTTCACTAGGCGGCGGCGGCCGGGGTATGCGGATTGTCAGAACGAAAGAGGAGCTGAAGGAAGCCTATGACCGTGCGAAGTCAGAGGCAAAAGCGGCTTTTGGAAATGACGAAGTATACGTTGAAAAACTGATTGAAAATCCGAAACACATTGAGGTGCAGGTGATTGGTGACAATCACGGCAATATCATTCATTTATATGAGCGTGACTGCTCTGTTCAAAGGCGGCATCAAAAAGTTATTGAAGTGGCGCCAAGTGTGTCTCTTACAGATCAACTGCGTGAAGACATTTGCGAAGCGGCTGTTCAGCTGGCTCGGAATGTATCATATATCAATGCAGGAACTGTAGAATTCCTTGTTGCAAATGGAGAGTTTTACTTTATTGAAGTCAATCCAAGGGTACAGGTAGAACACACGATCACTGAAATGATCACTGGTGTCGATATCGTCCAAACCCAAATTCTTGTCGCAAAGGGCTATGACCTTCACAGCAAGGAAGTCGGTATACCAAAGCAAGAAGATATTTTCACACATGGTTTTGCCATTCAATCAAGGGTTACAACAGAAGATCCTTTAAATGATTTTATGCCAGACACAGGGAAAATTATGGCCTACCGTTCAGGCGGGGGATTTGGTGTACGACTTGATACAGGGAACAGCTTTCAAGGTGCAGTCATTACACCTTATTACGATTCACTATTGGTCAAGCTGTCCACATGGGCGCTCACATTTGACCAAGCGGCTGCTAAAATGGTTCGAAACTTACAGGAATTCAGGATTCGCGGAATTAAAACAAACATTCCGTTTCTTGAAAACGTGGCAAAGCATGAGAAGTTTCTAAAAGGGGAATACGATACGTCGTTTATCGATTCAACGCCAGAGCTATTTAATTTCCCTAAACAAAAAGACCGTGGAACGAAGATGCTGACTTATATTGGTAACGTGACCATTAATGGATTCCCTGGTATTGCGGAGAAAAAGAAGCCTCATTTTGATAAGCCTGTTGTACCGAAGCTTCCTCTCAAGCAAGAGATGCCATCTGGGGCTAAACAATTGTTAGATGCGCATGGACCTGAGGGCCTTGCCAATTGGGTGAAAGAACAAAAGAGCGTCCTTTTAACAGATACAACCTTTAGGGACGCGCATCAGTCTCTGCTTGCGACCCGCTTCAGAACTCATGATTTAAAGAAAGTAGCCCAGCCGACAGCAGGTTTATGGCCAGAGCTGTTTAGTATGGAAATGTGGGGCGGTGCTACATTTGATGTTGCGTACCGTTTCTTAAAAGAAGATCCTTGGCAGCGATTAAAAGAGCTTCGCCAAGAAGTGCCAAACACGTTGTTCCAAATGCTTTTAAGATCATCAAACGCTGTCGGATATACAAACTATGCGGATAATGTGATTAAAGCATTTGTAAAGGAATCTGCCGAGGCAGGCATTGACGTGTTCCGTATTTTCGATAGCTTAAACTGGGTCAAAGGCATGACACTTGCCATTGATTCTGTTCGTGAATCAGGCAAAGTGGCAGAGGCAGCCATTTGTTATACGGGGGACATTCTCGATCCATCTCGTCCGAAATATGATCTTAAGTACTATGTATCTCTTGCGAAAGAGCTTGAATCTGCCGGTGCACATATTTTAGGTATTAAAGATATGGCGGGATTATTAAAGCCGCAGGCAGCTTATGAGTTAGTCTCTGCTTTAAAAGATGAACTCACAATCCCTATCCATCTTCATACACATGACACGAGTGGAAATGGACTGTTCACCTATGCAAGGGCAATTGATGCAGGTGTTGATATTGTCGATATGGCCGTCAGCTCTATGGCAGGACTCACATCGCAGCCAAGCGCAAGCTCACTGTACTATGCTTTAGATGGGCATGAAAGAAAGCCAGACATGAACGTCCAATCTGTCGAACACCTTTCTCAATACTGGGATTCTGTTAGAAAATACTACCGTGAATTCGAAAGTGGCATGAATTCACCTCATACAGAAATTTATGAGCATGAAATGCCTGGCGGACAGTATAGTAACTTGCAGCAACAGGCGAAAGGTGTCGGACTTGGCGACCGCTGGAACGAAGTAAAAGAAATGTACAGACGTGTGAATGACATGTTTGGTGATATTGTGAAGGTGACACCTTCCTCTAAAGTAGTCGGAGACATGGCACTTTATATGGTGCAAAATGATTTAACAGAGGAAGATGTCTATGAAAAAGGAGCAACTTTAGACTTCCCTGATTCTGTTGTGGAGCTATTTAAAGGCTATTTAGGCCAGCCGCATGGCGGGTTCCCTGAAAAATTGCAAAAGCTGATTTTAAAAGGAGAAGAACCGCTCACTGTTAGACCTGGTGAAAAGCTGAAGCCAGTTGACTTTGAAGCTATTCAGCAGCAGTTCAAAGAATCTCATGACCTGACGCTGACAGAGCAAGACGCGATTGCGTATGCCTTATATCCAAAAGTCTTTTCTGAATTTGCCCAAACAGCAGAAAGCTACGGAGACATCTCTGTTCTTGACACACCAACGTTCTTCTACGGGATGAGGCTTGGTGAAGAGATTGAGGTAGAAATCGAAAAAGGAAAAACCCTCATTGTTAAACTCGTGTCAATTGGAGAACCGAATCCAGATGCCACAAGAGTTCTTTACTTTGAGCTAAATGGACAGCCGCGTGAAGTCGTGATTAAGGATGAAAGCATCAAATCATCCGTTCAAGAAAAAATGAAGGCGGACCGTTCAAATCCAAATCACATTGCCGCATCAATGCCAGGCACTGTCATCAAAGTGCTCGTGGAAAAAGGACAGAAAATCTCGCAAGGTGAGCATTTGATGATCAATGAAGCCATGAAAATGGAGACGACTGTACAAGCCCCATTCACTGCGGTCGTAGATGAAATACATGTGACAAATGGAGAACCGATTCAAACCGGAGATCTGCTGATTGTTTTAAAGCCTGAATAATAAGTGAGACACATCCATCGTGATGTGTTTCAGCGTGTAGACAAACCCTCGCATTCTTTGTCAGGTCTGCGCTTCGGTGCTCACGAATGTCAAATTCGCTCCGCTCCGGTGCTCGCCCTTCCTAGACTGCAAAGGTTTTCTATCACGCTGAAAAGAAGACAAAGGGCTAAAATAAAAATCATTTTAGCCCTTTGTCTACAATCTGAGACACATCCATCGTGATGTGTCTTTTTTTGAGCGCATTAAAATGTGCAGCAGCCTGCGAGAGTGATTACACTATAGAGTGAGGTGAAGAAAGTTGGAAATTGTCGTGATTTGGTTTCGCCGAGATATGCGATTGGATGATCATATCGCCTTGTCAAAAGCGATCACTTATGCAAAAAAACACGAGTACAAATTATTGGCTCTTTATCATCTAGATCCATTCTTTACTGAAATGGAAATGGATATAAATAACGAACATTTCTTTCAAAACTTGGCGCATTTCGTTAAGGAAGCGAGAGAATCTCAAGTGTATGTTCACCTTCTCCATGATGATGTCCTGCGCGCCTTTCAGCAGGTCATGGAAGTGTATGACATCAAAGCCGTCTTTTTTAACGAAGATGAGGTGGGTATCGGTCAAAGGCGTGACAAGCAAGTAACCGATTTTTTAGAAAAGAAGGGCATTCATGTGTCAACATGGCAAGATACACACCTTCACGGGGCGCGAGATATTTTAAAAGCAGATGGGTCACATTATCAAGTGTTTACCCCATACTATCAATCATGGCGTAAGCAAGAAAAGCAGCCTGTGATAAAAGTTGACAAATCATTTTTTAGCAGCGAGCATACGATTTGTGATGAGCCACTTTCGCAAAAAGGAAATGATAAACTGCGAGAATTGATAAAGGGCTGCTCAAGGAAGTTTGATCAAATCGGCTCAGACAAAGCGATGAACACGCTTCATCAATTTATTCAAAAAAGATTAACGCGTTACCATGAGAAACGAGATATTCCGTCTGTTTTTGGAACGAGCAAGCTGTCGCGGTTCTTAAAAACAGGCACTATTTCGATTCGAACAATCTTTCATGCGATATATGAAGAAGCACTCTATGAAGACGAGGGCAGAGAGACTTTTATCAAAGAGCTGGCATGGCGTGATTTTTATCATATGATTTATGCGCATTATCCTGAGATGAAAGAAAAAGAAATCAATTCGGCGTTTCAAGGAATGGAATGGAATGAAGATGAGACGCTGTTTGAAGCTTGGTGTAAAGGAGAAACAGGCTTTCCGCTCGTTGATGCAGGGATGAGACAGTTAAATGAGGAGGGCTGGATGCATAACCGCTTGCGGATGGTTACAGCTTCATTTTTAACAAAGGATTATTTGATTGATTGGAGAAAGGGCGAATCGTATTTTGCAAAAAAACTTGTGGATTATGATGAGGCGTCAAATATCGGAGGATTTCAATGGGCAGCCTCCGTCGGAACAGATGCGGTGCCGTACTTCCGTATTTTCAACCCGACCACTCAGTCAAAGCGATTTGATCCGAGCGGGGAATTGATTAGAAAATATGTACCAGAGCTAGAGCGTGTCGATGAAAAATGGATTCATGAACCAAGTAAAATGCCGATTGATGAGCAATTGAAATCGGGCTGTGTGCTAGGTGATACATACCCGCTGCCGGCAGTTGACCACCAGGAAAGACGCAAAAAAGCCATTTCGCTATTTGAAGAAGCAAAACAACAATAAAACAAATCCCCCATTCCGCAAGAAAGGGGGATACAAATTCTTATTTGAATGGTTCTTTGCTTTCATATTTAAACCGGGCAATGAGTAGGCAGAAGTAACAGAGTACTCCAAACAAACAGGAAATAAAGAATGAATGAGCCAGCGCATAACCTAGTGCGAGCTGAGAATACACAGACATCACACCTGAAATCGCTTGAAGTGTAATGAGAATGGCTGAAATGATCCATCCATAATACAGCTGCTTCTGTTCTTTATAATGTTTCATGGCATGAAACATCGCAACAAATATCCAGACGAATAAAAGAAGTGCTGCTGCTCGGTGAGACATTTGCACCCACTGATTAAAGTATGCTGGAAGTGCACCGTCTTTTGAACAAAACGGGAAAACAGAGCAAGCAAGGCTTGACTTTGTATGCCTCACATAAGCACCCGTGTACACCACGATATACGTATAGGTGATCAAACCATAAATATGAAACTGCATTTTTTTGCCGATATGAAGCGGCTTCACAAGCTTTGTTTCAGATCGGGTTGCCTCAAATACAAGAAGCGCAAGCAATAACACTGAAGCAAAAGAAATGAGTGAAATACCGAAGTGCAGTGCCATGACAAGTGCGTTGGAACCAAACACGACGGCAAGAGCCCCTAACAGCGCTTGTAGCAGTAAGAATATAATCGACATGATGACCAAAAATTTGGTTTCACGAAATACTGGACTAATCTTTTTCCAGCATAAGACCGCCAGTGCCAAGACAAGAATGGTTGAAACCCCTGTTGACATGCGGTGACTCCATTCGATGATGGAAGCAGGGTTCATTTCAGGGAAGAAACGACCGTGACAAAGGGGCCACTGCCTGCCGCAGCCAAGACCCGAGCCGGTTTTCGTCACAAGCGCACCGCCAATCAAAACGATCAGCATCACAAATGTTGTGATCACGCTCAATAACCTTAAAGCAAATTTCATCAAATTATTTCACCTTCTCTAAAAAACTTCTGATCTAATTGAAAAACCTCACATGCTCTCAAGTTTAAGCCAAATGCGTGTTCTGTTGCAATTCATAATGACCAAAGTTCACAAAAAAATGATATGTTAGTTCACAAAGTTTACAGATTTAGAGTGCTTGATCTTTCTTTCACAGTCTGATAGAAATAGAGGAGAGAATATTTCATTTTGCACCGCCTTCTGAAACACAGATAAATCCTAATAAATTCACTAAAAGTTCACAAATAACTTCGAGATTGTCGTTTATTATTTAATAGGATGTTTTTTTACAGCTGTTTATCTTGTATGATAGAGTTGTAACGAATTTACGTTTCATTGTTTGTTTGAAGGTTTGGGCAAGGGAGGTTATACACATTGGCAAATTCCAAAACAGCCGCGGAAGCAGCTATTCATGGACAAATAGAAGAAACAACAGCTTGGAAAGATTTTCTTGCTCTGATTAAAATGGGCATCGTCAATTCCAACTTCATTACAACATTTACTGGAATGTGGCTTGCTTTTTATTTTACAGGGATGAGTTTCCTTGGGAATCTTGATATTGTGCTGTTAACAATGATTGGTTCTTCTCTTATTATTGCCGGTTCATGCGCCATTAATAATGCGTTTGACCGTGATATTGATATATTAATGGAAAGAACAAAAACAAGACCGACGGTTACAGGTAAGATTCAGCCGGGGCAAGCGTATGCATTTGGTATTTTGCTTGTTGTACTTGGACTCATCATGCTTCTGATGACAACTATCACATCAGCAGTGATTGGATTTATCGGAGTCTTTACTTATGCGGTTCTTTACACCATGTGGTCTAAACGCCATTACACCATTAATACCGTTATTGGAAGTGTATCTGGTGCGGTGCCGCCATTAATCGGCTGGACAGCTGTCACAGGTACAATCGACACAACGGCTTGGGTTTTGTTTATGATTATGTTCATTTGGCAAATCCCGCACTTCCTGTCACTTGCGATTAAGAAAACGGAAGATTACCGTAAGGCAGGTATTCCAATGCTGCCAGTCGTTTATGGCTTTGAAGTCACGAAGCGCCAAATCATCATTTGGACAGCATGTCTTCTCCCGCTTCCATTTTTCTTAGGTGGATTAGGATGGCCGATTGTCGCACTTGGCACATTGCTGAATATTGGATGGCTCGTCATTGGCCTTATGGGCTTTAAAATGAAAGACGTCATGAAGTGGTCAACGCTCATGTTCGTTTATTCATTAAACTACTTAACCATCTTTTTCGTCGCGATGATTATTATTACACTATTCTAGAGTAAAATACACTTTGATCACATCAAAACAAGGCTATATCTTATAACACAACATTTTCTAACAACTATGAAAGCCGCCTGATATTCAGTTCTATTTAGGCGGCTTTCTGTTTATACATAGATGGTATTTTGAGTAAAAACATCATTTTTTTATGAAAACAGGAAATGTAAGTGCTTTTATAAGAGGCGGGGGTTATGGATGGGTGAAAAGTGATTTTATAAATAAGAGGTAAAAAGCGAAAGGCAAAGGAGATCAAGCTAAAGGGGTTGGGACAAATTATGATAAGAAAATGGCGTGTTTATTCACTGTTTCTCTTATTGACGCTCGTTTTGGCGGGCTGTGGTGAACCATACTTATCAACACTCAAACCAGTTGGGGAAGTAGCAGATAAACAATTTTTCCTAACGGTACTGAGTACACTCATTATGGTTCTTGTCGTCATTGTTGTATCGATCATTTTCTTTTACGTCATCATTAAATTCAAACGTTCTAAAGTTGGAGAAGATACGATTCCAAAGCAGGTGGAAGGGAACCGTAACCTAGAAATTACGTGGACAGCGATTCCGATTCTTCTCCTCATTATTCTCGTTGTGCCTGTTGTGGCATACACGCTTGAGCTTGGGGATACAAGCGCTATGGATAAGAAAAAACGAGATCCTGAAAAGACACTTGTTGTCAATGTAAGAGCCAGTTTATATTGGTGGGAATTCGAATACCCTGATTATGGGATTGTCACGAGTCAGGAATTGATTGTACCGACAGATCAAAAGGTCTACTTCAAGCTGAAAGCATCTGATGTGAAACACTCTTTTTGGGTTCCATCGGCTGGCGGTAAAATTGATACAAACACAGACAATGAAAACAAGTTTTATTTAACCTTTGATTCAAAACGAACGAAAGATGCAGGAGAATATTTCTACGGGAAATGTGCGGAGCTTTGCGGTCCCTCGCATGCTTTAATGGACTTTAAAGTTAAAACGCTTTCTCAAGATGAGTTTTTAGGATGGACGAAAAAAATGGCTGATTACAAGAAGCCTACATCCACAAAAGATCTTGCCCTTGAAGGTGAAAAATTATTTAAAGAGAAAAACTGCTTGAGCTGTCACGCAGTAGAGCCTGGGGACGAACGGCCGGAAGCAGCAAGGACAGCACCAAACCTTGCAACCTTCGGAGAGCGAACGAAAGTAGCTGGAATTAAAGACATGAACAAAGAAAACGTGAAAGCATGGCTGAAAGATCCAGAGAGCTTTAAACCAGGAAATAAAATGACAGGGACGTACCCTAAATTAAATGACTCAGAAGCAGATGCACTTTATGAGTATTTAAAAGGACTTAAAATCGAGTAATTTCTAATAGGAATGTGTAAGAGGGTATGTAATCGATGTGAAGTTTTTGTTAAGAGCTCCCGAATATGTCTCTACAACCAAGAAGTAGCCATCTGTCAGACACAGTCTGTGTAAAGTTAAAACATCTATATGAAAAGGGGCAAATGGGAGATAAGAGGGGGATTTCATGGTGAGTACTATAGCTAAAAAGCGGGGGTTTGGCGCTGTCTTATGGGATTACTTGACGACGGTTGACCACAAAAAAATTGCCATACTATATTTAGTGGCAGGGGGATTTTTCTTTTTAATTGGCGGCCTGGAAGCGATGATAATCCGTATTCAGCTAGCCATCCCAGAAAATGATTTTGTAAGTGCAGGGTTTTACAATGAAGTCATGACGATGCATGGAACAACGATGATTTTCCTTGCAGCAATGCCGCTTTTATTTGCATTAATGAATGCGGTTGTACCTATTCAAATTGGTGCACGTGACGTAGCGTTTCCATTTGTGAATTCACTTGGTTTTTGGCTGTTCTTTTTCGGAGGAATTTTCTTAAATCTTGGATGGTTTATGGGCGGGGCACCTGATGCAGGCTGGACTGCATACGCTTCGCTCACGCTGAATTCAGAAGGACACGGCATGGATTTCTATATTTTAGGGTTGCAGATAGCGGGTATTGGTACGCTAATTGCCGGAATCAACTTTCTTGCAACGATTATTAATATGAGAACGCCTGGTATGACGTATATGAGAATGCCGCTCTTTACTTGGACGACATTTGTCGCCTCAGCACTGATTTTATTCGCATTCCCGCCGCTTACTGCAGGGCTTGCGATGCTGATGCTTGATAGAATGTTTGATACGAGCTTTTTTAATCCAGAGCTCGGCGGAAATACAATCATCTGGGAGCATTTGTTCTGGATTTTCGGACACCCAGAAGTTTATATCTTAATCCTGCCAGCATTCGGAATATTTTCTGAAATCATTCCAGTGTTTGCAAGAAAAAGGCTGTTTGGGTATTCGTCGATGGTGTTTGCGACTGTATTGATTGGTTTCCTTGGATTCATGGTGTGGGCGCATCACATGTTCACAACTGGACTTGGTCCGATTGCCAATGCCATCTTTGCTGTAGCCACAATGGCGATTGCGGTGCCGACAGGAATTAAAGTATTTAACTGGCTGCTCACCATATGGGGCGGTAATGTGAAGTTTACAACGCCAATGCTGTATTCCGTTGCCTTTATACCGTCGTTTTTACTTGGCGGGGTAACCGGAGTCATGCTTGCAGCAGCTGCAGCAGATTATCAGTTCCATGATACGTACTTTGTTGTGGCGCATTTCCACTACGTCATTATCGGCGGGGTTGTATTCGGTATTTTAGCTGGTGTGCATTACTGGTGGCCGAAGATGTTTGGAAAAATACTGAATGAGAAGCTTGGGAAAATTGGCTTTGTGCTGTTTTTCGTCGGTTTCCATTTAACCTTCTTTATCCAGCATTTTCTCGGTCTTTGGGGCATGCCGCGCCGAGTCTTTACATTCTTGCCGGGTCAGGGGCTAGACCTTGGGAACTTGGTCAGTACGATTGGGGCACTGTTCATGTTTGTAGCTGTTGTCATCATGCTGATTAATATCATCTGGACGACAGCAAAAGGGGAGCGTGTATCGGGCGATCCTTGGGGAGATGGAAGAACGCTTGAATGGGCAGTGTCTTCACCTCCGCCAGAATATAACTTTAAACAGCTTCCGCTTGTCAGAGGACTAGATCCATTATGGATTGAAAAAATGGATGGTAAAAAAGGAATGACAGCATCTGAACCGCTCGATGATATTCACATGCCGAATAATTCCATCTTACCTGTCATTATCTCATTCGGTCTATTTGTGTCAGCGTTTGGCTTCATGTATCGTCAAGAGCATAGCTGGGGGCTTCCAGTGATTCTCATTGGTCTTGGCATTACATTTGCGACCATGCTGGTTCGCTCTCTTAAAGACGATCATGGGTACCATATTCACAAAGAAGATTTGACCGATGACGATGATAAAGGGGTGAAAGCATAATGGAACCACAAAAAATGACAGCAGAAACTTTTCCGGCTTCTCCTGAGAAAGCCACGTTAGAAGGAAAGAATAAGTTCGTCGGGTTCTGGTTGTTTCTTGGGGGAGAAACCGTTCTGTTTGCATCGCTCTTTGCCACGTATTTGGCGCTGAAAAACTCTAATGCAGGCGGAGCAAAAACAACTGATATGTTTGATCTCACGCTTGTCTTTATTGCCACGATGCTACTACTAACGAGCAGTTTAACGAGTGTGTATGCAATGTATCATATGAAAAACTTTGCCTTTAAAAAGATGCAGCTTTGGCTTGGTGTGACTGTGCTATTAGGTGCTTCATTTTTAGGGGTTGAGATTTATGAATTCTATCATTATGTGCATGCGTATGATTTTACCATTACCAGCTCAGCTCTTGGTTCCTCCTTCTATACACTTGTAGGAACTCACGGGGCTCACGTCGCCTTTGGACTTTGCTGGATTACCGCTCTTATGATTCGAAATATGAGACGCGGACTCGATTTATACAATGCGCCGAAATATTATGTGGCAAGTCTGTATTGGCACTTCATTGATGTTGTGTGGGTCTTCATCTTTACCGTTGTATATTTAATGGGAATGGTGGGATAAGAATGGGAAATAAAAACACAAATCAGTCTAAAGTCGATCTTGTATACCGTAAAAAGAAAAATGCCGAAGAAATGAAGCATCAGCTCATTTCTTTCGGCTTGATGATTGGATTAACCTTTGTTGCCTTTTTAACAATCGCTTCTGAAGACGTAGGAAACTGGTTCGCAGTACCATTTATTTTACTGCTTGCAGTTATTCAGGTGGCTTTTCAGCTTTATTATTTTATGCACATGAACCAAAAAGGGCATGAAACACCCGCATTGTTTCTTTACTCAGGTGTGTTTGTCGCGTTTATTACCGTATTAGCCTTTTTGACCATTATTTGGTGGTAAGCCCGCTTTGCCCTTGAAGGAGGCGCAGCAATGGAGAACTTAGAAATATTCGGATTTCGGGCATTATGGAGCCCTTACTATTTGACTAGTATTGTCATAGCAGCTGCTCTTTATCTGCTTCTTGTGACAAAGGGGAAGCATCGTGCGACGGTAAAAGAGAAAACGTTGTTTCTGACGGGGCTTGTTCTGTTATACGCCGTAAAAGGAAGCCCAATTGATTTAATGGGGCATATTATGTTTAGTGCACATATGGCGCAAATGGCAGTGCTCTATTTAGTCATTCCGCCTCTCCTTATTACAGGATTACCTGCGGCCATTTGGGAGCGGATCATACAAACACCAGGCATTCAGCAGATGTTTCGTGTGTTTTCCAAGCCTTTAATTGCATTGCTTGGGTTTAACGGCTTGTTTTCGATGTACCATATTCCGCTTGTGTTTGACTTTGTGAAAACAGATCCGTTTTATCATGCGCTGATGACAGTGGTCATTTTTATCGCTGCCTTTTTCATGTGGTGGCCGCTCGTTCATAAAGTCCAAAGTCAGCCTCAGATTACAGGCATTTTAAAGCTTGGTTATATCATGGCAGACGGGATATTAATGACTCCTGCGTGTGCACTCATCATGTTTAGTGAGGCACCGATCTATGCAACCTATTCTGATGCTGGTGCTTGGATACAGGCGCTGCATCTATGCGTACCGAGTGATACGCTGGCAGGTCTTGCGCTCACAGGTCCTGAAATGTTCCATACCTTGCCGCTGCTAGAAGACCAGCAGCTAGGCGCGATTTTGATGAAAATTATTCAGGAGATTGTGTACGGCTCGATCCTTGCTGTTGTCTTCTTTGACTGGGCAAGAAAAGAAAGAGCGAAAGATGCCGTACCAGATGCCCTGATTCCGAAATATGAATGAAAAAAGCACAGCCGGATGGCTGTGCTTTCGTTTATGCTTCTGCAGTCATTGCTTCTAGTTTTTCTTTCAGCTGTTCAAGCGTTTTTTTGCTTGATTGGATGAGAGACTTAGGGAAATCTTCGCCTTCGCCGTATTCAACACCGTGCGGATAATAATGTTTTCCAAGTAAAGGTGTAAGAAGCTGTATGTGTGCTCTTTTTGAACCTACATCTCCTTCGGTGGCGTAGCCGGAAATGCGTAAATAAAAGGTTCCCTCTACCATGTTAAACTTTCTGTCGTACGTCACACGCTCATAATCCCATTGATCGGCTCGTACAAATCCTTCACTTTCCATGATGAAATCTAATTTATTTAAGTCAGCTGCTACCTTTTCAATCCCCGTACCTTCAAACTTCACCCAAAACCCCTCCTTATAAAAATTCCCTTTACTGACAATCATAGTATGAAAGCGTTAAACTTTCAACTGTGAAAGGTATGTTCTTTTATAACCTGGTTACAGTAATAAAGAAAATAACAGATGGAGGAATCAACGTGAAAACGAAAAAAATTAAAGATATTATGACAAAAAAAGTAGTGACATGTCAGCAAGATGACAATACGTATGAAGCCGCAGTCAAAATGAGAGACGCAGACATTGGTGCCATTCCCGTGGTTAACGGAGATCAGCTCGTTGGTATCGTGACAGACCGTGACCTTGTACTCAGAGGCATTGCAGAAAAAAAGCCAAACTCACAGGAAGTAGGCTCGCTGATGACGAAGGAAGTACTGACAGCAGAAGAAGATGCAACGCTTGAAGAAATTGTCCGGCTGATGTCAGAGCACCAGCTTCGCCGCATTCCTGTTGTGAAGAACGGTGCATTAACAGGGATTGTCGCTCTTGGAGATTTATCCGTCGAAGATTTATCGAATGATCGCGCAGGAGATGCACTGACAGAAATCTCTCAGCAGGATCAAGATCATGGGCAAGGATTTCTTCATTAAGAGGGGCATATTTTAAATTCGTGTTAAATAGGCTGTATTGTCGTTGATAAATAGAGCGAGTTTTGTTTAAATGACAGTAGAAGGTACTTTTTGTACCTTGCCAATTTAACGGAGGTGTTTATTTGAAAACTGTGCTCAAAACACTCCTCATCCTCCTGATTATATCTGGAACGTACGTTCTGTTTATTCAATATGGATCTTCACCAGAAAAAGAAAACAGCAATGAACCGAAGGTGTCTAATGAAGAAACATCTAGCGATAAGCCGATCAACATCCCTAAAAAGGGGCTCATGTCCTTTATGGGGAAATCTTCAAACGAAGTGCTTAAACAGCTGGGAGAACCAGATCGCATTGATCCTTCTGCATATGATTATGACTGGTGGATATACAATCAATCGAAGAAGCACTATATTCAAGTAGGGGTAAAGGATAGTAAAGTGGTGACATTGTTTGCAACAGGAGACGGGCTCAATGTTGAACCGTTTAAAATCGGTCAAGCCACAAGTGAGGTATTTAAAAAAACACAAATTGCACCTTACATTCATGTAGAGGATGAACAAAATTCATACCGCTTTGAATTCTCAGAAGATGATATGAATACAAGACCTACCGTGAAAGTGGACGATGATGTATATGTTCAGCTTTACATGGATAAGTTTGAAAGCACCCTTTCAAGCATCAGGGCGTTTAACGCAGATACATTTGTGAAACAAAAGCCATACGAAGTCGTCTATCGTGGTCAATTGATAGAACCAGAGGCAATATCGGGTGAAAAATGGAAAGAGATCGAAGCTTCCAGTCAAAAACAAATTTTTGATATGACCAATATTATTCGTCATAAGTACAAACTGCCGATCTTAAAGTGGGATGATGAAACCTCTGAAGTGGCATTCATGCATAGTGAGGACATGAAAGAGAATCATTATTTCTCCCATGAATCTAAAAAATACGGTACGCTGAAAGACCGATTAGAAAGAGGCGAGGTGGCATTTCAGCTCGCAGGTGAAAACATTGCCTATAATTATGTAGATGGACCTGCAGCGGTAGAAGGCTGGCTCAATAGTGAAGGTCATAGAAAGGCGTTATTAAATAAAGATTACACACACCTTGGCGTCGGTGTGAAAGAAAAATACTACACCCAAAACTTCATTAAAAAAACATCTTAAACGAAAGCAGCTGCACCATCGCAGCTGTTTTTTTGATTGAAAAAGAGGCTCACCAAAATAACTGCTGATGTATATAGTATAGTAGGCATTTGTATGGGGGGTGAGGATATGACAAACAAGCAAAAACAAACATCCATTGATGAATTTAAACAATTCGTCAGACGCCATCCGAAGTTAATTCAAGAAGTGCAAACGCAAGAAAAAAGCTGGCAAAGTGTATACGAAAATTGGGTCATGTTTGGTGAGGAAGATGAGATGTGGTCTCCTTACCGGCAAACGCAATCTGGAGACGTGAAAGAAGAAAAAGACTCTAAGCCAAGTGAAGCGGGAAAAGCCGATTTTATGTCTAAAATGGTTTCTGCTGTGAAAAAAATGGACGCTGATCAAATGAATGAACAAATCAACAAAATGAGCCAGTCTATTTCCTCTTTACAAAGCTTACTCGGACAATTTTCATCAAATGGCTCAAAGAAAGGTTCATCTGGAGGCAGTCAGCACCCATTCTCCTTCAGGAAAGATTAAGTGAAAGGGGATGCTTTTGGTGCGGAAAGAAGTACTGGAGTTTGTCATGGCCGAAGAGGATCGAATCAAATTCATCAGACAGCGTCCTCTCTGGTACAGACAGCTGACTCGACATCCTGATAAGCTATCGTCCTTTGAATTAGATAAAATGAATTTTTACGAAAAAACCATTCCTCATCGTGTGAGTCAGTTGAGTAACAGTGTCCAAATGGCTGAAATGATGATTCAAATGTTCCAAGCAATGCGCAATCAAAATGGAGCCGGATGAGGCTTTTTTGAGTTGATTAAGATGTCTATTTCCTGAGCATCCTATAAAAGTAGATGAAAGGAGAATCAGATGATGAAATGGATGCTGTCAATATGCGCATTGCTTTTTCTTGTCACCGGGTGTCAAAGTCAACATGAAGAGAAGCAAGTCATAAAGCAAGATCCAGCTGTACATGTGATGCAGCAAGCCCAAAGCGAAATGAAGCAGCAAGGCTTTTTAAAATACAAAGTGCAGGGGTCTTCTGTTTATATAGAAAGTACACTGCAAGATTTTCATCTTGAGCCTACGCGACTAAAAAAGGATGAGAAGGCGGGATATTTTACAGTGTATGTAGACGGAAAACGTGCAGGCAATGAATATACTGCTGCATTTGTGGTCAAGCATCTCTCAAAAGGAAAGCATAAAATGACCGTTGTGCTCAATTCTCGTCATCCAGAATATAGGCAGAAAAGAGAGACATGGGATGTATTTGTGACGTAAAAGCATTTTCTGATCCATAGGTTTCGTGGTAAACTATGAATTGGAGGTGCATCATTTATGTATGCGACAATCGAATCTGTGGAGCTCCAAGAGGAAGCGAATCAATTGGCTGCCATGATTCTTCAGTCGGAGGAGGCTGAACATTACCGCAACTGCTTTAAGCGTCTCCAGCAAGACGAAGAAGCCCAACAAATTATTGCCCATTTTACAAAAGTAAAAGAGCAATATGAGGATGTGCAGCGGTTCGGCAAATACCATCCGGACTATAGAACGATCTCAAAGGAAATGCGTGAGGTCAAAAGAAAGTTAGATCTTCACGATACAGTGGTTGATTTCAAAAAAGCAGAAACAGCGATTCAATCCATCTTAGATGAGATTAGTATTGAAATCGGTCAAGCTGTATCAGCATATATCAAAGTTCCAACAGGGAACCCATATTTTGATGGTCTATCATCATGCGGCGGTGGCTGTGGATCTGGTGGCAGCTGTGGCTGTAAAGTATCTTGACGAGACTTGAATGTCTCGTCTTTTACATAATGACTGAAAAGAATTGAAAAAGCGGCAGGTGAAAAGATGGAAACCAAACGTCAAGGGATGGTCGTTTGGCTGCATTCGTTAAAGCAGTCAAAGGCGCTAAGAAAATTTGGAAATGTTCACTATATTTCACGGAAAATGAAATATGCAGTGATCTATTGTGATATGAATGATCTCGAGCGCCATATGGCTAAGCTCAGCTCATTGCCATTTGTGAAACGTGTTGAGCCTTCATATAAACCCTTTATTAAATTAGAGTACGAATCCAAATTGGACAAAGCAAAAGAGTATGATTATAAAGTGGGCTTTTAAAGACACAAAAAAACCCCCGCGGCATCACCCGCGGGGTCCTTCTATTCTTAATGAATCATTAAGGAGAAGGCAAAGGGAGAGGAGAAACCGGAGGAAGAACTTATGGGGAAACGTAAGTCTTCTCCGCGGTTGGCAACAGCACCACATCAGATGCTGTTATAAGTAGTATGACCCCGCTTTCCTTGATCTATACATAGTAAATGAATGAAAGTCCGCGCATTGTCCCCTGCGGAGTGTTGTGGTAAGATAATGTTGGATTTTTTGTCATACACAATAACCAATAGAAGCAAGCAGAAAAAGTGGTGGAAAAATGAGAGTCATCTCTGGAACGAGAAAAGGCCGCACACTTAAAGCGGTACCAGGTCAATCAACAAGACCGACGACAGATAAAGTAAAAGAATCGATATTTAATATGATCGGCCCGTATTTTGATGGCGGATGGGCCCTTGATTTATTTGCGGGAAGCGGTGGTTTAGGGATTGAAGCGCTTTCTAGAGGATTCGATCATTGCATATTCGTTGATCGAGATATGAAGGCGATTCAAACGATCAAAGGAAACCTCAATCAATTGGAGCTGATTGATCAAAGTGAAGTGTTTCGAAACGAGGCAAAGCGTGCACTTGCAGCCGTTGTGAAACGAGAGGAATCCTTTCAAGCGATCTTTCTTGATCCGCCTTACAAAGATCAACAGCTAAAAGCACTTCTTGACATGATTGACGAGCATGCCTTATTAACAGATGACGGCGTGATCGTGTGTGAGCATGATAAGGACGTTATACTGCCAGAGGAAGCTGGACAGCTTTACATATCAAGACAGGAACTGTACGGGTTGACTGGTATTACGATCTATAGAAAGCGGGGAAATTAAAGCATGGGGAACATAGCCGTTTGTCCGGGTAGCTTCGATCCAGTCACATTGGGCCATTTGGATATCATCAAAAGAGGTGCAAAGATCTTTGATGAAGTGTATGTATGTGTACTAAATAACTCATCCAAGAAACCGTTATTTACCGTTGAAGAACGGTGTGAGCTCATTCGCCAAGCGACGAAGGATCTGCCAAATATCAAAGTCGAATCCTTTCACGGTCTGCTTGTTGATTATGCGAAACAAAAAGAAGCCAAAGTCATTTTACGCGGATTAAGAGCTGTGACAGACTTTGAATATGAAATGCAGGGCACATCAATGAATAAAGTGTTAAACGATGACATTGAAACGTTTTTCATGATGACCAACAATCAGTATTCCTTCTTAAGCTCAAGCATTGTCAAAGAAGTAGCGAAATATGATGGTTCAGTCAAAGACCTTGTGCCAAAAGAGGTAGAAGAAGCGCTGATAGAAAAATTTAAAGGATGAGTGCACCGTGCACTCATCCTTTTTTTAATTTCTGATAGTATAGCGCCGTATACAAGATCAAGCTGCATAGCGTGATCAAAGGGCCAGCTGTCACAAGCTGATTCCAAAGCACACTGCTGTACATGACGACCTGCTGGCTTGCTTCAAAGGCACCTGCTGGGAGAGCCATGTCAGATCGAGAGACATAAAGAGGCTTGAACAATAAGAAGGCAAAAACAGCTGCATAAATCCCGTGAAGCAAACGAGCGAAGAAAAACGGTTTAAAGCGTATATCTGTTGCCGCCAGAATGCCAGCGACCTGAGCTTGAACAGAAAACCCGCTGAATCCTAATATAAAGCTGACGACAATCGTTTTAGCAAGAAGGGTGACTTCCTGTGACCCTGTCAGCTGACTTCCTAATGTGATTTCAAATAAACCGGCAATCATCGCAAGATCTAATTCTGGCGGAAGATGCATCGTTTGGAGCATATATCCGACCCCTATGGATAAGAGGTCCGTCACCTGAACAACTGACAGCATTTTGCTAAACACAGAAAATAAGATAATAAAGCCGCCAATCATAAAGAGTGTTTGGACTGATGACATGACCGCATCACTTAAAATTTGGCCGAGCGGTCTTTTCTCTGCGAGTCTTGCTGTATGAAGTGCGCTGAATGCCTCTTGAAACGGTGGGAATAAAATTTGCTTACGGCTTCTCAGATGTGCATCATGCCGCGCTTTATATCCTCGCATCGTCACCCCAACAGCGAGATTCCCTAAATAATGTGCGCAGGCCAAAACAATTCCTAAAGCTGGATGATGAAAAAAACCAACAGCCACCGCACCGAAAATAAACAATGGGTTCGATGAATTTGTAAAAGAAACGAGGCGCTCTGCTTCGATTTGTGTCAGTTGTCCTTCCTGCCTGAGTCTTGTGGTTAATTTCGCACCAGAAGGAAAGCCTGATGCCATTCCCATCGCTAGGACAAATCCGCCTACACCAGGCACTCGAAAGATGGGGCGCATAAATGGCTCTAATAATACCCCGACAAATCTGACAATCCCGAAACTAATTAATAGCTCGGACAAAATAAAAAAAGGAAGCAATGATGGAAATACAACCTCCCACCACATTGCAAGTCCATTTTTAGACGCTTGCAAAGAGGCTTGTGGATGTGTAATCACAGTTGCTGTTAAAAAGATAAAAAAAGCAGCGATGAACAGAGTGTTCCATTTTTTCATGGAGATTTCGCCCCTTGCCGTTATGATCTATTGGCGAGCTCGTGATCAAAAAAGAAAGAAACTAGCCGAGCCTGTCTTCTATTACTATACGAGCAGAAGGGGCATGTTTAGACCAATAGATTCGTATATATGCATAGAAAAGAGGAGGGTGGATTTTCATGAGGCGACCAGTCATCGGGCTTGCGTTAGGCTCTGGGGGTGCGAGGGGAATGGCACATATCGGAGTTTTATCTAGTCTTGAGAAACAAGGTATTCAGGTAGATATGATTGCTGGCAGCAGTATTGGCGCACTTGTTGGGAGCTTTTATGCGGCAGGACAGGACGTAGAAAAAATGAAAAAACTTGCACTTGTCTTCAGAAAAAAGTATTATGCTGACTATACACTGCCAAAAATCGGTCTTTTAAAAGGAAATCGAATTTTGCAGCTGATTCACACGTTTACATATGGGAAAAAATTCGAAGAATTAAAAATGCCCCTTGCAGTGGTTGCCTGTGACCTCGAGACAGGGGAGAAGGTCGTGTTTAAAAAAGGGTCTGTCTCACAAGCAGTCAGAGCAAGCATCAGCATTCCGGGCGTGTTTGTTCCTCATGAAATGGGCGGCAGACAGCTAGTGGATGGAGCGGTTGTGGACCGCATTCCTGTGTCTGTTTTAAAAGATATGGGCGCAGACCTCATTATCGCCTCTGATGTATCAAGAGTGAAAAAAACGGAAAAGGCGACGAGATTATCGGATGTGATTATGCAAAGTTTGGACATCCTTCAAAATGAATTGGTCCGTCATCAAACCATTCACGCTGATGTCATGATCCGGCCGAGGCTTGAAACATTTAGCTCGAGTGCGTTCGTGCAGGTGCAGGAGATGATTGAAGCAGGTGAGCTTGCCACAGATCAACTAACAGGTACACTGAAAGATGTCATTGATAAATGGGAGTGTTAATCGAATGAAAAAATTAAATATTCGCTGGCTCAGCTTTTTTGTCGTTATCCTTGTATTATGTGGCTTAACCTTTGTCAAACTGCCATATTACGTGACAAAGCCGGGTGATGCAACCGAGATTGCTCCCCACATTCAAGTAGACGGCGGATATGGCGAGAAGGGCAGCTTCTCTCTTATGACAATTAAAGTAGGTCCAGCCAATCCGTATACGTATTTGCTTGCGAAAATGAATAAATATGATGAAATCGTCCCAGAAGAAAATATTAAAGCGGACGGGGAGTCGGATCAAGATTATATGAAACGGCAGCTTCAGCTGATGAAAAGCTCGCAAGAAAATGCCATGATTGCAGCATATACAAAAGCAGGTAAAAAAGTAGATTACACGTTTAACGGCGTATATGCAAGCTACGTGATGAAAGGAATGCCTGCTTACGGCAAAATTGAAGTGGGCGACCGAATCAAAAGCGTTGATGGCAAGACCTATGATTCTGCTGATAAAATGGTTTCGTATATCAGCAGCAAAAAAGCAGGTACATCTGTCCGTTTTGTCCTTGAACGAAATGGCAAAGACATGACGGAGAAAGTGACGTTAAAACCATTTAAAGAAGAGCCGAATCGAGTTGGAATTGGCGTATCATTATTTACAGACCGAAATGTGAAAGTCTCACCTTCTATTAAGGTGGATATCGAAAATATCGGCGGCCCATCAGCAGGTCTTATGATGTCACTTGAAATTTATAACCAGCTGACAAAAGAAGACGAAACACATGGCTATGCGATTGCAGGAACGGGAACGATTGACGCCGATGGAACGGTCGGTCCAATTGGCGGAATCGATCAAAAGGTCGTGGCGGCAGATAAAGCAGGAAAAGATATATTCTTTGCACCGAATGATAAAGGTGATCCAAATTCAGACTATAGAAATGCTGTCAAAACAGCGAAAGATATTAAAAGTGATATGAAAATTGTGCCTGTAGATACAATGCAAGATGCCCTGAACTATTTAAACAAATTAAAAGAGAAAGCATCTTAATCAAAAAAGAGCAGCCTTCATAAAGGCTGCTCTCAGCATGTAGACAAACCTTTGCATTCTTTGTCAGGATTGCAAAGGTTTTCTATTATGCTGAAAAGAAGACAAAGGCTAAAATAAAGATCATTTTCGCCCTGTGTCAACAATTTGGAGCAGCCTTCCGCAAGGCTGCTTTTTTTGCTAAGACTGGAAGAGACCAGTCTCTTCATCATATCGGATCGGTGAGGTTTTAAATTCCGCTCCCGTTAAGTTCGTTTGCATCGGCTCACTAACGGGCAGGCTGAAGACGCGGGATGCGCGAATATCAAGATTAAGTGCGGGATGTGAAAAGGCAGACAGCTTACTGACGAGCGGCACGTCCAATTCTTTTTTCACAAGAGATAAGTATTGCTGCCCTTTCTTTGACATACCAAGTAAACGAATATAAGGCGCTTTTTTCTCTTTCAGCAGCTCATGCATGGCACTCTTTTTCACCCTCATTAAGAGATGTGTGTTCATCCGTTGCAGCCTCGTCCACGTATAGCGTTTTGTTTTCACAAGTGATAGATATTCCTCGTAGGAGGACGCATGTGTAATCGCCTTTTGCATGCGGTGTTCGATGCCTTCTTCGATTTCATAGATGCCTTCTAGTTCTGCCGTATCCATTGTGTGAAAAACGTGTTTTAAGAAGCTAAAGTAGGCTTCTTGTGTATGTAGAAGACCATATGAAGAATGATAGTCATGTAATTGCTTAAGCGTAGCTTCTGGGAGATAAGGGGCGACTGTTTCAAATGTACCATGATCTTTTAACGCTTTTCGTATACTTGTTGCGCTTGCGATTTTCTGATTTTCAGGTAGTTTATCATCATGATAACCAGATGAAATCCTTTGAGAGGTAAAGGGCTGCATGTGAGGGGATCTCTCCAAGATGGCTTTGACATAATGGAAACCTAAAATATTATTGGGCAGAGACAGATCCAGTAAGTGCTTAGGATCAATCACCTCTTGAAACGCAGCAGCAGCAGCAGCTGGATAACTAAGGCCCTCTTTTACTTTTCCTTTTGTGAAAAGGTCAATTTCTTCTTTTTTCTCATGCCAAGCACGAGCTGTTCGCTCGAATGCTTTGATGTCACCATCCTCGCTGCCGAAAAAAAGGGAGCGGCATTTTAAAGCATCTAGAATCGCCACAGCACCGTTTGCAAAGGTTTCTGCCTTTTGCACTGCGTATATGTATGGAAGCTCACATACAATGTCTACACCGTTTTGCAGTGCCATTTTTGTCCGCGCCCATTTTGAGACGATGGCAGGCTCACCGCGCTGGAGGAAGGAACCGCTCATGACGGCAATGGCAACATCTGAGGAGGTATGTGTTTTCGCCTGACGAACATGATAGGCATGTCCATAATGAAATGGATTATACTCGACAACGACTCCTGTTGCTTTCAATAGATGTTCCGCCTTTCTTGCTATGGTTAAATGGTCTATGCTACAGTAGCATAAGGGAAAAATGAAGCCCATTTTTTTCAGTGTAGGCATTCCGAGAACTGATGTCAAACAACGCTCTGACATCACAAAGGACTGTAAAGAAAAAATATTGACAAATAACATGAGGAAAGCTATAATCATGTTTGTTGCTCTTAGAGGTGATACAATTGAAATGGACAGTTTATCAGTTACATCAAAAAGCTAAAAACAGCTTCGATTTTCATGAGACGGTTGACTTAAATGAACTTACTAGCCTTCATTCAGATATACGTCGCATTTCACTGGTAGAGGTGAAAGGGACTGGAGTGATCGAATCAAAGCAAGTCGCATTTGATTTAACCATCACAGGTGAAATGACATTGCCTTGTTCAAGAACGCTTGTTGATGTAAATTATCCATTTGCGATTTCAACGAAAGAACTATTTGTACTTCATAAGACAGACGACATAGAAGATGAAGACGTTTCTATTGTAGAAGACGACATCATCGACTTAACGCCTTTAGTCAAGGAAGAAATTCTTCTTGAAGTGCCGATGCAAATCTTTTGCGACCAAACGGACGTAAAAGGTGCTGCACCACAAGAAGGGAATGACTGGGCGGTCATTTCGGAAGATGCACATCAAAACCGAATTGATCCGCGTCTGGAAGGCTTGAAGAAGCTCTTAGAAGAAAATAATGAATCTTAACTTAACTCTTTAAGGAGGTGGGAATAATGGCTGTACCTTTTAGAAGAACTTCTAAAATGAAAAAAAGATTGCGTCGTACGCATTTCAAACTACAAGTACCTGGTATGGTAGCTTGCCCAGAATGCGGTGAAATGAAAATTTCTCATCGTGTCTGCAAATCTTGCGGAACATACAAAGGCAAAGACGTAAAAAGCAACTAATGCTTGATAAAAAAACGTGAGGGAATTCTTCCCTTGCGTTTTTTTATTTGTCTATTTTTTAGGTTTCTCCCCTGCAAATAGTCTATCTACTCTAGTAGGCGCATATGATGTGGTATTCAGATTCAGGGGGGATGATCAATTGACGATTACAAGGCAGGACGCATGGACACAGGATGAAGATTTACTTTTAGCAGAAGTTGTCTTAAGGCACATTCGAGACGGAGGAACGCAGCTTTCCGCATTTGAGGAAGTCGGGAAAGCATTGTCAAGAACAGCGGCAGCATGTGGTTTCAGGTGGAACTCATACGTTAGAAAACAATATCAGGCAGGCATAGAGCTGGCAAAAAAACAGCGGAAAGAATTGCGCAAAAAAATAGGTATTCATTCCTCTGGTTTACCACAGCATGCGTTAACCATAGAAGAGAAGACTACTTCAAATCAGGCTGAATTGACCCTTCGAGAAGTGATTCAGTTTTTAGAGCAGCTTGAAAAAGAACCTGATGGACCTACTCATTTACGCGAAGAACTGGCAGATGCACAGCATCAATTGAAGTCACTTACAGAAGAAAATGAACACTTAAAGCGGCAATTAAAAATGACAGAAGAAGATTACCGGGCACTCATAGGTATTGTTGAAAGAGTCAAACAGAATATCAGCTTAAAAGAATATGCTAAATAAAGAGACGCCCCTCACAGAGAAAGGAGGGGCGTTTTGTGATCAGCCTTTAAGCGGATTCACCTGTATTTTTTTGAATATGTGCGGGCTCCCAGATGAGTGGATTTTCACCCTTATCGCGCTCCATATCATATTTGACTGCTTCAAAGCCCATTTTATCCCAAAAACCAGCAGATTTGACGCGCGGATTGGTCCGAATTGGCAATCCGAACGATTTAGCGAATTCAACAAGTGCTTCGCCGTACCCTTTGCGCTGATACCCAGGAAGCACTTCCAGCTTCCACAGCTCTAAATAATCATGGTTGTGGTTAAAATACGTTGTCGTTGAGCCGTCCACTTGATAAAGGCTCATACGTGCCACTAGCTTATCTCCAAAATAAACCCCATAAAATGGAGAGTTGCTGTCATTTTCAATCATATTGCTTTCAAGGTCTTCGAGCATGGATAGCTCTTGTATGCCGTATTCCTTAAATTGTTTAAATTCCTCTAACGTTTTGTAATTAATTAGAAGTCGTTTTACTTGTGCCATATGATCTTCCCCCTTACACACATAATGTCGACAGTGATGTCATTGAAGGCGTTTTCATCCCACCCGCCTCAAAAAGTTTTTACACTTATTATTATAGTTTTTAAATTAAAAAAATTCAATCGTAGCGCGCCATCTGCTTTTTGCATCACGACATGAACCTGTTAAAATAGTTGATATCATGAAGTAAACGAAAAAGGGATGTGCGGCAGTTGAATATTGGAATCATTGGCGGCGGTGCGATTGGTCTGCTTTGTGCTAGTTATTTAACGCAGCATCATGACGTCACAGTCTTTACAAGAAGAAACGAACAGGCAGAAGAGATTCGAGCAGTAGGCATTGAGCGAACAGTAAAAGGAGAAACATGCCAGGCGGCTGTTCATGCACAGACAGGAATAACAGGAGAATTTGATTTGCTCATCGTGACAGTGAAATATCATCACTTGCAAGATGTGCTTGGTGAACTATCGACATTACCTCCTCATCGTATCTTATTCTTACAGAACGGAATGGCTCACTTATTAGATTTGGAGAATTGGAAAACGGGACATTCATTATACATAGGTGTGGTAGAGCACGGAGCTATGAAGATGTCAGATCATGCAGTGAACCATACAGGTATCGGTGTCATTAAGTGGGGGGCATTTCAGCATGAAGAAGCAGCTGATATAAAAAAAGCATTGAATGAGACATCATCTCATTTTCAGATGATCTATACGGATGAATGGAAAAAGGTGCTGGAGGAAAAACTGCTTGTCAATGTCTGTATTAATCCACTCACGGCTTTGCTGCATGTGAGAAACGGGGAATTGATCGCAAACCCTTCATATGAATACATGATGAAATGTGCATTCGAAGAAGCAGTTTCCATCTTGGGCTTACATGAAAAAGAGCGGCTCTGGTCTTATGTAGTCTCTGTTTGTGAGAAAACGGCTGAGAATCAGTCGTCTATGCTTCAAGATATAGTGAAAGGCCGCCAAACCGAAAGAAAAGCCATCCTTGGCTATCTTTTAAAAAAGGCTCAAGCTCACAGCGTTGCGGCGCCACATCTCACTTTCTTTGATCGAAGCTTGGAAGTATTGGAAAAAAAGCAAACAAAATCTTTTGAGTGAGCTCATTTACATGCTATACTTTTTTCGGGAAACTAACTATTTATTGAAGAAAGGAAGTTCTAAACATGCAATTGACTGAACTTTCCATCCGAAGTCAGAATTTATTCATACGTGATTATATAGAAGAAAAAAAAGAGATGACGACTTTTTTTGATTATGATATACATTCTGAGCACACATGGAAAAAGAGATACGACGATCTCATGGAAATGAGCTTCCCGCGCGAGGCTTTAGCGGATTATATGAGCGCGTACCACGCAAAGTTTGAATCGAAAGCGATGCGCCAGAACATTGAAAAGATCCGTGATGAACGGAGTGTCATGGTGGTCGGAGGACAGCAGGCTGGTCTATTAACAGGACCGCTTTATACCATACATAAAATCATATCCATCATTCAGTTTGCAAAAGAAAAAGAAACAGAGCTTGGCGTCCCGGTGATTCCGGTCTTTTGGGTAGCCGGTGAGGATCATGACGTAGATGAAATTAATTTTGTGTACACATCTGGCGAAAAAGGGCCAGTGAAACAAAAGCTGTCATTACATAACGTCAAAAAAGCGGCTGCGAAAAGAATCCCGCTTGATCAAGAAAAAACCGAGACATGGCTCCGTGATGTGTTTTCAACGTATGAAGAATCTGCATACACCAATGACTTGCTTGATCAGCTTCTTCGATGTTTACGCAAATCACAAACGTTTACTGATTTCTTTGAATGGATTGTATGTGACCTCTTTGAAGAGGATGGACTGCTTTTATTTAATTCGGGTGACTTAGGTGTCAAACCACTCGAGCGTGCGTTATTCAAGCACATTGTCGAGACAAATGATGCAGTTACTGCTCGCTTAAATGAATCGCAGGCTGCTATGAAACGAGCAGGATATCAGCCAATTATTGAAGCTGGTGACAATCAGGCGAATCTGTTTTACGAATATGATGAGGAACGTTTCCTGATTGAAAAAGAGAACGGCCGGTTTTCTATATCAGAAGTGGGGCTTACGTGGACGAAGGAAGAGCTTTTGCAGGAAGTGGAGGAGCACCCAGAACGTTTTAGCAACAATGTGGTGACGCGTCCCTTGATGCAGGAAACCCTTCTCCCGACACTTGCCTTTATGGCAGGACACGGTGAGGTTAACTATTGGGGAGAGCTGAAAGGAATCTTTGAGCATTTTAAATTAAAGATGGCGCCTGTTCTTCCAAGACTGCATGTAACCCTTCTTGAAAGGCACATCGACAAGAAACTGCCAGTTAGAGAACTGTCGGTAGAAGAAGTGCTGACAAATGGAGTGAAAGAAAAGAAAGAAGCGCACTTTCAGCAAAGTCTTCCAGACAGCTTTGTTCAAGCGGTTCAACACGCCAAACGTGAATTAGCAAATGCTCATGACGTGATGAGACAAGAAGCACTGGAGATTGAACCAAACTTCGAGCAGCTGCTAGATAAAAATGCCAAATTTATTGAAGACCAGCTTCAATTTGTTTATCAAAAGGTTGCGCAGCGTGTGGAAGAGAAGGAAGGATATATCCTTCGGGACTTTGAACGGATTGAAAATAGTTTAAAACCACTAGATGCTCCGCAAGAAAGAATTTGGAATATCATGTACTTTTTAAACAAATATGGTCCAGAATTCTTCAAAACATTCAAAAATATGCCATTTTCATTTCAAAACAAGCAACAAATTGTCAAACTTTGAAATAAAGTTTTAATGAACCCTGACTAGTTCAGGGTTTTTTTTTATGTAGAAACAGTGTAGAATAAGTTTTGTGGAGAGAAGTGGTGGATAGTGGAGAGTATGGGTGAGAAAGTGGGGCTCTGATTATCATGTTCATGGGTGAATACCAACATACGATTGATACAAAAGGGCGCATGATCATCCCTGCTAAATTTAGAGACGGTCTCGGAGAACAGTTTGTGCTGACGAGAGGGCTTGATCAATGTTTATTTGGCTACCCTATGAGTGAGTGGAAACTAATCGAAGAGAAACTCAAAGCACTACCGCTAACGAAAAAAGATGCACGTGCGTTTACCCGGTTCTTCTTCTCTGGCGCAGTCGAATGCGATCTGGACAAGCAGGGGCGTATTAACATCGCATCAAACCTACTCCAATATGCAAAACTCGAAAAAGAATGTGTGGTCATCGGCGTTTCAAATCGAATTGAGTTGTGGAGTAAGTCGATCTGGGAACAATATACAGAAGAGCAAGAAGATTCTTTTGCTGAAATTGCTGAAAACATGATTGGATTTGATATATAATAATCCCTTGTGCAGCAAGCTTTCTACACATTCATTTCTATTTGAAAAAGGTGGGACCATAACATCATGTTTCAACATGAGACAGTATTATTAAAAGAAACAGTTGACGGTTTAAACGTAAAAGAAGACGGTACATATGTGGACTGCACGCTAGGCGGAGCAGGTCATAGCTCATATTTACTATCTCAATTATCAGAAAAAGGAACATTGATTGGATTTGACCAAGACGATGCTGCACTGGATCATGCACGAGAGAAGCTCGCGGATTCTAAAGCGAACATTCTTTTCATAAAAAGCAACTTCCGATATTTAAAAGAACGTCTGAATGAACAAGGTATTACAAGCGTAGACGGTGTGATTTTTGACCTTGGGGTATCATCTCCTCAGCTCGACACACCAGAGAGAGGCTTTAGTTATCACCATGATGCACCTCTTGACATGCGAATGGATCAATCAGCCGCATTGTCGGCAAAAAAAGTGGTGAATGAATGGCCATTTGAAGATCTAGTTCGGATTTTCTACAAATATGGGGAAGAAAAGTTCAGCAAGCAAATCGCACGCAAAATTGAAGAAGCAAGAAAAAAAGCGCCAATTGAAACAACGGGTGAGCTTGTTGACATTATCAAAGAAGGAATTCCGGCACCTGCAAGACGAACTGGCGGACATCCAGCGAAAAGAGTGTTTCAAGCGATCCGAATTGCCGTAAATGATGAATTGAAAGTATTTGAAGAAGCACTAGAACAAGCAATAGAGTTACTCAATCCGAAGGGGAGAATTTCTGTCATTACATTCCATTCACTTGAAGACCGGATTTGTAAAAGTACATTTAGAGAAATGTCTTCTCTTCCAGAACTTCCGCACGGACTACCAGTGATTCCAGAAGGACTTGAACCAAAGCTGAAGCTGATCACGAGAAAACCGATCGTTGCATCAGAACAAGAGCTGGAACATAACAACCGTGCCCGTTCAGCGAAGCTCCGAATTGCAGAAAAAAAGTAAAACGACACCATAGATGATGATAAAAAGGAGGTTTCTTATGAGTAATTTGGCTTATCAAAGAGAAGTGAAGCAACTTCAAACAGAGCAGCAAGGCCAATCGGTTGTCATTAAAAGAAGAGGTTCTATCACACTTGGTGAAAAAATCTTACTTGTCATGTTTGTCATGGCTCTTATGTGCAGCTCGATTCTCATCATTTCTAAAGCCTTTGCTGTCTATCACGCCAATATCGAAGTGCAGAAGCTAGAACAGCAAGTATCTTTAGAATCGAAGAAGATCACTGAGCTACAAAAGGAAAAAGACTTGCTGAGTGAACCAGAAAGAATCATTGATGCCGCAAAAAAAGCAGGCTTAACTATTTCGAAAGATGTTAAGAAGGTCGATTAACATGGCGATGCCTAAAAAGAATAAAATGATGAACAGAGGCGCGGCAATTGCGAGTATTTGCTTCGCCCTGTTTTTCTTTATCATCCTAGCACGTTTTATCTATATTCAAATTACAGGAACGGTTGATGGACAAGTATTAGCTGCCAAGGCAAATGAACAATATCAATCGAAGAAAACACTTGAAGCAAAAAGAGGATCTATTTTAGACCGGAATGGAAATGTGATCGCTGAGGATACATCTGTGTATAAGCTCATTGCGGTCATGAGCAAGAAAATGACAGTGGACCCTAAGCATCCAATGCATGTCGTCGATAAAGAAAAGACGGCAAAAGAGCTCTCGAAAGTCATCGATATGAGTGAAAGCGAAATTTTAAAGCGTCTCAATACAAAAGATGCATTCCAAGTGGAGTTTGGTAAAGCGGGGAAGGATATTAGTTTTTCAACGAAGGAAAAAATTGAAAAGCTAAAGCTTCCAGGTGTTGCTTTTGAAAAAGACACGAAGCGATATTATCCTAACGGCATGTTTGCTTCTAACCTAATCGGTTATGCCAGATTAAATGAGGCGACAAAGGACATGTCAGGTGCAATGGGACTTGAGAAGGCACTGAACAAATTTTTAAAAGAAAAAGACGGCTATGTGACATATAACAGTGACAGAAGCGGATGGGCTTTACCGAATAGTAAAGAAGACATTGTCGCCCCGAAAGACGGGAAAAATGTCACGCTGACCATCGATCAGAAAATTCAAGCGTTTCTTGAAGAAAGTATGACGCAGGTTGCCAAAAAGTATAAGCCGAAGAAAATCATTGCCACAGTCGTTGATCCGAAAACTGGGAAGGTTCTCGCGATGGGGCAACGGCCAAGCTTTAATTTAAATGAACTAGACATTACGAATTATAACAATGATGTGATTTCATATGCGTTTGAACCAGGTTCAACGATGAAGATCTTTACCCTCGCTGCGGCGATCCAAGAAGGGGTCTACCAAGGCAATGACAAATATCAATCTGGTACTTATAAAGTAGGCGGCGGACTTGTCCGAGACCACAACAACGGAAATGGCTGGGGGAAAATTGACTTTCATCAAGGAGTTCTTCGCTCGTCAAATGTGGCCTTTGCAAAGCTGGCAAAAGAAAAACTAGGCTTCACACGCTACGAACAATATTTGCAGAAGTTCCATTTCTATGACAAAACGGGGATTGACTTGCCGAACGAAGCGTCTAGTAAAATCAATTATAGATATGAATATGACAAAGCATCGACAGCTTATGGTCAAGCATCAGCCATCACACCGATTCAACAAATCGAAGCAGCCACTGCGATAGCAAACGGCGGAACAATGATGAAGCCATATGTCATTGACCATATTACAGACCCGAACACAAACAAAACGATTTTGCAGCACGAACCAACAGCGGCAGGAAAACCGATTTCATCTGATACAGCGAAGCAAGTTCGTGACATTTTAGGTGAGGTTGTTTCCTCGAAAATTGGAACAGGTCAGCCTTATCAAATCAAAGGCTTCGACGTTGCTGGAAAAACAGGAACGGGACAAATTGGCGGTGCCGGCGGTTACCTCCAAGGAAGAAACGATTACGTCTTTTCATTTATGGGAATGGCGCCAAAAGATGATCCGAAGCTACTTGTTTATGTGGCTGTCCAGCAGCCGCAGCTGTCTGAAACAGAAACGGGGTCAGCTCCGGTTTCTCAAATCTTTAACCCTGTCATGAAAAATAGTTTGCTATATTTAAATATTGCACCAACAAAAACAGACAATAAGAAATCAGGCGAACAAAAAGTGAAACAAGAAACGATGCCTTCATTCCTGGATTTAGAAGTGAAGCAGGCTGAAACAGAAGTCAAAAATAAACACTTAACACCTGTTGTCATCGGCGACGGTCTGTCCATTAAACGCCAGTGGCCGAGTGCGGGCTCTGAATTCTCTGAAAGCCAGAAAGTCTTCTTGAAAACAGCAGGGAAAACCATTAAGATGCCTGATATGACAGGCTGGTCCAGAAGAGAAGTCCTTCAATATGCTTCGATTGCCGGTGTGCATATAGAAACAAATGGACAAGGCTATGCTGTGAAACAAAGTGTCAAAAGTGGAGCGGAGATTTCAGACAAAGTCGTCACTGTGACATTTAAAAGCCCAAATTAACTGTAAACCTAGCAAATCACTTGCTAGGTTTTTTCTTTTGCTCCAGCAGAATATCACGGTGCGTTCTACAAAAGGACGGGCCTGCATATGATGAAAACAAGCCATATGTAAGGAGTGAACCGGGCGTGCGAGTGTCGAGTGTAACAGTGAGAAAACGATTGCTTTTCGTGCTGCTGTTTGGGGTGATCATTTTTTTCATCATAGATACTAGATTAGGGTATGTGCAGTTTATTATGGGTGAGAAGCTGACAAGCTTAGCAAAAGATTCATGGAGCCGAAACCTCCCATTCGAACCAGAACGAGGAGATATTTTGGACCGGAATGGGGTAGAGCTTGCGACGAACAAAAGTGCTCCATCTATTTTGGTCGTCCCTCGGCAAATTAAAGATCCCGCAGAAACAAGCAAGAAATTGGCAGCTGTGCTGAATATGTCTGAAGAAAAAGCGTACAAGCACGTCACGAAAAAAACATCAATTGAACGAATTTCTCCTGAGGGCAGAAAGGTATCACATGAAAAAGCAAAAGAAGTAAGAGAGCTTGATTTAGAAGGCGTGTATGTAGCAGAAGACAGCATCAGACATTATCCGTTTGGCAGCTTTCTTTCACATGTACTCGGCTTTGCTGGAATCGATAATCAAGGCTTACTTGGACTTGAAGCCTACTATGACGATGACCTAAAAGGCGAAAAAGGGTCTGTGAAGTTTTATTCTGATGCAAAAGGGCAGAAAATGCCAGATGAAGCAGACGATTATACACCGCCTAAAGATGGTCTTGATATGAAATTAACAGTCGATGCAAAAGTACAAACCATCATAGAACGGGAATTAGACAACGCGCAGGCAAAGTATAATCCAGATGGTATGATTGCGATTGCGATGAATCCGAAAAATGGTGAAGTGCTAGGAATGTCAAGCAGACCAGATTTTGATCCAGCTGACTATCAATCAGTTGACTCAAAAGTGTTTAACCGAAATCTTCCGGTGTGGAGCACATATGAGCCGGGTTCGACATTTAAAATTATTACACTTGCAGCAGCATTAGAAGAGAAGAAAGTGAATTTAAAACGCGATTCATTTTTTGACAGCGGATCTGTGACAGTTGATGGTGCAAGACTCAGGTGCTGGAAAAAAGGCGGGCACGGATCACAGTCATTCTTGGAAGTAGTTCAAAATTCCTGTAACCCCGGCTTTGTAGAGCTAGGAGACCGTCTTGGTAAAGAAAAATTATTTTCTTATATCAAAAATTTCGGATTTGGCCAAAAAACCGGAATTGACCTTCAAGGAGAAGGACGGGGAATTTTGTTCCCGCTTGATCGTGTAGGTCCTGTAGAGCAGGCGACCACCGCCTTTGGTCAAGGCGTATCTGTTACGCCAATTCAGCAAGTAGCTGCAGTAGCAGCTGCAGTAAATGGCGGGACACTTTACACGCCTTATATTGCAAAAGAATGGATAGATCCAATCACAAAAGAGGTTGTGAAAAAGCAATCACCGATTGCCAAAAAGAAAGTGATTTCAGCAGAGACATCTAAAGAAATCAGGTATGCACTTGAAAGTGTAGTCGCTCAAGGAACTGGCCGAAATGCATTTGTTGAAGGGTATCGGGTTGGCGGAAAAACAGGAACAGCACAGAAGGTAAAGGACGGAAAGTATATGGAGAATAACCACATTGTGTCGTTTATCGGATTTGCGCCTGCAGATGACCCAAGTATCGTAGTCTATGTAGCTGTGGATAACCCAAAAGGCACCATTCAATTTGGTGGTACCGTTGCCGCACCAATTGTTGGTCATATTATGCGGGATAGCCTGCCTGAGATGGGTGTGAAAAAAAGAAAAGGCCAAATTGAAAAGAAGTATCAGTGGCTGGACACAAAAACCATTGAAGTACCGAATCTTGTAGGAGGATCTGTTTCAGATCTTGAATCCCTCTTGATCAACCTAAAGATCGATGCCTCAGGAACTGGCAGTAAAGTAGTGAAGCAATCACCTGCTGCTGGGACAAAGGTCAAAGAAGGCTCCACGATCAGATTATACTTAAACGATGAATAATAAAGAATGAACAGAGGGTAGCCGCACTCATTTGGCTGCCTCTTTTTGTTGAAAGAGAAGGCCAGTTTGAAAAAAAGAGTCCAAAGTGTGTTTTTTCCAACAGAAACTTAAGGAATACGCTGGATGTATCCTTTTTTTTACGATAAAATATAGACTGTGTGTTTTTTTCACAAGACATGCACGTGAACGAATTTGAGAGGTTTGATATGAAAATGAAATTACAAGAACTGCTTACATACTTTAAAAGTGAAAACAACGAATTGATAAACGAAAATCCTGATATCACTTCCATTGAAATGGATTCAAGAGAGGTGAAAAAGGGAAGCCTTTTTGTCTGTATAAAAGGCTATACAGTAGATGGACACGATTATGCTGAAAAAGCGGTGAAAAGCGGGGCTGCTGCCATTGTAGCAGAACACCCTCTTAACATAACAGAGGTACCAGTCATTATTGTGAAACACTCTCAAAGAGCACTTGCAAGAATAGCTGATGCGTTTTATGACCAGCCCACTCATAAGCTGAATCTCATCGGGATCACAGGCACAAACGGAAAAACCTCAACAACACATATGATCGAACAAATGATGAGAAAAGCCGAGAAGAAAACAGGCTTAATCGGTACGATGTATATGAAGGTGAATGATGACATTCTCGACGTGAAAAACACCACACCTGAAAGTGTCACACTTCAAAAAACGTTTAAACAGATGCTTGATCAAGATGTAGACACAGCCATCATGGAAGTATCATCACATGCCCTCCATCTTGGCAGGGTGCATGGATGTGATTATGATATTGCTGTTTTCACAAATCTTACGCAGGACCATCTTGACTACCACAACACAATGGAAGAATATAAACATGCGAAAAGCTTGCTGTTTTCTCAGCTCGGAAGTGCCTTTCATCACAATAAACCGAAGCATGCGATTTTAAATGCAGATGATGAGGCTTCGAGTTATTTTGAAAAAGTCACAGCTGCTGAAGTCATGACGTATGCCCTAGAGCGAAAAGCAGATGTCATGGCAAAAAATATTCAAATCATGCCGAAGGGAACTCAATTTGATTTGGTCACTCCAATCGGCATCAAGAAAGTGACGGTTGCCCTCGTCGGAAAGTTCAATGTGTATAATATCCTCGCAGCTGTATCAGTTGGGATCGTATCTGGCTTAACATTTGAGACGATCGTGAGTGCGATTGAAGAGCTGGAAGGAGTCAAGGGCAGATTTGAGCTTGTAAACTGCGATCAAGACTTCCCTGTCATCGTCGATTACGCACATACACCTGATAGTTTAGAAAATGTCCTCACAACATGTAAAGAATTAACAGAGGGCAAAATTTTCTGCGTGATTGGCTGCGGCGGCGACCGTGATAAAACAAAGCGTCCTCAAATGGCTCAAATCGCTGTGAAATATGCAGATGAACCTATATTTACATCAGACAACCCAAGAAGCGAAGATCCTTCAGCCATTTTAAAAGATATGGAAAACGGGGTACCAGACGCATATTATCATAGCTTTGTGAATCGGAAACAAGCGATCTTCTTTGCCATTGCCAATGCGAAAAAAGGCGATACAGTCTTAATAGCCGGTAAAGGCCATGAGACCTATCAAATTATTGACGATCAAGTCTATGACTTTGATGATGCAAAGGTTGCTATTGACGCTATTTTAGATCTAAACAAATCTTAAAATGATGAAAAGAGTGTAATGAAATGAAGCATTTTGTACAAAAACAACATACGAAGAACGCGAATGAATACCATAATAATGAATGCAATTTTCTGATGGAAAACGGCTTTGGAAATTCGGAAGGAGTAAAGAACGATGCTTGAACAGGTGATATTGTTTACAATCATAATGGGATTTTTAATCAGTGTTCTTTTATCCCCGATTTTTATACCGTTTTTAAGAAGACTAAAATTTGGTCAAAGTATTAGAGAAGAGGGCCCGCAGTCCCATCAAAAGAAATCTGGGACGCCGACAATGGGCGGCATCATGATTATCTTTTCTATCACTATTACAACAATTGTGATGATCAACAAATTTTCTGAGATTAGTCCAGAAATGTTTTTACTGTTATTTGTCACACTTGGTTACGGCCTATTAGGATTTTTAGATGATTATATTAAAGTAGCGATGAAACGAAATCTTGGATTAACATCGAAACAGAAATTAATCGGTCAAATTGTGATCGCTGTGATCTTTTATGCAGTTTTCCATTATTATCAGTTTGCAACGACGATTCGCATTCCAGGAACAGACGTCAGCTTTGATTTAGGATGGGCTTACTTTATCCTTGTTGTTTTCATGCTTGTCGGAGGTTCTAATGCCGTAAACTTAACAGATGGACTGGATGGCCTCTTATCTGGAACCGCTGCTATTGCTTTCGGAGCATTTGCTATACTGGCTTGGAATCAATCCCAGTATGATGTAGCGATCTTTTCAGTAGCTGTTGCAGGAGCCGTTCTTGGCTTCCTTGTGTTTAACGCACATCCTGCAAAAGTATTTATGGGTGATACAGGTTCTCTAGCATTAGGCGGAGCCATTGTAGCAATTGCGATTTTAACGAAGCTTGAAATTTTACTTGTCATTATTGGTGGAGTATTTGTTGTTGAGACGTTATCTGTTATTCTTCAAGTCATCTCCTTTAAAACAACCGGCAAAAGAATCTTTAAGATGAGTCCGCTTCACCACCACTATGAGTTAGTTGGTTGGTCAGAGTGGAGAGTAGTTGTCACCTTCTGGACAGCTGGTTTATTACTTGCTGTTTTAGGAATTTACATCGAGGTGTGGTTATAATTGAATAAGATGCAAATGTTAAAAAACGAACATGTACTAGTATTAGGTCTTGCTAAAAGCGGATATGCGGCAGCTTCAATTCTTCATGAACATGGAGTAAATGTGACGGTAAATGATCAAAAACCGTTTGAAGAAAATAAACCTGCTCAGCTACTTTCTGAAAAGGGGATTGATGTCGTTTGTGGCAGTCATCCTCTTCGTATATTCGAAGATAAAGACATTACAATTTTAATTAAAAATCCAGGAATTCCATATGAAAATGTGATGGTTCAAGAAGCACTTCGCCGCCAAATTCCAGTTTGGACGGAAATAGAATTAGCATATCATTTAACCCCATCTCCTTTTATTGGGATTACTGGATCGAATGGAAAAACCACTACCACGACATTGATTTATGAAATGCTGAAAAAAGACAGCCAAAAAACATTAGTGGCAGGTAATATTGGAACAGTTGCCAGTGAAGTCGCTGCAAATGCAGCTGGCGATGAGTGGATCGTAACGGAACTGTCTTCTTTTCAGTTAATGGGAACAGTTGAATTTAGACCTAAAATCAGCTTAATATTAAATATTTTTGATGCACATTTAGACTATCACCACACTCGTGAAGAATATGAAAAAGCAAAGCAGAAAGTATTCGCACATCAACAAGAAGATGACATCGCTGTAATTAACCTAGATGATCCTTCCGTTGTAAAACTAGCAGAAGGTTCAAAAGCAAAAAAAGTGTTTTTCTCAGTGAAAGAGCCAGTAGAACATGGTGCGTTTATTCAACATGGTGCAATTTACTACATGAATGAACATATCATTGATGTAAAGGATGTTGTCCTTCCTGGTGAGCATAATCAAGAAAACATTCTGGCAGCTATTTGTGTTGTAAAAAATGCAGGCTGCTCAAATGAAGCGATCACACGCGTACTCACAACATTTGGTGGAGTGAAGCATCGTCTGCAATTTGTAGATACAATTCAGAGTCGGAAATTTTATAACGATAGCAAGGCGACCAATATACTGGCAACAACTAAAGCATTGTCAGCCTTCGAACAACCGACTATTTTATTAGCAGGTGGACTTGATCGAGGCAATGAATTTGATGAGTTGAAACCTTTTATGAAACATGTAAAAGGAATTATCACATTTGGTGAGACTGCACCTAAGTTTGTGAAGCTTGGTGAAGAGCTTGGAATACATCACGTAAAACATGTCGATAATGTTGAACAAGCAGTACCTGCGGCGTTTAACATATCTGAAGAAGAAGACGTGATTTTATTATCTCCGGCTTGTGCAAGCTGGGATCAACATAAAACATTTGAAGAACGTGGAGACATGTTTGTAAACGCCGTGCATATGCTTAAATAAGGGCTTGTCTCTCATATGACTGACAGCCCAAATGAAATTATGCTTGGGGTGTCGGTCTCTTGACGAATAAGAAAACTTCTCCGGATTTTTTGCTTGTTGTCATTACGTTACTTTTATTGACGATTGGTTTAATTATGGTGTATAGCGCTAGTGCAGTGTGGGCATCGTATAAATTTGATGATTCGTTTTATTTTGCAAAAAGACAGCTTTTGTTTGCCGGAATCGGAGTTATCGCAATGTTTTTCATTATGCGAGTCGATTATTGGACGTGGCGGACTTGGTCAAAGATATTGATTGCTGTTTGTTTTCTCCTTTTGCTGCTTGTACTTATTCCTGGTATCGGTATGGAGAGAAATGGATCAAGAAGCTGGATCGGTGTCGGTGCGTTTAGTATTCAGCCCTCTGAATTTATGAAGCTTGCGATGATTGCGTTTCTTGCAAAATTCTTATCTGAAAAGCAAAAAAATATCACATCCTTTCGAAAAGGTTTTGCCCCAGCTTTAGGCATTGTATTTTCTGCATTTGCCATCATCATGCTTCAACCGGATCTGGGAACAGGAACGGTGATGGTTGGAACCTGTATTATTATGATATTTGTTTCAGGTGCGAGAATTGCTCACTTTATATTTCTCGGTCTTATAGGGCTCAGCGGGTTTGCTGCACTTGTCTTATCAGCACCCTACCGAATAAAACGAATTACATCTTATTTAAATCCTTGGGAAGATCCACTAGGCAGTGGGTTTCAAATTATTCAGTCCTTATACGCTGTTGGTCCAGGTGGTCTGTTCGGAATGGGACTTGGTCAAAGTAGACAAAAATTCTTCTATTTACCTGAGCCCCAAACGGACTTCATCTTTGCGATATTGTCTGAAGAGCTTGGCTTTATAGGGGGATCACTCATTTTACTCCTCTTTAGTGTTCTATTATGGAGAGGCATACGAATAGCACTTGGAGCCCCAGACTTATATGGGAGTTTCCTAGCAGTTGGTATTATTTCAATGGTTGCCATTCAAGTAATGATTAACATCGCAGTTGTCACTGGACTTATTCCTGTGACAGGTATCACGCTCCCATTCCTTAGTTATGGCGGCTCATCATTGACATTAATGCTGATGGCGATTGGCGTACTTCTTAATGTCAGCAGGTACGCAAGATATTAGCGTGCTGAAGCTAATGAAACCATGTTGACGTTTATTTTGCAAAAGTATAAAAAAATGATTTGAAGAGTGAAAATGACAGTTTTTGTTTCGAAAACGTTTATTTTGACTCTTCTTTACAGGTTTTAATGGAGCCCTGTTGTTTAAAACAGGGTTTATACTTTGTTCAGAGCAGAAAAAAATTGAGGGGAAATGGTATAATGCGTATAGTAATCAGTGGAGGCGGAACAGGCGGACATATTTATCCGGCCTTAGCCTTTATTAAAGAAGTGAAAAGACTGCATCCTGATGTGGAATTTTTATATATCGGTACTGAAAATGGACTTGAAAAGAAAATTGTAGAAAGAGAAAATATCCCTTTCAAGGCAATAGAAATTTCAGGTTTTAAACGAAAGCTTTCCTTTGATAACGTCAAAACGGTGATGAGATTTTTAAAAGGCGTTCAAAAAAGCAAATCTTACTTAAAAGAATTCAAGCCTGATGCGGTTATTGGAACAGGCGGTTATGTGTGTGGGCCTGTTGTTTATGCGGCTTCTAAGCTGAAGATCCCGACCATTATACACGAACAAAACAGCCTGCCTGGTATTACAAATAAGTTCCTAGCGAGATATGTTAATAGGGTAGCCATATGCTTTGATGAGGCAAAGGCACATTTTCCTTCTGAAAAGGTTGTATTTACGGGAAACCCTAGAGCCTCTGAAGTCGTCTCTATAAAAGAGGGGAAATCTCTTAAAGAATTCGGGCTCGATGAAAAGAAAAAAACGGTTCTTATTTTCGGCGGGAGTCGAGGTGCTGCTCCTATCAATAGAGCAGTGATCGAAATGCAAGATGATTTAAAGGCTAAAAACTACCAGCTTTTATATATCACAGGTGAGGTTCATTATGAAAAAGTGTTGAATGAACTAAAGGAAAAAGGTGCAGCACCTAATATGATCACCAAACCTTTCTTGCATCAAATGCCAGAGTACCTGAAATCGATCGATGTGATTGTTGCAAGAGCAGGAGCTACAACAATTGCTGAAGTAACGGCTCTTGGAATCCCAACCATTTTTATTCCGAGCCCATACGTGACGGCAAATCATCAGGAAATCAATGCAAGATCACTTGAAAAACATGATGCTGCGATTGTTTTAAGAGAATCAGAGCTTTCAGGAGATCGTTTGCTGCATGCCATTGATGAAATTGCTGGTAATGAAGAAAAACTCAACCAAATGAGCCGTTTAACGAAAGAACTCGGAGTACCAGATGCGGCTACACGTTTATATAATGTGTTAAAAGAAATTACAACTACATGATGGAATGATATTAGGTAAGGCGGAGGGTAATATGGAGAACTTGAAGAATGAATTATTAGAAGCGCAAGTTGGTAAAGTACTTGAAAATGAGCCGCTTGCAAATCATACAACAATGAAAATAGGCGGACCAGCAGATCTTTTGATCATCCCAAAAGATATCGATGCAGTGAAAACGATCATGGATCATGTGAAAAAACACCATACGAATTGGACGGTCATTGGAAGAGGATCTAATTTACTTGTCCTGGATAAGGGAATTCGAGGAGTTGTCCTAAAGCTAGGTGCTGGACTGGATCACCTAACTGTAAATGATGAAGAAATTACAGTAGGCGGCGGCTACTCTGTCGTAAGGCTCGCGACATCACTTAGTAAACAGGGGCTTTCAGGACTGGAATTCGCAGCTGGTATTCCGGGATCTATTGGAGGCGCTGTTTATATGAACGCAGGTGCACATGGATCTGATATCAGTAAGATTCTTGTGAAAGCCAGAATCTTATTTGAAGATGGAAGCATCGAGTGGCTCACAAATGAACAAATGAATTTTAGCTATCGAACGTCAGTCCTACAAAAGGAACGACCTGGCATTGTTCTAGAAGCTGTGTTTAAGCTCAAGCAGGATGACCGCGAAAAAATCACAAAGAAGATGCAGCAAAATAAAGATTATCGTAAAGAAACTCAGCCTTATAACCGGCCATGTGCTGGCAGTATTTTTCGAAATCCGCTGCCTGAATATGCAGGACAGCTTGTAGAAAAAGCGAATTTAAAAGGATACCAAATCGGCGGAGCTAGAATTTCTGATATGCACGGCAACTTTATTGTCAACGCTGGTGGAGCGACTGCTCAAGACGTGCTGGACTTAATTCAGTTCATCCAAAAGAAAATTAAAGAAGACTACAACGTAGAGATGCATACAGAAGTAGAAATTATCGGTGAAGAAAATTAACAGCTAGTTTTTATGAATGATGGCATCTGAGGAAAACAAACGGCATGAAAGAATGCCGTTTGTTTTCTCATCAAAATGATGACCCAAAGGTGTGGACAAGCAGCTTTGAATGAGGTGAAGAGTATATATGCGGCCTGATCATGAAAATGAAAAGATCGTCAATATAGAAGAGCGAATTCCTAAAATTAAAGAACAAAGGAAGCAAAAAGCGAATCGGAGACTGATCTCTTTTATACTACTGTTTTTTATCATGGTTTTAATTATTATTTATTTGCAGACACCTATCAGCAAAATTTCTTCTTTAACCATCACAGGTAACGAGCATGTCTCAACAAAACAGCTTGTTAAACTTTCACAAATTAAAGAAGGCGAAACAGAGTTTTGGAATTTAAATAAAGATTTAACAGCAGATCATTTGAAACAAAATAAATTGATTAAAAGTGTCAGTATCAAAAAGCATTTCCCAAATAAAGTGAGTATTGCTGTCAAAGAATATGCAAATATTGCGTATCTTCAAAAGGGAAATCTATATTATGAGCTTCTTGAAAATGGGACCGCTTTACCAGAAGAAGTGACACCGAGTCATGCAGGACCTATTTTTGTCGATTGGGACAATAAGGAGAAGCTGAAGCAAACTGTTAAATCTTTAAATCAACTGCCAGCCTCTATTCAGGAACTCATCTCAGAAATATATTATGTGCCGACCAATTCAAACAAGTGGCTAGTTAAATTTTATATGAATGACGGAAACACTGTGATTGCATCAATTAAAACATTCGGTGATAAAATGAAAACCTATCCAGCCATTGTAAAAGAACTTTCATCATCTGAAAAAGGCACAATCCATATGGAAGTCGCTACGTATTTCGAAGCGTTTAAATCTAAGAAAAAGGAAGATGAGCGTTGAGAGGCAAAACAGTTATATTCTCGATTGTCATGCTTGTTCTTGGTTTTCTGATTTCTTTTTCATACCAATATACAAAGCAGCATCAGGCAGATGTCATTCGAACAGAGCAATGGAAAAAAGAATACTCTCTGAAAAGTCAGCTCACAACGCAAGAAAAGGCGAATCAGAAACTCGAAAAAGAATTATATAGTCTTCAATCAAAGGTACAAGCAACGGAGTCCAATTTGAAAAATGAAAAAGAGCAGTATTTTAATGTGCTGGAAGATGTTGAGAAATACAGAATGTTTACAGGAGAGATCGGTGTAAAAGGAAAAGGGGTAAAAGTGTCTCTTGAAGATGCATCTTATATCCCAAGTGGACAAAATGTTAATAATTACATTGTGCATGAGAGCCACATTTTTCATGTGATAAACGAACTATTTATATCAGGGGCTTCTGCTGTATCTATTAATGGGCAAAGAATCACACACCAATCATACATACATTGTAACGGTCCAGTTGTCACAGTAGATGGTGTTCAGCATCCAGCACCATTTGTCATATCTGCTATTGGTGATCCAGCTGTGTTAATACCTGCTTTAAATATTGCAGGGGGAGTGGTCGATCAGCTGACAAGTGATCACATTTCAATGACGATCGAGAAAACGGATATTCGTATGAACCCTCTTTTAAGAAACAAAGATTAAAAGTGAAAAGGTGAGTGGTGTTGAGGAAAAAGAAGCCTTTACTTAGTTTAACAGCTTTAATGATCATATTTGGCATCATGGTCTCCATCCAATTTAATTCCTTACAAAAGCCCAAAGTTCGTGATACTCGTGATGTGTGGGAACTGAGAGAGGATTTATCTGCATCTAAAAGTAAGGAATTGGATTTGCTCAAAGAAATTGATAAATACGACGAGATGCTAAAAAAATATGGTCATCAAGGAGATCGATCAAAAGAAGCACAATTAACAAAAACATTAAAGGATTTAAAAGAAAAGGCTGGTTTTACGGAAGTGGAAGGGGAGGGTATTGAAATTGAAATATCTCAGCTTTTTTCCAAGGACCTTACTGGAGAAGAAGTGAAAAATATCCCACCTGATCTTCTGAAAAAGTTAATGAATGAAGCCAATATGTTTGGGGCAAAACATATTTCCATCAATGATCGCCGTGTCATTAATACAAGTGTGATTCGAGATATTAATGGCACGACAAAAATGGATGGCTACAGCTTAGATAGTGATGAAGTCACCATTAAAATGATTAGTGAGCAGGCCGACAAATTATACAGCCGTTTAAATGTATCAGATATTGGTGATTTGTTTGCTCAGGAAAACTTCAGCTTGAGTATGAGCCAGCCGAAGAAAAAAATCCACTTAAAAGCATATGATGGTGCAATTCAAGTAAACGAATTGAAGCCTCTTGATGATGTAAAGGAGGGAAAATCTTAATGTGGCTTCCTGTACTTGGCTTAATCATAGGAGTTGCGATCGGTTTCTTAACTAATTTTACGATACCGAATGAGTATTCTAATTATCTTTCCCTCGCTGTACTTGCTGCGCTTGATACATTGATTGGTGGAATCCGGGCACATCTGCAAGGGGCATACGATGAACTAGTGTTTGTATCAGGCTTCTTCTTTAATATTATACTGGCAATAAGTTTAGCTTTTCTGGGCGTCCATCTTGGTGTAGACTTATACTTAGTCGGAATGTTTGCATTCGGCGTTAGATTGTTTCAAAATATAGCAGTTATTAGAAGAATTCTCCTAACAAAATGGACAATTTCTAGAGAAAAAAAGAAAAAAAGTGAGTCATAAAAAAGGATATACATATGATGTAACGAATATTTTCAGTAATCCTAATAAAAAATGTTGATTTTTTAAGTTTTGTTACACACTTGTAAAAACACATTCATTGTATTGTTGTTCAGCAAATAATAGAATAGAAAGTATTGATATGTGAGGAGGTGCCATAGAATGAACAACAATGAAATTTACGTCAGCCTTGACATCGGTACATCCAATATAAAAGTCATCGTCGGAGAAATGGCGGATGATTCGCTTAACATTATAGGTGTTGGAAATGTCCCTTCAGAGGGGTTAAAAAAAGGATCGATTGTTGATATAGATGAGACAGTTCATTCTATTAGACAAGCATTTGAACAGGCTGAGAGAATGGTAGGTTTTCCTTTACAAAAGGCGATTGTCGGAATTAACGGAAACCACATTCATATTCAGAATACGAGCGGCGTAGTCGCAGTATCTAGTGAAAACAAAGAAATACATGCTGAAGATGTGAGACGTGTCTTAGATGCTGCACAAGTAGTATCTATTCCTCAAGAACATCTCGTCGTAGACGTGATTCCGAGACAATTTATCGTCGACGGAAGAGATGAGATCACAGATCCGAAAAAAATGCTTGGTGTTCGGCTAGAGGTGGAAGGATCGTTAATTACAGGTTCTAAAACGATTCTACATAACTGGCTCCGATGTGTAGAAAGAGCTGGAATTGAAATACTGGATATATGCTTGCAGCCACTCGCATCGGGCTCGGCAGCATTATCGAAAGATGAAAAAAATCTTGGGGTAGCTCTTGTCGATATTGGCGGCGGATCTACAACGATTTCCGTATTTGAAAACGGGCATCTCTATTCTACTCACAGTATCCCTTTGGGCGGAGAGAACATAACAAAAGATTTGTCTATAGGACTTAGAACTTCCACTGAAGAAGCTGAACGAATCAAAAAACAATTTGGGCATGCGTTTTATGATGAGGCATCGACTGAGGAGACATTTGAAGTTTCTGTGATCGGTACCGATCAAAAACAAACGTATACACAAATTGATGCGGCTAACATTATTGAAGCGCGGCTGGAAGAAATCCTGCTCTTTGTGGCAGAGGAATTAAGAAATATGGGTGTCCATGATTTGCCTGGTGGATTCGTTCTAACAGGTGGACAGGCAGCCATTCCAGGTATCCTTTCTCTTGCACAAACAGTCTTGCAAAACAATGTCAGGATTGCAAGTCCGAATTATATCGGGGTGAGAGAGCCTCAATATATGACAGGAGTGGGTCTGATCCACTTTGCTTATCGCAATGCAAAGATTCAGGGCAGACAAGTTGGATTCCAAATGCCAGATGAGGCGTTTCATGAAGTAGGCGCATCCATGGAGCCGGTTTCTTCTGCACCACAAGTGAAAGAAGCGCAGCCAAGACCGAAAGTAAAACAAAAAGCACAACAAGCACAACAAGAGACAAATAAAAAACCGGGCAAAATGAAAAAACTATTTAATATGTTCTGGGAATAGAATTAGATTTTCGACGGATTAGGAGGATTCAGCATGTTGGAGTTTGAAACAAATATAGACGGCCTAGCATCAATTAAAGTAATCGGAGTAGGTGGCGGCGGGAATAACGCTGTCAACCGAATGATTGAAAATGACGTACAAGGTGTCGATTTTATTGCAGTCAATACTGATGCACAGGCGTTAAATCTATCAAAAGCAGAAACTAAAATGCAAATCGGTGCTAAGCTGACAAGAGGGCTTGGAGCAGGTGCGAATCCTGAAGTCGGTAAAAAAGCTGCTGAGGAAAGCAAAGAGCAGATTGAAGAAGTATTAAAAGGCGCAGACATGGTCTTCGTTACAGCTGGTATGGGCGGTGGAACTGGTACGGGTGCTGCACCTGTCATTGCAAAAATCGCAAAAGATTCTGGTGCATTGACAGTTGGAGTTGTGACTCGTCCTTTCACATTTGAAGGAAGAAAGCGTCAGCTTCAAGCAGTTGAAGGAATTGCTTCTATGAAAGAAGCCGTTGACACATTAATCGTGATTCCAAACGATCGCTTGCTTGAAATTGTTGATAAAAACACGCCAATGCTGGAAGCATTCCGCGCGGCAGATAACGTGCTTAGACAAGGTGTTCAAGGGATTTCAGATTTAATTGCAACACCAGGTCTGATTAACCTTGACTTTGCTGACGTGAAAACCATCATGTCCAATAAAGGTTCAGCTCTTATGGGTATTGGTGTCGCAACAGGTGAAAACCGTGCTGCGGAAGCCGCGAAGAAAGCCATTTCCTCACCACTTCTAGAAACAGCAATCGATGGTGCTCAAGGTGTTATCATGAACATTACGGGTGGAACGAACCTAAGTCTTTATGAAGTGCAAGAAGCGGCGGATATTGTGGCTTCTGCATCTGACGAAGATGTAAACATGATTTTCGGGTCTGTCATCAATGATAACTTGAAGGATGAAATTGTGGTTACTGTGATCGCTACTGGATTTATTGAGCAAGAACCAGAAGTGACAAAATCACAAAGAAACCCATTAGGACAAGGATTAAAGCAAAATCAATCCATTCCTCAAAAACGTGAAGTAAAACGTGAAGAACATCAACAGCCATCATCTCAGCCAAGACAAAATACACAATCAAGTGATGATACGCTAGACATTCCAACGTTCTTACGCAACCGCAATAAACGCTAATCGAGTATAGCTTAACCCCTTCCATTGGAAGGGGTTTTTTTATGTCTCAACTTATAAGGGTTTCTAATCAAAAAGTCATAAATACGTGAAAGCTACTTCAATTTCCATATGTAATTTGACTTATGGTGTTTAAGAAAAAAGAATCATTTTTACTCCCTCTTACAAAAAACGACAAAATGATGAACTTTATTTGACTACATTAAATAGAACACCATGAATCTTGTCATGAACAACAGAAGGAAAGGAGTGGGACCTATACTCTGTTTGGACATTTGAGGAGGAGGGATTTGATTGAAATTGAAGTTTCGCAAGACCGCCGGCTATCGTTTGATGAGTCTTTTGGTGATTGGTACTTTAACGATGACAAGCTTTGGGACGGTTCAAGCAACATCGACTTCTACCTCATATCAGGAGGAAGCTGTCTCCTCTAAGACTACAAAAGCAAAGATCTCATCTAGATTAATGAAACAGTTTCAGCAGGATGATCAGGTGACTTTTTTAATCAAAATGAAAGAGCAAACAAATACGCAAAATGTGGCGAAGGAAGCGGTGATCAAAGCCAAAAAACAGAAATTAACAGCGGCTAAAACGCAATACACAAAAAGATCAGCTGTCGTATCCGAATTAAGAGCAACGTCTGAAAAGACGCAGGAAGCGCTCCTTACGTATTTACAAAAGGAACAAAAGAAAAAGCAAGTGAAGGAGATTCATTCGTACTATATTGTGAATGGTTTAGCGGTGACGGGAACGAAAGAAGTCATGGAAAAGGTGGCTGCCTTCCCAGAAGTAGATCAAGTGCTGCCAAATGAAACCCGTCAAATTCACCGGCCGGTTGATTTGAAGACGAAGCAGAAAAAACAAATGAAAGCAGTAGGTGGAGTCGAGTGGAACATTTCTCAAGTTCATGCTCCAGAAGTGTGGGCTTTAGGTTATGACGGTACTGGTACAGTTGTGGCAAGTATTGATACAGGAGTGGAATGGGATCATCCTGCTTTAAAGGAAAAATACCGCGGATTTGATCCAGCACATCCGAATGAACCAAATCATGAATTCAATTGGTACGATGCTACGACAGGATCTGAAGCGCCATATGATGATTTAGAGCATGGTACACATGTAACGGGAACGATGGTTGGCTCTGAGCCAGATGGAAAGAATCAAATCGGTGTCGCACCGGGCGCAAAATGGATTGCGGTGAAAGCTTTCTCAGAAGATGGTGGGACAGATGCTGATCTGCTTGACGCAGGTGAGTGGATTTTAGCACCAAAAGATGAGGCCGGCAACCCGCATCCAGAAAAGGCACCAGATGTTGTCAATAATTCTTGGGGAGGTGGACCTGGCCTAGATGATTGGTATAAAGATGTCGTCAATACTTGGAGAGCGGCGGACATCTTCCCAGAGTTTTCAGCTGGCAATACCGATTTATTCAACCCTGGTGGTGAAGGATCTATTGCGAATCCTGCGAACTATCAAGAGGTCTTTGCAACGGGTGCTACGGATCAAGATAACAAATTGGGGTCTTTCTCGCTGCAAGGTCCGTCTCCATATGGTGGCATGAAACCAGACATTGCCGCCCCAGGGGTAAACATTCGTTCATCCATTCCTGGGAAAGGGTATGAGGATGGCTGGAATGGGACGTCGATGGCTGGTCCGCATGTTTCAGCTGTTGTGGCTCTTCTTCGCCAAGCACAGTCAGATCTTTCTGTTGAAGAGATTGAACAAATTCTGATTGATACAGCGAAGCCGTTAACTGATCAGCAATTCCCGGAATCCCCAAACAATGGCTATGGGGCAGGTTTAGTTGATGCAAGAGAGGCGATTACGGCATTAACAGATGGAATTGGCATGATTGAAGGACAGGTGACAAACGAAGATGTTCATTTAGATGATATGAAAATAACAGATCAAGCCTTGACTCAAAAAGATAAGGCGGTACACCCACATAAGAAGCCTGCGAACATAAAAGAATTGAAAAAGGAAAAAAATCTAGCTGCTCCGTCCATCAAAGCTCTTCCAATGAAAGCGGAAATTAGTGTTCTTGAAAGCGGCAAGTCAACGTACACAGATGAAGCGACAGGGAGATATCAGCTTCCTCACAGTGCAGGAAAATTCACAGTGAAAGCGGAAGCTTACGGATTTGAATCACGCACACAAACCGTCCATATTTCTTCAAATAAAACGGCAGAGGCGAATTTCGCCTTACAGCCACTAAAGAAACGAACGATATCTGGCACAATTGCCAACGAAACAACGGGTGAAAAGATAAAGGATGCCACGGTTTATCTTGTAGAGGATGCGAAAATTAAGCCGGTGAAAACAAATGAATCTGGCGAATTTTCTCTAGAGGCATTGAGCGGTGTCTATACCGTCAAAGTATTTGCCAAAGGATTTAAAGGATATTCTTTTACAGTAGATGTGACAGAAAAGCCAGTTGGAAAAAACATTCAGCTAGAGCCATTCATCGGCTTTGCTGGGGAAATTGGCTACGATGATGGAACAGCTGAAAATGCGAGAGCCTTCTATGATCCTGGCAATGGCTGGGCTGTGAAGTTTTCATTAGAAAAGGGGAAGAAACAAGCGCAACTCACAGGAGGGCTTTTCCGTTTCTGGTCATCAGAGTGGCCAGCTCCTGGAGGGAATGAATTTGCAGTTGAAGTGTATGACGCTTCTGGGAAGAACGGAGCTCCAGGGGAGAAAATGGCAGGACCTCTAAAAGCAAAAGCGCTGCGTAATGGGGAATGGACAAAAGTAGATTTAGAAGATCAAGCCATTACGGTGGATGGAGATTTCTATCTTGTCTATATTCAAACGAAAAAGAATACGGAATCTCCAGGGCTTGCAACTGATGAAGATGGACCAAATGCTGAAAGAAGCTGGCAGCTGACAAGCGGTGCATTTTCTCCTTCTCCAAAAGAAGAGGGAAATTATATGATTCGTGCGCTTGTTGACTATGAAGCAGATGTGCCAGAGATTACATCTCCAAAGGCAGGCGTCATTACGAACAAAGATGAACTGGAGATTGAAGGCAAAGCCTCTCCTGGGCTTGATGTAGCGATCTATCAAAACGACGAAGAGATTGCCAAAGTGAAAGCAGATCAGTCAGGCGCCTTCAAAGAAAAGGTCACAGTTTCAAGTGGAGAGCATGTATTCACGGCTGCAACTGTTACGGATAAAGGTGCAACAAAACGATCTACACCAGTAAAGGTAATCATTGATCAAACAGCGCCAGCGCTCACTATCGATACACCGAAAAAAGGGGAAAAGACGAATAAAGAATCGCTCACTGTAGAAGGAAAGGTGACAGATGATCATCTTGATCAAGTCACCGTAAATGGAAAAAAGGCAACCATAAAAGAAGGGAAGTATTCCGTAAGAATACTGCTTGAGAACGGGAAAAATATGATCAAAGTCACAGCGAAAGATGCAGCAGGAAACAAAACAACTAAAAAAATCAATATCGATGTCCAATACGAGGCACCTGAGATTTCTAAGCTGACTCCAGCAGAGAATGTCCATCTGGCATCAGGGGAGTCTGTTAAAATTTCATTTCACAGCAGAGAAAAGCTAGACGCAACGTTTGTCATTCACATGCCGCTGACAAATGCGAGATCAAAGCTTCAAAATACTACAGAGCTGCCGCTTCGCGAAGTATCGAGCGGAACGTATGAAGGCTACTGGACTGCTACTTCTACCGCCAAAGCAAAAGGTGCGGTCATTGAAGTAATTGTACGAGATGATTATGGAAATGTCACAAGACAAAAAGCTTCAGGCACATTAAACATCAATGAAAAGTAACTTAAACAAAAGACACGACTTCTTGGAGCGTGTCTTTTTTCTTTCAACAATTGTTTGAAGGCTTGTCCAGAAGAATACTCTCTCTCATTCCTCGACAAAAACAATAACAATCCACCAAAAGTTCTCTATCATCCCCAACAAGAATTGACAGACTTCCATCTCATGACTGTTTTATACTGGTACAAACAAGTGCAAGTACTGCTTTTGATTCTTTGTTTCAGATGAAAGGAGCAGAAGGTGGTCATTTATTTAGATGTGATTTGGCTGTTAAACTTTTGTTTTGATCTATTGCTTCTCTTACTCACTGCATTTATTCTCAAACGACAAGTAAAAAAAAGGCGATATATGTTAGGAGCTCTCATTGGATCGAGCATTGTTCTCTTGCTCTTTACACCATTTGCAATGGTTGTGTCACACCCTTTAGGCAAACTACTTTTTTCTGTCTTCATTGTTCTTGCAACCTTTGGTTTTCAAAGATTTCGTTCCTTTTTTCAAAATCTGTTTGCTTTTTACTTTGTAACATTTTTGATGGGAGGAGGCATGATTGGGGTTCATTCATTTTTGCAAACCAATACAGTGATTCAAGATGGCCTGCTGATTTCTCAAAATGATGGCTTTGGTGATCCGATTAGCTGGCTTTTTGTTTTAACTGGGTTTCCTGCAATTTGGCTGTTTTCAAAGAAAAGATTAGGCGAGGTGGGTACGAAAAAAAGACAGGTTGATGAACAAGTGCTTGTGGAAATACACATTCATGGAGAGACCATCCGTTTAAAGGGACTCGTCGATTCTGGCAACCAGCTGTATGATCCTATGACAAAAACACCTGTCATGATCGTTCAGGCCGACCAGCTAACGGCCATTTGCGGAGAGCCATTTATAGAGCTCATGAAACAGTCTCATCCTGTTGAAGTCATGCAAAAGATCGATGATCAATTTCCTCTTCTTGATCGATTAAGACTTGTTCCATATCGAGCGGTCGGTCATGATCACGGCTTTCTACTATGCCTAAAACCAGATACAGTCTTCATTTATTCAAAGACGCATATGATTCAGCCAGCTAAGTGTTTTGTTGGGTTGAGTCTCAGCGGTTTATCGGCAGATCAGGAATTTCAATCCATCATTCATCCAGATATGTTAGACGGGAAAATCATCCAGGGGGTGTCGTAGTTTTTGGTGATGTCTTTTATCTTACGAGGTCAACTTGACATTTAGAAGGGAGAAGAAGATGAAAAAATTAAAATTTAAACTCACTTACTACTGGTATAAACTCCTCATGAAGCTAGGTCTAAAGAGTGATGAAATTTATTATATTGGTGGAAGTGAAGCGCTCCCGCCTCCATTATCAAAGGATGAAGAGCAGGAGCTGCTTGTCAAATTACCAAAGGGAGATCAAACCGCAAGAGCGATTCTGATTGAAAGAAATTTGCGTTTAGTCGTTTACATCGCAAGAAAATTTGAAAACACAGGTATTAATATTGAGGATTTAATCAGTATCGGAACCATTGGTCTGATCAAAGCAGTCAATACATTTAACCCAGAAAAAAAGATCAAGCTTGCAACATATGCTTCGAGATGTATTGAAAATGAGATTTTGATGTACTTACGTCGAAATAATAAAATCCGGTCAGAAGTTTCGTTTGATGAGCCGCTCAACATTGATTGGGACGGAAATGAACTGCTTTTATCAGACGTACTTGGAACAGATGATGATATTATCACACGCGATATTGAAGCAAATGTGGATAAAAAATTGCTGAAAAAAGCGCTCGAGCAATTAAATGACCGCGAAAAGCAGATCATGGAACTAAGATTTGGCTTAATTGGTGGTGAGGAAAAAACCCAAAAAGATGTCGCTGACATGCTTGGGATTTCACAGTCTTATATTTCGAGGCTTGAAAAAAGAATTATTAAACGATTACAAAAAGAATTTAATAAAATGGTCTAAAAATTTTTTTAAAAAAGCTCTGTCCCTGCACTGTCAAAGGAAACAACCTTTTTTTTCATGATTCTCGTCATCGCTCGTGCATATTTTTCCATCCCAAGGAGATACTGAACTTTGTACAACAGCTCCTGTAGGGAGGGAAAAAAGTGTCCAGAAATAAAGTGGAAATCTGCGGAGTCGACACCTCCAAGTTGCCTGTTCTGAAAAACGACGAGATGAGAAAATTGTTCAGACAGCTGCAAGATGAGGGTGACGATACAGCAAGAGAAAAGCTAGTCAATGGCAATTTACGGTTGGTTTTAAGTGTGATTCAGCGTTTTAACAACAGAGGCGAATATGTCGACGATCTCTTCCAAGTAGGCTGTATCGGATTAATGAAATCAATTGATAATTTTGATTTAAGCCACAATGTCAGATTTTCAACTTATGCGGTTCCTATGATCATAGGAGAAATCCGTCGATACTTGCGTGATAACAACCCGATTCGGGTGTCTCGCTCGCTAAGAGATATTGCCTATAAGGCACTTCAGGTCCGTGAGAGGCTGATTAGTGAGACAAGCAAGGAGCCAACAGCAGAAGACATTGCCAAAGTGCTGGAAGTGCCTCATGAGGAAATTGTCTTTGCCCTAGATGCAATTCAAGATCCTGTATCTTTGTTTGAACCGATCTATAATGACGGAGGAGATCCGATTTATGTGATGGATCAAATTAGTGATGAACGGAACAAAGACACACAATGGGTGGAAGAATTGGCCTTAAAAGAGGGCATGCGTAGGTTGAACGACAGGGAAAAAATGATTCTTCGCAAACGCTTCTTCCAGGGAAAAACGCAAATGGAAGTTGCCGAAGAGATCGGGATTTCTCAGGCACAAGTCTCTAGGCTTGAAAAAGCAGCCATCAAACAAATGAATAAAAACATCTTTTAAAGCCGCCGCTTCATGTGCGGCTTTTTTCATTCTTATGAGAGAACACTCCTCTAGTATTGACTCTGTTATTTTTTTCATTTAATCTGTTTTTAACAAATGTTATTTTAGATAGCATTTGTTAGGGAACACTTAAGCGGAAAGAAGGGTTATTATGACATTCCATGATGAAAGAAGGCTGCTCATTAAGGTTGCGCATATGTATTATGAAGAAGGCGCCACTCAATCTAACATCGCAGAAGCGGTTGGGGTTAGCCGTTCGCTCATATCGAAATATTTGGCAAAAGCACGTGAAGCAGGAATCGTGGAAATCATTATTCATGATGAAGTCAACCAACAGTATGGATCGTTAGAAAGAAAAATAGAACGTAAATATGGGCTCCGAGAAGTCGTCTGTGTGGAAACACTCAGCAAAGACACAACCAAAAGCCGAATCGGTGCCGCGGCGGCAAGCTTTTTATTAAAAGTGATGAAGGATGGACAAGTTATTGGGTTTTCCTCTGGGACAACGCTGCATGAGATGGCGAAAGCGGTTACGTCTGTTCAGCACTATCCATCCGTGACATTTGTTCCGCTTGTCGGAGGTGTGGGAAATGAAGATGTCGATATCCACGCCAACTATATTATTGCGAGATGCACAGAGGCGCTCAAATCTAAATGTGAGTTTTTACATGTACCTGTCATGCTTGATACGAAAGAAGCGAAAGATGTACTGATCCGGCAGCCGTCAATCAAAAAAGTGATTGAACTAGGAGAATCATCAAATATCGCGGTTGTCGGAATTGGTGGTGTTCCGCAGCATTCAACGATGGTGAAATCTTATATGACAAGCGGTGAAGAGGACATCCTTCAAGCAAAGGATGTAGCAGGTGACATTTGCTATAACTTTATTGATCATCAAGGGGAAGTATATCCCCACCCATGGAACGACCGGGTGATGGGCATAAGCCCCCAAAAGCTAAAAGAAATTCCACTTGTCATAGGTGTCGCTGGTGGCGAAGAGAAAATTGAAGCAATTCGGGCGGCATTAGCAGGTGGATTAATTCATGTATTAATTACCGATGAACGAACTGGAGATGCCTTATTAAAGTAACTACCTAATATCATTAGGTAGTTTTTTTGAGTCTTTAGACTCAAAAAGATTGAAAATTTTATCGATTTTAGCTTGACACAAAGTTGACACATCATATAAACTAAGTTCATAACAAATGATAAACAAAATAACAAATGTTACAAGAAACAGATTTTTGTTAATTTTTATAACATTTGTTAAAAGTTTCAGATTATATTTCTAGCAATCTATTGAGAAGCAAGAAAACCTGAAAGGATGATTTAGATGTCAATCTATCAACAATTGTTAGCTCGAGAACGCAGTGGAGATCCAATCAAAGTAGGGATTATTGGAGCAGGCCAAATGGGCTTTGGACTCATTTCACAAATTTCTAAAATTCCAGGCATGATTGTTGCTGGTGTTTGTGACATTCACCTTAGTGCAGCAGAGAAGGCAGCGAATTTTTACAAGCAGCATGCAAAGCCGCATCAAATGGTTGTCACAAATGATTACAGAGAAGTGATTCAATCAGATTCCGTAGAAGTTGTCGTAGATGCAACAGGTGTCCCAGAGGTCGGAGCAAACATTTCTTTGGAAGCGCTTAATTCAAAAAAACATCTCGTTCTTTTAAATGTAGAAGTTGATATTACCATCGGGTTGGTCATGCATAAGTTATTCACAAATGCAGGACTTGTTTACTCAGGATCAGCTGGAGACGAACCAGCAGCAACACTAGAATTATATGAATTTGCGAAAACAATGGGTCTTGAGGTACTCGTTGCAGGGAAAGGAAAGAACAACCCATTCTTCCCAGAAGCAAATCCAGATACGTGTCAAGCAGAAGCAGATAGTAAACATATGAGTTCACATATGCTGGCTGCATTCCAGGACGGAACAAAAACAATGGCGGAAATGAACTTATTAAGTAACGCGACAGGGCTTCTGCCAGATAAAGTCGGTATGCACGGAGTCGAAGCGAATTTAGAAAATGTAGCAGATAAATTGAATCAAAAACAGCAAGGCGGCGTGCTCGATAACTTCGGAGTCGTTGAATATGTAAATGGACTTGCACCAGGTGTATTTGTCATCGTGAAGAGTGACCTTGAGCCTGTAGATGAAGAGCTGCGCTACTTAAAAGTTGGAAAAGGCCCACACTACACACTTTACCGTCCTTTCCACTTAGCGAGTCTTGAAACACCTGTTACCATCGCAAAAGCGGTCTTACAGCATGATTCATCCATTCACCCAATTGGTGTACCAGTATCAGAAACAGTCGCTGTGGCAAAAAGAGATATCAAAGCTGGAGAATCACTTGACGGGATTGGCGGATACTCTGTAAGAGGTGTTCTTGAAACACATCAAGACATGAAAATGAACGGCCACATTCCAATTGGTTTAATTAGCGGAAAAGTCGTAGCGAAAAAAGACATCAAATTAGGACAATTCCTGACTCATGATGATGTAGAACTTGATTCAAACACAACGGTCTGGAAGCTGCGTTCATTACAAGATCATTTATTTCAATCATAAGGACGTGAAGCTGTGGAAAAATTAGCGATCGTACTTTGTATCATTCTCATTGTGCAGTACGGGTTATCTTTTATTCAAATCAAGTACTACCGCAAGAGCATGGATTCACTTATTGATGATTACAGAGGGAAGCAGGGCTATCACTTATTTTCAGGAATGGAGCGGCGCAAAGTTGGCCCTGGAGCCATTGCGCTCATCATTGTAGATGAATCGTATATCATTCAAAAATGCCATGTGCTTGGCGGTGTGTCGATCTTATCTAAATTTAAAGAAGTCCCTTCATATGAAGGAAAGCATGTAGGGGCTGTGTTAGACGAGCACCATATGATGAAGCAGACGTTGAAAAAACGCAAAAAGGGGCCAGCTGTCATGCACGCACTTTCCATGGCGGCTGAACAGGCACTTGTCTCGATTTCGAAAAAAAATATAACAAATGTGAACTAAAGAAAGGGGAGATGAAACATGGAATGGATTCAATGGTTTGGAGAGCACTTTATCGGAATGTTTGAAGCCGGCGGAAAGCAATTCATGGGTCTTGTTACAGGTATCGTTCCAACGCTTGTTGTGTTACTTACTTTCACTTATGCTGTCATGAAGTTTATTGGAGAAGAGCGAGTGAATAGAGCGATTCAGTTTGCTGCGAAATATACCATTTTGCGCTACACGTTAATGCCGATCTTATCCGTTCTTATTTTGACAAACCCGATGGCTTATACGTTTGGCCGCTTCTTACCCGAAAAACAAAAACCAGCATTCTATGATTCAGCTGTTTCATTTGTTCATCCGGTGACATCACTGTTTCCGTATGCCAACGCAGGAGAACTGTTTGTCTACTTAGGGATTGCGAACGGTATTAAAGAAGCAGGATACTCAATGTCAGAGCTTGCTGTACGGTACTTCTTAGTCGGGATCGTCGTCATTTTACTTCGCGGTATTATTACTGAATGGATTACAAAGTACTTAGCAGGAAAAATGAAAGCGAATTCACAATAGGGGAGGGTTAGACATGACAAACCACAAAGTATTTGTTGCAAAAGGTGCTGGCGGATGGGGAGAAGGCTTGGAGCTTGAACCAACCGGTAAAAAAAGAAAGGTTGTTTCCATTACAGGGGGAGGCATTCACCCAGTTGCACGTAAAATTGCAGAAATGACAGGGACAGAAGCATGTGACGGCTTTAAAAACTCGATACCAGAAGATGAAATGATGTGTGTTGTCATTGACTGCGGAGGAACCGCACGAATCGGACTTTATCCAATGAAGCGCATTCCAACTGTAGACGTTTTGGCATCCTCTCCTTCTGGACCGCTTGCAAAACATATTACAGAGGATATCTTCGTATCAGGCGTCACAGAAAAAGATATTTCCTTTGCGGATGCATCAAGTGGTGAGGAAAAAGTAGAAGGTCAGGAAAACAGTGAGCCGATTGACAAGGAGAATTTCAAAGAAACCTATTCAAAACTGAAAGAGGAAAATCTCGAGCGTCAGGAAAAAGGTAATTTCCTGATGAGGTTCTCAAGAGGAATTGGGAAAGTTACCGGTACGTTCTACCAGGCTGGCCGTGATTCCGTTGATATGCTTTTGAAAAACATTATTCCATTCATGGCATTTGTCAGTATGTTAATTGGAATTATCAATTATACAAAAATTGGTGACTTGATTGCCCATTTTCTATCACCATTGGCAGGATCTATATGGGGACTCTTACTGCTCGTTGTGGTCTGTACATTGCCATTCCTATCACCTGTCTTAGGACCTGGTGCAGTCATTGCACAAGTAATCGGTGTTCTCATTGGTAGTCAAATTGCACTAGGAAATATCCCGCCTCAATTTGCACTTCCTGCACTATTTGCCATCAACGGTCAAGTAGGGTGTGATTTCATTCCAGTGGGTCTGTCACTTGGTGAAGCGAAGCCGGAAACGGTACAATATGGAGTACCAGCTGTTTTGTATAGCCGTCTCATTACAGGGGTTCTATCTGTTGTGATCGCATACGCTGCCAGCTTCGGTATGTATTAAACGTATTAAAGGAGGAATCGATATACATGGTCACACAATCTGTCGTAAAAGAAATCGGGATCTTAGTCCCGCAATTTAAAGAAGATAAGCTGATTGTTTTATTTGGACCCGCAGCGCCGCAGGAATTAAGAGATATGTCCGTCATTCATGAGTTCGAACATTTAGAAGAAGAGCCGTTGAAACTGGGCGGTACCATTCAAGTGGGCGATCAAACGTACACGATCACAGCCCTCGGCAATAAAGCAAATGACAACTTTAAAGAACTCGGCCATATTTCGATCTACTTCCAAGAGCCGTTTGATGATGTATTACCGGGAGCTGTCTTTGCATCCCCGCACACGTTTCCTGATATAAAAGAAGGCGTACGAATTGAAATTTCGTAGCTATGAAGAAAAGCTGTTCCGTAAAAGGAGCAGCTTTTTTTATGTGAGGTTTACCAGAAAGAGCAATTGCGATATGCTGTAAACATTCATTATTTGTTTATTCAGAATTTTTACTCAGGGGGAAATGATGGTGTCACTTGAATTGAAGAATGTTTCATTAAAACGAAATGGAAAATGGCTGCTTCAGTCTGTTGACTGGCATGTGAACAAAGAGGAGCACTGGGTGCTTTACGGTTTAAATGGTGCGGGGAAAACCGCTTTATTAAATATGCTCTGCTCATATTATTTCCCTACATCAGGTGAGATGACCGTGCTGGGACATATCTTTGGCGAGGAGGCTCTTGGCGAAAAGCTCAGGAAGAAAATTGGCCTCATTTCTGCGGGACTTGAAAAGAAACTGCACAGAGACGACAATGCATTTGAAATTGTTCTCAGCGGGGCATTTGCCTCTATCGGGCTTTATGAAACCCCGACAGATGAGATAAGGGAGAAAGCCATTGATCTATTAAAAGCATTTGGTTCGTTCAAATATGCAAACCGGACATATGAAACACTCTCGCAAGGAGAAAAGCAGAAAGTCCTGATTGCGAGGGCTTTAATGAATGATCCCAAGCTCCTGATTTTAGATGAGCCTGTGACAGGTCTTGATTTTTTAGCAAGAGAACAGGTGCTGGAGACCATCTCATTCATTGCTTCAAAGCCTGATGCGCCTACTTTGCTTTACACGACCCATCATGCAGAAGAGATTTTGCCTGTTTTTCAGCACACCTTATTATTAAAAGATGGGACTGTTTTTGATCAAGGGAAAACAAAAGAGATGATGACAAGCGACTTGCTTTCTTCCTTCTTTGAATGTCCGGTAGATGTGATGTGGAGAAATGGCCGTCCTCATTTAAGTAAATTGTAGATAAAAGAAACTATTGGTCTGCGTCCCTGCTTTTCCATCATACATATTATAGTAGAAAACGAAAGGCGGGGAAGGACAGATGATCAGTATTTCTGAATTCCAAATCAAGGATGTTGTCGATGTGTCCAGCGGAAAAAAACTAGGCACCATTGGGGACATTGATATCAATGTTACGAGTGGTAAAATACAAGCAATCATTATCGGCGGTACAGGTAAAATGATGGGATTTTTCGGAAAAGAAGAGGAAATGATTGTCCCGTGGCGAAATATAGTAAAAATTGGCGAAGATGTGATACTTGTCCGATTGTCTTCTTAAAATTCGTATAACTCCTCAATGAATCATTTAATGATCCTTAACATAAGCTCTCCATTCTCAGCAAACAATGTCTTTTTCGGGTAAAAAGATTACGTTTTCATATCAATTTGCAAAAAAACCTGTAGAAAGGGCACATTTGAGTGTAATATTTAATGAATCCCACTAACTGTCTACGCATGTCTTGTGGTAAAATAGGAGCGATATAAAGAGAGATGAATGAAAGGTGGGAGGCAGCTTTGACACACAATTATGACCCCTTTCAGCAGAAATCACCTTATGCAATGATGATTCATGATTGGACGAACATGACATGTTCTGGTAAAGAGGTATTAGCCGGATTTACGACAAAAAATGGCGGCTTCAGCCTTTCTCCATATCAATCATTGAACACTGGACTCCATGTAGGAGATGATGCTTCTAGTGTCCAAATGAATCGTCAAGTCATAGCAGATGCTACTGCTGTGCCGCTCTCTGATTGGGTGTTTGCAGACCAAACACACGAGGACCGCATCAAGAAAGTCACCAAGGAGCAAAGAGGAAGAGGAAGTCTTCATTATCATGAGGCACTGCCTGGAACAGACGGCTTATATACGTCTGAACCGAACATCATGCTCGCTCTTTGTTTCGCCGATTGTGTTCCGCTTTATTTTCTAGCTCCGCAACAGGGCCTCATCGGAACAGCCCATGCCGGATGGAAAGGAACCGTCAAACAAATTGGTGCAAAGATGGTAGATTTATGGGTCAACCAAGAAGGTGCTAAGACCGATCAAATACAAGTCGTCATTGGACCATCCATTGGCAGCTGTTGCTACATAGTTGATGATGTGGTCTTGAATCAAGTGAAACAGCTTCCCTTTTCTACAGAGGATGTGTATTCCGAGATATCACAAGGACAATATAAATTAGACTTAAAAACATTAAACAAAAACGTATTGCTACATGCAGGGATGAAAGAAGAAAACATACATGTCAGTTCGATGTGCACAAGCTGTAATGATCAGCTATTCTTCTCACACCGGCGTGATCAAGGAAAAACAGGACGTATGATGTCTTTTGTCGGGTTTAAGGAGGCATAAGAGCAATTGAATGTACGAGAGAATCTCAGACAAATAAATGAACAAATAAACGAAGCATGTAAAAGAGCCGGCCGGAACCCAGACGATATATCAGTCGTCGCTGTCACAAAATATGTCTCAATTGAACGAGCACAAGAAGCCAAGGAAGCAGGAATTTTGCATTTTGGTGAAAATCGTGACCAAGGGTTACTTGAAAAACAAGCGGCTATAACCGATGAAAGCATTAGCTGGCACTTCATCGGCAGTTTACAAACACGAAAAGTAAAATCTGTCATTCAGAGCATTGACTACTTACATTCGCTCGACAGGATCTCTCTTGCGAATGAAATTGAAAAAAGAGCAGATCACACGGTTCGCTGTTTTGTACAGGTGAACACATCGCTGGAGGAGTCAAAACATGGCTTACAAAGTGAAGACGTGATCCCATTTGTCAAGCAGCTCGCTGATTTCAAACACATTGAAATTGCTGGACTGATGACGATGGCTCCATTTACAGATGATCACACTGTGATACGAAACTGCTTTAAAACATTAAAAAACCTTCAAGAAGAAGTAAAACATCTTAACCAAGTAAATGCACCTTGTCAGCATTTATCGATGGGCATGTCAAATGATTTTGAAATCGCAATTGAAGAAGGTGCGACATTCGTTCGGATTGGCTCTTCACTTGTTGGAAATGAAACAGGAGGTGCGTGACATGAGCATAAAAAATAAGTTTAAAAGCTTTTTCACTCTCGACGATGAAGAGTATGAGTACGAATATATTGATGAAGAAAGAGAACCAGTCCAAGAAGAAAAAGGAACAAAGGACAAAGCGGCGTTTCAAGAGCGTCCGCAGACAGGAAAACAAAATGTCGTCAGCTTGCAAAGCGTGCAGAAATCCTCTAAAGTGGTGTTAAGTGAGCCGCGTGTTTATGCAGAAGCGCAGGAGATTGCAGACCATATTAAAAACAGACGTGCAGTCGTCGTCAATTTGCAGCGCATTCAGCACGATCAAGCAAAGCGAATCATCGACTTCTTAAGCGGAACTGTTTATGCAATCGGTGGAGACATCCAGCGTATTGGCTCGAATATATTCCTCTGCACACCTGATAATGTGGATGTATCTGGCACAATATCAGAACTTTTGACAGAGGAAGAACCTCAGAGGTGGTAAATCATAGTGATTCTAAATTTCATTTTTAGTATTTTAGAAACGGTATTAACGATTTACTCATTCGCGATTATTATTTACATCTTTATGTCATGGGTGCCATCTGCAAGAGAAACATCAATTGGGCGTTTTCTGACAAATATTTGCGAACCATATTTAGAACCATTTCGTAAAATTATTCCGCCAATTGGCATGATTGACATCTCGCCAATTGTGGCATTGCTTGTGATTCGTTTTGCATCAACATATGGACTAACTGGTCTTTACAATATGATTGCACGCTTCATGTAGACAGGCTGCCGGGCTTGGCGCTGCCAGGCTCTTTTACATAAGAGGGGAACAAAATGAGCGATATTTATCAACATTTTAGAAAAGACGAACAGCCATTTGTCGACCAAGTGTTAGGCTGGAAAAAAATCGCACTCGACCAGTATCGAATGAAATTAACAGACTTTCTTGATCCGCGTGAGCAGTTTATTACCGAGTCCATCATCCAGCATGCTGATGAGCTTGGGATCATGTTTTTTGGCGGTTATGAGGGAGCGGAGCGCAAAAGAGCTCTCATTTATCCTGAATATTTACAACCGGCTACTCAGGATGCTGAGCTCTCTTATTTTCAGGTGAACTATGCGAAAAAGTTTATTTCGTTAGAACACCCGAAGCTCCTTGGTTCACTGATTGGGACAGGCTTGAAGCGTCAAAAATTTGGAGATTTGTTATTTTCAGAGGAAGATGTGCAGTTTATTTGTACGAGTGATGTCGCCGATTTTGTTCGGGCGCAGCTGACGCATGTCGGCAGAGCCTCCGTTTCATTAGAGGAAATCACGCAGGCAGATTTAAAGCCGGTTAAGAGCAAGACTGACATCAAGGAAGATACGATTTCTTCACTGCGGCTTGATGCGGTATGTGCTGCAATCAGCCGTCAGTCTCGGCAAAAGGCACAGCTTTTGGTCAAAAATGGGCTTGTCAAAGTTAACTGGAAAGTCACTGAGGACCCTTCCTTTACAATCGGCGAAGGCGATCAGCTCTCTGTTAGGGGATTTGGCCGCTTTAGCCTCAAAACGATTGATGGGAAGACCAAAAAAGATAAATTTAAAGTAACATTTGAGCTTCTGACATAACGAACTTGAATCTGGAGGTGGCGAGGTTGCCATTAACACCTAATGATATTCATAATAAAACGTTCACAAAAAGCTTTCGCGGCTATGACGAAGATGAAGTAAACGAGTTTTTAAGCCAAGTACGTAAAGATTACGAAATCGTGCTTCGCAAAAAGAATGAACTCGAAGAAAAAGTAAACGAGCTTGACGAAAGATTAGGTCATTTTGCAACAATTGAAGAGACATTAAACAAATCAATTCTTGTGGCGCAGGAAGCAGCAGAAGACGTCAAACGTCATTCTGATAAAGAAGCGAAATTGATTATTCGTGAAGCGGAGAAAAATGCCGATCGTATTATTAACGAAGCGCTATCTAAATCAAGAAAGATTGCGATGGAAATCGAAGAGCTGAAGAAGCAGTCGAAGGTCTTTAGAACTCGCTTCCAAATGCTCATCGAAGCTCAGCTTGATCTTCTAAAAAATGACGATTGGGATCATTTACTGGAATATGAAGTTGACGCTGTCTTTGACGAAAAAGAATAAGCGCATCATCTTGACATGACGTGTACAAGTTGCATATAATACCATCATAAATTAACAAGAGATAAACGTTTGAAAGGGACACTCGCAGTTGTCATATGCGTAATAAAGCGAATCAGGGATGGTGGAAGCCTGACATTACGAGACGCTGCAATGAGATCACCCCTTTAGTTCCTTTTCTGAAATGACCAGTAAGAAAAGGCGTCTGATCACGTTACGATTTTAGAGTGGATAAGCGGCTGTTTAAATAGCGCTTGTCTAAAAGGGTGGTACCGCGAGACAAGCCTTCTCGTCCCTTATGGGATGAGAGGGCTTTTTTTATTGTTTTTTAATCAGAATTTGCATATGGAGGAATGGGTATGAACTACAAAGACACCTTATTAATGCCGAAAACAGAATTCCCAATGAGAGGGAACTTGCCGAACAAAGAGCCTGAAATCCAAGAGGAGTGGGCAGAAAAAGACATCTATCAAATGGTTTTAGAGCGGACAAAAGGACGCCCGACCTTTATTTTGCATGATGGACCTCCATATGCGAATGGTGACATTCATATGGGGCACGCACTCAATAAAATCCTAAAAGATTTTATTGTCCGTTTTAAATCAATGAATGGGTTCCACGCACCGTACGTACCGGGCTGGGATACACACGGCTTACCAATTGAAACAGCACTCACTAAAAATAAAAAAGTCAAACGTAAAGAAATGTCGACAGCTGAATTCCGCAAACTATGCGAGGAGTATGCATGGAAGCAAATCGAGGGTCAGCGCAATCAATTTAAGCGATTAGGCGTCAGAGCAGACTGGGACAATCCATATGTCACGTTAAAGCCTGAGTATGAAGCGCAGCAAATTCTTGTCTTCGGAGAAATGGCGAAGAGAGGCTATATTTACAAAGGACTAAAGCCTGTTAACTGGTCTCCTTCAAGTGAGTCAGCTCTTGCTGAAGCGGAAATTGAATATAAAGACAAACGTTCACCATCCATTTACGTTTCATTTAAAGTGAAAGATGGAAAAGGCGTACTTGAAAACGGCGAACAATTCATCATCTGGACAACAACACCTTGGACACTTCCTGCAAACCTTGGTATTTGTGTTCATCCAAACCTAGAGTACAGTGTTCTTCAAGTAGGTGCTGAGCGATATGTTGTCGCATCTGAGCTTGTTGAACAAGTGGCAAAAACGCTTGGCTTTGAAGAGTATGAAGTCGTGAAAACATTAAAAGGAAAAGAATTAGATAACGTCGTTGCAGAGCATCCGATCTATGGTAGAGATTCCCTTGTGATGCTTGGTGACCACGTGACAACGGATGCAGGTACAGGCTGTGTTCACACAGCACCAGGTCACGGGGAAGATGACTTTAATGTGAGTATGAAATACGGTCTTGATGTGCTATGTCCAGTAGATGAAAAAGGTGTCATGACAGACGAAGCACCTGGTTTTGAAGGTCTATTTTACGAGGATGCCAATAAAGCTATCACAGAACAGCTTGAAGCAAAAGGTGCGCTGAAAAAGCTCGACTTTATCACGCACTCCTACCCGCATGACTGGAGAACGAAAAAACCAACGATTTATCGTGCAACCGCTCAGTGGTTTGCTTCGATTAAAGATTTCAGAGAAGCGCTATTAGACAATATTAAAGAAACGAAATGGGTGCCAGCATGGGGCGAAACGCGCCTATTCAATATGGTGCGTGACAGAGGTGACTGGTGCATTTCAAGACAGCGTGTATGGGGCGTTCCAATTCCGGTCTTTTATGCCGAAAATGGTGAGCCAATCATCACAGATGAAACAATTCAGCATGTCTCTCAATTATTTAGAGAACATGGCTCCAATATTTGGTTTGAAAAAGAAGCGAAAGAGCTCTTGCCAGAAGGCTTTACACATCCAGGTAGCCCGAACGGTGAATTCACAAAAGAGCAGGATATCATGGATGTATGGTTTGATTCCGGTTCTTCTCACCAAGCTGTTTTAGAAGAAAGAGATGATCTTGTTCGTCCGGCAGACCTTTACCTTGAAGGCTCTGACCAATATCGCGGCTGGTTTAACTCTTCCTTATCAACAGCAGTTGCAGTCACTGGAAAAGCACCGTATAAAGGTGTTCTCAGCCACGGCTTTACGCTTGATAAAGAAGGACGCAAGATGAGTAAATCATTAGGCAATACAATTGACCCAACAAAGGTAGCGAAGCAGCTTGGGGCGGAGATTCTAAGACTTTGGGTATCTTCTGTCAACTATCAAGCCGATCACCCGGTGTCTGATGATATCTTAAAACAAGTAGCAGAGGTCTATCGTAAAATCCGTAACACGTTCCGCTTCCTGCACGGTAACCTATTTGACTTTGATCCAGCAGTCCATGCAGTACCTGTAGAAGAGCTTCGCGAAGTGGATCAATATATCTTGATCAAATTAAACAAATTGATTGATAAAGTTAAAAAGGCTTATGATGATTACGAATTTGCGGTCGTGTATCATGCGATTCACAATTTCTGTACAATTGAGCTAAGCTCTTTCTATCTCGACTTTGCAAAGGATGTCGTGTACATTGAGCATGCGGATCATCCAGACCGCCGTAGCATGCAGACGGTCTTCTACGAAACATTAATGGCATTAGTGAAGCTGACTGCACCAATTCTTCCGCATACAGCAGATGAATTATGGAGCCACTTAAGCTTTGTTGAAGAGCCAAGTGTTCAGTTAACAGATATGCCAGAAGGTGTGGCTGTTTCTCAAGCGGAAGCGACAGAAGCGAAGTTTGACCGCTTTATGGAAGTGCGTGACGATGTGCTAAAAGCGCTCGAAATTGCGCGTAATGAGAAAGTCATCGGACGTTCTCTTGAAGCAAGTGTGACCCTTTATGCGACAGAAGAAGTGAAAAACCTTCTTGCATCCATTAAAGAAGATGTGAAGCAGCTCTTTATCATCTCTGAATTAACGGTAGAAGATGAGCAAAATGCTGACACATCAGCACCTGAATACACTTCAGGAAGAATTTTGGTTCAAAAAGCAGAAGGAGAACTATGCGAACGTTCTCGTATTATTTCAAAAGATGTTGGTGCAAATCCGAAATACCCAACATTGTCACTGAAAAATGCTGAAATCGTGGAAAAATATTACCAGAATTAACAGTGTGATATGACCAATTAGCGCCCCGCCATATGCGGGGTGTTTTCTTTTTTGCGGAAATGACAGCGTTTAGAACGAAAGGAAAAATCTTATGGCTTTAAAGTGGACAGCCGGGGCAACAATATGATTATCACGACAGGGCAGGAGTTGAAATAGCGACATGAATGGCGATCTAGAGACGATTTACACGGAACTCCTTCAAATGAAAGAAGAGCTGCAAGCTAAACTGTTTGAATACGCATCATTTCGTTCACCCGCTGAGCATGTCTCAATGAACGAGGTCCAAACGGCCACGCTTCTTTATCACATCAAAGAAGAGCTGCAAGATGTGTCTCTCGCTATTGCAAAAATTGAGCAAGGAACCTTTGGTATATGTGAGGCGACAGGTGATGTCATTCCGCTTGAACAAATGAGTATTCTTCCTACCGCCCGCACGGCTGACGACTTTTTATATCATAAGCAATACGAGAAAAAAGCATTCACTCCTTATCCTCATGAATCAGATGATTCTCATTTTGAAGCCTTCCATATGTAGGGAGGTTTTTGTCTGTCAACTAAAGTTTCTTTACTCCTTCCTGTTTTCTTGATAAAATGCATAAAGATCAAAGTATGAAGATGGAGGAACGTGTGTGTTCTATTACATAATCGCATTCGTGATGATTTGTTTAGATCAATTAACAAAATGGCTCATTGTCAAAAATATGATGCCCGGAGATTCTTATCCAGTGATTGATGGTTTCTTTTATATCACGTCTCACCGAAATTCAGGCGCCGCATGGGGAATTCTCCAAGGACAAATGTGGTTTTTCTATGTGATCACACTCGTTGTTATTGCGGGAATTGTTTATTATTTGCAAAAGCATGGACAAAAGGACAAGCTGCTTGGAGTTGCGCTGGCCTTAATGCTTGGCGGAGCGATTGGAAATTTTATCGACCGCGTTTTCCGTCAGGAAGTGGTAGATTTTGCTCATTTCGTCTTTGGGAATTATCACTACCCAATCTTTAATATTGCAGATTCTTCTCTATGTGTAGGGGTTATTCTGCTCTTCATTCAAATGCTGTTAGATGGAAAGAAAACGAAGGAGTCAACTACATGAATCAAGTAAATATTGCCGTTTCAGAAGAACAAACGAGTGAACGGCTTGATAAATTTCTAAGCTCGACAGAACCAGAATGGTCAAGAACCCAGGTCCAGCAGTGGGTAAAGGATGGGCTGATCGAAGTAAACGGGAAACAAGTGAAAGCCAATTACAAAGTACAAGCTGGAGATCAGATTAAAGTCGAGATTCCAGAACCAGAAGTACTAGATGTAGAAGCAGAACCAATGGATCTTGATATTTATTATGAGGATGCAGATGTGCTAGTGGTGAATAAACCACGAGGAATGGTCGTTCATCCAGCACCAGGTCACGTGTCAGGAACGCTTGTAAATGGCCTGATGGCACATTGCACGGACTTATCAGGGATTAATGGTGTGATGCGTCCTGGAATTGTCCATCGTATTGATAAAGACACATCTGGGCTGTTAATGGTCGCAAAAAACGATATGGCGCATGAATCACTCGTCAATCAGCTTGTGGCTAAAACTGTCACAAGAAAATATACGGCCGTTGTCCATGGCATCATTCAGCATGATACAGGCACAATTGATGCCCCAATTGGCAGAGACAAAAAAGACCGCCAAAGCATGACGGTCACAAAAGAAAGTGCAAAACAAGCAGTCACTCACTTTGATGTGATTGAACGCTTTCAGGATTTCACGGTGGTGGAGTGCCGACTTGAAACAGGAAGAACACACCAAATTCGTGTTCATATGAAATATATCGGCTATCCGCTTGCAGGAGATCCGAAATATGGACCGAGAAAGACAGTCGATTTCAATGGTCAGCTGCTTCATGCAGGTGTATTAGGATTTGATCATCCAAGAACAGGCGAATATATCGAGTTCACAGCACCAGTTCCTGCTGATATGCAAGCTTTTATCGATTCATTAAGAAATAACGATTGACAGGCCGTTCTTTTTTTGAAATAATGAACGAAGAAATGAAGATTCTTTAAAACAGTCCAGAGAGGCTGAGAAGGATAACGGATCAATTTGTGCACGTGTATGCACAAATGAACGCCCCTCTCTGCCCTTTGCAGAAGGGGCTTTTTATTTGTCAAAAAGAGGTGTAAAAGATGGAACAAAAAGCAGTCATTCTTGATGAACAAGCGATCAGACGAGCGCTTACCCGAATTGCACATGAAATGATTGAGCGCAACAAAGGGATGAAAGATGTCATCCTTGCGGGGATCAAGACTAGAGGTATTCATCTTGCAAAGCGCCTTGCAGAGCGCATCGAGCAAATTGAAGGAAATCCAGTCATAGTGGGTGAACTTGATATTACGCTATACCGTGATGACCTGACAAAAAAGACAGAGAACCAAGACCCGCTTGTGAAGGGTGCAGACATTCCAGCTGACATTAATGACAAAACACTGATTGTCGTTGACGATGTCCTGTTTACAGGCAGAACCGTCAGAGCAGCCATGGATGCCCTTGTGGATGTAGGAAGACCATCTTCCATTCAGCTTGCTGTTCTCGTCGACCGGGGACACCGGGAGCTACCGATTCGAGCGGATTATATCGGGAAGAACATTCCGACATCAAAAGCAGAGACAGTTATGGTTCAACTGAATGAAGTAGATCAAAACGACCTTGTCGCTATATATGAAAAATAACCTTTTTAAATGCATTCCAGAGAGTTTGCAAAGAGGGCAATAACAGAGATACCAAGCACGGCAAACATGACGTGTACGGTTTTTCTAGGCCTCTTTGCGCATACTCGCAAAGAGGCTTTTTTAATGAAAAAGGACACATCTAGGAGGAAAATCATGAGTCAGCAAAAAGCCAATTTAGGCATTCGAGATATCCCAAAACCGTTCACATGGCTGTCACTTAGCCTTCAGCATTTGTTTGCCATGTTTGGTGCAACCATTCTAGTACCAAAAATCATCGATATGAGTCCAGCGGTCGCGCTCATCTCAAGTGGTGTTGGAACCATAGTTTACTTAATCATCACAAGAGGCCAAATTCCAGCGTATCTTGGATCGTCCTTTGCCTTTATCGCCCCCATACTGAATGTGAAAGCCACAGGCGGCCCTGGAGCCGCCATGGTGGGTGCCTTCATGGCGGGTGTCGCTTATGCACTCATTGCACTATTTATTAAATGGCTCGGCACAGGCTGGCTGATGAAACTTCTACCGCCGGTCGTCGTAGGGCCGGTCATTATGGTCATCGGACTCGGACTCGCTGGAACAGCTGTCAACATGGCGATGTATGCTGATCCGAATGCAACCGAGCTTGATTACAGCCTGAAGCACCTAATGGTCGCCGGCTTCACACTGGCTGTCACGATTATCAGCATGATTTTCCTAAGAGGATTTCTTAGCTTGATCCCAGTATTAATTGGCATTATCAGTGGCTATCTCTTTGCCTTATCACAAGGCATTGTGAACTTCCAGCCGGTCATTGATGCAAAATGGTTTGCTGTACCAGACTTCGTTGTACCATTTGTGGACTACACACCGGCTATGACTTTAAGCATTCTCACCGTAATGGTGCCGGTTGCCTTTGTGACAATGTCTGAGCACATCGGCCACCAAGTGGTGTTAAGTAAAGTTGTAGGGCAAGATTTCATTAAAAAACCTGGTCTTCACCGCTCCATTTTAGGAGACAGTGCGGCGACAATCTTCGCTTCACTCATTGGTGGACCGCCGACAACAACGTATGGAGAGAACATCGGCGTCCTTGCCATCACAAGAGTGTTCAGTATCTTCGTCATCGGCGGAGCAGCAGTGTTTGCAATCTGCTTCGGCTTTGTCGGAAAAATCTCAGCATTAATCAGTACAGTGCCGTCCGCGGTCATGGGAGGCGTTTCATTCTTGCTCTTTGGGATCATTGCCTCAAGCGGCCTGAGAATCCTGATTGATCATAAAGTGAATTTTGAAGAAAAGCGTAATCTCATTATCGCATCAGTCATCTTAGTCATCGGAATTGGCGGGGCATTCATTGAGGTGAAACAAATCAACCTCACACTATCTGGAATGGCACTTGCTGCCATCACGGGTGTCCTGTTGAACCTGATCCTGCCGCAGCAAAAAGCGGAGGATGACGAGTCAAATGAATCGAATACAGAAAACCTTTTAAAAGAAGTCCAGTGAGGCTGACAAGGGTTCTAAAATGAGCAGAATGCACGAACGTGCCGCTGCTTCTTTTGGAGAACCCTAAGCTGCCGAGGCTTAGGGTTTTTTTGAACCTGAAAGTGATGAAAAACTAGAGGGGGAAGAAAAAATGAATGATTTATCGACAATGAGCAGCTTGTCTAAAGAAGAGATTTTACAGCTGATTGAAGAAGCAACGACTCTCAAAAAGGGGAAGCAAGAGCTTGGTTTAGCGGGAGAATTTGTAGCAAATCTCTTTTTTGAACCAAGCACAAGAACACGATTTAGCTTCGAAGTCGCCGAAAAGAAGCTGGGGATGAATGTACTAAGCTTAGATGCGGCAAGCACCTCTGTTCAAAAAGGCGAAACTCTTTACGATACGGTAAAAACGCTCGAATCCATCGGCGTGAAAGCTTGTGTGATCAGAGACAGCACCGATGAATATTACAACGAACTGATCGGGAAGGTTGGGATTCCCATCATCAATGCTGGAGATGGCTGCGGGCAGCACCCGACCCAATCACTGCTTGACCTAATGACCATCTATGAAGAGTTTGGCGGCTTTGAGGGCTTAACGATTTCGATTCATGGAGACATCAAGCACAGCAGGGTGGCAAGGTCGAATGCGGAAGTACTCTCAAGGCTCGGAGCGACAGTCCTTTTCTCAGGACCTGCTTCCTTCCAAGATGAGCAAAATCCTCACGGAACGTATGTCCAAGTAGACGAAGCCATTAGACAATCTGATGTGGTGATGCTGCTTAGAATCCAGCATGAACGGCACGCTAAAAAAATGGGTAATGAAGATTACTTATCGACTTATGGATTAACAGTAAACAGGGCAAACAACATGAAAGAACGAGCCATTATCATGCATCCAGCACCAGTAAACAGAGGTGTGGAGATAGATGATTCTTTAGTGGAATCAAAGCAGTCACGAATTTTCAAGCAAATGGAAAATGGCGTTTATGTCCGAATGGCGGTATTAAAAAGAGCTTTTCAAAATAGCAGACTACATCAAAAAGGGAGAGATTCTGTCTATGTCGTATCTCATTAAAAACGGTTTTATCTTAACAAGCACAGGTGAAAAAGTGCAGCAGGATATTAGGGTAGAAGGAAAAGTGATTCAAGCGATTGGTCACTTAGAAAGAGAAGACGGAGAAGAGGTCATTGATGCTAAAGGGCTATTTGTTTCACCAGGCTTAATTGATCTGCATGTACATTTAAGAGAGCCAGGCGGAGAGAAAAAGGAAACGATTGAAACAGGCTCTAAAGCAGCAGCAAGAGGCGGCTATACGACGATTGCAGCGATGCCGAATACACGCCCAGTTCCAGATACAAAAGAGCAAATGGAATGGCTCATGAATCGAATCGAAGAGACCTCTTCTGTCAGAGTACTGCCATACGCCTCCATCACAACTAGACAAATTGGGGAAGAGATGACAGACTTTGCAGCACTAAAAGAAGCAGGCGCCTTCGCTTTCACAGATGACGGAGTCGGCATCCAAACAGCAGGAATGATGTACGAAGCGATGAAAAAGGCAGCAAGTCTTGATCAAGCCATTGTCGCGCACTGTGAGGATAACTCGCTCATTTACGGAGGATGCGTTCATGAAGGAGAATTTTCAAAAGCGAATGAATTAAACGGAATACCGTCCATTTGTGAATCGGTGCATATTGCAAGAGATGTTCTTTTAGCAGAAGCAGCGAACTGTCATTATCATGTATGTCATATCAGTACGAAAGAATCTGTGCGAGTCGTTCGCGATGCAAAAAAAGCAGGCATCCGTGTGACGGCAGAGGTGTCACCGCATCACCTGCTCCTATGTGATGCAGACATCCCAGGGCTTGATACGAACTATAAAATGAACCCGCCTCTTAGAGGAAAAGAGGATCGCGAGGCACTAATCGAGGGACTGTTAGATGGAACGATTGATTTCATCGCAACAGACCATGCACCGCATACAGAAGAAGAAAAGAACGAAACGATGCAGCGCGCACCTTTTGGAATAGTCGGGCTTGAAACAGCGTTCCCGCTTCTTTACACGCGATTTGTCAAAACAGGCGAATGGACATTAAAAAAACTCGTTGATTATATGACGATCAAGCCAGCAGAAGCCTTCTCCCTTCCTTATGGAAAGCTGGAAGAAGGACAAACAGCTGATATTACACTCATTGATCTAAACAAAGAAATGGCAATCGATAAAAAGAGCTTCTTATCAAAAGGACAAAATACACCGTTTGACAAATTGACTGTATCAGGATGGCCGGTCATGACACTTGCATCTGGGAAAGTCGTGTATGAAGAGGGGAGACTAGTAAAATGAAGAGACGCTTAGTGCTAGAAAACGGAACAGTATTCGAAGGAACAGGCTTTGGCAACTTAGAATCATCAGTCGGAGAAGTCGTCTTTAATACAGGGATGACAGGCTATCAAGAAATTTTGTCTGATCCATCATACTGCGGACAAATTGTCACACTCACTTACCCGCTTATCGGCAACTACGGCATTAATCGTGATGATTTTGAATCGATCACACCGTTTGTCAAAGGGCTGATTGTGAAGGAACTTTGTGAAAAGCCCTCAAACTGGCGCTCTGCATACTCGCTCGATGAGTATTTGAAAATGAAAAACATTCCAGGGCTTAGCGGAATCGATACACGAAAGCTGACGAGAATGATTCGAAGTGCAGGCACATTAAGAGGGGCATTTGCAGGACCGGATGAAGAAGTAGAAGACGTGGTGCGCCGCCTTCAAACAATGCAGCTGCCAACAGATCAAGTGAGTCAAGTTTCTGTGAAAAATGCGTATCCAAGCCCAGGAAGAGGAAAAAGAATTGTCCTTGTCGATTTCGGCATGAAGCACGGCATTTTGCGCGAGCTCAATAAACGGGACTGTGATGTCATTGTGGTGCCGTACAATATCACGGCAGATGAAGTACTGCAGTTAAAGCCTGATGGAATCATGCTTTCAAACGGCCCTGGGGATCCTGTGGATGTACCAGAAGCAGTCGAGATGATTCAGCAATTGATTGGAAAAGTTCCACTCTTTGGCATTTGCCTTGGACATCAATTATTCGCGCTTGCATGCGGCGCAAGTACTGAAAAAATGAAATTCGGTCACAGAGGATCGAATCACCCAGTGAAAGAACTAGCAACCGGCAAGGTCACCCTGACAGCTCAAAACCACGGCTACACAGTTAGTGCCATTAACGAGGACGTGCTCGAAGTCACACACATCGCACTAAACGACAATACAATTGAAGGCTTAAAACATAAAGAAGCACCAGCATTCACTGTCCAGTACCACCCAGAAGCATCACCAGGTCCAGAAGATGCGAACTACTTATTCGACCAGTTCATGGACATGATTCATACAACTGAGAAAGAAGGGGAAGAAGTATGCCAAAACGCGTAGACATCAAAAAGATTTTAGTTATCGGTTCAGGTCCAATCATCATTGGTCAGGCAGCGGAGTTTGACTATGCAGGCACACAGGCTTGCTTAGCACTGAAAGAAGAAGGCTATGAAGTCGTTCTTGTGAATTCCAATCCAGCGACCATCATGACAGATACAGAAATGGCCGATAAGGTATACATCGAACCACTGACACCAGAATTCTTAACACGAATCATTCGAAAAGAACGTCCTGATGCGATCTTGCCAACACTTGGCGGACAAACTGGACTTAACCTTGCTGTTGAATTATCAGACCTTGGCGTATTAGCTGAATGTGGTGTTGAAGTATTAGGAACAAAACTTTCAGCTATTCAAAAAGCAGAGGACAGAGATCTATTCCGTAATTTGATGAATGAACTAAATGAGCCTGTACCAGAAAGTGAAATCATCCATAACCTAGAAGAAGCGATGGCGTTTACGAATCAAATTGGTTTCCCTGTCATTGTGAGACCAGCTTATACATTAGGCGGAACAGGCGGCGGAATTTGTACAAACGAGCAAGAGCTGAAGGAAATCGTCGAAAACGGTTTGAAGCTAAGCCCAGTCACACAATGCTTACTTGAAAAAAGTATTGCAGGCTTTAAAGAAATTGAATATGAAGTCATGCGTGATAGCGGTGATCATGCGATTGTTGTTTGTAACATGGAAAACTTTGATCCAGTCGGTATCCACACAGGAGACAGTATCGTTGTGGCGCCAAGCCAAACGTTAAGTGACCGTGAATATCAGCTGCTTCGCAATGTGTCGCTCAAGCTGATCCGGGCACTTGGGATTGAAGGCGGATGTAACGTACAGCTGGCAATTGACCCAGACAGCTTTCAATACTATATCATCGAAGTAAATCCGCGCGTGAGTCGCTCTTCTGCACTTGCGTCGAAAGCAACTGGTTATCCAATTGCCAAACTTGCAGCGAAAATTGCTGTCGGCTTAACGCTTGATGAAATGATGAACCCAGTCACAGGTAAAACCTATGCCGCCTTCGAACCGGCACTTGACTATATTGTGTCTAAAATTCCGCGCTGGCCGTTTGATAAATTCGAATCGGCCAACAGACGTCTTGGTACGCAAATGAAAGCAACGGGTGAAGTGATGGCGATCGGTCGTACATTAGAAGAGTCTCTTCTAAAGGCTGTTCGTTCACTTGAAGCGGATGTGCACCACATTGAATTAAAAGATGAAGCAGATATCACAAACGAAGTGCTTGAAAAGCGGATTATCAAGGCGGGAGACGAACGATTATTCTATATCGCCGAGGCACTTAGAAGAGGCTATACGGTTGAACAAATACATGAGTTCTCAAAAATTGATTACTTCTTCCTTCATAAACTGGAAGGCATCATCGCTTTTGAAAAGACATTAAAAGAAAACAAAGGCAATACAGACGTATTAAAAGAAGCGAAAGAAAAAGGCTTCTCAGACATCTATATTAGCCGCGAGTGGAATATGAATGAAGCGGATGTCTATACGCTAAGACAAGAAGCAAGCATCGTACCTGTTTACAAAATGGTAGATACTTGTGCGGCTGAATTTGAATCCGAGACGCCATATTTCTACAGCACATATGAAGATGAAAATGAATCAGAACGTACAGACAAGAAAAGCGTCATCGTATTAGGCTCAGGTCCTATCAGAATCGGTCAAGGAGTAGAATTTGATTATGCGACCGTTCATTCTGTGTGGGCAATTAAACAAGCAGGGTATGAAGCAATCATTATTAACAACAACCCTGAAACGGTCTCAACAGACTTTAGTATTTCGGACAAGCTCTACTTTGAACCACTCACTGTAGAAGATGTGATGCACATCATCGATCTAGAGCAACCTGAAGGAGTCGTTGTCCAGTTCGGCGGTCAAACAGCAATCAACCTAGCAGATGAATTATCAAATAGAGGGGTGAAGATTCTCGGCACTTCTCTTGAAGACCTAGACCGAGCTGAAAACAGGGACAAGTTTGAACAAACATTAGAAGCACTCGGCGTGCCGCAGCCTAAAGGAAAAACAGCTACTTCTGTGCCTCAAGCTGTAGCGATTGCCAATCAGATCGGCTACCCAGTCCTTGTCCGTCCTTCCTATGTATTAGGCGGTCGTGCGATGGAAATTGTTTATCAAGAAGCCGAGCTTCTTCACTACATGGAGAATGCAGTGAAAGTCAATCCGCAGCACCCAGTCTTAATTGACAAATATTTAACAGGAAAAGAAATCGAAGTAGATGCCGTGTCTGATGGCGAAACTGTCGTGATCCCTGGCATTATGGAACACATTGAAAGAGCCGGGGTTCACTCTGGTGACTCGATTGCGGTTTACCCGCCGCAAACATTGTCTGAAGAGATCAAAGCGAAGATCGCAGAATACACGATCAAGCTTGCAAAAGGACTCAACATTATTGGGCTGCTAAACATTCAATTTGTTCTCTCAAAAGGTGAAGTGTTCGTACTTGAAGTGAACCCGCGTTCAAGCCGGACTGTTCCTTTCTTAAGTAAAATCACAGGCATCCCGATGGCCAACCTGGCGACAAAAGTCATTTTAGGAGAAAAACTCAAAAACTATGGCTACGAAGAAGGACTTCACACAGAACAAGAAGGGGTGTACGTCAAAGTTCCAGTCTTCTCTTTTGCAAAACTAAGAAGAGTCGATATTACACTCGGACCTGAAATGAAATCGACAGGTGAAGTCATGGGGAAAGATGTCACAATTGAAAAAGCTCTCTACAAAGGATTAATTGCATCAGGCATTCAAATTCCTAAAGACGGGACAGTTCTTCTGACAGTTGCTGATAAGGATAAAGAAGAAGGACTGGAGATTGCGAGAAGATTCCATTCAATCGGCTACCATATTTTAGCGACAGAAGGAACAGCGAATTACTTAAAACAAGCCTCCATCCCATCAAGTGTTGTCGGCAAAATAGGAGAAGAAGGCAAAAACCTTCTCGATGTCATTCGAAACGGGGAAGCCCAATTTGTCATCAACACTCTGACAAAAGGAAAACAGCCGGCAAGAGACGGCTTTAGAATCAGACGTGAAGCTGTTGAAAATGGCGTAGCTTGCTTAACGTCGCTAGATACAGCAGAAGCGATTTTAAGAGTACTAGAAAGCATGACATTTAGAGCGGACGAAATGCCAGAAGTGAAAACGAATGCTGAGGTGACAGTAACGATATGAAAAAAGCATACTTGACGGTCGTCTCAAATCGAGAGATCGCTGATCATATTTACGAAATGACATTAAAAGGTGACCTTGTGGACTCCTTTCAAACGGCTGGACAATTTCTTCATATCAAGGTCAGCGAGTCCATGACACCGCTGCTGAGAAGACCGATCAGTATTGCCAATATTCATGCCGAGAAGCAAGAAGCAACCATCATCTATCGCGCAGAGGGAGAGGGCACAAAGCTTCTTTCCCAAAGGCGGGATGGGGAATCCATCGATGTCTTAGGGCCGCTTGGCAACGGGTACGATCCTTCAGTTGTTCAGCCAGGTCAGACAGCGTTACTAGTCGGTGGTGGAATTGGAGTACCGCCTTTATATGAGCTGTCCAAACGTTTAACGAAAAAAGGCGTCATCGTCAAGCATGTCCTTGGCTTTCAATCGAAAAAGGATGTATTTTACGAGGAGAAATTCCAAGCACTCGGAGATACATTTATCGCAACAGTTGATGGGACATATGGCGCAAAGGGCTTCGTGACAAGTGTCATTGAAGAGAATGATTTGAGCTTTGATGTCATGCTTTCCTGCGGGCCGACCCCTATGTTAAAAGCACTAAAAGACTCTTACCCCGATAAGCCTGTCTACATTTCAATGGAAGAACGAATGGGCTGCGGAATTGGTGCTTGCTTTGCATGTGTCTGTCATACCGATCAGCACGAAAAAGCTTACGTCAAAGTCTGTCTGGACGGACCTGTATTTAAAGCAGAGGAGGTGGCGTTGTCATGCTAAACGTTGAGTTACCCGGCTTATCTTTAAAGAATCCGATTATCCCTGCATCAGGCTGCTTTGGATTCGGGAGAGAATTTGCTTCATTATACGACTTATCCGTGCTTGGCGGTATCATGATCAAAGCCACAACCTTAGAGCCGAGATTTGGCAACCCGACACCAAGGGTAGCGGAGACAGGTGCCGGGATGCTCAATGCCATCGGTCTTCAAAATCCTGGCCTAAAAGGCGTGCTGGAAAATGAATTGCCTTGGCTTGAGCAGTTTGATACGCCTATTATTGCAAACGTCGCTGGCTCACAGGTCGATGATTATGTTGAAGTAGCGAAGCAGATCAGCCAAGCAAAAAATGTCCATGCCCTTGAACTGAATATCTCGTGTCCGAATGTCAAAACAGGCGGAATTGCCTTTGGTACAGATCCTCAAATGGCAGCAGCATTGACAAAAGCGGTGAAGGACGTGTCCTCCGTTCCTGTCTATGTCAAACTGTCTCCTAACGTAGCTAATATCGTGGAGATTGCTCAAGCGATTGAATCTGCTGGAGCGGATGGACTCACGATGATTAACACGTTAATCGGTATGCGTTTAGATTTAAAAACGGGGAAACCGATTCTTGCCAATAAAACAGGCGGATTATCAGGCCCTGCGGTCAAACCTGTCGCTGTGCGCATGGTACATGAGGTCAGTCAAGCGGTTTCTATCCCGATTATCGGAATGGGCGGAGTGCAAAATGCTGAAGATGTACTTGAATTTTTACTAGCAGGTGCGAGTGCAGTAGCTGTTGGCACAGCCAATTTTGTAAACCCATTTATTTGCCCAGAAATCATAGAAGAACTGCCAAATGTATTAGCAGCCTATGGGTATTCATCTGTAGAGGAATGTATCGGAAGGAGCTGGAAACATGAAGCACTTGCCCATCATCGCGCTTGATTTTCCATCAGGGCAGGAGGCGCTTGCCTTTTTAGAACCCTTTGAAGGGACACCATTATTTGTGAAGGTCGGCATGGAGCTGTTTTACCAAGAAGGACCTGCCATCCTTGACGCACTTAAAGAAAAAAATTGCCACATTTTCCTCGACCTCAAATTACATGACATTCCAACAACGGTGCAAAAAGCAATGAACCGGCTTGCCGCACTTGGCGTTGATCTAGTCAATGTACATGCTGCTGGCGGGAAACAGATGATGCAAGCTGCGTTAGAAGGGCTTGAAAGCGGAACGCCTGCTGGGCAAAAACGTCCGGGCATTATTGCAGTGACTCAGCTGACGAGTACATCTGAAGACATGATGAGAAGCGAATTACTCATAGACCGTCCGCTGCAAGAGACTGTCATCCGGTACGGTCAATTGGCACATGAAAGTGGACTAGACGGTGTTGTTTGCTCTGTTCATGAATCCAAAGCCCTTCATGAGCACATCTCACCTGACTTCCTCACTGTTACGCCAGGGATTCGTTTACTAAATGATCAAACCGATGATCAAAAGCGTGTGGCAACCCCTGCTTATGCAAAAGAGCAAGGTGTTTCACAAATTGTTGTCGGAAGGTCAATCACAAAAGCTGAAAAACCATTGGAAGCCTATCATCAAATTTTGAAAGAGTGGGAGTGACTGCCAGATGAAAACAAAAATTGCTAAACACCTATTACAAATCAAAGCGGTCTCATTGAAACCAGACGAACCGTTTACATGGGCAAGCGGTATCAAATCACCGATCTATTGTGACAACCGTCTCACCTTGTCCTATCCAGAAGTTAGACACGACATTGCTGAAGGTCTTAAAGAGTTGATTCTCACTCATTTTGAGGGAGCGGAGGTGATTGCTGGTACTGCAACAGCAGGCATCCCGCATGCGGCATTAGCAGCAGATCGTCTAAACGTCCCGATGTGCTATGTCAGAAGTAAGCCAAAAGCACATGGAAAAGGAAATCAAATTGAAGGTGCCGTATCAAAGGGCCAAAAGGTGGTCGTTGTAGAAGATCTGATTTCAACAGGAGGCAGTGTGCTTGAAGTGGTCGCTGCTCTTCAAGAAGCGGGCTGTGACGTACTAGGCGTTGCCGCGATCTTCACATACGGTCTGCCAAAAGCTGCGGCAGCATTCCAAGAGAAAAACATTCCATATGTCACCCTAACAGACTATGACACCCTGACAGACGTGGCACTTGAGCTGAAAGCGATTGAGCCTTCTGCTATGAATAAATTGAAACGCTGGAGACAAGATCCTTCCTCTGAATCTTGGATGGAAGAAACCGTCTAAATAGCTTCGTGTAGACAAACCCTCGCATTCTTTGTCAGGACTGCAAAGGTTTTCTATCACGCTGAATACAATATGAAGCTGCGCCTCCCCGCACAGCTTTTTTATTTGGTTAAAAATAGTAAAATAGACTCAAATTTAAATAAAAACTAATCCTATCAATAAAGTCGGGTTGACTTTTGTTTGAATTGTGTTAATATTTAAGACAAATTAAAACACTTATCCAGAGAGGTGGAGGGACTGGCCCGATGAAGCCCGGCAACCTGCGATTTGCAAGGTGCTACTTCCTGCAAAATGATTCTATTTTGAAAGATAAGGAAATCGTGAGCTTCCTCATCTTTCTTTCGGACTGAAAGGAAGTTTTTTTATTTTAACGGTGAGGGGGAAGTGAAGCAAAAGCAGGATGAAGACTTAATTGAAGCCTATGCAGAAACTGATTGGGGATATGAATTCAGTTTAGTTACACTGATTGTTCAGGACGGTCAAGTGATCCAAGTGGAAGAAGACAGAAAAAATTCAGTTGACGTAGTGCGGAGAGTAGTGATACTCCGGAAGGGGAGAAACAATGTTAACTTATGAAAATTGGCAAGAGCCGTCCATTACATTTCAAGAAGATGATTTGTATAAAGGGGCCTTATCTGTGCTGAAATGGGCATACGGTCATTATGGTGATCAGCTCGTTTATGCATGCAGTTTTGGTATTGAAGGCATCGTCCTCATTGATTTGATTGCGAAAGTAAAAAAGGATGCAAGAATTGTCTTTTTAGATACAGGTCTGCATTTTAAGGAAACGTACGACACAATTGATGCGGTAAAGGAAAGATACCCGGGTTTAGATATTGTGCTGAAAACCCCTGAGCTGACGGTTGAGGAGCAAAACGAGCAGCATGGTGATCAACTATGGAAAACAGATCCTCAAAGCTGCTGTCATATGCGTAAGGTCATTCCTTTGCAAGAAGCGCTATCTGGCTATCCGGCATGGCTTTCTGGCTTAAGGAGAGAGCAGTCTCCTAAGCGAGCAGGGACGAACTTTTTAAATAAGGATGAAAAATTCAAATCAGTGAAAGTATGTCCGCTTATCCACTGGACGTGGAAGGACATATGGAGATATGCATCTAGAGAGGAACTTACTTATAATCCGCTACATGATCAGGGATATCCAAGTATCGGGTGTGCCCCGTGTACACAGCCAGCATTTACTGCCGAGGATCTGCGGTCTGGCAGATGGTCAGGCACAGCTAAGACTGAGTGCGGATTACATGAGTAAGGGAGCATAGTGTATGGAAATTGCCGCAATTTTATTTAGTTTATTTTTCGCTCTAAACATTGGCGCGAGTGGTGCAGCAGCTTCGATGGGTATCGCGTACGGATCAGGTGCGATTCGAAAGCCGATCTATGCACTCAGTGTATGTGCAGTTGGGATTTTAGCAGGTTCAGTTATTGGCGGTGGTGAGGTTGTCAAAACGATTAGCTCTGGAATTATGCCTGAATCCGTCATTACACTTGAAATTGTTTGTATTATTATTGGTTCTGCTGCATTATCACTCTTTATAGCGAATCTGATGGCCATCCCTTTATCAACGAGTGAGGTGACAGTAGGAGCTGTAGTTGGTGTCGCGGTCGCATATAAAGTATTGTATGTGAAATCCATTTTAGTCATTGTGGCATTTTGGGTCATCATTCCGCTTGTCGCCTTTCTTTTTACCTTTGTTGTAGTCAAAATCATCAGAATGTTCCCTAAACGTAAGCTGTCTAAAAAAGGAACATTTATTTTATCCATTGTTTTAATCCTTAGTGGATTTTTAGAAGCATTTTCGGCAGGTATGAACAATGTGGCAAATGCAGTCGGTCCACTTGTTGCCGCGGGCGTTTTGTCAGTTGGGCAAGGAACACTTTACGGCGGAATCTTCGTCGCCATTGGAGCCCTCTTGCTTGGTAGAAGAGTACTAGAAACAAACGGAAAGAAAATTACCCGCTATCAAACGGGCGAAGGGATATTGCTTTCCGGTACCGGTGCTGGACTTGTCATCGTCAGCTCTATTTTTGGGCTGCCAGTTCCACTTACCCAAATCACCTCCTCGTCTATCATTGGGCTTGGCATGGCAAAAGGCGGACCTAATATTTTTCATAAACATGTGGTGAAAAAAATGCTGAAAGTGTGGGTAGTATCGCCCTTTTTATCACTTAGTCTATCGTATTTGCTAGTGAGTCTTTTCTTAAAAGGGGACTATTACTCTATCTTTATCATGATGAGTGTACTGCTTGCCTCACTTGGTGCGCTAAGTCTGATGAAGGCAGTCAAAAATGAAAGCAGCTCGATTCATGAACAGGGCGGCGGGATTTAACGACAAATCCGACTATTTACATCTAATAAATATGAACATTGAGAGGAAGATGAACAAATGAGTTTAACACCACATGGTGGCGTATTAATTAATCGAGTAAATGAAGAGTATGACCTCAGCACGGCTGCAAAGGAAATTGAACTAGATGCTATCTCTTTTGCAGACCTTGAACTCATAGCAATTGGCGGGTATAGTCCGATTGAAGGGTTTTTAACAAAAGCTGATTATGAAGCGGTTGTGAGCAGTATGCGGCTAGCAAGTGGTGTCGTTTGGTCTCTTCCTATTACACTGCCAGTGACAAAGGAAAAGGCAGCGAAAATCCATCGAGGCGAGATTGTGCGTCTATCTTATAATGGAACTGTATATGGCGTGATTGAAGTAGAGGATCATTACACACCAGATAAGGAAAAAGAAGCGGTGAATGTGTATAAAACTGATGACCGCAATCATCCAGGCGTGAAAAAATTATTTGAACGCGGTGATACGTATATTGGTGGTAAAATTACACTGACGAAACGAAGCGAAAAACCATTCCCTCAATTTACGTATGAGCCGGAAGAAACAAGACGTCATTTTAAAGAGAACGGCTGGAAAACGATTGTTGGTTTCCAAACGAGAAACCCTGTTCACCGTGCCCATGAATATATTCAAAAGACAGCACTTGAAACCGTCGATGGTTTGTTTTTAAATCCACTTGTCGGTGAAACAAAATCAGACGATATTCCGGCAGACGTGAGAATGAAAAGCTATCAAGTGTTATTGAACGGTTATTACCCAAAGGATCGCGTCTTTTTAGGTGTTTTTCCTGCGGCAATGCGTTATGCTGGACCAAAGGAAGCAATCTTTCACGCGCTTGTTCGTAAAAATTACGGCTGTACTCACTTTATTGTGGGAAGAGATCATGCAGGTGTTGGTGATTATTACGGCACATACGAGGCGCAGGAGTTATTTGAACAATTTACAAGCGAAGAAATTGGCATTACCCCGTTAAAATTTGAACATAGCTTCTACTGTAATACATGTGAAGCAATGGCAACACCAAAAACATGTCCTCACGATAAAAGCGAGCATGTCATTCTTTCAGGTACAAAGGTTCGAACGATGCTGAGAAACGGAGAATTACCGCCAAGCACGTTCAGCCGAAAAGAAGTCATTGAAACATTAATCGAAGGATTAAAAACGACGGTATCTTAATGGGAGGGTATGACATGAGCAACGAACATATCGTGTGGCATGATTCATCTATTACAAAAAAAGAATATCAACAAAAAAACAATCATAAAAGCGGCATTATTTGGCTCACAGGTCTAAGTGGATCAGGTAAATCTACAATCGCAAATGCAGCGGCTAGAGAGCTGTTTGAACAAGGTTATCAAGTCACTGTTCTTGATGGCGATAATGTGCGGCATGGTCTGAATAAAGATTTAGGGTTTTCAGATGATGACAGAAAAGAGAACATCCGACGTATCGGAGAAGTGGCGAAATTATTTGTTGAGCAAGGAACGATTGTCATCACGGCTTTTATTTCACCATTTCAAGATGACCGCCGCATTGTTAGACAGTTAGTTGAAGCGGGAGAATTTCACGAAGTGTTTGTGAAATGTGATCTGAACGTATGCGAAGAGCGTGACCCAAAGGGGTTATATAAAAAAGCTAGAAATGGCGAAATTCCATTTTTTACCGGGATTGATTCGCCGTATGAAGAGCCAGCTGCACCTGAGCTTGTTCTAGATACAGGTGAATTATCGCGTGAAGAGTCCAAACAGCGTCTTGTTGATTATGTAAAGGGAAAAGCGAAATAATCGCCTGATGGCAGGGGGAGAAAAGCACGATGGGGAAAGTATACATTGTGGGGGCTGGACCTGGGGATCCAGACTTAATTACATTAAAAGCCCTTAAGGCAATACAGCAGGCAGATGTCATTTTATATGATCGTCTTGTCAATCAAGAAATACTCGCCCACGCCAAACCCGAGGCGGAATTAATCTATTGCGGCAAGCTCCCGAATCATCATACGATGAGACAGGAAGCCATCAATGAAGCCCTTGTCACTCATGCAAAGGAAGGGAATGTTGTCGTCCGTCTGAAAGGCGGCGACCCCTTTGTATTTGGCCGCGGCGGTGAAGAAATCGAATGCTTAGCTGAGCACGGAATTCCATATGAAGTTGTCCCGGGGATTACCTCTGGTATTGCAGCAGCTGCTTATGCAGGCATTCCTGTGACGCACCGTGAATTCAGCTCGAATGTTGCGTTTGTCACGGGTCACTATCAAAAGGATGAGCATTTTGAAGAAAAGTGGGAGGCACTGGCTACAGGGATTGATACCCTTGTGATTTACATGGGCGTCAAAAACGTAGAAAGAGTGCAGCAGCTTCTTATAAAAAATGGACGTGATCCAGAAACGCCAGCAGCGTTTATACACTGGGGAACCACGACGAGGCAAAAGACGACTTGCTGCACTGTTAAGACACTGTCTGAAACCGTTGAAAAAGAAGGCATCGAGCATCCAAGCTTAATAGTTGTTGGAGATGTCGTTCATTTTCACCAAAAGCTGAACTGGTTTGAACCGGCTCTCATTGAGAATTGAGAATGTTAGAGAAAAGACACGTGCATTGATCGTGTCTTTTCGTCTGAACAAAACAAGTAAGAAGGAGGAGTCACATGAAACAAGCTGTACTTTATGTTGGGCATGGAAGCAGGGTAAAAGAAGCACAAGATAAAGCCATTTCTTTTATGAAAAGCTGTATGCCATTAGTAGAAGCCGATATACAAGAAATTTGTTTTTTAGAACTAACAGCCCCTTCTATAGAGGAAGGCTTTGAAGCCTGTGTGAACAAAGGAGCTACACACATTGCGATCGTCCCGCTCCTCCTTTTAACTGCTATGCATGCTAAATCGGATATTCCAGTTGAGATTGAGAAAGTTCAAAAACGATACCCGCAAGTGAAGGTCACATACGGGAAACCAATTGGGGTCAATCAAGAAGTGACAAAAGCAGTTGCTGCAAGAATTGAAGAAGCAGGATATCAAGGCGGGAAAGCACGGATTCTTTTAATTGGCCGCGGAAGCTCTGATCCAGATGTGAAGCGAGATGTGTTTGGCATTGCGGACGATGTCCGGCGCCTGCTTCCTCTTGCTGAGGTCTTGCCATGTTTTATTACAGCATGTGAGCCAAATTACCGAGATGTTCTTGCGCAATTAACAGCAGATGATGATGCGCCTGTTTATCTCGTTCCTTACTTGTTGTTTACGGGTATTTTAATGAAAGAGATTGAAAATGAAGCGGCTCAGGCGAGAGAGAGGCTGAAAGACGTCCGGGTATGCCGGTATATTGGCTTTCATCCGCATGTAAAAGCAGCTTATATTGAACGCGTGCAAGAAACCATTTTAAACAAAGACGATGCGTTTCATTTCCAAGGAGAAAGCCATGCTTCCAGTCCATCTTGATTTAACCAATCAACAAGTGCTCATCGCCGGCGGTGGAAAAATAGCCGCAAGAAGGGCAGAGGTGCTATGCATAGAGCCTTGCCATATTACCATCGTGAGTCCTGATATTTCTAAAGAGATGGCGCGTCTCATTGATACATACAACCTGAATTGGAAAGAAAAGAAAGTGGAAGCTCAAGATGTAGAGGATGCTTTTTTCATTGTCGCTGCTACAAATGATCCGGCAGTAAATGAATGGATTGCACAAACAGCACGGCCTCACCAGCTTGTGAATTGTGTGAGCCAATCAGAGCTTGGCAATGTGATCGTGCCAAAGGTGGTCAAAGCAGGGAAAGTGACGATTTCAGTCTCTACAAGCGGTGCAAGCCCAGCCCTGACAAAACAGCTGGCTGCGGAAATTGAGGCATTGCTTGAACAAGAGGATGTAGATGCACTTGATGCTCTCTATATCGAAAGAAAAAAACAACAAAGAAAAAGCCGATAAAATCTCTTGAAAGGATTTTATCGGCTTTTATTATTTTCGCAGCTTTAGAACCACATCTTCGTCAGGTGTGACAAATAATGTTTGCTGTTGATCATACGTCACAAATCCGGGCTTGGCTCCATTTGGTTTTTTCACATGCCGGATTTTCGTGTAATCGACAGGAACGGAGCTCGACTCCTTTGCCTTCGAGAAGTAGGCAGCGATTTGAGCCGCTTCAAGCAGCGTCTGTTCATCAGGCGTTTGATGACGGATGACGACATGTGATCCAGGAACATCCTTCGTGTGCAGCCAAATATCGTCACGGGCAGCCGCCTTTGTGGTTAAATACTCGTTTTGTTTGTTGTTTTTTCCGACTAATATCGGAATCCCTTGAGACGATTCATACGTTTCAAGCTGAATGGCCGCCGTTTTTTTCTTTTTGGCGTTGCGCTTTTGTTTGGCGCGTAAATATTTCCCTTCAACAAGCTCTTCTCTCATTTCCTCTAAATCCTTCGGTGAGGCAGAGGACAGCTGCTGAATCAACTCATCAAAATAAGCAATCTCTTTATGTGTCCGCTCAATTTGCTCATTGACCGCTTCTACTGCATTTTTTGCCTTTTGATATTTTGTGAAATATGCTTGCGCATTTTCAGAAGGGGTTTTGTTTGTTTTGAGCGGTATTGTGATCTCTCCGCCATCTTCATCGTAATAATTGATGACAGTCGCTTCTTTATCCCCTTTTTTGATGGCATATAAATTGGCTGTTAGCAATTCGCCATAGAGCTGGTATTTATGGGCATTTTGAGATTCTTCAAGGGTTCTGTTCAGTTTTTTGAGCTTGTTTTCATTTTTCTTTTTTTCATTTATGACAAACCGTTCAAGGTCAGACGCTTGTTGTTTCACTCTGTCTCTCTCAGCTTTGCCGAAATAAAAGCGGTCAAGCAGCTGGCTGAGAGAGTCGAATGTCTTCATTTCGCCTTGGACATGCTGCAGTTCTAATAAATAGAAATACTCCTTCCCATCTTTTCTTGTCAGCTGCGGGGTAAAGGAATGCATGCGAATCAGCTGGAACATGTCGAGCAATGTATTTGGAATTGTTTCCTGATTGGCAAGACCGGCCCTGTGAACAGCTTCCTTTGCAAACAGCGGAGAAACCCCAGAGAATGTATCGACAATTTGCTTTGTGATCATTCCTTCTTGAAAGCGTAAATGCTTTAAAATATCGTCCTTCGTTACTGCAAACGGATTTAATTTTTGCTGCGCAGGCGGCAGAAGGTATTCGTGCCCAGGAAGCACTGTTCGATAGCTGTTTACAGATGGAGAAAGATGCTTCAAGCCATCGATGATCTGCTGCGTATCATCTTCGACAAGAATCAAATTACTATGCCTTCCCATGATTTCAATGTAGAGCTTTCGCGTCTGTTCGTCGCCAATTTCATTGCGGCTTCGTACATGAAGTACGATCACACGGTCAAATCCAATTTGTTCAAAACGCTCAATGAATCCGCCCTCAAGATGCTTTCTAAGGAGCATACAAAACATTGGAGGTTCGCTTGGATTGTCATATTGCTGCTCTGTGAGCTGCACTCTAGCGTAGCTCGGGTGAGCGGATAAAAGGAGCTTATGATTCTTTCCGTTTGCCCGGATATGAAAAATCAGCTCGTGCTTATATGGCTGATGAATTTTTGAAATTCTTCCGCCAGTTAATGTCTCTTGCAATTCATTTGTCATACCATATGTAAAAATGCCGTCAAATGACATGTTGGATACACCCTCTTCTTTCACACAAATCTACTGAAAGAACCTTCCATTTCTCGTTCTTTAGGCAGTCTTATTATTATAGCATGATTTAGGACGAGTCTGAATAAACTGGCTTATAGAACACTGCATATGAGAGAGAACAAAAGAGGAGTGGACGAGGTCAAATGAATTGGCATGAACTGAACCAAACCGATTTATTAAAAACAATGAATACATCGATAGGTGATGGACTGTCAGAAAAAGATGTACAAAAACGGCTTGAAAAACACGGGCCAAATGAATTGCAGGAAGGGAAAAAGGCGTCAGCTCTGATCATTTTTTTAGCGCAATTTAAAGACTTTATGGTGTTAATCTTGCTTGCAGCAACGATCATTTCTGCTTTTCTAGGCGAATACATTGATGCAGTAGCCATTGTAGCGATTGTTCTGATTAATGGAGTGCTCGGCTTTTATCAAGAACGCCGGGCGGAAAAATCCCTTCAAGCACTAAAGGAATTATCAACCCCACATGTGTATGCAAGGAGAAATCATGAATGGATCAAGATCCCGTCTAAACATCTCGTGCCAGGGGATATTGTGAAATTTTCAAGCGGAGACCGGATTGGGGCAGATATTAGATTACTAGAAACAAAGAGTCTGGAAATCGAGGAGTCTGCTCTCACTGGCGAATCCATCCCAGCAGTCAAACACGCAAGTCCGCTTTCTAGCAATCATGTCTCGCTTGGAGATTTGACGAACATGGCCTTTATGGGGACGCTTGTCACTAGAGGAAGCGGCGTGGGCGTTGTCATTGGTACAGGAATGAATACAGCGATGGGACAAATTGCCGGTATGCTGGATGCTGCAGGGAATATGGAAACACCACTGCAAAGACGTCTCGAACAGCTGGGGAAAATCCTCATTGTGGCTGCTTTATTTTTAACGGTGCTCGTTGTGGTTCTTGGCGTTGTGCAAGGACATGATTTGTATCATATGTTCCTGGCGGGAGTATCACTTGCGGTTGCTGCCATTCCCGAAGGCCTGCCGGCAATTGTTACCGTCGCACTTTCCTTAGGAGTGCAGCGGATGATCAAACAAAAATCGATTGTCAGAAAGCTCCCGGCGGTGGAGACTCTTGGCTGCGCGTCGATCATTTGCTCAGATAAAACAGGAACCATGACGCAAAATAAAATGACTGTGACCCATGTATGGGCAGAGGGCAAAACGTGGAATATTTCTGGTACGGGCTATGAGCCATCTGGTGATTTCACCTTGAACGGAGAACTTGTCCATGTAGACAAACATCCAAGTCTGCAAAAGGTGTTATTATATGGGGCGCTTTGTAATACATCGACCATCGTTGAAAAAGATGGCGAAATGAGGCTTGATGGTGATCCGACAGAGGGGGCACTTCTCACCGCAGCACGTAAAGCGGGTTTTACAGAGCAATTCATCGAAGCCGGATTTCACGTGGTAGAAGAGTTTCCTTTTGATTCAGAAAGAAAGATGATGTCAGTCGTCGTCGAAACGAATCAAAAAGAGCGGTACGTCATTGCAAAAGGTGCGCCGGATGTCCTGATGAACCGTTCAAGCCATATCATGCACGGCGGACGCACAGCTTCATTTTCAGCCACTCACAGGCAAGAAACAGAGGCTGCGATTCAAGGTTTAGCAAGACAAGCGCTGAGAACGATTGCCATTGCGTATAAAAAAATTGGTCTGACCGAAACAATCACCACTGTCCAGCAGGCTGAAACTGATTTAACATTTATCGGACTAGAGGGCATGATCGACCCGCCTCGTCCTGAAGTGAGACGAGCGATTAAAGAGTGCAGAGATGCGGGCATAAAAACAGTCATGATTACAGGGGATCACGTGGAAACAGCCAAAGCGATCGCAAAAGACTTGAGCCTTTTACCAAAGCAAGGAAAGGTGCTCGACGGAAAAGCGCTGGATCAGCTGAGTGACAAAGAGCTTGAGCAAACGGCTGAAAATGTATACGTCTTTGCACGGGTATCACCGGAGCATAAGCTGAGAATTGTGAAGGCCTATCAAAAAAATGGACATATTGTAGCGATGACAGGTGACGGGGTCAATGATGCGCCTGCAATTAAGCAAGCAGATATCGGTATCTCCATGGGCATCACTGGAACAGACGTAGCCAAGGAAGCGTCCTCTCTTATTTTACTTGATGACAACTTTGCGACCATTAAATCGGCCATTAAAGAAGGCCGAAATATTTATGAAAACATTCGTAAGTTTGTTCGCTATTTGCTCGCATCAAATGTGGGAGAAATTTTGGTTATGCTGTTTGCGATGCTTCTAGCGCTTCCGCTTCCTCTCGTTCCTATTCAAATTTTATGGGTCAACCTCGTCACAGATGGTCTCCCGGCGATGGCGCTTGGTATGGATAAGCCAGAAGGCGATGTCATGAAAAGGAAGCCGAGGAATATGAAAGAGGGGATTTTTGCTAGAGGGCTCGGCTGGAAGGTTGTATCTAGAGGGTTCCTCATTGGACTTGCGACCCTTTTAGCATTTATGTTTGTGTATCACCGTGATCCAAACAACCTGCCATATGCACAGACTGTTGCATTTAGTACGCTTGTGTTGGCGCAGCTCATTCATGTATTTGACTGCCGCAGTGAACGATCCATCTTTGAACGCAATCCATTCGGGAATCTCTACTTAATCGGTGCGGTTTTGTCATCACTTTTACTGATGTTTGTGGTCATTTATTATCCGCCGCTTCAGCCGATTTTCAAAACGGTGGCGATTGCACCAATTGATTGGCTGCTGATCATCGGTATGTCTGCACTGCCAACTTTTTTACTGGCAGGATCACTTTTGACAAGAAAAAAATAATTCGTTATGGTATAATTTTGAGGTAATAGTGTCTGCTATTACCTTTTTCATTTTATTAATATGAAAGAATTGGGTGTTTTGACATGATACGCAGTATGACGGGATTCGGCCAAGCGAGTAAAACGGATGGAGAACTGACAGTGTCAGTTGAGCTAAAATCGGTCAATCACCGTTTTAAAGAGGTTCATGCCCGTTTGCCGAGGCCGCTTTTATATTTCGAAGACACATTAAAAAAAATCATTCTTCGTCACGTGCAGCGCGGTAGAATTGAGCTGTTTGTTACGATTGAAGGCGGTAAACTAGCAAGCCGGTCCTTGCAGATCGACTGGCCGCTGCTTGATGAATACATGAAAGCCGCAAAAGATCTCGAGAAACGCTATCACATTTCAGGCATTCAGCATGCACATGACTTACTGGGGCTGGAGCATGCCGTTCAAGTAGAAGAATCGGCTAGCCGAAATGAGCAATTAGAGCAATTGCTGATGGAAGCTTGTGAAACGGCTGTCAAGGAGCTTTGCTTCATGAGAGAGCAGGAGGGAACATCACTTCAAAAAGACTGTGAGCTGAGGCTTTCTGAATTAGAGGCCTATACAGAAGAAATCAAAGTCTTTGCACCCGAGGTTGTGAGTCAGTATAAAGACAGGCTCAATCAGCGATTGCAAGAATGGATCGGAGAGGCGCTTGACGAAAGCAGATTGACAACAGAGGCTGCGATCTTTGCTGACCGCTGTGACATTACAGAAGAGATTACGAGATTGAAAAGTCACTTTCAGCAATTCCAGCAAATCTTGATGCAAGGCGGTGCTGCTGGCAGAAAACTTGATTTTCTTGTACAGGAGCTCAACCGTGAAGTGAACACCATTGGCTCAAAAGCGAACCATCATCATTTAACTAAGCTGGTGGTTGAAATGAAAAGTGCTATTGAAAAAATAAAAGAACAAGTGCAGAATATAGAATAGTCATTGTGTATGCTGTTTACAGTACGTCTCTTTCGGCGAGACTAGAGACGTTTATAATACAGGGGGACGTTAGAAGATGACCATAAAGTTGATCAATATCGGATTTGGAAACATCATTTCAGCGAATCGGATGATTTCGATCGTCAGTCCGGAATCAGCACCGATTAAACGAATGATACAAGATGCAAGAGATCGAGGCATGCTCATAGATGCTACATACGGAAGAAGAACCCGTGCTGTTGTCATTATGGACAGTGACCATGTCATCTTATCTGCCGTTCAGCCTGAGACTGTCGCGCAAAGACTTTCTGTAAAAGAAGAAATCATAGATGAAGGGCAGGGGTAATACGCCATTATGAAAGAAAGAGGACTTTTAATCGTTCTCTCTGGACCTTCGGGAGTTGGAAAAGGAACGGTCAGACAAGCCATTTTCTCCCAGGAAGATACGAAATTTGAATACTCAATTTCTGTGACAACACGTAAACCGCGTGAAGGAGAAAGAAATGGTGTCGATTATTTCTTTAAATCCAGGGAAGAATTTGAACATATGATTGAAAACAAAAAGCTGTTAGAATGGGCAGAGTATGTCGGGAATTACTACGGCACACCTGTTGACTATGTAGAACAGACATTAAGCGAAGGAAAAGATGTTTTCCTTGAAATCGAAGTGCAAGGTGCACTTCAAGTAAGAGAAGCATTCCCAGAAGGTCTTTTTATTTTCCTTGCACCGCCTAGTCTTTCAGAACTTCAGAACCGCATCATTACACGTGGTACAGAGTCTGAGGAGCTCATTCGAAATCGAATGGCTGCTGCAAAAGAAGAGATTGAAATGATGGATGCTTACGACTATGTCGTGGAAAACGATGATGTCGAGCTTGCTTGTGAAAGAATCAAAGCGATCGTCCTTGCAGAACACCTGCGCAGAGACAGAGTCGCACCAAGATATAAAAAAATGCTGGGGGTAGAATAAACTATGTTAGATCCTTCAATTGACTCATTGATGAACAAACTAGATTCAAAATACACACTTGTGACAGTATCTGCACGCCGTGCACGTGAAATGCAGATCCACCAAGATCAGCAAATCGAAAATACGAAATCTTACAAATTTGTAGGTAAAGCACTTGAAGAAATCGATGCCGGTCTTTTGACATTTGAAAAAGAGGATCAAGAATAACACATCGCTTCTGCTATGCAGATACGATACGTTCAAAAAAGTCAAAACTATGATTGGTTTTGACTTTTTTGAATTGTAGACGAATTTGTGAAAAAGGCCGTTAAGGGGGACAAACAAATGTTACAGTCAAAAAATATTTTGCTCGGCGTCAGCGGAGGAATCGCCGTATATAAAGCAGCTGCACTTACTAGTAAACTCGTACAGGCGGGCGCAAATGTAAGAGTGATTATGACGGAATCTGCTCGTGAGTTTGTGTCTCCGCTTACCTTCCAAGCTCTGTCTCGACACGAGGTGTATGTGGATACATTTAAAGAAAACAATCCAAAAGTCATTGCGCATATTGACGTAGCTGACTGGGCGGATCTCATTCTAGTTGCCCCTGCAACAGCACATACGATTGGTAAAATGTCGGCAGGGCTTGCAGATGATATGCTCACGACGACCTTACTTGCTTCAACTGCTCCTGTATGGATCGCACCAGCTATGAATGTGCATATGTATGATCACCCGGCTGTAAAGCGGAACATTCGCACATTATATGAGGACGGCTACCGGTTTATTGAACCGAGTGAAGGTTATTTAGCCTGTGGCTATATTGGAAAAGGGCGATTAGAGGAGCCTGAAAAAATAGTTGAGCACATCCGTGCATTTTTTGAAGAGCCAAAAAACTTACCGCTTTCAGGTAAAAAAGTCGTGGTGACAGCAGGTCCTACACGAGAAGTCATCGATCCTGTGCGTTTCTTTACAAATCGATCGTCTGGAAAAATGGGCTATGCAATTGCAGAGGCTGCGCAGCAAATGGGGGCAGATGTCACGCTTATTTCAGGACCTGTATCTTTAACTGCACCTAATCATGTACATGTGGTGCACGTTGAATCGGCAGAGGACATGTATCAAGCCGCATTAGCTGTGTACGAGGAAGCGGACCTTGTCATTAAATCAGCAGCAGTCGCCGACTATACCCCTGTGACCTCATATCCTCATAAAATGAAAAAACAGGACAGCGCCTTAGAGATTGAATTCACCCGGACAAAAGATATTTTAAAAGAGCTGGGGAAAAGAAAAGAGCATCAAGTGCTTGTCGGTTTTGCAGCTGAAACGCAGGATGTAGAATATTATGCGAAAAAGAAAATCGAATCCAAGCATTTAGATATGATTGTGGCCAATAATGTCACAAAAGAAGGTGCAGGCTTTGGCACAGACACAAATGTAGCAGCAATCATCAAAGCAGATGGTACAACAACAGAACTGCCGATGATGAGCAAAAAAGACCTCGCTTTTGAAATCTTAAAGGAGGCAAAACAGCTGTTGCCAAAAGAGCGTGATCGAGCATGATTGCTGAAGTTATCGTAGATGTCACAACGAAAGCCATTGACCGGCCATTCGATTACCGTGTACCAGATCGATTCAAAGATCTCGTCAAAGCGGGAATGAGGGTGGTCGTTCCCTTTGGCCCTAGGAAGATTCAAGGGTTTGTGACAAAAGTCAAAGAAGAAACAGACGTAAAAACAGGAAGCATAAAGGACATTGTCGATTTATTTGATTTATCACCTGTTCTGACAGATGAGCTATTGGAGCTTTCCCACTGGCTGACGGAAAAAACATTGTCCTATCACATTACGGCACTTCAATCGATGCTGCCTGCAGCCATGAAGGCGAAGTATGAAAAAGAAATTCAAGTGCTGTCAGATGAAGAACTTCCGCAGTCATTGAAAGAGCTTTTCGGTCAGCGAGATAGCATTCTTTACGCTGACATCCCAGCCGAACAACTAAAACAGATTCAAAAGCATGTCCAAAAAGGTCATCTAGAGGTAAGGTATCACGTCTCGCAAAAATCTGGAAAGAAAAAAGTGCGCACGCTCCAACTAGCTGCATCAAAAGATAAGCTTGAAGAAAAAAAGCAGCAGCTGAAAAAAAATGCGGTGAAACAAAAGGCTCTGCTCTCCTTTTTGCTTCAAGCGAGTGAGACGACCTTTTTAGCGAAAGACTTGCAGCAGCAAACAGGCGCGAGTTCTCAAACGCTTAAAACCTTTATTCAAGAAGGGCTGCTAACAGAAAGCTATGAAGAGGTCTACCGGGATCCTTATCGTGACCGGGCATTTACACCTTCTTCTTCACTTGACCTTATGCCAGAACAAGCAGAAGCGGCAAAACATATACATCAAGCAGTCAGTGATGACCGGCATGAAACCTTTCTGCTGCACGGGGTGACAGGAAGCGGTAAAACGGAAATATACTTGCAGACGATTGATCATGCCCTACAAAAAGGAAAAGAAGCGATCGTCCTCGTTCCAGAAATCTCGTTAACCCCTCAAATGGTTCAGCGGTTTAAAGAACGATTCGGTTCAAATGTGGCTGTACTTCATAGCGGATTATCGACAGGGGAAAAATATGATGAATGGCGGAAAATCCACCGCAAGGAAGTCAAACTTGTCGTGGGCGCGAGATCGGCTGTTTTCGCACCATTTGAAAATCTAGGCATGATTATCATAGATGAAGAGCATGAATCTTCTTATAAACAAGAGGAAATGCCTCGTTATCATGCCAAGGACGTCGCCATTGAACGAGCCAAAAGGCATCGATGCCCAGTTGTTTTAGGTAGTGCAACTCCTTCACTTGAAACCTACGCGCGTGCCAAAAAAGGCGTGTTTACATTGCTGACGCTCAAAAACCGAGTCAACCAGCAGCAGCTGCCGCACGTTTCGTTAATTGATATGAGAGAAGAATTGAGAAATGGCAACAGGTCCATGTTTTCAGAAGATTTAATGCTCAGATTAAAGGAAGTGCTTGAAAGAAAAGAACAAGCCGTCTTATTTCTGAATAAAAGAGGCTATTCATCCTTTGTGATGTGCCGTGATTGCGGATATGTGGAGCAATGTCCTCATTGCGAAATTTCTCTCACCTATCACCGCTATCAAAAACGGCTGAAATGCCATTATTGCGGTCACGAGGCACCGGTGCCAGCTGAATGTCCAGAATGCCATAGTGAGCATATTCGCTATTTTGGTACGGGTACACAGCGTGTAGAAGAAGAGCTGACAAAAGTACTGCCAGAGGCAAGAGTCATCCGAATGGATGTAGATACAACGTCTCGTAAAGGTGCTCATGAAAAGCTCCTCACATCTTTTGGCAATAAAGAAGCAGATATTTTGCTCGGGACGCAGATGATTGCAAAAGGGCTAGATTTCCCAGATGTCACACTTGTTGGTGTTCTAAGTGCGGATACGTCTCTTCATATCCCTGATTTCCGTTCAAGTGAAAAAACATTTCAGCTTCTCACGCAGGTCAGCGGCAGGGCAGGACGACATGAAAAAGCGGGCTCTGTGATCATTCAATCGTATACGCCTTCTCACTATAGTATTGAATTAACGCAGCAGCATGACTACGAAGCCTTTTATGAACAGGAGATGCTGCATCGCCGCCACCAGTCCTATCCGCCGTATTACTTTTTGGCGATGGTGACAGTATCACATGAGGAAGTGACGAAGGCAGCGCATGTCACGGATCAAATTGTTCAGTTCCTAAAAATGAACTGTGCCCCGAATACAAGAATTCTTGGTCCGGCTGCATCACCAATCGCTAAGATCAAAGATAGATATCGATATCAATGCGTGATAAAATACAAAAGGGAAAATGAACTGGCAAGTTTACTACGGAAAATACAAGATCATTATCAAAAGGAAATGGAACAAAAACAATTGATGATTTCAATAGATATGAATCCATATATGATGATGTAAAACGGAGGGCTTTAAGTGGCAGTCAAACCAATAGTCATGCATCCGGCAGAAGTACTCGAACAAAAGGCAGAGCCTGTCGATACGTTCGATAAAAAGCTCAAAAAACTGCTTGATGATATGTATGATACAATGCTTGAGCTAGATGGAGTCGGACTAGCAGCACCACAAATCGGCATTTCACAAAGAATTGCTGTTGTCGATATCGGAGAAGAAACGGGCAGAATTGATTTAGTGAATCCCGAGGTTCTTGAAGTGAAAGGAAGTCAAACAGATATTGAAGGCTGCCTGAGCTTTCCATCTTTATACGGCACAGTAGAAAGACCGAGCTATGTGAAGGTAAAAGCCTTTGATAAGAAAGGCAAACCATTTACAATAGAAGCAGAAGGATTTTTAGCAAGAGCCTTATTGCACGAAATTGATCATTTAGACGGCATATTATTTACGTCGAAAATCATTCAAACCTATACAGAAAAAGAACTTGCGGAAATGGAAGGGTGAAGAAAATGGCACGTATTGTATTTATGGGAACCCCTGATTTCTCAGTACCTGTGCTGCAGACACTTATAACAGAAGGATACGAAGTTGTCGGGGTCGTCACGCAGCCAGATCGCCCGAAAGGCAGAAAACGAGTACTCACGCCGCCTCCTGTGAAAGTAGAAGCCTTAAAGCACGGCATTCCGGTCTTGCAGCCTGAAAAGGTACGCCTTGATGAAGAAATTGATAAAGTGCTTGCCTTAAAGCCAGATTTAATTGTCACGGCGGCATTTGGACAAATTCTACCAAAACGATTACTAGATGAACCTCAGTTCGGCTGTATCAATGTACATGCCTCGCTGCTGCCAGAACTAAGAGGGGGCGCGCCGATCCATTATGCGATCCTTCAAGGCAAAAAGAAAACAGGCGTCACGATCATGTACATGGTGGAACGACTTGATGCAGGAGACATGATCAGTAAAGTAGAAGTGGAAATCGACGAATTAGACAATGTCGGTACATTACATGATAAATTAAGTGTAGCAGGCGCCGCACTATTGAAAGATACTGTGCCGAATGTTCTGAGCGGATCTATTTCTCCAATTCCGCAAAATGAAGAAGCGGCAACTTATGCACCTAATATAAAGCGAGAGCAGGAAAGGTTAGACTGGACAAAGACCGGAGAAGAGCTTTACAACCAAGTTCGCGGCTTAAATCCGTGGCCAGTTGCCTATACTGAATGGAACGGGGCTCATCTAAAAGTATGGGAAGCGAAAAAAGTTCCACTCGAAGCGCAAGAAGAACCTGGGAAAGTGATTGAGCTTCAAAAAGAAGGTCCAGTCATTGGAACTGGGAATAAACAAGGCCTTTTATTAACAGGTGTACAGCCAGCTGGTAAGAAAAAGATGAGCGGCGAAGACTTCTTAAGAGGCGCAAATATCGAAATGGGACAGAAATTAGGGTTAATGAATGAAGAAAAGTAATGTAAGAGAAGTAGCGCTGGACGCTTTAATCAAACTCGAACAAAACCAAGCTTACAGTAATTTGCTTTTGCAGTCAGTTATGAAAGACAAAGACTTGGCAGATCAGGACAAACCGCTCTTAACAGAGCTTGTGTACGGTACACTGCAAAACAAGCTGGCATTAGATTATATGCTGGCACCATTTGTGAAAAAACCGCAAAAGGTGGCTCCGTGGGTCATGCAGCTTTTGCGGATGTCTCTTTATCAAATGGTGTACCTTGAAAAGATTCCAGATCGTGCAGCCATCCATGAAGCGGTTGAGCTAACGAAAAAGAGAGGGCACAAGGGCATTTCTTCACTTGTGAACGGCGTTCTTCGATCCGTGCAAAGAGAAGGCGTTCCGGCTTTTGATGACATCAAAGATCCAGTCAAGCGGCTTTCGATTGAGACAAGCCACCCATTATGGCTCGTGCAGGAATGGGTTCAGTCGTACGGATTTGAAGCGGCAGAAAGCATGTGCCGCATTCATTTAGTACCGCCAAAGCAAACCCTTCGTGTCAATCGAATGAAAACGGAGCGCACAGCACTGCAGCAAGAACTGCTGGATGCCGGAATTGAAACGGAGCTTGGCGACTTATCTGAAGATGCACTTAAGCTGATGAAAGGGTCTATCGTTTCAACTCCTTCTTTTCAAGAAGGCTATGTGACCATTCAAGATGAAAGCTCAATGCTTGTCGCAAGAGCACTAGACCCTCAGCCGGGAGAAGCTGTGCTTGACGCCTGTGCGGCTCCAGGCGGAAAATCAACACATATCGCAGAGCGTATGAACGACGAAGGACAAATTGTTTCACTTGATTTGCACGAACATAAAGTGAAACTCATCAAACAAGCAGCAAAACGCCTGAACCTTACTCAGATTGAAGCAAAAGCGCTTGATGCAAGGAAGGCAAAAGACGATTACAGCGAAGCTTCATTTGACCGGATTCTGATTGATGCGCCGTGTTCTGGTTTTGGCGTCATTAGACGAAAACCAGATATGAAATATACAAAGTCTCCAGAAGACTCAGCAAGGCTTGCTTCAATTCAGCAGGCAATCTTAAAAGAAACAGCTCCGCTTTTAAAGCCTGGCGGAACCCTTGTATATAGTACATGTACAATGGACCCAACAGAAAATCAACAAGTGATTCATGCGTTTTTACAAGAACACCAAGACTTCGAACCCGATCTATCTCTTAATGAACGGCTGCCTGAGCAGGTTGCTCCGTTTGTTCAAAACGGAAGTGTGCAAATTCTTCCTCATTATTTCGGAACAGATGGTTTCTTTATTTGCAGCATGAGAAAGAAGGGATAAAAAATGACAGAACAAAAAGTAAGAAAAGAACTGAAAACAGATATGCCGTCGATCTATTCATTTGAGCTTCACGAAATGAAAGAATGGTTAAAAGAACAAGACGAAAAGCCTTTCCGCGCAGCTCAAATTTTTGAGTGGCTTTATGAGAAACGTGTGACATCCTTTGATGAAATGTCTAACCTCTCCAAAGATTTAAGAGAAAAATTAAAAGATCAATTTACAATCACAACATTAAAAACCGTGATCAAACAAACGTCTCAAGACGGAACGATCAAGTTTTTATTTGAACTGCATGATGGTTATACAATTGAAACAGTGCTTATGCGTCATGAATATGGAAACTCTGTCTGTGTGACAACACAGGTTGGCTGTAGAATTGGCTGTACATTCTGTGCATCTACACTCGGCGGTTTAAAACGAAACCTTGAAGCCGGAGAAATCGTTGCACAAGTATTAAAAGTACAGCAGGCACTTGACGAAACAGACGAGAGAGTCAGCTCTGTTGTCATCATGGGAATTGGCGAACCGTTTGATAACTTTGAAGAAATGCTTGCTTTCCTTAAAATCATCAACCATGATCATGGCTTAAATATTGGTGCACGCCATATTACGGTTTCGACAAGCGGAATCATTCCAAAGATCTATCAATTCGCTGATGAGCAAATGCAAATCAACTTTGCTGTGTCATTGCACGCACCGAACACAGAGATCAGAAGCCGCCTAATGCCGATCAATAAGGCATATAAGCTGCCAAAATTAATGGAAGCCATCGAATACTACATTCAAAAGACGGGTAGACGTGTCAGCTTTGAATACGGCCTGTTTGGCGGAGTAAATGATCAAGTTCACCATGCAGAAGAACTTGCAGACCTATTAAAAGGAATCAAGTGCCACGTGAACCTCATTCCGGTGAACTATGTACCAGAGAGAGATTATGTGAGAACACCTAGAGAACAAATCTTCCTATTTGAAAAAACGCTAAAAGAACGAGGCGTAAACGTAACGATTAGACGAGAGCAAGGCCATGACATTGATGCTGCTTGCGGTCAGCTAAGAGCGAAGGAGCGTCAGGAAGAGACGAGGTGACGAATGTTGATAAGGGCAGCCTTTCTTACCGATACAGGAAAAGTCCGTCAGCATAATGAAGATGATGCAGGTATTTTTGAAGCAAAAGAAGATTCACTTCTCGCTGTTGTAGCAGACGGCATGGGAGGTCATCTTGCTGGTGATGTCGCCAGCAAGATGGCAGTCTCTTCTTTAAAAGAATACTGGGAAGAAACATCTTCAATTCCAGAAAAGCCAGCCGATCAAGAAAGCTGGTTAATCTCAAAAATCAGTGACATTAATGACCAAGTTTATGAACATGCGCAAAACAATGAGGAGTGCCAAGGAATGGGGACGACTATTGTATGCGCGCTCGTTCATTTGCAAACGGTCACAATTGCGCATATTGGAGACAGCCGCTGCTACCTGCTAAGAGAAGGAGCGCTGACCCAATTAACAGATGATCATTCACTCGTGAATGAGCTTGTGAAAACAGGTGAAATTTCAAAAGCGGATGCAGAATATCATCCAAGAAAAAATGTGCTCACGAAAGCATTAGGAACAGATAAACATGTTCAAATTGATGCACGTACTTTTGAAGTGGACCCAGGAGATCAAATCCTGCTTTGCTCAGATGGTCTATCGAATAAAGTAGAAGAAGAGAATTTGACTCATATATTAACGCAAACGACCGCGCCAGAGGAAAAAGTAACAGAGTTAATACAAACAGCGAATGACAACGGCGGTGAAGATAACATTACAGCAGTACTGTTAGAAATCTCCTCCCAGCCAGAGGAGGGTGACAGCAAGTGTTGATCGGAAAAAGGATCAGCGGCCGTTATCAGATTCTTCGCGTCATAGGCGGAGGCGGAATGGCCAACGTCTATTTGGCGGAGGATATGATTTTAGATCGCGAAGTAGCGATTAAAATTTTGCGGTTTGACTTTGCGAGCGATGATGATTTTATTAGACGTTTCCGGCGGGAAGCGCAGTCAGCTGCAAGCTTAGATCATTCGAATATTGTCAGCATCTACGATGTTGGGGAAGAAGATGACATTTATTATATTGTCATGGAATATGTCGAAGGGATGACGCTGAAAGAATACATACACGCCAATGGCCCGCTTCATCCGAAAGAAGCCGTTCGCATCATGGAGCAAGTCGTTGCGGCGATGGAAGAAGCCCATGCGAAACAGCTCGTCCACCGAGACATTAAGCCTCACAATATATTAATAGACAATATGGGGAACATCAAAGTCACTGATTTTGGGATTGCCATGGCACTCAGCTCAGCGACCATTACCCATACAAATTCTGTCCTAGGCTCCGTGCACTACTTGTCTCCAGAACAAGCACGCGGGGGTCTTGCAACGAAAAAATCAGACATCTATTCACTTGGGATTGTGCTCTATGAACTCATCTCAGGACGCATGCCATTTGAAGGAGAATCGGCTGTCAGTGTTGCGCTGAAGCATTTGCAATCAGAGCCGCCATCTGTGAGAAGATGGAATCCTTCTGTTCCACAAAGCGTGGAAAACATCATTTTAAAGGCGATGGCCAAAGATCCATTTTATCGATATGAAGATGCATCTGAAATGCAAAAAGACTTAAAAACCGCTTTCGATCCAGCCAGATTAAAAGAAAAACGCTTTGTTATTGAAGAAGACCATGAAGCAACGAAAGCGATCCCAATCATTCAAGATCATCAAATCGATCAAGACAATGAAAAAACAGCCGTCCATCCGGCTCAAAAACCGAAGAAAAAAGAGAAACAAAAGCCGAAAAAGAAACGAAAAAAATGGCCATGGATTGTGGCATCCATCTTATTTATATTGACTGCTGCGTCAATTTTAGCCATCACTGTGTTTCCAGGGCTGCTTTTTCCAAAAGATGTGGAAGTCACAGATGTATCTGGCATGACGGTTGAAAAAGCAGAAGATACCTTAAAGAAAGCTGGGTTTACCGTCGCTTCGGAGTCAATAGAGATCGCTGATGAGAAAATTGAAAAAGGTCTCGTCGTCAAAACAGACCCGAAAATCGGCACAAAGGTCAAAGAAGGAACAGAGATTCAGCTTTACGAAAGTACTGGCAAGGAAAAGACCGAATTACCTGATGTTACAGGCGAAAAGGTCGATAAAGCAAAAGAAATATTAGAGAAAAAAGGGTTTAAACAGGTCGTTGTGGAGGAAGTGAATGATAATGACACCGAGTCTGGGATTGTCATGGAACAGAGTCCTTCAGCGAATACTGAGCTTGTAGCAGCAGATGAAGAAGTCACGTTGACTGTCAGCATAGGTCCTGCCGATATTACATTACGTGATTTAACGACGTATAGTAAGCAAGCGGCATCGAATTATTTAGAGGATAACGGCTTAAAGCTTGATGAAAAAGAAGCGCATTCTGACGATGTGCCAAAAGGCGAGGTCATGAAGCAGGAACCAGGAGCAGGAACGGCTGTTAAACCAGGTGATACGGTCAAGATTACATTCTCTCTTGGACCGAAGGAAAAACCAGCTAAAACGGTAACTGAAAAGATTGAAATCCCTTATGAACCAGAAGCGGAAGGGCAGGAGATGAATGTCCAAATTTCCATTGATGATGCGGAGCATAGCATCTCTGATTCATACGAAAGCTTTAAAATCACTGCGCCGACTGAACGGACCATTAAATTTAAGATTGAACCAGGTCAAAAAGGATATTATCAAGTGACGGTTGATGATAAAGTCGTCAGCTCGAAAACGATCGAATACCCTGATGATGAATAAAGGAGGGACTTTATGCCTGAGGGCAAAATTATTAAAGCAATAAGCGGATTCTACTATGTGCTGGATGAGTCGCAAGAGAGTGGAAAAGTAGTTCAGTGCAGAGCGAGAGGCATCTTTCGAAAAAACAAAATTACACCTCTTGTTGGCGATTACGTCGTGTATCAAGCAGACAATGATAAAGAAGGCTACTTATTAGAAGTAAAAGAACGGACAAACGAACTTGTTCGTCCGCCTATTAGTAACGTTGATCAAGCGGTACTTGTTTTCTCAGCGGCAGAACCAGCCTTTAGCACCTCACTTTTAGACAGATTTTTAGTGCTTGTAGAAGCCAATCATATTGAGCCGATTATCTGTATCACTAAAATTGACTTATTGAAAACAGACGAAGAGCGTGAAACCATCAAGGCATATGCAGACGACTATCGGCAAATTGGTTATGAGGTTCATTTAACCTCTACGATTGAAGGAGATGGCATTGAGAAGCTGACCCCGCATTTTCACAATAAAATCACGGTATTTGCCGGTCAGTCTGGTGTAGGCAAGTCCTCCCTTTTAAATGCGATGAGTCCTGAATTGGCGCTGAAAACAGATGATATCTCATCCCATCTCGGACGAGGAAAGCATACGACAAGACATGTCGAACTCATTCGAACAGCAGACGGGCTCATTGCAGATACTCCGGGCTTTAGCTCGCTCGAATTTACTGGCATCGAAGCAGAAGATCTAGGTCTATACTTTTTAGACATTAGAGACCGGAGTGCAGATTGCAAATTTCGAGGCTGCCTGCATGTGAAAGAGCCTGGCTGTGCGATAAAAGATGCGGTCGAGCATGATCAAATCAAAGAATATCGCTATCAGCATTATTTAGAGTTTTTAACTGAAATCAAAGACAGAAAGCCGAGGTACTAAATCATGGTTTATATTGCCCCTTCCATTTTATCAGCAGATTTTGCCAATTTGGAGAAAGATATCCGTGATGTGGAACAAGGCGGTGCAGACTACATTCACATCGATGTCATGGACGGTCATTTTGTTCCGAATATGACATTTGGGCCAAATGTCGTTGAAGCGATCAGACCACATACGCGTCTTCCGCTTGATGTTCACTTAATGATTGAGCAGCCAGATCGGTATATTTCTGCATTCGCAAAAGCAGGCGCTGATATTATCTCTGTTCATGTGGAAGCTTGTCCGCACTTACACCGAACAATACAACATATGAAAGAACAAGGTGTAAAAGCAGGGGTCGTCTTGAATCCGCACACACCTGTTTCTCACATTGAGCATGTATTAGAAGATGTGGACCTTGTGTTATTCATGACAGTGAACCCTGGTTTTGGGGGACAGGCATTTATTCCATCTGTCCTCACGAAGGTAAAAGAAGTAAAAGCACTGAGTGAACAAAAGGGCTTAACCGATTTACTAATAGAAATAGACGGCGGTGTCAATGTAGAGACTGCAAAGAGCTGCAAAGAAGCAGGCGCTAATTTACTAGTAGCGGGCTCTGCGGTATATGGTAAAGAAAACCGCGCAGCAGCGATCCAGGCAATTCGAGAAGCGTAAAGGAAGGAACCAAAGTCATTGTGATCTTTGGTTCTTTTTACATGGAGAGGAGCGTGTATCATGCACATACATATCGTAGCCGGCGGTCCTTTTGAATACATCCCGCCACTTGAACGTGAAGCATCACAGGAGGATGTTCTCTGGATTGGCGTAGACCGTGGAACCCTCTTCTTACTAGAGCACGGTATTACCCCTGCCAAAGCCTTTGGTGATTTTGACAGTGTGACAGAAAAAGAGCTTCGGGAGCTGAAAGAGAAATTGCCTGCTGTGAATGTATTTCAAGCTGAAAAGGATGAAACCGATTTAGAGCTTGCACTGAACTGGGCACTAAGTCAGCATCCAGCACATATTTACATCTATGGTATTACAGGAGGAAGGGCGGATCATTTTCTAGGAAATATCCATCTTCTTTACAAAGGGATTCAGCACAAGCAGAATATCACCCTTGTAGACAAACAAAATATCATTCAAATGTTTGAACCTGGTACATACGAAATAAAAGAAGATCAGGATAAAAAATATGTATCGTTTTTACCCTTTGGAACACCGGTTGAAAAGCTGACGTTAAAAGGTTTCAAATATCCTCTGAAAAATTGTCATATTGAGCCTGGTTCCACACTATGTATTAGTAACGAACTCATCCACTCAAATGGTACTTTTTCTTTTCATGAAGGCATATTAATAATGGTAAGAAGCAAAGATTGACCAACCTATCAATGTGGATGGCTGATTAAGCTCAATTGTGCTGCAAGCGGTACTTTTAGGAGGGGGACAAAATGAAATTTTATACAATCAAACTGCCTAGATTTCTTGGCGGCATTGTCCGTGCGATGCTTGGTTCATTTAAGAAAGATTAATGAGTAATCTCCTTTATTTCCACATAAAAACGCCTGCTACAAGTTATTGTAGCAGGCGTTTACTCTTGCTTATACACGCTCAACTTTACCAGATTTCAAAGCTCGAGCTGATACATATACTCTTTTAGGCTTACCGTCCACTAGAATACGAACTTTTTGAAGGTTCGCGCCCCATGTACGTTTTGTAGAGTTCATTGCGTGAGAACGATTGTTCCCAGCTTTTGTTTTTCTGCCTGTAATAACGCATTTACGTGCCATTTGTTTCCCTCCTAACTGCGAAAACATCATCATATTCTTCATATACGTACTTAGAGATGCCTCAAGATACTTTAATAATTTACCACAGCTTCAAGGGGTTTGCAAGGATTGTTTACTCCTCTTTCAAGAAAAATACCTTGACATCTTGATAAAAAATCAAGGCTATAGTATAAGTAGGATTGGGTCGGATTGAATGATTTCTTTTAAAAAGAAGGGTCTTATAGTAAAATAGTGATAACTCAGGGCAATTTCTCAAAAAGGGGGAACCAATGTGTCCATTGAACTTAGAACGAAATACGGACAAATTGATATATCAAATGAAGTCATTGCAATGGTGGCAGGAGGCGCTGCGATCGATTGCTATGGTATTGTTGGGATGGCGTCCAAAAATCAAATCAAGGACGGCTTGACGGATATTCTCCGTAAAGAGAACTTCAGCCGGGGTGTTCTTGTGCGTCAAAAAGAAGACCGCATTCATATTGATATGTACATCATCGTCAGCTACGGTACAAAAATATCAGAAGTCGCACATAATGTTCAAACGAAAGTCAAATATACGATTTCTCACACAGTTGGACTTTCTGTTGATTCGGTCAACATTTATGTACAAGGAGTAAGAGTTACGAACCCGTAGTAAGGAGGAAATATATTGTCTATTAGAAATCTTGATGGCCGCTCATTTGCAAAAATGATTCTTGCAGGTGCTCACCATCTTTCTCAAAACGCACAAATTGTGGATGCGTTAAATGTTTTTCCAGTGCCAGATGGAGACACGGGGACAAATATGAATTTGTCAATGACTTCAGGGGCAAAAGCAGTTGAAGAAACAAATACCGATCATATTGGGAAGGTCGGCGTGGCCTTGTCAAAAGGGCTATTGATGGGCGCAAGAGGAAACTCAGGCGTCATCCTATCACAGCTCTTTAGAGGTTTCAGTAAAAATATAGAACAAAAAGAGACGATTGACGCCAAAGAATTTGCCCTTGCCTTGCAGGCCGGTGTTGATACAGCCTATAAAGCCGTGATGAAACCGATTGAAGGGACCATCTTAACGGTCGCAAAGGATGCAGCAAAGAAAGCGGTTGCTGTTTCAGCAACCGAAAATGACATTGACCGCGTTCTTGAGTTAACGATTGAGGAAGCGAGAGCATCACTTGATCGAACGCCAGATCTACTTCCTGTTTTAAAAGAAGTAGGCGTTGTCGATAGTGGAGGTAAGGGACTTCTCTGCGTATATGAAGGTTTCCTTGCTTCATTAAGAGGAGAGGACCTCCATCTGAAAGCGGCCTCTTTGCCAACGTTAAAAGAACTTGTCAGTGCAGAGCATCATAAAAGTGCACAAAGCCATATGAACACTGAAGATATTGAATTTGGTTATTGTACTGAATTTATGGTGAAATTTGAAGAAGAGAAACAGTCCTTTGATGAGAATGCCTTCAGAGAAGACTTAAGCGAATTCGGAGATTCACTTCTTGTGGTATCTGATGAAACGCTGGCGAAAGTTCATATTCATGCAGAGCAGCCTGGAGATGTCTTATCCTATGCACAGCGCTACGGCAGCCTGATCAATATGAAAATTGAAAACATGAGAGAGCAGCATAGCTCGATTGTGAACGAAGAAAAAGAACATGCGCCCGCTGCACCAAAGGCACCTGCTGCTGAAAAACAGCGCTTTGGAGTCGTCAGTGTCGCAATGGGAGAAGGAATTGCTGACTTGTTTAAAAGTATCGGAGCTTCCGTCGTCATTGAAGGCGGACAGACGATGAACCCAAGTACAGAAGACATTGTCACAGCAATTGAAAGCGTACATGCCGAAACCGTCTTTATCTTACCTAATAATTCTAATATTGTCATGGCAGCGAAACAGGCGGCAACTGTCTCAAGTCGTGAGGTTGTTGTCATTCCAACGAAGACCGTTCCTCAAGGAATGTCGGCACTTCTTTCTCTCAATGAAGCAGCTTCAAATGTAGACAACGAAGCGGCGATGCTAGAAGCGATTGACCACGTGAAAAGCGGCCAAATTACCTTTGCGGTGAGAGATACCCAAATTGATGGAATCGACATTGCCAAAGGAGATTATATGGGTCTCTTTAACGGAAAAATCACCTTAACTGCGAAAAATCAATTAGATGCAGCAAAAGAACTTTTGACCAAAATGGTGACAGAAGATGATGAGATTGTTACGATCATTAAAGGGGAAGATGCATCATCTGAAGAGATGGATGAGTTAGAAGCCTTTATTGAAGAAACATTTGAAGATATAGAAGTTGAAGTCCACGATGGAAAACAGCCGCTTTATTCATATATTTTGGCTGTCGAATAACGAAAGAAGGGCAAATAAAGCCCTTCTTCTTCTTTTGCAATTTTTTACTAACGATTCAACGGTGAAATGAGTTGCGGGAAACGATTGAATCCATTAGTCTAAAGAAAGAACCAAACCAATATGTGAGTGGTTATGAGAGGGGAAGACCTATGAAATTTAGAAGTGTGTTTGATATTATTGGACCCGTCATGATTGGTCCATCAAGTTCGCACACAGCGGGTGCGGCTCGAATAGGAAGAGTGGCTCGCAGCTTATTTGGAAGAGAACCGAAGCGAATTGTCGTTTCATTTTATGGCTCTTTTAAAGATACGTATAAAGGACATGGTACAGATGTCGCCATGATCGGCGGCGTTCTTGACTTTGATACATTTGATGAACGCATCAAAACAGCGATCGATATTGCAAAAAGCAAAGGGATCGACATTGAATTTAAAGAAGAAGATGCGGTACCAGCGCATCCGAATACAGCAAAAGTAGAGATATCAGATGCGAACGGAAGCCTTGAATTAATCGGGATTTCCATCGGCGGTGGTAAAATCGAAATTACTGAACTGAATGGCTTTGAGCTCAGACTTTCAGGAAATCATCCTGCCATTCTTGTGGTTCATAACGATCGCTACGGCACGATTGCGGCAGTCGCCAACGTGTTAGCGAAATTCGCCATCAACATCGGTCATATGGAAGTGGCGCGTAAAGATGTCGGGCAAGAGGCTCTGATGACCATCGAAGTGGATCAAAATATTGACCCAGCTGCCTTATCAGAGCTTGAAACACTGCCAAACATTATTCAAGTCACACAAATTGCAGAGTAACAACAAGGAGGTTATGAATGATGTTTAAAAACGTCAAAGAACTCGTGCAGCTAACAGAAGAACGGAATACCTCCATTTCAGAAATCATGATTACGCAAGAAATGGAAGTAACAGGGAAATCACGTGAAGATATTTTCTCCCAGATGTACCGCAACTTAGAAGTGATGGAACAAGCCGTAGAAAACGGGCTAAAAGGTGTGAAATCATTATCCGGTTTAACAGGCGGAGATGCGGTCAAACTTCAAGCGTATATCGCATCAGGCAAAACATTGTCTGGTCATACGATATTAGATGCTGTTAGTAAGGCAGTGGCAACAAATGAAGTCAATGCCGCAATGGGGACGATCTGTGCAACGCCTACAGCAGGCTCAGCAGGTGTTGTGCCAGGTACGTTATTTGCAGTAAAACAAACATTAAAGCCAACAAAGGAACAAATGGTCAGATTCCTATTCACTTCTGGCGCATTTGGTTTTGTTGTGGCCAATAATGCGAGCATCTCTGGTGCAGCAGGCGGCTGTCAGGCTGAGGTAGGCTCAGCATCAGGGATGGCGGCAGCAGCCATTGTCGAAATGGCAGGCGGTACACCTCAGCAATCTGCTGAAGCAATGGCGATTACACTGAAAAATATGCTTGGACTTGTTTGTGACCCAGTAGCTGGACTTGTTGAGGTACCGTGCGTAAAACGAAACGCCATGGGTGCATCAAATGCGATGATTGCAGCAGATATGGCACTTGCCGGCATCACAAGCCGTATCCCATGTGATGAAGTCATTGATGCGATGTATAAAATCGGTCAAACCATGCCAACGGCACTTCGCGAAACAGCACAAGGCGGACTTGCTGCGACACCGACAGCAAGAGAGCTTGAAAAGAAGATTTTCGGAGGTGTGACCCCATCTCGTGATACAGAAACTGCAAGATAATGTCTCAGTCCTTAAGGGGATTGGAGAAGAAACCGAAAAAACACTCAATGAACTTGGAATTCACACAGTAGCCGATTTACTTGGCTACTTTCCTTATCGATATGACGACTATGAGCTTCGTAACTTAGAAGAAGTAAAGCATGACGAACGTGTCACAGTTGAAGGAAAAGTGCACAGTGAGCCCGTCCTCACCTATTATGGAAAAAAACGAAGCAGGCTGACATTCAGGCTGCTTGTCGGGCGTTTTCTCATCACAGCAATTTGCTTCAATCGTCCTTATTTAAAACGAAGCCTTGTGTTAGGTGATACGGTATCCGTCACTGGCAAATGGGATAAAAACCGTCAATCGATCATGGTGCAGGAATTTAAAAAAGGGACGCACGAGCAAGATGGCAGTATAGAGCCTGTTTATTCAGTAAAAGAAAATGTAACCGTGAAAATGATGAGGCGTTTTGTCAAACAAGCCCTGTCACTTTATGTAGATAAAGCTGAAGATCCACTGCCAAAGCAGCTTGTCTCTACCTATAAACTCATGTCCTATCAGGAAGCATTAAAAACCATCCATCTGCCAGAAACAAGAGACTCGCTCAAGCAAGCAAGACGCCGCTTTGTGTACGAGGAATTTCTTATTTTCCAGCTGAAGATGCAGGCCATCAGAAAGAAAGAACGAGAAAAAACATCGGGCATCCAGCATCCGTTTTCTAAAGACGCTGTTTTTGAGTTTGTTCACAGTCTGCCATTTCCGCTTACAAAGGCACAATCAAGAGTGCTTGATGAAATTATGTCTGATATGGCGTCCCCGTACCGGATGAACCGTCTGCTGCAAGGGGATGTAGGTTCAGGGAAAACTGCTGTTGCAGCTATTGCACTATATGCCGCTCATTTATCCGGCTATCAAGGTGCATTAATGGTTCCAACAGAGATTTTGGCAGAGCAGCATGCAGATTCCCTTTATCAGCTGTTTGAAAAATGGGGACTAAATATCGCTCTACTAACAAGCTCTGTGAAAGGAAAGCGCCGCAGAGAATTGCTAGAACGTCTAAAAGAGGGCGAGATTGATATATTAGTCGGAACGCATGCGCTCATCCAAGACGAAGTCGAATTTCAGCAGCTCGGTCTTGTGATCACAGATGAGCAGCACCGGTTTGGCGTCGAGCAAAGGAAAAAACTAAGAAGTAAAGGGCAGGACCCAGATGTCTTATTCATGACTGCCACACCTATTCCGCGCACACTTGCGATCACTGTTTTTGGAGAAATGGACGTTTCCGTCATTGATGAATTACCAGCCGGCAGAAAACAGATCGAAACGTATTGGGTCAAGCATGACATGCTTGAGAGGATTCTTGCATTTGTAGATAAAGAGCTAAAAAAAGGAAGACAGGCATATATTATTTGTCCACTCATAGAAGAATCGGACAAGCTGGATGTCCAAAATGCGATTGATGTCCACAGCATGCTGACAGAGGCATACCGCGGTAAGTGGTCGATCGGCTTAATGCACGGGAAACTGGCGAGTGATGAAAAAGATCAGGTGATGAGAGACTTTACAGCAAATGAAGTACAAATTCTCGTTTCAACCACAGTCGTTGAAGTGGGTGTCAACGTGCCGAATGCGACCATCATGGTCATTTACGATGCAGACCGCTTCGGACTGTCTCAGCTTCATCAGCTCAGAGGCCGGGTTGGACGCGGAGAGCATCAATCATTTTGTGTTTTAATGGCGGATCCAAAATCGGAAACCGGGAAAGAGCGGATGAGGATTATGTCCGAAACAACCGACGGCTTTGAGCTGTCTGAAAAGGACTTAGAGCTAAGAGGACCCGGTGATTTCTTCGGTAAAAAACAAAGCGGAATGCCTGAATTTAAAGTAGCAGATATGGTTCATGACTACAGAGCACTGGAAACCGCTAGAAAAGATGCGGCAGAACTTGTGCAATCAGATGCATTTTGGACAGATTCCGAATACAAAGAACTTCGGCAAACACTTGTAGACAGCGGGGTGCTGGGCGGAGATAAATTAAGCTGATCAAGCGCTGGAGGAATTTTCTTGTCTTTTTGAAACAAGGATTGATTTATCATCTATGAGATTATATACTACTATTAGTACCTAGTCATAAATGTACGGATGGTGTCTGCATATGAAACTAAATAAAAAAGAACGTCAAAAGCTTCTCCAGCAAACGATCAGCTCGACTCCGTTCATTACTGATGAAGAATTGGCAAGTAAATTCGGTGTAAGCATTCAAACGGTTCGTCTTGATCGTTTGGAACTGTCAATTCCTGAATTACGCGAAAGAATTAAGCATGTGGCCGAAAAGACATTAGAGGATGAAGTGAAGTCACTTCCGCTGGATGAAGTGATTGGAGAAATGATTGATGTAGAGCTTGATGATCAAGCCATTTCCATTTTAGAAGTGAGAAAAGAGCATGTATTTAGCCGAAACCAAATTGCCAGGGGACATCATCTCTTCGCCCAGGCAAATTCGCTTGCAGTAGCGGTCATTGACGATGAACTGGCTTTAACAGCAAAAGCGAATATTAAATTTACAAGGCAGGTTAAACAAGGCGAACGAGTTGTCTCAAAAGCCAAAGTAGCCTCGCATGATAAAGAAAAAGGCAGAACTGTAGTTGAAGTAAACAGCTATGTCGGTGAGGAAGTTGTCTTCTCAGGTGACTTCGTCATGTATCGCTCAAAACAAAAGTAAAAGGTGGCACGTAATATGAGAATTGCAGTCGATGCAATGGGGGGAGACCATGCCCCTAAAGCCATTATTGACGGTGTGCAAAAAAGCTTAACGGCATTTTCAGATATCGAGATTACACTTGTCGGCGATGAAAATAAAATCAAACCATACATAACAAATAACGAGCGCATCACGATTTTAGATGCAAAAGAAGTCATTGAACCGACAGATGAACCAGTGCGTGCAGTTAGACGTAAAAAGGATTCATCTATGGTGAAAATGGCGCAAGAAGTATCCGAAGGACGAGCAGATGCTTGTATTTCAGCAGGAAACACTGGCGCACTCATGACAGCAGGACTGTTTATCGTAGGAAGAATTGATGGCATCGATAGACCGGCACTTGCTCCAACACTGCCAACACTTGATGGCAGTGGGTTTTTATTACTAGATGTCGGCGCAAACGTTGATGCCAAACCAGAACACCTTGTGCAATATGCGATGATGGGTTCAATCTACGCAGAGCGTGTTTTTCCAAAGAGCAATCCGCGTGTAGGATTGTTAAATGTAGGAACAGAAGATAAAAAAGGCAACGATCTCACAAAAAAAACCTTTGAATTATTGAAAGCATCAAATTTGAATTTCGTAGGAAATGTGGAGTCTCGTGATTTACTAGAAGGTGTAGCTGATGTCGTTGTCACAGATGGTTTCACAGGAAATATCGCCCTGAAAACGATTGAAGGCACAGCTCTTTCTGTCTTTAAAATGCTGAAAGAAACATTAACATCCAGCTTCACAGCAAAAATAGCGGCTGGCATGATGAAGCCGAAATTGATGCAGATGAAGTCTAAAATGGATTACTCCGAATATGGCGGTGCCGCTTTATTTGGTTTAAAGGCACCTGTCATTAAAGCGCACGGTTCCTCTGATGAAAACGCCATTTTTCATGCCATTCGTCAGGCACGTGATATCGTAGAAAAAGACGTTTCAGCCATCATTCATCAAGAAGTCCAAAAAGAAACCACGAACGAGTCTTAATGGAGGTATAGCAGCATGACTAAAATTGCATTTTTATTCCCTGGCCAAGGCTCTCAAAAAATTGGCATGGGAAAAGATTTATTTGACCAAGAAGCAGTATCTAAAGCTGTATTTGAAGAAGCAGACAAGACCCTCGGTTTTGACTTATCTTCAATGATTTTTGAAGGAGATGCAGAAGAGCTGACGCTCACTTATAACGCGCAGCCAGCTCTTTTAACGACAAGTATCGCCATCTTAAAGAAATTTGAAGAGAGCGGAATCAAAGCAGATTACGCAGCAGGACATAGCCTTGGTGAATATACGGCCCTCGTTGCGGCAGGCGCACTTTCGTTTCAAGATGCTGTCTATGCAGTGAGAAAGCGCGGCGAATTAATGAACGAAGCTGTTCCAGCAGGAGAAGGCGCTATGGCAGCGATCCTTGGCTTAGATCAAGCTGCGCTTTTAGAAGTGACAAAAGAAGTGACAGAGAGTGGTCATCTTGTAGAACTCGCTAACTTAAACTGTCCTGGTCAAATCGTGATCTCTGGTACAGCAAAAGGGGTTGAACTCGCTTCAGAGAAAGCGAAAGAAAAAGGCGCAAAACGTGCGATTGCCCTTGAAGTGAGTGGACCTTTCCATTCTGCCTTAATGAAACCAGCCGCTGAAAAATTCACAGATGTTCTGTCAAAGCTAAGCATTACAGATGCCAAAACACCAGTGATCTCAAATGTCACAGCAGACATCGTTACATCTCGTGATGCTATTGAAACAAAGCTCATTGAACAATTGTATTCTCCTGTTCGATTTGAAGAAAGTGTAGAACGTCTGATTGATTTAGGCGTGACAACGTTTATTGAAATTGGCCCAGGCAAAGTGCTTTCAGGTCTTGTGAAAAAGGTCAATCGCCGCCTGACAACTATTTCAGTTTCAGATCAGGAAACAATTGAAGCAGCCATTGAAACATTGAAGGAGGATTCTTGATGCTTACAAATAAAACAGCCGTTGTAACAGGTGCATCACGCGGGATTGGCCGTTCTATTGCGATCGATTTAGCAAAGAATGGTGCAAATGTTGTCGTCAACTATTCTGGAAACGAAGCAAAAGCAAATGAAGTCGTAGACGAAATCAAAGCACTTGGCCAGCAGGCATTTGCCGTTAAAGCTGATGTTTCAAATGCTGAAGAAGTACAATCGCTCATGAAACAAGCGATTGACACATTTGGCTCAATTGACATTCTTGTCAATAATGCAGGGATCACAAAGGATAATCTGCTCATGAGAATGAAAGAAAATGAATGGGATGACGTCATTAACATAAACTTAAAAGGTGTCTTTAACTGTACAAAAGCCGTGACACGTCAAATGATGAAACAGCGCAGCGGAAGAATCATCAACTTGGCTTCAGTAGTTGGCGTATGTGGAAATCCTGGACAAGCAAACTATGTTGCAGCAAAAGCTGGTGTCATCGGATTAACGAAAACAACAGCAAAAGAGCTGGCAACTCGTCATATTACAGTCAATGCAGTAGCACCAGGCTTTATTTCTACAGATATGACAGACAAGCTTGATGAGAATGTACAAACTGAAATGCTTAAGCAGATCCCGCTTGCACGCTTTGGTGCACCTGAAGATATTAGCAACGTTGTTGTCTTTTTAGCTTCAGAAGGAGCAGGTTATATTACAGGCCAAACCATCCAAGTAGATGGCGGAATGGTCATGTCCTAAGAAATATCAAAATTTCATTAGGTTTTCTCTAGTTTTTTAAAAACGAATCAACTATAATACTTTGAGGGGAGGTGAAAGGCAATGGCAGACGTATTAGAGCGTGTATCAAAAATTATTGTAGACCGCCTTGGCGTTGATGAGGCTGACGTGAAAATGGAAGCTTCATTTAAAGAAGATTTAGGCGCTGATTCCCTTGATGTAGTTGAGCTAGTTATGGAACTTGAAGATGAGTTCGATATGGAAATTTCTGACGAAGATGCTGAAAAAATTGCAACAGTCGGTGACGCTGTGAACTACATAAATAGCCAGCAATAAGCGTAACAAAGTCCCGTCTGTTTTCATGACGGGACTTTCAAAATTTATGTTAGTTTCAACATATTCAGCTGATCAATTGTCAGCCTTTTTCAGATGCTAAGGAGCAAAGTTTCCTTGCATGTAGAAAGAGAGACTCCATATAATCAGTATCCTTAAAGGCGATTAAGCCTACCTGGAGGTTGCTATGCCAAAACAATATAAAGACAAACAGAAACAGAGCAAAAAACTAGAGCAATTTAGAGAATTCCAGCAGCGTATTTCTGTACACTTTCAAAATGAAAAACTTCTATATCAAGCCTTTACGCATTCCTCTTATGTGAATGAACACCGGAAAAAGCCATACGAGGATAATGAAAGACTTGAATTTCTAGGAGATGCTGTTTTAGAATTGACCATCTCTCAATTCTTATTTGCGAAATACCCTGCGATGAGCGAGGGAGATTTAACAAAACTAAGAGCAGCGATCGTATGTGAACCGTCACTTGTGTCTCTGGCACATGAGCTGTCCTTCGGAGACCTTGTTCTTTTAGGAAAAGGCGAAGAAATGACAGGCGGGAGAAAACGCCCAGCACTTTTAGCGGACGTATTCGAGGCGTTTATCGGGGCACTTTATTTAGATCAAGGGCTTAAGCCAGTGGAGCGATTCCTAGAAGCCTATGTTTATCCGAAAATTAATGATGGAGCGTTCTCGCATGTCATGGACTTTAAAAGCCAGCTGCAAGAATTCGTTCAGCGCGATGGAAAAGGTGTACTTGAATACCACATCCTGCATGAAAAAGGACCAGCACACAACCGGGAATTTGAAGCAAATGTCTCCCTTCGCGGAGAAGTGCTTGGAATTGGAAATGGCCGCAGTAAAAAAGAAGCAGAACAGCATGCTGCACAGGAAGCACTTGCTAAATTGCAGAAACATCATATGAACCAATAAAATCCCCCTCGTCATTCAGGGGGATTTCACTCTGTTTTCCATCATCTTTTTTCACTTCATATGGTAAGATAATAGTACTTTAAATACATAAGGAGGATCACTCTCATGTTCCTCAAACGTTTAGACGTGATAGGATTCAAATCTTTTGCACAGCGAGTGACCGTGGACTTTGTCAAAGGGGTCACCGCTGTTGTTGGACCAAACGGAAGCGGCAAAAGTAATATTACCGATGCCATCCGCTGGGTACTTGGAGAACAATCAGCGAAAAGCCTCCGCGGAGGAAAAATGGAAGACATCATTTTTGCAGGAAGCGACTCAAGAAAAAGAGTCAACCTAGCAGAAGTGACTTTAACATTAGATAACGAAGATCACTTTTTACCGATCGATTTTCACGAAGTCAGTGTGACAAGAAGAGTCTATCGTTCAGGAGAAAGTGAATTTCTCATAAACAATCAATCTGTCCGCTTAAAAGATATTATTGATCTTTTCATGGATTCAGGTCTTGGAAAGGAAGCTTTTTCGATCATCAGCCAAGGAAAGGTAGAGGAAATTCTATCTAGTAAGGCAGAAGAGAGAAGAAGCATCTTTGAAGAAGCGGCTGGTGTTTTGAAATATAAAACAAGAAAGAAAAAAGCCGAGAATAAACTGTTTGAAACGCAGGACAACTTAAACCGAGTAGAAGATATTCTGCATGAACTAGAAGATCAAGTAGAACCATTAAGAATGCAGGCATCTATTGCAAAGGACTATTTGCAAAAAAAAGAAGAGCTTGAAAATGTCGAAATCGCCTTAACTGTCCATGACATCGAAGCACTTCATGAAAAATGGACAACACTTGGTGAAGCTGTCGAGCGCTTCAAACAAGATGAAATGAAGCAATCCACAGATATTCAAGCAAAAGAAGCTAAAATTGAAGAGTCAAGAGACCGAATTCAAGCACTTGACGAATCAATTAATGACCTGCAAGAAGTTCTTCTTTTCACAAGTGAGGAATTAGAAAAGCTTGAAGGTAAAAAAGAAGTACTAAAAGAACGGAAGAAAAATGCAGCCGCAAACCAAGGGCAGCTAGAAGAAACGCTCATTCGTTTAACTGAAAAGCAGGCGCAGCTAACCGAAAAGATTCAGCAGCAGAAAATCGCGCGGGACAGCCTTCAAAAAGAAGTGCAGCAGCTAAAAGATGAAGTGAAAACAAAGCAGCATCAACTGTCGCTTCATACTGAAGATGTGGAAGGTCAAATTGAACAGCTGAAAAGCGATTATTTTGATCTGCTCAATGAACAGGCTTCCATCCGCAACGAACGCAAATTATTAGAAGAACAGCAGCGCCAAGCGGCCATGCAGCTAGATCGGCTCACGCAAAACAACCAAAAACACATTGAAGAACGTGTGTCTGTCAAAGAGAAGAAAACAGAGGCTGAGCAGCAGCTTTCAGCCCTAGAAGAAGACATTCTGGCTCAGGTCAAGCGTTTTAGAGAAGCGGAGCAAAAACTTGAGCAAATGAAACGTCAATACGAGAAAAAAGAAACGGCTCTTTACCAAGCCTATCAATATGTGCAGCAGGCAAAGTCAAAAAAAGAGATGCTAGAATCCATGCAGGAAGACTTCTCAGGCTTTTTCCAAGGAGTAAAAGAGGTCTTAAAGGCAAAAGAACGGTTAGGCGGTATTCACGGTGCCATTGCAGAGCTGATTCAAACAGATCAGCAGCATGAGACAGCGATTGAAATCGCGTTAGGCGCAGCAACGCAGCACGTCGTCACAGAAAACGAAGCCGCAGCGCGACAAGCAATTGCATACTTAAAGCAGCACTCCTTTGGACGAGCAACCTTCCTGCCAATGAATGTGATCAAAGAACGAACCATTCAGCATAGAGACGTCCAAACAGCCGAGCAGCACGCTGCATTTATCGGTGTAGCAAGTCACCTTGTTTCCTTTGAAGAAAAGTATCAAAAGGTCATACAGAACTTGCTTGGAACGGTTCTGATCGTTAGAGACTTAAAAGGCGCCAATGAACTGGCAAAAATACTTGGTCATCGTTATCGCATCGTGACCCTCGATGGAGATGTTGTGAACCCCGGCGGTTCAATGACTGGTGGCGGTGTTAAGAAAAAGAACAACTCCCTTCTTTCAAGAAACCGTGAAATCGAAACATTAACAAAGCAGCTTGTTGAAATGGAAGAAAAAACGACGATCCTTGAAAAGGAAACAAAAGAAACGAAGCAATTGATTGCAGCAAACGAAAGTCAATTAAACGAACTGCGTCAGCGGGGAGAAACGCTTCGAGAACAGCAGCAAAAGCTCAAAGGGAAGCTATACGAACTGCAAGTAGCAGAAAAAAATATTAATGCTCACCTTGAACTCTATGACCAAGAAAAAGAAGAATTGCAGCTGCGTTCTACTGAACTTACAGATAAGGACAAAAAGCAGGCAGCTCTTGAAGTTTCTATAGGGGAGAAATTGACCACCCTTGATCAAGAGATCAATACATTAACAAAGCGTAAGCAGACCCAAAGCTCAACGAAAGAAACCATTTCTGCCGAATTAACAGAGCTGAAAATCTCGCTTGCCAAAAAAGAGCAGTCCTTAGCGAATGAACAAGAAAAGCTTTCGAGCTTAATGGCCGAATTAGAAGAGGCTGAACAAACGCTGACGGAAACAAAAGAAGATCTGTCACTCTTAACAAGTGAAATGACATCTAGCTCAAGCGGAGCAGAACAGCTGGAAGAAGCGGCGAAAGAGAAGCTTGAAAATAAAAACAAAACAACCGCGCTCATTTCAGAGCGGCGCAAACAGCGTCTTGCTCTTTCTGAAACGTTAGAATTTGCTGAACGTGAACTGAAAGAACAAAAACGCCTTTACAAGCAGCTCACCACAAGCTTAAAAGATGAAGAAATTAAGCTTGGCCGTATGGAGGTTGAGCTCGACAACCTCATCGCTTATTTGAACGAAGAGTATGCTCTTTCGTTTGAAGGGGCAAAAGAGATGTATCATCTGACGTTATCGCCAGATGAAGCAAGAAAACGAGTGAAGCTGATCAAATTAGCCATTGAAGAGCTAGGAACAGTGAACTTAGGCAGCATTGATGAGTATGAACGAGTAAATGAACGCTACCTTTTCTTAACAGAACAGCGAAATGATCTGACAGAAGCGAAAAATACATTATTCCAAGTGATCGAAGAAATGGATCAAGAGATGACAAAGCGCTTCTCTGAAACATTCTCGCAAATTCGCGGGCATTTTGAATCAGTTTTCCAAGCATTATTTGGCGGCGGGAAAGCAGATCTTAAGCTGACAGATCCAAACGATTTACTAAACTCTGGCGTTGATATTGTCGCGCAGCCGCCAGGGAAAAAGCTGCAAAACTTAAGCCTTCTTTCAGGCGGTGAGAGAGCATTGACAGCGATCGCTTTACTATTCTCTATTTTAAAAGTCAGACCTGTTCCATTCTGCGTGTTAGATGAGGTAGAAGCGGCGCTTGATGAAGCCAATGTTTTCCGCTTTGCACAATATTTAAAAAAATACAGCGAAGAAACACAATTCATAGTCATTACGCACCGCAAAGGAACAATGGAAGAAGCAGATGTGCTCTACGGTGTTACGATGCAGGAGTCAGGTGTTTCTAAGCTTGTATCTGTCAAACTAGAAGAAACGAAAGAGCTTGTCCAGTAATTAAAGGAGGTTTTTGAACCAAATGAGCTTTTTTAAGAAATTAAAAGAAAAATTTACGCAGCAAACCGATTCAGTATCAGAAAAGTTTAAGGATGGACTTGAAAAAACAAGAAACTCCTTTCAAGGAAGAGTAAATGAACTCATTTCACGCTACCGTAAAGTTGATGAAGACTTTTTTGAAGAATTAGAAGAAGTTCTGATCGGCGCGGATGTCGGTTTCACAACGGTGATGGAACTGATTGATGAGCTGAAAAAAGAAGTGAAACTAAGAAACATTCAAGACCCAAGTGAAGTACAATCGGTCATCTCTGAAAAACTGGTTGAAATCTACAATAGCGGAGAGGAACAAATCTCTGCGCTGAATATTGAAGACGGGCGATTAAATATCATTTTATTTGTCGGTGTCAATGGCGTTGGGAAAACAACGACGATCGGCAAACTTGCAAATAAGCTGAAAAATGATGGGAAATCCGTCATTTTGGCAGCAGGTGATACATTCCGTGCCGGTGCGATAGAGCAGCTTGAAGTATGGGGAGAGCGTTCAGGTGTCCCTGTTGTCAAACAGACGGCTGGCTCTGACCCAGCAGCGGTGATCTATGATGCCGTTCAATCAGCAAAAGCGAAAAATGCGGATGTCCTTATCTGTGATACAGCAGGAAGACTACAAAACAAAGTCAACTTGATGAAAGAACTGGAGAAGGTCAAGAGAGTCATTGAACGCGAGGTTCCAGATGCACCGCATGAAGTGCTGCTCGCTCTTGATGCAACAACGGGTCAAAATGCGATGGCACAAGCGAAGGAATTTTCTAAAGCGACGAATGTGACAGGAATTGCTTTAACAAAGCTTGACGGCACTGCAAAAGGCGGGATTGTCCTTGCAATTCGAAATGAGTTAAACATCCCCGTGAAGCTCGTCGGTTTAGGTGAAAAGGTAGACGATCTGCAAGAATTCGATGCAGAATCGTATGTGTATGGATTATTCTCAGACGTGATTGATCAAGAGGACTAACAAAAATGCCGGCAAAAATTGCTGGCATTTTTATTTATACGCCGCTTCATGCAGTGACAAGATAAAAACTTGACACACAGTAGAGAACCGTGTAAACTTAGTTGATGTAAAGGGAATGAACTTAACAAAGGGGAGAGAGCCCATGACGCTTGAAAAAACAACGAGAATGAACTACTTGTTTGACTTCTATCAATCGTTGTTAACCGCAAAGCAAAAGAGCTACATGTCGCTTTACTACCTAGACGATTTTTCCCTCGGTGAAATTGCGGATGAATATGAAGTATCAAGACAGGCTGTTTATGATAATATTAAACGGACTGAAGCGATGCTTGAACAATATGAAGAAAAGCTGCTCTTGTTTAAGAAATTTAAAGAGCGTAAAGAACTTCTCAAAAAAATGAGTGAGCTCGTAGCAGATTCCGCTCAGATGGAAGAAGCAGAAGCTTTAATTGAATCGCTTGAGAAATTAGATTAGGAGGCGGCACAGTATGGCATTTGAAGGATTAGCCGACCGACTGCAGCAGACGATTTCAAAAATCCGCGGCAAAGGAAAAGTGTCAGAACAAGATGTAAAGGAAATGATGCGCGAGGTACGCCTTGCCCTTCTTGAAGCTGACGTCAATTTTAAAGTAGTCAAAGACTTTGTGAAAAAAGTAAGTGAGCGGGCAGTTGGACAAGAGGTCATGAAAAGCCTTACCCCTGGGCAACAGGTCATTAAAGTTGTAAAAGAAGAACTCACTGAATTAATGGGCGGAGAAGAGAGTAAAATCGCTGTAGCGAAAAAATCTCCGACGGTCATTATGATGGTTGGTCTTCAAGGGGCAGGTAAAACCACCACAACTGGGAAGCTTGCCAATTTACTTCGCAAAAAACATAATCGCAAGCCGATGATGGTGGCTGCAGATATTTACAGACCAGCAGCGATCCAGCAGCTTGAAACGCTAGGGAAACAGCTTGATATGCCTGTGTTTTCATTAGGTGATCAAGTCAGTCCTGTCGAGATTGCCAAACAGGCAATCGAAAAAGCGAAAGAAGAACACCATGATTATGTCATTTTAGATACAGCAGGACGCCTTCATATTGATGAAGAATTGATGGATGAACTTCAGAAAGTAAAAGAAGTAGCGAGTCCAGAAGAAATTTTCCTTGTTGTTGACTCTATGACAGGTCAAGATGCTGTCAATGTAGCGAAAAGCTTTAATGAACAGCTAGGTTTAACAGGTGTCGTTTTAACGAAACTAGACGGGGATACACGAGGCGGTGCAGCACTTTCCATTCGAGCTGTCACTAATACGCCGATTAAATTCGCCGCGCTAGGTGAAAAGCTTGACGCGATTGAACCATTCCACCCAGAACGGATGGCATCAAGAATTCTTGGCATGGGAGATGTGCTTACACTGATTGAAAAAGCACAGGCAAACGTGGACCAAGATAAAGCGAAAGAGCTTGAACAAAAAATGCGGACCATGAGCTTTACACTCGATGATTTCCTCGAGCAGCTTGGCCAAGTTCGTAACATGGGTCCACTTGATGAATTGATCCAAATGATGCCGGGAGCCGGTAAAATGAAAGGGCTCAAAAACGTCCAAGTAGACGAAAAGCAGCTCAATCACATCGAAGCGATCATTAAATCAATGACGACCGAGGAAAAAGAACAGCCAGAGGTCATCAATGCAAGCCGAAGAAAACGGATTGCAAAAGGAAGCGGAACATCTGTACAGGAAGTCAATCGCCTCTTAAAGCAATTTGACGAAATGAAAAAGATGATGAAGCAAATGACCAACATGTCCAAAGGAAAGAAAAAAGGCTTTAAATTACCATTTATGTAATTGGTTATACATGATAAAACCGTTGTTAAGAAAAAACACTTTACAAACCCTTTTATCATTGTTAATATACTATCTTGTTGAAATATTTTCGGAGGTGCTAGTAAAATGGCAGTAAAAATTCGTTTAAAACGTATGGGATCAAAAAGATCTCCTTTCTATCGTATTGTAGTAGCAGATTCTCGTTCACCACGTGATGGTCGTTTCATCGAAACAGTTGGAACATACAATCCAGTGTTATCACCAGCTGAGGTGAAAATCAACGAAGAATTAGCTCTTAAATGGCTTCAAAATGGTGCGAAACCATCTGATACAGTTCGCAACCTTTTCTCAAGCCAAGGAATTCTTGAAAAATTTCATAATGCGAAAAACAGCAAATAATGAATGAGCTGTCCTTGGAAGAATTGATTGTGTCCATCGTCGAGCCACTTGTTGATTTCCCAGAAGATATTCACGTATCTTCATTAGAAAAAGATGAGCAAGTGATTTACACACTGTCTGTCAATGCTGAAGATACCGGAAAGGTGATCGGAAAGCAGGGACGTACAGCGAAAGCGATACGAACAGTCATGTTTGCAGCAAGTGCAGAGTCTTCTAAGAAAGTTCAACTTGAGATTGCTGACTAAAAAGGGAGAGGGCTTAGGACCTCCCCTTTTTTTACACGTTTAAATCTATTTTTCGTTATACTGTAGAGGACAAATGCCTTCGGATAGGGGGACAAAAAGGAAGATGCAGATCATTCAACATGTCACCGTCATGCAAGTATTAACTGAAAGCAGTAAGGACAAACTGTTAACGACTTTTTTGGAGAAAAAAGAAAGACTAGAACGTGAATGCAACCAACTATATTTTCAACTGAAAAAACATGAAAAAGAACCACATCAGCAAGAAGCCATCCCTCAATTTCAAAAAGCCATCGATAAACGGCAGGAGAAGATCCAGCAAATTGACTTTCAAGTAGAGCAGCTGCATATTTTGCCGCTTGGAAGTGAAATGAAAGAGACAGAAGTGGATGCGCTGGTTGAAGTGAAAATAGGTGATAAATGGGATGACAAGATGCAAGACAATGTCATCGTCGTGAAAGACGGCACCATTGTGGAAATACGTCAGGGGTGATTGAGAACATGGAACAAGAATGGTTGAATGTTGGAAAGATTGTCAATACACACGGAGTGCGCGGAGAAGTACGCGTCGTGTCAAAGACAGATTTCCCAGAAGAGCGTTACAAAAAAGGAAGCGTCCTCTATATTTTTAAGCAAGGTCAAGGGGAGCCGCTGAAAGCCACTGTCGCATCACATAGGCAGCACAAACAGTTTGATTTGCTCACATTTGAAGAAATTAGCTCATTAAATGAAGCAGAGCTATTGAAAGAATCAATCTTAAAAGTAGAAAAAGAACATCTCGTCTCTTTAGATGAAGGAGAATTTTATTTCCACCAAATCATTGGCTGTGAAGTATACGATGAAGAGGATCAGCTTGTCGGCCAAATCAAAGAGATTTTAACACCAGGGGCAAATGATGTCTGGGTGGTCGGAAGAAAAGGCAAAAAAGATGCCCTGATTCCTTATATCCCATCTGTCGTCAAAAAGATCGATATCTCATCCAAAACCATACACATTGAAGTGATGGAAGGACTCATTGACGAATGAAAATCGACTTCTTAACACTTTTTCCTGAAATGTTCGAAGGTGTGCTCCACTCATCGATCTTAAAAAAGGCACAGGAGAAAGAAGCCGTCTCATTCAATGTTGTCAATTTTAGAGAGTATTCGGATCATAAGCATAAAACAGTAGATGACTATCCGTATGGCGGCGGTGCTGGTATGGTACTGAAAGCACAGCCCGTATTCGATGCGGTAGAAGATTTAACGAAGAAAGCAAGCAAGAAGCCCCGAATTATTCTTGTCTGTCCTCAAGGAGAAAGATATACACAAAAGAAGGCAGAGGAACTTGCAAAAGAAGAACACCTTATGTTCATTTGCGGCCATTATGAAGGCTACGATGAGCGCATCAGGGAGCATCTTGTCACAGATGAAATCTCAATCGGAGATTTCGTTCTCACAGGCGGAGAGCTGCCAGCGATGATGATTGCAGACAGTGTGGTCAGGCTTTTGCCTCATGTGCTTGGAAAAGAAGCGTCTCACATTGAAGATTCATTTAGTACAGGTTTGCTAGAGCATCCTCACTATACAAGGCCAGCCGATTATAAAGGACTAAAAGTGCCGGAAGTGCTCCTCTCTGGAAATCATGCCAAAATTGAAGAGTGGCGGCGCAAAGAATCCTTGAAGCGAACCTATACAAGAAGGCCAGATTTGATCGATTCATGCAAAACGTTAACAGATGAAGAAAAAAGATGGCTTTGGCAGCTTCATAATGACTAGATTGTATTGCACACTGCATAGAGGTATGGTATGATACTACTTGTGACTTGGACGGCTTGCCGATTCAAGTTTGAAAACGATGTTCCGCTGCAATGAAGAAAGAGGACATGAGCATCTGTTGGAAGGAGTTGAAAACGATGCAACATTTGATTGAAGAAATCACAAAAGAACAATTACGCACTGATCTTCCTGCGTTCCGTCCTGGTGACACTTTACGTGTACACGTTAAAGTTGTCGAGGGTACTCGTGAGCGTATCCAGATCTTTGAAGGTGTTGTAATTAAGCGTCGTGGTGGTGGAATCAGCGAAACTTTCACAGTTCGTAAGATTTCTTACGGTGTAGGCGTTGAGCGTACATTCCCTGTACACACACCAAAAATCGCTAACATCGAAGTTGTACGTCACGGTAAGGTACGTCGTGCGAAACTTTACTACCTACGTGAACTTCGCGGTAAAGCGGCTCGTATCAAAGAAATCAGACGATAATGATATCAAAGGAAAGAGCTTGTTACCTGTAACAGGCTCTTTTTTTGTACAATGTATAGAGATAATCGATAGAAGAGAAGGTGCACATATGACGATTCAATGGTTTCCAGGCCATATGGCAAAAGCAAGACGTGAAGTCACAGAAAAATTAAAGCTCATCGACATCGTATTTGAATTAACTGATGCTAGAATTCCGATGTCCTCTAGAAACCCAATGATCGAAGAAATCCTTCAGAATAAACCCAAAATCATGCTATTAAACAAAGCAGATAAAGCGGATCCTCGTGTGACAAAGGAGTGGCAGGCGCACTTTGAGCAGCAAGGCGTTCGGTCACTTGCTATTAACTCTGTCGATGGACAAGGGTTAAATCAGATCATCACAACTTCAAAAGAAATCTTAAAAGAAAAATTCGACCGCATGAAAGCAAAAGGTGTTAAACCACGTGCAATCCGGGCGCTGATTATCGGGATTCCCAACGTCGGGAAATCGACCTTAATCAATCGTTTAGCGAAAAAGAACATTGCCAAAACAGGAGACCGTCCTGGTATTACCACCTCACAGCAATGGGTGAAGGTAGGGAAAGAATTGGAACTGCTCGATACACCTGGAATCCTCTGGCCGAAGTTTGAAGATGAGAAAGTAGGACTTAGGCTAGCGGTAACTGGAGCGATCAAAGATTCTATCATCAACTTACAGGATGTCGCTGTATATGGACTTCGCTTTCTAGAAGAAAACTATCCAGAGAGATTAAAAAAACGCTATGACCTAACGGAGATCCCTGAAGATACGGCTGAGCTGTTTGATGCAATAGGTACAAAGCGCGGCTGTCTCATGAGCGGTGGATTGATTAATTACGACAAAACCACCGAAATCATTATTCGGGATATTCGAACAGAAAAATTTGGTCCCCTCACTTTTGAGAAGCCTGAAAGCTAAAAGACACGCAGCTCATGCGGGTCTTTATTTTTTGCGGAAAACTGCCGATATAAAGAAGGAGGCTGACGAAAAGCCTATGTACACAGTGAAACAAATAAAAGAACTGATAGAAAAGCATTCGCAAGACGAGTCATACATTCATGAGCTTGTAAAAGATGATAAGAGAAAAAGTGTCCAAAAACTGATAGAGAAGTGGCACAAAGAGAGAGAAAAGCAGCAGCAACTTCATGTAGCATGGAATGAGATGCTGCAATTTGAAAACAATGCTAAGGCGCAGGGATACACATGTATTGCTGGAATAGATGAAGCAGGAAGAGGACCGCTGGCAGGCCCCGTTGTAGCAGCAGCTGTCATATTAAAGGAAGATACAGTCCTGCTCGGTTTAAACGACTCAAAGCAATTATCTGAGAAAAAAAGATTGGCATATTATGACCTGATCCAAAAAGAAGCACTTGATATCGGTATCGGCATTGTTGATGCGGCTACAATTGATGAAATCAATATTTACGAGGCATCAAGACTGGCGATGGTGAGAGCGGTGGAGCAGTTAACTCATACACCTGATTATCTACTCATAGATGCCATGACGCTCCCACTTCCTATTCACCAGGAGAATATCATCAAAGGAGATGCAAAAAGTGCATCCATCGCAGCAGGTGCATGTATTGCAAAGGTGACAAGAGATCAGATGATGGAAGAATACGGGCGTAAGTACCCTGAGTATCAATTTGAAAAACATAAAGGGTACGGAACAAAAGAGCATTTGGCTGCCATTCAAACACATGGAGCTGCCCCAATCCATCGATTATCGTTTGCACCAGTGAAATCCGTTATCTCATAAATTTTTGACCTAAGGAGGCTGCCTGTGATGACAAGAGTTGAGGACATACATACAGCACTGAATAGCCGGTTAAGTGCGGCAGAATCTGTGCCATTAAACACCGAAGGAAAGGAAAATGTGCATCGGCTGATTCTCGGTAAAGTACTGAAAATGCTTGGAGATGATACAGCCCTTGTTCAAATAGGCTCAACAAAAATAAAAGCACAGCTAGCGGCTCAGCTCAAAGCAGACGCATTTTATTGGTTCCAATTTGAACAAGAGGGTGGAGACAGCCTCAATAAACTAAGGCCAGTCCAGCAATTTGATCAAGATCCTAAGACATTAAAGGATGCCGCTGCCAAACTATTAGAAGGTCTCTCTCTGAAAAGCGGACTTGAAAACATTCTAACAGCCACAGCTTTTTTAAAAGAAAAATCGGTTATCAACGAAACAGAGTTAAAAACGGCAGTGAAGTGGATCGAACAGCTTCAAGGAGCTGATGTGAAAAAAGGTCTCCAGGCACTTCTATTTGCTTTAAAGAAAGACTTGCCGATCCAGGAAGGAGTGCTTCAATCCATTTTAGCTGTGAAATCATCCTCTGCTCTTCATCAGGATATGACAGCGCTGCTAGAACGCTTAACACAGCTCCCGAAGCACTCAGACGCCACACAGGCGCTTACACAAGCCGTTCGATCAGTCATAGATGCTGAGACGTCTGTCCATGCAGAAAAGCTCTTATCGGTCCTTCTAGCAGCGAGAGAAGGGGCGACGAAGCAAGGAGGAAGTCTACCTGTAACGCCTCAGCCCAATCTGACTCAACCAAAAGAAAATAGCCAAACTCCAATCGCTCAAGAGCGTCAGACGACCCAAGTTCTTCAATCTAACGTGCAGCAGTCAACAAGTCCAAAAGAGCTGCACATCCCGCCTCAGCAAATTGAGCGGATACTTACAAGTTTAATAAAACAAGGCGCAGATGGGCAGCAAGAACCTAGCTTAAAACAGCTCACGTCATTGCTGCAAGGGCTTCAGCAGGCTGGATCTCAGCCTGACGCAAAAGCATCTGTGCTTCAAAAAGAATTTCCATTCCTGTCAAAAATAGAGGCAAAAGCATTGGCTCAGGTGGTGCAGCAGACGGAACCCGCATTAAGCAATAAAACCGATGTGCTCGATTTACTCATGACGATGAAAAAGGCAATAGGTGTACGTGACGAAATCGGTATGCTGAAACTACTCGAAAAAGGCAACCAGGATGTAAAAAATCAGGAGCTTCACCAATTAAAGCTCGTCTTAAATGATGTGAGACAGTCTGATTTACCAGAGCCCGTAAAAAAAGAAGTCGATCAATTGTTTCATAGATTGAACGGGCAGTTATTTGTGCAGCAGGAGAACCAAACCATCAGCCAAATGATGGTCTCTTATCCGCTCTTTTCAAAACATAGTGTTCAAGATTTAACCTTTATTCTAAAAGGACATAAGAAAAAAGATGGCTCTATTGACATTTCTCAGTGTCGCCTTATGTTTTACTTAAACATGGAAAACCTCGAAGAAACATTAATCGACTGTACAATTCAGCAAAAGGTCATGTCAATTACAGTTGAAACCGGTCATGAACTTCAAGGAGCCATTAATCCAATGATTCCAGCAGTTCGGGAGAATTTAAATGCCTTAGGATACAGCCTTACGGGAATTACAGCAAAGAAGAGACAAGAGCCAGTAGATCCGTCTCACTTTCTAGATGAACACTTTCATAAAATCAGCGAGAAAGGGCTGGACTTACGAGTATGAAGGATTCAAAACCGCTTAGAAGGGCGGTCGCTCTACATTATGATGAAGAAAAACAAAAGGCGCCAAAAGTCGTCGCGACAGGGAGCGGCTATGTGGCAGACCATATCATTGAAGAAGCAAAAAAGTCGGGAGTTCCTATCCAAGAAGACCGTAATTTAGTCGAACTCATGCGCCACTTAACGCTGGATGAGGAGATCCCTGAAGCGTTATACGATACTGTAGCAGAAATATTTTCATTTATCTATAGGTTAGATCAAAAAATGAAAAAATAAGGTAAAATAAGTGTTTTGAATGAAAAATTTATATTTTTAATAAAATAAAAGTTTGAATGTTTAGAAGGATTTTACGATTTTACATAGAACCCTAGACATTCTCTTTTTTATTCTTTAAAATGAAAGCGCAGTCTATTTTATAATTTTTGTTTCTACATATGTTGGGAGGATGGGAAATGAATATCCATGAGTACCAAGGAAAAGAAATCCTAAGAAAATATGGGGTTTCAGTTCCAAATGGTAAAGTAGCATTTACACCTGATGAAGCAGTGAAAGCATCAGAAGAGCTAGAAAGCTCTGTATATGTCGTAAAAGCACAGATTCATGCAGGCGGCCGTGGTAAAGCAGGCGGGGTAAAAATTGCAAAAACAAAAGATGAAGTGAAAGGGTTTGCAGAGGAATTGCTCGGCAAAACACTTGTCACACATCAAACTGGGCCTGAGGGGCGCGAAATAAAACGCTTACTTATTGAAGAAGGCTGCGATATTCAAAAGGAGTACTACGTTGGACTTGTTTTGGACAGAGCGACATCAAGAATTGTATTGATGGCTTCTGAAGAAGGCGGTACTGAAATTGAAGAAGTAGCAGAAAAAACGCCAGAAAAAATCGTCAAAGTGGTCATCGACCCAGCGATTGGATTGCAAGGCTATCAGGCGAGAGAAGTAGCGTTTAAAATTAATATTCCAACAAAATTAGTTGGCCAAGCTGTTAAGTTTATGACAAGTCTTTACAATGCGTTCGTTGAAAAAGATTGTTCAATTGCTGAGATTAATCCACTTGTTGTAACAGGCGATGGAAAAGTCATGGCACTTGATGCGAAATTAAACTTTGATAGCAATGCCTTATATAGACAAAAAGATATATTAGAATACCGTGACCTTGATGAAGAGGATCCAAAAGAAATTGAAGCATCTAAATATGATCTAAGCTACATTTCTCTAGATGGAAATATTGGCTGTATGGTCAATGGTGCAGGTCTTGCGATGTCTACAATGGATATCATCAAGCATTACGGCGGGGACCCTGCAAACTTCCTGGATGTTGGCGGCGGTGCAACAGCTGAAAAAGTAACGGAAGCATTTAAAATCATCTTATCTGATCAAAATGTAAAAGGGATTTTCGTGAACATTTTTGGCGGCATCATGAAATGTGATGTCATTGCAGAAGGTGTCGTTGAAGCGACGAAACAAGTCGGCTTAACATTACCACTCGTTGTACGTCTTGAAGGAACAAACGTTGAATTAGGGAAGAAAATCCTGAGCGATTCAGGCTTAAATATCACTTCTGCTGAGTCTATGGCTGACGGGGCAGAAAAGATTGTATCTTTAGTCAAGTAGAGCAGAAAGGCAGGGAACCTAAATGAGTGTATTTATTAATAAAAATACGAGAGTAATTGTTCAGGGGATTACCGGTTCAACCGCATTGTTCCATACAAAACAAATGATTGAGTACGGAACAAATATTGTTGGCGGTGTCACACCTGGAAAAGGTGGAACTGAAGTAGAAGGAGTTCCTGTATTTAATACAGTATCTGAAGCTGTTCAAACAACTGGAGCAAATGCTTCTGTTATCTATGTACCAGCACCATTTGCAGCAGATGCCATTTTAGAGGCTGTTGATGCAGAAGTCGATCTAGTCATTTGTATTACAGAACATATTCCAGTACTTGACATGGTCAAAGTAAAACGGTATATGGAAGGGAAAAAGACAAGACTTGTTGGCCCTAACTGCCCAGGTGTCATTACACCTGAAGAATGTAAGATTGGGATCATGCCAGGCTACATTCATAAAAAAGGTCATGTGGGGGTTGTTTCTCGTTCTGGAACGCTTACATATGAAGCGGTACATCAGCTTTCAGAAGCTGGCGTTGGTCAATCGACAGCTGTAGGAATCGGCGGAGACCCTGTCAATGGGACAAACTTTATTGATGTATTAAAAGCATTCAATGAAGACCCTGATACACATGCTGTCATTATGATCGGTGAAATTGGCGGTACGGCTGAAGAAGAAGCAGCTGAATGGGTAAAAGCAAATATGACAAAGCCAGTTGTTGGCTTTATTGGCGGTAAAACGGCGCCTCCAGGAAAACGCATGGGACATGCTGGTGCCATTATTTCTGGTGGTAAAGGAACAGCTGATGAAAAAGTAAAAACAATGCGTGAATGTGGAATTGAAGTGGCAGAGACACCATCTGTCATGGGAGAAACTTTGATTAAAGTACTAAAAGAGAAGAATCTCTTTGAAGCTTGTAAAACGCATTAATGACACAAGAAGACTTGTTCTTTGACAAGTCTTCTTCTTTCTATCTTAAACAGGAGGAATGGTATGTACAACGTGTCCGAAAGAATGATTTTTCACCGCTTAAAAGGCCTCATCTCACCCTCTTTGTTAACAAAATGGTGGAAAGTCGATCCTGAGCTATATATAAATGAAGAAACACATCATTTCAAACAGGATCGATCATTACAAACAATCGACTTTACCCGCTTAAAACAAGCCGAAGAAAAAGAATTCCCCATTTTTCAACACATCGTTCAAGCCTATTTAAAGCAAAACATTCACATGATTCCCATCACATCACCCTTATATCCCAGCACACTAAAACATATTTATGATCCTCCCCCTGTGTTATTTCTAAAAGGAAACATATCGTATTTAAATGAAGAAAAAAGTTTAGGTGTAGTAGGCACACGAGTTCCATCGTCTTATGGAGAAGCATGTGTGAAGAAAATTGTTGGTGAGCTTGTAAAGGAAGATTGGACGATTGTCAGTGGCTTAGCAAAAGGCATTGATGGATTTGCACATAAAGAGTGCATTAGGAATAAAGGGAAAACGATCGGTATTATAGCAGGCGGGTTTCAGCATTTATACCCAAAGGATCATGTGCAAATGGCTGAATACATGGGCGAGCATCATTTGCTTTTATCCGAGCATCCGCCTTATGTCAAACCAGAAAAGTGGCATTTCCCTTTGAGGAATCGTTTAATTAGTGCGCTCACAAGTGGAACCATCGTGATTCAGTGCAAAGAAAAGAGCGGTTCACTCATTACCGCCTATCAAGCACTTGAGCAAGGCAAAGAGGTATTTGCGGTTGCAGGATCAATCTTTGATCCTAATTCCACAGGTCCAGCCAGACTTATACAGCAGGGAGCAAAGCTTGTTCATTCAACGAAGGATATTTTAGAGGAATTCTCCTTCCGCAGCGTTCAATATACTGAACTCTCATAAAAATATCGTTTGACAAAAGACATAGGAATATTTAATAATAGTGAGGATTTAAGTTTACACTTTGTTTTTCGTGTTTATAATGATGTTCATCATAAAGAATTTTTCATGATTGCCTGTTAGATAGGTGCAATTAACATAAATATGAATTGTGAAATGTATAAAGAGAGAACACCTCTTAAGGGGGATTTTGAGTATGGCTGATTATTTAGTCATCGTTGAGTCGCCAGCCAAGGCGAAAACGATTGAGCGTTATTTAGGTAAAAAGTATAAAGTAAAGGCTTCAATGGGGCACATAAGAGATTTACCGAAAAGTCAGCTTGGTGTTGACACTGAGCATGACTTCGAACCGAGGTATATTACAATTCGCGGGAAAGGCCCCGTATTAAAAGAATTAAAAACAGCTGCGAAAAAAGTAAAGAAAGTCTATCTCGCAGCTGACCCCGATAGAGAGGGAGAAGCGATTGCTTGGCATTTAGCGCATAGTCTTGACCTTGACCTCTCTTCTGACTGCCGCGTTGTCTTTAACGAGATTACAAAAGATGCTATTAAAGATTCCTTTAAGCATCCACGCATGATCAATATGGATTTAGTTGATGCACAGCAGGCAAGACGGATCTTAGATCGTCTCGTTGGGTATAAAATTAGTCCGATTTTATGGAAGAAAGTGAAAAAGGGCTTAAGTGCTGGTCGTGTTCAATCAGTTGCACTCCGCCTGATTATTGATCGCGAGAATGAAATTAATGAATTTAAACCAGAAGAATACTGGACAATTGACGGTACATTCCTAAAAGGAAAAGAAAGCTTCGAAGCGAGCTTCTTTGGTGTCAATGGCAAAAAGCATCCACTGAAAACAAAAGAAGATGTAAAAGAAATCCTTTCGAAACTAAAAGGGAGCAAATTCTCTGTAGAGAAAGTGACGAAAAAAGAGCGTAAACGCAACCCTGCTGTTCCGTTTACAACATCTACTTTACAGCAGGAAGCTGCGAGAAAATTAAACTTCCGTGCGAAAAAGACGATGATGATTGCACAGCAATTATATGAAGGAATTGATCTTGGTAAAGAAGGTACAGTCGGACTCATTACATACATGAGAACGGACTCAACACGTATTTCCAATACGGCGATTGAAGAAGTATCTGCTTTCATTGATCAGACGTACGGTAAGAATTTCTTAAATACAACAAAACGAACTGCTAAAAAGAATGAAAATGCACAAGATGCTCACGAAGCCATCAGACCGACATCTACGCTAAGAAAACCAGCAGATGTCAAACATGTTTTAAGCCGAGATCAACTTCGTCTGTATAAATTGATTTGGGAACGATTCGTCGCAAGCCAAATGGCGCCGGCTGTTCTTGATACAATGAGTGTGGACCTTGATAATAACGGGCTTACATTCCGTGCTAACGGAAGCAAAGTGAAATTCCCTGGATTCATGAAGGTATATGTAGAAGGGAAAGACGACCAGTTAGAAGAAAAGGACAAAATGCTGCCTGATCTTAAAGAAGGTGATACGGTTCTTTCAAAAGATATCGAACCTGAACAGCACTTCACGCAGCCGCCTCCGCGCTACACTGAGGCAAGACTTGTCAAAACGCTTGAAGAGCTAGGTATAGGCCGTCCGTCTACGTATGCACCAACATTAGATACGATTCAAAAGCGCGGCTATGTCGCACTTGATAATAAACGGTTTATCCCAACAGAGCTTGGGGAAATTGTTCTCAACTTAATCATTGAATTCTTCCCTGAAATCATTAACGTGGAATTCACAGCGAAAATGGAAAAAGAACTTGATAGCGTTGAAGAAGGTACGATCGAATGGGTTCGTATTATCGACAGCTTCTATCAAGACTTTGCAAAACGGGTCGAAAAAGCGGAAGCAGAAATGCAAGAAGTTGAGATTGAGCCTGAATACGCCGGAGTTGACTGTGAAGAGTGTGGACATCCGATGGTGTACAAAATGGGTCGATACGGTAAGTTCATGGCTTGCTCTAACTTTCCTGACTGCCGTAACACAAAACCAATTGTGAAAGATATTGGTGTGAAATGCCCGACATGTCATGAAGGAAACATTGTTGAACGAAAATCTAAGAAGCGCCGCATTTTTTATGGCTGTGATCGTTTTCCAGAGTGTGAATTCGTCTCTTGGGACAAACCGATTGAAAGAAAGTGTCCAAAATGCGAAAATATGCTTGTAGAGAAAAAGCTGAAAAAAGGCATGCAAGTTCAATGTGTGAACTGTGATTATAAAGAGGAACAACAAAAATAGCGGTGAGCAGCCTTGTTCACCTGCTTTTTTATGTCATCAAACAGAACTTACGAAATAGGAGAGTTGTACAATGAGTCAATTTGTAAATGTGATCGGAGCAGGTTTAGCTGGAAGTGAAGCGGCATGGCAAATTGCTAAACGCGGAATTAAAGTCAACTTGTATGAAATGAGACCTGTCAAACAAACGCCAGCTCACCACACAGATAAATTTGCAGAGCTTGTATGCAGCAATTCACTGCGTGCCAACGCTTTGACAAATGCGGTCGGTGTATTAAAGGAAGAAATGCGTCATTTAGATTCAGCGATTATCGCAGCTGCAGATGAAAGCTCAGTTCCTGCTGGCGGAGCGCTTGCAGTAGATCGTCATGAATTTGCAGCAAACGTTACTGATCGCGTAAAAAATCACCCGAATGTGACAGTTTTTCAAGAAGAAGTGCAAAGCATTCCAGAAGGTCCAACAATTATTGCGACAGGCCCACTTACATCTGAAGCACTTTCAAAAGAATTAAAATCGTTAACTGGTGAAGAATATCTGTACTTCTACGATGCAGCGGCTCCTATCCTAGAGAAAGATAGCATTGATATGGATAAGGTGTACTTGAAATCACGTTATGACAAAGGAGAAGCTGCTTATTTAAACTGTCCAATGACAGAAGAAGAATTCGATCGTTTTTACGACGCGCTTATTTCTGCTGAAACTGTGCCATTAAAAGAGTTCGAAAAAGAAATCTTCTTTGAAGGCTGTATGCCAATTGAAGTCATGGCGAAAAGAGGAAAGAAAACGATGTTGTTTGGTCCGATGAAGCCAGTAGGACTTGAAGATCCGAAAACAGGAAAAAGACCTTATGCTGTTGTTCAATTAAGACAAGATGATGCAGCAGGCACTTTATATAACATCGTCGGCTTCCAGACACATCTGAAGTGGGGCGACCAAAAGGAAGTATTCCGCTTGATTCCAGGTCTTGAAGAAGCAGAGATTGTTCGTTATGGCGTGATGCACCGCAATACATTCATTAACTCACCAAGTCTTTTAAAACCAACGTATCAGTTTAAAAATAGAGAAGATCTATTCTTTGCCGGACAAATGACAGGCGTTGAAGGCTATGTCGAGTCCGCAGCTTCCGGACTAGTGGCTGGAATTAACGCCGCTCGTTTTGTCAAAGGAGAAGAGCTTGTGACACTTCCGGAGGAAACAGCGATCGGCAGCATGGCTTATTACATCACATCGACAAACAAGAAAAGCTTCCAGCCAATGAATGCGAATTTTGGTTTGTTGAAAGATCTTGGTGTTCGCATTAAAAACAAACAAGAGCGTTATGCGGAGTACGCTAAGCGCGCAATCGAAACTATTCAAACTATTTCGAAATCTCTGTAGTAAATCATTGCACGGAAAGCAAGATATGTGATACCATTTAAAAGCCTTAAAGAGGTGTAAAAATGACGAATAAACAGCGTCTTGTCCACTTATTCATTGAATATCTGCAAATTGAAAAAAACTATTCTGCTTTAACCATCTCAGGATATACAGAAGCGATTGAAGAGTTTGTCAGATTTATGAACGTTCAAGGAATAGACGGTTTTGAAGAGGTATCCTATCAAGATACGAGAATTTATTTAACAGAAGCTTATGAAAAAGGCCTGACAAGAAGAACGATTAGTAAGAAAGTCTCTGCGCTTCGCAGCTTTTATAAATTTCTATTAAGAGAACAGCTTGTGAAAGAAAATCCTTTTTTACTCGTTAGCTTACCAAAGCAGGATAAGCGAATTCCTTCATTTTTGTATGAAGAGGAACTAAAAGAGCTTTTTACAGTTTCTGATGTCAGCACACCGCTTGGGCAAAGAAACCAAGCGATTTTAGAACTTCTTTATGCAACAGGTATGAGGGTCAGTGAGTTATGTTCATTAAAAGAATCTGATCTTGATTTATCGATGGATACAGTGCTTGTTCATGGAAAAGGCAGCAAGCAGCGGTATGTTCCTTTTGGTTCATATGCTCATGAAGCGCTCATCACTTATTTAGAGGATGGAAGGCTAAAGCTGAAAGCGAAGGGGAATGATCGTGCTGATGCATATGTGTTTTTGAATCAGCGCGGGGCGCCTCTTACAGACAGAGGCGTTCGATTCATTCTCACTGAACTAATGAAAAAGGCGTCAGGCACATTACATATCCATCCTCACATGTTAAGGCACACCTTTGCCACACACCTCTTAAATGAGGGGGCAGATTTGAGAAGTGTTCAAGAACTTCTTGGTCATTCGAATTTATCATCAACTCAGGTGTACACGCATGTATCAAAAGATTCTTTAAGGAAAACGTACATGTCTCATCACCCAAGGGCTTTTAAACGATCCTAAAAGGAGGTTTTTTCATGTCATCATTTCATGCAACAACCATCTTTGCCGTTCAACACAAAGGAAAAAGTGCGATGGCTGGAGACGGTCAAGTCACTTTCGGGCAGGCTGTGGTGATGAAACACACAGCAAAAAAAGTGCGCCGTCTTTTCGGAGGCAAGGTGCTTGCAGGTTTTGCAGGTTCAGTAGCAGATGCATTTACACTCTTTGAAAAGTTTGAAACGAAGCTTGAAGAATATGGTGGTAACTTAAAGCGGGCAGCCGTAGAACTAGCAAAAGAATGGCGTAGTGACAAGATGCTTAGACAGCTTGAGGCCATGCTGATCGTTATGAACAAAGACAGCATCCTGCTTGTCTCTGGGACAGGAGAGGTCATCGAACCAGATGACGGTATTTTGGCCATCGGCTCAGGCGGCAATTATGCGCTTAGCGCCGGGAGAGCACTCAAAACACATGCAGGTGATCATCTCACAGCAAGAGATATTGCAAAGGCAGCTCTTGAAACCGCTGGAGAAATCTGTGTCTACACGAACGATCAAATCACTTTAGAAGAGCTTGAATAGAAAGGACATGAGACGTATGGAGAAAAAGCCGTTCACCCCAAGAGAGATAGTTGAAAAGCTTGATCAATACATTATTGGTCAGCTTGATGCGAAAAAAGCAGTGGCGGTGGCTTTAAGAAACCGTTACAGAAGAAGCCTTTTACATGATAAGCTAAAGGATGAAGTCGTTCCGAAAAACATTTTAATGATCGGCCCAACAGGTGTGGGGAAAACAGAGATTGCCCGCAGAATTGCAAAAATTTCTGGTGCGCCTTTTATTAAAGTGGAAGCGACGAAGTTTACTGAAGTTGGTTACGTCGGCCGTGATGTAGAATCGATGGTCAGAGATCTAGTTGAGACAGCGATCCGAATTGTCAAAGAAGAAAAGATGAAAGACGTTCAAGAAGAAGCAGAAAAACAAGCAAATAAACGTCTTGTTCATTTACTTGTTCCTGGCAAGAAAAAAAGCCAGTCTGTGAAAAATCCTTTTGAGATGCTGTTTGGTGGTTCTGATGAAGATGACCGTGATCGAGATCAATCAAGTGAAGAAGTTGAACTTGAATCGACAAGAAAGCGAATCGCTCATCAACTGGCTATGGGCGAACTTGAAGATCATTACGTCACGATCGAAGTCGAAGAGCAGCAGCCATCCATGTTTGATATGCTTCAGGGCTCGGGTATGGAGCAAATGGGCATGAACATGCAGGATGCGCTCGGCAATCTCATGCCTAAAAAGAAAAAACGCAGAAAGCTGACCGTCAGAGAAGCAAGAAAGGCGTTAACAGCTGAGGAAGCTTCAAAACTGATTGACATGGATGAAGTCAGTCAAGAAGCTGTCTATAAAGCAGAGCAGCAAGGAATTATTTTTATCGACGAAATCGATAAAATCGCTAAAAGCGGTGGTGCATCATCTGCAGATGTTTCTCGTGAAGGGGTTCAACGTGATATTTTACCGATTGTAGAAGGTTCAACTGTGATGACGAAATATGGGGCAGTGAAAACAGACCATGTGCTTTTTGTAGCAGCAGGTGCATTTCATATGGCAAAACCATCAGATTTGATTCCAGAGCTTCAAGGGCGCTTCCCAATTCGTGTAGAATTAGATAAATTAAGTATCGAAGACTTTGTGAAAATCTTAACGGAACCAGATAATGCATTATTAAAGCAATATAAAGCTTTACTTGAAACAGAAGGTATATCTCTTGAATTTTCTGACGATGCTATTCATAAGATTGCCGAAGTGGCTTATCATGTCAATCAGGAGACAGATAACATCGGTGCAAGAAGGCTTCATACCATACTTGAAAAGCTGCTTGAAGAGCTTTCATTTGAGGCGCCTGATATTACACTAGGGACAGTGACCATTACTCCTCAGTATGTAGAAGAGAAGCTGGGAAAGATTGCGAATAACAAAGACTTAAGTCAATTTATACTTTAACAAATGAATAAAGTAATCTAGGAGGATCATTAATATGGCGTTACTACAAAAAACAAGGATTATTAACTCAATGCTGCAAGATGCAGCGGGGAAACCAGTTAATTTTAAGGAAATGGCAGAAACGTTGAGAGATGTCATTGATTCAAACATTTTCGTATTAAGCAGAAGAGGGAAGCTTCTAGGCTACTCGATCAACCAGCAGATTGAAAATCCGCGTATGAAAAAAATGCTTGAAGACCGTCAGTTCCCTGAAGAATATACAAAGAGTCTATTTAACATCCCTGAAACATCTTCAAATCTTGACATTAACAGTGAGTATACAGCTTTCCCGATTGAGAACCGTGATTTATTTGAATCAGGTTTGACAACCATTGTTCCAATTATCGGAGGAGGAGATCGTTTAGGGACGTTAATCCTGTCTCGTTTGCAAGATACATTCAAAGATGATGATTTAATTCTTGCTGAATACGGTGCAACAGTTGTTGGAATGGAGATCCTTCGTGAGAAATCAGAGGAAATCGAAGAAGAAGCAAGAAGTAAAGCTGTTGTCCAAATGGCGATTAGTTCTCTTTCATATAGTGAGCTTGAAGCCATTGAGCACATCTTTGAAGAACTTGATGGCAACGAAGGGCTTCTAGTGGCAAGTAAAATTGCTGACCGTGTAGGAATCACTCGTTCAGTAATCGTGAACGCCTTACGTAAGTTAGAAAGTGCAGGCGTCATCGAATCTCGTTCTCTTGGAATGAAGGGAACGTATATCAAAGTGTTAAACAACAAATTTTTAATTGAACTTGAAAATTTAAAATCTCATTAATCAAAAACCCTTTTCAGCAGAAATACAAGCTGAAAAGGGTTTTTTTTTATAAAAAAAGAGGATTTGTCCGAAAAATGACATTCTTTTTTCCAAGAAAACCCTTACAATTCTTAGTTCTTTGAATCTAGGTCTTTATACCTATTCGTAAAATAGATATATATTACGAGTTTTTTTTACATATACATCATAGACTTTAATCCTATTATTTCTTACAATGAACATATGGTTTTACAAATCTCGACATGATTAAATGGAATGAAATACATATGATTGGAGGTATATGGTTTTGGATATATTTTCTGGAACGATAAGCAACCTTGAGAATGCCTTGGGCAGAGCGAATGTTAAGCAAAAAGTCATAAGCAATAATATCGCGAATATAGACACACCGAACTACAAGTCGAAAAACGTCGCATTTCATGATATGCTAAACGATGCGTCGATCAAGTTAGATGCTAAAAAAACATACCAAGGTCACATTGATTTTTCTAAAACAGGGTCTAATTATTCAGTTGTTTCGAGCAACCGTACTTCATATCAAGAAAACGGAAATAATGTCGATATTGATCAAGAGATGAGTGAACTCGCTAAAAACCAAATTCAGTATAATGCGTTGGTTGAAAGAATGAGTGGAAAATTCAATTCTCTTAAAACAGTTTTGACAGGAGGTAAGTGATGTCAATTTTTTCAGGCGTTAACGCTTCGGCCTCTGCATTAACAGCACAGAGGCTCAGAATGGACGTTGTATCCTCTAACCTTGCAAATATGGATACAACAAGAGCGAAACAGGTTGATGGCAACTGGGAGCCTTATAGACGTAAGCTCGTCACATTACAGCCGTCAGGTGAATCGTTTTCATCTATATTAAACTCAAGCATGAATTCGAGCGGTAAATTAGGAAACGGCGTGAAAGCAACGAAGATTACAGAAGACGAAACTCCATTCAACCTTCAATATGATCCTACAAATCCCGATGCCAATGAAAATGGATATGTTCAAACACCTAATGTTGATCCATTAAAGGAAATGGTTGACCTCATCAGCAGCTCAAGGTCATATGAAGCAAACGTGACCGCGCTAAATGCGAATAAAAGCATGTTGATGAAAGCTTTAGAAATAGGAAAGTAAGGTGAAAAGAATTGGTTAACGCAATATCTCCTTTCCAGCTTCAAGCTGCTCAGCAAGCAAGTGAATTGACAAATGCATCGTCCGTTCATGCGGCTGCACCTAAAAGTCAAACGAATTTCTCTGATGTGCTGAAGAATTCCATTGAGGCATTAAATCAATCACAGCTTAAATCAGACCAGTATACAAATGCACTTGCACAAGGAAAAGATGTCAATCTCGATGAAGTCATGATTGCCTCGCAAAAAGCGAGTGTGACACTCACAGCTGCAACGGAGTTTCGAAATAAAGCGGTCGAAGCGTACCAAGAGATTATGAGAATGCAGATGTAGGAGGTGCTGACGGACAAAAAAAGACTGAATGGAATGACCGGGGGTTAAGATGAATCGTACTTTAATGCAATTAAGAACAAAAACAGTTGAGTTTTGGCGAAATCGATCAAAATTACAAAAAATACTTATGATTGGCGGCGTTGCTGCCCTAGCAATCATTATTACGGTTGTTAGCATCTTTGCTTCTTCTGAAAAAATGGTTCCATTGTTTAGAGATTTGTCTGAGGCAGAAGCTGGGCAAATCAAACAGGAACTAGATGGCAAAAACGTTAAATCGGAACTTGCGAATAATGGAACAACGATTCTCGTTCCAGAAAAGCAGGCCGACTCTTTAAAAGTAACACTCGCATCTGAGGGTCTCCCTAAGACAGGGAATATTGATTACTCCTTCTTTGCGAATAATTCCGGCTTCGGTTTAACAGATAATGAATTTGATGTTCTGAAAGTAGACGCAACTCAGACAGAACTATCCAATCTAATCAACACGATTGATGGGATCAAAGATTCAAAAGTTATGATTAACCTGCCAAAAGATTCCGTTTTTGTTGGAGAAGAGCAAAGTAATGCATCAGCATCCATTGTGCTGCAAGTTGAACGTGGCTACACGCTCGCGCCGCAGCAAGTAAAAGGCCTTTATCATCTTATTTCAAAAAGTGTACCGAATTTAAAGACAGAAAACATTGTCATTATGGACCAAGATTCCAACTACTACGACTTAAACAGCAGTTCCGATTCCTATGCAAGTGGAATGGATGCACAGCAGCAGAAAAAAGAAGAAATCGAAAAGAACCTTCAAAGAAAAATTCAACAGCTGCTCGGAACAATGATGGGTCAAGAAAAAGTCGCTGTATCGGTCACAACAGACATTGATTTTACTGAAGAGAAAAGAAAAGAAGACCTTGTAGAACCAGTTGATAAAGAAAACATGCAAGGCATCGCTGTCAGCGCTGAAAAGATTGCTGAAACTTATTCAGGAAATGGTGCAGCAGCTGGTGGAACCGCTGGAACAGGCGACGATGATGTCACAAACTATCAAGGCGCCGATGGAGCGAATGGTAGCGGAGATTACGAAAAGAGCGAAGATCGTATCAACTATGAAGTCAACCGCATTCATAAAGATATCAAAGAGAGCCCTTATAAAATTAGAGATGTTGGCATTCAAGCATTGGTCGAACCACCAACTGCAAACGATGTGAACTCTTTAACAGCTGAAAGACAAGATGATATTAAAAAGATTCTTTCAACGATCATTAGCACGTCAATTGATAAAGAATACACAAATGGTCAAGCGCTCACTCAAGCGGACTTAGATAACAAAATTGTTTTATCTGTATCAAAATTAGACGGTAAACAGCAAACTGCAGCAGAAAACCCATCAAACAATATTCCAATTTGGGTTTATATTGTAGGCGGTGTGCTACTACTTGCAATTATCGCTCTCATTATTCTTCTTGTGCGTAAACGCAGAAAAGAAGAGGAAGAAGAGTTTGAGTTTGATGAACATACACCAATTCATGTTCCTGATATCGACACTGAACCAGAAACAGAAGAAATGGTGAGGAAAAATCAGCTTGAAAAAATGGCAAAAGATAAACCAGAAGACTTTGCTAAATTGCTACGCAGCTGGCTGTCCGAGGATTAGGAGGAATACACATGTCGAGAAAAGATTCAAATCGACTAACAGGCAGACAAAAAGCAGCAATCCTAATGATTTCCTTAGGGCTAGAGGTGTCAGCATCTGTATACAAACATCTGTCTGAAGACGAAATAGAAAAATTAACACTGGAAATTTCCAATGTACGAAGTGTAGATACTGCTAAAAAAGATGAAATCATTGAAGAATTTCACAGCATCGCCATCGCGCAGGACTACATATCACAAGGCGGTCTTATGTACGCAAGACAAGTGCTTGAAAAAGCGCTTGGTGAGGACAAAGCGGATAGTATCTTAAACCGATTAACATCCTCACTTCAAGTGAAACCGTTTGATTTTGCTCGAAAGGCTGACCCAGAACAAATCTTAAACTTTATCCAGCATGAGCATCCACAAACCATTGCGCTCATCCTTTCCTACTTAGATCCAGTTCAAGCAGGGCAGATTTTATCTGAATTAGGTGAGGAAGTACAAACAGAGGTTGCGAGACGTATTGCTTTAATGGATCGCACATCTCCAGAGATCATCAATGAAGTGGAACGCATTCTTGAACAAAAACTTTCTTCAACCTTTACGCAAGACTATACGCAAACGGGCGGAGTCGAAGCGGTTGTAGAAGTACTAAATGGTGTAGACCGTGCGACCGAGAAGACCATTTTAGACACTCTTGAAATTCAAGATCCTGAGCTTGCTGATGAAATTAAGAAACGTATGTTTGTCTTTGAGGATATTGTCACTCTTGACAGCAGAGCGATTCAGCGCGTGATCAGAGATGTTGAAAATGATGACTTATTGCTTGCACTCAAAGTGGCAAGCGAAGAGGTCAAAGAAATTGTCTTCCGCAACATGTCACAGAGAATGGTCGAAACGTTCAAAGAAGAAATGGAGTTTATGGGACCTGTCCGGCTTAGAGATGTCGAGGAAGCACAAACCCGTATTGTCAGCATCGTAAGACGACTCGAGGAAGCTGGAGAAATCGTCATAGCTCGAGGCGGAGGAGACGATATCATTGTCTAGGATTATCAAACATGAAACATCTGTTATTCCTGAGCAAGGCCGGCAAACGATTCCTTTGCAGCAAGTGGAGTTCAAAAAAGAACATCATGAAGAAGAGCTTGTCAATGAAACAGAAGTGTCGCAGCTTGTACTAAGTGATGCTGAAGATCAAGCAAGCCGTATAGTAGAACAAGCAAATAGTGAGCTTGAAAAAACAATGGCTGAAATCAATCAGCGCCGCGCTGATTTTGAAGAAGAAAGAATGCAGCTTATTGAAGAAGCGAAACAAGCAGGTTATCAAGATGGCTTCCAAAAGGGTGAAGCAGATGCGATGAGTCAGTACCGATCAATTCTTGATCAAGCAAATGACATTGTCAGTCTTGCCAAGCAGGATTACGAAGAAAAAATTGAAAGCTCCGCAGAAAAAATTGTGGAACTGGCTTTTGAACTCGCCAAACGTGTTTGGTACTCGGCTGAGGACACGAAAGATCAATTTTTGGCTCTCGTGAAGCAGGTCATTTCTGAAGTGAAAGAATATGACGATATTTCCATCTATGTTGACCCTGAACATTACGATCATGTGATGGAGTATAAAGACGAATTAATCAGAATCCTTCAAAAGGATACACACCTTGCCATTTACTCGGATGAAAAAGCGCCAAAAGGGACTTGTTACGTAGAAACAAGCTTTGGAAAAGTGGAAGCGAGTGTTGATACACAAATGAATCAGTTGAAAGAAAAGCTACTAGAAGTCATTGATTCAGGTGATCACAAATGAACATCGATGTGTTAAAAGAAACGATTGAAACCGCAGATCCTTATAAACGATTTGGTAAAGTCAATCGAGTTGTTGGACTGATGATTGAATCTAAGGGGCCGGAAAGTTCTATCGGAGACGTGTGTCTCATTCATAAAAAGGGGCGTAAGCACGATCCAATAAAAGCAGAGGTCGTAGGGTTTAGAGATGAACATATTCTGCTCATGCCTTATGTAGAAGCATCCAATATTTCACCAGGAAGTCTAGTTGAAGCGACAGGTGAGTCGCTGAAGGTCAAAGTTGGGACTGGGTTAATTGGCGAAGTTGTTGATGCCTTCGGTGAACCGCTGGACGGCAGTATGCTTCCAAAGGGACTTGCACCTGTTTCGACAGATCAGTCACCTCCAAACCCGATGGACAGACCGCCTATTCGTGAAAAAATGGGCGTTGGTGTCAGAGTGATCGACAGTCTGCTTACAGTCGGCACTGGTCAGCGGATCGGTATTTTTGCCGGAAGTGGTGTTGGAAAAAGCACCTTAATGGGGATGATTGCTAAGCAGACAGAAGCAGACCTCAATGTCATTGCCCTTGTTGGAGAGCGTGGCCGGGAAGTTCGTGAGTTTATTGAAAAGGATTTAGGTACCGAGGGACTAAAGCGATCGATTGTTGTCGTCGCAACTTCGGACCAGCCTGCACTGACGAGAATGAAGGCTGCTTATACAGCAACAGCTATTGCAGAATATTTTAGAGACAGAGGCAAAAATGTCATGTTCATGATGGACTCTGTTACACGGGTCGCTATGGCGCAAAGGGAAATCGGTCTTGCAACTGGTGAACCGCCAACGACAAAAGGATATACGCCTTCGGTGTTCGCTATACTGCCAAAATTACTTGAACGAACTGGAACGAATCAGCTTGGTTCTATCACAGCGTTTTACACAGTGCTTGTTGATGGTGACGATATGAATGAGCCAATCGCTGATACAGTCAGGGGAATCTTAGATGGCCACATTGTACTTGATCGTGCTTTAGCCAACAAAGGACAATTTCCTGCTGTCAATATTCTGAAAAGTATCAGCCGTGTTATGAGCAATATCGCAAGTCATGATCACAAGGAGGCGGCCAACCGGTTCCGCCAGCTTTTATCCACTTATCAAAACGCTGAGGACCTCATTAACATTGGAGCATATAAAAAAGGCTCCTCGAAAGACATTGATGATGCCATGCAGGCTTATCCTCATCTGATTTCATTTTTGAAGCAGGATGTAGAAGAGGCTGTATCTATTGACGACAGTGTGAATGTATTGCTCGGTTTGATGAATAGAGAGGATTGACAAAAACAGTGAGATATCAATACAAATTTCAAAAGCTCTTAGAACTGAAAGAAAGTGAAAAAGACAAGTCACTCGCAGCGTACCAACAATCCGTTTCGGCATTTGAGCAAGTCGCTGAAAAGCTCTATGAAAATATGAGTAAAAAAGAATTAATGGAAAAAAGCAAAGAAGAAAAGCTGAGAAGTGGTATGAGTGTTCAAGAAATGCGTCATTATCAGCAATTTGTGACCAATTTAGATAACACCATTCAGCATTATCAGCAGCTTGTGATCATGAAACGCCATCAAATGAATGAAAAACAATCTGATTTAACTGAAAAAAACATCGAGTTTAAAAAGTTTGAAAAAATGAAAGAAAAGCAATATGAAAAGTTTTCCCTTGAACATAAGGCCATTGAAATGAAAGAAATGGATGATATCTCTATCAGCCAATTCATGTTTCAAGGACATTAGGAGTCGAGATGAATGCCTAAGAAGGAAAAAACGAAAGAATCAAGCGGCGGTAAATTTCAATGGATCTTGTTTATTGTCATCATCCCATTGATTGTGCTTGTGTTAGTGACTGGCACAATCCTTTATATGGCAGGTTTTGATCTGAAGAAACCGCTCCAAAACATTCCGGGCGTCAGTAGTTTGGTTGGTTCAGATGACACCTCAAAAACGTCATCTTCACATAATAATCAAAGCGATGCAGAATTGAAGGAACTGAAAAAGACCATTAAAGAGCAAAAGAATGAACTTGAAATTGCACAAAAAGACTTAAAAACAAGTGATGAAGAGATTAAAAGACTGAATCAAAAAATCAGTTCACTTGAAAAAACATCTGAAAATGATGCGAATGATAAGTCAGCGGATGACAGTTCATCAAATAGCAGCTCATCAAGCGATGCATCAGGTAATAATGCATCAGGGACAACTTCTGATGGGGCAGCAGCCTCTAACCAGAAACCGAAAGGGAAGATTGCCAGTATCTATGAAAGCATGGACGCAGGGAAATCCGCCAAAATTTTATCAGAATTAAGTGATAAAGAGGCATTGAAGATCCTCGAAGAGCTGAGCAAAAATAAACTAACAGACATATTAGCAAAACTAACACCTCAGAAGGCAGCTACGTTTACGAAAGAGCTTTCTAAAAAAGAAAGTGAAAATGGGGGTGGACAATAAGTGAAGCTATTGGATATTGGAGCCTTACAGCAATCGTCTCAAGGTCTCTCGGGACCAAAGGGGAGCGGCGCGGCATCTGCAAGCGGGTTGTTTAAACAATTACTTAGCGGGGCAGGCGCACAAAGCGGCCTTGTGAATGCTGAGACAGCGGGTGCCACTCTTTCCATCAATGATGCGATGCAAATCATTGAAAAATGGATGCAATCGCCTGAAGAAGGCATCAACGGAGACCTTCTTAGCGCGCTTCAAACACTTCAAGGTCAAACGCTTGATTCGTCTGATCTCAAGTCACTAGAAGAGCTATTTCAAAAAATGGAATCATCCATTTACGGTGATCAAACGGATAAGTCAGCTTCTGAACATAGTGAGCAGCTCATACAAGTCCACTTTTTCATATATCAACTACTCAATCAACAGCCGCTCAGCTTTGATGCAAAGCTAGTGCAAGATATTGAAGCAAAGGGTCAAGACTTCATTCACTTTCTTTCAAAAAATGGAGTAGATGAGAAACTGATTCAGCAAGTAAAAGAGCAGTTTTTCTCGCAGGGTTCAGCACCAAAGCTGAATTCGATGTCTCAAAGTGAGCTGAAACACTTTAATCAGTTAATCGACCATATGATGGCAAATGCAAAAGGGTCAGACAAAGAGTTGAAGATTGCTTTAGGAGAGTTAAAAGAATTGGTCTCTCCAAGACAAGAATCTACTCTTGCTACTCCTGCAAAAGGGGCTAACTCTCTTGAATGGCTCATCAAAAAGGAAGTTGTCAAAGGACAAAGCACTGCTGCACCTGCTTCTGAAAAAACAATCACTCATACGCTGTTGCCAGGTCATAAGCAGTTTTTTCAACTGCAATCAGCAGCTCCTGTTCAGCAGACACAAACAACTGATGAAAAGCCGGGAACGGTTGATCAGCAAATTCTAAATACGTGGAAGCAAATGAAATTCACGCCATTTGGCAACTCAAGTGGGCGCTTTACAGTTCGGTTAAATCCAGAAAATCTCGGATTTATCACGATTCAGCTGACGAAGCAAAATGGTATGTATGCGAGTAAAATTACAGCTTCGACACAGGCAGCAAAAGAACTGCTAGAGCATCACCTTCCGCAGCTCAAGCAGGCGCTTCCGAATATGTCGGTTCAAGTGGACCGTTTCCATATACCGCTTCAATCAAATGAGCAGCCGTTATTTGGACAATTTAACGAAGAAAACAAGCAGCAACAGTCAAAAGGGCAGAATTTCCAAAAGCCTGATGAACAGGAAGCAGAATTCCAAGATGTACTGGATGCTCTTGTTGGGTCAGATGAAGAAGAGGAGGAAATCTAATGGCAACAGTTGATGCTACGAATAGAACAGTCGCACAAACAGACACTTCTTCAAAAGCAGAAAAGAAAACAGATACGCTCGGCAAAGATCAATTCTTGAAAATTTTGCTCACGCAGCTTCAAAACCAAGATCCGACAAACCCACTAGATGACCGTGAGTTTGTCACACAGCTTGCAACATTTTCATCTTTAGAACAGCAAACCAATATGAACGATTCGATCACCAAGCTGAATCAGCTCATGTCTACATTTGTTGCACACCAAGATCCGTTTACGACGTATGTAGGCTGGATTGGTAAAGAAGTATCGGGCAAACTGGATGATAAAGAGATATCAGGCACTGTGAAGTCTGTTAAAAACATAAACAATGAATACTTCCTATATTTAGAAGATGGAACGAAAATCAGCCCTTGGGATGTTACAGCAGTTGGAGAAAAAACGAAGTAATTCGAGGAGGAAAATAAATGTTACGCTCACTTTACTCAGGAATTAGTGGAATGAAAAACTTCCAAACAAAATTAGATGTTGTAGCCAATAACGTAGCCAACGTCAATACACACGGATACAAAAAAAGCCGTATCACTTTTAAAGATATGGTCAGCCAAACCATTTCAAGTTCTGGTGGACCGACGAACAACTCTGGTTCAATCAACTCAAAACAAGTTGGTTTAGGATCATCTTTATCTTCTATTGATAAAATCATGTCAGCAGGAGCTTCTCAAAATACGGATAGAGATTATGATTTCTACATCAATGGAGATGGATTTTTCCGTATTGAAAAACAAGGAGAAGTTCTTTATACCAGAGCAGGGAACTTTACTCGGGATTCAGAGGGAAGTTTAACCACTTCTGACGGAAATTACGTGCTTGGAATGAATGGACAAAAGATAACGATTCCAGATGGCATTTCAAGTGTAAGTGTTGGTCCAGATGGAACAATATCTGTTGTTGAAAACAACGTATCTAGAAATGTTGGACAGGTTTCACTCGTATCTTTCAGTAACGCAGCAGGATTAGACAAAGTTGGTGAGAACCTATACCGCCAAACGTTAAGCTCAGGTGCACCAAGTAATCCTATCGTTCCTGGTGAACAAGGAACGGGCATCATTCAAACAGGTCGACTTGAAATGTCAAATGTTGATTTAACAGACGAGTTTACCGAAATGATTATCGCGCAGCGTGGATTCCAATCGAATGCAAAGACGATCACAACATCTGATGAAATCCTGCAAGAGCTTGTGAATCTGAAACGATAGGAGGTAGGGGGAGCGGATGATCGCTTCTCTGCTTAATATGATTGAAGTGACAAGATTGAATGGCAAAGGATTTATGCTGAACGCTCTCCATATCGAGCAAATCGAAAGCTTTCCAGACACGACCATTACATTAGCCAATGGAAAGAAATTCGTTGTGAAAGAAAATGAAGAGCAGCTTCAAGAGAAAATCATTTCTTTCTACAGAAAAATCCAAGTCATTTCATTGAATCAAGGAATAGAGGAATTTGAATGAAGAAGAAATTAGTCGTAGTAATGCTAATCATGATTATTGCCATCGGCGGAATAGGAGCAGGCATCATTTTTCTGTTGAATGGTTCAGAAGAAGCAAAAGCTGAAAAAGAGCCAACAGCAGATGAAGTCGTAAAAGCTTCTGTTGAAATTCCTGAGATTATCACCAATTTAAAGTCTGAAGGAAATGCGGTCAAACTTGTATTGAATATTGAAACAGACTCTGAAAAAGCAAAAGAAGAGCTCGAGAAAAGAAGTTTTCAAGTGAAAGACGCCGTAATTGACATTTTATCAGACACGAATGCAGATGAACTTGATGGCAAAAAAGGCAGAGAACATTTTAAAACACTAGTTAAAAACAAAGTGAATAACTATTTGCAAGATGGCAAGGTGAAAGAAGTATATATAACCTCCTTTAATCTGCAATAGAGGCGATTAATTGACACGATGGAGGTGAAGAAATGTCAGGAGAAGTGCTTTCCCAGAATGAGATCGATGCATTATTATCCGCCATATCTACAGGCGAAATGGATGCAGAAGAGCTGAAAAAAGAAGAAACGACGAAAAAAGTAAAGGTGTATGATTTTAAACGTGCACTTCGCTTTTCGAAAGACCAGATTCGAAGTTTAACAAGGATTCACGATAACTTCGCTAGACTGCTCACCACACACTTTTCAGCTCAGCTAAGATCATATATTCAAATTACTGTCAGCTCGGTTGACCAAGTACCATACGAAGAATTTATTCGTTCGATTCCTAATATGACATTATTAAACTTATTTTATGTCAGCCCGCTTGAAGGAAGAATTATGCTTGAAGTGAACCCGACAATCGGCTATGCCATGATGGACAGGCTGATGGGCGGGATAGGCATTAGTCATAATAAGACAGAATCACTTACAGAAATCGAAACAAAGATTATCTCAAACATGTTTGAGGGAGCTTTGGAAAATTACAGAGAAGCGTGGCAGTCCATAACCGACATCGAGCCTGAAATGGCAGATTTCGAGGTAAATCCCCAGTTTGTTCAAATGGTGTCACCAAACGAAACAGTTGTCGTCATTTCTCTTAATACACAAATTGGTGAGGTAAGCGGGGTTATTAACCTATGTATTCCTCATGTTGTATTAGAGCCTATTATTCCAAAGCTGTCTGTACACTACTGGATGCAGTCTGAACGAAATGAACCAAAACAACAAGAAACAAAGGCTATTGAAAAACGGATTATGACGGCAAAGATACCGGTAGTCGCAGAGCTAGGGGAATCGGAAATGACGGTGGAAGAGTTTTTGAATTTGGAAATTGGTGATTGTATTGCCTTGGACAAACCAGTAAATGCGCCTCTTACTGTTATGGTCGGAAATAAACCGAAATTCTTGGGACAGGCCGGCCGCGTGAATCGGAAACAGGCGATTCAAATTCTAGATCACGACATAAGAGGTGAAGAAGATGGAGAATAACGGAAGTAAATTATCACAAGACGAAATCGATGCGCTCCTTAAAGGAGGCAGCAATGACGATATAGAGCCTGAAACAATCCTTTCTGCAATGGAGCAAGATGCCATTGGAGAAATTGGAAATATTTCATTCGGCAGTTCTGCTACAGCACTTTCAACCCTATTAAATCAAAAAGTGGAGATTACCACTCCAACTGTTACAGTGATTCAAAAAAGTATGCTGAATGAGGAATTTCCTCATCCGTATGTCGCGATTGAAGTGAATTATACGGAAGGCTTCAGCGCAAGTAACCTGCTTGTCGTCCAGCAAACAGATGCAGCAGTCATTGCGGACTTAATGATGGGCGGAGACGGGACAAATGCTGACCCTTCTTTAAGCGAGATTCACTTAAGTGCAGTGCAAGAAGCGATGAACCAAATGATGGGTTCTGCTGCGACATCCATGTCGACGGTCTTTAATAAAAAGATTGATATTTCTCCGCCTCGCGTCGAATTACTTGATGTGAAAGAAGGAGAAGGAACAGACCGGATCCCAGCTGAAGAAATGCTTGTCAAAGTGTCCTTCAGATTAAAAATAGGAGAGCTCATTGATTCAAATATTATGCAGCTTTATCCTATTACATTTGCGAAAGATTTAATCGCAGAATTAACAGACCCAGCGCAGGAGGAAGAGCCGGTTCAAGACACGCAAGTGAGCACACCTGAACCTCAGCAGGCAGCACCTCAAACGCAGTCTGCACCAGCGCAGCAAGCTGCTCCGCCGAAAAGACAGGCGAAGCCAAAGCCGGCAGCACCTGTAAATGTGGCACCAGTTGAATTTGAAGCGTTCAGTGAGCCTCAGCATACAACAAGCCAGCTTGGAAATCTTGATATGCTGATGGACATTCCGCTTTCCATTACGGTGGAACTTGGAAGAACTCAGCGAAGTGTCAAAGAAGTCCTTGAGCTTTCAGCAGGAAGTATCATTGAACTGGACAAACTTGCTGGTGAGCCAGTAGACATTCTAGTGAACAAACGAATCGTCGCCAAAGGGGAAGTCGTTGTCATTGATGAGAACTTTGGTGTTCGTGTGACTGATATTTTAAGTCAGTCAGAAAGACTTTCTAATTTAAAATAAACAAACATACAGGGAGAGAATAAGTAAATGGCTACTAAGGTATTAATCGTAGATGATGCAGCATTCATGAGAATGATGATAAAGGATATTCTTGTAAAAAACGGATTTGATGTAGTAGGAGAAGCAGAAAACGGCGCTCAAGCAGTTGAAAAATTTAAAGAAACATCTCCTGATCTTGTCACAATGGATATCACAATGCCAGAAATGGACGGGATCACAGCATTAAAAGAAATTAAACAAATCGACGCTTCTGCAAAAATCATCATGTGTTCAGCAATGGGCCAGCAGTCAATGGTTATTGACGCGATCCAAGCAGGTGCAAAAGACTTTATCGTGAAGCCGTTCCAGGCAGACCGTGTACTTGAAGCAATTAATAAAACGTTAGGCTAAAAAAGGGTGTAAGACTTGTTGAAAAAACGTTTGGTATGTATAGCAATGATCAGTTTTATGCTTTTCTTAACGATACAGCCTGCCTCACTGTTTGCTGAAACGAAAGATCCTGAAAATGGCACAGTGAATGACTGGCTCAAAGAAGAGAAAGGCAGCAAAAAGGATACAGAAAAGACAACCACTGACAATCAAACGAATCCGGCAGAAGAAGTTCCCTCTTCTTCTGTCTCCATTATGGATTTTGTCAAAATGATTGGTGCCTTACTTTTTGTCATCCTGCTTATTTATGGATTGGTGAGATTTGTTGGTAAGCAAAACCGCTTACTTAAACCATTTCGCTATGTTGAAAATATTGGCGGAACGACGGTTGGCCAAAACCGTTCAGTCCAGCTTATCAAAGTGGGCAAACGAGTATTAGTTGTCGGAGTAGCGGACTCAATCCAGCTGCTAAAAGAAATTGATGATGAACAAGAATGTGAAGCGATCGTGAAACAATATGAAGAAGCGATGGAAAGTAAAACAGATTTACCAAAAATCGTTCAAAAATTCACATCTCAGATAAAGAAACAGGATCAGCCAACCACTTCTTCTTTTTCAGCCAATTTGAAGGCGCAGCTAGCCGAATTGAAAAAGACCCAATCAGAAGTCAGAAAGAAAGGCCCGAAACAAAATGAATGAGTTTATCGATTTATTTAATTCCAGCGGTGCAGGGAATATTAGCACGTCTGTCCGTCTTCTTTTACTTTTAACCGTATTTTCGGTTGCACCAGGCATTCTCATTTTAATGACGTGTTTTACACGAATTGTGATTGTACTTTCATTCGTTAGAACGTCACTTGCAACCAACTCAATGCCGCCAAACCAAGTGCTTGTAGGGCTTGCATTGTTTCTCACATTTTTTATCATGGCACCCACGTTCTCAGAGATTAATAAAGAGGCACTCACGCCGCTTTTAAATGATGACATTACGCTCAATCAGGCATATGAAAAAGCCGAAGTGCCCATTAAAGAATTTATGAGTAAACATACGAGACAGAAGGATTTGGCTTTATTTCTTAGTTACGCAAAAATCGATACACCTGAATCGATAAAAGATATTCCGTTAACGGCGATGGTACCCGCTTTTGCGATTTCAGAATTAAAGACGGCATTTCAAATTGGTTTCATGATCTTTATTCCCTTTTTAATTATTGACATGGTGGTCGCAAGTGTTCTGATGTCAATGGGGATGATGATGCTTCCGCCGGTTATGATATCGCTCCCTTTTAAAATATTGTTATTTGTTTTAGTCGATGGATGGTATTTGATTGTTAAATCTTTGCTGCAAAGCTTTTAGAGTAGGTGCTTAAAACATGAGTTCAGAATTTGTCATTACGATGGCTGAAAGATCAGTGTATGTGGTATTGCTTGTCAGTGGGCCGCTTCTAGCGCTCGCTCTTATTGTGGGACTGATTGTCAGTGTGTTTCAGGCGACAACCCAAATTCAAGAACAGACGCTTGCGTTCATTCCTAAAATTGTTGCAGTTCTTATCGGGCTTGTTGTGTTTGGTCCATGGATGCTGTCAACCATTGTGTCCTTTACGACAGAGCTGTTCTCGAATTTAGATCGATTTGCAGGTTAACGAGCGATGTCAATCATAGAATTATTCCCTGCTTTTCTATTAGTTTTTATTCGGATCACCGCTTTTTTTGTGACAGTACCGCTTTTAGCGCATAGAACGATCCCAGCTGTACACAGAGTTGGATTCTCTCTGTTTTTAGCCGTGATTAGTTTTAGCACGATTAAGGAACCGCCAGCACTCGACATAGACGGTCTTTATATGATGCTTGCGGTGAAAGAAGCAATGGTCGGACTTCTGCTTGGTTTGATTGCATATATCATGGTGTCCGCTGTTCAAATTGCCGGCTCATTTATTGATTTTCAAATGGGCTTTGCGATCGCCAATGTGATTGATCCGCAAACAGGGGCGCAAACGCCGCTGATGGGGCAGTTTTTTTATACGGTCACATTGCTATTGATGCTGGCAACCAATGCACACCACCTGCTGCTTGATGGAATCTATTACAGCTTTCAATATATTGCAGTTGATCAGTACGCACTGAATTTCGGCAGTGAATCCTTTGCTTATTTTATTGCAAAGAGCTTCAACCAAATGTTCATCATTGCCTTTCAAATCTCAGCACCGGTCGTTGCCAGCTTGTTTTTGGTCGATTTGGCACTGGGCATTGTGGCACGAACAGTTCCACAGATGAACGTTTTTGTTGTCGGACTTCCTATTAAAATGGGTGTGAGTTTTATTATGATCATCATCTGTATGGGCGTCATCTTCGGGGTTGTCCAAAATACATTTGATACGATTGTACTCACCATGAGGAATTTCTTAGCATTGGTCGGTGGTTCGTCATGATGACAAGACTTAGACTAGACTTGCAATTTTTCGCAGGTGAAAAAACAGAAAAAGCAACGCCGAAAAAGAGACAAGATTCACGTAAAAAAGGTCAGGTTGCCAAAAGTACCGACGTCAATACAGCCATCTCATTTCTATTAATCTTTTTATCATTCTTTTTTATTGGGCCTTTTATGAAAGAGCGTATTATTGCGCTCATTGAACGTTTTTATTCAACAACGATGCTAATGAAGGTTAGCACATCTAATATTCATCAACTATTTGTGGAATTGCTTCATGAAACAGGGCTCCTTCTCATGCCAATCCTTGGTGTTGGTATGCTGGCAGGCGTTATCAGTAACTATTTACAAGTTGGCTTTCTCTTTTCAACAGAAATCATCAAACCGAAATTAGAAAAGCTAGATCCTATTAAAGGGTTTAAACGGATATACAGTATTCGAGCCCTCGTAGAGCTATTAAAATCCATTTTGAAAATTGGTTTAATTGGTTTTGCGACATTTATTGCACTTTGGATGCACTTTGACGAAATCCTGAGGCTTCCTTTATTAACAGCAGAGGAAACCCTTCATTTCGTCGCAAATATGACCTTGATTATGGGGCTATATGCAGCAGGTGCTCTCATGATCTTAGCAGGGCTTGATTATATGTATCAGAAATTTGATTATGAAAAAAACTTACGGATGTCCAAACAAGACATCAAAGATGAGTATAAAAAATCAGAGGGTGACCCGCTCATAAAATCTAAGATTAAACAGCGCCAGCGGGAAATGGCCATGAGACGGATGATGCAGGAAGTCCCAAAAGCGGACGTCATCATTACAAACCCAACCCACTATGCAATTGCTTTGAAATATGACGAAGAAAAGATGGACGCGCCCTTTGTTGTGGCAAAGGGAACAGATATTTTAGCTTTGAAAATTAGAACGATTGCGAAAGAGCACGATATCATGACCGTAGAAAACCGGCCGCTCGCTCGGGCACTATATGATCAGGTCGACATCGACCAAGCGGTCCCAGAGGAATACTTTAAGGCGATCGCAGAAATTTTAGCTTACGTCTATAAAACGAAACAAAAGATTTTATGAATTTTTGGTTTTAAAAGGAGAGAACAGGCATGTCAGCAAGAGATTTATCTGTTATATTCAGTGTTATTTTAATTGTGGCGATGCTGGTCATACCGTTTCCGCCAATGCTATTAAGTATTTTAATCATTATTAATATTTCTCTTGCGCTTATCGTGCTTCTCACCACTATGAACATGCAAGAACCACTGGAATTTTCAATTTTTCCATCATTGCTTTTGCTCTTAACACTGTTTCGTTTAGGGCTTAACATCTCTACAACACGTTCTATTCTTTCAACAGGAGATGCTGGAAAGGTTGTAGAAACGTTTGGTTCATTTGTTGTTGGAGGAAATATCATCGTTGGTCTCGTTGTTTTCCTTATTCTGATCATCATTCAGTTTATTGTTATTACTAAAGGGGCTGAGCGTGTATCAGAGGTTGCGGCAAGATTTACACTTGATGCGATGCCAGGTAAACAAATGAGTATTGACGCTGATTTAAATGCAGGGATGCTGACAGAAAGTGAAGCAAGAAACCGCCGTGAAAAAGTAGCGAGGGAAGCAGACTTTTATGGAGCGATGGACGGTGCCAGTAAGTTCGTTAAAGGGGACGCCATCGCTGGTATTATCATCGTTATCATCAATATTATATTTGGAATTATTATTGGGATGCTTCAGCAAGGCATGTCGATTCAAGAATCAGCTTCCCACTTTACCCTGTTAACAGTAGGGGACGGAATTGTTTCTCAAATTCCGGCACTCCTCATTTCAACGGCGACAGGGATTGTTGTTACGAGAGCAGCTTCTAACGGAAACCTTGGATCAGACATTACAGGTCAGCTCTTTGCATTCCCAGCTATGCTTTATGTCACAGCAGGCACGATCTTCCTTCTTGGGCTGTTTACACCAATCGGCATACTTTTGACAGGACCGATCGCAGGTTTAATTGCACTTGGCGCATACATGATGTCGAAAAACAAACAAGACCAAGAAGAAATTGAAGAGGTACTGGAGGAACAGGCAGAGGTAGAAGAGATGAAAAGTCCAGAAAGCGTTATTCATCTCCTGCAAATGGATGCCATTGAATTTGAATTTGGCTACGGCCTCATCCCGCTCGCTGATGCAAATCAAGGCGGGGACCTGTTAGACCGAATTGTGATGATACGAAGGCAGCTTGCCCTCGAACTCGGTCTTGTGATTCCAGTTGTCCGAATTCGAGACAACATTGCACTTAACCCAAATGAGTATCGACTTAAAATAAAAGGGAACGAAGTGGCAAAAGGGGAGCTGCTGCTTGATCATTACTTAGCGATGTCTCCAACGCCTGATGATGATCCGATTGAAGGGATTGAAACAATTGAGCCATCCTTTGGTCTTCCGGCTAAATGGATTTCAGAAGCAGAAAAAGATCAGGCTGAGATGCTTGGCTATACGGTTGTAGATCCTGCATCGGTTGTGTCTACTCACATCACAGAGAAAATTAGACAAAACACACACGAACTGCTCGGGCGCCAAGAAACGAAGCAATTAATCGATCATCTAAAAGAAAGTTATCCTGTCTTAGTGGATGAGGTGACGCCAAACCCACTAGCAGTTGGTGATATTCAAAAAGTGTTGGCAAAACTGCTGAAAGAAAAGGTTTCTATTCGAAATCTTGTCACCATTTTTGAGACGCTTGCAGACTACGGAAAATTAACGACGGATACAGATTTGTTAACAGAGTATGTCAGACAGGCGCTGGCAAGACAGATTACTGCACAATATGCGAGAGAAAATGAATCGCTCAAAGTCGTGACATGCTCAGGCCGAGTGGAAAAGGTGATTGCTGACAGCGTACAGCAGACAGAGCATGGCAACTACTTATCGTTAGATCCAGAATCCTCTGAAAGTGTGATTCAATCAGTGGCGAGAGAAATTGAACAGCTTTCGCTTCGTCAGGAAACGCCGGTTCTATTGTGCTCACCTCCTATAAGAATGTACGTCAAGCAGCTGTTAGAAAGATATTTCCCGGATTTACCGGTACTATCTTATAACGAACTAGAAGCAAATGTGGAAGTACAGAGCATCGGAGTGGTGGATATCTAATGAAAATGAAAAAAATCACAGCGAATTCAATGCAGGAGGCAACGATTCAAATTAGGCAGCAGCTTGGAAAGGATGCCGTCATTTTAAATTCCAAAACCGTTGTGAAACGAAAGCTGTTCGGTTTAAAGAAACAGCAAATGGTTGAAGTGATTGCAGTGCTGGATCAAGATTTTGAAGAAAGAGCGGGTAAAGGTGGACACCCTGCGCCTCCTCTTCCAGTATTTCCGAAAAAGGAGCAGATTCAACACCGGCCTGAAGAGCCGTCTCTTGCTCCTGAGGCAGTGAAAACAGTACCTTCTCAAGCTCAGCCTTTAGAATATGCGAGGAATGAGCGGCATGCTGGTATTCTGCCTGATCCTCTCATGGCAATCGATCAAAAACTGAAGGATCAAGGTCTTGATGATGTCATTCGAGACGAATGCCTCAAAGGTCTTTTAACGAAGGGTGCTGTCAAGGAAGATCAAATTCAAAAAGAACTTGAACAACAGCTGACAGATATGCTGCCGGCTCACACCTCTGATGAGCCGATGATTCGTTCAAAATACATTGTGCTGTTTGGTTCAACTGGAGCTGGTAAAACAACAACGATTGCAAAGCTCGCTGCCAAAACGGCCATTCAGAAGCAAAAGAAAATCGCTTTTATTACAACAGATACGTACCGAATTGCAGCGATCGAACAACTGAAAACATATGCGGAACTGCTCAATGCACCGCTTGAGGTTTGTTATTCGAGAGAGGATTTTGTAAAAGCTCAAGAGACGTTTAAAGAGTATGATCATATTTTCGTAGACACAGCGGGTCGTAACTTTAAAGAAGAAGCGTATATCAAAGAGCTGACAGACATCATTCCATTTAATGAAAGCATTCAAAGTTTCCTAGTGATGAGTGCGACCTCGAAGTATCAGGACATGAAAGCCATGGTTAAACGCTTTGAACACGTTCCAATCGATCAATTCATTTTTACAAAGGTAGATGAAACAGACACGATGGGAACCATCTTTCAAATCATTGCAGACTCTCAAATTGGACTTGGCTTTTTAACAAATGGTCAAAATGTTCCTGAGGATATTCTTGAGGGCTCTCCTCTTGAATTAACAAGGATGGTCTTACAATGATGAAGCCCGACCAAGCAGAAGGTTTAAGAAAGCTCGTTCAGCAGAATCAAACGATCGCACCAGCTCCTCTTGGTATAAGCGGACAGGCAAAAACCATTGCTGTCATGAGCGGTAAAGGTGGGGTTGGAAAATCGAATTTGACGCTGAATATGGCACTGTCTATCGCAAATGCAGGGAAGCGAGTGTTAGTCATCGACCTTGATTTTGGTATGGGCAATATTGATATTTTACTAGGAAAAACTTCGACTAGCTCTATATTAGATGTTCTTGTCAGGAAGAAATCCTTCCAAGCAGCTATGACCCAAGGAACGAACAACCTTTATTACATTTCTGGTGGCAGCGGACTTGAACAGCTGTTTTCTTTAGATAAAGATCAATGGTCGTTCTTTCTAGAGGAAATGGAAAGAATGATGCACGACTTTGATTGTATCTTCTTTGATATGGGGGCTGGCTTGTCTAAAGATCAACTGCCTTTTGTTTTATCAGCAGGAGAAGTTGTGGTTGTGACAACGCCAGAACCAACATCAATCATGGATGCCTACAGCGCAATTAAACACTTAGCGATTCATCAGTTCGAACAATCTGTGCAAATCATTGTCAACCGGTGTAAAACCCCGTCAGAAGGGTCAGAAACCTACCGGAAATTAGCAGGAGTGGTCACATCATTTTTACACAGAAAACTAGTATTTGCTGGTGCTGTGCCGGATGATCCTGCGGTTCCAAAAGCGGTGGCTGAACAAATTCCATTTTATATGAAGCAGCCACATTCACGGCTGAGTAAAACGATCAAGATGCTGGCAGAAACACTTTATCAACAGCAGATAAGAGAGGCACAGAGAGAGCAGCATACGTTTATAGATAAGTTGTCCTCTTTTTTTAAAAGGAGGAAGGTGGACTCATGATTAGAGTGCTTGTAGTAGATGACTCGGCCTTTATGCGAAAGCTCATTAGTGATTTCCTAAGTGCCGAGCAAGAAATAGAAGTCGTCGGAACGGCGCGAAATGGGGAAGATGCCTTAAAACGGATCAAGGAACTGAATCCAGATGTCGTCACATTAGATGTGGAAATGCCTGTTTTAAATGGAACAGAAGCATTAAAACAAATTCTGGCTGAACACGACCTTGCCGTGATTATGGTGTCAAGCCAGACAAAGCAAGGGAAAGATTTAACCATCCATTGCTTAGAACTTGGTGCTTTTGACTTTGTGACAAAGCCTTCAGGAAGTATTTCGCTCGATTTACACAAAGTAAGAGGCCAAATTGTAGAGCGGGTGCTTGCGGCAGGGCTGTCAAGGAAACGCACTGAAGTACAGGTTTCTCCAAAGCCGGTGATGAAGCCGCCAATTCCAGTGGCTACACCTCGCCCGCAAGCCGTAAAAAGTGGCTCACTCCGAAAGATTATTTCAATCGGAACATCAACGGGAGGGCCAAGGGCACTTCAACGAGTTGTCACGAAGCTGCCTAAGGACATAGAAGCACCTATTTTGATTGTGCAGCATATGCCGGCAGGATTTACAGCATCACTTGCTACTAGGTTAGACCATTTATCTCAAATTTCGATTAAAGAAGCACAAGATGGAGACATCGCTAAAAATGGAGTGGCTTACATAGCGCCTGGTGGAATGAATATGTCACTTCATGAACAAGGGGCATCCTTAGTCATCAGGCTATCTCCAGAGGACACGGAAAGCCGGCACAAACCTTCTGTTAACTATTTATTTGAATCCATCAGTCATATAAAGGGTTACGAGAAAATTGCTGTCATTATGACAGGCATGGGTAGTGACGGCACAGAAGGTGTCAAAAAAATGGTCGCAAGCGGTCATACAAAAGTCATTGCAGAAAAAGAAGAATCATGTGTTGTTTTCGGAATGCCTAAATCAGTCATTAAAGCAGGCCTTGCACATGAAACAAGGCATGTGGATGACATCGCACATGCAATTATAAGCTCCATGAAAAAAGAGAGGGCGTGAACACGTTGGATGTAAACCAATACTTAGATATCTTTTTAGATGAAAGCAGAGAACACTTACAAACTTGTAATGAAAAACTTCTTGATTTAGAAAAGAACCCAACCGACTTGCAGCTAGTGAATGATATATTCAGAGCGGCTCACACATTGAAAGGCATGAGTGCAACGATGGGCTACGCTGATATGGCTCAGCTAACACATCATTTAGAAAACATGTTTGATGCCATTCGAAATGAACAAATGATTGTCACACCTGAGTCAATGGACACAATGTTTGAAGCACTTGATCACCTTGAAGCAATGGTTCAATCAATTGCAGAAGGCGGAGATGGGAAACGCGATGTCACAGAGATTAGTAAAAAGCTAGATGTGACAGGAAGCCATGCTGAGGCAGCTCCTAGTGTTGAAACAGCGGCTGTATCAGCGGCTGCTGCTAATGACTTAGACTATAACGAATTTGAACGAACAGTGCTTGATGAAGCGAGGGAACAAGGCTTTAAATGCTATGAACTCAATGTAACATTAAGTGACGCATGCCTATTAAAAGCCGTTCGTGTCTATATGATCTTTGAAAGACTGAACGAAGCAGGCGAGGTCGTCAAAACAGTTCCAAATGCAGAACTTTTAGAATCAGAAGATTTCGAATCTGAATTCAGTATTTCTTATTTATCTAAACAACCGATGGACGAAGTGAAAAAAATCGTGATGACGATCTCAGAAGTTGAACAAGTTGAGATCTCGGAAGTTTCTGCATTTGAAGAAGCGAATCCAGCTGAAAAACAAGAAGCAAAACCTGAACAGAAAAAAGAAGAAGTCTCCGTGCCTGCTGCGAAAGCACCAGCAAACGATGCACCAAAAGCAAATAGCAATAACGGTTCAGCTGCAGGAGGAACAAAAACGATTCGTGTCAACATCGATCGTCTAGACTCTCTTATGAATCTATTTGAAGAACTGGTGATTGACAGAGGCCGTTTAGAACAGATTGCCAAAGAGCTTGAAAATAACGAACTCACTGATACGGTCGAAAGAATGACACGTATTTCAGGCGATCTGCAATCGATCATCCTGAACATGAGAATGGTTCCTGTAGAAACGGTGTTTAACAGGTTCCCACGTATGATCCGTCAATTGACGAAAGAGCTCAATAAAAAAATTGAACTGATCATTGAAGGTGCTGATACTGAGCTTGATCGAACAGTCATCGACGAGATTGGAGATCCGCTCCTACACTTACTTAGAAACAGTCTAGATCACGGAATTGAATCGCCAGAAGAACGTGTGAAAAAAGGCAAGCCAGAAAAAGGAACCGTTCTATTAAAGGCGTATCATAGCGGAAACCACGTCTTCATTGAAGTAGAAGATGATGGCGGCGGAATTAACCGTAAGAAAGTGCTTGAAAAAGCATTAGAGCGCGGGGTTATTACAGAAAGAGAAGCGGAAACCATTGAAGATCATCAAATTGATTCATTGATCTTTGCAGCAGGATTCTCTACAGCTGATGAGATATCTGACATCTCAGGCCGCGGTGTAGGTCTTGACGTCGTGAAAAACAAGCTGGAATCACTAGGCGGATCTGTAAGCATCAACTCAACAGAAGGACAGGGCTCACTATTCTCGATCCAGCTTCCGCTTACATTATCGATTATTTCTGTACTTCTTGTAAAACTGGAAGAGGAAACATTTGCGATTCCGATTTCTTCTATTATTGAAACGGCTGTCATTAAGAAAAGCGACATCCTTCAAACGCATGATCGCGAAGTAATTGATTTCCGCGGATTTATCGTACCGGTCGTGTACTTGAAGAAACAATTCCACGTACCAAATGCGAATGAATTAGAGGAAGAACTGCACATCATCGTTGTTCGTAAAGGAGATAAGCTGACAGCATTTGTGGTCGATTCATTTATTGGTCAGCAAGAGGTTGTATTGAAATCACTAGGAGATTACCTGCCAAACGTGTTTGCGATCTCAGGCGCAACAATCCTAGGCGACGGTCAAGTTGCACTCATCGTTGACTGTAATGCACTGATCAAGTAAAAAACAATAGAGGAGCGGTCTGAAATGAGTACAGATATCAAAACTGGCGAAAAGATGATTGTGTTTATCGTAAACAAAAAAGAATACGCCATTTCAGTATCAGAAGTAAAGTCCATTGAAAAATGGCAGCAGCCGACAAGAGTCCCTGGCGTTGCCCCTTATATATGCGGTGTTATTAATCTGCGCGGTGTCGTGACGCCTGTCATCGATCTTAGAGTGAGACTTGGATCAAGTGACAATGAAATTACAGATGAAACAAGAATGATTATTGTACAAGTTGGTGACATTGAAGTCGGCTGGATTGTTGATGAAGCGAATGATGTCATTACAGTCCATCAAGAAGAAGTAGAATCTTCTCCTGAGTCAGCTGAAAAAGAAGGACAATCATGGGTAACAGGTATCATTAAGCATGATCAGCGTCTATTTAATATCATTCACCCTGGTGCTGTCCTCGACAAGAGCGTTCAAGATGCACCTGTTCATTAAGGAGGATGTGAAATGAGCATTTTCAATGAAATAAAAGATGAACAGCTGGATGTATTAAGAGAGGTTGGGAATATTGGAGCAGGCCACGCCGCGTCTGCTCTTGCCAGCCTTTTGGATCGCAAAATAGATATGGCTGTTCCGTTTGTCAAGGTTCTCTCGTTTGAAGAATTAATGGATTTCTTTGGCGGTGCAGACCTCCCAGTTGCAAGCATTTTCCTGCGAATGGAAGGAGATTTATCTGGCTCTATCTTTTTCATTATGCCCTTTGAGCAAGCTGAGCAATTTGTAAGAGAGCTTGTACGAGATCCAGCATTTGATATTGATACCATTCACGAGCATGTGATGGGGACGTCAGCACTACACGAGCTGGGAAATATTTTAGCAGGCTCTTATTTATCAGCCCTTGCCGATTTAACAAAATTGCAGCTTCACCCAAGTGTTCCAGATGTTACGCTCGATATGTTCGGGGCTGTCATTAGCGAAGGGTTAATGCAATTCAGTCCTCTAGGTGATCAGGCAATTGTGATTGATACATCAATTTTTGATGATCAAAATAAGCAAGAGCTGAAAGGAAATATGTTTCTATTACCAGACTTTGAATCGTTTGAAAAACTATTCAAAGCATTAGGTAACCTTTAATGAACGTTCAGATTCCGGCAGTTGTAAAGGTTGGTATAGCGGATGTTCAGCTTGTGAAAACACCGGACCGCATTCGGACATCCGGACTTGGTTCTTGTGTAGGGCTTGTTCTGTTTGATCAAGAAAAAAAACTGGCAGGTCTTGTCCATGTCATGCTTCCAGACTCATCCCTTGCAAAAGGGGCAGTGGAGAACTTGGCTAAATATGCAGATACAGGTGTCAAGCATACAATTGATCTGCTCCTTAAAGAAGGAGCGCGCAAACATGCGCTAAAGGCAAAACTTGCTGGTGGCGCAGAAATGTTTAAGTTTAAGTCAACCAATGATCTGATGAGAATTGGACCTAGAAACGTATCAGCTGTTAAAGAACATCTGTCTCTTTATCGCATCCCGATCATTAGTGAGGATACGGGCGGGAACAATGGTCGTACGATTGAATTTGACCCGCTTACGACAGAGCTTGAGATCCGCACTGTGAAGCAAGGCATTATGAAGATATAACTAAGGAAGTATAGGGGGAGAAAGATGCAATCCTTAAATTACGAAGATCAGGCGCTATGGGCTAGATGGAAAGAGTGGAAGGACCCAGCTGCTGGAGATGATCTTATGCGCCGCTATATGCCGCTCGTCACATATCATGTTGGAAGAATTTCCATCGGTCTCCCGAAGTCAGTGCATAAAGAAGACTTGATCAGTCTAGGGATGCTCGGTTTATATGATGCCCTTGAAAAATTCGACCCCGGAAGAGATCTGAAGTTTGATACATATGCATCCTTCAGAATCCGCGGGGCCATCATCGACGGTCTTCGTAAAGAGGACTGGCTGCCTCGTACATCAAGAGAAAAAACAAAAAAAGTAGAAGCGGCTATTGAAAAGCTTGAACAACGCTATTTACGAAATGTGACGCCGACAGAAGTGGCAGAGGAACTTGGCATGAGTGAACAGGATGTTGTCACAACAATGAATGAAGGTTTCTTTGCAAATCTGCTTTCAATCGACGAGAAGCTGCATGATCAAGAAGACGGTGAAAACGTCCAAGTCATGATTCGCGACGAGAAAACTGTGACACCTGAAGAGAAGATGCTGAAAGATGAATTAATAGAACAGCTTGCTGAAAAAATGACCGAGCTATCTGAAAAAGAAAAGCTCGTGATCAGTCTTTTCTATAAAGAGGAACTGACGTTAACGGAAATCGGTCACGTGCTCAATTTATCGACCTCACGCATTTCGCAAATTCATTCAAAGGCATTGTTCAAGCTTAAGCATCTGCTTGATAAAGCCATTCAATCTTAAAGAGTTAGTGAGTGAAAAAATATGTTATGGCTGATTAGCTTCATGCTTCATGCTGCACTTATTTATTTTGTGATCATTTTATATACGAGAATGAATTCGCTGAAGGCAACTGAACAAAAGCAGCGAGAACTTCTAGAAGAAACGGAAAATACCCTGGCTGCATTTTTGATGGAAGTCAAAGAAGAGAATGACAAACTATCAAAAGTGGCAGCCGCTTCCCCTGATTTTTCTGCTGAAGAGCTGAAAACAGATTTTCAGACACCAAAGCAGCCACAAACACCAATTGAATCCCAGCAATCGGTAGAAAGTGAAGATCCAGTACCAGAGCACTTGTCGGCTCTCCTTAGCGAAGTCGAAGTGCAGGAAGAGAAGGTAAACGAACCCGTTCCACATCTTGAATCAGACGCTTTTGCGTCTTCTGAAAGTGAAGTAGAAGAAACATTCGAGGACCAAGTGAAGACCTTATATGACCAAGGGCATTCGCTAGAAGAAATAGCGAAAGAACTGAAAACGGGCAAGACAGAAATCGAGCTTTTATTAAAATTTAGCGGAAAGCTGTAAAGGATTCTTGATTGTCAGTCCATCATGTGTTATATTATTTCTTGGTGTTAAATACACACGCTTAATGATTCATATGAAGGTGCTGCCGTGGCGCAGTTTTATGTGAACATGACTTGAGCGGAGGAAAAAAAACCATTATATTAGGAGGCAACAACATGTCAGTTATTTCTATGAAACAATTGCTAGAAGCTGGTGTTCACTTCGGTCACCAAACGCGCCGCTGGAACCCAAAAATGAAGCGTTACATCTTTACAGAGCGTAACGGTATCTACATCATCGATCTTCAAAAAACGGTGAAAAAAGTAGAGGAAGCTTACAACTTCACGAAAAACCTTGCTGCTGACGGAGGAAAAATCCTTTTCGTTGGTACGAAAAAGCAAGCACAAGATTCAGTGAAAGAAGAAGCAATCCGTTCTGGTATGTTCTATGTGAACCAACGCTGGCTTGGTGGAACTTTGACAAACTTTGAAACAATCCAAAAACGTATCAAACGTTTAAAAGATATTGAAAAAATGCAAGAAAACGGTACATTCGATGTTCTTCCTAAGAAAGAAGTCGTTCAGCTGAAAAAAGAATTAGAACGTCTTGAAAAATTCCTAGGCGGAATCAAAGACATGAAAGGTCTTCCGGATGCACTTTTCATTATCGACCCTCGTAAAGAGCGTATTGCAGTTGCAGAAGCTCGTAAATTGAATATCCCAATCATCGGTATCGTTGACACAAACTGTGATCCAGACGAAATTGATGTTGTGATCCCTGCAAACGATGATGCAATCCGTGCTGTAAAACTTCTAACTGCTAAAATGGCAGATGCGATTCTTGAGTCTAAACAAGGCGAAGAAGAAGCTGTTGTAGAAGAAACGACAGAAACTGAAACAACAACTGCGTAACCTATTCAAAAGGTGATAAGAGGGAAATGCCTTTTATCACCTTTTTTTCACCTAGTAATCCGTGTTTTAACATAGAAGGAGGAAATGTAAAATGGCTATTACTGCTCAATTAGTTAAAGAACTGCGTCAAAAAACTGGTGCAGGTATGATGGACTGTAAAAAAGCGTTAACAGAAACTGATGGTGACATCGACAAAGCAATCGATCTTCTAAGAGAAAAAGGAATTGCAAAAGCTGCGAAAAAAGCAGACCGTATTGCTGCAGAAGGATTAACTCTTATCAAAACTGACGGCAACACAGGCGTGATTCTAGAAGTGAACTCTGAGACTGATTTCGTTTCGAAAAACGAAGGGTTCCAATCACTTCTTAACGAACTTGCTGATCATTTGCTTGCTGCTAAACCTGCAACAATTGAAGAAGCTCATGCTTCTAAAATGGAAAACGGTTCAACAGTTGAAGAGCATATCACATCTGCGATTGCGAAAATCGGAGAGAAAATCACTCTACGTCGTTTCTCTGTTATCACGAAAGAAGATAACGCAGCATTCGGTTCTTACTTACACATGGGCGGACGCATCGGTGTGTTAGCTGTTCTTAACGGAACAACTGACGAAGAGCTTGCAAGAGACATCGCAATGCACGTTGCTGCTGTAAACCCTAAATACATTTCTCGTGACCAAGTGTCAGAAGAAGAAGCAAACCGTGAGCGCGAAGTATTAACGCAGCAAGCGCTTCAAGAAGGAAAACCTGAAAACATCGTAGCTAAAATGGTAGAAGGCCGTCTAAACAAATTCTTCGAAGAAATTTGCTTACTTGACCAAGCTTTCGTTAAAAACCCAGATGAAAAAGTGAAACAAGTAGTAGCTGCGAAAAACGCAAGCGTTCAAACTTATGTTCGCTATGAAGTGGGCGAAGGCATCGAGAAGCGTCAAGACAACTTTGCTGAAGAAGTGATGAGCCAAGTGAAAAAATAATGTTTGAAAAGCTCTCTGGGGCTTTTTTAGGGAGCACAAGCACTGTGTTCCCTATTTTTTAGAGGATATTGATTTACAAAAGGCAGTTTCTTACGCATAATAAGAGACGGTATAGTTTACACTTGGAGGTTATCATGAGCAAACCGAAATATAATCGCATTGTACTGAAGCTAAGTGGCGAAGCACTAGCAGGTGATGCTGGAAATGGAATTAACCCAACTGTCATTCATTCAATTGCAAAGCAAGTAAAAGAAATTGCAGAGCTAGATGTTGAGGTTGCAGTTGTTGTAGGCGGAGGAAACCTTTGGCGCGGTAAGACAGGTAGTGACTTAGGAATGGACCGTGCAACAGCAGACTACATGGGCATGCTGGCAACAGTGATGAATTCACTCGCGCTACAAGACAGCCTAGAAACGCTTGGCATTCAGTCTAGGGTACAAACCTCTATCGAAATGAGACAGGTTGCAGAACCATACATAAGAAGAAAAGCGATCCGTCATCTTGAGAAGAAACGTGTCGTAATTTTTGCTGCAGGTACTGGTAACCCTTATTTCTCTACAGATACAACGGCAGCACTTCGTGCAGCAGAAATTGAAGCAGATGTCATTTTAATGGCGAAAAATAATGTAGACGGTGTCTACAGTGCTGATCCTCGTACAGATGCGGATGCAGTAAAATATGACAAGCTTTCATATCTTGATGTGCTAAAAGAAGGGCTTGCAGTAATGGATTCTACTGCGTCCTCATTATGTATGGACAATGACATTCCATTAATCGTATTCTCTATTATGGAAGAAGGAAATATTAAACGTGCCGTAAATGGCGAATCAATTGGAACGATTGTGAGGGGGAAATAACGTGTCAAAAGAAGTATTGAACCAAACGAAAGAAAAAATGGAAAAAGCCGTTCAAGCATACGGACGTGAACTTGCAACTGTTCGTGCGGGCAGAGCAAATGCTTCATTGCTTGATAAAGTGACGGTTGATTATTACGGTGCACAAACACCACTTAACCAAATCGCGTCAATCACAGTGCCAGAAGCACGTATGCTGATTATCACACCTTATGATAAAACAGCTATCGGTGATATCGAAAAATCGATCCAAAAGTCTGATCTTGGCATCACGCCAACAAGTGACGGAAATGTGATCCGTATTGCAATTCCTGCACTAACAGAAGAAAGACGTAAAGAGCTTGTGAAAGTGGTAAGAAAATATTCAGAAGAAGCAAAAGTAGCTGTTCGTAATGTTCGTCGTGATGCAAACGATGAGTTGAAAAAGCTCGAGAAAAATGGTGAGATCACTGAAGATGAATTAAGATCATCAACAGAGGATGTTCAAAAATTGACAGATGAATATGTCGCTAAAATTGATGACGTGACGAAAGATAAAGAAAAAGAAATCATGGAAGTTTAAGAAAAAACTATGTACAATAGATAATAGTGAAAAGACCCTCTTCATGTTTACAGGGGGTTTTTTTGTTAATACTGTTGGTGACTATATTATTAGCGGAAACGCAACCTTTTTGGGTGATGGAGGAATCTCATGCTCAATATACTCAAAAATTGGAAGAATCAGCAAACTGCAGCTTCCAACTTAGAAAGTCTGACAAAAGAAGACATATTAAATGGAGAAATTCCTGAACATATCGCCATTATCATGGATGGGAACGGAAGATGGGCAAAAAAACGTGCTCTTCCGCGGGTAGCAGGACATCATGAAGGAATGAAAGTCGTCAAGCGCATGACAAAGCTTGCAAATGAGCTGAATGTCAAAGTGCTGACTTTGTATGCTTTCTCTACAGAAAATTGGAAGCGTCCAAAACTAGAAGTAGACTTTTTAATGAAACTTCCTGAAGAATTTTTAAACATCTACCTGCCCGAGCTCATCGAGGAAAATGTCCGTGTTCGCTTAACAGGTGATCCAGACGGCCTCCCGCAGCATACGAAAAGAGCGGTGGAGAACGCAGTAAAGAGTACGACGAATAACGACGGGCTCATTTTGAATTTTGCGCTCAACTATGGAGGGCGCACAGAAATCGTCTCCGCATGCAGACAAATTTCTGAAAAAGTCAAAGAAGGTAAGCTTCAAGCAGAAGACATCACAGAAGAGATGTTTTCAGCTTATTTAATGACAGAATCTCTTCAAGATCCGGATTTGCTTATTCGCACAAGTGGAGAAATTAGATTAAGCAACTTCATGCTTTGGCAAATTGCGTACAGCGAATTTGTCTTTACGGATGTGCTTTGGCCTGACTTTTCTGATGAGCATCTTATAGGCGCTATCGGAGAATACCAGCGCCGCGGCCGGAGGTTCGGTGGAATTTAGAGGGTGGTGCAGATGAAACAAAGAATTTTGACGGGTGTTTTGGCAGCTGCAGTCTTTTTACTTGCAGTTATATATGGACAGATGCCATTTACCCTGCTGATTTACTTAATGGGAAGTGTCGCTCTCTTTGAGCTTCTAAGAATGAAAAAGATATCGATTTTTAGCTTTCCTGGTATTGTCAGCTTAATATTGCTTTGGCTTTTAATGGGCGGAGAGAATAGCTTCTTCCCGAACGTAGACGCATCAAAAATGCAGATTGCTTTATTTGCAGTCTTAATTCTTTTAACTTATACAGTGTTGAGCAAAAACTCTTTCACATTCGATGAGGTTGCTTTTGTAATATTAGCGACATTATATATTGGTGTCAGTTTCTATTATTTTATTCAAATTAGAGGCTTATATGGCATGAGTGCGATCTTCTTCGCAGCAGTGATTATTTGGTCCACTGACTCAGGTGCCTATTTTATTGGGAAATCGATGGGGAAACGAAAGCTCTGGCCAGAGATCAGCCCAAACAAAACAGTAGAAGGATTTATCGGCGGAATCGTCACAGCGGTCGTGTTGTCATTTGTGTTTCAGGCGGTTACAGGATTTTTGCCATCATATCTGCTCGTTATGTTTATTACGCTTTTGCTCAGTATCTTTGGACAGCTTGGCGACCTTGTGGAATCTGCTTTAAAGCGTCATTACCACGTGAAGGATTCAGGGACAATTCTCCCTGGACATGGCGGGATTTTGGACAGGTTTGACAGCTTTTTATTCGTTCTGCCGTTTTTATATTTATTGCTTGCAACGTTTGCCAGCTAACCTCATAGAAACTTATTGAACGAGAGAAGGAGTGGCAATTTGAGATATATTTCGCTATTAGGCGCAACAGGATCAATTGGAGAACAAACATTAGATGTGATGAGGCAGCACCCAGACAAATTTAAGCTAAAAGCCATGACGTTTGGCCGAAATGTAGACAAAGCCATACCAATCATTGAACAGTTTCAGCCTGAATTTGTCGGATGCTTAAGTGAAGAGGCCTATCACACGCTAAAAGGTCATTCATTTGAATACGATGTCAAGATGGCTGCTGGTGATGAAGCCAACATCGAAGCAGCGACCTATGAAGCAGTGGACGTTGTGGTCAATGCCCTTGTCGGAAGTGTCGGGCTTGTTCCAACATTAAAGGCCATTGAACAAAAAAAGACGATTGCACTCGCAAATAAGGAAACACTTGTGACAGCTGGTCATATAGTAAAAGAGTACGCGAAAAGATATGATGTACCTTTACTTCCTGTCGATAGTGAGCATTCCGCTATTTTTCAATGCCTGCAAGGTGAACAAGCTAAAAACATTGAACGCTTAATCGTGACAGCCTCAGGTGGTAGTTTCCGAGATAAAAAACGAACTGAACTTGAAGGTGTTACGGTTGAAGAAGCGCTGAACCACCCAAACTGGTCGATGGGAGCGAAAATTACCATTGATTCAGCGACGATGATGAATAAAGGGCTCGAGGTGATTGAGGCACATTGGTTGTTTGATATACCGTATGAACAAATTGATGTGCTGTTACATAAAGAGAGCATTATCCATTCGATGGTGGAATTTCACGACAAAAGCGTCATGGCTCAGTTAGGGACACCTGACATGAGAGTGCCCATTCAATATGCACTCACATACCCTGACAGGGCGCCATTACCAGAAGCAAAATCATTGAACCTTTGGGAGATTGGACAATTGAATTTCCAAAAAGCGGATTTTGACAGGTATCGCTGCTTACATTTTGCTTATGAATCAGGTAAAATAGGAGGGACAATGCCTGCTGTGCTCAATGCAGCAAATGAAATGGCAGTCGATGCATTTCTGAAAGGCAAAGTAACATTCCTGCAAATTGAAGAATTGATTGAAAAGGCACTAAACAGACATCATGTGATTTCAACGCCTAGTTTGCAAGATATCCATGAAGTGGACAAAGATACACGAGACTTTGTTCAATCAATCCTCACATAAGGTGGTATGTTCGTGAATACAGTGATTGCGTTTATTATTATTTTTGGAACGCTCGTTTTTTTCCACGAGCTTGGCCATTTAATTATGGCGCAGCGAGCGGGGATTTTATGCCGTGAGTTCGCAATTGGTTTTGGGCCGAAGATTTTCTCCTTTAAACGAAAAGAAACCGTTTATACCATTAGACTTCTCCCTATTGGCGGATTTGTTAAAATGGCAGGAGAGGACCCTGAAGTCATTGAAATTAAACCAGGTCATACAGTGGGGCTCTTATTCAATGAGCAAAATGAAGTAGAAAAAATCATTTTAAATGATAAAGAAAAATATCCTGATGCACTTGTCATCGAAGTTGAGCAGATTGATTTAGATCATGCCATGAGAATCTCAGGATATGAAGCTGGAAATGAAGATATTTTGACTGGCTACAATGTAAGTCAAACAAGCTTTTATATTGCAGATGGTGAAGAGATTCAAATCGCACCGTACAATCGTCAATTTGGATCAAAAACGGTATGGCAGCGTATTAAAGCGATCGCAGCTGGACCGATTATGAACTTTATCTTGGCGTATGTGATTTTAGTTGCTTTAGGGTTTATTCAAGGGGTCACCGTTGATGATCCTGTACTCGGCAAGCTGACGAAAGACGGCCGAGCGGCAGAAGCTGGACTCATGCAGGGAGACCACATCGTGTCCATTAACGGGGATAAAATGAATTCTTGGACAGATGTCGTTCAAACCGTTCAAAAGAACCCTGAGAAAAAAATGAATGTCGTCATTGACCGAGACGGCAAAGAAAGCACTGTGCAGGTTGTACCAGAAGCTGTGAAAGCAGACGGAAAAAACATTGGCCGTTTCGGATCTTATCCGCCAACGGAAAATGGATTTCTGAAGGTTATTTCATCCTCAGGAACGACTGTGATTTCAACAGCAGGTCTGATTTTAACGAACTTACAAAAGATTGTCACAGGGCAATTTTCACTAGATATGTTAGCAGGTCCTGTTGGGATCTATGACATGACAGGAGAAGTAGCTAAGCAAGGTGTGTTAACATTAATGCAGTTTGCGGCGTTCCTTAGTATTAACTTAGGTATCGTGAATTTATTGCCGATTCCTGCACTAGACGGAGGACGTTTACTATTCTTGTTTGTTGAAGCCATTCGCGGTAAACCAATTAATCGTGAGAAAGAAGCACTTGTTGTCTTTATCGGTGTTGCATTCCTCATGCTGTTAATGCTAGTGGTTACGTGGAATGACATCCAGCGATTATTTTTATAAAACCAATGTCTCTTGTTTCTCATTACGGGAAACAAGAGTTTTTGTGAGAAGTCCTATTTCATAAATGAGGTGTAACGACATGAGACAATCCCTGACTTTCATACCAACTCTTCGAGAGGTGCCAGCAGATGCTGAGGCAAAAAGTCACCAGCTCTTAGTAAGAGCTGGGTTCATTAGACAAAACACAAGCGGAATCTATCATTATCTGCCGCTTGCTCATAAAGTCATCCAGCATATTCAATCCATCGTTCGCAAGGAGATGGAAAAGGCGGGAGCAGCTGAGCTGTTAATGCCAGTGCTGCAGCAGGCAGAAATGTGGCAAGAGTCAGGAAGATGGTATACATACGGTCCAGAATTGATGCGTATGAAAGATCGTCATGGCCGTGAGTTTGCACTTGGCCCAACGCACGAAGAAGTGATTACATCACTTGTACGCAGCGAAGTGAAATCGTATAAGAAGCTTCCTTTAACTCTTTATCAAATTCAATCAAAATTCCGCGACGAACAGAGACCGCGTTTTGGGCTACTGCGCGGACGTGAATTTATTATGAAGGATGCGTACTCATTCCATTCTTCACCAGAAAGCCTTGATGACACTTACAACAAGATGTTTACAGCTTACTCCAATGTATTCTCAAAAGTAGGTCTTAATTTTAGACCAGTTATTGCAGATTCTGGTGCAATGGGAGGAAAAGATACACATGAGTTTATGGCACTGTCAGAAGTAGGAGAAGATACAATCGCATACTCTGATACATCTTCCTATGCTGCGAACATTGAAATGGCTGAAGCTGTATATCAAGGAGAAGAAGCAAATCCTGCGGACTTCAAAGAACTTGAAAAAGTCCATACACCGCAAGCAAAAACGATTCAAGACATCGCTGGATTTTTAGAAGTTGATCCTTCTCTTTGTATCAAGTCTGTTTTGTTTAAAGCAGATGATGCGTATGTTCTCATCCTGACGAGAGGCGACCATGAAGTAAATGATGTGAAAGTGAAAAACTTGGTAGGAGCACAGCTTGTAGAGCTTGCTACTCGCGAAGAAGTACTAGAAGTCATTGGAACAGAGCCTGGATTTGTTGGTCCAGTGAAGCTGGAAGCAGAAGTCGATATTTATGCAGACCTTGCGGTTAAAGGCATGACAAATGCTGTTGCAGGTGCAAACGAAGCGGATTATCACTATATCAATGTCAATCCTGCGCGTGATGTGTCAGTGAAAGAATTCACAGATCTCCGTTTGATCCAAGAAGGCGACGTTTCTCCAGATGGAGAAGGCACAATCCAGTTTGCTAAAGGGATTGAAGTAGGACAAGTCTTTAAACTAGGCACTCGTTATTCTGAGTCAATGGATGCGACGTACCTTGATGAGAATGGTCGAGCGCAGCCAATGATTATGGGCTGCTATGGTATCGGTATCTCTAGAACGCTTTCAGCGATTGTTGAACAGCATCACGATGAGAAAGGAATCATTTGGCCGGAAGCTGTTGCGCCATATGACCTTCATCTCCTTGCATTAAATATGAAAAACGATGCTCAAAAAGAGCTAGCTGAAACGTTATACGAGCGCTTAGAAGATGAGGGCTTTGACGTACTTTTCGATGACCGTCAGGAGCGAGCAGGCGTGAAATTTGCAGACAGTGATTTAATTGGGCTGCCAATTCGCATTAGCTGCGGAAAACGTTCAGAAGAAGGCATTGTTGAAGTGAAGTTTAGAAAATCAGGGGAATCACACGAAGTATCTGTTGATGAGCTGATTTCTTTTATACGCCAAGCATAAAAAACGAACAAAAAAATGAAGGTACCTCCTGTAGAAAAGAGGTACCTTTCTGATTGACAAAAGGAGGGTCCTGTCTTGGATGAACAATTACCGATCACACGGCGGCAATTTCATATATTACTCAATCAGATTCAAATGACAGATGATGACCTCAGTCGTTACTTTGAAGAAGGAGAAATCGTCAAATTGACGGTGCATAAGGCGGCGAAAACGTGGCATTTCCTTTTTAAATTTAAGGCGCTTTTGCCTTACAAGGTATATGCAATGTTTCTCAGCAGGCTGACAAATGCATTTTCTCATATTGCACAAGTCACTTGCACGATTGAAGTCAATGATTCGAGCATCTCTGAAGAGCTCGTTCAATCGTATTGGTCACATTGTGTGGAAGAGCTTCAAGGAATTTCTCCTCCAATTATCAGCTTGCTTCAGCAGCAAAAACCATCGCTGTCTGGACATAAAATCATCATCAAAACGAAAAGCGAAACAGAGGCTTTGGCCATCAAGAAGAAGTACAGTCCAATGCTCCAGGCTGCTTTTAAACAAGTAGGCTTTCCAGAATTGCAATTTGATACAGAAATTTTTGTATCAGATCAAGAGATTCAGAAGTTCAGAGAACAAAAGCTTGCAGAAGATCAAGAAAGAGCGATGCAAGCCCTCACTGAGATGGAGAAGAAGGAAAGTGAGGAGCAGGAAGAAGGTCCGTCTGGCCCACTCATGATTGGCTATCAAATTAAAGACAATGAAGAAATTCGTACGCTTGATAGTATTATGGATGAGGAAAGAAGAATCACCGTCCAGGGCTACGTATTCGATGCAGAAACGCGTGAGCTGAAAAGCGGCAGAACGCTTTGTATCTTTAAAATTACAGATTATACAAACAGTATTTTAATTAAAATGTTTGCAAGAGAAAAAGAAGATGCCCAGCTGATGAAATCATTGAAAAAAGGCATGTGGGTCAAAGCAAGAGGAAGCATTCAAAACGATACGTTTGTCAGAGACCTTGTCATGATTGCCAATGACGTCAATGAAATGAAACCTCAGCTGAAAGAGGATACGGCACCTGAGGGTGAAAAGCGTGTCGAACTTCATTTGCATTCCCCAATGAGTCAAATGGATGCTGTTACTGGCATTGGCAAGTTGGTGGAACAAGCAAAAAAATGGGGACATGAAGCGATTGCTCTGACGGATCATGCGGTTGTACAATCCTTCCCAGATGCCTATGCAGCAAGTAAAAAGCATGACATCAAAATGATGTATGGTGTGGAAATCAACTTGGTTGACGACGGAGTACCTATTGCCTATAATCCAGAGCACCGTTTGTTAGAGGATGCAACATATGTTGTATTTGACGTAGAGACAACTGGACTTTCAGCTGTGTATGACACGATTATTGAGCTGGCAGCAGTGAAAATAAAGGGCGGAGAAATCATTGACCGTTTTGAGGCATTTGCAAATCCTCATCACCCACTATCAGCGACAACGATCGAATTAACAGGTATCACGGATGATATGGTCAGAGATGCTCCAGATGTCGTCGATGTCGTACGGGATTTCAAAGAATGGATTGGACAAGATATCCTTGTTGCGCACAATGCAAGCTTTGATATGGGCTTTTTAAATACAGCGTACAAACGCCTGTTAAAAACAGATAAAGCGTCAAACCCTGTGATTGATACACTGGAACTTGGCCGATTCCTTTACCCTGAATTTAAGAATCACCGGCTGAACACACTTTGTAAAAAGTTCGATATAGAACTGACGCAGCATCACCGGGCCATTTACGATGCAGAGGCGACAGGCTACCTCATGCTGAAAATGCTAAAAGATGCGGCTGAAAAGGATATTGCCTATCACGATCAATTGAATGAAAACATGGGTCAGTCTAATGCTTACCAGCGCTCACGTCCTTACCATGCCATTCTGATCGCACAAAATGAGACAGGGCTGAAAAATTTATTCAAGCTTGTTTCTCTTTCTCATATTCATTATTTCTACCGAGTGCCGCGCATTCCGCGCTCACAGCTTGAGAAATATCGAGAAGGTTTAATTATTGGGTCTGCCTGTGATAAGGGTGAAGTGTTTGAAGGGATGATGCAAAAATCACCTGATGAGGTTGAAGACATTGCAGCATTTTATGACTATTTAGAAGTTCATCCGCCAGAAGTGTATCAGCATCTGCTACAGCTGGAGCTTGTTCGAGATGAACGTGCGTTAAAAGAAATCATCACAAACATTGTGAAGCTTGGCGAAAAGCTGAATAAACCAGTCGTAGCAACCGGAAATGTGCATTATCTGCATCCAGAAGACAAAATTTATCGTAAAATCTTAATTTCATCACAAGGTGGAGCAAATCCGCTGAATCGTCATGAACTGCCAAAAGTTCATTTTAGAACGACAGATGAAATGCTTGAAGCATTCTCCTTTCTAGGAGAGGAAAAAGCGAAAGAGATCGTCGTGACGAATACGAAAAAAGTCTCTGAGATGGTCGAAAGCATTAAACCAATCAAAGATGACCTATACACACCAAAAATTGAAGGTGCAGATGAAGAAGTACGGGAAATGAGCTATCAAATGGCGCGCAGCATCTATGGAGATGATTTGCCGAAAATCGTAGAAGACCGTATTGAGAAAGAATTAAAAAGTATTATCGGGCATGGATTCGCCGTTATTTACTTAATCTCTCATAAGCTTGTAAAGAAATCACTTGATGACGGATATCTTGTTGGTTCAAGGGGATCTGTCGGCTCATCTCTTGTTGCAACTTTAACAGAGATTACCGAAGTGAACCCGCTTGCGCCGCATTATGTATGTCCAAGCTGTAAGCATTCCGAGTTCTTTAACGACGGATCTGTTGGTTCAGGCTTTGACCTTCCTGACAAGGACTGCCCGGAATGTGGCACGCCGTACAAAAAAGACGGGCATGATATTCCGTTTGAAACGTTCTTAGGTTTTAAAGGAGACAAAGTCCCTGATATCGACTTGAACTTCTCAGGTGAATATCAGCCGATTGCCCATAACTATACGAAAGAGCTGTTCGGTGAAGAGTATGTATACCGAGCAGGTACGATTGGTACTGTTGCAGAAAAAACAGCATATGGTTACGTGAAAGGCTACGCTGGAGATCATAATCTTCATATGAGGGGCGCAGAAATCGACCGGCTTGTACAAGGCTGTACAGGGGTAAAACGGACAACGGGCCAGCATCCAGGCGGTATTATTGTAGTGCCGGATTATATGGACATTTACGATTTCTCACCTATTCAATTTCCAGCAGATGCGACAGGTTCTGATTGGAAAACGACGCATTTTGATTTCCACTCAATCCATGACAACTTGCTCAAACTTGATATATTAGGGCACGATGATCCTACGGTTATTCGTATGCTTCAGGATTTAAGCGGAATTGATCCAAAGACGATTCCAACAGATGATCCAGAAGTGATGAAAATTTTCCAAGGAACAGAGCCTCTTGGTGTAACAGAGGAGCAAATTGGCTGTAAAACAGGTACACTCGGTATTCCAGAGTTTGGGACAAGGTTTGTTCGGCAAATGCTTGAGGATACAAAACCAACAACCTTCTCAGAGCTTGTTCAGATCTCTGGATTATCACACGGGACGGATGTATGGCTAGGGAACGCGCAAGAGCTCATTCACAATAAAACGTGTGAACTAAGTGAAGTGATTGGGTGCCGTGACGATATTATGGTCTATCTCATCTATCAGGGCTTAGAGCCGTCACTTGCCTTTAAAATCATGGAGTCTGTTCGTAAAGGAAAAGGACTTCCCCCTGAATGGGAAGAAGAAATGAAGAATAATAATGTACCGAACTGGTATATTGATTCTTGTAAAAAGATCAAATACATGTTCCCTAAGGCCCACGCAGCTGCTTACGTATTAATGGCTGTACGGATTGCCTACTTTAAGGTGCATCATGCACTTTTATACTATGCGGCTTATTTTACCGTTCGTGCAGATGACTTTGATATTGAAACAATGACAAAAGGATCGAATGCGATTCGAGCGGTCATGGACGATATTAACTCAAAAGGTTTAGATGCTTCACCGAAAGAAAAGAACCTATTAACTGTACTAGAGCTTGCCCTTGAAATGTGTGAAAGAGGCTACCATTTCAAAAAAGTGGATCTCTATCGATCAAGTGCAACAGAGTTTATCATTGATGGAGATGGATTAATTCCGCCATTCAACTCAATCCCTGGACTCGGAACGAACGTTGCGTTAAATATTGTTCGCGCACGTCAAGATGGGGAATTCCTTTCAAAAGAGGATTTACAAAAACGCGGAAAAGTGTCGAAAACGATTCTAGAATATTTAGATCGTCAAGGCTGCTTAGAAGCACTTCCTGATCAAAACCAGCTTTCTTTGTTTTAATGCGATCAATGAAGAGCGCCCTTAAAGGGGCGTTTCTTTTTTATATATACAATAATATTATTATGTTAACTAATAAAGAATTTCCACCAAATGGAATCATTTTCTAATTCATTCATATACCTTGATTTAGCGTGATGTTTTAAAAGAAGAGATTGTATGTCATTCTTTCTACCCAAATAGAGCAAAAAAGAGAATTTCGCCGTCTGAAATGTTCTCAATCGACATATGATCATTCTGGGTACAGTCACAGAAAGAATCAAGAGAAAAAAACTTCGATGAGCGCAAAGCTGATTGCTGTTTACTATGCTTATTTTTGAAACATATTTGATTCTTTTCAAAGCTGTTCAAATCACGTTCTGAATCAAAGGAGGTGGCTTGTCTATTCATGTTTGACTAAATAGAAGGGGTGAGTCATACAGAAATGGCATCGTATAACTATGTAGAGGTTCTTCAAAAATCCTTGTTGTTTTATGAAGCGCAGCGGTCTGGAAAACTGCCTAAAAGCAGCCGTCTCAACTGGCGGGGAGATTCTGGACTAGAGGACGGGAAGGATGTAGGGCATGACTTAACTGGCGGCTGGTATGACGCAGGTGATCATGTGAAATTTGGACTTCCAATGGCGTACTCAGCAGCTGTGCTTGCATGGACAGTATATGAATACCGAGAAGCCTATGAAGAGGCAGAACTGCTTGATGACATCCTCGATCAAATCAGGTGGGCAACAGATTATTTTTTGAAAGCTCATACAGGTCCGAACGAGTTTTGGGCGCAGGTAGGTGATGGGAACGCTGATCATGCTTGGTGGGGACCGGCAGAAGTGATGCCGATGAGCCGGCCAGCTTTTAAAATTGATGAAAATTGTCCAGGAACAGAAGTGGCCGCACAAACTGCGGCAGCTTTAGCAGCGGGCTCTATCATTTTTAAAGAGACAGATGCCCCTTATGCAGCAAAGCTTCTGACGCACGCGAAACAGCTGTATGCATTTGCGGACAGGTATCGCGGCGAGTATACAGATTGTGTCACAAACGCTCAGCCGTTTTACAACTCATGGAGCGGCTATATTGATGAACTCATTTGGGGCGGAATCTGGCTGTACTTGGCAACAAATGAAGAAACCTATTTAAATCAAGCATTAAAAGCAGTAGAGGAATGGCCGAAGGATTGGGATTATACGTTTACCATGTCCTGGGACAATACTTTTTTTGCTTCGCAAATCTTACTCGCCAGAATCACGAAAGAGAATCGATTTATAGAATCGACAGAGCGTAATCTTGATTACTGGACCACAGGTTTTGTTCAAAATGGAAAAGTCGAAAGAATCACTTATACGCCTGGCGGTTTGGCATGGCTTGATCAATGGGGCTCGCTTCGTTATACAGCAAATGCAGCATTTTTAGCCTTTGTTTACGCTGATTGGGTGTCAGATGAAGAAAAAAAGAATCGATACCAAACGTTTGCGATCAACCAAACTCACTATATGCTTGGTGATAATCCGCTTAATAGAAGCTATGTCGTTGGGTTTGGCCAGAACCCGCCGAAGCATCCACACCACCGAACTGCACACGGTTCATGGTCTAATCAGCTGACAAATCCTTCGAATCATCGTCACACTCTTTATGGGGCGCTCGTTGGCGGACCAAATGCACAGGATCAATATGACGATGACATCTCTGATTATGTATCAAACGAGGTGGCGACGGACTATAATGCCGCTTTTACAGGAAATATAGCCAAAATGGTGCAGCTGTTTGGAAAAGGGCAATCAAAGCTGCCCAATTTCCCGCCTCAAGAACAACCAGAGGATGAGTTTTTTGTAGAGGCAGCAGTGATGAATAACGATGCAACATCTACTCAAGTAAAGGCGGTTCTATACAACCGGTCCGGATGGCCGGCGAGACGTAGTCAAACGCTCTCCTTTAGATATTACGTCAATCTGAGTGAGGTCTTTGCAAAGGGATTCACTGAAAAAGATATTCAAGTGACAGCCGCCTACAATGAAGGCGCTTCCTTATCTCCGCTCAAGGTATATGACGCATCAGCTCACGTGTATTATGCAGAAATTGATTTTACAGGCGTAGCGATTTTTCCTGGAGGAGAATCAGAGCATAAGAAGGAAATACAATTTCGATTATCTGCACCAAATGGGTCGAATATATGGGATGCCTCAAATGATTATTCCTTTCAAGGCTTAACATCCAATATGCAAAAAACAACGAGAATTCCTGTTTTTGATGATGGTGCTTTAGTATTTGGTACACTTCCAGACAAATAAAAATCAAGATTTTTTGAAAGGGTGAAGGATTTGTCAAACAAAGAACGGTTTTTAACGCTTTATCATCAAATTAAAAGTGATGGGAATGGATATTTTTCATCAGAAGGAATTCCGTATCATTCAATTGAGACGCTTATTTGCGAAGCGCCTGATTATGGGCATATGACAACGTCAGAAGCGTATAGCTATTGGCTGTGGCTAGAGGTGTTGTACGGACATTACACAGGGGATTGGAGCAAATTAGAGGCAGCCTGGGACAATATGGAGAAGTACATCATCCCAGTAAATGAAGATGGAAATGATGAGCAGCCGCATATGAGCGCCTACAATCCTTCTAGCCCAGCCACATACGCAGCGGAAAAACCATATCCAGATCAATATCCTAGTCAGCTGAGCGGAGCTCGTCCTGCTGGTCAAGATCCGATTGATGGTGAATTGAAATCAACCTATGGAACGAATGAAACGTATTTAATGCACTGGCTGCTTGATGTCGATAACTGGTATAAATATGGGAACTTACTCAATCCATCACATACAGCCGCATATGTAAACACGTTCCAGCGCGGGCCGCAGGAATCTGTATGGGAGGCGATCCCACATCCATCACAAGATGATCAATCTTTTGGGAAGCCAAATGAAGGCTTTATGAGCTTGTTCACAAAAGAAAACCAAGCACCAGCTGCTCAGTGGCGCTATACCAATGCGACGGATGCTGATGCGCGTGCAATACAAGCGATGTATTGGGCAAAGGAACTCGGCTACAATAATTCAACCTATCTTGATAAAGCGAAAAAAATGGGTGATTTTCTCCGTTACGGTATGTACGATAAGTATTTTCAAACGATTGGAAGCGGCAAGCAAGGGAATCCGTACCCTGGAAACGGAAAGGGTGCCTGTCATTACTTAATGGCGTGGTATACCTCTTGGGGCGGAGGACTTGGCGACTATGCAAACTGGTCATGGCGTATCGGAGCGAGCCACTGCCACCAAGGGTATCAAAACCCTGTCGCCGCTTATGCTTTGTCCTCAGACAAAGGTGGTTTAAAGCCATCTTCCGCTACCGGTGCAAGCGATTGGGAAAAAACATTAAAAAGGCAGCTTGAATTTTATGTATGGCTGCAATCAAAAGAGGGAGCGATAGCAGGAGGCGCAACCAATAGCTGGAATGGAGACTATAGTGCATATCCGGCGGGAAGAAGTACTTTTTACGATATGGCATACGAGGATGCACCTGTTTACCATGATCCACCTTCTAATAACTGGTTCGGGATGCAGGCATGGCCGATGGAACGCGTAGCAGAGCTTTATTATATTTTTGTGAAAGATGGAGACAAAACTTCTGAAAATGTCCAAATGGCGAAATCTTGTATCACAAAATGGGTCGACTATGCATTAGATTACATTTTTATCGGCAGCCGTCCTGTGTCGGATGAAGAGGGGTATTTCTTAGATGACCAAGGACAAAGAATTCTAGGAGGAACAAATGCTGCTGTTGCTACAACGAGTGCACCTGGCGAGTTTTGGCTTCCTGGAAATATTGCTTGGAGCGGACAGCCTGACACGTGGAATGGATTCCAGTCTGCAACAGGAAATCCAAACCTAACAGCTGTCACAAAAGATCCAACTCAGGATACGGGCGTACTAGGGAGTCTCGTCAAGGCTTTAACATTCTTTGCTGCTGCTACTAAGCTAGAAACAGGGGATTATACAGCGCTTGGCGTAAAAGCGAAAGATGCAGCCGCACAGCTCCTTGAGGTGGCGTGGAATTACAATGATGGCGTGGGCATTGTGACAGAGGAAGACAGAGAGGACTATGACCGCTTCTTTAAAAAAGAAGTGTATTTCCCAAATGGTTGGAGCGGGACCTTTGGTCAAGGGAATCAGATTCCTGGATCAAGCACTATTCCTTCTGATCCGCAGCGAGGAGGTAATGGGGTCTATACGAGTTTTGCTGATCTTCGTCCAAACATTAAACAAGATCCAGCATGGTCTTCACTCGAGAGTAAATATCAGTCTTCATATAATGAAGCAACAGGCAAATGGGAGAATGGGGCACCGGTTTTCACCTATCACCGTTTTTGGTCACAAGTGGATATGGCCACTGCCTACGCAGAATATCATCGTCTAATCAACTAGCAGGTGAAATTTAAGCTGCCGGTTTCTTTGAGCCGGCAGTTTGTTTAAGAAATATAAATACAGTGAAGATAAGGGTGTTTTTACATGGTCAAAGAAAGAAGTTTTCTTCATCAATCAATAAACAAGGGCGAAAATGAGCAGATCAATCTGATGTGGAAAAAAGAGGCGAATGATCGAATCTCAGAGCATAGACAAAGAGATCTTGAAATAAACGTCACAAATCACGATAAAAAGCCAATAGCAGGAATAGAGGTTGAGTTGAAGCAAATTAGGCATGAATTTGCATTTGGTTCAGCGATGAATGACCAAGTGTTATTTAATCAACAATATGCCGATTTTTTTGTGAAGCATTTTAATTGGGCTGTTTTTGAAAATGAGGCAAAATGGTATGCAAATGAGCCGGAAAGAGGGAGAATCACCTACGAAAAAGCAGATGCGATGCTGAATTTTGCAGATAAACATCAACTTCCAGTAAGGGGGCACGCTTTATTTTGGGAGGTAGAGGACGCCAATCCAAGCTGGCTGAGGTCACTACCGAATCACGAAGTGTATGAAGCCATGAAAAACCGGCTTGAGCATGCGGGCAATCACTTTAAAGGAAGATTCCGTCACTGGGATGTAAACAATGAAATGATGCATGGTTCATTTTTTAAAGACCGCTTCGGGAAAAATATTTGGAAATGGATGTATGAAGAAACGAAAAAAATTGACCCTCAAGCACGATTGTTTGTGAATGATTATAATGTGATCTCATATGGTGAGCACCATGCTTATAAAGCACATATCAATGAACTTCGTCAGTTAGGCGCACCTATTGAGGCGATTGGTGTACAAGGGCATTTTGAAGAACGGGTCGATCCAGCCGTTGTAAAAGAGAGGCTCGATGTGCTTGCTGAGCTTGGACTTCCTATATGGGTTACAGAGTACGACTCTGTTCACCCTGACGCTAATAGAAGAGCGGATAACCTAGAGGCTTTATATCGCGTCGCATTTAGTCATCCAGCCGTAAAAGGAGTGCTAATGTGGGGATTTTGGGCAGGTGCCCATTGGAGAGGTGAGCATGCGGCCATCGTGAATTACGATTGGTCTTTAAATGAAGCAGGTAGACGTTACGAAAAGCTTCTAAATGAGTGGACGACACAAAGAGTTGAAAAAACAGATGCTAATGGCAATGTGACATGTCGAGCATTTCACGGGACATATGAGATTCGAATCGGTAAAGAAAGTAAACTGTTGAAACAGCAGACAATTGAACTTGATTCAAATGAACAAACACCACTTCGGCTAGATGTGATCATACCTGAAGAAGGATAGATTGTGAGGAGAATGTAAATGAAAAAGTGGACTCAAAGAGTGTCCTTCTTCATACTTGTGGTCGCTATATGGGCCGGATGGTTTTCACTGACGATTAAAGCCGCCGCTTATGTACAGACGTCTGGCACACAATTTACGTTGAACAATCAACCATTTTACTTTGCTGGTACAAATAATTACTATTTCCATTACAAATCTAAAAAGATGGTAGATGCAGTGTTCGATGATATGAAAGCAATGAATTTAAAGGTCTTACGTATTTGGGGATTTCACGACGGAGCCCCTCAAGAAAACTCCGTTTTACAATCTAGTCCAGGGGTCTATGAAGAATCGGGTTTTCAAAAACTAGATTATGCGATTTATAAAGCGGGGCAGGAAGGAATAAAACTTGTCATCCCACTAGTGAACAATTGGGATGACTTTGGCGGGATGAATCAATACGTAAAGTGGTTCAATGCAGGATCACATGATGCCTTTTATACAGATCCTCGTATTCAACATGCTTACAAAAATTATGTGCGTTATGTTTTAGAAAGAACGAATACGTACACAGGTGTTCAATATAAGGACGATCCAGCTATTATGACTTGGGAACTAGCCAATGAGCCGCGTGTGCAGTCAGATCCAACGGGTAATATACTAGTCAAATGGGCAGATGAAATGAGTACATGGGTCAAATCGCTGGATCGTCACCATCTTGTTGCAGTAGGAGATGAAGGATTTTTTCGCATACCAGGCCATGAAGATTGGTTTTACAGAGGCGGAGAAGGCGTCGATTGGGACCGTTTGACAGCTCTCTCTAATATCGATTATGGAACCTACCATCTGTACCCAGATCATTGGAACAAGTCTGCTGCTTGGGGAGTGAAATGGATCGAAGACCATATCACCCGCGGGAAGACAATCGGAAAACCAGTTGTGTTAGAAGAGTTTGGCTATCAAAATCAATCAGCACGTCCTGACGTATACCAAAGCTGGCTGTCAGAGGTTGAGCGGCTCGGAGGGGCTGGTAGTCAATTTTGGATTTTAACAAGCATTCAAGACGATGATTCTCTCTATCCCGATTATGACGGTTTCCGCATCATAAAAGGGAGCAGGGAGGCAGCCCTTATCAGTGAACATGCGAAAAGAATGAACGAAAAGAACTGATGGCGAATGCTTGCTGAATAAGGAACTTCATTTGCTGTTTATATTGCTTAAACCAAGTTTTCAGAAAGGATCAAGTGACAGAAGGTATTTATGAGATTTCGTTCCCCATAAAAAAGGAGGTGGTTATTTTTATTTTTTATCTTAATTTGTAAAAAACATTTCCAATAACTTGACTAAATGGAAATTTAATTCTATACTCTGTAGTACAGAGTTCTTTGTGGAAGAGGAGTTTATTTATGCCGAATGAAAAATCGAATAATTCAGAAATATTAGAGAATTTATCTCATATCAAGACGATTACAAACTATAAAACAGAGTATTGTAAACAAACAAGTATTTATTTTATCATTTGGGGCCTTATTTGGATAATGGGGTATTCAATACCTTTACTTTTTGCTAATCCAATAACTATAGGTGTCTTTTGGCTTGTTTTAGGTATTGTGGGCTGGGTTATCACTTTAACTACATATTTTAAACAAAGGAAAATGATACCAATGCCCTTGTTTTTAAGAACTCAATTGCAATACACATGGCTTGGCCTTGGAATCATTTTAGGTATCTTTATTTTTTTAATATGTGTTGGTTTATTACCATATACAGTAGATAATTTACCCTTTTATATTGTTTTATTGGTATCCATAATGTATTTACTTTTAGGTATTGTTCTAGCTAAAGAGATTTTTATTATGGGGTTCTGGTTAAGTGTTTTAGGTGTAACTACATTTTTATTATTTCCTAGTTTAATGAACATTATTTTTGCTTTTATTGGTGGAGGAAGTTTGTTATTAACTGGTGTGATTTTAAAAAGAAAAGGACAAGGAAATGAGTAATGTCAATAGTTTAAATGATTTAATCCATCCAAAAGTCCGGTTAGGGATTATGAGTTTATTAATGATTTATGAAACATGTGATTTTACCTTCTTAAAAGGTTCTTTATCTGTAACAGACGGGAATTTGGGCTCGCATTTAAAAAAATTAGAAGAAGCTGGCTATGTGCTAATTACAAAGACCTTTGTGGATAAAAAACCAAAAACAATAGTTAGTATAACAGATTTAGGAGAGCACGCTTACAAAGAATATTTGAGTGTTATTGAAGCCATTTTAAAAAATAAATGAGATGAAAGGAAAGGGTGCCGAATGTTGAAAATAGAAAACGTCAGTAAAAAATACGGAGCTTCCCAAGCGTTAAGAAGTATTACATTAACGATTCCAGAAGGAGTTTGTTATGGATTAATAGGTCCAAATGGCTCTGGTAAATCAACCTTAATGAAAATTATATCTCATATAATTAAATCTTATGAAGGCAAAGTTGAGCATGTTGGTGAGTCTAAAAGTGCGCTAGGCTACATCCCCCAAGACATCAGCTTGGAGGAAAAATTAACAGCTAAAGTAAATATGGAGTTTTTTGGACAGATCTATGGTTTAAAAGGGAAGAAATTAGATGAAAGAGTAGAAAAAACACTAAAAGATGTAGGGTTGTGGGAAAGAGCAAATGATATAGTTGAACATTTTTCAGGAGGAATGAAACGCCGTTTGAATATTGGCTGCGCTCTCATGCACGCCCCTGAGTTAATTCTTTTAGATGAACCGACAGTGGGGGTAGATCCTCAATCAAGACGCTATATTTTTGACATAATCAACAAATTGAAGGAAGAGGGAAGAACTATTATCTATGTTAGTCATTATATGGAGGAAATAGAGAGTTTATGTGATTATGTGGCTTTCATTGATAAAGGAAAAATTGTTGAAGAAGGAAAAATAGGTGAACTTTTGAATCGTTATGCAGAAACATCTGTCTTTTTTGATTCTATGATTCCTAATAAAACATTAACTAGTCTCGGGTATGACTTTGTAACTTATCAAGGCGGTGTGTTAGTTAAAACAACAAAACCCTTAGAAACTTTAGAAGATTTGGCTAAACTGAGTAAAAAAGAATCATTGGTTCCCCAACAATTATCTTTGTACAGACCTAGACTCGAAGATGTATTTTTTCAATTAACAGGAACAGATTTACGTGATCAATTCCAATAAAAATGTCTTTATGAATGAAAACCACTCTCGTATTTTAATTCATATAACTTATAAGAGTGATTGACATAGTTAAGAGGCATACATCAAACGAACAGAATTACCTTGTGTGAACCTCCAATTTAAAATAATAAGTAGGTTAGTTAAGATTATTTGACTAATTATAATTAAATACATCTATAAATGGTAAAATAATTAAAAAATGTGATTATTTTAAAGCGATATAAGAAAGCGAATTAAATTAATATAACGGGAGTGATTTTTATGTGGCCATTAGTCCGCATCGAATCCATAAAACAAGTGAAAGATCGATCTTTGTTGTTCTGGACCATTTTGTTGCCAGTTGCTTCAATTATTCTTTTAATAGAATTATTTACATCAGGTAGTTCACAAGCACAAAAAACATTAGTTGCTTCTCAATCGGTTACAGGAATGAGTGTGTTTTTTTCCACATTTGTTATTATTTCAATTGTAATTAGCTTTGTAAAAGATCGAGAGAAAGGAATTGTGGCAAGGCTGGCAAGTACTCCCTTACAGCCGCATAATTTTTTTCTTGGAAAGTGTGTTCCGTTCTTTGTCATCATTTTATTTCAAGTTTTGTTGTTAACCATTTTGGGTGTTTACTTATATGGTATTGAAATCACACAATACAGCTCGTATTTCTTAGTAGTTGTCCTATTATCAATGCAAGTCACTTCATGGGGAGTAGCCATCGCCGCATTTGCTAAAACTGAGAATACAGGTTTAGTGATGACGAACATGATTGCTTTAGGGACAGCGGTTGCTTGTGGTTTATGGACTCCATTTGATCAATTACCTAGTTATTTAAAAATAATTGGAATGCTCTTCCCACAGTATTGGGCACATCAAGGCTTAGTGCAATCAGTATCAACACTACCCGGGGGGGAGAATTTGATCTTAGTAACAGTAGTCCTTATAGGTTATACACTGTTAGGATTTATTCTTTCGTTGGTTGGTTATAAAAAATATATAAAGAGAGCCAGAGGCTAGGCTATAAAATTTCAGCTGAATGTTATGCACATAAACTAACTTAAATTTTAATGATTTATCTAAACTTCAATTAGTCTATTTCTAGAACGTTGACCGAAAAATCAATACTTGTAAGCCGTCTTTTTATATAAAAGGAGTGGGGCAATGTTAAGTGAAAAGTTAGAATTATATGTTGAAAGTTGTTTTCGGCCATATAAAAAAGACAAAACATATGAAGAAAAGAAAAAAGAATTATTAGAGATGCTTGGAAAAGTTAAATTAAAACTGAAAAATGCTGGAACAAAAGATGAAGAAGTTCAGGATATGCTTATTGAAAAGCTGAAATCAGGTGAAATAAGCATTGATGTCAATACATTAGATATTGATGATCATAACCGAGTAGAGCATGTGAAAAAAATATTTGTTAATGCTGATTTAGATTGGTTGACTTTTATAAATGTTAAGTATAAGTTGTGCGATTTTAAAGGGCTATCGATCGTACAAAAAGTGATGAACCATTCAGAATTTAATGGGTGTTATCTGAGAAAAATGAATGTTAGCAATTCTAAAATTTCCACATCAACTTTTGAAAAGAGTGATTTGACTCAATCTCATTTTGAACATTGTGAGATAACGAATTCATCTTTATATGGCTGTCATTTACCCAATGTTCGTATTGATGAATCAACTTTAATAAATGTTTCATTTGAAAATTGTTATTTTAAAAACATCTCTTTTGAGAATTCTAAATTAATAAATGTTAATTTCAAATCATGTACGTTTAAAAAATTAAATTTTATTGGAGTGACAATGGATAAAATGACCTATCATATCTTAGAAGGAGAAGGGGCTGATTTAAGCGGTGTGAAAGTAATCGATAGTTAATGTAGTAGGCTGTTGAGAAAAATCTCAATAGCCTTTTTTGTTTTATCCTCTATCTCTAGATTACCCCATTAGTATCATGATCACCGTGTCTTTGGGTTGAAATTCAAATATATGTAAGAGAAATAGTTGTGTTGAGAATTTAAATTGAAGTACAAGAATTAGTTTAATTATAAGAGGGAGCTTTACAAAAGCGAGTTAAATGCAAGGTTTTCGTTAAGGAGTGTGGAAAATTTCTATTTTTCCAAATAAAAGATGACCACACACCTAACTAATCTGCTTCGCTAAGTGTGTGGGAGGTTTTTTCAATCATATATATTACGAAAAAACCTAAAGTTGATTAGAAAGTTGAAGAACTTGAGATGATTGTTGTGCAAGTGCAGCGCGCAGCCATTGGTTCAAATAAATGTTGACCTTCCCCATGTACCTTAGCAGACAAAGCAGTTGGAATTGTAATTTTAGTCATCTTTAAACCTCCTTAAATAAAATTTATCAACATAGATTATGTAGTTGATATATTACATATGATGGTTCATAAGTCTTTATTTGTCAATAATTAAGTGTGAAAGTTTTATATTTTCTGAAAAGTACATTGATAACACCAAAAAAGTGTGGTTTAATATGACCATGGAAAATAATACTATAATTAAAATTTTATGTATTTAAAGTCATTATATGGTCTAGATGTTATTTTTTAATTGAGGGATGATGTTAATTTGGATCAATTATTTTGGGTATTTAGATATTAAGTTAAGTAAATGTATGAAAAAAGTCGAGGTTAACTATGTTATGAAGAACTCAAAAAGAAGATTACTATTTCTGTTAAAAGTTTAATCATTTTATCTAACTTAGAGATAAGAAAGAGAAAAGAGGGAAGTGCTGTTTATGAGTATTCATTATGTCGGTATTAGAGAACCAATAAAAGTCTATTTAGAGAAGATGAAAGTTGATTATGACGACTACCCTGTTCAAGTTATTGATTTGGGCGGAGCGGTCAGTTATGACAAAAAATTCTTTATAAATAATACTGATTTTCAAACGGAAACAATTCTTTTATCTAATAGAAGGCATAATGTCGAGGATGAACTAGGTTCTCTTGAAAGTGACTTATTGAAAATTTATCAGAATAGTATACTTTATAGGACTTCACCGCTTGATATCAATATAGAACTTTATAGAGGATGGGCAGGTGCTACTGGAAAATTAATAACTGCATTTTCTTCCGAGGGAGTTAATTGGATTAATACAATAGATGTTATAAAGGCATGTTTGATCCCTAAAAAAGATGTTAGAAGTCGCGCTGGAAAAGCATATGATTTAACAGGGCCAGAGTTAGTAAGTATGAGTAGGCTTAAGGATATCTTTGAAAAGGATTTAGACATGAAAATTGAATTATATTGTAAAAGTAAAGAAGAGGTTATAACAATTTTATCCCAAAATAATATGCCTTTAGATGTATTAGAATGGTTAGTCGGATTTCAGGAATATTCTTCTTCAAAACAATTACAGCCATTTACGAAAACGCTAGAACAAATAATTGGTCATCCCCCAACAAGTGCACAATTATTTAAAAATACAAATTAGTTATTCTTAAAGGAGGAATAATGTATGTTTGTCAAAGAACAAGAAAGCACGAGATATAAATTAGCACCACACGTTACGCTGGGTAAATTAGAAGACAGTTTGATTGGTTTAAAAGCGCAAACTGTCACCAAAATTGAAGGTGAAGGAATTATTGAATTTATTCAAGAAATTTCTAATCATCTCACGAAAGATAATGGGGTTTCAATTAAAGAGCTAGAGGAGAATTTTGAAATTGAGAGTGATCAATTAAAACATGTCCTCGAATTTTTAGTTGCGAATGGAATATGTGTTAAGACTGATATGAACTTTGATTTGACCGCGCTTTTGTCTTATGAAAGAGCCGGTGGCCAAGTATTGGTTGAAGATATACTAGATCGTTTAAAAACAGGGATTGTTGAAGTGATTGCGCAGGATCACAATCCAGTTGCTGTAGAATTCATTCGTCATTTGCAAGAGGCAGGGCTACATGTAGTGCTTAAGGGAGAAATAACTAAGCAACCAAATATCAGGGTTGCTATTGGTAAATCTCATTTAGATCCGATTTTGGAAGAAATAAATGACCTAGCATTAGAAGACCATATACCTTGGTTAAGCATTGTGCCATATGATGGACAGACATCTTGGGTAGGTCCATTTTTCATACCACATCAATCAGCTTGTTTACATTGTTATAACCTTCGAAAATCAGCGAACTTTTCTGACGAAGTACTGCGTTCAGACTTAATGAAAATCAAACCTGTAAATCCTGAAAAGAAGCCGGTTTATCATATGCCGATTAATTTAGTTCAAATCGGGATTGCAAGTAATTTAATTCTAGAATGGCTCACTTTAAAAGATTACGCACCAAGTGCAACACCAGGTGGATTTACAACAATTAATTTAGATGATAAGGGAGTATCTGTTCATAATCATCGTGTTTATAGAGTACCAAGATGCCCTAAGTGTTCTCCAGCTGCAGATACCGGTTTTCCTCAAGTTTGGTTTCATGGTGAGGTGAAAAATTAATTATGGTTAATAAATGGACAACATTAGAAGAGTCATGGGAGATACTTGACCAATTGGCGGATCCTTATGTTGGGATAGTCCGTAGAGAGTATAGAAAACTCAGAGACGTTGATGATATATGGGGTCATTCATATGGAGCGCATGGTACAGACAGCAATATTTTATTTGGAGTACCATCTAATTCTTATAATGGGGGAGGGTCTGCTAATCCAGCAGCAGCCAGATTAGCAGCTATAGGTGAAACGGTAGAAAGATATAGTGCAGCTTATTTACCTTTAAACTCTGATGTAGTTTGTTTTGGAACACAAAAGGACTTAATCAATGAAAACAAATCAGTAATTGGCTTTGATAAGTGGGAAATGTATGCTGTCACCCAATATGAAGATCCGAATTTTCCTCATAATGTATGGAATGAAGATACAAAATTATGGTGGAGAAAAGGTCATATTGCTGAAAATAATGAAGAAGTTTGGACGCCTGCTCAATTAATTCATATTGCAAACTATACTGAGTGGCCAGGAGACCCAAATATTGGTCATGCAACTAGTAATGGACTAGCATGTGGTATTACATATCAAGAAGCGGCAATCTCAGGTTTATTTGAAACAATTGAAAGAGATGCATTTATGCTTACTTGGTACAATAAGTTAAGTTTACCGCAGATCGATATTAATACTTCACCTAGATTAAAACATTTCTATGAACGATATATTAAACCTACATCTCTTGATTTGCATTTAGTAGATATGACCGTTTTTTCTGGTGTACCTACTATTTTGGCAGTGATAAGAAATCCTCATACAGATTTAGCTCCATTTGCTATTGGCGCTGCCTCTGCTCATTCAATTGAAAGAGCATGTGAGAAAGCTGCAATAGAGGGAATGTATACAAGAACTTGGGTAAAAACAGAACAACGATTAGGGAATGCGCTAGTAGATGTAGATTATCATCGTGATATAAATAGTTTTGAAGATCATATTAAACTCTATGCTGGAACAGCTATTGTGAAAGAAGCTGATTTTTTAACTGCGAGTAAGAAATTAGTGGATGTTAATGATTATACACCGTTTGATGATGGTTCTCCAGATATCTTATGGACTAGTCTCGTCAGTCATTTATCAAAACAAGGATATCATGTAGCAACTTTTGATTTAACCAGTCCTGATATAAAAGATGCTGGTGCATATGTCGTAAAATCAATTATTCCTGGATATAAACCGATTGACGTTCTATATAGAGGTAGAATGTTGGGTGGAGAACGAATTTTAAAACATTCTTATCAATTAGGTTTAGTAGATAAACCTTTTAAATTAGAAGAACTGAATCCAATTCCGCATCCATTTCCTTAATATCGTAGAAAGGTGATTAAATATATGAATAGTATTGAAAGACATGCTACTAATTTGGCTGATGTTGTGTATGGAAACGAAGCATTACGGTTTGATGATCCTTCTGAAAATTGGTTTGAAGCAACAAAAATCTATAGAGGTTCAATGGCATGGGACGCACCTGGTGTTGCAGGACTGCTTCGATCTCAAACTTTGCAAAAGATTGCTACACATGCAAGTAAAAGATTTGATGACCTACCATTAATTTCACTACCTAAACCATTAAATACAAATATATCTTTAGACGATGTCATTAAGGGACGAAGAAGTGCAGATTATTTTAGCGGGGGGAGTGTTTCATTAGAACAACTCTCAACAGTTTTACAGAAGAGTTATGGATTGGTAGAGCGTAAAGAAGGACCTAGACGTCCTATACCATCTGGTGGTGCGCTCTATCCTCTAGATCTATATATTGTAGCCAACAAAGTGGATACTTTAGACAAAGGTGTTTATCATTTCGATCCGTATAGAAGAGGATTGACTAAAATGGGTGATTACTCCGAAAAAGAATTTGAGAAAATAATGTTACAAGAAGAATCAGTTCAAGATTTTGCATTTGCTATAGTCATTTCAGCTAATTTTTGGCGTTCTCGATTTAAGTATGGACATCGTTCTTATCGCTTTGTTTTTATGGAGGCAGGACATGTCATGCAAAATATGATCATGCTATCTACTGCACAGAAGATTAATAGTCGACCGTTCGGAGGGTTTATCGATGATGAGTTGATGGAATTGATCGGTGGATTTAATGGGGTAGATGATGCCCCGATTTATACATTGATTGCGGGTACTTAAATAAATGATTTCAATGATAGCAGCTTTAGGGATCCTCATTCACTTTTTGGGTCCCTTAAGTTCTAAAATGGTTGTCAAAATCATGAGAGATAAATCAACAGCCAATCGAAGGCTAACAACATATATCACACCTCAGAGGAGCTATGATGGACTCACCATTATCGGAGCTTCTATATGCTGTGGGGCGCTTTCTCAAGAACTCTTTGTTGAAGTCTCGAATAGTAAAAATGTATTTGGTATTTTATTTTTCTTTTTGTTAGGAGTACTTTTACCATCAGTGCTATGGAAAATAAAAAACAAAGTGATTGTATTTAAAGGTAGATATGCTGTCAATGTTGATTCAATCGTTTTTCTTCCATTGACTGCTCTATCAGAAGAAGTAATTTGGCGCTTTATTCTTCCGGCTTTATTAATGAATTTATGGGAATCTATTGCAATATCAATCTGTGTAAGTTCGATAGGATTTATATTGCTGCATATACCATTAGGCGGTGCTAAGTCAACTGCTTATATGTCTCTTTTTACATTAATTACAGTTATTTCATACTTTGCATTTGGGATTTTAGCAGCGATAGCATTTCATATTTCTCATAATTTATTCATTCATTTTTTTCACCCTCTCAAAGTAAAGGAATTCAAAACGAAACCTCCCGTATTATCTGAAACTGACTGGTGAGGCTTTTATAAAGGTGGTAAACCCTGTGATGATACAAGAAAAAATCAAAGAGCTTGAAGTAAAAAGAGCACTGGCTCAGTCATGGTTTTTGGATCCAGATAAAAGAAAAATAAGTTCAAATTATGATAATAGAGAAACACCATTTACTCGATTTCTATCAGCTGAAACTTTCATTTCTTATTATCAACTAACATTCAAAAAAACACCTGTCTCTATTTTAGATATAGGATGTGGACAAGGTCAGATGCTTGAGTATATATCTAAGCAATTACCTCTAGCTGATTTGACTGGGATTGATTCATCTGAAGAAGCCATACATTTTGCAAATAAATTAAATATAAAAGCCAATTTTATTTGTACAGATATAAAAAATTTTTCATCACATGCTAAAATTTATGATGTGATTTTAATACATCTGTGTTTTGGGCTATTTGAAAATCCGATCGAATTATTAGAACAGTTACTTCCTTATTTATCAAATGAATCTATGATTTATATTGTTGATTTAAATCGAGATAGTATAGAAAGTGGATTGAGTTCAGTTCAGAGCAAAGAAGAAGAACTGTATATATATGATCAATATCATGCCTCGTTGACATTATCTGAGTTTGAACAGTTACTCACCTATATTACCAAACCGAGAGAAGATATGATGTATAAGATTGGTACTTCTATAATTGGAGGATTTAGCCCATTTAGTATGGAATTTTTATCGTTAATAGGAAATGGAAATTTACAACAAACGTTAAGACAGGCTCCAGATCAATATAGCAGTTCAACGCAGAAAGTACCTGTACTTTTACATGCGTGGCTTATTAAAAATTCTGGCTAAATAACTCCATCTAAACATGGTCCTTTCTTTATGTGTAATGTTAAGGTTATCAGTACAGTATTCCGCCTACTCTCCATGGAGTTCGATGTGAATTTTTTCTCAATTTTATTCGCTAGAAACAAGTTGGAAGGGTTTTCTTTGAAATGAGGGAGCAAAGGCAAAGCGATTAAAATGGAAGCCTGCTTATTTCTTTAACATTTACACTCTTTTCTTCTATATTAAATATCAACCATTCTGTTTAATACAAAATGCTTTTTCGACATAGAAATGATTTAGTGCAGATGGAGATCATTTTTCATAGGGAGTTCTGTTCTTCGCCCATAGTATACAACTGCGATTATCACCAGCCCGTTCTGTTCATATTGGCATATATAATAAAGGAAGAGAGGGGTATGATTGGTTTAAAGTAAACGATTTACGAGTACCTGTTATAAGGAAGAACTTCATTTGCATAAAAAAATTGGATATGGTATAGTTTTTATGGAAATGCTAACGATTACCGAGACAAGAGTGGGGAAACCCGCTCTTTTGTATTGAACAGGCAATTTTTGTCTCGACATTATTCATCCGTTTTCTGCTCCCCCTGCTCACATAAAGCAGGGTTTTTATGCAGAATGATTGATAAGAGCGTTTATCGAAAGCACAAGGAGGAAGAGAATGAGCAAAAAAGTAGTGGATGTCGTAAGCGAAATGGTACAGCCAATTTTAGATGGCTTACAGCTTGAACTCGTTGATGTTGAATTTGTCAAAGAGGGTCAAAACTGGTTCCTTCGCGTGTTTATTGACTCTGATAAAGGCGTCGATATCGAAGAATGTGCCAAAGTGAGCGAAGCCTTGAGCGAAAAGCTTGATGAGGCAGATCCGATTAGCCAAAACTACTTTCTTGAAGTGTCCTCTCCTGGAGCGGAGCGCCCATTAAAGAAAAAAGCTGATTTTGAAAAAGCACTTGGAAAAAATGTTTTCATGAAAACATATGAACCAATTGATGGTGAAAAAGCATTTGAAGGTGAGCTTACAAGCTTTGATGGTGAGATTGCAACAGTGACAGTGAAGATCAAGACAAGAAAGAAAGAGATCAATATTCCATACGAAAAAATAGCTAACGCAAGATTAGCAGTTTCGTTCAATTAACCTTTTCATTGATATAAGGGGGAACCATAAAAATGAGTAGTGAGTTGTTAGATGCCCTGACTGTTCTCGAGAAAGAGAAGGGTATTAGTAAAGAAATTATTATTGAAGCGATAGAAGCTGCACTCATTTCTGCATATAAGCGTAACTTTAATCAAGCGCAAAATGTTCGTGTTGATTTAAACCGCGAAACGGGAACAATTCGCGTATTTGCAAGAAAAGATGTTGTAGATGAAGTGTATGATTCTCGCCTTGAAATCTCTGTAGATGATGCAGCCAATATGAACCCGAATTACATGGTAGGTGACGTCGTTGAAATTGAAGTCACGCCAAAAGATTTCGGACGCATTGCAGCTCAAACTGCGAAACAAGTGGTGACGCAGCGAGTGAGAGAAGCAGAGCGAGGTGTGATCTACACTGAGTTTATCGATCGCGAGGAAGACATTATGACGGGAATCGTTCAGCGAATTGACAGTAAATTCATTTACGTGTCACTTGGCAAAATCGAAGCCCTTCTTCCGGTCAACGAACAAATGCCAAATGAGGACTACAAACCACATGACCGCATTAAGGTGTTTATTACAAAAGTCGAAAAAACAACAAAAGGACCACAAATTTATGTGTCTAGAACACATCCAGGTCTTTTAAAGCGTTTATTTGAAATTGAAGTGCCAGAAATTTATGATGGTACTGTAGAGCTTAAATCGGTTGCTAGAGAAGCTGGGGACCGTTCTAAAATCTCTGTTCGTACGGATGATCCTGATGTTGACCCAGTTGGTTCTTGTGTTGGACCAAAAGGCCAGCGTGTACAAGCAATTGTCAACGAGCTAAAAGGCGAAAAAATTGACATTGTCCATTGGTCTAATGACCCGGTTGAATTTGTTGCCAATGCATTAAGTCCATCAAAAGTACTTGATGTTATTGTGAATGAAGAAGATAAGGCGACAACAGTCATTGTCCCTGATTATCAGCTGTCGTTAGCCATTGGTAAAAGAGGTCAAAATGCTCGTCTTGCAGCAAAGCTGACTAGCTGGAAAATTGACATTAAAAGCGAAACAGATGCAAGGGAACTCGGTATTTTCCCAAGAACTGAAGACTCTGAATCTCTTTTCTTAGAGGCTGAACCAGTAGCTGAGGAATCTGACGAATAAGAGGTGATGTAAAAGGTGAATAGCCGAAAAAAAATCCCGCTTAGAAAATGTGTCGTGACGGGAGAAATGAAACCAAAGAAAGAACTGATCCGTGTTGTTCGTTCTAAAGAAGGTGAAGTGTCTGTTGACGCAACTGGAAAAAAGAACGGACGCGGAGCTTACCTTTCTCTCGATAAAGAAACCATTCTTGCGGCAAAGAACAAACGCAGTTTACAGCAGCAATTTCAGACACAGATTGACGAACACATATTTGAAGAATTACTAGAACTAGCTGAAAAGGTGAAAAAACCAAATGACTGATTCTAAGTGGTATCCTTTGCTTGGTCTAGCAAATCGAGCTCGTAAAGTCGTGTCAGGAGAAGATCTTGTGATCAAAGAAGTTAGACATGCGCGTGCTAAGCTGGTTCTTCTTGCAGCAGATGCCTCACCGAACACAGAGAAAAAGGTATCTGACAAATGCAAATTTTATAATGTTCCGGTTAGAAAAATTGAAGACCGTTCCGTTCTCGGACGTTCTATTGGGAAAGAAGCTCGCGTAGTTGTCGCTGTCACTGACCAAGGCTTCGCTAAGAAGCTTATAAGCTTGCTCGATTAATTTATTTGGGGGTGAACGAATGGCTAAAGTGAGAGTATATGAATACGCAAAAGCCATAGATGTTTCAAGTAAAGATATTATAGCAGCGCTTAAGGATATGAATGTGGAAGTGAACAACCACATGGCGACGCTTGAAGACGACACTGTGAAAAAGCTAGACGCTATCTATAAAAAAGCCAAAGCAAAAGAGACAACTAACGAGAAACCCGCAGAACAAAAAAAACAATCATCTAACAAAAACAATGATAGAAAGAAGAATGACGTGCAGAATAATCAATTTAATAAAAACAAAAAAAACAACAACCAAAACAAAAACAAAAATAAACGCGGTGGGAATAACAAATCGCAGCATCAACAAGCTAGACCTGTGAAGCCTAAGAAAGAGCTTCCTGAAAAAATTGAATTTACAAATTCAATGACAGTCGGCCAGCTGGCTGAAGAGCTTGGAAAAGAAACAGCTGAAATTATCAAAAAGCTGATGATGCTTGGTGTAATGGCAACCATTAACCAAGAGCTGGATAAAGATACAGTTGAACTAATCGCTTCTGAATATGGCGTTCCAGTAGAGGAAGTCATTATTTTAGAAGAAACTGAACTTGAAAAGTATGAAGTGGAAGATAAAGAAGAAGATATGCAAGTACGCCCTCCAGTTGTGACGATCATGGGACACGTTGACCACGGGAAAACAACGCTTCTTGACAGCATTCGTAAGACGAAAGTCGTTGAAGGCGAAGCTGGTGGAATCACGCAGCATATCGGTGCATACCAAATTGAAGAAAACGGCAAGAAAATCACGTTCCTTGATACACCTGGACACGCAGCCTTTACAATGATGCGTGCACGTGGTGCCGAGGTAACGGATACAACCATTCTAGTCGTGGCAGCAGATGATGGTGTGATGCCGCAAACGGTAGAAGCTATTAACCATGCGAAAGCAGCAGAAGTGCCAATCATTGTTGCTGTCAACAAAATTGACAAACCAACAGCGAACCCTGACCGTGTGATGCAGGAATTAACGGAGCATGGTCTAGTACCAGAAGCTTGGGGCGGCGAAACGATCTTCGTTCCTCTATCTGCAAAAACAGGTGAAGGCATTGACGAATTGATCGAAATGATCCTTCTTGTCAGCGAAGTTGGAGAACTGAAAGCCAACCCAAATCGTGCGGCAAAAGGGACTGTTATCGAGGCTGAGCTTGATAAAGGAAGAGGGTCAGTTGCAACCCTTCTTGTTCAAACTGGTACGCTTCAAGTAGGTGACCCAATCGTTGTTGGAAATACATTTGGGCGCGTTCGTGCAATGGTCAATGACATCGGACGCCGCGTGAAAACAGCAGGACCATCTACACCTGTTGAAATCACTGGTTTAAACGATGTACCAAATGCAGGGGATCAGTTCCTCGTATTCAAAGATGAAAAAACAGCTCGTCAAGTAGGTGAGGCGCGTGCTTCGAAACAGCTTGATGAACAGCGTTCAGACAAAGCGAAATTATCTCTAGATGACCTATTTGAGCAAATCAAACAAGGTGAAGTGAAAGATATCAACTTGATCGTGAAAGCAGACGTACAAGGTTCTGCTGAAGCACTGACGGCCGCTCTTCAAAAAATTGAAGTGGAAGGCGTAAAAGTGAAAATCATCCATACGGGTGTTGGAGCGATTACAGAATCTGATATTATTTTAGCAAGTGCTTCTAATGCGATCGTGATCGGATTTAACGTACGTCCTGATGGAAACGCGAAGAGCACAGCTGAAACAGAAAACGTAGATATCCGCTTACACCGCATTATTTATAAAGTCATCGATGAAATTGAAGCGGCGATGAAAGGAATGCTTGACCCTGAATATGAAGAAAAAGTCATTGGTCAAGTTGAAGTTCGTCAAACGTTCAAAGTATCTAAAATCGGTACAATTGCTGGTGGCTATGTTACTGAAGGAACGATCACAAGAGATAGTGGTATCCGCTTAATCCGTGACGGCGTCGTTATTTTTGAAGGCGAAGTCGACGTATTAAAACGATTCAAAGATGACGTGAAAGAAGTTTCACAAGGTTATGAATGTGGTATTACCATTAAGAAATACAATGATATCCGTGAAGGCGATGTTCTGGAATCATTTGTTATGCAAGAAATCGAAAGAAAATGATCGGTTATACCGAATGTGAGTGCATCATTTATGATGCCTCCTCACTGAAGGAAAAACGTGCGGTTCTTCAGCGTATTTTGACAAGAACGCGCCATAAATTCAATGTAACCATGGCTGAAATGGATTACCAGGACACATGGCAGCGTACATCAATTGGAATCGCCGTGATTTCCTCATCTCGGGTTCAAGTGGAAAAGGAATTGCAGCGTGTTTTAAGCTTTATTGATTCTTTTCCTGAAATTGAACGAACGATCACGAAAACTGAGTGGTTTTAATTAGAGGTGATATGATCATGAGTATGAGAGCAACCCGCGTGGGTGAGCAGATGAAAAAAGAATTAGGCGATATCCTAGGCAGAAAGCTAAAAGATCCAAGAATCGGCTTTTTGACTGTAACCGATGTCGAAGTAACCGGTGATTTGCAAATTGCCAAAGTCTACATTTCTGTTCTCGGTGACGAGAAGAAAAGAGAGGAAACCTTAAAAGGCCTTGCTAAGGCTAAAGGGTATATCCGCTCTGAAATTGGCAATCGAATTAGACTTCGCAAAACACCAGAACTGCACTTTGAATTCGATGAATCCGTGGATTACGGAAACCGAATTGAAAGCCTAATTGCTGAACTAAACACAAAAGATCACGAATAAGACGTTGAAATAAGGATAGGCGATGATCGTCTGTCCTTTTTCATCGTTTACGAAAGGAGAGAGCGCAGATGGTAAATGGTGTTCTTTTATTACATAAAGAAAGAGGGATGACCTCTCACGACTGTGTGTTCAAAGTGAGAAAGCTCTTACATACAAAAAAAGTCGGACATACAGGCACCCTCGACCCCGAGGTATCAGGTGTTCTGCCCATTTGTATCGGAAGAGCAACGAAGATTGTCGAATACTTAACAGATAAATCGAAAACGTATGATGCAGAAATCACGATTGGATTTTCTACAACAACAGAAGACCAAACAGGTGAGATCGTAGAAGAAAAAAAGGTGCAAAACCCCATCTCAGAAGAAGACATTGATGCTGTGCTGAAACAGTTTCAAGGAACCATTGAACAAATTCCTCCTATGTTTTCGGCTGTGAAAATTGGCGGAAAAAAACTCTACGAATATGCAAGAGAAGGCATTGAAATTGAGCGGCCGAGCCGCGAGATTACGATTCACCGTATCGAGCGGACAACACCTGCTTTATTTGAAAATGGAAAAGTATCATTTAGATTCACCGTTTTATGTTCAAAAGGAACGTATGTCAGAACCTTAGCAGTTGATATTGGAAAGAAATTAGGATTTCCAGCTCATATGTCACATCTCATTCGCACAGGATCAGGTGATTTTACACTAGATGAGTGCATCACCCTTGATGAGCTGCGAGATATAAGCGAAGAAGGCACAGTAGATGAGCACCTTGTCTCGATCGAGCGCGCGCTCAATCATTTGCCGAAATGGGAGATAAATGATACATTAGCAAGTAAAGTGGAAAACGGTGCAGTCCTGCCCATGCCTGATGAATTCGCTCATTTCGCAGAGGAAGATCGTGTCGCTGTCTTTGCTCCTTCAGGCCGGTGTATGGCGATATATATGAAGCACCCGACCAAACAGAATCTGATGAAGCCGGCGAAGATCTTATCTCAGGACAAGCAATCTTAAAGAAAAGGTGACCATCTCGTGAAGACTATACATATTTCACACCCACATACATTGAATCAAAAGGATCAAGACCCGTCTGTTATGGCTTTAGGGTATTTTGACGGTGTTCACCTTGGACATCAAAAAGTGATTGACGCAGCAAAAAGCATTGCGAGAAAAGAAGGATTGGCTTTAGCGGTCATGACCTTTCATCCGCACCCATCACATGTTTTGCAAAAAGCACGTGAACCCAAGGACTTAATTACACCGCTTGAGGATAAAATTGATTTCATCGAACAACTGGGCGCTGACTATTTATACATTGTGCAGTTCAGCGAAAGCTTTGCAGCGCTATCTCCTCAAGAGTTTGTCGATCAATATTTAGATGAGCTGAATGTGAAGCACGCAGTAGCTGGTTTTGATTTTACGTTTGGCCGTTTTGGTGCAGGCACAATGGAAACCTTCGATGAGTACGGAAAAGGGCGTATCACGGCCACCATCGTTCCTAAGTTGTCCAATCAAGACCGAAAAGTCAGCTCAACACTCATACGCTCTGCATTGAAAAATGGGGATGTTGAATATGTGAGTGAGCTTTTAGGAAAACCGTATCAGCTGCGCGGTATTGTCATTCATGGTGATAAACGAGGACGGACGATCGGCTTTCCGACTGCGAATGTCGGTTTATCTGCTGAGTATATCATTCCGCCAACAGGAGTTTATGCAGTAAGAGCAGAAGTGAAAGGTAAAGTGTATGACGGTGTTTGTAATGTTGGCTATAAACCAACCTTTTATGAAAAACGTCCTGATCAGCCTGCCATTGAAGTAAACCTCTTTGGTTTTAACGAAGAAATATATGGTGAACCGATTAAATTACAGTGGTTCAAGCGCATTCGCAGTGAGCAAAAATTTAACGGAATCCAGGAGTTAACGGCTCAAATCAGTCAAGATAAAGAAGAAGCGATTCAGTTTTTTCAACATCAGCGAAAGCAAACAAAAAATTCATAGAAAAACAGCTCTACCATTTGCAAATTCAGCATATTTTTAGTATGATTATTCCTGTAGCTTTAAAACCACTTACTTGGCAGGCCGACTTCACCGACGGTTGCGAGGTAGATGGGGCTAACATGATTTGGAGGTGAAACAGGATGGCTATTACTCAAGAGCGTAAAACTCAATTAATTAGTGAGTTCAAAACACACGAATCTGATACTGGATCTCCAGAAGTTCAGATCGCTGTCCTAACAGAATCAATTAACAACTTGAACGAGCATTTACGTACTCATAAGAAAGATCACCACTCACGTCGCGGTCTTTTGAAAATGGTAGGTAGACGTCGTAATCTTCTTACGTATCTACGTAATAAAGACGTAACTCGTTACCGTGAGTTAATTAACAAACTAGGCTTACGTCGATAATCGTAAAAAGCGGGAGGATTCCCGCTTTTTTATCGTATAATCACTAATATTTTATGGTTAAAATGTTGAAAGAATGGCAAAAACCCTTCTACATACACCTTTCACATTGATATGTGAAAATCATTTTGTTCATAATAAGAATTAACTAAAATTTCAAGATAAGAGAGGAGTTTTTCTCAGAATGGGACAAGAGAAACATGTCTTCACCATAGACTGGGCTGGACGTCAACTGACAGTTGAAACTGGCCAGCTTGCAAAGCAAGCAAACGGAGCGGTCCTCGTACGCTACGGAGATACAGCTGTGCTTAGCTCAGCAACAGCTTCTAAAGAACCAAAACCACTTGATTTCTTCCCGCTCACTGTGAACTACGAAGAAAGATTATACGCAGTAGGTAAAATTCCTGGTGGCTTCATTAAAAGAGAAGGCCGTCCAAGTGAAAAAGCGATCCTTGCGAGCCGCTTAATTGATAGACCAATCCGTCCATTATTTGCTGATGGATTTAGAAACGAAGTACAAGTTATTAGTATCGTCATGAGTGTGGATCAAGATTGTTCATCTGAAATGGCTGCAATGTTTGGCTCATCTTTAGCATTATGTGTGTCTGACATTCCATTTGAGGGACCAATCGCTGGCGTTACAGTAGGACGAGTTGATGGAAAGTTTATCATCAATCCCAATGTAGAACAGCTTGAACAAAGTGACATCAACCTTGTAGTCGCTGGAACAAAAGATGCGATCAACATGGTCGAAGCTGGTGCTGATGAAGTACCAGAAGAAACAATGCTTGAAGCTATCATGTATGGTCACCAAGAGATCAAACGTTTAATCGAATTCCAAGAGGAAATTGTCAAAGCAGTCGGTAAAGCAAAAATCGATATTCCTCTATATGAAGTAGATCAAACGTTAGCAGACGAAGTAAAAGCACTTGCTGAAACAGACCTGCTGAAAGCGATTCAAGTACATGAGAAGCATGCACGTGAAGATGCAATCAGTGCAGTGAAAAAAGCTGTGGTTGAGAAATTTGCAGAAGAAGATCGCGACGAAGCGACAATTAAACAAGCGAAAGACGTATTAAACAAGCTTGTCAAAAATGAAGTTCGTCGTCTGATCACTGAAGAGAAAGTACGTCCAGATGGACGTGGTGTAGATCAAATCCGTCCACTTTCTTCAGAAGTAGGACTTCTACCAAGAACGCACGGTTCAGGTCTATTTACAAGAGGACAAACACAGGCGCTCAGTATTTGTACATTAGGTGCACTTGGCGATGTGCAAATTCTTGACGGTCTAGGCGTTGAAGAATCAAAACGCTTCATGCACCATTACAACTTCCCTCAATTCAGTGTTGGTGAGACAGGTCCAATGCGTGGCCCAGGCCGCCGTGAAATCGGACATGGAGCGCTAGGTGAACGGGCATTAGAACCAGTGATCCCATCTGAAAAAGATTTCCCTTATACGGTTCGCCTTGTGTCTGAGGTACTAGAATCAAACGGATCTACTTCACAAGCAAGTATTTGTGCAAGCACACTTGCGATGATGGATGCGGGTGTTCCAATTAAAGCACCAGTTGCAGGGATTGCAATGGGACTTGTGAAATCCGGTGAATACTACACAGTGCTGACAGACATTCAAGGAATGGAAGATGCACTTGGTGATATGGACTTTAAAGTTGCAGGTACATCAAAAGGTGTAACAGCACTTCAAATGGATATCAAAATCGATGGTCTATCAAAAGACATCTTGGAAGAAGCGCTCCAACAAGCGAAAAAAGGAAGAATGGAAATCTTAGATAGCATGCTGTCAACGATTCCTGCTTCTAGAGGAGAGTTGTCTCGTTATGCACCAAAAATCTTAACGATGAAAATCAATCCTGATAAAATTCGCGATGTCATTGGACCAAGCGGTAAACAAATCAATAAAATCATTGAAGATACCGGTGTGAAAATCGATATTGAACAAGATGGTACAATCTTTATCTCTTCTACAGAAGAAGACATGAACCAAAAAGCGAAGAAAATCATTGAAGATCTTGTGAGAGAAGTTGAAGTAGGACAACTTTACTTAGGTAAAGTAAAACGCATTGAAAAATTCGGTGCTTTCCTTGAAATCTTCAGCGGCAAAGATGGACTTGTTCATATTTCTGAGCTTGCGCTTGATCGTGTAGGCAAAGTAGAAGATGTCGTGAAGATTGGCGATGAATTACTTGTCAAAGTCACTGAAATCGATAAACAAGGCCGTGTGAACCTTTCTCGCAAAGCTGTTTTACGTGAAGAAAAGGAAAAAGAAGAAAAACAGTCTTAATGAAATATGTTAGAAGCCAGGTATCCGTACCAGGCTTCTTTCTTTTCTTGCGCTAACAATAGTTCTAGCTTGTTTCTCCCCATCATAATTTGTGGTAAAGGGGAGGGACAACCATTGAAAAAAACGTTACCATTCATTGTGTTTGTATTTTTACTGCTCGTGTCATATCAAACGATGAAGCAGCCGGCTGCTGTTACATATATTGAATCAATGAAAGAGCATGCTGAGGTTGCATCTGTTTCAAAAGATATTTTATATCAAGAGATTGAATCGAAGTCTTCTGACTATGAAGTGAAGGCGCAAAATGCTAAGATTGATAAAGTGTGGAAAAAGATGCCTGGTCTAAATGGACAGACGGTCAATATCGATGCCTCTTATGAAAAAATGAAAAAACAAGGGTCATTTGATGAAAAGCTGCTTGTTTTCAATGAAACAAAACCTTCTATTCATTTACATGAACTTGGTGCTGAACCCATTTACAAGGGACATCCAGATAAAAAAATGAATGCTTTCCTCATCAACGTGGCTTGGGGTGACGAGCATTTAATCAAGATGTTAAAGACACTGGAAAAGCATCAGGTCAAGGCGACCTTTTTCTTAGAGGGCAAATGGGTGAAAAAAAGCACGGATCTTGCTAAAAAGATCGTGGCAGATGGTCATGAAATTGGAAACCATTCATACAATCACCCAGATATGCGCACACTGACAAGAGAACGAGCATTAGAGCAGATTACCAAAACAAATCGTCAAATTGAAGAATCCCTTGGAAAAAAACCGAAGTGGTTCGCCCCTCCAAGCGGTAGCTTTAAAGAAGAAACAGTGAAGCTTGCCGCAAAAGAAGGAATGGAAACCATTATGTGGACGGTAGACACCATTGACTGGCAAAAACCGTCACCAAACGTACTACAAAAACGGGTGCTTGGAAAAATTCACAATGGGGCGATGATATTAATGCATCCAACAGATTCGACGGCGAAAAGTCTTGACGCACTTATCACTCAAATCAAGGAAAGAGGATATGAATTAGGAACGGTTTCTGACCTCCTAAGTGAAAAAAGACATCCGTGATCCGATCTGTTTGTTGAATAGGAGGAGCAAAACTTGGTCAAAACGTATACATGCCAAAACGGAGTAAGAATTGTACTTGAAAACAATCCCACTGTAAGATCTGTCGCAATTGGCGTCTGGATTGGAACGGGTTCTAGACATGAGACACCAGAAATTAACGGAATCTCACACTTTTTAGAGCATATGTTCTTTAAAGGGACAAAGACGAGATCTGCACGTGATATCGCAGAATCCTTTGACCGCATCGGTGGTCAAGTAAATGCCTTTACGTCAAAAGAATACACTTGCTACTATGCAAAGGTGCTTGATTCACATGCCGGCTACGCCCTCGATGTATTAAGCGACATGTTCTTCCACTCTGCTTTTGATGAAGAAGAGCTGAAAAAAGAAAAAAATGTAGTATATGAAGAAATCAAAATGTATGAGGATACACCTGATGATATCGTTCACGATCTGTTGAGCAAAGCGATTTATGGTGATCATTCTTTAGGGTTCCCGATTTTAGGAACAGAAGAAACACTTTCTACCTTTAACGGTGACTCTCTTAGAGCTTATATGGATGAATTCTACACGCCGGACCGCGTCGTTATCTCTGTTGCAGGGAATGTGGATGACACATTCATTAGTGAAGTTGAAAAGTTGTTCGGTTCGTATGAAACGAAAGGAAAAAAACAGCCTGTAGAAGCGCCGCAATTTCACTATGACAAGCTCACACGCAAAAAGGAAACAGAGCAAGCGCATCTATGCATGGGCTTTAATGGCCTCCCAGCTGGAGACAAAGGCATCTATGACTTAATCGTCTTAAATAATGTTCTTGGCGGAAGCATGAGCAGCCGCTTGTTCCAGGATGTAAGAGAAGACAAAGGACTCGCCTATTCTGTTTTCAGCTATCACAGTTCATTTGCAGATAACGGCATGCTGACGATTTATGGCGGGACTGGAGCGAAGCAGTTAAACCTGCTCTCTGAAACCATCTTACAAACGCTAGACGTCTTAAAGCGTGAGGGAATTACACAAAAAGAGCTTGAAAACTCTAAGGAGCAAATGAAAGGGAACCTAATGCTCAGTCTTGAAAGCACAAACAGTAAGATGAGCCGAAACGGTAAAAATGAACTGCTCCTTGGCAAACATCGTACACTTGATGAAATTATTGAAGAAATCAATAAAGTCACTTTAGACGGTGTGAATAACTTATCAAAACGAATCTTTACTGAGGATTATGCGCTCTCGCTTATTAGTCCTACGGGTGATCAGCCATCATAATGTAAACAACACGGCAGGCTTCTTATGAGGTCTGCCGTTTATTGTATATCAAGTAGAAAGGGGCACTGCTTACATGGAACGTGAAAAACTGAAACTCCTCTCTCCGCTTCTGACACAAGCCATCTCCTTTCAGCCGATGACATCTGGCTTTTCTGGAAACCGTACTTACCTCGTCACAACATCCTCAAGTGAAAAGCTGGTGCTCAAGCTATCAAATCTCAAAACATATACTAATTTTAAAAGAAAAGCTTCAGTTCAGCAAAAGTTTAAAAATCGAGGGCTTCTATGTTCTGAAGTCATGGAGGTTGGAATGAATCCTGAACTTAACTGTACCTATCGTATTTTCTCTTTTATTGAAGGAGAGAACGCTAGAGCATCCATCCGTCTGCTTACAAATGAAGAGCAGTATGAAATCGGAAGACGGGCAGGCAGAGAGCTGAATTTCATGCATACATGTCCCGCACCTTCTCATGTCGCGCCATGGGATGAGAGAGTCATGGCGAAACATGAACGGTATGTACATGCCTATCAATCAAGTGGAGTGACCTTTACGAAAGAGCAATTCGTATTAGATTTTATCAAATCACATGCTGATGCGGTAAAGGCGAGACCTAATCAATTCCAGCATGATGATTTTCATTTGGGGAATATCATCATACAAGAAGGTAAGTATGCCGGCGTCATTGATTTTGATCAATCTGACTGGGGTGATCCGGTTCATGATTTTTATAAATTGTCCTTATTTAGCCGAGAAAATAGTATTCCGTTTTCAGCAGGGCAACTGGATCACTATGTAAATACGCAGGCCACAGACGATTTTTGGCTTCTTTTTTCTATCTATACAGCAATGAGCTGCTTTTCTTCTATTGTTTGGACGCTTTCTTATGACACTGAACATGTACAAGATATGGTGAACCGAGTGGAGAGAATGCTGGCAGACCATGATCACTTTCATCAACTGAAACCAGCTTGGTATTCAAATTGGCATCATGCATAACTTGCAAAAGCGGGACGGTCTATTTCTTCTTGTGGCTGCATATATGATACGGAAGGGAAGTGATGCGATTTTGAGGCTAAGTGAGCTGTCAGGAAAAGAGATCGTCGATATCAAAAGAGCGGAGCGGCTTGGCGTGCTTGGACAAACCGACCTTGAAATCAATGAACAGAACGGTCAAATCACAGCACTCATCATACCTTCCGTGAAGTGGTTTGGCTTTCGAAAGCAAGGAAATGACATCCGCGTCCCGTGGAATCACATTCAAAAAATAGGATCAGATATGATCATTCTCGATGTGCCTGAAGCACTTCAGCCGCCCGGGGAAAAAGAGCATCCATCATAAATGGGTGCTCTTTTTCTTTTCTCTCTTCGATTTGTTCACAGGCTGAATCCTCTCCTCATATGCTAAAAGGGAGATTCAGAAAATATTACAGACTTTTTTAAATAAAGAAGGTGAACGGTCAGTATGTTGAGCGGTTTAACGGTTGCGGTGATCGGGGGAGATGCAAGGCAGCTTGAAATTATTCGCAAGCTGTCACAGCAGCATGCCAAAGTGTTTTTGGTTGGATTTGATCAGCTGGATCACGGATTTATTGGGGCTGAAAAGCTAAAAATGTCAGAACTTCCATTCGAACAGGTAGACAGTATGATCCTGCCAGTATCAGGGGCAACGGATGAAGGTGTTGTCGCGACAGTTTTCTCAAATGAACAGGTGTTACTAGAAGCAACTTATTTAGAAAGAACCCCTGCCCATTGTACCCTGTACTCAGGTATTTCTAATACGTACTTAGACAATCTGGCAAAGCAGGTGAACCGAAAACTTGTGAAGCTGTTTGAGCGAGATGATATTGCCATATATAACTCTATTCCAACAGTTGAAGGGATTATCATGATGGCCATTCAGCAAACGGATTATACGATTCATGGATCACGTGTCGCTGTTCTTGGACTCGGAAGAACAGGACTCACCATTGCCCGCACATTTCGGGCACTCGGTGCGGATGTAAAAGTAGGGGCAGCAGATACAGCGCATTTAGCGCGGGCATTTGAAATGGGACTCGATCCATTTTCAATGGACCGGTTAAAAGAAGAAGTAACCGATGTAGATATCATCATCAATACCATTCCAAGCCTTGTATTAGATTCATCTGTCATCGTCAGCATGACACCAAAGACACTCATTTTGGATATCGCCTCCCGCCCAGGAGGAACAGACTTTGACTTTGCACAAAAACACGGGGTGAAGGCGCTTCTTGCACCAGGACTCCCGGGGATTGTCGCACCAAAGACAGCGGGGCAAATCATTGCAAAAGTGCTTTCTGGGCTCTTATGTGAACTTGCAGAGGAAAAAAGGGGGATGGAATCATGACAACATTAAAAGGGAAAAGAATCGGCTTTGGCTTAACTGGTTCCCACTGTACGTACGAAGCTGTTTATCCGCAGATCGAAGCACTTGTAAAAGAAGGAGCAGAAGTGCGTCCAGTGGTGTCATATACGGTCCAGAACACGAATACAAGATTCGGAGATGGGGCGGACTGGATTGAGCGGATCGAGAAGCTGACTGGCTTTAAGGCGATTGACTCAATCGTGAAAGCAGAGCCGCTCGGGCCTAAGCTGCCACTTGATTGTATGGTCATTGCTCCATTAACAGGGAACTCGATGGCGAAATTCGCAAATGCCATGACAGACAGCCCTGTTTTAATGGCTGCAAAAGCAACCATTCGAAATCATCGTCCTGTCGTTTTAGGAATTTCAACAAATGATGCGCTAGGCTTAAATGGTACAAATCTGATGAGGCTGATGTCGACAAAAAATATTTTCTTTATTCCATTTGGCCAGGATGATCCATTTAAAAAACCGACCTCCATGGTCGCGAACATGGATTTGCTTTCTCAAACAGTAGAAGAGGCACTTCAGCATAGACAAATTCAGCCAATTTTAATTGGACCAAGCGAATAATAGATTCACTAGAAAATCATGAAAGATTCAAAAAAGATGCTTCAAGCCTTGCTTTTCTATGGTAAAATAAAATGTAAAAAGTCATAGGATGGCCATCCGAAAGAAAAGAATCATGGATGGGTCGGAAGGAGTTTTACTGATGGGAAGAGGATTGCATGTAGCTGTAGTTGGAGCGACTGGAGCTGTCGGTCAACAAATGTTAAAAACACTAGCTGACAGAGATTTTGAAATGGATACACTGACTCTACTATCCTCAAAACGTTCTGCTGGAACAAAAGTGACATTCAGAGGTCAAGAGTATACTGTACAGGAAGCAACACCTGAAAGCTTTGAAGGAGTAAGTATTGCATTATTCAGTGCTGGAGGAAATGTTTCCAAGGCGCTAGCTCCTGAAGCAGTCAAACGAGGTGCGATTGTTGTAGACAACACAAGTGCTTTCCGTATGGACGAAAACATCCCTCTTGTCGTACCAGAGGTAAACGAAAAAGACTTGCATGACCATAAAGGAATCATTGCAAACCCTAACTGTTCAACGATTCAAATGGTAGCGGCATTAGAACCGCTTCGTCAGGCGTATGGCATGAAAAAAGTCATCGTGTCCACTTACCAAGCCGTATCAGGTGCAGGACATGAAGCCATTGACGAGCTATATAGCCAATCACAAGCCATTTTAAATAAAGAAGATGTGAAGCCGGAAGTCATGCCTTATCAAATTGCATTTAATGCGATTCCGCAAATTGATAAATTCCAAGACAATGGCTATACATTTGAAGAAATGAAAATGATCAACGAAACGAAAAAAATCATGCATATGCCAGAGCTGGAAGTAGCGGCAACATGTGTGAGACTTCCAATTGAAACAGGACATTCAGAATCTGTTTACGTCGAACTAGAATCAAACGACGCAACAGTTGAAGACGTCAAGTCCATTCTAAAAGATGCTCCAGGCATTACACTGCAAGATGATCCGTCTCAGCAAATTTATCCAATGCCTGCAGATGCTGTTGGGAAAAACGACGTATTTGTCGGCCGCATTCGGAAAGATTTGGACCGTCCAAACGGGTTCCATATGTGGATTGTATCTGATAACCTGCTAAAAGGCGCTGCATGGAACTCCGTTCAAATTGCAGAAAGCTTAAAAGCATTAAAATTAGTTTAACATTCAATGGATGATGAGGACGAACAGAAGAGAGTTAGGCATCTTTCGCCTGCTCTCTTCTGTTACGTCAGAATGAACTTGGAGTGAAAACAGTGAAAATAATTGTCCAAAAATTTGGCGGTACATCTGTCAAAGATGATCAAGGTAGAAAAAGGGCACTTGCACATATCTTATCGGCAAAAGAGAAAGGCTATAAGTCGGTTGTCGTCGTATCCGCAATGGGACGAAAAGGCGATCCTTATGCGACAGATACGCTGCTTGGTCTGCTTTACGGCAGCGCGCAGCATATGACAAATCGAGAAAAAGACTTGCTCGTTTCCTGCGGAGAGAATATTTCAGCTGTTGTGTTTTCAAGCATGCTGAATGAAAACGGGCTAAAAGCTGTAGCGATGACAGGCGCACAGGCTGGCTTTGTGACAGATAAGGAACATACGAGTGCGAAAATTATTGATATGAAGTGCGAACGTCTCGAGGCGGCACTATCTGAACATGATGTTGTCGTTGTTGCTGGGTTCCAAGGAGCCGCGAAAAATGGAGACGTGACCACAATTGGACGAGGCGGCAGTGATACGTCCGCAGCTGCTTTAGGTGCTGCATTACAGGCAGACTTTATTGATATTTTTACAGATGTAGAAGGCGTCATGACGGCAGATCCCCGCATTGTTGAAAATGCAAAGCCGCTCAGAGTCGTGACATATACAGAAATTTGCAACCTTGCATATCAAGGAGCAAAAGTCATTCACCCGAGAGCTGTCGAAATTGCGATGCAAGCAAAAGTACCAATGAGGGTCCGTTCAACATACTCTGATGAAGAGGGCACACTCGTCACGTCACACTACTCAGATAAAATGAGCCATGATGTGTACGACCGCCTCATTACGGGTATTGCACATGTCAATGATGTGACGCAAATCAAAGTCCCGGCAAAAGAAGGGCAATACAGCGTCCAAACAGAGGTCTTTAAAGCAATGGCTAATGCACAAATCAGTGTCGATTTCTTCAATATTACACCGAGTGAGATTGTGTATACCGTGACAGGTGCAATGACTGAAAAGGCAACCTCGATCCTAAAAGATCTTGGTTATACGCCAATTGTCACAACAAATTGTGCGAAAGTATCAGCTGTTGGCGCAGGCATCATGGGTGTACCAGGTGTCACATCAAAAATTGTATCGGCTCTATCCGAGCAAAACATTCCGATTTTACAATCGGCTGACAGCCATACGACCATTTGGGTGCTAGTGAACGAAGAAAACATGAGAGCGGCTGTCAATGCCCTGCACGAAGTGTTTGAACTTTCAAGATAAATGTGATTGAATCATGATGAGGTGAAAAAAATGAATTTCGGAAATATCGCAACAGCTATGATTACACCTTTTGATAAAAAGGGCAACATTGATTTCCAAAAGCTATCAATTCTCATTGATTACTTGTTAAAAAACGGCAGTGACTCATTAGTCGTTGCAGGGACAACAGGCGAATCGCCAACTTTATCGACTGAGGAAAAAGTCGCTCTTTTTCAGCAATCGGTAAAATTAGCAAATGGTCGTTGTAAAATCATTGCAGGAACAGGCAGTAATAATACAAATGCGTCTATCAAACTAACGAAAAAAGCAGAAGAAGCGGGCGTTGATGCAGTGATGCTTGTCGTACCTTACTACAACAAGCCATCACAGGAAGGCATGTATGCACACTTTAAAGCCATTGCCGAGTCTACATCTCTTCCTGTCATGCTTTACAATGTACCAGGGAGAACGGCTGCGTCATTAGCCCCAGAAACAACCATTAAGCTTGCGCAAATACCTAACATTGTCGCAATCAAAGAAGCAAGTGGTGATCTTGATGCCATGACAAAAATTATTGCAGAAACACCAGAGGATTTCGATGTCTATTCAGGTGACGACAGCTTAACACTTCCAGCTGTATCTGTTGGTGCAAAAGGAGTAGTCTCTGTGGCGTCTCATATCGTAGGGCTTGATATGCAGCAAATGCTGAAAAGCTATGCTTCAGGTCAAACGGCCAATGCCGCATTGATCCATCAAAAGCTGCTTCCAATCATGAAACAGCTATTCTCAGCGCCAAATCCAACGCCTGTCAAAACAGCTCTTCAGCTGAAAGGACTAGATGTCGGATCGGTTCGTCTTCCGCTTCTACCTTTGTCAGAAGAAGAGAGACTGGATTTAAGCAGCGTCTTAAACAGCTGATCAAAACAAAAGATTTCGTAAGCGGTCATTCTCAGATGTCCCTGAGTATGACCGTTTTTTATACATAAACACTTTCTTAAAATGTGACTTCATCTTGTTTTCTAAAATTAGATTCAGTTATAATAGCATTAAGCGATGATGGACGGGCTTGAGACTAGGAGGATAAGAATTTTGAAAAAGAAAAATACAGAGAACGTAAGAATTATTGCACTTGGAGGCGTTGGAGAAATCGGGAAAAACTTATATGTCATTGAAATTGATTCGGACATATATGTGGTAGATGCAGGCTTGATGCATCCAGAAAACGAAATGCTAGGCATTGACGTTGTCATTCCTGATATCTCTTATTTAACAGAACGTGCTGATCGGGTGAAAGCAATTTTTCTTACCCACGGACATGATGAAGCAATCGGAGGCGTATTCCATTGCTTAAGCAAATTGTCTGTACCAGTTTACGGAACGAAGCTGACTCTTGCGTTACTTCGAGAAAAATTAAAACAGTATGGCTTCAATCAAAAAGCTGACTTGCGTGAGGTACATGCAAAATCAGTCATTACGTTTGAAACAACAAAGGTATCATTCTTTAGAACGAATCACAGCATCCCTGATTCAGTTGGGATCAGCTTCAAAACCTCTCTTGGTTCAATCGTATGCACAGGTGATTTTAAATTTGATCAAACCCCAGCGCTTAACCAAGCCTGTGACATCGGAGAGATTGCGAAAATTGGAAACAATGGCGTTTTAGCACTTCTTTCAGACAGTGCCAATGCTGAAAAACCAGGCTATACACCTTCTGAGGCGCTCGTCCAAGACGAAATCTCAAATGCGATGTACAATGCTGAAAATCGTGTCATTGTGGCTGTATCTTCATCTAACATTAACCGAGTGCAGCAGATCATTAATGCAACAAATCAAAATGGCCGTAAGCTTGCCGTAGCAGGAAAGAATATGATGACGACTCTTCAGCTGGCGATCAAACTTGGTTATGTCACAGCAGACGAAGAATTATTTGTACCAGTTCAAGAAGTGAAGAAAATGGCGAAAAACGATGTGGTCGTCCTGACAGCTGGAAGCCACGGAGAACCTCTTGCTGCGTTAACAAAAATGGCGAAACAAAATCACAAACAGCTTCATATTGAAAAAGATGACACGGTTGTGATTGCATCTACACCTCTTCCTGGACAAGAACTTACCTATTCAAAAACAGTGGATTTCCTTACAAGAAGCGGCGCACAAGTCATTTTTGCACAAAAACGTGTGCATGTTTCTGGACATGGCTGCCAAGAAGAGTTAAAGCTCATGCTGAACTTACTAAAACCGAAGTATTTAATTCCGGTGAATGGCGAATATCGTATGCAAAAAGCACATTCTCGTGTTGCTGAAGAAGTGGGAATGAAACGAAGTGACATTTTCTTGATTGATAAAGGGGATGTTGTGGAGTTTAGAGGACAGAACGTCAAGATTGGTGAAAAAGTTCACCAAGGCAATATTTTGATCGATGGTCTTGGCGTTGGTGATATCGGGAACATTGTGTTACGCGATAGACGCCTATTGTCTCAAGATGGTATCTTAATTGTCGTCATTACGCTCGATAAACAAAAGAAACAATTAATTTCTGGACCTGAAATCATCACAAGAGGATTTGTGTATGTCAGAGAATCTGAAGAGCTGATTGTGAAAGCGACAGAAATGGTCAAAGGGATTGTCAAAGAGCAAACGGAAAACTCAATTGTTGAATGGTCAACATTGAAACAATCCATGCGTGACGTACTCAATCAATTCCTATATGAAAAAACAAAACGTAAGCCGATGATCATTCCAATTATTATGGAAGTATGATGAGAAAGCCCAAGGAGCATAAGCTCTTTGGGCTTTTTTGATGTGGTGCGAGGAATGCGGATTGAATATGGCCTTCTTGTTCATAATAGGAGGAGAGTTTGAGGAAAGGATGGAGACAAATGGACGAAAAAAATGAACAGCAGCCTGAGCGAAAGCCAGAAGAAAAAGACAGCATTATGAGCAAAATACAGCAGCTTGGTGAAACAGCCATACCACAGCTGCCGCAAGATACAAATATCCATTGCCTCACCATTATTGGACAAATTGAAGGGCACATGCAGCTTCCACCACAAAATAAAACAACCAAATACGAGCATGTCATACCGCAAATCGTAGCAGTAGAGCAAAACCCAAAGATTGAAGGGCTTTTGATCATCTTAAATACAGTAGGCGGCGATGTTGAAGCGGGACTAGCGATTGCAGAAATGCTTGCGTCTTTATCAAAACCGACTGTATCGATTGTACTTGGCGGCGGCCACTCCATTGGTGTCCCGATTGCTGTATCGTGTGACTATTCCTATATTGCGGAAACAGCCACGATGACCATTCATCCTGTGCGTTTAACTGGTCTTGTGATCGGTGTCCCGCAAACCTTTGAATACTTAGATAAAATGCAGGAAAGAGTCATTAACTTTGTGACAAGCCACTCCAATATTACAGAAGAGAAGTTCAAAGAGCTCATGTTCTCAAAAGGCAATTTGACAAGAGACATTGGAACAAATGTTGTTGGTCATGAAGCGGCAGAATACGGTCTCATGAATGAAGTAGGCGGTGTAGGACAAGCGATTAAAAAGTTGAACGAGCTGATTGGAGAAAGAGCATCTCAAAACGAGGGGCTGATCCAATGATTTTATACACACCTATGCCATATGAAGCCATTTACGCAGAGGAACAAGGAGACCGCAAACTTCAGCAGGTAAACATCCAAGGCGTGCCAGTTATGGTTGAAATGAAAGAGGATGAAGCAGAAATCGTTCAGGTCATGAGCACCAATCCAATGGACTTTTTGAATCAAGAGCTTGCACCAGGCAAGCGATTGAAGTTACAATTAGGCTCCAATCAAACCGACTCATATGAATGATTCTATGCTATAATAAAGGGAAAACTTACAACAAGATGCAGCCAAAACCAGGCTGCTTTCTTTCTGATCTTTCGGTAGGTTATATTTTCTTTCGTAGTAAGGTGATGAGTATGGCTAAAAAGAGAAAACGGAAAACGAGAAAAAAACAAAATAAACAGCTGAAACTGAAATATGAATTAAATGGGTTAGTCTGTATTGCCATAGCGATCATCGCCATTTTACAGCTAGGCGTCGTTGGACAAACCTTCGTACATTTATTCCGATTCTTTGCAGGTGAATGGTTCATTCTCTGCCTTATCGGATTATTTCTTTTTGGCGTGACCATCTTCTGGAAAAAACAAATCCCAGATATGTTGACAAGAAGAAAAGCAGGTCTATACTGCATCATTGCGAGTATCTTGCTTTTGTCTCATGTGAAGCTCTTTCAGCACCTTTCATCTGCGGGTGCGATAGGCTCTCAAAGTGTGATCAGAAATACATTTGAGCTTTTCTTGATGGACATGAAAGGTGAGACGGGGTCGCCTGATTTAGGAGGCGGCATGATCGGTGCCGTATTATTTGCTGCTTCTTATTTCTTATTTGCACAAGCAGGCTCTCAAATCATGGCAATCGTTCTGATGCTGATTGGAATTGTGCTGATTACAAATCGATCTCTTCAAGAAATGGTGAAAAAAGTGACGCTGCCTGTCTCGCAATTTATGGTGAAGCAGTGGAAAGCGTTTGTTGAAGATATGAAAGGAATCAGGCAGGCGAAAAAGAGCGCTCCCTCTCAGAAAACGGCCCAAAAGAAAAAACGGTCTCGTATTCAGGAAGAGGACGAAGATGATCAGATCATAATGGAAGAGGAAGCGCCAGTGCCTGACAATAGTCAGCCGATTATCTCAAGCTTTGCTGACAGAGATGACATTCTCACCCCGCTCGTTCAAAAAGAGCAGGCGGCAAAAGAGACTTCGCCTCTTCAAGAATCTGTGCAAAGTACGCCGGCTCCATCAGATTCAGCTGATGAACCAAAAGAGGCGCCGCCGATGACGTTTACGGAACTTGAAAACAAAGATTACGAATTGCCGTCACTGGATATTTTGGCAGAGCCGCAGCACTCAGGACAGCAAACAGACAAGAAGAATATATATGAAAATGCAAGAAAGCTTGAAAAAACGTTTCAAAGCTTCGGCGTCAAAGCAAAAGTCACACAGGTTCACTTAGGACCGGCTGTTACCAAATATGAGGTCTATCCAGATGTTGGCGTGAAGGTAAGTAAGATCGTCAATCTAAGTGATGACTTAGCTCTTGCTCTCGCCGCAAAAGATATTCGGATTGAGGCGCCGATTCCTGGGAAATCAGCCATCGGTATTGAGGTTCCTAATGCAGAAATTGCGATGGTTTCTTTAAAAGAGGTATTAGAATCGAAGCAAAATGACCGTCCAAATGCGAAGCTGCTGATTGGACTAGGCCGCAATATTTCGGGTGAAGCCGTGCTCGCTGAAATGAACAAAATGCCGCATTTACTTGTAGCAGGATCGACAGGAAGCGGAAAAAGTGTGTGTATCAATGGCATTATCACAAGTATTCTCATGAGAGCGAAACCTCATGAAGTGAAAATGATGATGATTGATCCGAAAATGGTTGAACTAAATGTGTATAATGGCATTCCGCATCTGCTCGCTCCCGTTGTAACGGACCCTAAGAAAGCCTCACAGGCACTGAAAAAAGTCGTCAGTGAAATGGAACGCCGCTATGAATTATTTTCTCATACGGGGACAAGAAATATTGAAGGGTACAATGATTACATTAAACGAATGAATCAATCAGAAGAGGCGAAACAGCCAGAACTTCCTTATATTGTCGTCATTGTAGACGAGCTTGCAGATTTAATGATGGTCGCTTCCTCAGATGTGGAAGATTCTATTACAAGACTTTCGCAAATGGCTCGTGCAGCCGGGATTCATTTAATTATTGCCACACAAAGACCTTCTGTCGATGTCATTACAGGTGTCATTAAAGCCAACATCCCATCTCGCATCGCCTTTAGCGTGTCTTCGCAAACCGATTCAAGGACGATCCTTGATATGGGGGGTGCAGAAAAACTGCTCGGCAGAGGGGATATGCTGTTTCTGCCAGTTGGAGCAAACAAACCGGTTCGTGTGCAGGGCGCCTTTTTATCAGATGAAGAAGTAGAGCATGTCGTTGACCATGTGATCACTCAGCAAAAAGCGCAATATCAAGAAGAAATGATTCCAACTGAAGAAACGCAGGATCAGCTTACAGCTGTGGATGACGATTTATATGATGAAGCAGTGGAACTCATCATCGGCATGCAGACGGCTTCTGTCTCTATGCTTCAAAGAAGATTCCGCATCGGCTATACCCGGGCCGCCCGCCTGATTGACGCAATGGAAGAGCGAGGCGTTGTCGGTCCTTATGAAGGAAGTAAACCGAGAGAAGTCCTGCTTTCAAAAGAACAATATGATGAGCTCTCTTCATAAATCGAAGAGAGCTTTCTAAAAAAGAAGTGAACGATAGTATGATTATGTTAACTGGAAGTCAGACTATTTATTTATTTGCAAAAACATGATATAGTTATGTTCAACTTATCTCGGAATAGAGATTTCTCATCTTATCATTTGCATTGATTAGACGGAGGGAAAACATGTCGACCAAAACAGACAATCGCCATTTATATTTGAAAGTGATTGACCGTATTAAAGAAGATATACAATCAGGCGTATATGCCGAAAAAGAAAAGCTGCCTTCTGAGTTTGAGCTCTCAAAGCTTTTAGGCGTGAGCAGAGCGACACTGCGTGAAGCCCTTCGTATATTAGAAGAAGAGAAATATTTAATTAGAAGGCATGGTGTGGGTACGTTCGTCAACACAAGACCACTCTTTTCAACAGGCATAGAACAGCTGGCAAGTGTCACGAAAATGATAGAGCAGGTCAATATGACGCCTGGTACCATTTTTTTATCCTCCCAAGAAGGGGAACCAACAGAGAATGATGTGATTCGTTTTCAGTGTGATGAATCTGATGAGATTTTTTCAATGGAGCGCGTTCGGACGGCAGATGGACAGCCCGTGGTTTACTGTTTAGATAAAATTCCGGTCAAGCATCTTCCCGCTTCTTTTACACATGAAGAAGAGTCTCTTTTTGAGCTGTTTGGAAGAGAACCACATAGCGGGATAAAATATGCAGTTGCTGACATTGAACCAATCGGCTACCACGATCAGGTTTCACCGATACTAGAATGTGACCCTGAAACAGCATTATTACTACTGAAACAAATGCACTATGATCAGGATGATCAGCCGGTCTTATACTCGCTTAATTATTTTCGAGCGGATAAATTCAGCTTTCATGTGATACGTAAACGATTTTAACGAGCAGTCGCTTTCATAAGCGGTTGCTTTTTGTTTGCCCATACATAATACCCGTAAAACTTGCCACACTAATACGTAACAGTATATAGAATTGGGTGAATGATGTTGGGCGAGAAAACAGTCAGTAAAAAGAATATTATTGCATTATCATCAGTGCCTTTAATCATGACACTTGGGAACTCGATGCTCATTCCCGTATTGCCACAGATAGAAAAGACACTTTCCATTACTTCCTTTCAAGTCTCCCTCATTATTACGGTATACTCCGTTGTCGCGATCTTATGTATTCCGATCGCCGGCTATTTATCAGATCGAATCGGGCGAAAAAAGGTACTCCTGCCGTGTCTGTTAATCGCAGGACTTGGAGGGGCTGTGGCAGCAGTTGCCTCAACGATCATGAAAGAACCGTACATGTGGATTCTATTTGGCAGGGTCCTTCAAGGTGTTGGCTCAGCCGGGGCAGCACCTGTCGTGATGCCGTTTATTGGAGATTTGTTTCATGATGATGAAGAAGTCAGTGCGGGACTAGGCGCCATTGAAACCTCTAACACAGCTGGAAAGGTATTGAGCCCGATTATTGGGGCGCTTTTGGCTTCATGGTTTTGGTTTGTGCCATTTTGGTTTATTCCGTTCTTCTCAATCATCAGCTTTCTCATGGTACTGTTCATGGTAGAATCCGCGAAAAAAGAGGAGGACCCGCCTTCATTCAAAGAATTTTTACAATCAACAAAGACCATATTTAAGCATGAGGGACGCTGGCTGTATGCCATTTTTGCAATTGGCGGTTTTATTATGTTTCTTCTTTTTGGTGTGCTTTTTTACTTATCTGATAACCTGGAGGCAGCTTATCAAATTAAGGGTGTCAAAAAAGGGCTCCTGCTTAGCATTCCGCTCCTTTTTCTATCCATCAGCTCATACGTTGCTGGGAAAACAATTGGAAAAGAAAAAGGGAAAATGAGAATCTTTTTAATCGTAGGCATGGCCTTGCTATCACTTTCCTATATGCTTTTATGGTGGAATCACAGCTTTTATGTATTGTTTATCTGCTTAAGCATTGGCGGTGTTGGCATCGGTATTGTCCTGCCTGCACTTGATGCCTTGATCACAGAAGGAATTGAAAAAGAGCAGTGCGGAACCATTACGTCGTTTTACAGCAGTATGCGTTTTATCGGTGTCGCTTTAGGACCTCCGATTTACGCTTATCTCATGGATAAAGGGGACTCCATCGTTTTTATTCTCTCAACCATTTGCAGTCTTATTTCTCTATTTTTGGTCATCTTCTTCATCCAGCCAGATGAAGAGGATGAAAGTGAACAATTAAAAACGGTTTAATCTAGAAAAAAGACGGTATTTTGCCATCTTTTTTCTTTTTTATAAATTGACATGTAAAATTTTGATAGTTAAACTAATGTATAGTAATATCTTTTAAATTATTCCAAACGGGAGGTGTTCAAAAACATTCATTTTCTGTCCTTCTTTAGGCGGAAATTGAGTTCGCGTGGTGATGATGAATGTGTGTTTCTTCAACACGAAAAGACAATTGAATAGGTCATCCTGCCATTAGCACGTTGAAGGAGACGCAGTCAGCACTTCAGACACGCTCAAATATAGCAAATTGATTGATGAACTAGAAGGAGCTTGAAGCAGCTATGTTGCAAATAATTAAAGCAAGATGGATTGTATTAGTGGTGTGGATGATAACAGCTGTGATTCTGTTTATTACTGCGCCCAATTTAGAGGAATTAACAAGAGAAAAAGGGCAATTAAAGGTTCCGGAGGGGACACCAACAGCTGAGGCACTTCACTTATTGGATAAGCTCACAGATCAAAACGGGAAAAAAGATACGGGTGTCATTGTATTCTCCGAACAACATCTGTTCCCAAAGAAAGAGCAGGAATTAAAAAAGGCTTTATCTGCACTCATGACACATGCTCCAGACCTCCACGTTGACGGAATTACTTCGTATTTTCATGTAGATCCGGACATTCAAAGACAACTTTTATCAAAGGATAAAAGTACACTTCTTGTTCCATTCAAATTCGACCACTACGAAACAAAAGCTGTGAAGCTTAAAGAACAAATTGAGGAAGTTTTAAAGCCCTATCATGTTTCATATGAAATGACGGGACAAAAATTTGTGGATTCAGATGTCATTCAAAGCTCTCAACAAGGTCTGAAGAAAACTGAACTTATAACGATCATTTTTATTTTCTTTATTTTAATCATTGTTTTCAGATCGATTTTGGCACCTGTTGTTCCGCTCATTACGATCGGCATTTCTTATGCTGTCAGCCGGTGTATTGTGGCTTTTCTAGTAGAATATATGCAATTTCCTCTATCTAATTTTACTCAGATTTTTATGGTAGCGATTATGTTCGGTATAGGAACAGATTATTGTATTTTGCTGTTAAGCCGTTTTAAAGAAGAAATCGGTCAAGGTCGTGATGTCAAAGAGTCGATTATCATCACATATAAATGTGCAGGGAAAACGGTCCTTTTCAGTGGCTTAGCCGTGTTAGTCGGCTTCTCAAGCATTGGGTTTGCCAAATTTCAATTGTATCAATCAGCCGTTAGTGTTGCTGTTGGAGTTGGTATCCTGCTGATCGCCCTTGTCACCATCGTTCCCTTTTTTATGTCTGTTTTTGGAAAATCCCTTTTCTGGCCATCTAAAAGAGAAAACATTCGCCACCCGCAAAGTAAAATGTGGGAATGGGCTGGGCGTTTTTCATTTAAAAGGCCGCTGATCAGCCTAGGTTTAGTTGCACTCATTACGGTGCCTCCTATTCTGATGTACGACGGGACTCTTTCTTATAACAGCTTAAATGAGATTGGGACAAAGTATGAATCAGTGTCTGCATTTAATACGATATCAGAGCAATTTGGCTTTGGGGAAGCGCTGCCCCTGAATGTACTTGTTGAAAGTGACAATAAGTTAGATAACCAAGAAAAGATTGTCATAATTGAAAAACTGACCCGTAAATTAAATGACATTGACGAAGTAAAAACAGTTCGCAGTGTCACTCGGCCTGTTGGGGACGGGCTAAGTCAGCTTTACGTCACCTCTCAAGCAAAAGAGCTGGGCGGAGAACTAGGAAAAGGCCATGAAGGAATCGGAAAAATTTCAGATGGTTTGACCGAAACAAATCTTGCCCTTCTTAAACAAAAACCAAAAATTCAAGAATCCGCTAAAGGCATTGATCAGCTGATTGATGGAACAAAAGCGATCAAAAGCGGCATTGGAGAAGTAAGGGTGTCCCTGATCTCTTTAGAAGATGGGGTGAGGCGCAGTAAAGATGGCGTCGGAACCATTCGAAGTAAAATCAAAGAAGCAAAAAAGGAATTAGAGCAAGAATATCGAAGCAGTGAAGCGATGATTCAAGAGCTTAAACGAATGGTGAGTACGCTGGAACGTCATGCGAAATCAAATCAGCAGCTAATAACCACCATTAAAAAAGTAAAAAGTTCGTATGAAAATGTATCGTTTGAAGCACTTGAAAAACGGCTTCCAGAAGTAAAAGATATGGATGAATATAAAGAAATAAAGAAAGTATTCAAAGACACAAAAGGAATGCTTGATCAAGCAGGGGACCAAATGAGTCTGTATGAAGAGGAAGCCTCTGTCTTTAAAGAAAAGATCAAGAAAGCAGATTCAGTGATTCAAAGCCTATCAAGCAAGCAAAAAGAAGTAAAACGTCAAGTACAAGCGCTCATGGAAGGACTGGATCAAATTTATGCCGGTCTTGATCAAACAAATGAGGGTCAAAAACAATTGATTAAAGAAATGCCTAAAATTGAAGATGGCGCAGACCAGCTGACAGACGGTCAAAAAGCCATCAAAAAAGGATTTAGCCAGCTTTCATCAAAACTCACATTGTTAACAGATGGTTTAGATGAAAGTATTGAAGGGCTTGAGCAGGTCAAAAGCGGCTTCACAGAGGCGGACGGCTATTTAAAGCAGCTTCAGAAAGCGCCAGATGAAGAAATAACAGGCTGGTTTATTCCAGAAGAAGTGCTGAAACGCCCTGAATTTAAGCAAATCTTTCATACGTATATGTCTCCTGATCGTAAATTAACAACCTTTGAAGTTATTTTAAATGTGAATCCATACAGCAATGAAGCGATGAAAGGCGTTGCGAAAATTGAGGACACCCTTGATCAATATTTACCTGTCAGCGGGTTAAAGAATGCAAATTACGGTGTGTCTGGTATCTCAAGTTTAAATGTAGATTTAAAAGAAACATCTGACGGTGACTTTATTCGAACGGTCATTTTCATGCTAGTTGGCATCTTTATCATTTTAATTATATTATTACGGTCAATCGTCATGCCGATATACTTAACACTTTCACTCATTTTAACGTATTTTACATCCGTCGGTTTAACAGAATGGATCTTTAAAACATTTTTTGGCTACGACGGTCTCAGCTGGGCTGTCCCATTTTTCAGCTTTGTCATTCTTGTCACCCTTGGCATTGATTATTCGATCTTCTTAATGGATCGCTTTAATGAATGGAAGGGAGAGCATGTGCAAGCATCAATGATATCAGCGATGAGAAATATGGGTTCCGTCATTATTTCAGCAGTCGCGATATTAGCGGGGACCTTTGCTGCTATGCTGCCGTCCGGTGTATTATCACTTGTTGAAATTGCAACGGTCATACTCATTGGGCTTTTATTATATGCTTTTGTTGTATTACCGCTCTTCATCCCGGTCATGGTTCGTATTTTCGGTAAATGGAATTGGTGGCCTTTTAGAATGAAATAACGACCGGCGTCTCTGCTTATAGCAGAGGCGTTTTTATTTCCTATCCTTTCCTCTGATTGATATAATGTCTATTAAATGGCTGTTTTACGTATATATCAGCTATGTTCTAATACATAATAAATAGGATGAACAAAGGAGGTTTCTCATGACGTACTTACAAGAGAAGACACTAGACACACCTGGTCTTCATACTCATATTGTCAAAACAGAAAAATTTAAAACGGTCACAATCCTTTTTAAAATGCTTGCGCCTCTATCGAAAGATGACGTCACCATGCGTTCACTTTTCCCGCATGTGCTGTTAAGAGGAACAGAGAAAATGCCGAAAACAGGAGAATTGCGTGCTTATTTTGATGAGCTTTATGGTGCTACGGTTTCAGCAGACATGGCGAAAAAAGGGGAGAATCACATCATTACCTTCCGCCTGGAAATGGCGAATGAGAAATATTTAAAGGATCAAACCCCTTTACTAGAAAAAGGGATTGCCTTACTATCTGATCTACTATTCCATCCGTATGTTGAAAATGGAGCGTTTAGTCAATTATATGTAGATCAAGAAAAACGCACTTTAAAACAGCGAATTCAAGCAGTGTATGATGATAAAATGCGTTACTCGAACTTAAGGCTTGTGCAGGAAATGTGCAAAGGTGAACCGTATGCACTGCACGTCAATGGAGAAATGGAAGATATCGAAACGATCACAGCTCATTCGCTGTTTGAAGCATATAAGCATGCGCTTCAAACAAATCAGCTTGATCTTTATGTTGTGGGAGATGTAGACGAACAAGACATCAGCCAAATGGTCTCTCAATACTTCAAAACAAGTAATAGAGAACCGGTCAAACAACACGCTGAATCAGCAAGCACGCAAAGAGAAGCAAAAGAAGTCATCGACGAAGAAGACGTAAAGCAAGGCAAACTGAATATCGGCTTTCGCACGCATACGACGATTGCAGATGACGATTATCCGGCTTTGCATTTGTTTAATGGCATATTCGGCGGCTTCTCACACTCGAAGCTATTCATCAATGTTCGGGAAAAAGCAAGTCTTGCGTACTACGCTGTGTCTAGACTTGAGAGCTTTAAAGGCTTGATGATGGTCATGTCAGGAATTGAAGTCGGCAACTATCAGCAGGCAGTAGACATCATTAAAGAACAATTTGAAGCGATGCAAAAAGGTGATTTTTCAGATGAAGCGATTGACCAAACAAAAGCTGTCGTCAAAAATCAGCTGCTTGAAACGATCGATACATCTTATGGGACAGCGGAATACCTGTATCAGCATGCCGTTGTGCCAACAGGGGAAACGCTTGATTCCTTTTTAGAAGCACTTGACCGAGTGACAAAAGAGGACATCATCAAAGTGGGTCAGAAAATCGAATGGGATACGACCTATTTTCTTAAAGGAACGGAGGGTGCTTCATGACAGTGAAAACAATTCAATTCGACCAGCTGCAAGAAACGGTCTATCACGAAAAAATGGAGAGCGGACTTGACGTCTATGTGCTCCCAAAGCAAGGGTTTAACAAAACCTATGCGACCTTTACAACCAAATATGGCTCTGTCGATAACGAATTTGTGCCGCTTGGCAAAGAAGACATGATTCGAGTGCCTGACGGAATTGCCCATTTCTTAGAGCATAAACTGTTTGAAAAAGAAGACGGAGACGTATTTCATACATTTAGTAAACAAGGAGCATCCGCAAATGCTTTTACGACATTTACGAGAACAGCTTACTTATTCTCAAGCACCTCAAATGTCGAACAAAATCTTGAGACACTCATTGATTTTGTTCAGGAACCTTATTTTACTGAAAAAACGGTCGAAAAAGAAAAGGGCATCATTGGTCAAGAGATTAACATGTATGATGACAATCCGGACTGGCGTTTATTCTTCGGTCTGATTGAAAATCTATATCAAGAGCACCCCGTGAGAATTGATATAGCTGGAACAGTAGAAAGCATTGCTCCGATTACAAAAGATCATTTGTATGAATGCTATGAAACGTTCTATCACCCGAGCAATATGCTTCTATTTGTTGTCGGTCCCGTTGATCCGAAGCAAATATTAGATCAAGTTCGAGCAAATCAGGCGAAAAAGCCATTTACAGACCAGCCAGAGATCAAACGAAAAGACATCAATGAGCCTGAAGGTGTGTACCGAAAAGAATACGAACTTCCAATGAACGTACAAGGCTCGAAATGTATGTTCGGTTTGAAAACAAAGAATCCTCATAAAAAAGGAAATGAGCTGCTAAAACATGAGCTCGGAATGAATCTCATTTTAGAGACACTGTTTGGTAAAAGCTCCTTACAATATGAACAAATGTATGAAAAAGGTTTAATTGATGAGACCTTCAGCTACGATTATACGGAAGAAGGCGGCTTTGGCTTCACGTCAGTTGGCGGAGACACAAATGATCCTGATCAACTGGCGAAAGTATTAAAAGAAACCCTTCTTCAAGCAAAGAACTTGATCTCAGAAGAGAAAATTGAGCTCGCGCGTAAGAAGAAAATCGGAAGCTTTTTAAAAGCGATGAACTCTCCTGAATACATTGCAAACCAATTTACCCGATATGCATTTTTAGACATGAGCTTATTTGATGTCGTGACTATGCTGGAACAGATCCAATTAACCGACATTCAGCAAATTTTAGAGGAAGAAATTGATGAAGAACGGATGTCCGTTTTCAAAGTCGTCCCGAAAACCAAATAAATAAAGAGAGACAAACTCAGATAAATGAGTTTGTCTTTTTTGTCTCTAATGAATAAAAGCCTGTGATTTGTATGGATTTTCATTGACAATCATTTTGTTCATTAGTTAAACTCTTTAATAGTTAAACACTTAAACTAAAAAAGGAGCAGCGTATGGAACAAAATAAAATTGCACAGCTCATTCAGAGATATGCAGACGTCTATCTTATGATGGAAAAAAAGGTATCGAGTATGATCACGGAAAAGCTTGATAAAGAGCTGACGCTTGATCAGTATTACTCGCTTCGATACATCAATTTACATCCTGGATGTACGTCTACTGACCTTGCAAATGTATGCAATGTGAATAAAAGTGCGGTAACCTCCATGACCAATCGTCTTTTTACAAAAAACTATATTGTCCGTGAGCACGATAAAGCCGATCGAAGAAATGTTCACCTTTACGTCACGCCAGAGGGCAAAGATGTGGTCAGCCGAATGGAAAAGCAGCTTCAGGATCTCGTTCGATCTTATTTTGAAAAGCTGGAAGAAAAAGAAATGGAATCATTTATTCAAACATATGAAAAGATCTATCAAGTAATCATCGAAGAGGAGGCACAAAGTACTAATGAGAGCAATCATAAAGGGTAGATGGCTGATCACGATTTTATGGATCGTATTAGCGGCAGTGTTACTCATCACCGCCCCTAATATGGCGCAATTAACAAAAGAAAAAGGGCAAATTTCAGTACCAGACGGCTATCCGTCCTCATATGCAAATCAGTTATTAAAGAAAATGTCTGAAAACGGTGATACAGAAAAATCAATTGTCATTGTCTTTCAAGAAAAGAACATCGTCAAAGAAAGAGAAACATCTTTAAAAAAGGCAATGGAGATTTTAGAAAAGGACCAAGATCTACATGTCGAGGACATCACTTCTTATTTTGACGCCAATAAAGATATCAAAAAACAGATGCTTTCTAAAGATCGCACGACGCTCCTTGTTCCAGTTACATATGACTCAAACAAAATCAAAGCTTCCGATTTTAAAGAAAGAGTCAATGAAAAGCTGAAGAGCTTAAATCTAACATATGAAATGACAGGACAGCCGTTAATTGATGATGACGTGATCACAAGCTCGCAAGAAGGTCTGAAGAAAACTGAGTTCATTACGATTGGGTTTATTCTTATCGTTCTTGTCCTTGTCTTTAGATCAGCTGTGGCGCCTTTCGTTCCATTAGTCGCAGTAGCTTTGTCTTACTTGGTGAGTCAATCCATCGTGGCTTATTTAGTTAAATATCTCGACTTCCCGCTCTCGACCTTTACCCAAATTTTCATGGTCGCGATCATGTTTGGAATAGGAACGGACTACTGCATTCTACTTCTCAGCCGCTTTAAAGAAGAAATCGCACACGGTAAAGATAAAATTGAGGCAATTCTCATTACGTATAAAACAGCAGGAAAGACTGTTTTATTCAGCGGAATTGCTGTGCTCATCGGTTTTACATGTATTGGCCTGGCACAGTTTCAGCTCTATAAATCGGCTGTTGCCGTAGCAGTTGGTGTCGCTGTGCTCATTGTGGCGCTTCTCACGATTGTTCCGTTCTTTATGGCGGTTTTAGGAAAAGTGTTATTTTGGCCGATTAAAGGTGATATTGCGCATCCGCAGTCAAAAATGTGGGAAACAGCAGGACGCTTTTCATTTAAAAAACCACTTTTCAGTTTATTAATCGTAGGAATCATTACGCTTCCGCCCATTCTCATGTATAAAGGAACGCTTTCTTATAACAGCTTAGATGAAATCGGTAATAAATATGAATCAGTCAATGCATTCAATACGATTTCTGACAAATTTGGACCAGGAGAAGCTCTACCTGCAACGATTGTCGTGAAATCAGCTGATCTGTTAGACAACAATAAAGGGCTGATTGCTGTTGAAAAACTCAGCCGTGCAATTGAACAAACAGATGGCGTAAGTAAAGTGAGAAGTGCGACACGTCCTGTCGGTAAAGGGCTGAGTGATCTATACGTGAAATCACAAGCAAAAGAACTAAATACCGGACTTGATAAAAGTAATGAAGGCTTGAAAAAAATCCAAGATGCACTGACGACAATGAGTCAATCCATTGAGGATCAAACGCCGCAAATCAAATCATCTGGAAAAGGCATTAACAAATTGATTTCTGGTACAGAATCAGTGAAAACAGGCATTCAAAACATCGAAAAATCGTTAAGAGATTTACAAGGCGGAATCGATCAAAACAAAAACGGTGTTGCACAGATTAAAGAAAAAATTAAAGGTGCGAAAAAAGAATTAACGACTCAAGTCGCACAAGTAAATCAGCAAGTGTCGCTATATAAAAGCATTTCCAAAGAATTAAAGGCAGCATTGGCGCAGGTGGATACGTCCTCCTCTGCCGCAGCGGATGTAAAAGCATTAATCACACAAGCAAATAAACAATTTAGTACACTTGAAAAACAAATTCCGCAAGTGAAAGAAAATCAATCGTATCAAGCCATCAAAGCTTCATATAATGAACTTTCTACGACCTTGCAAGAAGGCGCAAAACAGGCAGACAGCTATGCCAAACAAGCGAAAGAAGCTAGAAAACAGCTTGAAGCAGCGGATGCCTTTATCGCAAAAGCTAAAGAGCAGCAAAAAGTTTTGACGAGTCAAATCGATGAACTCGTTGCTGGCTTAGATGCAATTGAAACTGGATTGGATAAAACGTCTAAAGGTCAAGGGCAAATAGCTGATAATATGCCAAAGCTTGCTAATGGTGCCGGGCAAGTGATTGATGGTCAAAAACAAATGAAAGAAAAGATTGGCGGCTTTGGTGATAACCTGACCAAACTGACAGATGGGCTGAACAAAAGCGTCGATGGCTTAGAGAAAATTTCAAGCGGATTAATGGGTGCAGGTGACTACTTAGACGAACTGAAAAATGCACCAGATCAAGACATGGCCGGCTGGTTTATCCCAAAAGACGTGCTGAAAAACAAAGCATTCAAGCAAGTGTTTGATTCATACATGTCGGATGACCGCAAGATGACAAAGATTGATGTCATTTTAGAAAAAAATCCATATGGCAACGAAGCCATGTCGACGATCAAACAAGTAGAAGCTTCTGTCGAGCGGGCACTTCCTGAAACGAATTTAAAAGATGCATCATTCGGCGTTTCAGGTGTATCAAGTATGAATGCTGATTTAAAACAGCTTTCAGACCAAGATTTCAATAAGACGGTTCTTTACATGATGATCGGTATTTTCCTCATCCTTGTGATCCTGTTCCGTTCGCTTGTGATGCCGCTGTACTTGGTAGGTTCACTTATTTTGACTTACTTTACAGCTATCGGAATGACAGAATTTATTTTCACTCATTTCTTCGGATATCCGGGCATTAACTGGGCGGTTCCATTCTTTGGATTTGTCATATTAATGGCGCTCGGAGTCGATTATTCGATTTTCTTAATGGAGAGGTTCAATGAATACAAAACAAAAGACATTCAGTTTGCGATGACCGAATCAATGAAGAATATGGGCTCTGTCATTATGTCTGCTGCTGTTATTTTGGCAGGAACATTTGCAGCCATGCTTCCTTCAGGAGTGCTGTCTCTCCTGCAGATTGCAACACTTGTTCTCACAGGACTTTTGCTGTACGCACTCGTTGTGCTACCATTGTTCGTACCTGTGATGGTGAAATTGTTCGGATCAGCGAACTGGTTCCCATTTAAACGAAAAGAATAGATATTTCAAATAGAAAGTAGGAATCCATGTGATGAGTCGTTGGGCGCTGATAACAGGTGCCAGTGGCGGGATTGGGCAGGCTGCGGCAAAAAAGCTTGCCCAGGAAGGCTGCCATGTGATACTCCATTATCACAAAAATGAACAGACAGCCGTGCAGCTTGCCGCTGAGCTGGAAGAAACATGTCATATTCAGACGCATGTCGTTCAAGCGGATTTAGCTAAAACGGGCGGAGCAGATGAGCTCGTCAGCCGTCTGCCTGTATGTCCAGATATTCTTGTATTAAATAGCGGTAAGAGTCATGTCGGATTAGTGACAGATACAGAAAAAGACGTATTAGCCAGTATGGTGCAGCTTCATGTCACAAGTCCATATGAGCTCACCCAGCACCTATTGCCAGCCATGATTCAAAAAAAAGCAGGTCATATTGTTGCGGTAAGCTCAATATGGGGAGAAACAGGTGCATCGTGTGAAGTGCTGTATAGCATGGTAAAGGGGGCGCAAAATGCGTTTATTAAAGGTCTGGCAAAAGAGCTTGCCCCAAGTGGAATTAGAGCAAATGCTGTTTCGCCAGGTGCTGTCCATACAGACATGATGAAAAGCTTCACACAAGAAGATATTGACATGCTGGAGGAAGAAATCCCGCTTGGCCGGCTTGCATCACCTGAGGAAATTGCAGCTGTCATTTGGTTTCTCGCCTCAAAGCAGTCAAGTTATATGACAGGTCAAATTTTATCCGTTAATGGAGGCTGGTACTGTTAAATAACGTGTATAATTCGTAACTCCATGACAAAAGCTATGGCTGTAATTCATCTTTTCGAATGGAGGAATCGACATGTCAGTACTTGAGAACTGGGACCATTGGAAAAACTTTTTAGGTGACCGCTTAAATCATGCGCAGGATAAAGGCTTAAAAGATGATACCATCAATAACCTTGCGTATGAAATTGGCGGATATTTAGCTAACGAAGTTGAAGCAAAGAACGAGCAAGAAAGAGTACTTGCTGACCTTTGGAGCGTTGCATCAGAAGATGAGCAGCGCGCAATTGCCAATATGATGGTCAAACTGGTTGAAAATAATAGCTCGCACTAAACAAAAAGAGGGGTCGTTTGTGCCTCTCTTTTTATTTTAACTGTTTCACAACATTGTGCTTTCTAAAAATGTGAAAATGCTTTATGATATAGGAAGGTAAAAATTTGCCACAATGAAGGGGGTAATATCATTTGGCAAAGCTCGAATGGTATTTTGAATATGAGATACAGGTAAACCGTCCCGGACTTTTAGGAGACATTTCATCTCTAATGGGGATGCTTTCAATTAATATTGTGACAATTAATGGTGTTGATGTATCAAGACGCGGAATGCTTTTGCGCTGTGACCATACAGATCAAATTAAGCGCCTTGAATCAATTTTAAATACAATGGAAACGATAAAAGTAACGAAATTAAGACAGCCAAAACTTCGTGACCGCTTAGCGGTTCGTCACGGCAGATATATTCAGCGTGATGCAGATGACAAAAAGACGTTCCGATTTGAAAGGGACGAGCTTGGTCTTCTTGTTGATTTTATGGCAGAACTATTTAAAAAAGAAGGACATAAATTGATTGGGATTCGCGGGATGCCGCGTGTCGGAAAAACAGAATCAATTGTGGCTTCAAGTGTATGTGCCAGCAAGAGATGGCTATTTGTATCGTCGACTCTTTTGAAACAGACGATCCGAAGTCAGCTGATTGCGGATGAATACAGCCCAGATAACGTCTTTATTATTGATGGGATTGTGTCGACGCGAAGAGGTTCTGAGAAGCACTTGCAGCTTTTAAGAGAAATTATGAGACTGCCGGCAACAAAAGTAGTTGAGCATCCAGACATCTTTATTCAAAATTCAGAATATACAATGGATGATTTCGACTATATCATTGAATTGCGTAATAGTGCAGACGAAGAGATTACATATGAGCACGCTGAAGAACCACAAGTGTTTGATCATTCTGGTTTTTCTGGCTTCGATTTTTAATATGGTAATGGTAGGTGTTTGTTTTGACTGAATTGGGAAAACGGCTCATTGAGGCCAGAGAGGAAAAAGGGATGTCGCTGGAGGATCTTCAGACGGTGACCAAAATCCAAAAGCGCTACTTGCTAGCAATCGAACAAGGAAACTATGATATTATTCCAGGTAAATTTTACGTCAGAGCATTTATTAAACAATATGCCGAAGCCGTTGGACTAAATCCTGAACAATTGTTCGAAGAATTTCGTAAAGATGTGCCGAGCACATATAACGATGAAGTATCTGATAAATTATCAAATATTAAGCCGCAAAGAGAGCTGCCTAAGCCTGCCTCGAAGGTGCTTGAGCTGCTGCCGACCATCTTGATTATTGGAGGCGTCCTTGTGGTCATCGCGATCATTTATGTCATCGTGCAGGCGGTCAATCATGATAGCGGACAGAAGAACAACCAGACGGCTCCTCAGCAGTCAGAATCTAAGTATGAAGTATCTGAGGATTCATCTCTTGCCAAGGATCAAAAGAAAAAAGAAAAAGCTTCGTCAGATGATCAAGAAAAATCATCTAAAAAAGATGACTCATCAAAGGATTCATCCAAAGACGATGAAACGGTCTCTTTGAAGGCAGCGAATACAGAAGGCTCAACGACAACGTATGAAGTGTCAGGCGCAGATGAGATGGAGTTAACCATTTCTGCTACAAAAGCTTCTTGGCTGCGCGTCAGAGACGAATCTGGAAAAGTGCTGAAAATGGGTGAACTTAAAGATGGCGAATCGTTTAAAACAGACTTGTCTGAGCTCTCTCAGGTCGATATCCGTCTAGGCAATGCGACTGGAATTGATATTAAGGTGAATGACGAGACGCTTAAGTACGAATTAGACCCTAAGAACACCATGACACAAAACATTGTGATTGTGAATAAAGGAAAGGAAAAGTCATCTTAAGCAAGTAGATGACTTTTCTTTTGTTCCTACTATTATATATACATAAAAAAATGGCTTATTGGAGGATTGAAATTCATGTTTAACTTACCGAATAAAATAACTCTTTCTAGGATCGCCTTGATCCCTGTTTTTATGATTATTATGCTTGCACCTTTAGATTGGGGCGTTGCGCGTTTTGGTCACGTCAGCATCGAAGTGACACATCTTGTTGGAGCAATCCTGTTTATTGTTGCTTCGACAACGGACTGGATTGATGGGTACTATGCGCGTAAACTGAACTTAGTGACGAATTTTGGTAAATTTTTAGATCCGCTTGCAGATAAATTGCTTGTTTCAGCTGCTTTAATTATACTTGTTCAGTACAACCTCACGCCGGCATGGATGGCGATTGTGATCATTAGCCGTGAATTTGCTGTAACTGGTCTAAGGCTTGTACTAGCTGGAGGCGGTGAAGTGGTAGCAGCTAATATGCTTGGAAAAGTGAAAACATGGGCGCAAATCATTGCGATTTCAGCTCTTCTATTGCATAACCTGCCGTTCGAACTTGTATCATTCCCGTTTGGTGACCTTGCGATGTGGGTAGCAGTGTTCTTCACTGTTGTGTCAGGCTGGGATTACTTTGTGAAAAACTGGGAAGCTTTAAAGAATGCTAACTAAAAAGGACGTGTACGCTTTGAAGTCAGAGAGAAAAGCAGAAATTATTGCAGTCGGTTCCGAACTTTTGCTAGGGCAAATTACGAATACGAATGCACAATTCATCAGCAAACAGCTGGCTGAAATTGGTGTGAATGTTTATTACCATACAGCAGTTGGTGACAATCCAGAGCGTTTAAAAAGGGCCATTCAAGTGGCGCAGGAAAGATCGAATTTTATTATCTTCTCAGGTGGTCTTGGACCAACGAAAGATGATTTAACAAAAGAAACCATCGCGAGTACGCTTGGAAAAGAGCTCGTGCTAAATGAAGAAGCATTTGAATCCATTCAAGAATACTTTCGAAAGACTGGACGAGACATGTCACCGAATAACCGGAAGCAGGCACTCGTCCTAGAAGGATCTGATGTGCTCGTGAACCGGTTTGGAATGGCTCCAGGTATGTTTATTCAAGAAAACGATACGTTTTATATGCTTCTTCCTGGTCCGCCAAGTGAACTGCATCCAATGTTTGAGAACGAGGCGAAGCCGCTGATATCTGAGAAACTGGATTTGAAGGAAAAAATCGTGTCTGTTGTTCTTCGCTTTTTCGGAATCGGTGAATCACAGCTTGAAACAGACCTAGAAGATTTAATTGATGCTCAAACCAACCCAACGATTGCACCTCTCGCATCTGACGGTGAAGTGACACTTAGGCTCACGGCTAAGCATAAGGATGAAAAAGAAACGGAGCGTCTGTTAAAAGAGACGGAAGCGAAAATTTTAGCGCGTGTAGGAGAGTACTTCTACGGGTATGGTGATACATCACTTGTCCGTGAAGCCTCCAAGGCTCTGCACGAACACGGGAAAACAGTGGCAGCGGCTGAGAGCCTGACAGGCGGAATGTTTTCTGAATGGCTGACAGATCTTGAAGGTGCATCGTCGATTTTAAGCGGCAGTATCGTTTGTTATACAAACCAAGTCAAACAGCAGGTGCTTGGCTGCCGTGAGGAAACATTGTCTTCTCATGGTGCTGTTAGCAAAGAGTGTGCTTTAGAGCTTGCTGAAGGTGCTAGAAAGCTTACGGGAAGTGATATTGGCATTAGCTTTACGGGTGTAGCAGGCCCTGATACCCACGAGGGACAGCCTGTCGGAAAAGTGTTCATCGGGCTATCTACGAAAGACCATACAGACGTGTTTGAATGGATGTTTACAGGAAGCCGGTCGGGCATTCGAAAGCGCGCTGTGAAATACGGACTGCATCACTTGCTCAATTTATTAAAAGAAAGTTAATTTTGTTTTTTGTTAGGTTTACTCCTTTATAAAAGAGTGTTTTTTCTAATAGAAATCACTCTTTTCTTAAAAATCTGCCAAGAAAAAATCGAATATGTGTTCGTTTTTTTCTTGGCAAATGACGTGAAACAAGGTATAGTATAGATAGTGGAATTGATAAAGGAGGAAACAATAGAATGAGTGATCGTCAAGCAGCCTTAGATATGGCTCTTAAACAAATAGAAAAACAGTTTGGTAAAGGCTCTATTATGAAACTAGGAGAGCGAACAGATACACGTATTTCAACAGTACCGAGTGGTTCGTTAGCACTTGATACTGCACTAGGAATAGGTGGATATCCTCGTGGCCGTATTATTGAAGTATATGGTCCAGAGAGTTCTGGTAAAACGACAGTAGCACTTCATGCCATTGCCGAGGTTCAGCAGCAGGGAGGACAAGCTGCATTTATTGATGCAGAGCATGCGCTCGATCCAGTTTACGCTCAAAAACTAGGTGTCAATATTGATGAGTTGTTACTTTCTCAGCCTGATACAGGAGAACAAGCACTTGAAATTGCAGAAGCTCTTGTCCGCAGTGGTGCAGTTGACATTGTTGTTATTGACTCAGTAGCTGCTCTTGTACCAAAAGCAGAGATTGAAGGAGACATGGGTGATTCACACGTTGGTCTACAAGCACGTTTGATGTCCCAAGCACTTCGTAAACTATCTGGTGCCATTAATAAATCAAAAACCATTGCCATCTTTATTAACCAAATTCGTGAAAAAGTTGGGGTCATGTTCGGTAACCCTGAAACAACGCCAGGTGGACGTGCGCTGAAGTTCTATTCATCTGTTCGTTTAGAAGTGCGCCGTGCTGAACAGCTGAAGCAGGGCAATGACATTATGGGGAATAAAACGAGAATTAAAGTAGTGAAAAACAAAGTAGCACCGCCATTCCGTATTGCAGAAGTAGACATTATGTACGGTGAAGGAATTTCAAAAGAGGGCGAAATCATCGACCTTGGAAGCGAACTAGATATCGTACAAAAGAGCGGTGCTTGGTATTCTTACCAAGAGGAACGTCTTGGACAAGGCCGCGAAAATGCGAAACAGTTCCTGAAAGAAAACAAAGATATCATGCTAATGATTCAGGAGCAAATTCGCGAACATTACGGCTTGGATAATAACGGAGTAGCGCAGCAGGAAGCTGAAGAGGCGCTAGAAGAATTAGAATAAAAATAAAATCAGTATGAAATGATACAAAAGGCTGGGTGAAAAAACTCAGCCTTTTTTATTTTGCAAAAAACTTTCGACAACTTTTTCAGTACTTCATCCGTCTAAAATATAAAATGGGATTTATTTTGGGAGGAAAAGGTAATGACAAGCCCAACCCGCAGTAGAACTGCAAAACGCAGACAGAGAAAACCAAATCAGAGGGGAAAACTTGTGCTTGTTTTTTTAGCAGCGATGATTTACTTAACGATGTGGAATGTGCTTCATCGAAATAGTGAAGAGAACAACCCGTTTCAACAAACTGCAGCAGCTTCAAGTACTAGCCAGAAAAAAGAAGTCAAAAAGAAAACCGTCAAAAAATCAGAGGAACAAATCAAAACAGTAGACCGCAATCAAAATATCAGCAGCTATTTAAATGAGATCGGTTTCAGCGGAACAGCCATGATGGTTAAAAATGGAGAAATCGTAACAAATAAAGGTTTTGGTTATGCAGACCGTAAACAAAAAATTCAAAATAATCCATTGACATCTTTTTATGTCGGTTCGTCACAAAAAGCGCTGATAGCAACCGCTATTTTGCAGCTTGAGGAAAAGGGGAAACTTCAGACAAGTGATCCGGTAAGCATGTATTTACCTCATTTCCCTAACGGACAAAAGATTACCTTGAAAAATCTGCTTACACATACATCGGGAATAAACGGACATATTGAAGGAAACGGCGCAATTACTCCGGACAATTTAATAAAAGATATAGAACGTCAGGGAATTAATCGTCAGCCGGGCGTATGGGAATACAAGGATTCCAACTATTCTGTTCTTGCTTATATTGTTGCTAAAGTAAGCGGTGAGTCCTATGAACAATATATAACGAATCATATTTTTAAACCGGCAGGAATGACGCATGCAGGTTTTTACAAAACATATGAAAAAAACCCTTATCCTGCTGTAGGGTATAAACTGAAAGGCGGCAGAATGATTACACCGTATATGCCTGATCTATCTCAGCTGTATGGTGCTGGAGATATTTATATGAGTGCTATAGATATGTGCAAATTTGACCAAGCACTGATAGACGGCAAACTGTATTCGCAGAAGAGCTATAAAAAGATGTTTACGCCAGGAAGCAGCTCCACATACGGAATGGGATTTTATGTTGCTCCCGGCAGCTATTCAAACCATGGTGTCATGCCGGGTTTCAACATTTTGAACAGCTTTAGCAAATCTGGACAAACCATTGTTGTATTGTTGTCAAACATTCAAAATAACACGAAACTGGGCCAAGTGAACAATATAATATATCAGCTGCTGAATCAAGAATAATTCTGATCTGCTTTTGCAAACGTTAAGATAGCAAGCTTGACAAGTATTTCCGACACAATTACAATGGAAATGTATCACTTGTTTTTCTTAACATGATTGATAACTAATTTAAACTTGACAAGGGCAGTGAGGATCTCATTCCCTGTGAAGGCCCTGTATGTTGAGACACAAAACAATGTACATGCCGACACTTTATTTGTAAAACCAAGTTCATAGCAAGAGGAGGTGAAAATATGTCGCCTACGATGTTTACGATCATCTCCATTTTGCTGAGCCTAATCTGTTTAGTTGTTGGCTACTTTGTTCGTAAAACCATTGCAGAAGCAAAAATATCCGGCGCAAGAAACATGGCCGAACAAATTGTTGAGGATGCAAAGCGTGATGCGGAAGCATTGAAGAAAGAAGCGCTCTTGGAAGCGAAGGATGAAATTCATTCCTTTCGTGTAGAGGCGGAGCAAGAAGTTCGTGAAAGACGTAATGAGCTTCAAAGACAAGAAAACCGTTTACTTCAAAAAGAGGAAAATCTTGATCGCAAAGATGAATCTTTAGATAAACGGGAGTCCCTGTTGGAGAAGAGAGATCATTCTCTGAATGAACGACAACAACATATTGAAGAGATGGAAAGCAAAGTGGATGATATGATTCGTTTGCAGAAAGCCGAGTTGGAACGTATTTCAAGTTTAACTCGAGATGAAGCGAAACAAATCATTCTGGATCAAGTTGAAAATGAGCTTTCCCACGACATTGCAGTCATGACGAAAGAATCTGAAAACCGAGCGAAAGAAGAGGCTGATAAAAAGGCGAAAAATATTCTTTCACTTGCGTTACAGCGTTGTGCAGCTGATCATGTAGCTGAAACGACGGTATCTGTAGTCAATCTTCCAAATGATGAGATGAAAGGTCGTATTATCGGACGTGAAGGACGAAATATCCGTACGTTAGAAACGTTAACAGGTATTGACTTGATCATAGATGATACACCTGAAGCTGTTATCCTATCGGGCTTTGATCCGATTAGACGTGAAACAGCGAGGATAGCTCTGGACAAGCTAGTCCAGGATGGCCGCATTCATCCTGCACGAATTGAAGAAATGGTGGAAAAATCACGCCGTGAAGTCGATGATTATATCCGTGAGATGGGTGAGCAAACGACATTCGAAGTCGGAGTTCACGGTCTGCATCCGGATCTCATCAAGATTCTCGGTCGCTTAAAATTCCGTACAAGTTATGGACAAAATGTCCTGAAGCATTCAATTGAGGTTGCACATCTTGCAGGTCTCATGGCTTCAGAGCTTGGAGAAGATGCAAAGCTTGCAAAACGAGCAGGTCTTCTGCATGACATTGGAAAAGCCATTGATCATGAAGTAGAAGGAAGCCACGTAGAAATTGGCGTTGAGCTTGCGACGAAATATAAAGAGCATCCTGTTGTCATCAACAGTATTGCCTCTCACCACGGTGACCAAGAACCGACATCTATTATCGCTGTTCTTGTTGCGGCAGCAGATGCATTATCTGCAGCACGCCCTGGTGCACGAAGTGAGACGCTTGAAAATTACATTCGGAGACTTGAGAAATTAGAAGATATCTCTGAATCTTATGAAGGTGTTGAAAAATCGTTTGCGATACAGGCTGGACGTGAAGTACGTATTATGGTGAAGCCGGATTCAATTAATGATCTTGAAGCTCACCGTCTAGCAAGGGATATTCGTAAGCGGATTGAGGACGAGCTCGATTACCCTGGTCACATTAAAGTGACGGTCATTCGAGAAACTCGCGCAGTAGAGTATGCAAAATAGAGCGGTGCGCTTAGCGCCGCTTTATTTTTTTGTGTAAATATGCAACACTGATAAGAAGTCAATTTATAAGAGAAAGGGTTCAAAGCGCATGAAAATATTATTTGTTGGAGATATTGTCGGTTCACCTGGACGAGACACACTGAAAGAATACTTGCCAAAGCTAAAGAAGAAATATCAGCCCCACTTTACCATTGTCAATGGAGAAAATGCTGCTCATGGAAAAGGGATCACTGAAAAAATCTATCATGAACTGCTGCAAGCAGGAGCTGACGTGCTCACAATGGGCAACCATACATGGGATAAAAGAGACATTTTTGATTTCATCGATGACGCAGCCAACATGGTTCGTCCGGCGAACTTCCCAGAAGGTACACCTGGTAAAGGTCTGACGTTTATCAAAAAACAAGGGAAAGAATTAGCCGTCATCAACCTGCAAGGACGTACTTTTTTACCCCCACTTGACTGCCCATTTCAAAAAGTAGACGAGTTAATTGCGGAAGCATCTAAACGTACACCGTTCATTTTTATTGATTTTCATGGTGAAGCCACAAGTGAAAAGCTAGCGATGGGCTGGTATACAGACGGCCGTGCATCATGTGTCGTTGGAACGCATACACATGTTCAAACAGCAGATAATCGCGTTTTGCCAAAAGGAACTGCGTATATTTCAGATGTGGGAATGACAGGACCTTATGATGGCATTTTAGGTGTTGATCGGGAGACGATTATTAAACGATTCAAAACGAGTCTTCCAGTCCGTTTTGAGATTGCGGAAGGACGCACGACATTAAGTGCAGTAATCGTAGAAATTGACGAACAGTCGAAAAAAGCTGTCAAAATTGATCGAATTTTGATAAATGATGACCATATTTTCTTTGAATAAATGTTCACATATTTATTTCAGAAAAATATTAATCAGAAAGAAGGAATATGCGCCCTCTATCGTGAATATAGTAAAAATGGTAGGTAGCCTGCTATTTTTGAAAAACATTTTGGGGATGGATTTTCAAAAAATAGCATCATCTAACAAAGATTGTTCTAATGAACACTCACTTATCCATTGTAAATTTAAGGGGGAGCAGAAATGGAAATTTTAAAAGTGTCAGCAAAGTCAAATCCGAATTCAGTAGCAGGAGCATTAGCAGGCGTTTTACGTGAACGCGGTGCAGCGGAAATACAAGCAATCGGCGCTGGAGCGCTGAATCAGGCGGTCAAGGCTGTAGCCATAGCAAGGGGATTTGTTGCACCAAGTGGAGTGGATTTGATATGCATTCCAGCCTTTACTGACATTCTTATCGATGGAGAAGAAAGAACAGCCATCAAATTGATTGTTGAGCCACGATAATTCTAATTTTATTATTTTCAACCTGCTTACATCATGTAAGCAGGTTGTTTTTGTTTACCACTATACATTTCTTATATAACATATTCAGTTCATGAAATAGATAAAAATGACATATTAGAGCTTGCATTTTTTCACCATGATGATAAATTAAGATTAAGTTAAAAATACTTCATCAAAAATAAATATTTAAGTAGGTGAAATAATGATTGAAGCTTTTTTGAAAAGAGGAAAGCTTGTTTTTATTTTATTTTTTATTGTTCTCATTGCTGGCGGCTATTTATTTACGCAGCTTCCTAAGCGAGAACTGCCAGAATTCCAAGCGAATATCATCACGATTTCCACCGTGTTCCCAGGTGCGGATGCAAAACAGGTGGAAAGTGATGTAACCAATAAGCTCGAATCAGCCATATCTGATATCAATGGTGTAGAGAAAACGAGCTCTGTTTCTGCCATTGGGTTTTCAAATATTGTGCTTGAAATTGATGATCAAGCCGACTTTCAAAAGGTGGCAAGTCAAATTAAGAACGAAACCACAAGTGCTGCGTCGTCCTTTCCTGATGGAGTGATGGAGCCTGATGTAAAGGATGAGTTTGGCAGCGTGCCGGTTGGTTCTTATATGGCTGTGGCAAGTCAATCAGCAGACTTAGCAAAAAGTCAGGAATCGCTGCGTGCGTTGAAGGAAAAGGTTGAGGACATCAATGGGGTAGACAGTGTCGTCATCAAAGGATTCAATGACAAACAAGCGGTATTAAACTTAGATTCAAGTAAACTGGAGGATGAAGGGTTAAGTGTAACGGATGTCACAAATGCCATCAATCAGGAATTTGACACATCTCCACTAGGCGACATTCGGACAGGCGGCGAGAAGGTTAAGCTGTCCATCGATGCCTACGACCGTTTGAATCAAGTGAAAAAGCTTGAGCTTTTCTCCAAAACGAACCGTGAACCGGTCACAATCAGTCAGCTTGGCAGCTTAAAAGAAGTAGAAAAAGAGAAAAGTGACATTGTATCGTATAACGGAAAGCCTGCCTATTCATTTACAGTCAATATCAAACCAGGGCTTGATATTCCTAAAATGTATGACAAAGTCAGTCATGTTATTGAGAAAGAGAAGCAGCTTCCAAGTGGTGTCGAGTGGGTAAACTACTATTCACAAAAAAGTGAAGTGGATGCCATTTTTAATGATTTGATAAAAGAAGCCATTGTTGCGGTCATCGCTGTTATTGTTGTCACCACACTTGGTCTGACCATTGGCGGTGCGTTCATCGTTTCACTTGCCATCCCATTATCAATCACAATCGGAACGATTCCGCTGCCATTTTTACAAGTGGACCTCAATCAGATATCGATTATCGGATTTATCATTGCCCTAGGAATACTTGTCGATGATGCCATTGTCGTCAACGATAATATTTTAAGGCAGATGAAAAAATATGAAAGTCCGCTGAAAGGAACGATTGCAGGGGTCAAAGAAGTTGCAGGGTCTATTTTGACCTCAACACTTGCGGTTGTGTTTGCTTTCTTGCCACTTGTTTTCCTATCAGGTGCAAACGGTTCATTTATACGAGCATTACCGTCTGTCCTCGTAACGACTGTACTTGCGTCTATGGTAATTTCTCTGACACTAGTGCCAGTCTATCAATATACTGTGAACCGAAAAAGACAGAACAAGAAAATTCAAAAAGAGCCAGGATTCCTAGGCAAACCGTTAAAAAAATTAGCTGATTTTTATGCAGACCGTGTGCTGACGAATATTGTGAAGCGTCCGCTGCTTATTGGTTTAAGTGGTTTGCTTGTTGCAACGCTTGCCTTTTTACTAATTTTCGTCACACCATTTGAATTTTTCCCTGCAGCGAATAAGAAAGAAGTGGTTGTCACTGTCACACTTCCAAGTGAAACAACATTAGACAAAACAAATGAAACATTAGAGAAAATAGAACAAGAGATGAAACAGCAGAAAGGCATTGAAGAGACGGCGATCTTTGCAGGCGGCGGTGTACCGAACCTGTTTAATGAAAGTATCTCAAATGCAAGTGATCATACTGGCCAGGTTGTCGTGAGAGTAGACAATGATCAGATGACGAGTAAACAATTGATCGATCGTATGACAGAGCCATTGCGTAAGAAATTTAAAGATGCTGATATCTTTATGAAAACCATTGTTCAAGGACCTCCAACTGGTGCACCTGTGACAGTAACCATTGCGGGTGACTCTTTTGCAAAGCTCATTGATGTTAAAGAAACGCTCACAAGTGAAATGAAAGAAAAAGGAGCGAGCTTGATCACTGACGATGTCAATCAGCCGGTAAAAACGATCTCCTTTGAACTAAACCGTGACCGAATGGCAGAGGATGGCCTCAGCGCTCAGCTTGTCAGCAGACAGCTCGGTCTTGTGACAGAAGGCATGCCATTAGGCAGCTTTAAACAAGGAACAAAAGATATCGATTTAGTGGTCAAACAGGATGTAGGTACACATCAAAATGGATTAAAGCTAAACAAAATAAAAGTGCCTGTGAATTCAAATGAAGGCGGTATGCCTTCACTCGAGCCACTTAGCCGATATGTAAAAGAAAAAGAAACAGAGCAGTACGAAAGCATTCCACATGAAAATGGAATTCCGACCATTACGCTGAAGGCGTACCCTGGCACGTCAGAGTCGTTTAAAGACGACATGAAAGAAGTCGTCGATCAAGTAGGAAAAACAGATGCAGCGAAGGATCTAGCTATTTCTCAAGGCGGAGAAAATGAAGATCAAACCAAGTTCTTTATTGAAATTAGTCTCTTATTTGGGGTTGTCTTGCTTCTCATTTATGTGACCATCGCTTTCCAGTTCAATTCATTGATGCTTCCACTATTAGTTCTAGGAACGGTTTACTTAGCGATATCTGGAGCTGTTATCGGACTATTTGTCACACAAACGCCGTTCAGCTTTATGGCAACAATGGGAATTGTCTCATTAGCTGGTATCGTGGTCCGAAATGCGGTTGTCTTGTTCGAGTTTATTGAGCAGCGGCGTAAGCAGGGATTCGATCAACAGACAGCTGTCATTGAAGCGGGAAGAGCAAGGATTAGGCCAATTTTACTAACAGCATTTACGGCACTTGTTGCCCTAATGCCTGTAGCATTAAGTAATGATCCGCTCTTTAAGCCGCTGGCAATCTGCATTGTATCGGGTGTCTTTTTCTCAACAATTTTGACACTATTAATTGTGCCAGCCTTATATATTGCCGTTTCAAAAAGACGGTGAATCAAAAAGTAAATCTCCTTTTCTATGGGGATTTGCTTTTTTTTTTAGAAAAATATCCAAAAAAATATGTGGAGTGTTCATTTGTCTTTTTGCAGTAGACAATGGTATTTACGACGAAAATAAGACGTGTTAAAATCTCATTGGGAGAAGTTTTTTAACAAAGGGGTTGTACGTCATGTGTGGAAAGATGAAAGCAATTGTTAAAAAAGAAAGCGCTTACGGAGCGGTGCTGATGGAGATGCCGATTCCAGAAATCAAAGATCACGAAGTATTGATTCAGGTGAAAGCCACTTCGATATGCGGAACAGACGTGCATATTTACAATTGGGATGACTGGGCAAAGGGAAGAGTTAAAGCGCCCTACATTTTTGGACATGAATTTACAGGGGAAGTTGTCAAGACGGGGAAGCAAGTCTCACGTGCAAAAGTAGGGGATTTTGTATCGGCAGAGACACATGTTGTATGTAATCAGTGCTCTATGTGTTTAACAGGTCAACAGCACTTGTGCAATGAAACGAAAATTTTAGGAGTAGACATTGACGGCTGTTTTGCTGAATATGTCAAAGTACCTGAACAAAATGTGTGGCACAATCCAGCTCAAATGCCAGTAGAGCTTGCGTCTATTCAAGAGCCGCTTGGCAATGCGGTTCATACAGTGCTGCACACACCTGTTTCAGGTAAGTCAGTGGCGATTTTTGGCTGCGGACCAATCGGTTTAATGGCGATCGCCGTCGCGAATGCTTCCGGTGCTGTCCAAGTGTTTGCTGTCGATCAAAACGAATACAGGCTGAATCTTGCCCGGGAAATGGGAGCAGACCATATCGTGGATATTGGAAAAGGTGATCCTGTTGAGGTGATTAAGCAGTTCACGCGGATGGAGGGGGCAGATGTGATATGCGAGATGTCAGGACATCCAGTTGCCATTAATCAAGCTCTCGAAGCTTGTGCAAATGGAGGGAAAATCAATATACTAAGCTTGCCAGAACGACCAGTGACAATTGACATTACGAATCAAATTGTTTTTAGGGGATTAACCGTGCAAGGGATCACGGGGAGAAAAATGTTTGAAACGTGGCGTCAAGTATCTGAGTTATTAAGAACAAATACCATCGATGTCAAGCCAGTTGTCACCCATACACTACCATTTGAACAGTTCGAAAAGGGATTTGAACTCATGAGAAATGGGATGTGCGGAAAGGTCGTACTGATGATGCCATCAAATCAAAGGGGGAAGAAATGATGAAAGAATTCACGTATTTACAAGATGAACTGGAAACAATGAAGCAGCAAGGCACTCACCAAACATTGAAAGAGATTGACTCAAAACAATCATCCACTGTGACATTAAATGAACAACCTGTCATACAGCTCTCCTCAAATAACTACTTAGGCCTCACCTCACATCCAAGGCTGATGAAAGCGGCAAAAGAGGCCATTGATCAATTCGGTGCTGGTACGGGGTCGGTACGAACGATCGCTGGCACAATGACGATGCACGAACGTCTTGAAAAAAAGCTCGCTGCATTTAAAAAGACCGAGGCAGCCCTTGTATTCCAATCAGGCTTTACGACCAATCAAGGGGTCTTATCAAGTATCCTGACAAAAGATGATATTGTGATTTCAGATGAACTGAATCATGCCTCAATCATTGACGGCATTCGGTTAACAAAAGCAGATAAAAAAGTATATGGTCATTCCAATATGGAAGAGCTTGAGAAAATTTTAAAGAAATCTATGAATTACCGCGTTCGTCTCATCGTCACAGACGGTGTGTTCTCGATGGATGGAGATATTGCGCCACTTCCTGAGATTGTCAGGCTCGCAGAAGCATATGATGCATTTGTGATGGTAGACGATGCACATGCCTCGGGCGTGCTTGGTGAAAATGGCCGCGGGACAGTCAACCATTTTAAACTCGACGGCAGAGTGCATATTCAGGTTGGGACACTTAGTAAGGCTGTCGGAGTGCTCGGCGGCTATGTAGCGGGATCAGCCGTTTTAATTGATTATTTAAAGCATAAAGCAAGACCGTTTTTATTCAGCACCTCACATCCGCCAGCTGTGACTAGAGCGTGTGAAGAAGCGATTGAAGTGCTGATAGACGAACCAGAGCGAATTAGCACGCTCTGGGAAAACGCCGCCTATTTCAAAGAAAAAGTCGTCAGCCTTGGATTTCAAGTTGCTCCGACAGAAACACCAATTATTCCAATCATGATTGGAGACGAAGCTCTTACGTTCCGCTTTTCAAAGGCTTTAATAGACCGAGGCGTGTTTGCCCAGGGCATCGCTTTCCCAACTGTAGCAAAAGGAAAAGCGAGAATTAGAGCCATCATCACAGCAGAGCACACAAAAGAAGAACTGGACCGTGCACTGACGATCATCGAAGAAGAAGCAAAAAAACTGAACATACTTGATTGAGAGAGCGCAGGCTCTCTTTTTTTAATAAAGAGATTGGCTGTGACCTTCTTGCTGAATAGCCATTTTTTATAGAAAAACTGTATATGAATTTATTTTCAATTCATCACAAAATAGTCTATACTGTAGGGTGGAGCTTGGTTTGAAAGGAGTACAAATTCATGAATGAAGAGCAGAGAAAAGCGAGCGGACAAGTAAGTTCATCGGACAAAAAATCCGAGAAGGACTATAGCCAGTATTTTGAAGCTGTGTACATTCCGCCTTCCTTAAAAGATGCAAAAAAACGGGGTAAAGAAGAAGTCGAATACAATCAATTTCAAATTGACGAGCGTTTTCAAGGGTTAGGAAACGGGCGCAAGTTTTATATTCGCACATATGGCTGTCAAATGAATGAGCATGACACAGAAGTGATGGCTGGTATTTTTATGGCGCTTGGTTATGAACCGACAAACTCAACGGAGGATGCAAATGTCATCTTATTAAACACTTGTGCAATTCGTGAGAATGCGGAAAACAAAGTGTTCGGAGAGCTTGGTCATTTAAAAGCATTAAAGCGTGAAAAGCCAGATTTAATTTTAGGTGTCTGCGGATGTATGTCTCAAGAGGAATCTGTCGTCAACCGTATTTTGAAGAAACATCCATTTGTTGATTTGATTTTCGGTACACATAACATTCACCGCCTGCCAGAGCTGTTATCTGAATGCTATCTTTCAAAAGAAATGGTCATCGAGGTTTGGTCAAAAGAAGGCGATGTCATTGAAAACCTTCCGAGAGCCCGCCAAGGAAAAATTAAGGGCTGGGTGAATATTATGTACGGTTGTGATAAATTCTGTACATACTGTATCGTCCCTTACACGCGCGGTAAGGAAAGAAGTCGCCGCCCTGACGAAATTATTCAAGAGGTCAGACGTTTAGCGGCAGAAGGATATAAGGAAATTACCCTTCTTGGTCAAAACGTGAATGCGTATGGAAAAGATTTTGAAGACATGGAATATGGTCTTGGACACTTGATGGATGAGCTACGTAAAATCGATATTCCGCGTATCCGTTTTACAACAAGCCACCCGCGTGACTTTGACGATCACTTAATTGAAGTGCTTGCTAAGGGTGGGAACCTTCTCGATCATATTCATTTGCCAGTTCAATCCGGCAGTTCTTCTGTCTTGAAGCTTATGGCGAGAAAATATGACCGTGAGCGTTACCTTGATCTTGTGCGCAAAATCAAAGAAGCGATGCCAAATGCTTCATTAACAACGGATATTATTGTCGGGTTCCCAAATGAGACAGATGAGCAGTTTGAAGAAACACTTTCCCTCTATCGCGAGGTTGAGTTTGACGCTGCTTATACGTTCATTTACTCTCCAAGAGAAGGAACACCAGCAGCGAAAATGCAAGACAACGTGCCAATGCATGTGAAAAAAGAACGTCTGCAGCGCCTGAATGCCCTCGTGAATGAAATTTCTGCGAAAAAAATGAAGGAATATGAAGGGCAGACTGTCGAAGTATTAGTAGAGGGTGAAAGTAAAAACAACCCTGAAATCCTAGCCGGATATACAAGTAAAAGCAAGCTTGTGAATTTTAAAGCACCAAAAGAAGCGATTGGCAACATCGTCAAAGTGAAAATCACACAAGCCAAAACTTGGTCTCTTGACGGAGAAATGGTTGGAGAAGCTATCGAGGTGAATTAAAATGACGCTTTATTCAAAAAAAGAGATTGTCGAGCGCGCAAGAGAGCTCGCTAAAATGATTTCTGAAACAGAAGAAGTTGATTTCTTCAAGAAAGCAGAAGCGCAAATCAATGAAAATACAAAAATTTCAACGATTATTAACCAAATTAAGGCGCTTCAAAAACAAGCTGTGAATTTAAAGCATTACGGCAAACATGAAGCCTTAAAGCAAGTGGAAGAAAAAATCGATGCCCTGCAAGAAGAACTGGATGAAATCCCAGTGATTCAAGAATTCAAAGAATCACAAGTGGAAGTCAATTCCCTGCTTCAGCTCGTAGCGCATACGATTTCTAATCAAGTAACAGATGAAATCATTCTTTCAACCGGCGGTGACCTCTTATTAGGAGAAACCGGTTCAAAAGTGAAAAACTCATCACCAAGTTGCTCCATTAAATGAGAAAACCCCGCAAATGCGGGGTTTTTATTATATAGAATATATGTAATTTGTATTTTGCTACTGCATCAACAACAAAATGTTGATGCAGTAGCCCTGTATTTCGTAAAAAATGTATTGATTTATTTATTCAAAATATTATAGTGATACGTTATAAACTAAAAATGAATTGATTTTACAGATTAGAAGATTTAAATTGAAACTCAATGCTTAATCCAAAAATATTTATTATAATATGAAACTCTTTCACAAAAATCCCTCCCTATATAAAGAAGGGCTACTAACTTTATTACATCAAATTACACCATTACAGTCAACCCCAATCTCTCACTCTCCAACTTTTCCAATTTTCAAGGCAAGTTTATGGGCAACCATGCATACACTGAAACAGAAATGAATTTAATTGAACATGAAGTTCAAAATCGTGACACACTAGACGAATGCCCAGCATAAGATAAAACGATCAAGAACAAGGAGGCATGCCGGAATGTCTGAATACAGAGAAATTATTACAAAAGCGGTGGTTGCAAAAGGGAGGAAATTCACCCAAAGCACACACACCATTTCTCCATCGCAAAAACCAACCAGCATCCTAGGTGGTTGGATCATTAATCATAAGTATGATGCTGAAAAGGTCGGTAAAACTGTTGAGATTGAAGGAACCTTTGATATTAACGTATGGTATTCTTACGCTGATAACACAAAAACAGAAGTTGTCACAGAACGGGTGAAATATGTAGACATCATCAAACTAAGATATAAAGATAAAAATTTCCTTGATGATGAGCACGAAGTGATTGCAAAAGTGCTGCAGCAGCCGAATTGTCTAGAAGTGACCATTTCTCCAAACGGCAATAAAATTATCGTTCAGGCAGAGCGTGAATTCATTGCTGAAGTGGTAGGAGAAACAAAAATTGTTGTAGAGGTCAATTCAAGCTGGAAAGAAAAAGATGATCATGAGTGGGAAGAAGAGGTGGATGAGGAGTTAGAGGATATTCATCCAGAATTTCTAGCGGGTGATCCAGAAGAGTAATTGATGACTAGGGCGCATATCCCCCTAGTTTTTTTGTGTCCTATCTAGGAGAAAAAAGGTGATTTTATATGCTATAATGAAAGATGGTATGAATTCGAATGTAATATAGTGAGGGATTAGAAATATGGCAAGTTATACGCCCATGATACAGCAATATTTAAAAATCAAGGCAGAGTACCAAGATGCCTTTTTATTTTTTCGCTTAGGCGATTTTTATGAAATGTTTTTTGATGACGCAAAAGAAGCGTCACAAGAATTAGAAATCACGCTAACAAGCAGAGATGGCGGGAGCATACCAATGTGCGGTGTTCCTTATCATTCTGCTTCTGCATACATAGAACAATTGATTTCAAAAGGCTACAAGGTCGCGATTTGTGAGCAGGTGGAAGATCCTAAAACGGCAAAAGGTGTAGTCAAAAGAGAAGTCGTTCAACTCATTACACCAGGTACGGTGATGGATGGTAAAGGCTTAAGTGAAAATGAAAACAACTTCATTGCCTCTGTGACAAAGTTTGAAAATGGATATGGACTTGCACTTTCCGATTTATCTACTGGTGAAAACATGGCGGCTTTCATTGATCGATTAGATGAAGTCGTGTCTGAAATTTATTCTGTCGGTGCAAAAGAAATTGTGGTGTCAAAGCAGCTGGATGAGGAAACAGTCAAGACCTTAAAGGATCGGTGCCAAGCGACCATTTCATACGAAGATAGTGATGAATTGATCGATGAAGCTGAGCGGCTCGTGTCCCGCCTGAGCGAGCAACTAAGATCGGCCTTTTTGACATTATATGCTTATTTAAGAAGAACGCAAAAAAGAAGTCTCGATCACCTTCAGCAAGTTCAAGTGTTTGAGCTCGAACAAACAATGAAAATTGATCTTTACTCAAAACGAAATCTTGAATTAACAGAGACGATCCGCTCAAAAAGCAAGAAGGGCTCTTTGTTATGGCTGTTAGATGAAACAAAAACAGCGATGGGTGGAAGGCTGCTCAAGCAATGGATCGACCGGCCGTTAATTCGGCTTTCGCACATTAAAGAACGCCAGGAAATGGTGCAAATTCTTATGGACCATCTCTTTGAACGAGAGGATCTGCGTGAACGGTTAAAGCAAGTATATGATCTCGAACGTTTAGCGGGCCGCGTCGCATTTGGCAACGTAAATGCCCGTGATCTCATTCAGTTAAAGGAATCCTTAAAACAAGTACCAGCCATTAAAGAGCTTGTGCACTCACTGCCAGAGGAAATGGCAAAATCAAGAGCGAATGCGATTGATCCTTGTGGTGACTTGCTTAATTTATTAGAAGATGCACTTTATGAAAATCCGCCGATGACGATAAAAGAAGGCAATTTGATTAAAGATGGCTACAATGCAAAATTAGATGAATACCGTGATGCCAGCCGAAACGGAAAGGACTGGATTGCACGTCTTGAACAGCAGGAAAGAGAATATACCGGCATTCGCTCCTTAAAAGTCGGGTTTAATAAAGTGTTTGGTTATTATATCGAAGTGACACGCGCAAATACACATCTGCTGGAGGAAGGCCGTTATGAAAGAAAACAAACGCTTGCCAATGCAGAGCGGTATATCACACCTGAATTAAAAGAAAAAGAAGCACTGATACTTGAAGCAGAATCAAATATCAACGAATTGGAATATGAACTATTTACAGCTCTCAGGGAGCAAGTGAAAGGTTATATTCCTAGATTACAGCTGCTTGCAAAACAAATGAGTGAGCTGGATGCGCTTCAATGCTTTGCGACTGTCAGTGAAAAACGCCGTTATATCCGTCCAGAATTCTCAGAGGATGAGGTAGATGTCATAGATGGTCGTCACCCAGTCGTTGAAAAAGTGATGGATCACCAGGAGTATGTACCAAATGACTGCCATATGGGAAATGGCCGGCAAACCTTACTCATTACTGGACCAAATATGTCAGGGAAAAGTACGTATATGAGACAAATGGCGCTTATCTCCATTCTTGCGCAAATTGGCTGCTTTGTGCCGGCATCGAAGGCGACTCTTCCGATCTTTGACCAAATCTTTACACGCATTGGGGCGGCAGATGATTTGATTTCTGGTCAGAGTACTTTTATGGTAGAGATGCTCGAAGCAAAAAATGCGATGGTGCATGCAACGAAAAACAGCTTGATTTTATTTGATGAAATTGGACGCGGGACAAGCACCTATGATGGAATGGCTCTTGCGCAGGCGATCATTGAATTTGTTCACGATCATATTGGTGCCAAAACGCTTTTTTCCACACATTATCACGAGCTGACAGTTCTTGAATCTCAATTAAGCGAGCTGAAAAATGTCCATGTACGTGCTGAAGAGCATGAGGGCACGGTCGTTTTCTTACATCAAATCAAAGAGGGTGCAGCTGATAAAAGCTATGGTATTCATGTAGCGCAGCTTGCTGAATTGCCTGATGCGATCATCGATAGGGCCCAGACCATTTTGACGGAGCTTGAGAGCGGATCACATGAAGTGACCCCGCACGTATCTGCAGCTCCAAAAACAGAAAAGGCAGAGGAAAAGCAGCAGCTTTCTTTCTTTGAAGTAGAAGAAAAACCGCAAACCAAACCAGTTCTAAAACAGAAAGATCAAGCGGTGATCGAGGAATTAAAGTCATTCAATCTAATGGATATGACTCCGCTCGAAGCGATGACTAAGCTATATGAATTGCAAAAGAAATTATAATGTAAGGTGAGGTGAGCAAAATGGCAAAGATTATTCAGTTATCCGATGACCTATCCAATAAAATTGCTGCAGGTGAAGTAGTCGAACGTCCAGCTTCTGTCGTAAAAGAGCTTATGGAAAATGCAATCGATGCAAGTAGTACAGTGATTGAAATCGATGTAGAAGAAGCAGGTCTTTCTTCTATTAGAATGATTGATAATGGTGTTGGAATCGATGCTGAAGATTGTAAGCTCGCCTTTCAGCGCCATGCAACGAGTAAAATCAAAGATGAAAATGACCTGTTCCGTGTCAGAACGCTCGGTTTCAGGGGAGAGGCGCTGCCAAGTATCGCATCTGTCTCTCATCTAGAAATGAAAACAAGTACTGGTGAAGGAGCTGGAACGCACCTGGTGCTGCAAGGCGGAAAGATCATTTCAGAGAAAAAAACCTCTAGTCGCCGCGGTACCGAGATCGTCGTTACCAACTTATTTTACAATACACCGGCCCGCCTAAAATACATGAAAACCGTTCATACGGAGCTTGGCAATATATCAGATGTCGTCAATCGAATTGCGCTGGCTCACCCAGAAGTATCGATTCGCTTGCGTCATCAAGGAAAAGTCCTGCTTCAGACGAATGGAAACGGGGATGTGCGGCATGTGCTTGCGGCCATTTACGGAACAGCTGTTGCGAAAAAAATGGTGCCGCTTCACGTGCAATCACTTGATTTTGAAGTGAAAGGATATATCTCCTTGCCAGAAGTGACAAGGGCATCACGGAATTATATGTCTTCTGTTGTAAACGGCAGATATGTTAAGCATTTTCCGCTCGTGAAAGCGGTCCATGAAGGGTATCACACGCTGCTACCGATTGGCCGCCACCCGATTACATTTATAGAGATGAAGATGGACCCCATTTTAGTGGATGTGAACGTTCATCCTTCGAAGCTTGAAGTGAGACTTAGTAAAGAGCAGGAACTTCATGAGTTAATTAAGCAAGGAATTAAGGACGTATTTCAAAAGCAGCAGCTCATTCCAAGTGCTTCGGTGCCAAAAAAAGCACCAATGCCAGCGATCAAAAATGAGCAGCAATCCTTAACCTTTGATGCGAAAAAAGGAAACACAAGCGAGGTGGAAACGCCGCTATCCTATCAGCCGGAGCCGCTCGAATCGGTCTTATATGAGACAAGCCATACCGAAGCATACGGAATGCCTAATCAAGAGAAGACGGAACCATCATCACCAGTAGTTTATGAAGAAGCCTCATCTGAGCGAGTTCAGTTAGAGGAATCCGCCGCTTCACTAGAATATGAAGAGTCAGAACTAAGAGAAGATGCTGCAGAAGCCATTTCAGAAAACGAACGCGTCCCTGTGATGTATCCCATCGGACAAATGCACGGCACATATATTTTGGCTCAAAATGAACGTGGGCTTTATATTATTGATCAGCATGCGGCCCAGGAGCGAATCAAGTATGAGTATTATCGTGAGAAGGTAGGAGAGATCAAACAGGAAGTGCAAGAAATGCTCGTCCCATTAACATTCCATTACTCGAAAAACGATATGCTGATTATTGAAGAGCATAAAGAGATACTAACGAAAGTGGGTGTCTTCTTAGAGCCTTTTGGTTCAGGAAGCTACATTGTACGGTCGCATCCGCAGTGGTTTCCAAAAGGAGAAGAGGCTGAACTGATCGAAGAGATTATTGAGCAAGTGCTGGATGAGAAGCGTGTAGATATCAAAAAATTAAGAGAAGAAGCGGCAATCATGATGAGCTGCAAAGGCTCTATCAAAGCAAATCGTCATTTGCGAAATGATGAAATCAAAGCCCTATTAGATGAACTCAGGCAGACAAAGGACCCTTTCACTTGTCCGCACGGCCGGCCGATCATCATTCATCACTCGACATATGAAATGGAGAAAATGTTTAAACGGGTCATGTGATCAAATAAAAAAAGCGCTCTTATTAAGGCACCTCAGCGTGTAGACAAACTATTGCGCGAGCTGGTGCTCACGAATGTCTAATCCGCTAAGCCGCGCCAGAACTCGTCCTTCCTAAGCTACAAAGGTTTCTATCACACTGAAAAGAAGACAAAGGGCTAAAATAAACATCATTTTGCCCTTTGTCATTTGGAGCGCTCTTATTAGAGCGCTTTTTTATTTAGCATCCACACGGATCTGGCGGTGTGACCACAACTGGTCGTGTATTAATATCAATCGTATCTTCTGCATAAAATGTGGAACCGATGCTAATTGCTCGATTTTCTGCGCGGAACGTATATGTACCTGCGGCAGGGAGTACTTTATGTGAAAGCTTTAATGTATATTTGGAAATTCCAAGTAAATCCAATCTAAGCGGAATACGGACGGTTTGTCCGTTGTTCAAAATGTAGCTGTCTTTTAATGCTTTACCGTTCATAATGTCTTTAGTTGTTGCTTGGAAACCCTTTGGCAGTGTGAACTCAACCGCACCAAGACTTAGAATAGAATTTGGGCTGTACGTTAGTTCAATGTCAGAAAAAGACCATTCCTGCTTACTTGTACCTGTAATTTTTGCGTAAAGGGCAGCTGGTTTTGCATTGGTTGATGCTTTGCTTTCCTCTGTTTTGGCTCCTTCAGCAGATGCAGAAAGCGGTACTGACAGCGCCATAACCAATGTGAGCATCCCCATCATGATCATCGTCCATGTTTTTTTCATTTCTTCCTTCCCCCTTGTTGAATATAGGTAAATAATAGATGATTACACCCATTATTTACCTATAATGTTACCATATCCCTACATGGTATTAAATGGTATATTATACCCTTATTTTGTCATTTTGTTTAGTAATAACGGGGAAAATGCGCATTTGGTTGGTTCATTCCGTAACCAAAGCCTGGCATTTGCTGATTCGGCATCATCATATGCATATCTTGATATCCGTATGGATGATATGGCATCATTCCATATCCACCATAGTGGCCATGATGATGGTGATCCTTCATTGGAACATGCGAAAAGGGGTCATGCTGATTTGGAAAAGGCGGATAGGCTGAATGATGATGCGGATAATGTCCGCTGTACTTATCCTTTTTACCGGTATGATAATGGTTTGGCATATTCATATGATCATGCATGTTTGGCGCGACCACATGCTCATGATTGGCTGTATACACATTCTCAAACGTATGGTACGGATTTCCTTCGTGATGATAATTCATTTGGCTATTCATATTGTTCATTTGATATCTCATCCTTTATGTCAGGTTGCCATATCCTATGAGCATGATCCGTTTCATGAGCCTATCCATATGAAAAAAACCGGCTTTTCAGCCGGGAAAACAAAAAGCAGTTGAAAGCGTCAGGTGCTAATATGAGAAGCCATGTCTTCTTCTACGACGCTTCTTACAACTGCTGCAGACACTTTTAGGGTAATAATAGGGATCGTAGCTTCTAGAAGTATCCCAGAAATCGCTCTCAAACCAATCATCTTTTTTATGATGAAACTTTTTTTCTTTACATGGGTCCTCATGGCAATGATCGTCATGCTTTTTATAACAGTTTGAGTGGGAATGTTTGCACTTGCATTTGCACATTGTCATCCCTCCTAAATGTGACTCAATGCTAGTATATGCACGAATAAGACAAGGGGACTGGATGGTGGCGCATCTTCTGTAAAAAAAGGCTTTTTCTCAAAAATTCAAATGAAAAGAATTGACTAGTGCTAAAATAACATGATAAAATATAAATTTTTATCCAACGATGAAATGTGTTATAATCAAATTGTGAATACTTTCGGAGGTGGCGGATTTGTTTCAAATAGGTGATAAAATTGTTTATCCTATGCATGGTGCCGGTGTGATTGAAGGAATGGAAGAAAAAGAGATTTTAGGTAAGACGGAGGAATATTTTCTGATTCAAATGCCGAATATGCAGATGATGATCCCAAGAGGCAGAATCAATCAACTAGGTATTCGTCAGGTAGCAGATCAAGCAACGCTGAAAGTTGTGATGAACAATTTTGCAGAAGAAACAAACGACGACACGCTTACTTGGAAGCAAAGATATGATGAAAATATGAAAAAGCTAAAAACAGGTGCGATCGAAGACGGTGCAGACGTTGTCAAAGATCTGATGAGACGAAATCAGAAGAAAGCATTAAATTCAAGTGAAAAGAAGATGCTTGAAGATGCTAGAGGCATGTTAGTGAGTGAAATTTCTCTTGCACAAGGGCTTTCACAAGATGAAGTCCTTTCAGCTTTAGAGAATGAACTAAGAATTTAATGATGGATATACAATAATTGGCTGTAAACAGAAGGGCATCCCTTTTGTTTGCGGCTTTTTTGTTTGAAATCAGAAAAACATGTCCATTTTTGTAGGTGATTTTAACTAAAGCTAAAATAAGGTCATACGATGCAGTTTTTTATTCAAGCAGCGAATGATTCAAAGAAGTCAGAAATACCTAGAGCGGCATAAAAAAACAGGAAAGTTCTCCTGATTCATTTAAATGAGCCGGACAACCTTTGAATTCTGTTAGCCATTGATAGTAAAATAATGCGATAAGATGACACCTAAGAGAATGAAAAGGAGCGGTGAAATGAAAAGGCTACTGATATGTGGATTCATCTTTCTGATCCTATGTGCTCTTTTAATGGTGAAATGCAGCCATTCTGTTCAAGAAAAAAAAGAGCAAAAGCAACATCAAGAAGAGGTAGAAAAGTATCAAAAAGAGCGAAAAAAAGGGGATCGATACGACAGTTTTAAACAGCTTATTCGGCATGAAAGAAAAGGGTATGAAATAGAATTTCACGAAAAGGGCGGAAGTGATTTACTCGTCTTTTCTCCTCATGGAGGGGAAATTGAACCAGGAACAAGTGAAATTGTAGAAGCATTTCAACAAAGATACTCGACGTATTTGTTTGAAGGAACGAAACAAGACAACAATCGTGATTTGCATATTACAAGCACCAAGTTTGATGAACCGATATTGGTCCAAATGATTAAAACGTATCCCTTCTCCATTTCCATCCACGGCTATAAAAGTGATAAAAAGCACACGCTAGTTGGCGGGACAAACGAAAAAATGAAAAGAGCAGTTGTACGAGAGTTAAAAGATCGAGGATTTTCTGCAGAAATGGTGCAAGAAGGCGAACGGCTTTCAGGAACAGATCCTAAAAATATTAATAATCGAAATGCAAGTGGTGAAAGCGTTCAGCTAGAAATTAGTACGGCGCAGAGAGAATCTTTTTTCGACCATTTTGATACGAGAAAAGGAAAGAAAAAAGCATTCAGACGTTATATCCGTGCTTTAAAAGAAGTATTAAGAGAATTTGACCCAACTTCGTAGTAAAATCGTTTTGATGGGTAAAAGTACTCCATTTAAACTTGGTAAAAAAGATAGAAATATGCGAAATGAACATAAATCATGCAATAAATTACAATTTGCCTTAAAAACATAAATTATGTAAAATAATAGTTATCAGTTTGATATGATAGAATGGGGCTGAAGTGGATGGCACATAAAATACCATCTTCCGAAGTAGGTGTAAAGATCAATCAATGGTACACGCATATTTGCAAATTTGAAGTCGAACAAGCAAACGATATGAAGCGCCTTGTTGAAGAAGAAATTCATGAGATGGAAGAGGATCAAGATTTGCTTCTATATTATTCTCTAATGGATTTTCGCCATCAACTGATGCTTCAGCATTTAACGCCAGTCCATGCAGGGAGTGAAACACTTCAAGCCGTTTCTTTTCCGAAAGAAATGGAAGATGGAGAAGATGAGATGACAGGCTTACTTGGCTATTACTTTCATTTTTTTCATGGAATGTATGCGTTTATCCAGCGCCGATACATCGAGGCCATTTCCTATTACAAGCATGCGGAACATCAACTGATCTTAGTGACAGATGAGATTGAAAAAGCGGAATTTTACTATAAAATCGCTGAAGTATACTATCATATGAAACAAACTTATTTCTCCATGCATTATGCTAAAAAGGCGAGAGACATTTATAAGAAACATCAGCTTTATGGAAAAAGAAGCATTCAATGTGATTTTGTCATGGCAGGTAATTGTATTGATGTGAGTCAGCACCAAAAAGCGCTTCCTTACTTAGAAAAAGCGTTAAAGGTTTGTGAAGCGATGGAGCGGAAAGAGTGCACATCTTATTTTAAAGCGATGGCTCTTAATAACTTAGGAGCTTGTCATTATAGTATGGGAACGTACCATACAGCGACAGTCTTTTTTGAACAAGCCATTTCCCTTTATCAAAAAGATCAAGCATCCACGATGATCAAATCATTATTTTCACTTGCTCTTACCTGGTTTAAACTCGGAGATATCGAGCGGGCGGGTGAGGCTATACGTAAAGGAATGAACGAGGCTTGTTTATTGGAAGATGAAATTTATCAGTTGAAATTTCAATTTTTACAGGCGCTTTATATAGAAAAAGACAGCTGTGAGCAATTAAGATCGGCACTATTTGGACTGCGAAGCAAAAAAATGTTTGCTGATTTAGAGGAATTAGCACTTGATGCGGCTAATTATTATAAGGAACGCGACATGTACAAGGAATCCTCCACTTTTTTTGAGATTGTGATCGAAGCGCGTACGCACATTCAAAAAGGAGATGAGATGTATGAGAACGAAGCATAACATGTCAGCTGATCAAGTAGATGAAAGACTTCACACGTAATAACAGACAAAAACAACACCCTTTACGAATCAACGTAAAGGGCTTTTTTATTTATTCTTTGATGGCTTTTTCTGCGTCAATGGCACCTGCCCCGTAAATCATCGGATCATCCCCAGACCACTTGCTTGTATTTTCTTTTAACAGGGTTTTGACCTCATCGGGCGTTAAATCTGGTGAATGCTCTAATAGAAGAGCACAAATACCAGCGCAAATCGGTGTTGCCATAGATGTGCCAGATAACGTCGTGTAATCATCATCGACTCTGCTTGATTTGTCGAGTTTATCTAGAAAGGATCTTGGTGATCTGAGAGAGACGATGTTTACTCCTGGTGCAAGGATATCAGGCTTTGTCTCACCATAAACAGTAGGACCTCTGCTTGAAAATGGTGCCACGATATCATCGTTTGATTCTGGTGTATTCCGGTCATCAAAAGCGCCAACCGTAATCACTTTTTGACTGACGGCAGGGCTCGCAATCGTTTGACTGTTAGGACCAGAGTTTCCGGCTGCGACGCATACTACAATGCCTTGATCCCAAGCAGCATTGACAGCACGCACCATCGGATCGTCCTGTTCGTCATCATAACGCTGAGCATCTCCGCCTAGTGACATACTCATAATATGAATCGGATCATCAGGGTGATCTTCATTGAACTGGATGCACCATTCAACCCCTTCTATAATAGTAGAAAGCGATCCAGCCCCTTGTTTATTTAACACTTTTACGCCAATTAAATGAGCTTTTGGAGCAGGTCCTTTGTACAAGCCATCTGAGGCCGATCCGTCTCCAGCTACATCTCCAGCGCAGTGAGTACCATGCCCGTTATCATCATAAGGCTTTGTTTTTTGCTTGACTAAGTCCACAAAATCGCGAATTCTTCCTTCTAAATCTTCATGCGGATAAATTCCTGTATCAATGACAGCGACCGTAATGCCTTCCCCAGTTAAGGATGTACCGTTTCGGAAGACTTCATCCGCGTGACTAGCTTGTGTGGCCACATCCAGAAGTGCATGAACTTTCCGGTCTAAATAAATTTTACGAATATGCTCACCATTTGCTAACAGCTCCTCTAAAGCGGCCGGTGTTATGTCTGCAGCGCAGCAGTCGATATGTGAAAAGTGCCGTTTGATATTTGTTTTTCTACTTTTTTTCATGAGTTGTTTTGTGCTTTGAATCCCTGCTTCGACCGCGTCTTCCTTAAATTCAATAATTACACGAAGCTTCTTTCTCTTCTTTAATCTTCCTTCAAAGAAACGATGAAGAAAGCATGGCGTCCATTTAAAAGGTTTATAAAGGTGAAGGACGGTCTCTCTTAAAGGCTGATCTAGTTTACTAGCATGTGTCCTGACCATTTGCACCATAGAAAATCCAAACATGTGATGCCCTCCATTCTAGCTATCCATTCTTGTACACTCTTACGTTATGAGAATGAGAGCTGCTTTGTTCGGATTCTTGTCCCTTCTTTTCTTCATATTGGCGGCTTACTCATTTCTGATGAAAAAGAAAAGCGCTTACATTTTGTAAAATAATAGAAAAAGGTGGAAAACATGTAGAATCAGCCGATGATAGGTGGGAGAGTTCTTCTTAGAGAACCGGTGAAACAAACGATTTTGCAGAAAAAAAGGAGGGGTTAGACAGGGTCAATGCTCATACAAATGTGACTTGTCACAGAGGAAAAAAATCAAATCCATATAAAAACAAGCCGAATTAAAGAAAACAGACTGGATAGAACTAGGTCATTTTAAACATAACTTCGTTTGTCTGTCATACTATTCTAACTCTGTTTTCAAAGACGAGAGGCGTTTCTGTGTATATAAATGCAATTATCTTATTTTTGAGGAATCTCATGATCTAGAGTGTTATGATCAAATTTGAAGAGAAAAAGTGGAAAAAATGAAAAGAAATGATGATTCAATATAAATCATAGAAACGGCTTAGAAATCTGTTAAAGGAGAACGGGAATGAAGAAGTTTTTTGCTTTGCTTCTCCTGCTTGCGATCGGATGGGGCGTTTATTATACAATGCAAGCACAGGAACATGATGAGCCATTGTCATCAGGTGGGGAAGACGAAAGCGGTTCAAATGATATTTATCGCAATTTTAAAGAACTGGAAGAAAACGAATCAACAAGCAGCTATCAAATTACAGCCAACCCAGTGCCTGGAAGCCGTCTTCTTGTGATGTCACCCCATGGTGGGAGAATTGAAGGCGGCGTGAGTGAGATCGTCCATTTTTTCGATAATGATTTCTCTACGTATTTGTTTGAAGGTTTAAGAGAGAATGCGTCAGAACTTCATGTGACAAGTACAAACTTTGATGAGCCAGTCGGCGTCGCGCAGGCAAAAGCACACGATTATATCTTAGCAGTGCATGGATACAAAGGTGAGGAAGGCATTGACCATACGCTCGTTGGCGGAACAGATTACGACCGTGCAGAAAAAATAGTGAACTCATTAGAGCGGAACGGATTTTCTGCTGAACTGGCTGTCGCACACGCAACCCTGAGCGGAACAAGCAATCATAATATTAATAATCTTACTAAAACAGGGCAAAGTGTACAGTTAGAGATTAGTAGAAGTCAGCGTGAAGCTTTATTTGACAGTTTTGACTTTCGGCGGCGGTCGAGTACAAAAAACGAGACGTTCTACCGGTATGTCAGGGCGATTCGGACAGTGCTGGATGAGGAATATACATAAAGATGGTGCACATGTTAAGACAAGCAGCGTGAATTCTTGTTACACTATAAAAAGTGATAACAAAAGGAGAGACGAATATGGCGCGTCATCATTTTCATCTTCAGGCAAGCTGGCCTGGCCTGCGTAACGATGTGGGTACAATCTCATGCGAACAGTTAAAAACGAAGATTTCAATTCCAAAAGAAATGGACGGTCCCGGCATCGGAACAAATCCAGATGAGATGCTCTTAGGTGCAGCGGCTACGTGTTATATTATTACACTTGCCGCTATGATGGAGCGGAGCCAATTAGAAAAAGAGGATCTCACAATGAGTTCTGAGGCTGTCGTAGATGTGACAAATGGTGTGTTTACATATGAAAAAATCATTCACCGGCCTGTCATCATCCTCAAAGCCTCTGCTTCTCCGCAAGATATTGAGCTGGCCCGCAAGCTCGCGCACAAAGCCGAAAGCTCATGTATGATCTCAAGAGCTGTTCAAGGAAATGTGGACATTTCCTTAGAAGAAACCATTCAAGTCGGCGGGTAAAAACAAAAAGTCATTTTCTCTTAATGAAATGGAGAAAATGACTTTTTTTATGACGTCCATTCGGTTTGATCGATTTGTTCTTTGTTTTCTTCCTTTTGTTTTTTTGACAGGTTCAAGACAATCACGCCGCATATCACTAGTGCAAGACCGATGAAGCCTTTTATGTGAATGGTTTCGTTAAACAGCACGAGTCCGATAAGAGCAGTGAGTGCTGTTCCAACGCCAGACCATGTTGCATAAGCAGACGAAAGGTCAATCGTTTTAAGTGCCAGACTGAGGAAGGTAAAGGCACACCCAAATCCGATCAGGACCCCAATACTCGGCAGCAGTTGCGAAAAACCTTGGGAAAGCTTCAGCATCGTACTGCCAAAAACCTCTGTCAAAATAGCCCCTGTTAAATAGAGCATTCCTTTCATGATCTCTCACATCCTTTATGACATATTTAAAAGTACGACTCCTGAGACAAGCATCGCCATCCCAATGATTGCTCTTTGGTTCAAGGTTTCTTTGAAAAAAAGCACGCCAAAAATAGCCGTGAGGACTGTACCAACCCCAGACCATGTTGCGTAAGACATGCTAAGCGGAATGATATTCAGTGTCAATGACAGCATATAAAAGGCAAGTGTATACCCAGCAACAACGACAGCGCTAGGCTTAAAGCGAGTAAAGCCATTTGAGAATTTTAACATCACGGCGCCAATGGCTTCTGAAAAAATAGCCACAGCTAGAAAAAGATATCCGAGGATCATGATTATCCCTCCTCTAATAGGTGTAAAATCCGATGAAGTAAAAGGGTTTTTTCCTCTCGGTTCAGCGGTTCAAGCTGAAACATTTCTGAAAACCATATTCCATCACATGAAAGGCGGATCAGCTGGCTCAATGCAGGGTCATTGATTTCCTCAGCTGCTTTCGCTTTGAACTCTGCATAAAAATCACGCCAAGGGTTCAATAACGCTTCATCAAATGACATGGTGGCCAGCATACTTGTACATAACTGGGTCGTGTTTTGCATATCAAGATCATTTAATGTCGCCAAAATATATGCACGTACATAAGGAGCCTTTTCGTTTTTGTATGTTTCCTGATACGACTCAAGCTGCTGACGAAAGCAGACAATCGCGTGCTCATTCATTTTTTGGATGAGCTCTTCCTTGCTTGAAAAATGATAAAGCAGGCCGGCCTTGGTCATATGTGCATGCTCTGCTACATGTTGAAGGGTAAGCTGACTTAATCCTTCTTTTAAAATCGTACGAGCAGCTGCCTCAAAAATTTGCTCTTTTTTGGTTTTAGACATAAAAAAAACACCTACTTTACTGAACGGTCGGTAAAGTAAATGTTAACCCATGAAAAACTAGTGTGTCAATCGATTCATTTTATGAAAGGTTGTTTTCACTTAAAAGACATGTTTAATAATAAGGGTATGGTCCATATGGCGGGTACGGAGGCGGATAAGGGTACCCATAGCCATAGCCTGGAGCAAGCAGGGACCCAGCAAGTAGTCCTCCGGTAAAACCACCTAAAAATGGAGCTCCAAAAAATCCAGGTCTCCCAAAACCAAATCCAGGTCTTCCAAACCCAAATCCTGGGCCTCCAAAACCAAACCCAGGGCGTCCAAATCCAAAAGGTCTTCTCATGTCTTCTTGAATAAACGGTGGTGATTCAAAATAATTCATAAAAAAAGGCTCCTCTCACATAAAATCACTGTAACTGACATCAGTGTATTCAAATGGCCTACATGTGTTTGGGTGACCGCCTAATATAAGGAGGAATGTCAAAAATGGGCCTGTATCCATCTGATTGGGCAAATTGTCCGCCGCATGCTCATGCCTATAAAGCACGAACGGATATAACAGAAGAGCATTATCATTTAATTGAAGGGATCTCTCAGCCTGTAAATGGAAGCAGTACTGACAAGCATACGCATTACTATCGCGGGGTCACCTCTTTTGAAAGAGGCCATTTTCACAGATACTATGGCATCACAGGACCTGCTATCCCAAGAGCCGATGGCACACATTATCACGAAATCCAGGAGGTCACGTATTCTGCTTATACAGATCCTGTCCCCATCCGATACGGAGGTGTCGTCTATAGTCCAGATCAAGAGAGGCCAACGCATACCCATTGTTTTAAAGGAAAAACATATGAAGTGGTCGGAAATGAACCACTCGGCTGGTGATGGGCATTATATAGGAGAGAAAGAGAAGTTATGCTATACTGTAGGCAGTTTGTAAAAGAGAGTGATGTTATGAAAAAAACGAAACAACCAGTGATTGTATTAGTAGGACCGACGGCTGTCGGCAAAACAAAACTGAGCATACATATAGCCAAAGCATTTAATGGAGAAATTATCAGTGGTGATTCTATGCAGATTTATAAAGGAATGGACATTGGAACAGCTAAAATCACCCCTGAAGAAATGGATGGTGTCCCGCACCACTTAATTGATATTAAAGAGCCGGACGAATCCTTTTCTACAGCTGAATTTCAGCAACTAGTCCGTATGAAAATCAAAGAGATTGCCGCTAGAGGGAAAACACCCATGATCGTCGGCGGAACAGGTTTGTATATCCAATCTGTTTTATATGATTACACATTTACCGATGAGAAAAGTGACCCTGCTTTTAGAGAAGAAATGGCGCTGTTTGAACAGCAGCATGGCTCCCTTCAGCTGCACGAAAAGCTAAAGGCAGTAGACCCTGATGCTGCAAAAGCCATTCATCCGAATAATGTCCGCCGCGTGATCCGGGCGCTGGAAGTGATCCATACAACAGGTCAGAAAATGTCGGAGATGCAAAATGGTCATCAAGAAGTTCCTCTTTATGATACAGCTTTCATTGGGCTGAAAATGGATCGAGAGCTTTTGTACGAGCGCATTCACCAAAGAATTGATATGATGATAGATGAAGGCTTAATTGAGGAAGTGAGCGCACTTTATCAATCTGGCTTGAAGGATTGTCAATCGGTTCAAGCGATTGGTTATAAAGAGTTGTATGCGTATTTTCAAGGTGACTGCTCACTTGATGAAGCTATCCAGCAATTAAAGCAAAATTCCCGTAGATATGCGAAGCGTCAGTTCACGTGGTTCCGTAATAAAATGGATGTCACTTGGTTCGACATGACACCGCCTTGCCACTTTTCAGACAAAAAAGAGGAAATTTTCGCATATATAGCAGGAAAGCTTGGACTTAAAGCGAAACTGTAGTTATCAGAATCAAGGAGGACGAAACATGAAACCGATTAATATTCAGGACCAATTTTTGAATCAAATTCGTAAAGACAATACATTTGTTACAGTATTCTTACTGAATGGCTTTCAGCTTCGCGGTCAAGTGAAAGGCTTTGACAATTTCACGGTGCTGCTTGAAACAGAAGGGAAGCAGCAGCTTATTTATAAACACGCCATTTCTACATTTGCACCTCAAAAGAATGTAAATCTAGAATTAGAATAGGATATGTTCGACCTAATAGCCCCATGCATCTGCGAATAAACCGGCCGGAACCCGCTACGTTTTTTGTCAGTGCAGAGGGGCTATTTTGCATGCCGTGAAACCTTTCTGTCTATTTTGCGTATAATCCCTTATTGGATATGAAGAAAGGTGAGGGAAGCGATATGGAAAATGCAGAGCTTGAATTAAGAAGGATTAGAGTGATCCTTCTATTGATTGGGATTGTTGTCTTATTTGGATCATGTGCCATTTCAAACATTGAATCAAGACAGGAAAGCTGGCATAACTATTCTAATCAAGATGATCATGGACATATAGATGGCCTATTACAATCAGCTGTTGCACTAAAAAATAATCACTTTGCTGTTGTGAAAGATGATGAAGTACATGTGTACCGGTTTGATGAAAAAGAGGGAGAACTGACCCTTATTAAAACAAAATACATAGATGAGTGGGACGAAGATTATGATGATGATGACGATTCTGTAGAAGAGTAAGCACGTAAATTTACAAATGAATGTGAAGTCGCTACACTATAATCATGCATCAGACATCTAGACAGAAAAGGATGAGTTCATGACACACAAAATTAAAATTAATCATTGGGAACAAACTTGTGAAGACGACTCCTGTTTTGAATATGGAACAAGCGTTTCTGTAAATGGGAAAGAATTAGTCAGAGAAGCTTCAATCGTCTCTGCGCTTGAAGCGGTGCTAAAAGAATTAGGTGTTGAAGTGGAAATTACAGAAGTGTCAGAAGATTTACAGTGCGATGCCTACAAAAAATAAAACAAAAAGTCTAGTCTACTAAGCGATTTTTTTTCGTGTTATGATAGATTTCGGTTTCAGTTGAATAGAGAGTAGAGCAGTCTATTTTTAGATCCTGTTCTGCTCTATTTATTTGAACGTACGAGTTCGGCTATGAATGTTCGGCCGGGTTGGTTGATTTTTTTCGTTTCGAACATCTATATGTTGTGTTTTGAAAAAACATAGTATACTATATATAGTGAATAACGAAATGATCAACAATACTAAAAACTAGGTCGTGATGGAATTGATTCAAATCGTATTTGATTCAAAAACAGGAAATGTTCAACGCTTTTTGGACAAGACCCCTTTTACAGACAAACGAAAATTGACTGGAGAAGAGTTTTTGGATACGCCGTTTATTCTCGTCACCTTTACGACAGGATTTGGACAAGTCCCTAGTACTACTCAATCCTTTTTAGAGAAAAATGCTCACCTTTTACTAGGTGTAGCGGTGAGTGGAAACAAAGTATGGGGAGATAATTTTGCCAAAAGCGCCGATACGATTTCTAAACAATATCAAGTTCCTATTTTGCACACCTTTGAACTAAGCGGAACAAAAAGGGATGTTGAATTGTTTACACAGGAGGTAGAAAGAATTGTCACAAAATCAGGTTCCAAAGTGGATACAATTAAATAACGAGATTATGATTCAAAAAGAAGGAAAGTTTCAGTTCGATAAGGACAAAGAAGCTGTACATAGTTATTTCGTAGATTATATTAATCAAAACACAGTCTTCTTTCACAACTTAGAAGAGAAGATTGATTACTTAATAGAAAACGACTACTATGAGGAAGAATTTTTAAGACAATACAGCATGGCAGATATTAAAGAGGTATTCGAAGCTGCATATGCGAAGAAATTTAGATTCCCATCATTCATGAGTGCGTTTAAGTTTTACAACGACTATGCACTGAAAACAAATGATAAAAAGAAAATCCTTGAACGCTATGAAGACCGCATTTCAGTTGTAGCGCTTTTCTTTGCGGGCGGAGATAAAGAAAAAGCCCTTGAGTTTGTAGAACTGATGATCAATCAGGAATACCAGCCAAGTACACCAACATTCTTAAACGCTGGACGTAAAAGACGCGGTGAGCTTGTGAGCTGCTTCTTGCTTGAAGTGAATGACTCATTAAACGATATTTCAAGAGCGATTGATATTTCAATGCAGCTTTCAAAATTAGGCGGCGGCGTCAGCTTGAACTTGTCAAAGCTTCGTGCAAAAGGCGAAGCAATTAAAGATGTTGAAAACGCGACAAAAGGTGTCGTCGGCGTGATGAAGCTTCTTGATAATGCATTCAGATATGCAGATCAAATGGGACAAAGACAAGGATCAGGTAGTGCCTACCTTAATATTTTCCACAGAGATATTAATGATTTCTTAGATACAAAAAAAATCTCTGCAGATGAAGATGTGCGTGTGAAAACATTGTCCATCGGTGTCGTCATCCCGGATAAATTTATTGAGCTTGCCAGAGAAGATAAAACAGCTTACACCTTCTATCCGCACACAGTCTATAAAGAATATGGACAGCATCTTGATGAGATGGACATGGAAGAAATGTATGATGAGCTTGTAGAAAACCCGAAAATCAAAAAAGAAAAAGTCAATCCGAGAAAGCTTCTTGAAAAATTGGCTGTTCTTCGCTCAGAATCTGGCTATCCATATATCATGTTCCAAGATAATGTGAATAGAGAGCATGCATTAAACCATATTTCACGAGTGAAATTCTCAAACCTTTGCTCAGAAGTGCTTCAAGCTTCAGAGGTCTCTTCTTACGCGGACTATGATCAAGAAGATGAAATTGGTCTTGATATTTCTTGTAACCTTGGTTCATTAAATATCATGAATGTCATGAAAAACAAATCGATCGAAAAAACGGTCAAACTAGCAACAGACTCACTCACGCTTGTATCTGAAACAACAGATATTCGCAACGCACCGGCTGTTCGAAAAGCGAACAAAGCGATGAAATCAATCGGACTTGGTGCGATGAACCTTCACGGGTATTTGGCTCAAAACCAAATGGCCTATGAAAGTGAAGAAGCAAGAGATTTCGCGAATACGTTCTTTATGATGGTGAACTACTATTCAATTAAACGTTCAAGTGAGCTTGCAAAAGAAAAAGGAGAAACATTCCATCGTTATGAAGGCTCTGGCTACGCAACGGGCGAGTACTTCAATAAATACGTGGAGAATGATTTCACACCAAAAACAGAAAAAGCAGCAGCATTATTTGAAGGCATGCACATTCCAACAAAAGAAGACTGGGCAGCACTCAAAGACTTTGTAGCGGAAAATGGCATGTACCATAGCTACCGTTTATGTATTGCACCAACAGGTTCCATTTCTTATGTGCAATCGGCAACAGCCTCTGTTATGCCAATTATGGAACGTATCGAAGAAAGAACATACGGCAACAGCAAAACGTATTACCCAATGCCAGGTCTTTCAGCGCAAAACTGGTTCTTCTATAAAGAAGCGTACGATATGGATATGTTTAAAGTGGTCGATATGATCGCAACGATTCAGCAGCACGTCGATCAAGGAATCAGCTTTACACTATTCCTGAAAGATACGATGACAACGCGTGACCTAAACCGCATCGATCTGTATGCACACCATAAAGGCATTAAGACACTTTATTATGCAAGAACGAAGGATACAGGGCAGGAAGGCTGTCTTTCTTGTGTTGTTTGATTAAAGGAGAGTTTAACGTGACAAAAATTTATGATGCAGCCAACTGGTCAAAACACGAAGATGATTTTACACAAATGTTTTACAACCAAAATGTGAAGCAGTTCTGGCTTCCTGAAGAGATTTCCTTAAACGGGGACCTCTTAACATGGAAATATCTAGGTGAAAAAGAGCGAGATACGTACATGAAGGTACTTGCTGGATTGACTTTACTTGATACAGAACAAGGAAATACAGGGATGCCGATTGTGGCTGAACATGTAGAAGGCCATCAGCGTAAAGCGGTATTAAACTTTATGGCGATGATGGAAAATGCGGTACATGCGAAATCATACTCAAATATCTTCATGACACTCGCACCAACTGAAACGATCAGTGAAGTGTTTGAATGGGTCAAAAAGAATAAATTCTTGCAAAAGAAAGCAGATATGATTGTCAGTTTATACCGTTCGATTCAAAAGGACGATCCGATTTCCCTCTTTAAAGCAATGGTTGCTTCTGTTTATTTAGAAAGCTTCCTATTTTACAGTGGTTTTTACTACCCGCTTTATTTCTATGGACAAGGAAAGCTCATGCAAAGTGGTGAAATCATCAACTTGATTTTGCGTGATGAAGCGATTCACGGTGTATATGTTGGATTATTAGCACAAGAAATTTACAACAAACAAACACCTGACGTGCAAAAAGAGCTATATGATTTCTCGATTGACCTCTTGAACGAGCTTTATGAAAATGAACTTCATTACACGGAAGATATATATGACCAAGTCAATTTATCGCATGATGTGAAAAAGTTCATTCGTTACAATGCCAATAAAGCGTTAATGAACCTTGGATTTGCCCCTTACTTTGAAGAAGAAGAGATCAATCCAATTGTATTGAACGGACTCAATACAAAAACAAAATCGCATGACTTCTTCTCAATGAAAGGGAACGGCTACAAAAAAGCAACGGTTGAGCCGTTAAAAGATGACGACTTCTTCTTTGGAGATGAATCATAAGTAAGGCGTAAAAGTCAAAACGCATCACTCGTTTTGGCTTTTTGCCATTTCATATAATGCGTTACATACTGGAGGTTACCGAACATGGGAAAAATGGATGAAATCATACTAGTTGCACCGCGCACACGCGTATTCCAAAACGAAACGCTTGCGTTTAATGGTGTGAATAGTGAAGAGAAAACAATCAACACCATTATGAAAGAAATCGAAGAGCACTTCAAGCAGATGCGCAGAGGCGATGCGGAAGAAAATCCTGACTTCAAGCAGCCGATTCCTTATGTCGTGATTAAGCGTGAGGACGAAGTGTATGTATATGAAAGGCTTCAAGGCGGGGGAGAGACTCGATTGCATCATAAGTTATCTCTTGGCTTTGGTGGTCACATGAATTTCATCGAAGGCAAAAACTTTGCTGAAATTCTAAAAGAAAATACGGATCGTGAACTAGACGAGGAACTTTCTATTCAAGAAGAAGACAAACTTGAGATGAAAACCCTTGGTTTAATTAATGATGATGACAACAGTGTCGGCCGTGTGCACATTGGACTGTTATCGGCGCTTGAATTATCTCCAGGCGCTCATGTAGAAGTGAAAGAAACAGATCAAATCTCAGGAAAATGGATGAAAGCATCCGATTTGAAAAAGCCTGAATACTTCGATCGACTTGAAACGTGGTCTCAATTTGTCGTGAACATTTTAGCATAAAGGAATCAATCATAAACCGGCTCAGCAGCAGACTTGAGCCGGTTTATTTCGTTATAACAAGCTTCAGTTATTGGAAAACGAATGCGTCATGACCGGCCTGTTTCAATCTTGCGACGAGGTCATCCGCATTTTGCTTTGTACGAAAAGCCCCGGCTTGCACTCGGAACATGCCGCCCTCTAATACAACGAAGGCGTCAAAGCCTTTGGATTTCAGCGTGGCTGCTAATTCATCTGCATTGGCTTTCACCTTGAAAGCTCCAGCCTGAACTTTATAAAGATTACTAGCTTTTTTTTTCAGCTGAAAGGCTTTCTCTAATCCAGTGGCATGAGCGCGAGCGATGCCTTGAAGGAAGGTTGCGTTGCGGAGCTTATTTGCATCAGCTGTCGTATCGATGAAACCATTCTCTGTTAAAATAGCGGGCATAGAAGTTTCTCGAAGAACGTGGAAGTTCGCTGTTTTCTTGCCGCGGTTGGCAAAATCCACCGAGCGAACAATTTCATCATGAAGGGCATTGCGATACGTGGTGGTTGGTGCTGAAACGCCAGGATACACATAGCTTTCAAAACCTGTGCCCCCGCCTGCATTAATATGAATAGACACGAAATAGTCAGCTCCCCAGCTGTTTGCCGCATTTGTACGCTGGGCCAAAGTAACGGATTGATCAATAGAACGACTTAAGCGGACGGAAACGTCATCATAATCACTAATCAACATATCTCTCAATAAAATCGCGATTTGCAGTGTGATATTTTTCTCCAAAAGTCCATTAGCAGCAGCTCCAGAATCTGTTCCTCCATGGCCAGGATCAATAAAAATTTTCACCATCTATTCATCACCTCGTCTTTATTTTATGAGAAAATAGAAAAATTGCCTGTACAAAATGCGGAAATCATTGAGACTCTTTTCTGCACAATTTGTGATGAGAAAGCTACATTTTTCTAAGAAAAAACAAATTGTTGGTTTGTCCGCCTAAATGGGATGAATACAATGGAAATAGCACATCATTTCCTGGGAAACCGCAGAAATCCCTACAATATTCGGAATCTCGGGTCATTTTGACAGCAAACTTGGGCTTAAGCGGGCGATTGTCACGATTACAGCTCCACCCGAATAGAATAAAGAGAGAAGAGCGAGAGGTGAATACGTTGGAGCGAGCTGTCACATATAAAAACAACGGCCAAATCAATATTATACTTAACGGACAAAAACAAGTATTGGTTGATGCAGATTCAGAGGCAGAATACCTAGAAGCCTTGCAGAAAAATGAGGCAAAACACAGCATCTTACGGGAAATAGAGCGTGAAATGAACAGCCTTGTCGGTATGGATGAAATGAAACGAAACATAAAAGAGATTTATGCTTGGATCTTTGTCAATCAAAAAAGGCAGGAACAAGGGTTAAAGGTAGGTAAACAAGCGCTTCATATGATGTTCAAAGGGAATCCCGGCACAGGGAAAACAACGGTTGCAAGACTTGTCGGGAAGCTTTTCTTTGAAATGAATGTCCTCTCAAAAGGTCACTTAATTGAAGCGGAACGCGGAGATCTAGTCGGCGAGTACATTGGTCATACTGCTCAAAAAACAAGAGATTTAATTAAAAAATCACTAGGCGGCATTTTGTTCATCGACGAAGCCTATTCTCTTGCCCGCGGAGGCGAAAAGGATTTTGGGAAAGAAGCGATTGATACCCTAGTCAAACATATGGAGGACAAACAACACGAATTCATTCTCATTCTTGCTGGCTACTCCAAGGAAATGGATCATTTTCTATCATTAAACCCCGGCCTGCAATCGAGATTTCCAATCAATATCAGCTTTCCTGATTATACCGTCGATCAGCTCATGGACATTGCCAAACGGATGATGGCTGACAGAGAATATATATTTACTCAAGAAGCTGAATGGAAGCTGCGAGATTACTTAATGCACATTAAAAGCACCACGAGTCCTGCAAAATTCAGCAACGGCCGTTTTGTGCGAAACACGATTGAAAAGGCCATTCGTACCCAAGCGATGAGACTCCTGCTTGTGGATCATTATGATAAAAAAGATTTGCTCACGATTAAAAGTCACGATCTCCAAATGAAAGAGGATACGCCTACTTAAAATGGCGTATCCTTTTTATAAAGAGATACTAAAATAAACCATCCGAATAGTGGTATACGTGTGGTGTGTTTGGTATGATGGTACTACTGAAAACTTAAGTACAGAAAGGAAACAACTGACGTTGAATGAACATGAAATGACAGAAAAAGCGATCCTTGTCGGCTGTCAATTGCCGCATGTCACGGATGAACGCTTTCAATACTCAATGGAAGAATTAGCTTCCTTAACCAAAACGGCTGGCGGTGAAGCTGTCAGCGTAATGACGCAGAAGAGAAATAGACAAGACAGCGCAACATATATCGGTAAAGGGAAAGTAGAAGAGCTTGAAGTGCTTTGCGAGGAATTCGAATGTGATGTCATTATTTTTAATGACGAACTGTCTCCAAGTCAACTAAAAGCTTTGGCAACTGCCTTAGATGTGAAAATTATCGATCGGACACAATTGATTTTAGACATCTTTGCAAAAAGAGCCCGGACAAGAGAGGGGAAGCTGCAAATAGAGCTTGCCCAGCTTCAGTATGCCTTGCCGAGACTAAGCGGACAAGGGATCAGCCTCTCAAGGCAAGGCGGAGGAATTGGCGCAAGAGGTCCAGGTGAAACAAAACTTGAAACAGATAGACGCCATATTCGAAACCGTATTCACGAAATTAACGGGCAATTATCTACAGTCAAAGAGCACCGGACAAGATACCGGGAACGCCGGAAGAAAAATGGTGTGTTCCAAATTGCCATTGTTGGGTATACGAATGCCGGAAAATCTACTTTGTTTAACCAATTAACAGATGCAGATAGCCATGAAGAAGATCTGCTATTTGCGACACTTGATCCAATGACACGTAAGATGACATTAGCATCTGGCTATAGTGTGCTGATTTCAGACACCGTTGGTTTTATCCAAGACCTCCCAACAACACTCATTGCGGCATTTCGTTCCACTCTTGAAGAAGTGAAGGAAGCCGATTATTTGCTTCATGTCATTGATTCTTCTAATGAGGATTACGAAGGTCACGAACGGACGGTTCATGAGCTTTTAGAGGAATTAGAAGCAGATCGTATTCCAATGCTGACGGTTTATAACAAAGAAGATCAAATCAGACCGGATTTCATCCCATCTTCAAAGCATCGTCATCTATTAATCAGTGCGAGGCGCGAAGAAGATGTAAAGCGATTAAAAGCGGATATTATGGCAGAACTGAAACAAAACTTTTTAAAGCCCTATCATGTGAAGATTCCAGCGTATGAAGGAAAGCTCATCTCCGCATTAAAATCAGAAACGCTCGTGGAATCGCTAGAATTTCAAAAAGAAGCAGAACTTTATGACATCACCGGGTTTAGCGGTGAGGAGCAGACCATATTAGGTCAAATCAAGAAGTATATGTTGTAAGAAAGGAATTAAATCAAGATGTTTCATACATTAAAACACGGCAGTATTTTAGAAAAAGTAGCAGCAGAAACAGAACAAGACATTTTTCACATGCATCAGCAAATTGATCAAAAGAGTGAACAAAATGAGTGGCGGGTGCTTGAAAGCTACCGAAAGCATAGAGTCAGTGATTCTCACTTTAACCCGACAACTGGATATGGCTACGATGATATGGGAAGAGACACGCTAGAAAAAATTTATGCGAATGTCTTCGGAGGAGAAAGCGGCCTTGTGCGTCCGCAGATCATTTCCGGCACACATGCCATTTCCATTGCATTATTCGGTGTGCTGAGACCTGGCGATGAATTGATCTATATGACGGGAAAACCATACGATACGCTAGAAGAAATTGTAGGGATTCGCGGCAAAGAAGGGACAGGCTCATTAAAAGACTTCCAGATTGATTACAAGGCCATTGATTTAAGACAAGATGGATCCGTCGATTATGACAAAGTAAAAGAGTCAATCTCCTCTAAAACAAAAATGATCGGCATTCAGCGTTCGAAAGGCTATGCTTCAAGACCTTCCTTTACAATAGAAGAAATCGAGCAAATGATTTCATTTGTAAAAGAGATCAATGAAGAAATCATTGTGTTTGTGGACAACTGTTATGGTGAATTTACTGAATTACAAGAGCCATGTCATGTGGGAGCGGATCTTATGGCGGGTTCCCTTATTAAAAACCCAGGCGGCGGGCTTGCCAAAACAGGCGGTTACATCGTTGGAAAAGAAAAATGGGTAGAAGCTTGCTCTTATCGAATGACATCTCCGGGCATCGGTAGTGAAGCGGGTGCCTCGCTTTATGCGCTTCAGGAAATGTATCAAGGATTTTTCTTAGCACCGCATGTTGTGGCGCAAAGCTTAAAAGGTGCAGTGTTCACGGCTCGTTTTCTTGAGAAGCTCGGGTTCCAAACGAACCCGGCGTGGAATGCGAAAAGAACGGATTTAATTCAATCCGTCGAATTTGGTGATCCTAACAAAATGATTGCATTCTGTCAGGCGATTCAATATGCATCTCCGATCAACAGTCACGTCACACCGCATGCAAGCTATATGCCGGGTTACGAGGATGATGTCATTATGGCAGCGGGCACCTTCGTCCAAGGGGCTAGTATCGAATTGTCAGCCGATGGACCGATCAGACCGCCTTATACAGCCTACGTTCAAGGCGGACTCACGTATGCCCATGTGAAAAATGCGATTTGCAGTGCTGTAGATGCCTTATTGGAACAAGGTTTCATCGACATACCTGCTCGATAAAAAAATCCATGTTAATATTCCTAACATAATGTTGACACATAATATAACATGACATATAATAAATTTAAGCAAAGAGGAGGAGACAGTTGAGATGAGTGATAACATTCGCCGCTCAATGCCTTTATTCCCAATTGGGATTGTCATGCAGCTAACAGAATTATCTGCAAGGCAAATTCGCTATTATGAGGAAAATGGTTTAGTATTTCCAGCAAGAAGTGATGGGAATCGCCGATTATTTTCTTTCCATGATGTTGATAAATTACTAGAAATTAAAAACCTCATCGAACAAGGTGTAAACATGGCAGGAATCAAAAAACTTTTTGCCAATGCTGAGGCAGAACATCCAGCGTCTGATGCAAAGACCGAGGAGAAATCCACAGCGAAGCACAACTTGACAGATGATGAACTCAGGAAGCTACTGAAGAAGGAACTCATTCAGGCTGGACGTTTCCAACAAGGAACGACCTTTAGGCAGGGGGATATGTCAAGGTTCTTCCGTTAACCAATTAGCAAAAGCATTGCTATACAATTTTACCTTTTGTAGGGGAGGAGTTTTACGAAATGGCAAAATACACAAGAGAAGATATCGTAAAATTAGTAAATGAGGAAAATGTAAAGTACATCCGTCTGCAATTTACAGACATTCTCGGAACGATTAAAAATGTTGAAATTCCTGTGAGCCAGTTAGAAAAAGCTCTCGATAACAAATGTATGTTTGACGGTTCATCTATTGAAGGTTTCGTACGTATTGAAGAATCAGATATGTATCTATACCCAGATCTCAACACATTTGTTATATTCCCTTGGACAGCAGAAAAAGGTAAAGTTGCACGCTTTATTTGTGACATTTACAAGCCGGACGGGACGCCATTTGATGGAGACCCACGTAATAACTTAAAGCGTGTCTTAAAGGAAATGGAAGACCTAGGATTTAGTGATTTCAACCTTGGACCTGAGCCAGAATTCTTCTTATTTAAATTAGATGAAAAAGGCGAGCCAACGCTTGAATTAAACGATAAAGGTGGATACTTTGACCTTGCACCAACAGATCTAGGCGAAAACTGCCGCCGTGATATCGTGCTTGAGCTTGAAGAAATGGGCTTTGAAATTGAAGCGTCTCACCACGAAGTAGCACCTGGACAGCATGAAATTGACTTCAAATATGCAGGCGCCATCCGTTCTTGTGATGACATTCAAACGTTCAAACTCGTTGTCAAAACGATCGCGAGAAAGCATGGTCTTCATGCGACATTCATGCCAAAACCATTGTTTGGTGTAAACGGATCTGGTATGCACTGTAACCTATCATTATTCAAAAATGGCAAAAACGCATTCTTTGATGAAAAAGCAGATTTACAATTAAGCGAGACGGCTAGACACTTTATCGCAGGTATCGTCAAGCATGCAACTAGCTTTACAGCGGTCACAAACCCAACGGTGAACTCTTACAAGCGTCTTGTACCTGGTTATGAAGCACCTTGCTATGTGGCATGGAGTGCACAAAACCGCAGCCCACTGATCCGTATCCCTGCATCACGCGGCATCAGCACACGTGTAGAAGTGCGCAGCGTAGACCCATCTGCAAACCCATACCTTGCATTAAGCGTATTACTTGCAGCAGGTCTTGACGGAATCAAAAACAAACTAGACGCACCAGCACCAATTGACAGAAACATCTATGTCATGGACAAAGAAGAGCGCCTTGAAAACGGCATCGCTGATCTGCCTGCAACACTTGCAGAAGCACTTGAGCTGCTGAAATCAAACGAAGTCATGGTCAACGCACTAGGCGATCACTTATTCGAGCACTTCATCGAATCAAAAGAAATCGAGTGGGATATGTTCCGCACCCAAGTACACCCATGGGAACGCGATCAGTATATGTCTCAGTATTAATCAGGAAATCCCTTGGAGCCATTGGCTTCAGGGGGTTTTTATTTTGGTCAAATTATATTCAAAAAAGAAGAAAAAGAGGTGTAAATCTAGATTTACAAAGAGAATTAGTGTTCCGGAAGAAAATGTTTTAAAGTTGTTTCTACGCCATCAACTTCAATATCACTTCTAAGCAATTCTTCATGTTTTAAGCATCAACTTGCGCTTCTTTTTTGTACTAAATCCATCTTTAGAAAGCTCTGTTACTTCTTGTGTTACAGTATACTTATGTTTAACTCTTTACCGCCATGTCGCTTCTAGTTTAATGCACTCTCATAAAACATACCTATTATAGATTTAGTATTTTTGCATTTTGCGGGATACCGAAAACTTTTAAAATGACCACCTTGACTTTACATATGTTGTAAATATCGTGTTAAAATTATACAAAGGAAATGAGAGCAAGGGGGTAATGGGATGTCGGGTTTGATTTCCTCTGTAGATGTAGCAAACACTCTCAACAAATGGTATTTACATATTAAAAAGAGGGAAGTTTCACAAGCAGTAGAGTTGAGGGATGAGATTCAAGAGATGTTAGGCGAAATGGAAGAAAATCAAGATGTTTTACTCTATTTCAATATTCTTGATTATAGATTTAAGGTACTTATGGAAGATTTAGTGGGGCAGCCAACAATAACAGAAAGCGAAAGAGTCAAAACAGATGACATGCTAAGGTTTTACTTTTATCTTTTCAAAGGTATGTACGAGAGTGCAAGGAATAATTATTCAGAAGCTCTAGTCCTATTTAGAGTAGCTGAGAGACAATTGGACAAGGTACATGATGAAATTGAAAAGGCTGAGTTCCATTATAAAATTGGCACACTCTACTATTTCAATAAGGTCACGCTCCTTTCTCACCATCATCTACAAACAGCAAAAGATATCTATAAAGGTCATGAAGGTTACAGCATACAGACCATAAACTGTAATATGTTGTTGGCACTGAATTTGATTGATGATGGTAGACTAGACAAAGCTGAAAAAATGCTTTTGGAGTGTGTTGATAGACTAATTGAGAAGAATGATAAGAGATTGTTAGCGTTGGCTTATTATGATTTAGGATTTCTCAAAATTCAGGATGACCACCATATAGAAGCCATTGAATATTTTAACAAAGCAATTTTCGCAGATGATCTAAAACAGTCAGCCCCTGTTTCATACTTACAATGTGCGTATGAATTTGCAAGATCAAGCTATAAATCAAATCAGTTGGATCAGGCAATAAGTTGGGTTGCTGAGGGGAAATCCTTTTCTAAAGAACAGCAAAACACAAACTTTATTTTGAAATTTAATATCCTTGAGAAATGTTATACAACACCACGGGAAAGCTATGAGGATATCAAGAAAGGGCTATGTTTTTTGGAAGAAAGAAAAGCATATGTTGATATAGAGGCTCTAGCTCCTGATGTTGCATCCATTTATAAGAAGTTAAATCTTTATGAAGAAAGTAACTACTTCTTGGAATTGGCTTTAAAATCTTGTACGCTTATAGGAAAGGAGGTCATATGATCATGAAAAAAATAATGATGATGATTACTACTGCTTTGCTATTAGGTACAATTCTTGGAATGCCTGTTGGACAACAAACTCAAGCTGATGCTAAAAATGAGGTAGTGTTACTTTTCTCTAGAGGTGCAGGTTCATAAAAGCGATAGGGTTTTAATCCACCACTACGGAGGATAATTGGTTAAAAAACGATAAAGTGGATTAAAGTGTCAGGCTCCTTATGGTATTCTAGTAAAAGAATATTCCATAAAAGGAGTCTTTTTTATATGAAAATATTAGATGCTCCATCTTTACTATTAGCTGTCGAACAGAGGTCAAAGGCCTATCATGAGCTTCATGAAGAGATGAAACTTGTGAAAAAAGCATTAAAAGGTGTATCGGGATTAGGTGATGAGTTTACTGGAAAAGGTGCAGATAATATCAAAGCTTTTTATAATGATCTTGCACTATACACAGACACTTATCTTGATTTTATCGATATGCAAAAGGCTTTTTTAGATGGAGTGAAAGGAAAGCTGGATGATGAATCATTAGGCGGGAGTACATTTATTGATGAGCACTTCCTAGATGCTCAATTGAAGCAAGGCATTCAAAATAATAAAGATATGGTCAAGGAACAAAAAGAAGCTCTTTCCACTATTTTTGACGATATCAGTGATTTAATTGAATTACACACATTTTCAAGTAAAGAGGTCAATGAACATTTAGACGATGCGAACAAAAAAAGAAAAGAGACAATTGATGCTTTACATAAAATAGATCATGAGCTAAAAACAGAATACGCAAAGTCAGAAGAGATTGAGAATCACCTCAAAACTTTTTATACAAAAATGATGGCTGCTACAGGAAAAGGTAAGAACGCTCAGCCCATGTATTATGATGCAAAAGCATTTCATGAGACAGATGTGTACAAGAATCATGATAAAATCGATGCACAGGTGAAAGCATATTTAAAAGTGAAAAAAGAAGAAAAAGAGAAACGAAGAATTAAAGAATTGAAAGAAAAGCTCAATGATCCCTCGTGTATATCAGAAGCGAAATACTTTGAGATTGTAGACGAAATTGGATATGAAAATCTTTCTTACGATCAAAAAATGTATTACAGCCAGCTGCTCCAAATCAAAGCGCAGGAAGAAGCATCAGAGGTATTCGTTGATAGTGTAAAAGGTGCTGCAGTTGGTCTATATGATGTGGCCAAAGATACAGTGACCGGAATATATGATCTTGTGACAGACCCTGGTGGTGCCGTAGAATCAGTCATTACGGCTGTTTCTCATCCAATTGAAACATCGAAAGCGATTGGAAAATCAATTTCAGACTCATTCCAAAAAGAAGTCATAGATGGTGATGCGTATTCTCGTTCACACTGGTTCGCCTATGCGACTGGTTCACTAGCAGAAATCGTCTTTGGTTCCAAAGGGGCAGGAGCCATCACAAAAACAGGGACAACCGCGGCCAAAACTACAGTGAAGAAAGGGCTTGAACAAGGAGCAAAATCATTAGACAGAGTCTCTATTCCGAATCTATTGCCGTACTCACCAAAGTTTCAAATGGCTGGTGGACCGAAGCTACCGTATAACGTTTTTGACGGGGAAAATCTTAAAAATAAACTCCTCTCCATGGCAAAGCGTCTCGACAACAATTCAGGCTACGGAATCTCTAAGACAGGCAGACGATTACCAGCACCTAAATCACCACCGGCTGTTGTCAGTTACGGAGATCACTATGTGAGATGGAAACGTAAAAAAGTATTAAAACCAAATGTCGTTTATTCAACAAAGCAAGGCTACACCTACACAACCGATCACTACGGACGTATTGTCAAAGTTGAAGCAAGTGATTTAAAATACGGAGAGGTCAAAAGAAACCAATACGCCCAATCTAATTCAGGCAAGCCTGACAGATTACTAGATGATGACGGAGGTCACTTGATTGCAACTATTTTTAAAGGGTCTGGGGATATTGATAATCTTGTGCCTATGAATGGGAATTTAAATAAAGGTGAATGGAAAAAGCTTGAGAATGCATGGGCTGATGCTCTTCAAAATGGTGATCAGGTTAAAGTAAAGATAACACCTAACTATAAAGCTGATTCTCTACGTCCAGAAACTTTTGATATTAAGTATAAAATTGGTGATGATGAATGGGAAATCAGACGATTCGATAATGTGTATGGAGGGAAAAAATAATGAATGAAGAAGAACTAGAATATGTATACAAACAGATAGTTGATATTGTAGTTAAGACAATACCTGTCAATTGGATAAAGGTGTATTTATATGGTGAGGTAGTTGAAGGTTCACAGACTGCTTACTTTTATTTTTTACCTGAGGAAAATGATGATCAGCCGATATATAGTCATGAGATCACTGAATTGTTTGAAGTGAGTGAACATGAATACAGAGAAAGATGGCATCAATTAGTTGACTGTATCCAAGAACTTAGGAGAGCGTTTGAACAAAGTGGTCAAGAGCCTTGGACAAATTTCACAATGATATTTAATGAAACGGGACATTTCAATATAGAATTTAATTATGATGATCTTTCGAATACAAACCCTCATGAAAGAAAAACCATTTGGAAATATAATCATCTAGGTATTATACCTAAAAGTAATTCTGGTAAAAAACATTTAGAAAAATACCTTTCTACATTGGAGTAACTTTTGAATCTTTAAGCTGTTATAAATTTCATTTTGATAGATTAAAGAAATAAAAACTAGAGAACTTTTGAGAGCACCATTTCATGCAGAAATGGTGCTCTTATTAAATAATAACTCCTTTTATTCAATAACAAAACAGACACATGTTACGACAAAATAAAAATATTGATTGTGATTGGAATCAATTGTTGTTGATTAGCATGTCAAAGAAACCGATCAACGAAAGCAAAAAGATCGAAAAACAAATTCCCCTTCTAATTACATTTTTCATTTCCCTCTATCTAAACCGATAAACCGTCACTTCACATCCACCCAATACCTCTTCAATCATGCCTTCCACAATCGCCCAATCGCCGCCCGCCAGTCCGCAGCCGATCCCGTAGGGAATGGCGATGGAAGTATGGTTTTTCTTTTCATTTGAATGGGTTACTGTGTCTTTTAGGCTTTGTAAGCAGCTGCGTAAGGCATCGTAGTCCGTTTGCATTCTTTTTCTTCCGTATCCGGTTTGAGCAAATAAGTTGGCAATTGTTTTTCCGTCATTAGTTGTGATGAGTTGAACGGAGCTTAACAAGTCATCTCCTTGTTCTGTACATAATTCTTTATACTCTTTGTACACATTGGGGTATTTGCTTTTGATTTGTTTGGCTAATCCAGCGCCCATGACCCCTTTACAGTTCACCTGGTGACAGATGATGTCTTCACTTGCCTCTAAAATGTTGCCATCCACTGTTTTGATCATATCGTGTAACCCCTTTTTCATAAAATAGAAACATAAGTTCTATTTTATCAGTTTTGACCAAATGATTTAATAGCAAAATGCTTTTTATGAGTTTCGTTTATTTGAAGACACTTCAGAATAACTTGATTGTCAAAGCTGGTGCATGTCATCTAAAATATGAAGAGACTAGAAAACACGAAATAAAGCAAAAAAAGTGAGGAGTCATTTATGAATCAATTAGAAACGAATCGTTTAATGCTTAGACCGTTTTGCGATGAAGATGCAGCAGGGATGCTTGAGTACTTGTCTAATCCAAGAGTAAATTGTTTCCTCGCTGATCGAATTTCTTCATTAGAAGAAGCTTTGGCTATAGTGAAAAAGAGAAAAGAAGACCATTCATATGTAGCGGTTTGTTTAAAAGAAAGTGGGCAGATTATCGGTGAGTTGTTTCATTTAAAAGAGGATCCTGATACGTATTCAATCGGCTGGAATTTCAATGAAGCATATGAAGGAAAGGGATATGCACGAGAGAGCGCTGTGGCGCTTTTGTCCTATTTATTTGTAGAAAAGGCAGCAAGGCGGCTTTATGCCTATGTAGAAGATGATAATGTCCGTTCGCAGGCATTATGTGAGCGATTAGGCATGCGGAGAGAAGGCCTTTTTCTTGAGTTTATTTCATTTACTACATATGAGGATGGCACCCCTAAATATGAAAACACGTACCAATATGCTTTACTAAAAAAGGAATGGCAGCATCACTCTCTATAGAGCAGTAAGTAAATGATGTCAGTGACAGCAAAGTGACAAACATGTCATATGGTTCCATGGTTTGTTCGTTCAATCGATGGAAGAGTCATCTTATTTCAATTATCCTTATCATAAATCGAGGAAAAAGGAATGAAATGAGATGCAGCGATATAATGAAGATTTATTTAGGTGGGTGAATCAGCTCAGTATCGATCATGGTTATTTGAATCCGATATTCATTGGACTAGCTGAATATACTGTGCTGTTAGCAGCGCTCACGTGTCTGTTCATATGGTTTCAAAATCGAAGTGAAACCAATAGGGGGATGGTGGTATCTGCTGGACTTACTTTCATATTGGCAGAGTTAATTGGGAAAATTGCAGGATTTTTTTATTCCAACCAGCAGCCCTTTGCCGAAATGAGTCATGTCAATCTTTTGATTCAAAAGGAAGTGAATAACTCTTTTCCGAGTGATCATACCATCTTTATTTTTTCTGTATGTCTGATCTTTTGGCTTTTTCACAAACGCCATGTTTATTGGCTGATCATAGCGTGCGCCGTTGGTTTTTCTAGGATATGGGTAGGTGTCCATTATCCTTTTGATGTCTTAGCAGGGGCTGTTATAGCGTGTTTAATAGCGGTTGCAGTTGTCTATTTGCCGATATGTCAAAGGAGCGTGAATGCCATCTTGTCATGTTATGAGTGGCTTGAGCAGAACGTTGTAAGGAAGAGAACAAAATAACATGTTGCAGCAAAATGCCCCGATCTGATAATGGCTCAGATCGGGGTACTTTTTATTTTCGCCAAAACGTTGTACAATCCGCTTTGTCTTCGATATTAAATTCGATGATTTTCTTTAGGAGAGGATAATCAACTGGTAAGCTTTCCTTCATGCGAAACATCTTTTTTCCATGATCGTAACCCGCTTGTACAATGTCAGCTGAAAAGTGATCAATTCCTTTTCCTTCTGGTGCGACAGAAATGTGATGTTTTGCCACGCTAAACCCAATAATAAATGTGCCATGGTCTGTGAACATGGGCTGATTCCAAGCAATTTTTGGTTCTAGTTGAGGGAATGTGTCTAAAATCCATTGTAAAATGTCTTGCGTGCGCTGCTTCAGCTCTGGGTTACCAATGTTGCTTACATACTCTTCAAACACATGCATGATATTTTATCCTCCCATTCCATCGACCTCATAAGCCTCAGACGGGATTCGAACCCGCACTCCTTTCGTAAGCATAGGCTAGGGGCAACACGCTTCCCTACGGAATTTCACCGACAGGAATTTCACCTGTCTCAGCTCGTGTGCTTTTCGGTGCTTCTGAAACCCTTGCCTTGCGACCCGCTAGCTACAATTTGTTTTACGGCGCTCTTCCCTTCTAGAGCTACTGAGGCGCGGAAGTTATTGATCATATTATATAAAGAAACTGGATAAATGAAAAGCTGTGCTGATAATTAGTTTACTGATCTATAGGCGAATCGCACAAAATAGTCAAAGACACATATGATAAAAGACCATATGGATTGTATACAGCATTGAATTGGGCTGATGGAAAGTGACAAACCTGTTGATGAGTAAACTGAAAGAGATAAACAATCAAACAAAAAATGAAAGCTTTACTCACAAGCGTTCAATGAGTCCTTCTTTTTTGCTACTCATGGAAGATGGAGAACCTTTCTACTCATGGGTGTTCTTTGAAAAAAGTGTGTTTAAGACTTGCTATTTTTCCTTGATTTCCATCAATGAAGAACAAAATTGTGTGGTGTTAGAGCTTCTTGTTCCATGCTGCATGCGATCGGCGTGCTGTCAGAAAGTTTTATATCGATCCAGTTCAAAGATCCTTGTTGATCTTTCTTTTTTATGCGGAATGATTGAAGCAGAACAACCAGTCTATGATGCGATCATTTTAAAGAACATAGAACCTCACCACCTCCTTCTTGGTTTTTCAACATCGCCCAGTTCGGTTGAAATCTGGCGAAATGGAACAAAATTACCAAATGCAGCAACAGTGATTTTGCATCATCATGATGATCAAGATGTGCCGGTTTCTATCACGATTCAAACGAAAAAATCATGTCACGATATATGTGTTCAAAAAGGAGAAAGTCGATCGATTACTGTAAAAGATATGATGTTGATTTTCAATCATCAAACCACTGAAAAGGTGCAAGCATGTTTAGACATTCAATTGAACATGGTACAAAGGAAAAAAATAAGGCTTTGAGTCTGGGATAAGCGCACAATCTTCGTAGATCACTAGATCATAGTCTATCAAGAATAGGTTGAAGGAGGGTTAAAATGGCTATTTTAGGCGGGTGTAGTAATGAGCAAACAGGCTTTGTGAATGATGCGGTATGCTTCACAGTCGATTTAGCAGCAGCAGCGGATCCAGTAGTCGTCTGGACGGATGGAACACCATTTGTCATAAACGGGACCATTATGGTGGAAAACAACGGAATCGTGGCTGTAGCTCCAACTGTGACATTAGAGGTCAACGGTGCGGCTGTTCCAGATTTCACTGTACCTCCAGGAGAGAGTCGATCCATTACGCTAAGTGATCTTAACTCCATTGGGATTGTAGCTACGGGTGGGACCTCGACTGGAAGTATTGTCGTTTCTTTTTCTCTCAATTATCAGTATTAGTGTGTATGTCTTGAAGATTCCACAGTTTGAAAGAAGTGAGAGGCATGTGTGCCCAGCTTAATATGTGTGGAGGAATAACGGGTCCAACAGGAGTAACTGGCCCGACCGGATCAACGGGATCAACTGGCCCGACCGGATCAACGGGTTCAACCGGATCAACTGGCCCGACCGGATCGACGGGTTCAACAGGATCAACAGGATTAACCGGAGTAACTGGCCCAACAGGATCAACAGGTTCAACGGGAGTAACAGGTCCAACCGGATCAACGGGCCCGACGGGAGTAACGGGTCCAACAGGAGCAACGGGTTCAACGGGAGTAACTGGCCCGACGGGAGCAACGGGTTCAACGGGAGTAACTGGCCCGACGGGAGCAACGGGTTCAACGGGAGTAACTGGCCCGACGGGAGCAACGGGTTCAACGGGAGTAACTGGCCCGACGGGAGCAACGGGTTCAA
>NZ_JARVRK010000005.1:0-764156 GCF_030209735.1 Bacillus sp. lyk4-R2A-2
CAGGAGCCACGGGAGATATCGGAGCGACTGGTCCAACGGGAGTAACAGGAGCCACGGGAGATACTGGAGCGACCGGTCCAACGGGGGTCACAGGAGATACCGGAGCGATCGGTCCAACGGGGGTCACAGGAGCCACGGGAGATATCGGAGCGACTGGTCCAACGGGAGTAACAGGAGCCACGGGAGATATCGGAGCGACTGGTCCAGCGGGAGTAACAGGAGCCACAGGAGATACGGGAGCCACAGGTACAACAGGTGCCGCAGGAGCAACAGGAGCGACCGGTGCAACAGGAGATACGGGAGCCACAGGAGCAACGGGTGCCGCAGGAGCCACAGGAGCAACGGGTGCCGCAGGAGCCACAGGAGCGACCGGTGCAACAGGAGCCACAGGAGCAACGGGTGCCGCAGGAGCCACAGGAGCAACGGGTGCCGCAGGAGCCACAGGAGCGACCGGTGCAACAGGAGCCACAGGAGCAGGGCTAGCTGAATTTGCATATGTATACAATCTAAGTGCTGAAACAGTAGCTTTAGAGGCACCGGTAATTTTTGACTCAACTGGAATTATTACTTCTGGTATTACACATGCCCCTGGAACTTCTCAAATTATAGTCACCAATCCAGGAAACTACGAGGTTACTTTTTCAGTTTCTGGCGTAGAGCCAAATCAATTTACCCTATTTGTAAATGGAGGTCCTGTGACGAACACAGTTTATGGGTCAGGAGCTGGTACTCAACAGAATAACGGTCAGGCAATCCTCGCTCTAGCAGCGGGTGACACGCTTACTCTTGTAAACCATACTTCCGCAGCAGCAGTTACTCTTCAAACCCTAGCAGGAGGGACTCAAACAAACGTGAATGCCTCTATTATTATTAAAAAATTAGACTAACTTAAATGTGTAGAAATGCTTTTAGAAGTTTTGCCTGGTGCTCGTCTTGTGTATAGTCTGTTTTCTATATATGTTTTAAATTGATTTGTTCATAGGAGAATCGCAAACAAAAAACCCTAGACCACCTTGAACAATCAAGGGATCTAGGGTTTGTTTGATCTCTCTTTGGAGAGTCATGAAATTAACGAGAGTAGAACTCAACGATTAGTTGTTCGCTGATTTCAGGCGCTAATTCAGAACGCTCTGGAAGACGAGTGAAAGTTCCTTCAAGCTTTTCAGCATCGAAAGTAAGGTATTCAGGAACGAAGCTGTTAACTTCAACTGATTCTTTCACAACTGCAAGGTTTTGAGATTTCTCACGAAGAGCAATCGTTTGACCTGGTTTCACAGAGAAAGATGGGATGTCTACACGGCTTCCATCAACAAGGATGTGACCATGGTTGACTAGCTGACGAGCTTGGCGACGAGTACGAGCAAGGCCAAGACGGTATACTAGGTTGTCAAGGCGAGTTTCAAGAAGGATCATGAAGTTTTCACCTTGTTTACCAGGAAGTTTAGCAGCTTTGTCAAATAGTGTACGGAATTGACGTTCGTTGACACCGTACATGTGACGAAGCTTTTGCTTCTCTTGTAATTGTAAACCGTATTCAGATAGTTTTTTGCGTTGTCCTGGACCATGTGGGCCTGGAGCGTAAGGGCGTTTTTCAAGTTCCTTACCTGTTCCGCTTAATGAAATGCCTAAACGGCGGGAAATCTTCCAACTTGGACCTGTATAGCGAGCCATAATGTGACTCCTCCTTATTTGTTTTTATTTGTGAAAAATAAAAACCGTCTGTTCTTTGTCTTTTCCGTCATTATGTTTTCATGCATCCTCGCTCCAGCAGCAGGGAGTTACAAGATGCACCTTCATATAGAAGGAACAAAATGATACAAAAAAGCCGAACAAAAAGGCTGCCATATTTCACACAAACTCTATTATATGACGCTGGATAGGAGAAGTCAACCTATTTAAAGGCAATGGCGATGCTTCGCGTCTGCGAAGAAAATAAAAAAGCAGACAATATGCCTGCTTTTTGTAAGATTACTCATTTGTAGAGGCTAATAATGCCTTTTGGAGTACCTCGGTAAATTGAATTAAGTAGGTTTCATCTACTTCACTGAAACGGTCTTTCACGGGACTGTCAATGTCGAGCACCCCAATGATCTCTCCATTTACCTTGAGCGGAACGACAATTTCAGATTGTGATGCTGCATCACATGCGATATGCCCAGGGAATGCGTGCACATCAGCGATACGCTGGACTTCACCTGTTGCAAATGCCGTACCGCAAACGCCTTTTCCAGATGGGATACGCACACATGCAGGCAGTCCGTTAAACGGTCCGAGCACAAGCTCGCCGCCTTTAGCCAAATAAAACCCTGCCCAATTGACCTCTGGGAGTGAATGATACAATAGCGCCGCCGCATTTGCTAGGTTGGCAATTAGATCAGGCTCACCATCTGTAATGGCTGCTACCTGTTTAACGAGCAATTGATAGTTTTTTGATGGATCGCCAGACTGTTTTTCGACATGAAACATGAAAATCTCCTACTTTCTATCTCAAAAATACATAACTTGCGTCTCACATGTGGGATTTGTCGAGCAATTGTAAAAGGAACTTCCGCCTTCATCTTGAAGTATGTACACATGAAGAGGGGTGAGCGGATGAAAGCATCAACAACCATGCAAACAAAAGACCGTATTATTGAAGCTGCCATCAGACTTTTTAACCAAAAAGGATTTTCTGGAACCTCTGTCCGTGAGATTGCGAAGGAAGCAAACGTCAACGTTGCCCACATTTCTTATTACTTTCAAGGAAAAGGAGGGCTGCTTGAGCAGCTCGTATCCGATTTTTATGAAGGCTATATTCACATGATTGAATCACATATCCATCACATGGAAACTCGTCATGCAAAAGAATGCTTACTACATGTGGTTTTTGATATTTTATCTTATCAGCACGAGCACCGTCAATTAACCCGTTTCGTTTATCGAGAGGTAACGATTGATTCGACGCTCATTAGAGAAATTATGTCGACCTATTTAACGAAAGAAAAATATTTGTTTCAGCTCATCATTGAAAAAGGAAAAAGCACCCATGTGATTTGTGAGCAGCTCTCCATCTCCTCTTTTATGATTCAGCTGAAATCACTACTCATGATGCCCTATTTACAGCCGCAATATTTAACAGAGGTGCTTTATTTAAATCCAAATGAGCCTTATTTCTATCAAACGTATTTTAAAGAACTGAGCCGCTCGCTTCATCATTTACTAGAACCAAAAAAGCCGGCATTAGATTCTCATTTAAAACTCATGATGTCTTCGAATTGATCATAAGCATATCCGAGATCTTCCGCTTGATGGGCATCAGACCCAAAAATGAGCGGAATTTTTTTCTGTTTTGCAAGATCAATCATCCATTGATCTAAATAGATACTTCTGGCATATGTTTTACGAAGACCTGATGTATTAAAATCTAAGGACATGCCTTTTTTTGCCGTTTCTTCAAGACAAAGGGTGACCTTTTGACAAAGTGCAGAAGTCATCTCAAATGGGAAAAGCTGTTTGAATTTCTGCACAAGGGTGATATGACCGATTCTATTTGGCTTATAGCGACCTAAAGATGATAGAATAGAAGAATGAATTTGGTCATAGTAGCTTTGATAGACCTTTTCGATGCTGCCATAGAGGCTTATTAGCTGCTGGAAGGCATGCTCGTCAAAATCAAGGCAAATATAATCATCTCCAGCAGGAAGAAAGTGAACAGATAAAATGCTATCGTCTAGTTCTGGACCATAGCAGTCTAAAAAGGCACTTGTTTCCTCTTCATACTCTTTGATATAGTCAACCTCAAGCCCAGTTTTTACTATTAATTGGCCTTTGTATTCCTGTTTCAACTGATCCAATTTCGTTATATACGAGTCAAGTTCTTGGAGCTTCATGGCACTATCCTGCTCTGGTGTTGGATCTTGAAACGATGGAGGCAGAGGGGCATGCTCGGTAAAGGTTATGGAATCAAATCCCTTTTTGATGGCCTTTTCAATATAAGAATGAAAAGAATCAAGCGAGCCGTGCGGGCAAAACGGTGTATGTAGATGTGCATCTTGCTTCAGCATGTCGTCACCTCTTGTCGATATTTTGAAAAACGTCATGTTTATCAGCGAAAATAATGAAAAATCATGACCAAAAATGCTGGTTACATGGTATCATAATAACAATGAAAACGACAGCTTCCGCATACATAAAAGCAGGTCACATGGATACGTGTGATCAAATGATAGAAAGCGCTCAAATACTTTCTTGAAAAACATACATACAACCGTGAATGGATGGTATTGGAAAACATACGATCCTGTTTATAAAAAGACAAATGCAAAGCGGACACGAAAGGGTTCTCAGGTCTACTCGGGACACTTTTACCCTGACATCACTTAGATCACAACAAGGGGGCTCATTATGGAGTTTATCATCGGTTTAATTGTCATTTTGCTTGCTTTGTTTTCAGTCGGTTATTTCCTCAGAAAAAATGTATATAAAGAGATTGACCGATTGGAAGCATGGAAAATTGAAATTTTAAACAGATCAATTGTAGAAGAAATTTCAAAAATCAAACACTTAAAAATGACCGGAGAAACAGAGCAATTTTTTGAAAGATGGCGTGCAGAGTGGGACGATATCGTCACAGCCCATCTTCCAAAGGTAGAGGAGCTATTATATGACGCAGAAGAGTATTCTGATAAATATCGATTCTCCAAAGCCAAGCAGGTTCTAACGCATATTGAGGATTTGCTGAGTGCTGCTGATTCGAACATTGAAGACATTTTAAAAGAAATAGCAGACCTTGTCACAAGCGAGGAGCAAAATCGCAAGGACATTGAAAAGGTCAAAGAGCAATATCAAACGGTTCGAAAAAATCTGCTTGCGTACAGCCATTTATATGGCACCCTTTATGACAAAATGGAGCAGGACTTAGATGAGGCCTGGGAAGGGATCAAGCAGTACGAGGAAGAAACAGAAAACGGAAACTACATGAAAGCAAGAAAAATTTTGCTTGAGCAAGATCGCAGACTCGACCAGCTTCAACTATTTATCAATGATGTACCAAAGCTTATTGCAGACTGCAAACAAACCGTACCAGGTCAGCTGACGAAGCTGAAAGACGGATATCAAGAAATGTCGGAAAAAGGCTACAAGCTGGAGCACATCCAGATCACGAAAGAGCTGGAGACTTTAAACAAACAGCTTGCGAGAGCGGAAAAATTGCTCATTGATGAACTCAATTTAGAAGAGGCATCAAGCATTCTGCAAATGATTGATGATGCGATTGAGACGCTGTATGATCAGCTAGAGGCGGAAGTAGAGGCAGGTCAGGAAATTAAAAGCAGAATGCCTGAGCTCACAGAAGCATTCGAAAAGCTCGAGCAAGATCACACACAAACAAAGGCAGAAACGGCTCTTGTGAAAGAAAGCTACAAGCTGACAGCAGGAGAACTCGATCAACAGAAGGCATTTGAAAAACGTTTAGAAGAAATTGAAAAGCTGATGAAACAAATCCGTGAGAAGCTTGATCGTGATCACGTGGCATATTCATTATTAATGGATGAAATCAATCAGCTGGACACCTTTATCGAGGATGCAAAAGCATTGCATGACACATTTAAAGGTCATCTCCAATCATTAAGAAAAGAAGAATTACAAGCGAGAGAAACACTGGCTGAGCTCAAAACCATGCTGACAGATACAGTACGCCAGCTGCATAAAAGCAATATTCCAGGTGTACCTGCTGAGATGAAAGAGCGGGCTGAAAAAGCGCAGGAGATGATTCATCAAGTGCACGAGCAGCTGGAAAACCTGCCACTCAACATGCCGGCAGTAAATCAGCAATTAAAAGATGCCTCTGACACAGTCAAAAATGTTGTGGATGAGACAGAAGAAATACTTGGTAAAGTGGATCAAATTGAACGAATCATTCAATATGGCAATCGCTTTAGAAGTCAAAACCACATTCTTTCAGAACAATTGAAAGAGGCTGAACGAAGATTTTACGCCTATGATTACAACGGATCATTTGATATAGCAGCAGCGGCTGTTGAAAAAGCATCACCCGGAGCTGTTCAAAAGCTGTTAGCTCAGCAAGAAAAAGAGTATCAGCATCAATAAAAAAGCTGAAGTCCTATCAATGGACTTCAGCTCAGCGTGTAGACAAACCCTCGCATTCGTTGTCAGTCCTGCGCGCTGGTGCTCACGAATGTCAAATTCGCTCCGCGCCAGTGCTCGTCCTTCCTAGACTTCAAAGGTTTTCTATCACGCTGAAAGAAGACAAAGGGTTAAAATAAAGATCATTTTAACCCTTTGTCAACAATCTAAGCTGAAGCCCTATCAATGGACTTCAGCTTTTTTTATATTATGACGCTTGTTTTTGCCGCTCTTCTGAAGCAGAAGAAGTGAAAAGAGAGATTACAAATCCGATCACGATTCCAAGTATTGCAGGGACAATCCAGCCTATGCCAAGGTCATATAAAGGCAGTATTGATTGGAAGACGTCTTTTATTGGATCGATTGGAAGTTTCGCTGCTGCTAAGCCGTCAAATAAGCTAACGCAGCCTGTTAAAATTAAAGAGAGAGCATATACAGGTCTTCTATGTCCAAGCCACTTATCAGCAAGTGACAAAACAATGATCACAATCGCTAGCGGATAAATCGCAGTTAAAACTGGTACAGAGAAAGCGATAATATGAGCAAGTCCAAAATTCGAAATGATAAAACTGAATAATGTCACGAGTGTAACGACCATTTTATACGAAAGCTTAGGTAGTAACTTCGAGAAATACTCTCCGCATGATGTAACGAGGCCGATACTTGTTGTTAAACAAGCAACCGTAATCGCAGCACCCAACACAATATTTCCTAAGCTGCCAAATAGGAATTGAGAAGACTGAGCCAAGATTTTACTGCCATCTCCAACAAAACCAATGGCGTGTGTACTTGAAGCGCCTAAATAAGCAAGAGATAGATAAACAAACGTTAATCCGCAGGCTGCAATTAAACCTGCTTTGATACAAGCAGAGGTCAGTGCCTTTTTACTTGTCACACCGCGTCCTTTAATGGCGTTGATGACAACAACCCCAAACACAATTGAGGCAAGAGCATCCATTGTTTTATAGCCCTCTAAAAATCCTTTGAAAAATGATCCGTTGCTATAGGATACATCAGGTGTGCCAATGACGCCCATCGGCGTTAAAATGGCTTTGACAATAATAATAAGAATGATCGTAAATTTAATCGGTGTTAACACTTTCCCTACACGATCTACAATCTTCGTTGGATTTAGAGCAAGATAATACGTAATACCAAAAAAGACAAGTGTGAATAAAAGAAGGGAGAGCCAAGCTGGTACACCTGCTAAAAAGGGTAATGCACCAATTTCATATGAAACCGTTCCTGTTCGAGGAATAGCGAAAAGCGGCCCAATAGATAAATATAAAATGACGGTAAACGCTGTTCCAAAAGCTGGGTGAGCTTTATCAGCTAATCCTTTCGCATCTCGACCTGTTAAAGCGATCGCAATAATCCCTAGAAGAGGTAAACCGACACCTGTTAATAAAAATCCGCCCATTGCTTTCCATACATTTGTGCCAGCATATTGCCCAAGTTCTGGTGGATAAATCATATTTCCGGCGCCGAAGAATAGAGCAAATAACATAAAACCGATAATAACTGTATCTTTCGTCGACAATGTTGCCTTCATTGAATATAAAGCCTCCAATATTATGTTGAAATATTCTGTTAATTAGTTGCTAAAACCGTTCTTCATTAACATTCACTAATTATAAAGGATGTGCGTCTGATGTCAACATGTGTTTTCGTACAAAAGTCATGAATTTTTCTATTTTAGTATATGGAGGACAATAAAAAAACATCCCCTTCATCTTTGGAAGGGGATGCTTGAAGCATGATTATGATGCGAGCTGTTTAGGCGGGCTAGTCAACATAGAGATGAGTACGCCAATACCTGCGCCGATAATTGCTGGTACGACCCATCCAATGCCCAAATCGTAAAATGGAATGAATGCATCTAAGAAGGCAGGCAACCCACCGAGATTGATTTTGGCAGCTAATAATCCATCAATGATGGCAAAGAAACCAGTAAAGATGAGGGATACTACATAAATCACTCGTCTACCGTTAATCCAGCGGTCAAGGAATGACAATAAAATAATGACAATTGCCAGTGGATATATCGCTACGAGTACAGGGACCGATAGAGAGATGATTTGTGCCAGTCCAAGGTTTGCAACCAATGTGCTAAATAAAGAAACAATGAGTACGACTGTGCGATAAGAAAGTGCTGGGAAAAGCTTAGAAAAATATTCGCCGCATGATGAGACAAGCCCAACACTTGTTGTGAGACAAGCAAATAAAATGGCTACACCAAGGACAATGTTACCAGCAGAACCAAATAAAAAGTTTGCTGATAGTGAAAGCAGTTTGCCGCCTTCATTTGCCCCAACCATTCCGGTTGTATCAGGACTTGAAGCACCGACATAAGCAAGCGAGATATACACTAGTGCTAGTCCAGCTGCTGCAACAAGGCCAGCTTTTATACAGGCCGCCGCAAGAGATTTGCGCTCTGTGATGCCTCTTTCTTTAACAGCTGTCACAACAACGATTCCAAATACGAGAGAAGCGAGAGCATCCATTGTTTTATAGCCCTCTAAAAACCCAGTGAAGAGAGGGTTTGCTTTATAAGTCGCATCAGGCGCACCGATTATTCCCATCGGTGTAGCTATGGCTTTAAATACAATAATTGCAATGACCGTTAATAAGATAGGTGTCAACACTTTGCCGATTCGATCAACAAGCTTTGAAGGGTTCAAAGCGAGCAGATACGTAATCGTGAAAAACACAAGGGTGAATAAGAAAAGCGGTACCCATGAAGAGGTTTGTGTTTCAGATAGAAACGGTGCTAAACCAATCTCGTAAGAAACCGTACCTGTTCGCGGGATAGCAAAAAATGGTCCTATGGATAAATACAGAATGACAGTGAAAATGGTTCCAAATATAGGATGGGCTTTATCCGCAAGGCCTTTCGCACCGGTACCTGTAAGGGCGATAGCAATAACTCCTAGAAGCGGAAGACCAACTCCTGTGAGTAAAAATCCACCGATAGCAAGCCAAACATTCTCACCTGCATATTGTCCAAGGACAGGCGGGAAAATCATATTTCCTGCGCCAAAGAATAATGCAAAAAGCATTAAACCAATGGCTAATGTCTCTTTTATACTTAAACTATTTTTCAAAATAGTTCCTCCTTATCCAATGTAATGTGCTAAATTTAAATATTCTGACAATTTAGGTGTTTATGTGCCAATTGCACTATGCATGATATAGTGAAAATGAAAAGTTGTCAACTGCCATTTTCAGAAAATTCTCTGTCTGACTTCATTATGGTAACATATAAATGCATTTATTTTTAAAGCTTTTTGTAAGGAGTCCAAGTATGATTTATCTCGATAATAGTGCAACAACAAAACCGTACCCTGAGGTTTTACAAGTATATCAGCAAGTGAATGAACGTTTTTTTGGGAATCCGTCTTCGCTACATCAGCTTGGAATTGATGCGAGCCGCTTGCTAAGTGAAACGAGAAAACAAATGCTTCACTATACAGGTTTGAAACAATATGAGGTTATTTTTACTTCTGGTGCAACAGAAGCAAATAACATCGCCATTAAAGGAGCAGCTCTCGCCAAAATGAATCGGGGGAAACATATTGTGACAACAGCAATTGAACACCCGTCTGTCATCGAATCGTTTGAACAGCTGAAGGCTTTATTTGGTTTTGACATCTCCTATATTCAAGTAAATGAGCATGGCCATGCAGATATGAATCATTTAAAAGAAGTGCTTCGCCCTGATACAGTGCTTGTCAGCATGATGCACGTCAATAACGAAACGGGTGCCACCCAGCCAATTGAAGAAGCTGCTGGCATGATTCGTGAGCATGCTGAAAATGCCCTATTTCATGTCGACGGGGTGCAGGGAATGTGCAGAGTAGCACTTAATAAACAACTGGATGTGGATCTTTTGACGATATCTGGCCATAAAATTCATGGCTTAAAAGGCACAGGAGCGCTCTTTTTAAAGAAAGGTGTAGTGCTTGCCCCTTTTATCACAGGAGGAGAGCAGGAATTAGGCCTACGTTCAGGTACCGAAAACCCTGCTGGTGCTGTCAGCTTAGCAAAAGCCATGAAACAATCATTCGAGCTGCAAAAAAAACATCATGATGAAATGTTAAACTTAAAAACGCAGCTGCAAAAGCAGCTTGGAGAAATAGAAGGTATTGTCATCAACACACCGCTGACGCAAAGTGCGCCGCACATTGTGAATTTTTCAGTACCAGGTATTCAAATTGAGGTCCTTCTTCATATGCTTGAAAAAGAAGGCATGTATGTTTCGACAACATCTGCCTGTTCAGCCAAGAAAAAAGAGCCAAGCCAAGTTCTCCTAGCGATGGGGAGGCCGGAGGAAGTGGCAAAAAGCAGTATGAGAATCAGTTTGACGTATGGACAAGGACCCGAACTAGCGCCGCAAATCATCACATCGATCGCACAAAGTGTGAAAAAATTAAAAGGAATGAGATAACAGCATGAAATATGATCATATTTTAGTCCGTTTTGGTGAAATTTCAACAAAAGGAAAAAATAGAAAGAAATTTATTGAAAAACTAAGGCAGCATATCCGGTTTGTATTAAAAGACTTTGAAGCATTAAAGTATGCATCTGACAGAGACCGCATCACGATCATGCTGAACGGTGAAGACCCTGAACCGATTTCAGAACAGCTTAAAGGTGTATTTGGCATTCAGAGCTTTAGTCTGGCGGTGAAATGTGAGACAAATCTCGATGCCATCAAAGAAGCGGCACTCACAGCGGTACAGGAAGTATATGAACAAGGAGATACATTTAAGGTCTCAACGAAACGCTCTTATAAGCAATTTGAACTTGATTCAAATGAAATGAACCGGGAAATTGGCGGACATGTGCTGAAGAATACGGAAAACTTAACGGTCAATGTCAAACAGCCGGATGTACATTTGCGCATTGAAATAAGAGAACATGCGACATACATTACATTTAAAGATGTCAAGGGTGCAGGCGGACTGCCAGTGGGTTCAAGCGGAAGAGCGATGCTCATGCTTTCAGGCGGCTTTGACAGCCCAGTTGCCGGCTACCAAGCGATGAAACGCGGAATTCAAATTGAGGCCGTCCATTTCTTTAGTCCCCCATATACAAGTGAACGTGCCAAACAAAAGGTCATTGATCTTACAGAATGCTTAGCTGCATATGGGGGCGAAGTGAAGCTTCACATCGTACCTTTCACAAAAATTCAAGAGCTGATTCACAAACAAGTACCTGAAAACTATACGATGACATCAACAAGAAGAATGATGCTGAAAATCGCAGATAAAATAAGAGAGAAGCGTGATGCTCTTGCGATTATTACCGGTGAAAGCCTTGGACAAGTCGCAAGTCAGACACTTGAAAGCATGTATGCCATTAACCATGTAACCAATACACCAATCATTCGCCCGCTTATTGCGGTTGATAAGAATGACATTATTGAAGAAGCGAGACGAATTGGCACATACGATACAAGTATTCAGCCTTTCGAGGATTGCTGTACGATCTTTACGCCGCCGTCTCCTAAAACAAAACCAAAGCTTGAGAAAGTAGAACGCTACGAAAGCTTTGCTGATTTCGAGCCAATGCTTGATGAGGCAGTGGATCAAATCGAAACGATCATCGTCACAAATGAGAAGAAAACGGCAGACGAATTCGCTGATTTATTCTAAAATAAAAATTTCATAATAATTACCATAAAATCGATCGCATGAAGTCATGTGTTTCTACACATTCTATATTCACAAGGAGGTGAGAACACATGGCTCAACAAAACAGACAAAGCAGTTCTAATCAATTAGTCGTTCCAGGCGCTGCACAAGCGATCGACCAAATGAAGTATGAAATCGCTTCAGAATTTGGTGTAAACCTTGGACCAGAAACAATAGCTCGCGCTAACGGATCAGTTGGTGGAGAAATCACTAAACGTCTTGTATCTTACGCTCAACAACATATGGGTGGCGGATCTTTCTAAGACACACAATTAAAAAGCTATGGCTTAGGAGCGGGATCATTCCCGCTCTTTTCTTTTTGTACATAAAAATAGTTTGAATATTTACAAAAAAGAAGACGGAATGAAAAAATTATGGCATAATACTAGGAGTAGGTCCTAATCCAAGCATTTTTCAGTTATGAATGTTAGAATAGGTAAATTGAAACATGTTTCGTTTCATAGAAAGAGGCTAAAAGGAGCTGTACCATGAAAAGAGAAGACTTAATTGCACCAGAACAATATAACTTAGTCAGTGAGATTGAAGCGTTCAGTCATGACAAGGAGAAAAAGGCCCTGCACTGGCAGGATGGAAATGGCTACGAAGCACATGTGACGTATGCATCTTTAGTGGAAGAAGCAAATAAAATTGGTCATGTATTATTAAATGCAGGCTTTAAAAAAGGCGATAAAATCATTGTGATGGTGCCGCGCATGCTAGAGGCATACAGCATTTATTTAGCGATCTTGAAAACAGGAATGGTCGTCATTCCTTGTTCAGAAATGCTGCGTGCAAAAGATTTAGATTACCGAATTGAACATGCAGAAGCAAAGGGAGCGATCGTTTACTCTTCATTCATTCAATCGTTCGACGGAACCAATCAGCCAAACGATTTTAAAACATTCTCAATCGGTGAAAACGATCATGGCTGGACAAATATTCTTGCGGAAAAGGATCACCAATCAAGCGAGCTTCCAATGGCTCCAACAACACGCACAGACATGGCGTTCTTATCCTATACATCTGGTACAACAGGCAACCCAAAAGGGGTTGTTCATACACATGGCTGGGCATATGCACATTTACGCACCGCTGCCAAAGCATGGCTCTCCATTAATGAAGGAGATAAAGTATGGGCGACAGCAGGACCAGGCTGGCAAAAATGGGTGTGGAGCCCACTCTTATCTGTGTTAGGAAGTGGCGCAGAAGGCTTTGTATACGGAGGAAAATTCAATCCAAATACGTACTTAGAGCTGCTTCAAAAAAATGAAATCAATGTCCTATGCTGTACGCCGACAGAATACCGATTTATGGCGAAAGTAGATGACTTAAGTCAGTACGAGCTGCCAAAATTGCATAGTGCCGTTTCTGCGGGAGAGCCACTGAACCGTGAAGTCATTGATACATTCAAAAAGCATTTCGATATAGAAGTACGAGATGGCTATGGCCAAACAGAAAGCACACTGCTCGTAGGGGTGCTAAAAGGAATGGACATCAAGCCAGGCAGTATGGGAAAACCAACACCTGGAAACGAAGTCGAGATCATTGATGAGGACGGCAGCGTATGCGCTCCTGGAGAAATTGGTGATATTGCGGTTCATCTTGAAACGCCGGCTTTATTTAAGGAATACTACAAAGATGAAGAGCGTACAAAGGCGCAGCGCCGCGGGAATTACTTTATTACGGGTGACCGCGCAAAAAAAGACGAAGATGGGTACTTTTGGTTTGAAAGCCGTAGAGATGATATCATCGTCAGCTCAGGCTATACCATTGGACCGTTTGAAGTAGAAGATGCACTGATCAAACACGCAGCAGTCAAAGAATGTGCGGTCGTGGCTAGCCCTGATGAAATCAGAGGATCAATCGTCAAAGCATATGTCGTCCTACGTGATGGAACTGCACAAAGTGACGAGCTAATCAAAGAGCTGCAAACGCATGTGAAAAACACAACAGCACCTTACAAATACCCAAGAGAAATCGAATTCATCGACGAGCTGCCAAAAACACCGTCAGCGAAAATTCGCCGTGTCGAGCTGAGAGAAAGAGAACTTGCACGAAAAGGATCTTGATGAATAAACGAAAAGCGTTTGGATGAAAGCATCCAGCGCTTTTTTTATGGAAAATCAAATCTGCTGGAAGCGATCATGATGTTTTATGTTAAAATGTGAAGAAATTGCTGGAAAAGGAGAATGTTAGAAGATGTTCATTGCCATCATTCATGGAATCGTGCTTGCTTTTGGCCTCATCTTACCATTGGGCGCACAAAATGTATTTGTGTTTCAGCAAGGAGCGCTTCAGCCGCGATTATATCAGGCTTTACCTGTCGTTATCACTGCTGCTCTTTGTGATACACTATTAATTGCATTAGCTGTCATTGGTGTTTCTGTTGTGGTGTTCACCATTCCTGTACTGCAAATGTGTCTTTATATCATTGGGTTTTGTTTTTTAGTTTATATGGGATGGTCCGTGTGGAACACAAGCTCATCAACAGATGCTAAAGAGAAGCAGGAATTCATGCCTGCGAGAAAACAAATTGTCTTTGCCTGTTCAGTTTCACTTTTAAATCCCCACGCCATTCTCGATACCATTGGTGTGATTGGAACAAATTCGCTTCAATATAACGGGGCAGAAAAATGGGCATTTACACTCGCTTGTATCATCGTGTCCTGGTTATGGTTTATTGGGCTCGCTCTTTTAGGGAAAATGCTAGGGAAGTTAGATACAAACGGTAAGTGGATGAACCGTATCAATAAAGCTTCAGCGGTCATGATCTGGCTTGTCGCGTTATACATTGCGTATCAATTGATTGTATAAAAGTACATAGAGAAAAAAGCGAGAAGCGTTTGGGTAGATGAAGCCCGCGCTTTTTTGTATTTTGAAGTTTAGCCACCTTTGCATGAGCGTATCGCTCATGCCTTTTTAGGTTATTTTTTGAAAATCGTTTGATTTAAAAGACGGAAAGCTTGTACGATATCATCCATTTGTTCTATATCCGAGGAAGTTAGGCTGTCTAATAGCATCCCTTCGATATGCTGAAAGGCTTCGTTCATACAGGCACGGCCTTTGTCAGACAGCATAATGACATGTTTTCGTTTGTCATCACGGTCTTCTTCTCTATCAATGAATTGTTTCTCGTGCAGTTTTTTAAGTTCTCTGCTGACATTCGGAAGAGACATGTGCTGACAGTCGGCAATTTCACTAGGCGTAAGCGGCTCGCTGACAGCTAGTTGCTCTAGTATTAAGTATTGTAAGGTCGTTAAGTTAGCTGGTTTGACTTTGTTCATCAGGTCATGTTTTAGTTCTGAAAAAGTAGAAGCAAATGCTACGAATTCCTTGAAGAAATGGGGATGTTTCATGTTTATCACCTCCTACGTAACATACCAAAATTATTATCAAAAAACAATTATCATTTGACAACTATTTAACGGAGGTATATCATTTGGTTATCAAATGATAATAAAAGGAGATCATACATGAATGTACTCATTATTTATACTCACCCCCATCACAATAGTTTAAATGGTGCTTTTTTAAAAGAAATCATGAAAGGCAGTGAAGAAAATCCACTAGTTCATGAAGTGAAAATCATCGATTTATACAAAGAAGAATTTGATCCTGTGCTGATTTTTAATAAAGAGAAAAAAAGGCGTGACATGCATAAAGACCCTGACATTCGGATGTATCAGGAGAAGATCAAATGGGCGGACAAAATCGTGTTCGTATATCCTATTTGGTGGGGAAGACCTCCAGCCATGCTGCTTGGCTTTATTGACCGCATGTTTGCTGCGAATTTTGCTTATCGTCAAACAGGCGGGCTGTTTCCAGAAGGACTGTTAAAAGGAAAAAGTGCTGTTTGTGTATCGACGATGCAAGGGCCAACCAACTACCCTTTGTTCTTTTTGCAAAATGCACACAAGATCTTAATGAAACGAGCCCTTTTACACTATGTCGGAATCAAACCTGTGAAGTTCTTTGAGTTCGGCATGATGGAAAGTCCAAAAGGAAAACATGAGGTCAAATTAAAACGTATCTACAACTATTTCAGAAAAATCAGCTCATAAAATAGTTAGCGAAGTCACTTTTCTTCTAATTCAATCCTTTTATGTTTTAAAATAACAGTGAGGGTGGGAGAACTCTTCCTCGTCATTTGAAAAGGGGGATATGGATGAAGAAAACATTGTTTAAAGATGCAGCGCTTTTAACACTTGATCCAACTTTAGGTTTTTTAGAAAAAGGAGATTTATTAATTGAAGGGACACACATTTTAGAGGTCGGACCTTTCATTGAAGCAAATGATGCTGACATTGTCGATGCGTCCGATATGGTGATCATGCCAGGGCTTGTGGATACACATCGTCATGTGTGGCAGTCTGTCATCAGAGGCATAGGCACAGATTGGTCGTTGCAGACATATTTGAGCAAAATCTATTATGGAAACTATGGTGCGATGAGACGCCCATCCGATGATCGAATCGCAAATTATTTAGGGGCATTAGAGGCATTAGATGCCGGAGTGACCACATGTTTAGACTGGACGATGATCAATTCAATGGATCATACAGAAGAACTCATCGGAGGTTTGAAAGATGCGGGCATTCGAGCTGTTTTTGCTTTCGGTTCCTCTGGAGATGCTGAGTATTGGGATAGGGAGAGCACGCTCACCAATATGGAGGACGCAGCACGCGTGAAAAAAGCGCATTTTCAATCATCAGATCAGCTTTTGACGATGGGGCTTGCGATTCGTGGACCAGAGTTTTCTTCATGGGAAACTTCAGTATTTGAAATTGAAACAGCCCGGTCTCTAGATGCTCTATGCAGTATGCATATTGGCTTTGGGAACTGGGGAGCGGAGGATCGTTCAATTGAGCGGCTTCACAAAGCGGGATTACTTGGACCTGATCTCAACATGGTGCATATCAATGCAATCGATGCGGATCAAATGAAGATGCTGGCAGACAGCGGAAGCTCGATATCCATTACACCTGAAATTGAGATGATGATGGGTCACGGTTATCCTGTCACAGGACTTGCGATCGAACAAGGTGTTCTTCCAACGCTCGGTGTAGACGTGGTCACAGCGACAGGCGGTGATTTGTTTGCTCAAATGAAATTTGGACTTCAGGCAGAGCGCGCGCTCCAAAATCAATCATTGCTGATGGAGGGCATTATGCCAGGACCTGAACTTGGGATTTCTGCTCATCAAATGCTTGAAGCTGCGACGATCAATGGAGCTCGTGCATTACAGCTTGATCATAAAGTTGGCTCGCTCACACCTGGAAAAGAAGCTGATTTCATCCTGATCGACCGAACAAGCATGAATCTTCTGCCGATGACAGATCCGGCTGGAGCAGTTGTCCAAACGGCACATCCTTCAAATGTTGATTCTGTCTATGTGGCTGGAAAAGCAGTGAAACGAAACGGAAAGCTTGTCGGTGTGAACCTAGAAGAGGTCAAACGGAAAGCTTATGCGGCAAGAGATCATATTCTATCGCATAAGTTTGAATCAACTCCATCATAAACAAATATATCCCCATAGGCAGCGGCCTATGGGGAATAAATTACAAGGATTCTTTAATGACCTTTTTGTAATACTGGACAGATAGGAATCCGAAGATAGAATATAACACCGTATAAATCGACATGACGATGAGCATTGGTGTCCACAGTTCACCGCCGAATAAAAACCAGCCTGACTGTACGGCAAAGTAGCTGTGCAGCAATCCGATGATGAGCGGAATCCCAAAGTTAAATAGCTGTTTGAGTCGTATGCCTTTTAATAGATCTTTCTCTGTAAAGCCAAGTTTACGTAAGATCGTGTACGAGCTTTGTTCTTCTTCACTTTCATTCATCTGTTTGAAGTATAAAATACAGCCTGATGTGACAAGGAAGCTTAGGCCTAAAAATCCGAGGACAAACATCATCAGTCCCATTGTTTGTTTCTGCTGCTGAGCTGAAGCTAATTGAGACATGCTGTCATCACCCATTTTTAAAGAAGTAAAGATGTCATTGGCTTGTTCAATATGTTTCTCATCATTTACATTGATCGCAATATATTGGTTATTCTCAAGCTGAAGCTTAGGATCCTTGTTTTGGTCCAGCTGTTCAAAGACGTTTTGACTAACAACGGCAACAGGCATGCCGCCAGCAGTGAACCGGTAAGAGATTAAGTGATCTTTCTTCATATCAATGACTTTTAAATCAAGTGGTTTCTTTATCAGAAGTTTCACATCACCTGAGCTTTTAATCGGCATGACTTTTTTTAATAAATCATTGTAGCCGCTTAAAATGACTTCGTTGTTCTCTACATGAATGCTTGGTACGTTCCTCTCACTAATTACAGGAAATATCAATACTCCTGGACTCTTATTCAAACTGCTTAACTCCGTATCAATGATCTTCTTTGCGTCAAAATCCGCTTGAATGACCTTGAACTGCTTTTTTTCATATGCAATATGCTTGTCTGAAAGTGCACGAGTGAAGGTGGCTGCTTCCTTTTCAGAGCCCATGACAAAATGTGATGGAATCTGTTGTTCAGCCGTTTTTTCTGCTGAGTAATAGGAAATGTAGCTTAAAGATAACAACCCGATCGCAAGAGCAGATACGGTTGTAATAATCGTTAAAAGCAGTGCATTTGATTTTAACCGGAACATAATAGATGACAAAGACAGGACTTCATGAATGGCGAGATAGCCATTTTTTCTTTTCCGTACAATATTGGCAATGAAAGAAACAGAGCCTTTATAAAAAAGAAAGGTACCGATAATGACAGAGGCTAGAATATAAATCATGGCTGAAAATAACTCAAGCATAGACGTATATGAGCCGCTAAAAAGCTGAGAAGAAATATAATAGCCTGAGCTGATCAAGGCAATACCGAAAACCCCAATGATGATTTCAAACACAGAGATCTTTTTCACACGCTGCTCTGTAGAAGACGTGGTTCGAAACAAAGATAAAATTGTCTGTTTACTAATAAACCGTCTATTTCTTAGCATAATTAATCCATAGATGATGAAAAAGACGATAAGTGTCTGCAAAAGGGCCATGCCTGAAAAATGCAGGTTGGCGATGGCGTTCACGCCGGTTACTTTAAATAACACCATCAGCATGAGCTTTGAACCGATAAAGCCAGCTATGATGCCAACAGCCATTGAGAACACATAGAGGATGAAATTTTCTGCATTGAGCAGTTTGGCAATTTTTTGTTTCGTCATGCCAATGAGCTGCAGGAGACCTATTTCTTTCCCTCGGCGTTTAATAAAAATGCTGTTCGCATATAACAGGAAGATCCCAACGATGGCAATAAGCAGCACCGAAGCGGCTTTAATCGACGCACCTCCTTTAATGGACCCTTTTACATCATCAAGTGCAGGTGAGTACTGCAAGGTGACAAAGGAAAAGTAGAGCGCCACACTAAACACGAGAGCAAACACATATAAATAGTAATTCTTCAAATTTTTCTTCAGGTTACGGAGAATGAGCTGATTAATGTTCATGCTTCACACCGCCTAAAACACCTTGCGTTTTCATAATATCCTCGAAAAACATCTTTCTCTCTAAAGCACCTTTATTCAACTGAGTATAAATCTGTCCGTCCTTGATAAAAATGACGCGTCTTGAATAGCTGGCTGCAACAGGATCATGTGTCACCATGACAATGGTCGCTTTTCGTTTTCGATTGAAATCTTGCAGTTTATTGAGTAAATCAGATGCAGATTTGGAATCAAGCGCTCCAGTAGGTTCATCTGCGAAAATCAGACTTGGCTCATGAATGAAGGCACGAACCGCTGATGTCCGCTGCTTTTGTCCACCAGAGAGTTCATTCGGATATTTGTCTCTTAGTTCATAGATGCCCATGTCCTCCGCAAGCTGTTGAAAACGTTCGAAAGCTTCTTTCTTCGGCGTTTTGGAGATGGATAATGGCAAGAGGATGTTCTCTTTGACCGTGAGTGTATCAAGTAAGTTATAATCCTGAAAAACAAAGCCAAGTTGCTTTTTTCTGAATTCTGCGAGCTGCTGATCTTTCATTTGTGTCATCTCAACATCTGCGATACGAATTGATCCGCTGGACACATGATCAATAGAGGACAATACGTTCAGAAGGGTTGTTTTCCCCGAGCCTGATGGCCCCATAATACTGACAAATTCTCCGGCTTCAATGGTCAAATCAATGCCACTCAGCACCTCTTGTTTGTTGAATTTATTTCCGTAGCTTTTATATATTTTGCGAGCTTCTAAAATGTTCATTTGTCGATCCCCTTTTCTATTTAATTGATATCTCTAGTATAAAAAGAAGCCCGCCGGACTTCCTTCGATTTGGCGAACAAAACAGACGAGCATGTGACATTGTTGTCACATGCTTGTTTTTTTAAACGGTTCATATGTTTTGTTTAAGTTTGTTTCTGATCATCACACATTCATTTTATCTGTTTTTCATTCTTATGTATCAATCTTCTTGGATTTTTCTTGGTATGAAGACGTTTAGGAGCTTTACACGGTCATTTTAATCATGTATGATATGCATATTAAATATATGCATAGTAAATCTATGTATTAGGAGTGACCAGAAATGAAAGTAAGTAAAGAGCTTTTAAAGGGAAGTACAGCTACCCTGATTTTAAGTTTGTTAAATGAAAAGCCAATGTATGGATATGAAATGATCAAAGCATTGGAGGAGAAGTCTGAAGGTATTTTCAGCTTTAAAGAAGGAACAATCTATCCGATTTTGCACAACTTGGAGGGGAAAGAATTCATTATTTCTTACTGGGGCGAAGGGAATGGCAATCGGAAAAGAAAATATTACAAAATAAATGAACAAGGGAAAGCATTTATGCAAGAAAAGAAAGAAGAATGGGATGTTTTCAAAAATGCAGTCGATGGCGTGTTGAACGGAGTGAAAATCGCATGGGATTAGAAAAAAAGTTTGAAAAATATATGAAGAATGTATGTAAACGAGTCAAAAATAAAGATGTCCATTCGGAAATCAAGCTTGAACTTATGGATCATCTATACACGCTAAAAGAGGAAGCGATGAATGCTGGGATGTCTGAAGAAGAGGCGGTGGATCAAGCGCTAGAGCAAATTGGGGATGCGACCATTCTTGGAGCGCAGCTTCATGAAACACATAAAACCGAAATGGATCTTAAAATGTTTCTTCTTGTATTAGCCGCTTGTTCTTTTGGACTGCTTATCATGTACTTTTTGCAGTTTCATTCGGGGTTTACAAATCTACAAGACATGAATATTTTTTATAAAAGTCTCGCCTTTTATTTAGTTGGACTAGTGCTTATGTTTGTTTTATTTTCCTTCGATTATCGGCGCTTATTGAAATACTCCTGGCATTTATATATAGGGACGCTTGGAATGGTGCTTCTGACGATGATTTTTGGCATAAGAGTAAACGGTGTTCTGTTTTTAAGATTAAGCGATATCTCAATCAATTTGACGGAGGTCGTACCATTTCTTGTGGCTGTTTCTTTAGCAGGTATCTTTCACTCTTGGAATTGGGAGAATGGTCTCAAAGCTTGGCTTGGAGTAGGGATTATGGCTTTACCAGTTATTCTAATCAGTGCGATTGGTTTTCTTCCTGCGACCGTTATCTGTTTTGTCATGTGTTTAACGATGATGTGTGTGTCTAGTGCTAGTTTAAGGCAAATCATTCCGCTGGCAGCAGCAGGCGGTATATATCTAATGTTTGAAATGTTTTCTCTTTTTCAAGCAGGTAGACAACTTTACACAGTTCATCAATTTAGTTCAAACGGACTTCAAATCATTCCTTCTGCAATGTCCGAGGTTCACACTGATTGGATGTTTACATATATCATTTTTTCATTTGGCTGGCTAGCAGGAGTCGTTGTACTTATGTTGTTTGTCATTTTTATTTACCGAATCTTTCATACAACAAAACGCGTAAAAATGGCTTATGGAAAAATGCTGATGACAGGTTTTGCAGCTGTGTTTGCAGCAAAATTGATTTTAAGCATTGTTACTAATTTCGGCTTTCTGCCTTTTTCTGGATTGTCCATGCCTTTCATGAGCTATGGCGGTTCTCATATTCTGCTTGAATTGATGGCTGTTGGGATGATTTTAAGTATTTATAGACGTAGAAAGGTGGGAGATATTGTGCGTCAAGAGGCAGAGAGCATTTCTTAAATAAAAGAATGAAATCTCTTCGCACTAGCTTGGGAGCCAGATGCGAAGAGATTTTGATTCGTCTGTTTTGTCACATGCTCGCAATATGCACAAAATCATTCTTTTTCGGAAAGATGAAGGTGAAGGTTGTGCCTTGATCTATCGTGGAGTTGACCTCGATCTTGATATGAAGAGCGTCTGCTCCTTTTTTTGTTAAATAGAGTCCCATTCCTGTTGAGGCTGTGTCATTGTGATGTCTAGTTGAGGTAAAGCCTTTTTCAAAAATACGCGGAAGGTCTCTTGGGTCAATTCCTCTGCCTTGATCTGTAATCGTCAGCATCACTTGGTCATCCATTTTCTTACTTTCAATGGCAATATCGGACGATTGGCTGTACTTGACTGCGTTTGTGAGTAACTGTCTGATCATAAAGGATAACCATTTTGTATCACTTAATACGTGACGTTCTTCTAGCGTGAGTTCAAAGCCGATCCCTTTTTGCATGCACCATGATTGGAGCGCTTTGATTTCCTTCGCTATGATGCTTTGCAGGTCCAGCTGTTCAATAAATAAATCATTTTCGATATGACGTATTCTGCTTTGATGCAGCTGGGCATCGAGTAATAAATGAATTCTGAGCCATTCGTACGTCATATTTGATTTCAGCGGCTGCTCTGTTAAGCGGTCAATCATCAAGTGCATCGCTGTGAGAGGTGTCTTCACTTCATGTATCCATGAGAGTAATTCATCCTTCTCTTCTTCAAGGGCAATTTGCTGTTCTGCTGCCATTTTTCGGTAGCGGGCAATTTGCTCAGACGTCGCATCATGTACAAGCTGTTCAAATGGGGAAGATGGCGTGAGCCGCATGGGATGATCAATATGATCATCCCATTCTTTCAGCCGCTCATAATACGCCGTTTCTTTACGGTATCGGAAAAAGAGAAAGACGATCATGAAAAACGTAGATAATAACACAATATAAAAAAGAGATGCCATTGGAATGGTCGTATCCAAATAAGCAACAAACAGAATAAGGAGCTGCAAACTAAGAAAGAACAGAATCCAGCTTCTTCGTTCTTTTAAAAATGCGTGCAGCATCATTGATCATCCTTTTCCTTTGCAAGATAGCCTTGGCCCACTTTTGTTTCAATGTAGGTGCCAAGGGAGATCTCATCTAGTTTTTTTCTAAGGCGATTGACGTTCACAGTAAGTGTATTGTCACTGACAAACCGTTCATCCTCCCACAGTGCTTGAATGAGTGATTCCCGGCTGACAATATGATTTTTATGCTGGATCAATTCCTTGAGAATAAACAGTTCATTTTTCGTTAATTCAACTTCACCGTGATCATTTGTGACGGTGTTTTTTTCTAGATCAATCGTAGCGCCGCACCATACCTTTAAGCTAGCCGGTTCTGCATTATAATCATGCACGCGGCGAAGAACGGCACTGACTTTGGCAATAAGCACGTCAAAGTGAAAGGGCTTTTGTACAAAATCATCGGCACCGAGCTGCATTGACATGACCATATCAGCAGGATGGTCACGTGAGGAGAGGAAGATGATTGGTACATTTGAATGATGCCGAATCATCCGGCACCAATGAAAGCCATCGTATTTTGGGAGCTGTATATCGATAATGACGAGATCAGGCTGAACAGAAGTGAATTCCTGCATCACCTGTTGAAAATCGTGAATCCCATAAACATCATAGGACCAATTCACTAAACGTTCTTTGATTTCTTGGAAGAGGGTTGTATCATCCTCAATGAGTAAAATTTTAAACAAAACCAGCACCACACTTTTTGTATTCGCTTGTATGTCATTGTAGCGGAAAAAAGATGCTGCCGCTAGAAGCAGATAAGAAAAAAGCAAGGGAAGGGCTCCCTTGCTTCAGTTTATTTACCTAAAAAGTGCTTTTTAAAGAATGATAGTTGATACTCGAGTGTGAGCGGATCATTAAAATAGAATTCTTCTGCATTTGCCACATACACACGATGTTTTTTCACAGCTGGTATGGACTTGTAAATTTCACTGTTTTGATAGGAATTGTCCATTTCGCTGTTTTTACTAATGATCATATAGTCTCCAGCAAATTCAGGAATAACTTCTTGTGAAACCGCATAGTAGCCAGCCTTTAATGCTTTTTCTTTCACTTTTTCAGGCATTTTTAGTTTCATTGCTTGGTAAAGAATTTCTGTGCCCCGGCCCCATGCATCTCCGAACACGTAAAGATCTTTTGTGCCACTTTCAAACACAGAAACCGTCGCATCCTCGCCGATTTTTGCTTTAATTTCTTTTCCAGCTTCAGCTGCGCGTTCTTTAAAATCTTTTACCCATGCTTTGGCTTCTTTTTCTTTGTTTAATACTTTTCCAATTTCAATATGCTGCTGTAGGTAATCGACTTTGTTATACGTAAACAAGACGGTTGGTGCAATTTTTTTTAGTTTTTCTACATTTTTTGTATTGCTTAAGCCAATGATGACATCAGGCTTTAGCTTCATGATTTTTTCGACATTGGCATCTGACACTTCTTCCACATTTTTTAATTCCTTTTGGAAGCGAGGGTTCTTTTTTGACCAAGAGTCGACGCCGACCAGGTTCACACCAAGTGACATAACATTACCTGTGTAGGAACCGAGTACAACGACACGTTTTGGGTGCGCTGGCAGCTTCACAGGGCCATTTTCAGATTCATATGTAATTTTGTCTGATGATGTTGATTGATTTCCTTTATTTGAGGAAGAGCTGCTGCTATTGCCACATGCGCTCAATGCAAGTACAAAGATGAGCATCAGAGGGAACAATATTTTCTTCATGAATGTAGACTCCTTTGAAATCGGCACATTAGCCGGGTATTTGATTGTATGAGTGATAATGATAATTATTATCACTTGGATATCATATCATAGAAGTGCGGTCTGTTGTCAATTACATTTTGATAGTTGGTGATAAAAAATAGGAGGGGAGATTTTTGGTAGAAAAAAAGATCAAGGCAGTATGTGTCCTGATCTTTTTTCTTATTTAAACCAGCCTTTTTCTTTTGAGCGTGTAATGGCTTCAATGCGGTTTTTCACTTCTAGCTTATCTAAAATAATGGAAATGTAGTTTCGGACCGTGCCGCTTTTAATGCTGAGCTCCTTCGCAATTTCTTTTGTGTTTTTGCCGTCTGCGACGAGTTCAAGGACTGATTTCTCTCGTTCTGTTAAAGGGTTTTCGTCACTATATAAGTCTTCCATTAATTCAGGGGCGTACACCTTTTTCCCTTTCATCACACTGCGAATGGCACTTGCCAGATCTTCACTTGGACTATCTTTCAGCATATAGCCGCTGACGCCAGCTTTGAGCGCCCTTTGGAAATAACCAGAGCGGGCAAAGGTCGTTAAAATGATGATTTTCACATCTGTTCCTTTGAGCTCTTCTGCTGCATCAAGTCCTGTTTTTCCTGGCATTTCAATATCCATTAAGCAAATATCAACAGGATGTTTTTTGGCAAAATCGATGGCGTCCTGGCCGTTCGTACCTTTTCCAACAACCGTCATATCGTCTTCTAAATCAAGAAGTGAACCGAGCGCACCGAGCAGCATTTGCTGATCTTCTGCGATAAAGATGTTGATCATTTCATCCCCTCCTTGTCTTTTGCTGCTGAATCATTTGGAATGCTCATGATCAGCTTTGTTCCGTCCTTTGTCTCAATACGCAGGCGCCCATTTGCAAATTCCAATCTTTCTCTAATTCCTAAAAGGCCATGCCCCTTCATTGGAGAGAGTGGATCATCGCCTTTAAATGTCCCGTCATCCTCAACGGTGATGATAGCTTCCTTTGATTTTTGATGAATGGTGACTTTGCAAACGGTCGCATCACTATGTTTGACGACATTTGTCACGGCCTCTTTGATGCACATGCTTACAATGTTTTCGTTAAGAAGAGAGATGTGTTTTGGCGCTTCCTTTTCATCATAAATCAATTCAATCCCCGCTGCTTCGAGAATTTGCTCGATGTTCGACATTTCATCCTTGATCCGAATACCTTTCATGGAGGAAACAATTTTCCGTACTTCATTGAGAGACGTTCTGGCTGTTTGCTGGATGCTTTTCAGTTCGGCGCGTGCCTGCTCTGGGTCCTTATAAACCAGTTTTCGGGCAAGATCACTCTTTAAACCGATGAGGGAAAGCTTTTGTCCAAGGGTATCATGCAGATCACGTGCAATGCGCTGCCTTTCTTCAATTTTTACAAGGTCAGCGATCCGTTCATTGGCATCTTCTAATTTCTCTTCGAGCCGTTCACGTTCCTTCCTGCTTCGAATGCTGAGAGGGAGGAGAATGGCACTAATGAGTGTAATGAGAACCAAGGGGATTTGCGTGAGAAACCAGCCCTTTTTTAAGATCAGACTGAAGTTTACAGCAATGGCGGCGCTCCCGACATGAATATAGTATAAGATATAGAAAGGTACTTTTCTTTTAATATGCCCATTGAAATAGGCGATGCAAAAAGCGAAATAAATGTAGCTGTAGAGCATGACATAGCCAGTAGAAATCGCAATCAAGAGAAGGCCTAATACATATAAAGACCAGCCTTTTGCGATAAAGGCAAAACGATAGACAGCGAAAAAGACAACGTTCAAAATAATGCCGATTACAATGCCTAAAGTCGAAGGAGCCTTAATGATAAAATAAAAGGGAAGGATGAAAAAAATGGCCCATATATAGGGAGAAATCCCATGTAATTTTTGAATTTTTAACTGTTTTTTCATCCGTGTGCCACCTTTTCCGTTTTCGTTCTTTTTCCTTACTTTATCAAATTCAACTTATGGTTGCATCCTGTAAATGACAACAAGCTCCTTCTAGTGTAAGAAAGAGCTTGAACCAATTATGCATTTTTCTTTAGAATGTCTCCTTTAATGACAGGTGCGGGCATCTTCTTAGATTGCCGTGCTTCTTTAAAGGTAACGAATGCTTTCGTTTCTTCATCCCAAAGTCTAAATTTCATTGATTCGATACTTGTTTTTAAAGTGATGGTTGGAACATTTTGAAGCGGCTCACTATGCTCATGTGCATGCTCCAAGTGATAATTTGGTACCCTCGGGCTTAAATGATGGACATGGTGATAGCCGATATTGCCTGTTAACCACTGAAGAAGCTTTGGCAATTTGTAAAAAGAACTGCCTTCTACTGCCGCCTGCACATAATTCCAATGTTCATCTTCTTCAAAGTAAGAATCCTCAAATGTATGCTGCACATAAAACAGCCATACACCGATTGATCCTGAGATCAGGAAGATTGGACCTTGGACAAGCAGGAACTCCTGCCAGCCAAAAAGTAGACACGTTGCAGCTGCTAGCGCAATGATGCTCACATTTGTGAAATACGTGTTCCAGCGCTCTTTTTTACGAGCATTTTTGACGTTGAAACGGTTTTTTAAGAGAAAAACAAAGATCGGTCCTAAAATAAACATGACAAAAGGATTGCGATAAAATCTGTAGCGAAATTTCGTCCATGCAGATGCTTCTTGATATTCTTTGACTGTCAGGAGCCAAATGTCACCAGTACCTCGTTTGTCTAAATTACTGCTTGTGGCATGGTGAATTGAATGATCTCTTTGCCATTGAAGATAAGGGAAAAGGGTGAGTACACCCGTTATGAAACCAAACAGGTGATTCAGCGGCTTCTGTTTAAAAAAGGATTGGTGGCAGCAGTCGTGAAAAATAATAAAGACACGTACTAAAAAACCAGCTGCAATAACCGCAAAGAAGAGGGTTAAAAGGTAGGAGATGTTCAGGCTATAATAGGCAAGAAACCAAAGCCCCAAAAATGGAATGAATGTATTAAAGAGTTGAATGATACTTTTTTTCGAATTAGCACCAGAGAATTGGCCAACTTGTTTTCTTAAAGTGGCTTGCTGCTGTGTGTTTGTTGAAGTCGTCATGAACGTTCAAGTCCTTTCCGTTTCTTTCTACTTCAAAGTATAGAAGGAAAGGTGTCATGCTCATAGTAGCACCCATCATGTATTCGATATGACATTTGTCATGTTGATTGCAGGAAAGGCTGACGGTATCAGGGTTTGTAAGCTTATTTTATTTTAAATAAAAAAGTAAAGGCGATTAGCCTTCACTTTTTATGAACGTGCTTCATGAACTTTTAACTGCTTGCCTTTAATGGTTGTGTGGCGCATAGCGTTCAGCACAAGAGGGCCTTTGCCGTTTAAAATATCGACATATGTTTTCGTATCTTGAATGGTAATAATCCCAATGTCATCAAAGGCAACGCCTTCTATTTTGGCAATGGTCCCAACGAAATCAACGGCCCGCAGCTTTTTTTTCTTCCCGCCGTTAAAATAAAGCTTCATAATATCTTTCTCAACGCCCGCCTGTTTATTTTCCTTTTGAACTGGCGTTTCAATCTTTTCTTCAAAGCGTTCTACATGCTGCTCTGCATCTTCCTTTGTTGGATAAGGCTGCGTTTTGAAATCAATACCTGCTTCCTCTTTTAATTCATCAATTAGAGGTTTTGCATTTTTCGTCATAAACGCAATGGTTTTTCCGCTTTTTCCCGCTCTGCCTGTTCTTCCTGTTCGGTGAATATAGCGCTCTTTTTCATAGGGGAGGTCATAATGAATCACATGTGTCATGTCACTGACATCAATGCCCCGGGCTGCTATATCGGTTGCGATCAAATAACGGAATTCCCCGTTTTTGAATTCATCCATAACAGCGAAACGGTCTTCCTGTCTCATGCCTCCATGAATTTTGTCACAAGGCACATCCCAATCATCCAGCTTCATCGTGAGTTCATTGACTCGATCCTGTGTATTACAGAAAATAATGCAGCTATCTGGATTTTCAATGACGATCGTACGCTGAAGAAGAGAGAATTTCGCTTCTTCTTCCGTTTCAATCACGGTGTGGGTGATTTGTGGTACAGACGTTTCCGCGCGTGCAATTTCAATTACTTTTGGTGATTGTAAAAACTGTTCACTTAATTTCTTCATCTCATCAGACATGGTCGCTGAAAAGAGCATTGACATGCGCTTTGGCGGCAGATACTCAATAATAGAAGAAACTTGCTCAATAAATCCCATGTTCAGCATTTCATCCGCTTCATCTAACACGAAAAATTTAAGGTTTTCTAAGGAAAGAGTACCTTTCTCAAGGTGATCCAAGACTCGTCCTGGTGTTCCGCACACAATGTGGTTTTTTTGTGCAAGCTCTACTTTTTGGGCTTGAAAAGGGGCTTTTCCATAAATGGCTGCGGCTTTAATTCGTTTCAATCGTCCAAGGCTTGTAAGGTCCTGTTTTACCTGCATGGCGAGTTCTCGCGTTGGAACGAGGATGAGGGCTTGAGGTTTATTTTCAGCCCAATCGACCATTTCACAAATCGGCAGACCATAGGCTGCGGTCTTGCCACTGCCAGTCTGAGATTTGACGATCAGATCCTGCCTTGAAAAAGCAACGGATAATGTCTCGTGCTGAACAGGTGTAGGTGTATGGAAGTGAAGTGCTTTTAGCGCTTGTTTTAAATCATCGCTTAATGGATATTGATCAAATTGTTGTAATGTCATCGTGTTCTCCTTTTCGTACATTCATACTTGTGACATCATACCATAATCATGACCGTGAATGAAAAGACATGAAGAAAAGCCCCATAAAGGAGCTTTCAGCGTGTAGACAAACCCTCGCATTCGGTGTCAGATTTGCGCTCCGGTACTCACGAAAATTCGCTCCGTTCCGGTGCTCACTCTTCCTAGACTTCAAAGGTTTTCTATCACGCTGAAAAGAAAACAAAAGCCCCATAAAGGAGCTTTTTGATTAAAGGAATCTGCGTTTTACTTTTTCCCAGTAGGAGTTGTCTTTTAATTTTACCGTTTTAATGACTTTTCCTGAAAGGCCGATGTCAATTTGTTTGACGTGTTTTGTGCCAAGCGCTTCGTTATCAAGCCCGATAATCGGATGGTCGTTTCCGTCCTGCACAACCTTCAGCGTTAGCTTGCGGTCACTGCTTAAGATGAAAGGAGCACCGAGTGTACGGTACGAGTTGTTGTTTAGCGATGCAAGCTCTGTGACTTGCATACAAGGGAGCATCGGATCAACCACGGCACCGTTTACCGATTTATTGTAGGCTGTTGAGCCAGTCGGAGTAGAAATAATCATTCCGTCTCCTCTAAATGTTTCAAAGTGGAAATCATCTATATACACATCGATCACAAATGTTTTAATAATGCTTGAGCGGATCGACAGTTCATTTAAGCAATGGAATTGATTGGTACTGTCAACGCTTACATCAATGATCGGATATTTTCTCACTTCAATCTGTTCAGTGTTCATGGCATCAATCATTTTATCAAAATGTTCTAATGAAAAATCGCAGTATAGATGCGAATTCTCTGTTTTTGATACCCCTACATACAAGCAGTCATCCCGGAAGTTCGTTTTGCGGACTGCTTGAAGAAATGTGCCATCTCCGCCAATTGAAGCAATAATATGGGCATCCTCTGCACGCTTGACGACTTGAAAGCCTTGATCGGTAGCGAGCTTCTCCAGAGAAGAAATGTGTCCATCCAATTCATGATCTTTTTTGTAAAAGAAAAATACATTGCGACGATTGTCTGTCATTGACGTTCTCCCCTTCGTTGTCAAAAGTAGATTTAGAGTAATAAAGGGCTTACATATGAAGCCTTGCTCACATTTTACACTTTTTTCATATGAAAGTAAAAACATTAGAAAAACCTTCATGATGGTGGCATTCATTTTTAGAAATGAGTCAATGTAAGGGATTTGAAAAGGGCAGAATTTGAGCATAATTGAATAGCTGTTTTCTTATGAAAGAGTGGATTAGGTGTTTTGTTGTGGTGAAGACCTAGCCTAATAGGTGCAGAGAGAGGATAAAAAAGCCAATTTTTCGTCACACGTATCTCTTGGCAGACGATGTAAAGTTGATCGTGAAAGAAGAGAGGTGCTATCATATGATGAAATGAAATGTAAAAAAACCACAATTCCTGTGAAACATTTCATGTGAATATTCGTATCAATGAAGAGAGACAAAAAGGAGGAGAAAAAGATGAATGCGAAAAGATGGGTAGCGTTAATCATTGCACTTGGAGTTTTCGGATTTTCAATTGTGATTAGTGTCACGACGGCTTTGTATGAAAGCTTCAATGACAATAAAATGAGCTATCAATTTGGGGATGAAATAGAAGAGAAGGTACTAGAGGATGGAAGCGGTGCTGGAAAAATAGCGGTTCTTGAGATTAATGGAACCATTCAAGATAATGGCGGCGCATCAAGTCTATTAGGCGGAGAAGGCTATGATCATCGTGCATTCCTCAAGGAACTAGAAAAAGCGAAAGATGATGCTTCAGTAAAAGGTGTACTGCTACGCGTCAACTCTCCTGGCGGCGGTGTCTATGAAAGTGCAGAAATACATAAAAAATTAGAAGAAGTGAAAAAAGCGAAGAAGCCGATTTACGTCTCCATGGGCTCTATGGCAGCTTCTGGCGGCTACTACGTATCAACTCCAGCCAAAAAAATCTTTGCTTCACCTGAAACATTAACAGGATCGTTAGGTGTGATCATGCAAAGCTTGAACTATTCAAAGCTGGCAGATAATTTAGGTATTAAATACGAAACAATTAAGAGTGGAAAATTCAAAGACATCATGTCGCCAAATCGTGACATGACAAAAGATGAGCGCGACATCATGCAAAGCATGGTCGATAACTCGTATGAAGGATTTGTCAAAGTCATCTCTGAAGGACGCGGCATGTCAAAACAGAACGTCAAGAAAATTGCTGACGGCCGGGTCTATGACGGAACACAGGCGAAATCGAACGGATTAGTCGATGAGCTTGGATATTATGAAGATGCAATCAAAGCAATGAAGAAAAATGAAAAAGGGTTAAAAGGAGCGACAGTGATCAGCTATTCTCAAAGCTTTGGCTGGAACTCTCTCTTCAATATGAGCGCAAGCAAACTCTTTAAAAGTGAAATTGATTTTCTCAATCTAAAAGAAACACTGGCTGGCTCAAATGGGTCTAAACCGATGTATCTCTATTCAAAATAAAGGAGGGATCATAGATGGATTCTACATTCGATGAAGTAACCGAAAGCCGTAGCCAAGAAGAATCGAATCCGGCTCTTGCGAAACGTGCAGTGATTGAAGCACAGGCGTTTGCAGGCTTTTGGATTAGGTTTTGGGCGTTTATTCTTGATTGGCTCGTCGTCTGGGGTGTCAACCATTTGACGGTTTCTCCAATCTTTAGTCTGTTCGGCTGGTCCAAAGGAGGAGGATGGTTTTCTCCATTCTCCGTCACAACGACGATTGTATTCCTGCTTTATTTCGCCATCATGACGAAATTCTTTCAGCAAACACTTGGGAAAATGGTGTTTGGAATCAAAGTGGTCTCACTTCAGCCTGAGAAGAAGCTGGCATGGGATGTCATTTTCTTTAGAGAGATTGTAGGACGCTATATCAATACGCTCTTTGTTCTCTATGCTGTTGTTGGATTCACACCGAAAAAGCAAGGGGTTCATGATTACTTTGCTGATACGGTGGTCGTCCATGAACACCTATATGAAAAAACAGAAGCAAACGTATAATCAGAGGAGTTTGGCCGGGTACAGGTCAAACTCTTTTTTTTTATGATTGGGTATAAAATCCAGAATGAGAGCCATAATCGTAGAGGAAGCATCATTTGTTATGAAGGAAGTGAGCACAGTGCTTTACGTTTGGATCGCAGCTTTTTTGTTCCTTGGAATCTTATTAATCTTCATGAAAGTGACCATTTCACTGGATTATTCACATGCAAATGACGATGACCATCTTGCACTGAAGATCATCACCTTATATGGAATCATCAGACTCAAAAAAGACATTCCGATGGTGAGGGTCAATCCAGAGGATCAAACGATTGATATACGTGAAAAGAAAATGGCGAGCGCCAAAACCCCTAGTCACGAAAAAGAATCCATACATAAAAAAGTGGGAAAACGTGATATGAAGCAGATCCTTCATCAAATGGAGCGCATCACAAAAGAGATCGTCGATTTAAACCGGATCATGCGTAAATTCTTCATTCGCATGAGAATTGTATCGTTTCACTGGTCAACATGGATCGGCTTTCATGACGCCGCTTTGACAGGTGTAGCAGCCGGCGGTGTATGGTCAGTGAAAGGAGCACTACTTGCCTTTATGCAGGAGCATCTCACCTTTAAGCATAAACCGGTATATGAAGTCATTCCTGCTTTTCATCACAATGTGTCACAGACCCAGTTTACATGTATAGCTTATTTTCGTATTGGACATGCTATGCTTGCAGCCATTCGTTTACTTGTTCATTGGTTAAAAGGAAGAAAGGCGAGAAAAAATGCCTCTCTTCAAGCAACGAAGAATGAATCATCTGTTTAAGGAGGAACCCGAAAATGGCAGATCATCCAATCCAAGGTCTTATGAAGACAGCGATGGAAAACTTAAAAGAAATGATAGATGTGAATACGATCATCGGCGATCCAGTCGAAACCCCTGACGGCAGTGTCATCCTCACTGTGTCGAAGGTTGGTTTTGGATTTGCAGCCGGCGGCAGTGAATTTAACGGGAACCAAAAGAAAGAAAAACGTTCTGATGATCAAGAACGAAAAGAACCGAGACTCCCATTTGGCGGAGGAAGCGGCGGAGGTGTGTCTATTACACCAATCGCCTTCTTAATTGTCGGAACAAACGGCGTTCGAATGCTTCATTTGGATGAACATACACATCTGCTTGATAAAATATTGGATTCTGCTCCTCAAGCAATTGAACGTCTTCAGCACATGTTTAAGAAGGATGAACGGGAGAACCGTCATAAAGAACGAAAACTAGATGACATAGACCTTTAAAAAGTTAGCTGCGCTGCAGTTAACTTTTTTTTCAAAAGCGAAGATTAGGCTTTGCAGTTTTTTGCTTTCTCTACTATGATAGAACCATACATTTGATAAGGGAGGAATTGTTTTGGCATCGATCACATTTAAAGGGAGTTCTGTCACGCTTGTAGGAAATGAAGTAAAAGTAGGCGAGCAGGCTCCGGATTTCACGGTATTAACGAACTCACTAGGGGAAGTTTCACTTTCTGATTTAACAGGAAAAGTGACGATCATCTCAGTGATTCCTTCTATTGATACAGGTGTGTGTGACGCACAAACAAGACGTTTCAATGAAGAGGCAGCCGGTTTAGGTCCGGTCAATATCTATACAATTAGTGCAGACCTTCCATTTGCACAAGCACGCTGGTGCGGAGCAAACGGAATTGAAAATGTCGAAACATTATCTGATCACAGAGATATGTCATTTGGTGAAGCATTCGGTGTGTATATGAAAGAATTGCGTTTATTGGCGCGTGCAGTTTTCGTATTAGACCCTAATGGGAAAGTGGTTTACACTGAATACGTAAGCGAAGCAACGAATCACCCAAATTATGAAAAAGCCATTGAAGCTGCAAAATCACTGTTATAAAAGCAGCATCGACAAGAGCTCCGGCTTCATACTGGGGCTCTTTTCAATGAGAACATATAGCTTTTAACAAAGCGAGGAGAGAAAAGCATTGCAGAAAGATCAAGTAAGTACGATTTTCGAGCTGCTCGATACAGCTTCTATTCGATTAAAAAAGGACCAAAGCATTTCCTATATTGAGGCATTAGCTGAAGCAGGAGAAGCCTTTTTCCAAGCAAATGATCGAGACGGTTTACTAAAGGATTTAATAGAGAAAGCAGATTTTGCCTCTTATGATCATGAGCAGATTCGTAAAGCGTTTCAGCTCGCCGTATTGAAAGGACAAAAGGATATTTCCCATCCAAATCGTCAGATGACACCAGATACGATCGGGCTGTTTGTCAGCTACTTGGTGAATAAATTTTTAGAAGGACAAAAAGAGCTAGTTGTCTTTGATCCAGCAGCAGGAACAGGGAACTTACTGCTTGCTGTCTTAAATAATCTGACTGCAGAAACAAAGCGCGGCTTTGCGTCTGAAATTGATGATGTCCTCATTAAAATTGCATGGGCACAGGCGAACTTGGAAGAGAAGGAAGTCGAGCTTTTCCATCAAGACAGTCTTGAGCCGCTTTTGATCTCTCCAGTAGATGTCACTGTATGCAGTCTGCCAGTTGGTTATTATCCAAATGATGAGCGTGCAGCAGACTATGAATTAAAGGCAAAAGAAGGACATGCCTTTGCGCATTATTTATTTATTGAACAAAGCCTTCGTTATACAAAAGAAGGCGGCTTCTTGTTCTTCATCATTCCAAACGATTTGTTTGAAGGAAAAGAAAGCGTGCAATTAAAGGACTTTATCAAAGATCATGCATATATGAATGCATTAATTCAGCTGCCGGTCTCCATGTTCAAGGACAAAAAGCACGCCAAAAGCTTGTTTGTGATGCAAAAGAAAAAGGAAGGGCTCGAAGCACCAAAACGGATGCTGTTTGCCAATCTACCGTCTTTCTCACAAAAAGAATCAATGTTGGGTGTAATGAGAAAATTAGACCAATGGTTTATAGAAGAAAAAGAAACGAAAGAATAGCCAGAGTGATGTCTGGCTTTTTTATTATTCAGAAAATATCGACTTATCGATGTAAGCGATAACAGTTCGAAGGTGCACTTGAAATGCAAAGTTTTCAATGTTTAAATGAAAAAGTCAGATATTTTTCGGACTTATCGTTAAACTATAAAAGACCCGTCATACAGGTTGAATATAGCACCGGAAAAAACGTGAAACCTTATATAACAACTGAGTAAAAGGAGCGACAAGAATGTCTAAAATTATTGCAATCAACGCAGGAAGCTCATCTCTTAAATTCCAATTGTTCGACATGCCAGAAGAAACCGTTTTAACAAAAGGTCTTGTTGAAAGAATCGGAATGGACAACAGTATCTTCACGATTTCTGTAGATGGAGAAAAGAAAACAGAAGTCACAGATATTCCAGATCATGCAGTAGCGGTTAAAATGCTACTTGAAAAACTAATTGAATTTAACATCATCAAAGACTTTAATGAAATTGATGGCGTAGGACACCGTGTTGTTCACGGTGGAGAGAAATTCAGCGACTCTGTTCTTTTAACTGATGAAGTCATCAATGACATTGATCAGCTTTCAGAGCTAGCACCACTGCACAACCCTGCAAACGTTGTAGGAATCAAAGCATTCAAACAAATTCTGCCTGACGTACCAGCGATTGCTGTGTTCGATACAGCTTTCCACCAAACAATGCCAGAGCAGTCTTACCTATACAGCCTTCCGTACGACTACTACAAAAACTTTGGTATTCGTAAATACGGATTCCACGGGACAAGCCATAAGTTCGTAACAGAGCGTGCATCAGAGCTATTAGGCCGCCCTCTTGAAGAGCTTCGTCTGATCTCTTGTCACCTTGGAAATGGTGCGAGTATCGCAGCAGTTGAAGGCGGAAGATCAATCGATACTTCAATGGGCTTCACACCGCTTGCGGGTGTTGCAATGGGAACACGTTCAGGTAACATTGACCCTGCCCTTATTCCATTTATTATGGAGAAAACAGGACATACAGCTGAAGAAGTACTTTCAACTTTGAATAAGAAGAGTGGTCTTTTAGGTGTGTCTGGTCTATCAAGTGACCTTCGTGATATTGAAGAAGCAACAGAAGAAGGAAACGACCGTGCAGAAGTAGCTCTTGATATTTTTGCAAGCCGTATTCATAAATATATCGGTTCTTATGCAGCGAGAATGAATGGCGTAGATGCGATCATCTTCACAGCTGGAATCGGTGAAAACAGTTCAGAAGTAAGAGCACGTGTCCTTCGTGGTCTAGAATTCATGGGCGTTTACTGGGATCCTTCTCTTAACAACATGAGAGGCGAAGAAGCATTCATCAGCTACCCGCACTCCCCTGTAAAAGTGATCGTTATTCCAACGAACGAAGAAGTGATGATTGCAAGAGACGTTATGCGCTTAGCGTAATCCAAATTGAAGAAGCTCTTTTCCAATAAGGAAAAGAGCTTTTTTCTGTTAAAAGCAGCATGCTATAATGTTGTCCAATACGAAGCAAAAGGGAGCGGTGCGAAAATGGGCGTGACAGAACATAAACGTGAGGCGAAAGCGAGGCTTTATGTGAAAGTCATTACGGTCAGTGATACAAGAACGAAAGAAACAGATAAAAGCGGCCGTCTGATGATTGATTTGCTTAAAGAACAGGGACATCTCATTCTTGCATATGATATTGTAAAAGATGACATTGGAGCGATCCAAGACGCTGTGCTAGAGGGAACAAGCGAACCAAAAATAGATGCCGTCTTGTTAAACGGAGGCACAGGAATTGCCGCAAGGGATGTCACCATTGAAGCGATCACCCCGCTTTTCTCCAAGGAGCTGCCTGGCTTTGGCGAAATTTTCCGCATGCTAAGCTATACAGAAGACATCGGTTCAGCCGCTATGTTGTCCCGGGCAGCGGCAGGGGTCGTCAATCAACAAGCCGTCTTTGCCACACCAGGCTCTACTGGAGCTGTTCGTTTAGCCATGACAAAACTCATCATTCCAGAGCTTCCTCACGTCTTACGAGAGCTTGAAAAGGATCAAAAATAGCCCAAAATGACTCTGCCAAGAAAATTTGGCGGAGTTTTTTTCATAAAGGGGTTGAAAAAACAATTTTTCCTTGTTACAGTGTATACATACTAAATGCATGTTTATAAATTAAAACTTATTTTTATGCAAAAAACATTCACAGAATCAAAACAAGTGAGAGGAGCTTTTCAATCATGTCACAAAATAAAAAAGTCGTATTAGCATATTCCGGAGGTCTTGATACCTCTGTTGCAGTTAAATGGTTACAAGAGCAAGGATACGAAGTCGTCGCTTGCTGCCTAGACGTAGGTGAAGGAAAAGACTTAGCATTCGTTCAACAAAAAGCACTTCAAGTCGGAGCGGTTCAGTCTTACATGATTGACGCAAAAGAAGAATTCGCAGAGGAATTTGCACTAACTGCCTTACAAGCACACACGATGTATGAAGGGAAATATCCGCTTGTATCTGCATTATCTCGTCCACTTATTGCAAAAAAACTAGTGGAAGTCGCAGAGAAAGAAAATGCAGTAGCGGTTGCGCACGGATGTACTGGAAAAGGAAACGACCAAGTCCGTTTTGAAGTATCCATTAAAGCATTGAATCCAGACCTAGAAGTTCTTGCACCAGTGCGTGAGTGGAAATGGTCTCGCGATGAAGAAATCGATTATGCACAAAAACATGGTATTCCAATTCCGATTAACTTAGACAGCCCATATTCAATCGACCAAAACCTTTGGGGCAGAAGTAACGAGTGCGGCATTTTAGAAGATCCTTGGGCTGCACCGCCAGAAGGAGCGTATGATTTAACGACGCCACTTGAAAAAACACCTGACACACCTGAAATCATTGAAATCACGTTTGAAAAAGGAAAACCAACAGCTATTGATGGTATTCAGTATTCCTTATCAGATCTTATTCTTCATTTAAATGAAGTCGCTGGTCAGCATGGGGTTGGCAGAATCGACCACGTTGAAAACCGTCTTGTAGGCATTAAATCTCGTGAAGTGTACGAATGCCCAGGTGCTGTCACACTTCTAAAAGCACATAAAGAGCTTGAAGACTTAACGCTAGTGAAGGAAGTCGCACACTTTAAGCCAATCGTTGAACAAAAAATGGCTGAATTAATATACAACGGATTATGGTTCTCACCTCTTAAAGGAGCACTAGATGCTTTCTTACAGGAAACACAACAGAACGTAACAGGTGTTGTACGTGTAAAACTATTTAAAGGCCATGCCATTGTTGAAGGACGTAAATCACCATATTCACTTTATGATGAAAATTTAGCAACTTACACAAAAGCAGATGAATTCGATCATGATGCAGCGGTAGGATTTATTAACCTTTGGGGCTTACCAACAAAAGTGAACAGCATCGTGAATAAAAAGGAGCAGGTTAAAGCATGAAAAAGCTTTGGGGAGGCCGATTTCAAAAAACACCAGAAAAATGGGTCGATGAGTTTGGCGCGTCCATTCATTTCGACAAACAATTAGTCAAAGAAGATCTGACCGGCTCCCTTGCTCATGCAAGTATGCTGAATACATGCGGTATCCTGGGCGATGACGAGGCCGCTGCCATCAAAGATGGACTGAATACGCTCATGAAAAAGGCAGAGGCAAATGAACTCGAATTCTCAGTGGATTATGAGGACATCCATTTAAACCTTGAAAAAATGCTCATTGATGAGATTGGTCCGCTTGGCGGCAAATTGCATACAGCGAGAAGCCGGAATGATCAGGTTGCCACTGATATGCATTTATATTTGAATAACCAAGTAGAGCATATCATTGAACTGATCTCTTCCTTTCAAACAGTGCTTGTGGAAAAAGCAGAACAGCACGTTGAAACGATTTTTCCAGGTTATACGCACTTACAGCGTGCACAGCCTATTTCCTTTGCGCATCATATGCTCGCCTATTTCTGGATGCTAGAGCGTGACAAAGCGCGTTTTCAAGATTCTTTGAAACGAATTAACGTGTCTCCACTCGGATGCGGAGCGCTAGCAGGAACGACATTCCCAATTGATCGTGAATATACAGCTGAGCTGCTTGGTTTTGATCATATTTACGAAAACAGCCTTGATGGCGTAAGTGATCGGGATTTCATTTTAGAGTTCTTGTCTAACAGCAGCCTTGTCATGATGCACCTCTCGCGTCTTTGTGAGGAAATCATTTTATGGTGCTCTCAAGAATTCAAATTCATTGAGCTTGATGACACATATGCAACAGGCAGCAGCATGATGCCGCAAAAGAAAAACCCGGATATGGCAGAATTGATCCGCGGGAAAACAGGCCGTGTGTATGGCAACCTGATGGGGCTTCTCACCATTATGAAAGGCTTGCCGCTTACGTATAACAAAGACCTGCAAGAAGATAAAGAAGGCATGTTTGATACAGTCAAAACCATCGCCGGCAGCCTGCAAATCTTCACAGGCATGATTCAAACAATGACAGTGAACGAAGATGTCATGAAAAAAGCAACGAAAGAAGATTTCTCAAATGCGACCGAAGTGGCAGACTACCTTGCGAAAAAAGGCATGCCATTCCGTGAAGCACACGAAATCGTTGGCAAGCTCGTGTATACATGCATTCAAAAAGGCATCTACTTAAGTGATCTTCCGTTTGAGACATTTACAGAAGCGAGCGATCTTTTTGAAGAAGACATTTACACCGTTCTTGATCCTTATGTTGCTGTTGAAAAAAGAACAAGCGCAGGTGGAACTGGATTTAAACAAATTCAGCTCGCTTTAGAAAAAGCAAAAGCCTGCCTAGCATAACTGACCAAAACCATTCGTTTATACGGATGGTTTTTTGTCTTGGGAAAAGGAGATTGATCATCATTAGAGAAGTTGAAAGCATACCAGTGTTAAGCTGAAGAGGGAGTGACAGTAGTCCATGAAGAAAACGCTTCAGGCTTTGTTTGACCAGCCCATCGCCTCAGTTAAGACGTTAGGAGAACAGTACGACGGACGGGCCAATGATGTGTGGCTGATCTCCTTACAAGACAAAACGGAATATGTGGTGAAATCTCCTAAAATGACAAAAGCAGAAAGTGAATTTGTATATGGGATCAACATGATCTATGGGGTAAATGCCGATATGGGACAAGAGCATCTCGATCAAATCAATGAAAAGCTGGCTCTGACGAATTCCTTTCATATTCCGGAAGTTGTTCGTAAAGTGAAGATGGCGGGGAGACATTATGATGTCATGGAAAAAGTAGAAGGAACACCTTTAACATCTTTTAAGGGACGTTCATCAGATTTCTATTTGGATTACGGGAGGAAACTAGCACATCTTCATTCACATCGAACTCACTCCTTCGGTACTATATACGGAGCAGAAAAGAGACATTTGAGTGAATTCCATGCTCTTTTAAAAAGGGCTGTGTCTAAACTTATAAGCCGCTATTACGCTGATCAGCCTGAATTTCAGTGCTATGGAGAAATGGTGCAGCAAAAGCTAGACCACCTCAGTCCTCCTGATTCAGCCAGTCTCATTTTAATTGATTTAGATCCGTCGCAATATATTGAAAAGTATGATCAAGTGACGAGTCTAGTTGATACGGAATACTGCGTATTTGGACCAGCTGCGTTTGATTTTATTGCATTGGAATACCTTTTGACGAAAGAAGCTGCACACGATGTTCAGTTGGGCTATGAAGAGATTTGCCCGCTTCCTCGCCAGCTTTATGAGGTGAGAGAATGCTACCGTTTTGTTTCGCTGCTTCTTGATATTCATGGCTCGTGGGATATCCAAAAGTGGATGAATCATCCTTCATTTTTTCATTCTAAATAGAAATAGCAGAAAGGGTTCATAAGTGCGCCAGATGCTGGTTTATAGTAAAGTAAAGATAACAAAAGAAACACATGAACTTGCAACCTTTGTTTTAGGAGGAGATTGTGTGCGACACGCATTAATAACAGCGGGTTCTAAGGGACTTGGCAGGAAAGTCACCGAGTCTTTACTGAATATGGGGTATTCTGTGACAGTAAATTATCGAAGTGATGATGAAGCTGTGCGCCAGATGAAAGAAGAATTGCAGCAATATGAAGAGAAGCTTCAATTTGTCCAAGGTGACGTGACAAACAAAGAAGATTTAAAAAATATGGTCGAGCTGGCAGCCGAGCGATTTGGGCGGATCGATGCCTTGATTAACAATGCCGGACCTTATATTTTTGAACGAAAAAAACTAGCGGATTATTCCGAAGATGAATGGTATCAAATGATGGAAGGCAACCTATCTGCTGTGTTCCATTTGTTCCGTATGGTCATCCCAATGATGAGAAAGCAAGGCTTCGGCCGAATTGTCACATATGGCTTTCAAGGCGCAGACCATGCGCCGGGATGGATGCACAGATCAGCCTTCGGAGCAGCAAAAGTGGGGCTGGCGTCACTGACGAAAACCATTGCGATTGAAGAAGCCGAAAATGGCATCACAGCCAATATGGTTTGTCCAGGCAAAATCGTTGGAGACATGAAAGAATCGACAATAGAAGAAGCGCGCCAGATGAAAGACGATGAAACGCCGATTGGCAGGTCTGGTACTGGAGAAGATATCGGGCGCATCATTTCCTTTTTATGCGATGACCGCTCTGATCTGATTACAGGAACCGTTATTGAAGCAACAGGTGGTCTTAACGTCATTCACAGACATTAAGTTTTTCAGTTTTTTATACAGGGAATAGATGAAATGAGATCAAATTCGAAAGGTGGATATACTCACATGAAAGCTACATATCACGGACATTCAGTCGTACACATTGAAACAAACGGATACCATATTTGGATTGATCCATTTTTAAATGGAAATAAGCACACAGATATCAAACCGCAAGATGTCAAAGCGGATGTCATTTTGCTCACGCACGGGCATGGAGATCACATCGGTGACACCATTGAAATCGCCAAAAACAATGATGCGCTCGTTATTGCGCCATTCGAGCTTGCCACTTATTTAAGCTGGCAGGGGGTGAAAACGCACCCGCTTTCGATTGGAGGCGGACGTGAGTTTGAATTTGGTAAAGTGAAGCTCACTCAAGCGTTCCATGGTTCTGCTATCATTGATGAAGATGCCAAAACGATTACGTATACAGGCATGCCATCAGGTATTCTATTTACCGCAGAGGGCAAAACGATTTATCATGCCGGAGACACTGCACTCTTTTCAGATATGAAGCTGATCGGTGAGCTGAATCATATTGAGCTTGCATTCCTTCCGATCGGTGATAACTTCACGATGGGACCGGACGATGCAAGAATCGCAGCCGAATGGCTTCGGGCGAAGCAAGTCGTGCCAATTCACTACAGCACATTCCCGCCGATTGAGCAGGACCCACATGCATTTGCAGACAGCCTCCATGGCGGCGTCGGTCATGTGTTAAACAGCGGAGAATCGATCGAGATTTAATCAACATAGCAAAAAGTCGGCACTCAAATGCCGGCTTTCAGCGTGTAGACAAACCCTCGCATTCATTGTCAGTCCTGCGTGCTGGTGCTCACGAATGTCAAATTCGCTCCGCGCCAGTACTCGTCCTTCCTTGACTGCAAAGGTTTTCTATCACGCTGAAAAGAAGACAAAGGGCTAAAATAAAAATCATTTTAGCCCTTTGTCAACAATCTGAAAGCCGGCACTCAAATGCCGGCTTTTTTGTTTACATGTATCGCGCTGAAAAAAGACAAATTGCTATTAAAAGCCTCCTGCCCTTATAATGAAAGTTAGATGAAAACGCTGAAAACAAAAAGGGTGAACGGGATTGGCGACAAAGCATGAACAAATTTTATCGTATATTGATTCATTAGAAGTCGGAGAGAAAATTTCTGTCCGGCGTATTGCGAAAGAAATGAAAGTGAGTGAAGGGACCGCTTACCGGGCCATCAAGGATGCTGAAAATAAAGGATTCGTCAGTACCATTGAACGAGTTGGTACCATTCGAATTGAACAGAAGAAAAAAGAAAATATTGAAAAACTGACATATGCAGAAGTGGTCAATGTGATTGACGGACAGGTGCTTGGAGGACGAGCGGGCTTACATAAAACATTAAACAAATTTGTCATCGGAGCGATGGAGCTTGATGCGATGATGCGCTATACGGCAGCTGGAAACCTGCTAATTGTCGGAAACCGGATCAATGCCCATAGACAAGCATTAGAGGCAGGAGCAGCTGTGCTGGTCACAGGCGGCTTCTCAACAGATGATGAAATCATTCAGCTCGCAGATGAGCTTGAGCTGCCGATCTTATCGACAAGCTACGATACATTTACCGTAGCAGCTCTCATTAACCGGGCCATTTATGACCAACTCATAAAAAAAGAGATTGTGCTTGTGGAAGATATTTTAACGCCGATAGAACGAACAGTGTATTTATCACCAGAGGATAAGCTTGAAAAATGGTATGAAAAGAACTATGAAACTGGCCACGGACGCTTTCCGGTCGCAGACGACCAAATGAAAATTCACGGCATTCTCACCTCAAAGGATATCGCGGGGCATGACCGCTCCACACCGATTGAAAAGGTCATGACGAAAAACCCACTGACAGTCATTGGAAAAACCTCTGTCGCTTCTGCTGCTCAAATGATGGTATGGGAAGGCATTGAGGTGCTGCCTGTTGTAGATGATTATGCGAAACTGATTGGAATGATCAGTCGTCAGGACGTGCTGAAGGCGCTTCAAATGATTCAAAAGCAGCCGCAGGTCGGAGAAAAACTGGATGATGTTGTCTCAAGAGGGTTTAAAGAGACCGATACAGAAAAACCAAAGGCAGATGCCGTGTATCAATATGAGGTCACACCACAAATGACAAACCAGCTCGGAAACATTTCATATGGCGTGTTCACGCAAATTTTAATTGAATCCGCCAATCGCTTCTTAAAGTCTCATAAAAAAGGGGAGCTGATTGTCGAAAGTCTCTCTGTCTACTTCTTAAAACCGGTTCAAATGGAATCCACGATACAGATCAAGCCGAATATTTTAGAAGTAGGACGCAAGTTTGGAAAGCTGGAAGTGGAAGTTTATCATCAATCGAATATCGTCGGTAAAGCCATGCTGATGGTGCAGCTCATGGAGAGAGGATAATCTGCTGAAAAAGACAAAGGGCTAAAATAAACATCATTTTAGCCCTTCTCTCTTATTATGCGTGATCTTTTTCGCCTTCCTTTAAAAAGAGCGGAAGGTAATGCTTGTAGGCTTTATATCCAGCCCACGTACTGCCGATACCGACAGCAACAAAAATAAATCCAATGACAAATGCGAGTGACGAGCGGTTTAAAAATAATTGATTCACACCGAAGAGCAGGACAAAGCAGCCAAGTGCCATACTGGATTTCGCCGACCAGAATTTCTTTTCGACTGGGCGGTTCGTACGTACATTCTTTGCTTTGTAGTATAAATAAAACATGGCAGAACAAATAATAAACACAATCAAAACAAGCATGTGCCAAGCCTCCATTGTAAGTGGTTACAACCCTATTTTAAACGTAAATAGGCTTGCTTACTAGAATAAATTGTCTATTTCTCACTTTTCCGTCAGGATAGATTATGATTTAATAATAAAAAGAGTATCGGATAAGAAGGAGTTTTTATGAAAAAAGAACTGATTAGAACCATATCATTATATGACACCATCATCATTCATAGACATGTAAGACCAGATCCTGATGCGTATGGATCGCAGTGCGGCCTTACGGAAATCTTGCGTGCCACCTATCCAGAAAAAAATATTTATGCGACAGGAACCCCGGAGCCAACCCTTTCATTTTTGTATGAACTTGATGAGGTGCCGGATGACGTGTACAAAGATGCCCTTGTCATTGTCTGTGATACAGCCAATCAAGCAAGAATTGACGATCAGCGCTATTCAATGGGCGACAAGCTGATGAAAATTGATCATCATCCAAATGAAGATCCTTATGGTGATTTGCTTTGGGTAGATACAGAGGCAAGCTCTGTGAGCGAGATGATTTATGAATTGTATTTAGAGGGGAAAGAAGAAGGATATCAGCTGAATACAAAGGCGGCAGAGCTCATTTATGCCGGCATTGTAGGAGACACAGGCCGCTTCCTTTTCCCAAACACGACGAAAAAGACGCTCAAATATGCTGGAGAACTGATTGAATATCCATTTTCATCTTCAGACCTTTTCAATCAATTGTATGAGACGGATCTCAATGTCGTGAAATTAAATGGCTATATTTTTCAACATATTTCTTTGTCAGAGAATGGGGTCGCTTCTGTTTTCATTAAGCAGGATATTTTGGAATCGTTCCAAACGACAGCGCAGCAAGCCTCACAGCTTGTTGGAACACTTGGAAATATTGCAGGGATTAAGGCATGGGTCTTTTTTGTGGAAGAAAACGATCAGATTCGTGTTAGATTCCGTTCGAAAGGCGTCGTCATTAATACCATTGCGAAAAAATATCATGGCGGCGGCCACCCGCTTGCAGCTGGTGCGTCTATTTATGATTGGGCCGTGGCAGATGAGATTTTGCGTGATTTAGAAGAAGTATGTAAATCATCATCATGAGAGAGGGGGCTTCAAGTCCCCTCTCTCTTTTTTTGTCATGGAGAAGAGGGTTACTTGCATACAGGGATAAACCAGCAGCCGATGTCAGTTGAATCTTCATAGGCTTGGAGATTTTGATGCTTTAATTCTTTTTTAATTAAATGAGCCATCATTTCTGTCTCAGCATAAGCACACATGCCGTCCTTGATCCGGCTTGCTTTGTCTCGTGCCATTTGACGATAGCTATAAACCTCCATTGTCCTCACCTCTTTCTGTTTTAGATCTCGTTCTACTTTTAGTGTATAAAAATTAAGGGGGAAAAGCGATCATTGAGGGCAGAAATTCATAAAAATTCCACATGATCATTTATTCAGCAAATGAAATGCGCACTTCAAGTGAAAGCTTTGTATAAATTGTCAGCTCTGTCACTTTGGCGCGGTAAGCCTTTTCCCGAATGGTATATTCTTTGTTTTCGACCGTGCGTTTTAATAATTCCTTTGTTTTATAGACACTTTCAATATCCTTTGTAATAACCTCTGAGATATCCTCCTTGACCTGATCTTCAAATTTTAGCGTATCTGGCTCTGGGATTTTATATTGCTCACGATTGACGAGATGGACATCTACGCTTTGGATCAGCAGCCGCTTCTTATTATCCTCATTTAACTTATGCAAATCTTCCCGATAGAGTGTGATTTGTTCTTTCAGACTGTCCATATGGTGCTGCTGGCTTCTCAGCAGTGTCACCTGCTTTTCCTGAAAGGTTCCGTATGTAAAGAGGAAAATGAGCCAGCTCACAATCGCGCCAAACATCATCCCCGCAAAAAAACGCTGCCAGCCTGGACGTTTGTACAGCTCCGGCACCCTCATGATGACACATGCTCCTGTGTGAGCCACGTGATAATAAGATAACCCGTTTGCGCACCGCCCATGGCAGAGACAATTAATAAAATCTGCTTGAAAATATCACGCGTGTTCCCTTCAAAAATACCTCTTTCAAAGCTATAAACAGCATCAAACGTTCCGCCGATAGCTGCGACAAGCGCCCAAATCTTTAAACGGTTGGCAAGACTCGTAATAATGGATAAAGGCGGCTGACCAGACAAATAAGCACCAACACCGCCTATAATGGCACCACCCAAAATGACCCCAAGTGCAATAAAATAACAGCTAATAAAATTTGGAATAAAAGCTTCCTTCACATCCATTTTGTCCACCTCACTCTATTCAATATATGGTGCGTGCGGGACAAGTATGAACGGACAGAAAAGAAAGAACATTTGTTTCTCATCGCATCGCGTTTTATAATGAAAGAATGACTTTAGACGAAAGGAGTGGATTAAGCATGTCTTATGTTCATCTTCAGGTCCACAGTGGATACAGCTTATTAAGCAGTGCAGCAAAAGTAAAGGAGCTCGTGCTGAAAGCGAAAGAACTTGGCTGCAAGGCGCTCGCTCTTACCGATGACCATGTGATGTATGGAACGGTTGAATTTTATAAGGAATGTAAAAAACATGGCATCAAGCCGGTCATCGGTTTAACAGCTTCTGTCTTCATAGATGAACAAGAGACAGAGGCTTATCCCTTGGTACTCCTTGCCAAAAACAATGAAGGCTACCAAAATTTGATCAAGATCAGCAGTGTGCTGAAATCAAAATCAAAAGCTGGACTGAAAGAAAAATGGCTGAAAAGCTACCACCGCGGGCTCATTGCCATCACACCAGGCGTTTCTGGTTACATTGAAACGCTGCTTCAGCAGGATCAGCTAGAAGAAGCGCATGATGCGGCGAAACAATTGAAACATATTTTCGGTGAGGGACATGTGTACATCGCACTTCAGCCATTTCAGCAAGACGAATCGCTTGCCCGTAAACTGAGGGACGTCTCAAAAAGTGCCGACATTCCTCTTGTTGCGACAGGAGATGTCCACTACATCAACATGGAAGACAAAACGGCCTATACGTGTTTAAAGGCTATTAAAGCAGGGCAGCAGCTGCCTGAGGTTGAGGAAGACCGAGCAGAAAAGCATTTCAGAACCTTTGAAGAAATGAAGGAATGGTATACGCAGGATACGGAGCTGCTATCAAGAACGGTGGAGATCGCAGACCGCTGTGAAGTCGATTTAAATCTTGGGCAGACAAAACTCCCATCCTATCCGACCCCTGATCAATCAACAGCAGATCAGTTTTTACGCAAAGTGTGTGTAGAAGGGATGAAGCAAAGAAAGATTGCTTCAAATGACGCGTATGTGAAAAGACTTGAGTACGAACTGAGCATTATCCAAAAAATGAATTTCAGTGATTATTTTCTCATCGTGTGGGATTTTATGAAGTATGCCCATGACCAAGGCATTGTCACAGGGCCGGGCCGGGGATCGGCAGCAGGTTCACTTGTTGCCTATGTACTGTTTATTACGGATGTTGATCCGCTCCGTCACGGTTTGTTATTTGAACGTTTCTTAAATCCTGAGCGAATCAGTATGCCTGATATTGATATAGATTTCCCCGATACGAGAAGAGATGAAATCATTTCTTATGTAAAAGACAAATACGGAGACATGCATGTGGCGCAAATTGTCACGTTTGGAACACTTGCAGCAAAAGCAGCCTTAAGAGATGTAGGGCGTGTGATGGGGATTGATTCAAAGGCAGCGGATCGTCTTGCAAAGCTGATTCCGTCAAAGCCAGGAACGACGCTGAAAGAAGCGCTCACTGCATCTCCTGAATTAAAAACAATGCTCCAGCAGTCCGACGAGCTCAGGCAAGTCTTTCAAACTGCTTTAAAGGTAGAAGGCTTGCCAAGACATACCTCGACACATGCAGCCGGCGTTGTGCTGAGCGAGGAGCCGCTGACAGAGATTGTTCCTATTCAAGATGGTCATGATGGTGTGTATTTAACGCAGTATGCGATGAATTATTTAGAAGATCTTGGGCTTTTAAAGATGGATTTCTTAGGACTAAGGAACTTAACCTTAATTGAATCCATTAAAAACCAGATTGAAAGACAGGAAAACGTCCACATTAACTTTAGTGACATTTCATATGAAGATCAGAAAACATTTGAATTGTTATCAGCGGGGGATACAACTGGGATTTTCCAGCTTGAATCACAAGGGATGCGTCAGGTGCTGAGACGCCTTAAGCCCTCTAGTTTAGAAGACATCGTGGCAGTCAATGCCCTCTATCGCCCAGGTCCAATGGAGAATATCCCGCTTTTTATCGACCGAAAGCACGGCAGAGTCAAGGTCTCTTACCCGCATCCTGATTTGTATGACATTTTAAAAGACACATATGGGGTCATCGTCTATCAGGAGCAAATTATGCTGATTGCAGCGAAGATGGCAGGCTTTCAGCTTGGCGAGGCAGATCTATTAAGAAGAGCTGTTTCGAAGAAGGATAAAAAGGTCCTTGATGAAGAGCGGAGCCATTTTGTTGAAGGATGCCTAAAAAAGGAGTATCCTGTTAACATTGCAAATGACGTTTATGACTTAATCGTCAAATTTGCAAACTATGGTTTTAATAGAAGCCATGCTGTTGCATATAGCATGATTGGCTTTCAGCTTGCTTACTTAAAAGCGCATTATCCGTTATATTTTATGTGCGGACTTTTAACGAGTGTGATTGGAAATGAAGACAAAGTCGCTCAATATTTCTATGAGGCAAAGGAAAAAGGGATATCTGTGTTGAAGCCTTCTATTAATAAGAGTGAATTTCCATTTACGGTTGAAAAAGGGGAGATCCGCTACAGCTTAAGAGCGATCAAAAATGTCGGAGTGTCAGCTGTAAAGGATATATACAGGGCAAGACAGGAAAAGCCGTTTGAAGATTTATTTGATTTTTGCGCAAGAGTATCAGCAAAGAGTGTCAACCGAAAAACGATTGAAGCACTCATTTTTTCAGGGGCGATGGATGAGCTTTATCCAAATCGTGCTTCGTTATTGGCATCAATAGATATTGCATTAGACCACGTGTCATTTTTAAATCCAGATGATCAGCTCGACTTTCTGGGGGATACAACCTTCTCCATTAAGCCAAAATATGCGGAGATAGAAGAATTGCCGCTTGTCGATCTCCTGCAATTTGAAAAAGAGGCACTTGGACTATATTTATCAAATCATCCTGTACAAGCGTACCGAGATCGCTTAAGAGAGAATGGTGCAGTGGACATCATCAGACTTTCTTCCTATATAAAGCAAAAGGTCTCAATGGGTGGTCTTTTGACAAAAGTGAAATCGATTCGAACAAAAAATGGACAATCGATGGCATTTATCACATTTGGGGATGAAACGGGAGAAATGGAAGGCGTCGTCTTTCCAGAGCAATTTAGAAAGCTGTCCCCCTTACTTGAGGAGGGCGCCATGCTTTATGTTGAAGGCAGAATAGATGTCAGAAATGACAGCAGCCAGATCATCGTGCAAGAAGCCGTTCTGCTTGAAGAGATGGGCACACAAAGAAAAGAGTCTGTCTACATTCGAGTGAAAGAAGAAAATCATACGCAGGAGCTGCTAGAGCAAGTAAAGCGGGTGATCTCGATGCACAGCGGAGAAGCAGATGTCTATTTGTATTATGAGAAGCAAAAAAAGACAGTGAGACTTCCAGATGCATACAAAGTTCATGCAGATCATGCTGTCATTTTCCAGTTAAAAGAGCTGCTCGGTGAACAAAACGTTGTGATTAAATGATGACAAATCGCCTGAATATGTTTTACAAATTCACCTATTGTGTTATCATTTTAAAGATTCTGTGTATTTAAAACTGCCAGTATGTGCTTATCAACTTAGCAATTCATTAAATCATTTTCCACTTGAAGGAGTGTTCATCACATGTCATTAAGAGAAGAAGCATTACATATGCACAAAGAGAATCAAGGCAAACTTGAATCAAAATCAAAAGTACAAGTGAAAAATGCGAAAGACTTGAGCTTGGCTTACTCACCTGGTGTTGCAGAACCATGTAAAGATATTTATGACGACACAAGCAAAGTGTATGATTATACAATGAAAGGCAATATGGTCGCTGTTGTCACAGACGGAAGTGCTGTTTTAGGGCTTGGAAATATTGGTGCAGAAGCATCTCTTCCAGTCATGGAAGGAAAAGCTGTATTATTCAAAAGCTTCGCTGGCGTTGATGCCTTCCCAATCGCGCTTGCGACAAACGATGTAGACAAAATCGTTGAAACAGTAAAGCTTCTTGAGCCAACGTTTGGCGGTGTCAACCTTGAAGATATTGCAGCTCCAAACTGCTTCATTATCGAAGAGCGCTTGAAAAAAGAGACAAACATTCCAGTGTTCCACGATGATCAGCACGGAACAGCGATTGTGACAGTAGCTGGACTTGTAAATGCACTGAAACTGTCTGGAAAATCAATGTCCTCTATCAAAGTGGTGGCAAACGGCGCTGGAGCAGCGGGAATTGCGATTATCAAGCTTCTATATCATTTCGGTGTACGTGATATCATCATGTGTGATACAAAAGGCGCAATTTACGAAGGCCGCCCGAACGGTATGAATGCAGTGAAAAACGAAGTGGCTAAATTCACGAACCAAGACCGTAAAGAAGGTTCATTAGAAGAAGTGATTGAAGGCGCTGACGTCTTCATTGGGGTTTCAGCAGCAGGCGCTCTAACAAAAGAAATGGTTGGCAAAATGGCAAAAGATCCTGTCATCTTCGCAATGGCGAATCCTAATCCAGAGATCATGCCAGAAGATGCACATGCAGCAGGCGCAAGTGTTGTAGGAACTGGCCGTTCTGACTTCCCGAACCAAGTAAACAACGTACTGGCATTCCCAGGAATTTTCCGCGGAGCACTAGATGTACGTGCAACCCACATTAACGAAGAAATGAAAATTGCAGCCGTTGAAGCAATTGCTTCTCTTGTTTCAGATGATAAATTGTCAGCTGAATACGTCATCCCTGAACCATTTGATGCACGTGTAGCACCAGCGGTAGCAAAAGCAGTAGCAAAAGCAGCAATGGAAACTGGCGTTGCAAGAATCAAAGTCGACCCAGAAGAAGTTGCTGAAAAAACAAGAAAATTAACGATTATCGGCGAATAATCAATTGGAAAAGTGTGCACGTTCTTTCTGAAATTGGAGGAAAGACGTGCACCATTTCCTCTCATACGCGAAAATTTTTTCATCCGGAATGATATTTTTTTGTAGACGTTCACAATTCACATATATCAACTGCTCAGCGCCCCAAACACATACTCATTTCTCATCAATTCCCCACTGAAAAAATTGAATGAAGGATGACAGCGTTTGACAAAAAAAGTACAATAGTTTCGGTACAGTTATGACATGTCCTATAATAGTGGATGTGCGTGTAAAGAAAAAACCCTTCAAAAAGGGAGGTAGTCATTTGTCAATCAAAAATATTTTCAGTAAAAAGAAAAAATATGCATCTGTACCCTCTGAACAGGCAAGTCAAGATGTGCCTGAAGGCATCATGACCAAATGTCCGCAATGTAAAAAAATAATGCTCACCAAAGAACTAGATAAAAATTTACGTGTTTGCATGAATTGCGGTAGACATTTGCAAATGAATGCAAAACAGCGTATTGACAGCCTTGTTGACGAAGGCACATTTGAAGAATTTAACGGGCATCTGATCTCAGAAAACCCGCTCGGATTCCCAGGCTACGAAGAAAAGCTTGAGAAAGACAGAGAAAAAACGTCTTTGAATGAAGCCATTGTCACAGGTCAAGGTGAAATTGAAGGCAAGCCTGCTGTGATCGCTGTCATGGATGCCACATTCCGTATGGGCAGCATGGGCTCAGTTGTTGGTGAAAAGATCACACTTGCGATCGAGAAAGCAAAAGCGGACAAGGTGCCATTTATCATCTTTACTGCATCTGGCGGAGCGAGAATGCAAGAGGGGATCCTCAGTCTTATGCAAATGGCAAAAACAAGCTCAGCATTAAAGCTGTTCAGCGAGGATCAAGGTTTGATTATCTCTGTGATGACGAACCCAACAACTGGCGGTGTATCAGCTAGTTTCGCGTCTCTTGGTGATTACAACTTTGCAGAACCTGGTGCTTTAATTGGGTTTGCAGGTCGTAGAATCATTGAACAAACCATTCGTGAAGACCTGCCAGAGGACTTCCAAACGGCTGAATTTTTAATGAAGCATGGTCAATTGGATGCTGTCATTCATCGTGCAGAGATGAAAGAAACACTAGGCCGAATCTTAGCATTACACAGCACAGGAGGTGAACGAGAGTGGCTGGAGAACTAGAATTTGAAAAACCTGTCATTGAACTTCGAGCGAAAATTGATGAACTGAAAAAGTTCACACAAAACTCAGAAATGGATTTAAGTGCAGAAATTGAGCGTCTTGAAACACGTCTGAGCAAACTTGAAGCAGACATTTATACAAATTTAAAACCGTGGGACAGAGTACAGATTGCTCGTCATGCGATGCGCCCAACAACTCTCGATTACATTCAAGAGCTGTTTGACAACTTTTTCGAGTGTCACGGTGACCGTTTTTATGGCGATGATGAAGCGATCGTTGGAGGAATTGCCACGTTTAAAGGGCTTCCTGTCACGGTGATTGGCCATCAGCGCGGTAAAGATACAAAAGAAAACTTGCGCCGTAATTTCGGAATGCCTCATCCAGAAGGCTACCGTAAAGCGCTGCGCTTGATGAAACAAGCAGATAAATTTAATCGCCCGATCATTTGTTTTATTGATACAAAAGGAGCTTATCCTGGTAAAGCAGCTGAAGAACGCGGGCAAAGTGAAGCAATTGCGAAAAACCTATTCGAAATGGCAGGACTTCGTGTACCGGTTGTCTGTATTGTCATTGGAGAAGGCGGAAGTGGCGGCGCACTAGGCTTAGGCGTAGGAAACCACCTATACATGCTAGAGAATTCAACGTATTCAGTGATTTCACCTGAAGGTGCAGCAGCACTGCTCTGGAAGGACTCATCACTTGCGAAAAAAGCTGCAGAATCAATGAAAATTACGGCTCCAGACCTAAAAGAATTAGATATTATAGATGATGTTATTAAAGAAGTGCAAGGTGGAGCACACCGAGACGTGAAACAACAAGCAGCCTACATTGAAAAAACATTAAAACAGTCACTTACATCTTTGCTCAAACTAACACCTGAAGAACTAGTCGAACAAAGATATCAAAAATACAAAGCAATCGGGAAAGTATCGGTTGAAAATCAATATATTGGGGTAAACTAAATAAACGTACAGCCTTTTTGGCTGGCGTTTATTTTTTTTCATCCTTTTTCATGAAAACCGACCTCATGTAAGCGCTATTTGAAAATAATTTTCTTTTGTTTTCATAAAGTTTGAAACGTCTGAAAACCCTGATACGGTGGGCTTTAGAAGGCTGGATCTTCCTCGCTTTTGAAAGAATTGCTTTCATGACTTTCTTAACTTTTGTTTAAAAACGGTTTATTTAATTGTATAATAAGTACGGTTTTAGAAATACGTATTGAAAACATCTGGTTTTGCTCATGATTGTTTTCAAGCAGTGGAAATGGTATGTTTAATTCATATATGGTCTCTGAGGTGAAAAAGATGAAGCGTATAGGAGTTTTAACGAGCGGTGGGGATTCCCCAGGAATGAATGCAGCTGTGCGCGCAGTTGTAAGGAAAGCGATTTACCATAATGTTGAAGTTTACGGTATTTATAATGGATATTCAGGTCTAATTAACGGTAAAATTGAGAAACTTGAAATAGGTTCAGTTGGCGATATCATTCATCGTGGAGGAACAAAACTTTACACGGCAAGATGCCCTGAATTCAAGACAGTTGAAGGTCGTGAAAAAGGCATTGAGAACTTAAAAAAATTCGGTATTGAAGGACTTGTTGTGATTGGCGGAGACGGTTCATTCATGGGAGCGAAGAAATTAACTGAGCTCGGTTTTCCATGTGTAGGTGTCCCGGGTACAATCGACAACGATATCCCAGGTACTGATTTCACTATTGGCTTTGATACAGCACTGAATACAGTCATTGACGCCATTGATAAAATTCGTGATACAGCCACATCTCATGAACGTACATACGTAGTGGAAGTAATGGGAAGACATGCTGGTGATATTGCTCTTTGGTCAGGTCTTGCAGGCGGAGCCGAATCTATTTTGATTCCTGAAGCAGACTATGACATGGATGAAATTATCGCGAGATTAAGAAGAGGGCACGAGCGCGGCAAGAAGCACAGTATCATCATCGTCGCAGAAGGCGTAGGCAGCGGTGTTGAATTTGGTAAGCGGATTGAAGAGGAGACAAGCCTTGAAACCCGTGTATCTGTCTTAGGACATATTCAGCGCGGAGGTTCTCCAAGCGCATTTGACCGAGTACTCGCAAGCCGTTTAGGAGCATACGCAGTAGAACTTCTTCTTGAAGGAAAAGGCGGACGCTGTGTGGGCATTCAAAGCAACGAACTCGTTCACCACGATATTTTAGATATCTTAGATAAAAAACATACAGTCGATCAAAATATGTACCGACTTTCACAAGAGCTCTCTATATAAAACGAGAAGACCTTAGGAGGAACAGTAATGAGAAAGACAAAAATCGTTTGTACAATCGGTCCAGCAAGTGAAACTATTGAAAAGCTGACTGAATTGATTGAAGCAGGAATGAATGTAGCCAGACTAAACTTCTCTCATGGAGATTTTGAAGAGCATGGTGCACGCATCGAAAACATTCGTAAAGCAGGTAAAACATTAGGCAAGGACATTGCGATCCTTCTTGATACAAAAGGTCCAGAGATCCGTACACGTACAGTTGAAAACGGCTCAATTGAGCTAGTCGCTGGTGCAGATCTTATCGTAAGTATGGAAGACATTGTTGGAAATACGGAAAAAATTAGTGTGACGTATGAAGAGTTAATTCATGATGTAGAAGTAGGCTCAACGATTCTATTAGATGATGGTCTTATTGGTTTAGAAGTGAAAGAAATTAACATGGACCGCAAAGAAATCGTCACAAAGGTCATGAATACAGGCACGCTCAAAAACAAAAAAGGTGTAAACGTACCAGGTGTAAGTGTGAACCTGCCAGGTATTACAGAAAAGGATGCCAATGATATTCTGTTCGGAGTTGAACAAGGCGTCGATTTCATCGCAGCTTCTTTTGTGAGACGAGCTTCTGATGTTCTTGAAATTCGTGAGCTTCTTGAAAAGAATAACGCGGCTGACATTCAAATCATTCCTAAGATTGAAAACCAAGAGGGTGTTGATAACATCGATGAAATCCTTGAGGTATCAGACGGTTTGATGGTTGCACGTGGAGATCTTGGTGTAGAGATCCCGGCAGAAGAAGTACCACTTGTTCAAAAAATGCTGATCAAAAAATGCAATCGCTTAGGCAAACCAGTCATTACAGCGACCCAAATGCTTGATAGCATGCAACGTAATCCTCGTCCAACTCGTGCGGAAGCAAGTGACGTGGCAAATGCCATTTTTGATGGCACAGATGCGATTATGCTTTCTGGTGAAACAGCAGCAGGAACATATCCAGTAGAAGCTGTACAAACGATGCATAACATTGCATCACGTTCAGAAGATGCACTCAACTATAAAGCCATTCTTTCTCGCAGAAGCGAAGAAGTAGATGTCAGCATTACAGATGCCATCGGTCAATCTGTTGCACATACAGCGATGAAGCTTGACGTTGCAGCGATTGTGACACCTACGGAAAGCGGTCATACAGCAAGAATGATTTCAAAATATAGACCAAAAGCACCAATCGTAGCAGTTACAGCAAACGAATCAGTTGCGAGAAAGCTATCTCTTGTATTCGGTGTATTTGCAAAGAGCGGCTCAAAAACGACGTCTACTGATGAAATGCTTGAGAATGCAGTCGAGAAATCGATTGAAACAGGCTACGTGAGACATGGCGATTTAATCGTTATTACAGCTGGTGTGCCAGTTGGTGAAACAGGTACAACAAACTTAATGAAAGTTTATGTTGTCGGTGACATCATTGCGAAAGGTCAAGGAATTGGCCGTAAATCTGCATTTGGACCGGTTGTCATTGCGCAAAGCGGAAAAGAAGCAGAGGAAAAAATGTATGATGGTGCAATTCTTGTTGCAAACTGTACAGACCGTGATATGATGGGTGCTTTAGAAAAAGCATCTGCCCTGATCACTGAAGAAGGCGGACTAACAAGCCATGCAGCAGTCGTTGGACTTAGCCTTGGCATTCCAGTGATTGTAGGTCTTGATGGTGCAACAACACTGCTAAAAGAAGGCGAAGAGATTACAGTAGATCCGGCACGCGGAGCGATCTACAAAGGCCGTGCAAGCGTCCTTTAATTGATACCCACGAGGGGAGTTGTCTGACTCCTCTCTTTTTTTATGTTACACTAAAAAAGTAAAACAGCTTTCGGGTGAAAGGTACCCCATGAGGTGATATGGCTTGAAAAAATATTTGCTACTATTATTGATTCTGTTCCCTGCCGTGGAAATCAGTTTATTTTTAATATCAAGTAAAATCATTGGCATTTTGCCAACGATGCTGATGATCGTACTCACGAGTGCATTAGGTGCTTATTTTGCAAGAAAACAAGGAATCGAAGCTTTTCAAAAAGTGCAAAGAGATTTACAATATGGCAAAATGCCAGGGGTAGCGATTGTCGATGGTTTTTGCATTCTAATCGGCGGTCTGCTGCTACTCATTCCCGGCTTCTTATCAGATATCATCGGTGCGCTGCTGCTCATTCCGATGACGAGAAAGCAAATCAAGCCGCTTTTTGAACGCTGGCTCAGAAACATGTCTAATCGCAGTCGCTATACAATTATTCGCTAAAGAGACCTTGAACTGAAGGTCTCTTTTACTTTTGAATGCCGTACCGAATGTACTGATAGATATCCCTGAAAACACCTGCATTACGAAATGCTTGCCACACGACAAGGGAAGCAGGGCCAATGACGAGTCCGAGGAAACCCAACCATTTTAACCCGACAAATAGCGCCACAAGCGTGGCTAAAGGATTAAGCCCAATGGATTTGCTTAAGACTTTTGGCTCTGATATTTGTCTTTGAATGAGCACGACAATATACAAAATGCCGAGCCCGATGGCGAGTGAAAGGTTTCCTGTCATGGCGGAGTAAATGATCCACGGCAGAAAAACGGTGCCGCTCCCGATATAAGGAAGTAAATCGACAAACCCAATACATAAAGCAATGACAAGGGCGTGCTCGACTTTTAAGATGATCAGTCCAATGATGACAAGGCCGATGGTCATCGCAACAAGCAAAAGCTGCGCCTTCATAAAACCGGTAATGGCTTTTTTGATTTCAGATAAAATGGCTCGTGTATGCTGCATCCATTTTGCGGGAAAGATACGAGAGCCATATTTTTTTAATGTAAACCAATCTTTCGTGATAAAAAAAGTCGCCAGCGCAGAAAACAAAAGGGTTGCGGCTGCATCAGGCAAAAGACCTAAAAAAGCCGGGATGAGCTCGAGTGTTTTTGAAAGAAAAGTCCCTATTTTTGCGGCAGCTTCATCGCCTAGCGCTTGGATTTGTCCCAAAATCGATTCCTTTTGACCAGCTTGAAGTGTATTAAATTGGGCGGTTACATCATGGTACAAAGGCAGGATCTTATCTGTAAAAAACTGTTCCACAATCCCAATCATACGATCAAGGTGACCAGGCAGAACCTTTGCCAAATAAGCACTTCCTGAAATGATTTCTGCTACTAAGAGTGTGATGAAACCGGCTGCTACTACTAAAAAGAGCAGTAGTACAATGACGACAACAAATCCTCTCGGCATTCCGGTGATCTCTTCTATTTTGCATACAGCAGGGTGAATCAGGCAGGATACAATAAGTGCAATCCAAAAAGGATATAAAAAAGGAAAAGACTGATATAAAAAGACAACCGCAAAAACAGCAATGCTGATCATCATCAAACTTCGTAGAAAAATGGCCATATAGGTGTGATTCACACAATCCCCTCCAAAAAACAAGCATGTCCGATACTTCATTTTATTCAAAAAGATTAGTAATATGAAAAGGTCGCAATAAAAAGAAAGGAAGGGGCGGCGTATGTTTACTCAAGCAAATTTATTTTTGGTTCTTTTACTCGTTATTGCACTTATTGCAAAAAACAATTCATTAATTTTAGCGGTTTCTGTGCTCATTGGGATTAAGCTGATTGGTTTGGATCAAAAAATTTTCCCAGTTCTTCAGTCGAAGGGCATCAATTGGGGGGTCACCGTCATTACAATTGCTGTGCTTGTTCCTATTGCAACTGGTGACATTGGATTTAAGCAGCTTGGAGAAGCCATGAAATCCTCTTATGCTTGGATTGCACTTGGAGCGGGTATATTAGTAGCATTAATCGCAAAAAACGGTATTGTGCTACTCGAAAATGATCCGCATATCACGGCAGCACTTGTGTTCGGGACGATTTTGGCAGTCAGCTTATTTAAAGGGGTAGCTGTCGGTCCGCTGATCGGAGCAGGAATTGCTTATTTGGCGATGCAGGCTATGAAATTTTTCAGCGGTTGAAAAGAGAGTGGTTCATGCCACTTTCTTTTTTATTTTTTTCTTGCGTGAGCTTTTGCAAAAAAACATAATTAAATATAATAAAAGAAGCAAAATCCCTTTATTCCATGCCTGATATGGAAGACTGGAAAAAAAAATATCAAAAAAAATTATAGTTAAACATTTAACAAATGTCTGATTATTGTTTATAATGGGAATAGGCTTAATTTTGAACTCATTGATCACACAAGAGATATGAGGCTAAAAGCGCTCTAACCGTATAGGTAAATGTAAGCATTTTCTTTTCTGAACCTGCCGACTTATTCGGATTGGATAGCGCTTTCAAAAAGCGAGAATTCTGCAACGAAGGGGAATCTTTTTAAAAAGGGGAGATTGAACATGACAGCAACAAGAGGTCTTGAAGGTATCGTGGCAACAACTTCATCCGTAAGCTCAATTATTGATGATACTCTTACTTATGTAGGGTACAATATCGATGATTTAACTGAAAAAGCTACATTCGAAGAAATTGTCTACCTGTTATGGCACTTAAAGCTGCCGAATGAGCAAGAGCTGAGTGAGTTAAAACAGCAGCTCAACGAAAATGCTCACATTCCGCAAGAAATCATTGAGCACTTTAAATCGTATTCGCTGGATGGGGTTCATCCAATGTCTGCGATTCGTACAGCGGTATCCTTACTAGGATTACTTGATGACGAATCAGAGATTATGGACAAAGAAGCAAATTACAGAAAAGCCATTCGCTTACAGGCGAAAATTTCTGGACTAGTCGCTGCGTTTTCACGCATTCGTAAGGGACTTGAGCCTGTACAGCCAAAAGAAGAATACAGCTATGCTGCGAACTTCTTGTATATGCTAAATGGCGAAGAGCCGTCACCAGTAGAAATTGAGGCAATTGATAAGGCACTCATTCTACATGCGGATCATGAATTAAACGCATCGACATTTACAGCGCGTGTATGTGTTGCTACACTATCAGATATCTACTCTGGTGTAACAGCGGCTATCGGTGCGCTGAAAGGACCACTTCATGGCGGAGCCAACGAAGGCGTGATGAAGATGCTTTCAGAAATTGGCGAAGTTGAAAACGTAGATTCCTATATTCATGGTAAGCTAGAGAAGAAAGAAAAAATTATGGGCTTTGGCCACCGCGTATACCGTCAAGGTGACCCGCGTGCAAAGCATCTAAAAGAAATGAGCCAGCGTTTAACAAACCTGACTGGCGAGCCGAAATGGTATGAAATGTCTGTTCGCGCAGAGGAAATCGTGACATCAGAGAAAAATCTTCCACCAAATGTTGATTTTTATTCTGCATCTGTATATCACAGTCTTGGGATTGATCATGACTTGTTTACACCAATTTTCGTGATCAGCCGATTCTCTGGATGGATTGCTCACATTTTAGAGCAGTATGACAACAATCGTCTCATCCGTCCAAGAGCTGACTACATTGGACCTGATCTTCAAACGTTTGTTCCGATCAGTGAAAGAGACTAATGTTTATAGAATAAGCGGGGGCTGATCCTCACGAAGGCCAATCAGCCTCTAGATCAACAAAAAACGAATCACGTGAAAAACTTCTTCGCTTGCAGACATCAAGCCAAGAAGTTTCAAATATTCACTACATAACCTGGGAGGTAATATCATTGTCACAAGGCGAAAAAATTACAGTTACTGGCGGCGTATTGAATGTACCAAATAATCCAATCATCCCGTTTATCGAAGGGGACGGAATCGGTCCTGACATTTGGAAAGCAGCATCAAGAGTACTTGAAGCCGCTGTAGAAAAAGCATATAAAGGTGAAAAGCAAATCACTTGGAAAGAAGTATATGCAGGTGAGAAAGCTTACAATAAAACTGGAGAATGGCTTCCTGAGCAAACACTTGAAGACATTCGTGAATACTTAATCGCAATCAAAGGACCACTGACAACACCAATCGGCGGAGGAATCCGTTCATTAAACGTGGCACTTAGACAAGAGCTTGATCTATTCACATGCTTACGTCCAGTTCGCTGGTTCAAAGGCGTACCGTCTCCTGTGAAACGTCCAGAAGACACAGATATGGTCATCTTCCGTGAGAATACAGAAGATATCTATGCTGGTATCGAGTATGCACAAGGATCAGACGAAGTGAAGAAGTTAATTGACTTCTTGAAAAACGAATTAGGTGTAAACAAAATCCGTTTCCCAGAAACATCAGGTATCGGAATCAAGCCAGTTTCTGAAGAAGGAACTTCTCGCCTTGTCAGAGCGGCTATCCAATATGCAATCGACCAAGGCCGTAAGTCTGTGACACTTGTTCACAAAGGAAACATCATGAAATTCACAGAAGGTGCCTTCAAAAACTGGGGCTACGAAGTGGCTGAAAAAGAGTTTGGCGACAAGGTCTTTACATGGGCACAATATGATCGTATTGTAGAACAAGATGGAAAAGATGCGGCAAATAAAGCGCAAAGTGAAGCAGAAGCTGCTGGCAAAATTATTGTCAAAGACAGCATTGCAGATATTTTCCTTCAACAAATCCTAACTCGTCCAGCTGAGTTCGATGTTGTGGCAACAATGAACTTAAACGGAGATTACATCTCTGATGCTCTTGCAGCACAAGTAGGTGGAATTGGTATCGCACCAGGTGCGAACATCAACTACGAAACAGGACACGCTATTTTTGAAGCGACTCACGGAACAGCACCAAAATATGCTGGTCTTGATAAAGTGAACCCATCTTCTGTTCTTCTATCAGGCGTGCTTTTACTTGAGCACCTTGGCTGGCAGGAAGCAGCTGATCTAGTGATTCAATCTGTTGAAAATACAATTGCATCAAAAGTCGTCACTTACGATTTTGCTAGATTAATGGATGGCGCAACAGAAGTGAAATGTTCTGAGTTTGCTGACGAGCTCATCAAAAACTTGTCTTGATTCTTAAACTTTAAAGTTAAAGGGGAAAAAGGAAATGGCAAACAAGCGTAAAAAAGTATCTGTTATCGGAGCAGGCTTTACTGGAGCAACTACAGCATTTCTAACGGCTCAAAAAGAATTAGCGGACGTCGTATTAGTCGATATCCCGCAGCTTGAGAACCCAACAAAAGGGAAAGCACTTGATATGCTGGAAGCAAGTCCTGTTCAAGGCTTCGATGCAAACATTACAGGAACTTCTAACTACGAAGATACAGCCGGTTCTGATGTCGTGGTCATTACGGCGGGAATTGCAAGAAAGCCGGGAATGAGCCGTGACGATCTCGTGTCAACAAATGAAAAAATCATGCGCAGTGTGACACGCGAAATCGTTAAATATTCTCCAGAAACAATCATTGTTGTATTAACAAACCCTGTTGATGCAATGACGTATGCAGTTTATAAAGAATCAGGATTACCAAAAGAAAAAGTCATTGGACAATCGGGCATTCTTGATACAGCACGTTTCCGTACGTTCGTTGCTCAAGAATTAAACCTATCTGTTAAAGACGTGACGGGCTTTGTGCTTGGTGGACATGGCGATGACATGGTTCCTCTTGTTCGTTACTCTTATGCAGGCGGTATCCCGCTTGAAACATTGATTCCTAAAGAGCGAATTGATGCAATTGTTGAAAGAACAAGAAAAGGCGGCGGCGAAATCGTGAACCTATTAGGTAACGGTAGTGCATATTATGCTCCTGCTGCTTCACTAGTTGAAATGGTTGAGGCGATCCTTAAAGATCAGCGCCGCGTCATGCCGACGATTGCTTACCTTGAAGGTGAATATGGCTACGAAGGCATTTACCTAGGTGTACCAACAATCGTAGGTGGAAACGGCCTTGAGCAGATCATCGAGCTTGAGCTGACAGAAGAAGAAAGAAGTCAGCTTGACCGTTCTGTTGAATCTGTTAAGAATGTCATGAAAGTATTGTCTTAATATGAATAAAAAAGAAGGCTTCTCTGATGAGGAGTCTTCTTTTTGTTTACAAAACAAATCTTGTCGAAATTTTAAATTGTTCTCTTGTTAAGCTTTCGTTAAAATGAAAGAGAAAGCATGACTTCTCGCTTTTCACATAAGATACAAAAAAACGGATGCAGGGGAAATCACTAATTGGAGGCACAACATGAATAAAAAAATATTAGTTGTGGATGATGAAGAATCGATTGTAACACTTCTAAGCTATAACCTCGAAAGAGCGGGCTATGATGTCGTCACAGCAAGAGACGGGGAAGAAGCACTTGAAAAAGCAGCAAGTGAACAGCCTGATCTCATTGTATTAGATTTAATGCTTCCGAAGATGGACGGCATTGAAGTGTGCAAACAACTGAGAATTCAAAAAATGATGTTCCCTATTTTAATGCTGACAGCAAAGGACGATGAATTTGATAAGGTGCTAGGTCTTGAGCTTGGGGCCGATGATTACATGACAAAGCCATTCAGTCCTAGAGAAGTGGGTGCTCGGGTAAAAGCCATCTTGAGAAGAGCACAGCAATCTCAGCCTACCCCCACGCAAGAGGAGAAGGATGAGATCATTGCAGATCAAATCAAAATTGGTGAACTGCGTATTTTACCAGAACACTACGAAGTCTATTTCCAGGAAGAACGTCTAGAGCTGACGCCAAAAGAATTTGAACTGCTGCTTTATTTGGCGAAGCATAAAGGACGTGTCCTCACGCGTGATTTATTGCTAAGTGCCGTTTGGAATTATGACTTTGCAGGTGACACTCGTATTGTGGATGTCCATATTAGTCACTTGCGGGACAAAATTGAAAAGAACACAAAAAAACCAACATACATTAAAACGATTCGCGGCTTAGGCTACAAATTGGAGGAGCCGAAGTCAAATGAGTAAAATTAGAACCCGTCTGTTTTCGGGACTCATTTTTCTCCTTTTTATTGTGTTTGTGGCACTTGGTCTTTTCCTGGATCACATGTTCCATGTTTTCTATGAAACAAAATTAACGGAACGAATGGAAAAGGAATCGAGCTTTCTCCTGTCTTCTATGAATGGTGATGATTTAAAGGCGAAGCAAAACAAAGAGGTCCTCAATCAGGCAAAGCAGCATTTTGACATGAATGCGTCGATTGTGGATTTAAAGGGGAAGATCATACATACAACGGGTCAAGCAGAACAAAAGGCCGTCATTCAAAACACACTAAACAATGAACGTCTCCAAACAAAAGGGGTCGTTATTGACGATGAGAAGGATGCGCTTTTCCATTATGCTGTCCCGATCTTAAAACAAAACGAACCGGCGGGTTATTTATTTCTCCATGCGTCATACGAGCCTTTAAATGAAATTGACGGCCAGCTTTGGCTTGCCTTAGCCTTTTGTCTTGGCTCGGCAATTATCATTATCGTTTTCTTTGGGTACCGCATGTCGATGAAATATGTGAAACCAATTGATTATGCGACAAAGGTAGCTAAACAGCTAGAACGCGGGAACTATGATACGAATAATTATGAAGAGCTGATGATTGAAACAAGTGAACTGAATACTTCCATGAAGCGTTTGGCAGAAAGTCTTCAAGAAATGACAAGTGCTAGTGAAATGCAGAGAGACCGGCTGCAAACGGTCATTGAAAATATTGGAGCGGGGATTATATTGATTGATAAGATGGGGTATATCCACCTCGTCAATCGAACCTTCCGCAAGCAGTTTAAGGTGCAAAAGCACATTTACATGCACAAGCTGTATCACGAAGCGTTTACCCATGAAGAGATTATCGAATTAATTGACGAAATTTTCATGACAGAAACGAAGGTGCGGAAGTTTTTACGTCTAGCCGTTGACATTGAACGCCGCTACTTCCAAGTGGATGGTGTACCCATTTTAAGTACAGACGATGAATGGAAAGGAATTGTCCTCGTGTTTCATGACGTGACAGAAACGAAGCAGCTGGAGCAGATGCGAAAAGACTTTGTTGCCAATGTGTCTCATGAGTTAAAAACACCGATTACGTCGATTAAAGGATTTTCTGAAACCCTTCTTGATGGCGCGATTGATGACAAAGAAGCACTGACAGAATTCCTTTCTATCATTTTAAAAGAGAGTGTCCGTCTAGAAACATTGATTCAAGACTTACTTGATCTTTCTAAAATTGAGCAGCAGCAATTCAAGCTGAATATTCAAGAAGCCAATGCGACAGAAATCATCCAAGAGATTCAAGTGCTGTTAAAACAAAAGGCTACAGAAAAAGGCATTCAATTACACGTGCGTGTCCCGAAAGAACCGGTCTATGTCATGGCAGACCCGCTAAGGTTAAAGCAAATCTTCCTCAATCTCGTTAATAATGCCCTGACCTATACACCAGAGGGAGGAAGTGTCACCATCTCAGCAAGACCGAGAAAAGGTGCCTATGAATTTGATGTAGCAGATACAGGGATCGGTATGAAGAAAAGTGAGATTCCAAGAATATTTGAGAGATTTTATCGAATTGATAAAGATAGAAGCAGGAATTCAGGCGGTACAGGTCTTGGCCTTGCCATTGTCAAACACCTTGTGGAAGCGCATGAAGGAACAATTTCTGTCCGCAGCAAACAAGGTAAAGGAACGACTTTTACAGTGAGCCTGAAATCGACATAGAGAAAAAAGGAAAGTCACGTTAAAATTTACATGATCTTTACAATGAATTCATGTTTTGTTAAACATTCATTGATAGGATGAATAGGAACCCCTTCATCCAAGGAGCCAATTTTGGAAGGACGAAAACACTTGTTGTTTTCGTCCCTTTTTTATGCAGGCTCGACTATTTTCTTTTCAAAATAAACTTTGATAAAATGAAGATACAATGTGTGAAAGAGACGGCTGAAATGCTCAGCCGATGGAGGATTAAAACATGACAGACAAAAAGAAATTAGTGTTAGTGGATGGAAACAGCCTCGCATATCGAGCCTTCTTTGCTTTGCCGCTATTATCAAATGATAAAGGCGTACATACAAATGCTATTTATGGCTTTGCGATGATTTTAATGAAAATGCTGGAGGACGAGAAGCCAACCCATATGCTCGTCGCATTTGATGCGGGAAAAACAACCTTCCGCCACGAGACATTTAAAGAATATAAAGGCGGAAGACAAAAAACCCCGCCAGAGCTATCAGAACAAATGCCATTCATCCGTGAACTATTAGATGCCTATCAGGTGAAAAGGTACGAGCTTCCTCAATATGAGGCAGATGATATTATCGGTACGTTGGCTGTCGAGGCAGAAAAAAACGGCTTTGAAGTCAAAATCTTCTCAGGAGATAAAGACTTAACACAGCTCTCAACAGATCATACGACAGTCGCTATTACGAAAAAAGGCATCACAGAAGTAGAATACTACACACCTGCTCATATTGAAGAGAAATATGGCCTGCGACCAGATCAAATCATTGATATGAAAGGGCTGATGGGAGATTCCTCAGATAATATCCCAGGCGTCCCAGGTGTAGGTGAAAAAACAGCCATTAAATTGTTAAAGCAGTTTGAAACAGTTGAGAACCTGCTTGAACATATTGATGAAGTGAGCGGGAAAAAGCTCAAAGAAAAGCTTGAAGAATATAAAGAACAAGCAGTCATGAGTAAAGAGCTGGCGACCATTCTCGTAGAAGCACCTATTGATGTGTCGAGCAAAGATCTTGCCTACGAAGGTCCACACATGGATCAAGTGATCTCTCTTTATAAAGAACTAGGCTTTCAAACCCTGCTAGAGCGTCTAGGAGAAGCACCAGAAACAGATGAACAGGTTGAAGTAGACGCATTAGAAGTGAAAAAAATGACAGCTGCAGGAGGCGACATGCTGACAGATCATGCAGCCCTTGTGGTAGAACAGCTTGGAGATAATTATCACGAAGCGGATTTGATCGGTTTTGCGATCCATAATGAAAATGGTGCGTTCTTTATGACGAAAGAAGATGCGCTTCAATCAGATGCATTTAAAGAATGGGTACAGGATGAAACGAAGAAAAAATGGGTCTTTGATTCAAAAAGAGCAGTTGTCGCTCTCAGATGGCATGATGTCGACCTAAAAGGTGTCGACAATGATGTTCTGCTCGCTTCCTACGTCGTCAACCCGCAGAAATCATACGAAGACGTCGCAAGTGTAGCGAAGGAATATGGTCTGAATATCGCTCTTTCTGATGAAAAAGTATACGGAAAAGGAGCAAAACAGGCGATTCCACCTGAAGATGAACTGAAAGGACATCTTGGACGAAAAGCAGCGGCGATCTCAGCCTTGCATGATTTAACACTAGAAGCATTAGAAAAAAATGATCAGCATGAACTATATGAAGATTTAGAGCTGCCGCTTGCGCTCATCTTAGGTGAAATGGAATCTCTTGGAGTAAAGGTAGATATAAAGCGCCTAGAGAAAATGGGTGAAGAATTAACGAAAAAGCTTAAAGAATATGAAGAAACGATTCACCGCTTAGCAGGAGAAACGTTTAACATCAATTCTCCTAAACAGCTTGGTGTCATCCTTTTTGAAAAATTAGGTCTCCCGATTATCAAGAAGACAAAAACAGGCTATTCAACGTCTGCAGATGTGCTCGAAAAGCTTGAAGATAAGCATGAAATCATTCGGTCCATTCTGCACTACAGACAAATTGGAAAGCTGCAATCGACCTATGTAGAAGGGTTAATGAAAGTAACGCGCAAGGATACCCATAAAGTGCATACAAGATTTAATCAAGCACTCACCCAAACAGGAAGATTAAGCTCAACAGATCCAAACCTTCAAAACATCCCGATTCGTTTAGAAGAAGGACGGAAGATTCGTCAAGCATTCGTTCCTTCAAAAGAAGGCTGGCTCATGTTTGCAGCTGACTATTCACAAATCGAGCTGCGTGTACTCGCTCATATTTCACAAGATGAGAATTTGATCGAAGCATTTACGAGGGACATGGACATTCACACGAAAACAGCGATGGATGTGTTCCATGTCTCAGAAGAAGAAGTGACTTCCGCTATGAGAAGACAAGCCAAGGCGGTAAATTTCGGTATTGTATACGGAATCAGCGACTATGGACTTTCTCAAAACCTTGGGATCACAAGAAAAGAAGCCGCCGCATTTATCGAGCGCTATTTAACAAGCTTTAAAGGCGTGAAAACCTATATGGAAGAAATCGTTCAGGAAGCGAAACAAAAAGGCTACGTCACGACGCTTCTTAAACGCAGACGGTATATCCCAGATATCACAAGTCGAAATTTTAATATCAAAAGCTTTGCAGAACGAACAGCCATGAACACACCGATCCAAGGCAGCGCAGCCGATATTATTAAAAAAGCGATGATTGATATGGCGCGAAGGCTCAAAGAAGAAAACCTGCAGACAAATCTTTTATTACAGGTGCACGATGAATTGATCTTTGAAGCGCCGAAAGAAGAAATCGCCATTCTTGAAAAGATTGTTCCTGAAGTCATGGAAAATGCACTTCAGCTTGATGTGCCGCTAAAAGTTGATTTTGCTTCAGGTCCATCTTGGTACGATGCGAAATAAATAATAGAGAGAAAAAGGAGCGAGGAGCATGCCGGAATTACCAGAAGTTGAAACCGTCCGGCGCACTCTCAAGCGGTTAGTCGAAGGAAAGACGATTGAAACGGTCGATATCAAATGGCCAAACATCATCAAACGTCCTGGGGAGCCGGAAGAGTTCGCAAGAAGATTGGTAGGAGAAACCATACAAACCATTGAAAGAAGAGGAAAGTTCCTCCTCTTTCATTTAGACCATTATGTGATGGTCTCCCATTTAAGGATGGAAGGGAAATACCGTGTACATGAAGCGCATGAGCCTTATGATAAACACGTACACGTCGTCTTTACGTTTACAGATGGGACGGAGCTTCGGTACCATGATGTGCGTAAATTTGGCACGATGCATTTATTTCAGCCGGGTGAAGAGGAAAGAGAACTCCCGCTATCACAGCTGGGATATGAACCATTCGATGAACAGTTTACTCCTGAGTATTTATGGGAGCAATTGAAAAAAACAACCCGCGTGGTCAAAACAGCACTGCTTGATCAAAAGATTGTCGTAGGACTTGGTAACATTTACGTAGATGAGGTCCTGTTTAAATCAGGGATTCATCCAGAAACGAAAGCGAATCAGCTCAGCCTGGAATCCTGCAAAGTGCTTCACAAACAGATCATCGATACGCTTCAGGTGGCGGTAGATGCGGGAGGAAGTACAATTCGTTCTTATATCAACTCACAAGGTGATATTGGCACATTTCAATTGCAGCTTCTTGTATATGACCGGCGGGGAGAGCCTTGCCAAACATGCGGAAGCATCATTGAGAAAACAGTAGTCGGAGGGCGCGGTACACACTTTTGTGTGACCTGCCAAAAACGTCCTCAATAAAGCTTAGCCATGAGCATGCTTCCTTTTTGCGATGCATACGATAAAAAACATTCATTTTTCAGCAAGGTGTAGACTGACACACAGCCCACCTGCTCTTCATATAGTGAAGAAGAGTCTAAGAACGCCTAGAGACTCTTGATCATCGTTGCATGAACAGAAAGGAAGAGTTCAGGTATGATTTCGATTTCGCTCCTGTTTTTAGCTATTGCAGTCAGCATCGACAGCTTTTCTGTAGGCTTTACGTATGGTCTCCGCAAAATGAGGATCCCATTTAAAGCCATCGTCATTATTGCATGCTGCTCAGGGATTGTGCTGCTCATTTCTATGCTGATTGGCAGCTTGCTGACGACATTTCTCCCTGTCTCAGTGACCGATAAACTGGGGGGAGGCATCTTAATTGCCATTGGTCTTTGGGTCCTGTATCAATTTTACAAACCAGCGAAAGAGCGTGATTTGCTTCTTCATGAAAAGACATTGCTTAATGTGGAAGTCCAATCGCTTGGGCTTGTCATTCACATTTTAAGAAAGCCAACAAGTGCAGATATTGACCGATCTGGGACGATTAATGGAATAGAAGCGGTACTTCTTGGAATTGCTTTATCCATTGATGCATTTGGCGCAGGGATTGGCGCAGCGATACTAGGCTTTTCTCCAATTGTCATGAGTATCACGGTCGCAGTGATGAGCTCACTTTTTGTATGTATCGGTCTGCGTGCCGGTCATTACTTGGCAAATTGGCGCTGGATCGATAAACTCGCATGCTTACCAGGGCTTCTGCTCATATTAATTGGGGTTTGGAAGCTGTAAAAGGAGGAAATCAATTGACGCTTGTCATTGGATTAACCGGCGGGATTGCTAGCGGAAAAAGCACAGTCTCGCAGATGATAAAAGAGCAGGGCATCCGGGTTGTGGACGCAGATGTGATTGCAAAAGAAGCGGTCGCCAAAGGAACACCCGCCCTTCATCATATCGTTCAAACCTTTGGTGAGGGTGTCCTCCTGCCAAATGGAGAGCTAGACCGGCAGCAGCTGGGAGCCATTATTTTTTCTAATGAAGAGAAAAGAAAGCAGCTAAATGCGATCGTTCACCCAGAAGTGCGAAAGGAAATGCTCAGGCAGCGAGATGAAGGAATCGACAGCCGAGAAACATTCGTTGTCCTGGATATCCCGCTTTTATTTGAGAGTCAGCTGGAAAGTCTCGTCGACCGCATTATTGTGGTGTATACAACACCAGAATTACAGCTATCACGACTCATGAATCGAAACGACCTTAGCGCGGAAGAAGCGCTGAATCGGATTCACTCTCAGCAGCCTCTTGAGGAAAAATGTAAGAAAGCAGACCGGGTGATAGAAAATACACAAGATCTTGCTTTTATTAGAAAGCAATTGCAGAACATATTAAATGAATGGGAACATACTGATAAGTAAGAGTACATACACGTACTCTTCTTTTTTTATGCTTTTTATATTTCTCATGAAAAGAACAGCCCTTTTTAGAAAATATACGTTTATATACTGGCAATTACAATCTAATGTGATATACTAATTTCATAAATAAATTTATTGAGTATAACACATAATAGAGGAGTGACCTGTTCATGAAGGTAAAAGCAGCGATCAATGGGTTTGGCAGAATTGGACGCATGGTCTTCAGAAAAGCAATGCTTGATGATCAAATTCAAATTGTAGCGGTGAACGCAAGCTATCCTGCCGAAACGCTAGCACATTTAATTAAATATGATACAAATCATGGACGTTACGAATGCGATGTGACAGCAGAAGATGACGCACTGATTGTAAATGGGAAAAGAGTGCTTTTGCTCAATAACAGAGACCCAAAGCAGCTTCCGTGGGGAGAGCTTGGGATTGATATCGTCATAGAAGCAACCGGAAAATTTAATTCAAAAGATCAAGCGATGGGCCATATAGATGCCGGAGCGAAAAAGGTCGTACTTACAGCTCCAGGTAAAAATGAAGACATTACAATTGTGATGGGTGTCAATGAGGATGATCTTGATCCTGAAAAGCACGTCGTTATTTCAAACGCATCTTGTACAACAAACTGTTTAGCACCAGTTGTCAAATTGTTAGATGATGAATTCGGTATCGACAACGGTTTAATGACAACGGTTCATGCGTATACAAATGATCAAAAAAATATCGATAACCCGCATAAGGATTTGCGCCGGGCAAGAGCATGTGCCCAGTCCATTATTCCAACGACGACGGGTGCCGCTAAAGCGCTTTCTTTAGTGCTGCCGCACATGAAAGGGAAATTGCATGGACTTGCACTTCGCGTGCCAGTTTCCAATGTATCGATGGTTGATCTTGTTGTCGACTTGAAAAAAGATGTCACAGCAGAAGAAGTCAATGCAGCCTTCTCAAATGCATCAAAAACTTCTCTTTCCGGTATTTTAGATTACACGGATGAGCCGCTTGTTTCTACAGACTTTAATACGAACCCTTATTCAGCTGTCGTAGATGGACTGACAACGATGGTGATGGGGGATAGAAAAGTAAAAGTTCTTGCATGGTATGACAATGAATGGGGTTATTCATGCAGAGTGGTGGATCTTGTGAAGTTTGTCGGATCGCAGATGAAAGAGCTTTCTGCTGTTTGAAATGAAGAAGACGAACGTCCCTTTTCAAGGAATGAGAGAAAATCCCATTGAAAACACAGCTTGCAAAATGGGTCTAAACAAAGTATACTATTTTTCGTGAACTTCTTGTTCGCAGACTCATTCGGGTATACTTAAAGGGTTAGGACCTCTTTGGACTAACTTTCCCCCGTGGTATATGTCCGGTCCGGCTGCTTAGAACTTCACTCTTTCATTCTTGTTTAAGGGGGGTCCATGATGGAAACAATCGGACGTCACGTTATCTCCGAGCTATGGGGATGCGACTGTGATAAACTGAACGACATGGATTTTATTGAAAAAACGTTTGTAAATGCAGCTTTGAAATCAGGAGCTGAAGTAAGAGAGGTTGCTTTTCACAAATTTGCACCTCAAGGAGTAAGTGGAGTTGTCATTATTTCTGAATCTCATCTGACAATTCACAGCTTTCCTGAACATGGTTATGCGAGCATAGATGTTTATACTTGCGGCGACCTAGATCCGAATATCGCAGCAGATCATATCGGAGATGAATTAGGTGCTGAAACAAGAGAAAACATTGAAATTCCTCGAGGCATGGGACCTGTACAAGTGAAACAGGCGCAAGCCAAAGCACTGTAAACATAAAAAAAGATCGCAATGGGAGCTGGCCAAAAGCATTGAAATGCCTTTGTGTTATGCTCCTTTTTATATTTGTTTGATAGAGAAAATCCAACATTCCCCAACTCGCCTATACTTTTGTTCTAGGAAAACAAAGGTTTTTTTTATAAAATAAAGAAGAGGCATTATGGCAAAGGGGATACGTAGATGATTTTAGGACAAAAGTTCAAACGGTTCATGTCAAACCATACAGAAACATCTGACGAGCATCCAGTGTCAGAACTGAAAAGCCATTACTACAAATCGACGAATGCGCAAGTTTTTCAAGCGGTGGAAGCCATGCTTTCTGGGCACGCTTCCTATCAAGTAACATCTGTTTCAGCAGAACGAGGTGAAATCAGCGCAAACATTAGTATGCCGAAAAAAGCCTTTCTCGTAGCGACTGTCATTTCAATTCGTCCTTTTGAAACAGCTGTCGATTTTAATGTGACAACAGAAACAGCCTTGCCAACAGATTTTGGCTATAGTGAGAAAACGGTTTTTTCCCTTTATGATGAACTAGACAAACAACTTCCAAGAATAGATCGGAGCTGATGAAATGAAATGTCCCACATGTCAGCACCTTGGCACAAGGGTGCTTGATTCAAGACCAGTAGATGAAGGGAAATCCATCCGTCGTAGAAGAGAGTGCGAAAGCTGCCAATATCGCTTTACGACGTTTGAGAAATTAGAAGAATTACCACTGATTGTGGTGAAAAAAGAAGGAATTCGAGAAGAATTCAGCCGCGAAAAGATGCTGAGAGGACTCATAAAAGCATGTGAAAAGCGACCTGTTGCTTTAAAGCAGCTGGAGGATGTCTGCTTTAATATTGAAAAAGAACTGCGTAATCAAGGTATGTCAGAAGTGAAAAGTGAGCTTGTAGGTGAAATGGTGATGGACGAGCTGGCAAAAATTGATGAAGTGTCTTACGTCAGGTTTGCCTCCGTTTACCGGCAGTTTAAAGATATCAACGTCTTTATTGATGAATTAAAAGATTTATTAAAGAAAGAACGCTAAAAAAGAGCTGAAGATACTTCATGCTCTTTTTCCTGCGTAAAGCGTAAAACGCAAAAAGGGTGTACAATAGAAACAATTGCAATTCATGGGGAGGATCAGCATATGACAGAGCATTGGAAGGAAGTGCTAGCCGTCGATCCGTATGTCGTCAAAAGCGCTTCATTGCTCGGTGACATCGATAGACAGCTCATCACTCTTTTATATCAGCCGCTTATAGGCATGTCCGCTTTCAGCTTATATATGACGCTGTGGGGAGAGCTGGAACAAAATCGTATGTGGGGGAAACCCGCACCTCATCGGCAGCTCATGGTCATGCTGCAAACGAATTTGAATGATATTTTTGAGGAACGTTTAAAGCTTGAAGCGATTGGTTTACTCCGCACATATGAACAGGAAACGGAAGAAGGCAGACTGTTTACATATGAGCTTGTGCCGCCGTTAAGACCAGATGAGTTTTTCCAAGATGGTATGCTGAATGTTCTGCTGTACCATCGTGTAGAGAAAGCGAAATATATGCAGCTTCGTGATTATTTCTCATATCCCGGTGTTCCGGCAGAGGCAAAGAACATCTCGCGGTCGTTTGAAGAAGTTTTTCACGTATTGCAGCCAGGTGAACGCAGGATGACAGAAGAAATCAATCAGGCGTCATCACTTGATCAGGGCTATGAATATGTGACCGTTGGATCGAGTCAGCCGGCTCCTCTCTCAGACGAATCCTTTGATTTCGATTTATTGTTAGCAGGCATGTCTGATATGATGATTCCAAGAAAGGCTTTGACAAAGCAGGTGAAAGAAACCATTAAGAAGTTAGCCGTTGTATACGGCATCACCCCGCTTCAAATGCAAAATATTGTAGCAGGCGCCTGTGGTTCGGATCAAATGATCTCAACAGAAGAGCTGAGAAAAGCGGCAAGAGACTGGTACCAAATTGAATACAGAGGCGAGCAGCCAAAACTCATTGATCAAAAACAGCCGAGACACTTGCGTCAAGATGCTTCAAAAGCGCCAGTGGCAGATACGCCGGATGCCAAATTGATTGAAAAGCTTGATCATATTTCGCCTAGGGAGCTGCTAAAAGATATGGCTGACGGCATTGAGCCAACATATGCCGACTTAAGAATTGTCGAAGATATTATGCTTGAGCAGCAGCTAGAGCCAGGTGTCATGAACGTTTTGATCTACTATACATTACTGAAAACAGATATGAAGCTGTCGAAAACATATATGCAAAAAATCGCCGCTCATTGGGTGAGAAAGAAAATTAAAACCGTAGCGGCGGCCATGAAAATGGCCAAAGAAGAGAACAGGCAAATGACAGAGTGGGCGCAGCAGAAAAAGCAGCGTAGCACATACGGATCAGGGAAAGTTGTCCGTGAAGAGAAGCTTCCTGATTGGATGAAAGAAACCGAAACGAAAGAACAGCCTGCAAAAGAACAAACAGACAGCCTGTCGACAGAAGACCTCGAACGAGAAAAAGAAAAACTGTTAGATCAGTTTAAAAATATGAAAAAGTACAATGCACATTAAGATGAGGTGAGATGAGGATGAAACCGATCGGTCGTTCATTTGAACAGCTAAAAGGGCGCGTAGATTTTCGTGTGAGATACAATCAGATTAAAGAGAGTGTGTTATCTGATGAAGATGTAAAAGCCTTTTTACAGGAGCACCAAGAAGACATACACGAAGACATGATCAATCGCAGCTTGAACCGGCTTTTTGAATATGTGCAGCAGTCGAAGGGCTGTTCATATTGCTTAGATGAAGAGAACGTCAATGCGATTTTAGACGGTTATCACCCGAAGCTTGTGATCAAAGGTCAGAGTATTGATATTGAATATTCCCCTTGTCCAGTCAAGCTGCGGCTCGATAGACAGAAAAAACAGCAAGAGCTCATGAAAAGCATGTACATTCCGCAAAATGTTCTTCAAGCGACGTTCGCTGATTTGAACGTTGTGGGAAGACAGGAAGTCATTCAAAAAGTAGGGCAATTCCTGCAAAGCTATGATGAGACGGGCAAAGGGAAGGGCTTATATTTACACGGAAAGTTTGGAGTAGGAAAAACGTATATTTTGGCAGCCATTGCGCAGCAGTTAGCGGAGAAGGAATACCCATCTCTCCTTGTGTACGTGCCTGAATTTGTGAGAGAGCTAAAAAATTCGTTAGCCGATCATACACTAGAATCAAAACTGAACATGGTCAAATCCACCCCTATTTTAATGCTTGATGATATTGGGGCAGAGTCGATGACAAGCTGGGTTCGAGATGAACTACTCGGAACGATTTTACAATACCGTATGGCAGAGCAGCTGCCGACTTTCTTCTCTTCTAATTTCTCACCAAGTGAACTGAAGCATCACTTTACGTACTCACAGCGCGGGGAAAAAGAAGAGGTCAAAGCCGCTCGTTTAATGGAACGGATTCTCTATTTAGCAGAGGCAGTCTTGCTCGAAGGAGAAAACCGCCGTCATTTATAAAAGCGTCTATCACCTGAAGGAGGAGCAAATGAAATGAACAAAAGAAAATGGCTGCTTTTTCTCGTGATTGCAGGTCTCGCTGTTTTACTTTGGTGGCTGAACAAACAGCATCTTCAGCTGGCGCCAAAAGATGTGAAAAATTGGGTGCTTCAATTTGGGATGCTGGCACCCTTTGTTTTTCTTTTCTTATCTCTTTTTCGCCCGTTTGTTCTCGTCCCTATTACGGTTTTTTCGCTGGCAGCAGGTTTGGCATTTGGCAGTGTTCTTGGGACGATTTATGCCCTCGTTGGTGCTACCGCCGGAGCAACATGCTCCTTCCTGCTTGCCACAACCTTTCGTGCAAAAAAGAAGGAAACACAATCAAGCAGCCGGAAGCTGAAAGCGGTGACGTCCCGCATTCAGGAGCATGGGTTTCTTTACATTTTGTTATTGCGAATTGCCCCAATCCATTTTGACTTTGTCAGCTATGCGGCAGCAGCTTCACGTGCAAATTATCGTGCATTTACGGCAGCTACCTTTTTAGGCTTAATACCGGGTACAGTTGCATTAAATGTCCTTGGCTCAAGCTTTGTCAGTGGCAATTATGCCGCTTTAGCAATCGTTTGTTTGATTTATCTAATCTTTATCTCAGTTCCGCTCATTTTAAAAAGAAAGATGCCTGATTTATTTTAGGCGTCTATTTTTTATGTTCTCCCCATATATATGTAACAGATGTCGTTAGGGGGGACAAACATGCTTGAAATAATCTTTGAAGATGAATATGATACCGCCGCTTTTTTACATCTTGCTGAACACTTGGACAGTCGGCATCACATGTCAATTCAACAAGGGAAAGACCGGCTTCTCATAGAGGCGAAGGAATCAAAGGAAGGACTTGAGTCCATTGTGCGGCCATTACTGGTTCACTTTTTTTTGGAATGCAAAGAAAATGAGCGCATGCGCAGCATTCTTGAAAACACGTATCTATTTAAAGATCCTGAAGAGCAGCACCAAATTCTTTCAATTGCCCACAGCATCATGAACGGGGATTTAGATGATATTCCCGGCATTCATCAAGAACCATCAAGAGAAGCCCTGTTAACAAAGGAGCTCGAGACGATTTCTTTACAGCAAGGTATTTTTTCAATTGGTTCATTTATGACATTCAGACTGTCAGAGTATGACAGGAGGCTGAAGAACTATGTTGAAGTCTCCATTGAAGAATACAAAATGGAACAAGAATATCAAAACTTCATTCAATCGCTTCGAGACTATGTGATGGCAAAAGAACCGAAGCTCGAAAAAGTACATGTTGTGCATCAGGATCGCCTGATGATTTGGGAATTTCGGTACGCTTCTGAGCGTGATCAAAAACAATACATAGACAGACAGTTTGTAAGAGAGCATCCAATGTATATTGATTCGCAGCTGATTGCACCACTCGTATCCATAGCGCCCAAAAAGATTGACCTGTTTACAAATGATACAGGTCACTCGATGGTACAGACCATTCAAAATATTTTTCAAGAAAGGGTCGAGGTATTCCCGGCTCATTCATTTCAAGAACACAATGTTCAATTTGTCCATGACCATTTGGAACAGAAAAGTGAAAAGCTTTCTTGATTTTCACGAAAAAACGTTTTATAATACGGTGTAACTTCATACAAAGACCGTATTGATAAGGACATGAACAAATGAACACCCGCTTAAAGAGAGGGAAGCCGCGGCTGAAAGCTTCCTAGCAGAGGACCATTTGCTTTACCACCTTTGAACATCAGCTGTGAACGTTTTAGTAATGGCTGACGGGAATTCCCGTTATCGAACCACAAGCCGTGTTTGCTTATGAAAAAGTAAGCTGCAAATACGGGAAAAAGGGTGGAACCACGATTCCGTTTTATTCAACCTCGTCCCTTTCCAGGGGGCGGGGTTTTTATATTGCCAAAAAAAGGAGTGACCAGAGATGTCAGAACAAATTCAACTTACATTTCCAGATGGAGCAGTCAAGGAGTTTGACAACACAGCTACAACAGAAGACATCGCGGCATCAATTAGCCCAGGCCTAAAGAAAAAAGCGCTTGCCGGTAAATTGAACGGCAAAGAAATAGATCTGCGTACGCCGCTACTAGAAAGTGGAACAATTGAGATCATCACAGATAAAAGTGATGAAGCACTCGACATTATGCGCCACAGCACAGCTCATTTGCTAGCACAGGCAATCAAACGCCTGTATGGAAAAGAGCATCACGTTCAGTTTGGCGTAGGTCCTGTGATTGAAAATGGCTTCTACTACGATGTGGACATCGATGTTGCCATCACACCGGAAGATTTACCAAAGATTGAAAAAGAAATGAAAAAAATCATTAACAGCAATCTGCCAATCGAGCGAATTGAAGTATCAAGAGAAGAAGCGAAAAAACGCTTTGAAGCGATTGGTGATCAATTAAAGCTTGAGCTGTTAGAGGCGATTCCAGAAGGTGAAGCTGTCACGATTTATGAGCAGGGTGAATTCTTTGACCTCTGCCGCGGCATTCACTTGCCATCAACAGGGAAAATCAAAGAGTTTAAGCTGTTAAGCCTTGCAGGTGCATACTGGAGAGGTGACAGCAACAATCAAATGCTTCAGCGTATTTACGGTACAGCTTTCTTCAGCAAAGATGATCTAAATGAGCATCTACGCCTGCTTGAAGAAGCGAAAGAACGCGATCACCGTAAACTAGGAAAAGAGCTGAAACTGTTTGCGAACTCTCAAAAGGTAGGTCAAGGTCTACCGCTTTGGCTGCCAAAAGGCGCAACGATCCGCCGCGTTATTGAGCGTTACATTGTCGATAAAGAAGTACGCCTTGGTTATGAGCATGTGTATACACCAGTTCTTGCAAATGTTGAATTGTATAAAACATCAGGGCACTGGGCGCATTATCAAGAAGACATGTTCCCTGTGATGGAAATGGACAATGAAGATCTTGTTCTTCGTCCGATGAACTGTCCTCACCATATGATGATTTACAAAAACGAGCCGCATAGCTATCGCGAATTGCCAATTCGTATTGCAGAGCTTGGTACAATGCACCGTTATGAAATGTCAGGTGCTTTATCCGGCCTTCAGCGTGTTCGCGGTATGACATTAAACGATGCCCATATCTTTGTACGTCCAGATCAAATCAAAGACGAATTCATTCGTACAGTTCGCCTAATTGAAGAAGTGTATCAAGACTTTGGCTTGAATGACTACACATTCCGCTTATCTTACCGTGATCCAGAAGATACTGAGAAGTATTTCGACGATGATGCCATGTGGAATAAAGCGCAATCGATGCTAAAGGATGCAATGGACGAGCTTGGTCATGACTATTATGAGGCAGAAGGCGAAGCGGCATTTTATGGTCCGAAGCTTGACGTTCAAGTGAAGACAGCTCTTGGAAAAGAAGAGACACTGTCTACTGTACAGCTTGATTTCTTACTTCCAGAGCGCTTCGATCTCACATATATCGGAGAAGATGGCAAGCACCATCGTCCAGTCGTGATTCATAGAGGTGTTGTTTCTACAATGGAGCGTTTTGTTGCCTTCTTAATTGAAGAATACAAAGGAGCCCTACCAACTTGGCTGGCACCTGTACAATTCCAAGTCATTCCGGTTTCACCTTCTGTCCATTTAGACTATGCGAAAAAAGTACAAGAACGTTTGCAGCTTGAAGGTCTTCGTGTAGAGCTTGACAGCCGTGATGAAAAAATCGGATACAAAATTAGAGAAGCGCAAATGCAAAAGATTCCGTACATGCTAGTCGTCGGAGATCAAGAAGCAGAAAATGGCGCAGTCAATGTAAGAAAATACGGAGAGCAAGATTCAGAAACAATGGATCTTGAAGCCTTTGTGAAACATGCAGTAGCAGAAGCGAAAAAATAATCTTTTTCAAGCGAAGCAGTCAGTGATCTTTCTCCTTAGATCACTGGCTTTTTCTTTTTGGGAAAAATTCTCCACTAGTGATCCAGTCCCTTGAATGATACGTTTAGATAGTATGAAAGTATGGGTAAGTATGTACTATTGGTTCGAGTTAAATTGGGGGTATGAAAGCGATGATGAAAACAACAAACACTTTATCATCACAAGTATTGGAGCGATCAGCAGTACTTCGTGCATTGGAACACTCACTGGCGATGATTGAATTTGATGTGACAGGTGAAGTGCTATGGGTCAATGATATTTTTGCAAAAGCCATGGGATATTCAAAGCAAGAGATGATTGGTTTAAAACATAGACAGTTTTGTCCTCCTCATATTGCAGAACACGCAAGCTATCAAATGTTTTGGAAGCGTTTGAAAGAGGGGCAAGTCTTTCAGGAAAAGGTGCAGCGGACGACGAAGAATGGTGACAGCTTATGGCTTGAAGCGACATATACACCTGTCCGCAATGAAGAGGAACGCGTAGTGGGTGTTGTGAAAGTCGCAACAGACATAACAGAAAGAGAAAGTACGATGAAACAGGTCGTAGGCGATTTAAAGGACATGTCTGCGAAATTAATGGAGCGAGCAGAAGTGGGCATCCAGCATAGTCAAAGAGTCAATGTCTCCTTTGATCATATAGCAAACGAAACAGATCAAAATATGATGTTACTAGAAGGATTAACAGAGCAGGTAGAGTCCATCAGTTCCATCGCTACAACGATTAACAGCATTTCCTCACAAACCCAGCTCCTTGCATTAAATGCGGCGATCGAAGCAGCCCATGCAGGTTCCTATGGAAATGGCTTTAGTGTAGTGGCGGCAGAAATTCGAAAGCTTGCAACTGATGCAAAAGAAGCGATCGTCAAAGTAGATCAATATGTAAAGGCGATTCATGCGGAAGTAGAGAAGGTCAGCAGCGGAACGAGCCGGGCCAAGACAACGGTGTTTACAAATCGCGATCTTGTAAAGCAGGCAAGTGAGGAATTTAATAATGTAGGAGAAGCAGCCCGCAGCTTAGACAAGCAAGCGCAAAGTCTAGCGGGAATTGTGTAGTTTGAGCACACAAAAAACACCCAATCTCGTTAGGAGAAGGGTGTTTTCTCGTTTGTTCTATTTTAATATATCAAACAATTCATGTAAGTCTTTGATTTCATAATCTGGCGTTACATCTGTTTCATTCTTTTTGCCATGTCGATTGATCCAAACGGTTTGAATTCCGGCTCGAGATGCCCCAAGAATATCTGTTTTTGGATTATCTCCTACCATGATCACATCGTCTTTTGTTAGATTTAACAGCTGAAGGCAGTGCTCAAAGATGCTAGGGTCAGGTTTGCCTTTCCCGTAATCTCCTGAAATGACAATTTCATTAAAATAAGGTGCAAGCTCAGGAACACCGGCCAGTTTTTCCTTTTGAAGACTAGGATCTCCGTTTGTTAAAAGGAGCAATTCATAGCTGCCTTTCAGACGGTCTAAAACAGGGTACGTTTCTTCATAGACAAATGGGCGTTTTCTCCGCTCTGCCGCAAAGAAATCAGCCAAATATTGTCCAAATGCCTCATCGTCAATTCCTGCTTCTTTTAAGCCATTGGTCCAAGCGTTCTTGCGATACTCTGGTGCAAGGGCATTCAATTTTTGAAAGCCTTCGCTAATCGGTTCACTAAAATTGGACCACAGTCCTTCGAAAGGATTAATTCCGATCATGACAGTATAATCATATGTTTCATAGGACGAATACAGCTTTCTTGCTTCTTCACGTACAATCTGTTCAAATGTTTCTGGATTCAGTCCATATTTCTTTTCCGCTTCGCGGCATGTTTCCTGAAAAGTGGTGTGAATGCTTTTTTCATCCCAAAGCAAAGTATCATCTAAATCGAAAAATACGGCTTTCATGATCTTCTCCCTTGTTATGTATGTGTTACCTTCAATTGCAAGTGACGGCTCAAGTTCATTTTACAATAGAAGATGAGGGCAATAAAGAAAAGATTTGAGAGATATTTGAACATTGACCGCACATGATAGAATAGAAAGACAGTAAATAATACATACATCAATTGAGGTGGCAGGTTTGCTTCATTTAATTATTATGATGATCGAGCGTGTTGGGATCATCGTTATTTTAGGGTTTGTGCTTGCCCATGTGAAGGGCTTTCGCAATCTATTGCTTCATAATGAAGGGTTTCGAAAAAAGGCAGTCCTTGTCTTTATTTTTGCTTCTTTTAGTATTATCAGCAATTACACAGGAATTGAAATCCAGCAGCAGATGGTCATGAATCATGAGTTTTCCTATCATCTCGGCTCGTCAAGCTCAATTGCCAATACGAGAATCATGGGAATCGAAATGGGCGGATTAATAGGAGGGCCGTTTGTTGGCATTGGCGCAGGGCTTCTAGCTGGGATTCATCGCTATTCATTAGGAGGAAGCACGGCACTCAGCTGTGCGATTTCTTCGATTTTAGCCGGTGTGATTGCAGGCTATGTCGGCAGCAGGTTTAAGCGGAAGAATCGAATGGTGACACCTCGCCAAGCCGCACTTTTTGGTGTGGCAATGGAGTCCTTGCAGATGATCATTATCCTTCTATTTGCAAAGCCATTTGCTGATGCTTGGGGGCTTGTGAGTATTATTGCCCTGCCGATGATTTTTGTGAATGGAATTGGCAGCTTTATCTTTTTATCGATTTTACAGTCAGTCATTCGGCAAGAAGAGCAGGCAAAGGCGATGCAGACACACCGTGTATTTTCAATCGCCGATCAAACGCTGCCTTTCTTCCGCCAAGGGTTAAATGAACAGTCATGTAAAAGCGTGGCGAAGATCATTCATCGATTAACAGAAACAGATGCGGTCTCCTTAACCGATACAGAAAAGATTTTAGCGCATGTTGGAGATGGGACAGATCATCATATTCCATCGAAAAGCCTCATTACAGGACTGTCGAAACAAGTATTGATGAGCGGCAAAATTATGAAGGCACATTCGAAAGATGAAATCAATTGTTCAGTCACCCATTGCCCGCTTCAAGCGGCGATTGTGCTGCCCCTCACCTCCAATGGTCAAACGATCGGAACGTTAAAAATGTATTTCAATTCTCCGGTCGGATTAAGCAGGGTAGAGGAGGAGCTTGCAGAAGGCTTGGCGATGCTGTTTTCCACACAGCTTGAGCTTGGGGAGGCAGAAACCCAAAGCCGTCTGCTAAAAGATGCAGAGATCAAAGCGCTTCAAGCGCAAGTGAATCCGCACTTTTTATTTAACGCCATTAATACCATCTCTGTCTTGTGCAGAACGAACGTAGAGATGGCTAGAAAGCTGCTGCTTCAGCTGAGTATATATTTTCGATCCAATTTGCAAGGCGCCCGCCAGCTGCTCATTCCACTTCATAAAGAAATTCAGCATGTAGAAGCCTATTTGTCACTTGAACAAGCAAGGTTTCCAAATAAATACCACGTGACCTTTCAAATTGAAAAGGAGCTAGAGCAGGTGATGATTCCGCCATTTGTGCTTCAGGTGCTTGTTGAAAATGCAGTGAGACACGCATTTCCTAAACATCAAACGAGCTGTGAAGTCATCGTATCTGCTGTGATGAAAGATGGGCATGTCAATATGAAAGTGACTGATAATGGACAGGGAATCGAGAATGACAAGATGGCTCAGTTATTAAAAGCGCCTGTTGAATCCAAAGAAGGAACAGGTACGGCTCTTTTTAATTTAGATCAGCGGTTAAGAGGGATTTTTGGCAGACAAGCCGCTCTATCTATTCATAGCGGCCAAGGCACTGACATCTCATTTCGCATTCCAATGGACTATGTAAAAGAGGATGATTTTCGTTGATAAATGTATTAATCGTAGATGATGAAGTGTTAGCAAGAGACGAATTAAAATACTTATTACGCAGAACGAAAGAGGATGTTCAAATAGAGGAAGCAGAAAATATAGAATCAGCTTTTGACCGGATGGTGGATCATAAGCCGGACCTGCTCTTTTTAGACATTGATTTATCTGGTGAAAATGGATTTGATATTGCCAAAAGGCTCAACCGGATGTCTGATCCGCCAGCGATTGTATTTGCGACAGCCTTTGATCAGTATGCGCTGAAGGCATTTGAGGTAAGTGCGCTTGATTACTTAACAAAACCATTCGATGAAGAGCGGCTTTTCCAAACGATCCAAAAGTTTAAAAAGTGGAAATCTGTTGAGACGCAAGACCACCAGCTATCAGATGAGAAAATCCCCCATCAGCAAAAATTAGCCATCTCAGTCGATGATTCAATTGTCATTCTGCAAGTAGAAGAGATCATGTATGTAGGGCTTAGTGAGGGGAAAAAGGTTGTAAAAACAAAGGATCACATGTATGAGGTCACAGAACCGCTTGTGGTCATTGAAAAGAAACTCCCTGAGGCTTATTTTATGAGGGTTCATCGAAGCTATATCGTGAACACCTCTCATATGAAAGAAGTACAGCCGTGGTTTAATTCGACGTATAATCTGCATATGACAGACGGGTCGATTATTCCTGTCAGCCGCACTTACGCCAAAGAACTAAAGAAGTCGCTCCTGCTAGAGTAGGACGGCTTTTTTTATTTGTATTTCAATACTCGTTTTCTGCATTTCATTCATTGAATCCGGCGAGTTTGATTGTAAACGCTTCATTCATTTATTTCATGCCATATACTGAGGGCAGTCGAAGAAAGAGGTGAAGGGGCATGAGTGCCACTAAAGTATATGGATTTCTATCTCAAGCATTTATCTTTGCAACCGTAATGTTCGTTTCTAATCTCATTTCAATGTATTTACCAATTCCGATGCCTGCATCTGTGATCGGTCTGGTTCTATTATTTGTTTTGCTGACAACGAAAATCGTCAAACTGGAGCAAGTGGAGCAATTAGGTACATCATTGACAGGGCTCATTAGCTTTCTATTTGTTCCCTCTGGTATCTCGGTTATTCAATCACTAGGTGTCATGCAAGAAGTAGGTGTGCAAGTCGTCGGTGTCATTATCATTGCAACGATTATGTTACTTGCAGCGACAGGGCTATTCACGCAGCTTCTCATGCAATTATCAGACAAACCACAGAAACGTAAAGAGACAAAGGAGAGCAAATCGGCTCCTTCTCATTCTAATAAACCAGCTTCAAGTACGCATTAAAGGAGGGATGCAGGATGGGTACAAGTACGATGAGTCCTTATTTTGGTATAGTCGTCTCATTGGTCGCCTTTGGAATCGGTACATTCTTATTTAAAAAATCAAAAGGCTTCTTCTTATTTACACCACTTTTTGTCGCCATGGTGTTAGGTATTTTATTTTTGAAAATTGGCGGTTTTTCCTATGCAGATTATAATGAGGGCGGCAAGATTATCAAGTTTTTCTTAGAGCCTGCGACGATTGCTTTCGCTATTCCGCTTTATAAGCAGCGCGCATTGCTTAAAAAATATTGGTGGCAGATTTTATCCGCTATTTTTGTAGGATCACTTTGCTCCATTACAATTGTGTATGTCGTAGCAAAAGGCATTCATCTTGATGCGGCTGTAATGAAAAGTATGCTCCCGCAGGCAGCGACGACAGCGATTGCTCTTCCGATTGCAAAGGATATTGGCGGAATTGCAGATATCACAGCCTTTGCGGTCATATTTAATGCAGTCATTGTGTATGCACTAGGTGCTTTCTTCTTAAAATGGTTTCGAATTAAAAATCCAGTGGCAAAAGGGCTTGCACTCGGTACATCAGGACATGCACTTGGCGTCTCTGTTGGGATTGAGATGGGTGAAGTGGAAGCGGCCATGGCAAGTATTGCTGTTGTGGTCGTAGGAGTTGTGACTGTCATTGTCATCCCAATCTTTATGCAATTCATTCTTTGATGACGTGATTGTTTTGAAAAAGCCTTGCCCAATTTGTTTAATCATGCTAAAATGAAAAAGTTGTTTCAAGAGTTCGGTTACTTGACGGACAAATGAAAATTGTGTAGAATAATTAACGAATTGAATAGATATCACAAGCAGAAGCACCCGCTTCTCACCTGATTGACACGTGTTTGTAGTTGACAGGTTGACCGTACATTTATTTTTTCATGCAAATGTTCGCAGTGTGGGTGTTTTATATGCCCACACTTTTTGTTTGCCTGTAAAACATACAACGAAATGGTCAAAATGAATTGTGAACTCAATTCAAAATCTCATGGAGGTGGCTCACTATTAGCAAAGATCAATTAGTTAATGAAGGTATTCGTGCGCGTGAAGTTCGTTTGATCGGACAAAATGGCGATCAGCTGGGGATTAAAACCCGCCAGGAAGCTCTGGAAATTGCTACGAAAGCCAATCTTGACCTTGTGTTAGTTGCTGCAAATGCAAAACCACCTGTTTGCCGAATCATGGACTATGGTAAGTTCCGATTCGAACAGCAGAAGAAGGATAAAGAGGCACGTAAGAATCAAAAAATCATTAGCTTAAAAGAAGTTCGGTTGAGCCCGACAATTGATGAACATGATTTTAACACGAAGCTCCGTAATGCAATCAAATTCCTTGAAAAGGGCGATAAAGTGAAAGCTTCTATCCGCTTTAAAGGGCGTGCGATTACGCATAAAGAAATCGGACAGCGCGTGTTAGACCGTTTCTCTGAAGCTTGCGCTGAAGTAGCAACAGTAGAAACAAAACCTAAGATGGACGGACGTAGCATGTTCCTCATGCTTGCACCAAAAGTCGAAAAGTAAAGTAACAGAGGGAGGAAATATCCAATGCCAAAAATGAAAACTCACCGCGGATCTGCTAAACGTTTCAAAAAAACAGGTTCTGGTAAACTTAAACGTTCTCATGCGTACACAAGTCACCTGTTCGCTAACAAATCTACAAAGCAAAAACGTAAATTGCGTAAGAGCGCAATCGTAAGTGCTGGAGATTTCAAACGTATCAAACAACAACTTGCAAACATCAAGTAATTTGGAATAGGAATCATAGGAGGGAATTACAATGCCAAGAGTAAAAGGCGGAACTGTGTCGCGTCAGCGTCGTAAAAAGGTTCTTAAATTAGCAAAAGGTTATTTCGGTTCAAAACATAGATTATACAAAGTAGCAAACCAACAGGTGATGAAATCTGGAAACTACGCTTTCCGTGACCGTCGTCAGAAAAAACGTGACTTCCGTAAACTATGGATCACTCGTATCAATGCTGCAGCTCGTATGAACGGTCTTTCTTACAGCCGTTTAATGCATGGCCTAAAGCTTTCTGGTATCGAAGTAAACCGCAAAATGCTTGCTGACCTTGCTGTGAATGACCTAAGTGCATTCAATCAGCTTGCTGATGCTGCAAAAGCACAACTAGACAAGTAAGTCATATGAAAGATCATTCCGTCGAGGGGTGATCTTTTTTGCTCATCATGTGAGGTGAAATGAATGAATATCGCGTTGATTGTGCTGCTGATCTTGGTAAATGGCTATGGTTTCTTTCTCATGGGAGAGGACAAGCGCCGGGCAAAAGCGCATAAATGGAGAATTTCAGAGGCGCACTTATGGAGTGCTGCCGTGCTTTTTGGGGCTGCTGGATCGTATCTAGGGATGCAGTATTTCCGTCATAAAACAAAGCATCCTGCCTTTCAAATTGGCATGCCAGTGTTAATCATGGTGCAGTTGATCATATTAGGATATATCAAGTTCATCTGAAAAAGGAGCAGACGCCATCAAGACGGCGTGTCTGCTCCTTTTTTTTGTTTGATTTTTTTAATGGGCTGATCCCAATCAATTTTTGTTTGAGGATAACGTTCGATAATGTTTTCCTCCAATTTTTCAAAGTCTTCTAATGTAAATTCACTTAGCTTCTCAGGTGACTCCGTCCAAACGTAAATGGAGTGGACAAATAGAGGATGATCCTTAGAAGGAACATGCTTCTCCCCTTCAAACAAGACACCTTTATAGACGAAATTAAAATTTTTACGTGCATTTTGTTGTTCGTCCATAAAATAAAAGCCTTCTTTTAATTGTGCTTGTTTCAGCTTTCTTCTCGGATTTGAGAAGAATTTTACCGCCATGTAGAAGATGTAGACAAGCAGTGCAACAAGAGCTAGTCTAATGAGGATTACAAACATGACAGGATGCACCTCCAATACCGTTATCTGATGTACTACGAATGAAAAGGCCAAAAGGTTTCAACTTTTTTTAAAAAAATATTTCGGAAAACGAAAAAATATTCATAAAAAGATCGTATTGAACGAAAAAGGTTTTGTATAATAAGAATGCACCATGAAGATAAAGGAGGATATATGGAATGACAAAGCTAGATCAAACATTAACTATGCTGAAAGACCTAACGGATGCAAAAGGGATTCCAGGAAATGAACGTGATGTCAAAAAAGTCATGCAGACATACATAGAATCATATGCAGATGAAGTCTCTAGTGACCGCCTTGGCAGCTTAATTGCTAAGAAGGAAGGAAACGCAAACGGACCTAAAATTATGCTTGCTGGTCACTTAGATGAAGTAGGATTCATGGTGACAAAAATTGATGACAAAGGCTACATTCGCTTCCAAACTGTCGGCGGATGGTGGTCGCAGGTCATGCTCGCGCAGCGTGTGACGATTGTAACGAAAAAGGGAGACATAACAGGTGTGATTGGCTCAAAGCCGCCGCACGTCTTGTCACCTGAAGCTCGAAAAAAATCGATTGAGATTACAGATATGTTTATTGATATCGGTGCATCAAGCAAAGAACAGGCAATGGAGTGGGGCGTTCTGCCTGGAGATCAAATCGTCCCTTATTTTGAGTTTACAGTGATGAATGATGAAAAAATGCTCCTTGCAAAAGCATGGGACAACCGTATCGGCTGTGCAGTTGCGATTGATGTCATGAAGAACTTACACAATACTCAGCATGAGAATATTGCTTACAGTGTTGCAACTGTACAAGAGGAAGTTGGCCTGCGTGGTGCCAAAACAGCAGCGGCTACAATCCAGCCTGATATTGGATTTGCCATTGATGTTGGTGTAGCAGGAGACACACCGGGCATTACTGAAAAAGAAGCAACAAGCAAACTTGGCAAAGGACCAACGATTGTTGTATTTGATGCTTCTATGGTATCTCATAAAGGGCTTCGGGATTTTGTTGTCCAAACAGCGGATGAATTGAACATTCCGTACCAATATGACTCTATGCCTGGCGGCGGGACAGATGCTGGCGGTATCCATTTAACAGGTCATGGTGTGCCATCACTATCGATCGGGATACCAAGTAGATATATTCATACCCATGCAGCGATGATTCACCGAGATGATTATGAAAATGCAGTGAAGCTTTTAACAGAAGTGATCAAAAGACTTGATCAAAAAACGGTTGAGCAGATCACGTACGGTTCTTAAGTAAGAAAGCCTTTCCTCAGTATAAGGGAAGGGCTTTTTTTTATTTCATTGAATTTCCCAGGAAATGAACTGTCATTTTAAGTTACGCCAAAAGAACTGTTTTTGAGAGAAGAAGAAAAAATATTCTAGTGAATAAGGCACATGTGATCTGGCTTTTATTTTTGTAAGATGAAAGCAATAAAAAGGACAGAGCCTAAAGAATGCCCTGTCAAAAGAGAGTTTATGGAAGTAGGTGAAGCTACCTTAAGAATAAACACATTATTCTTATTTGTCAACTTGGTTTTAAAGGAAAGAAAAATCAATCAATTTATGCTATATTTGTAACAAATTGTTTGTGCAAAGGGGATGGTTAAATGAATGCGGTTACAATTGTCATAGCATCTATGTGTATTTTAGCGATTGCCTATCGTCTTTATGGCACATTTATGATGGTCAAAGTCTTAAAGGTGACAGACGATCATCCTACACCGGCTCACACATTAGAGGACGGGAAGGATTATGTGCCAACCAATAAATGGGTCACATTTGGGCATCACTTTGCTGCGATTGCAGCTGCAGGTCCGTTAGTGGGTCCGATTTTAGCCGCACAATTTGGGTATTTACCGGGTCTTCTTTGGCTGTTAATTGGCGCAGTGATAGGCGGAGCTGTACATGATCTTGTCGTCTTATTTGCGTCGATGCGAAAAAAGGGGAAATCGTTATCAGAGGTAGCGAAGGAAGAGCTAGGACCTGTCGCAGGATTTTGTACAGGGCTTGCGATGCTGTTTATCATTACGATCACAATGGCAGGACTGTCTATGGTTGTGCTTCATGCGTTAGAACGTAACCCTTGGGGGACATTTGCAGTCGGAATCACGATTCCAATTGCGATGGGGGTTGGTCTTTATTATAAAAAGACAGGCAATTTAAAACTGGCGACAACTGCGGGATTTATTTTGCTGATGGTTGGTGTATTCCTTGGGCCGAATATTCAAGGAACGGCACTTGGCGATCTTTTAACACTTGATACAAAAACACTTGCTCTTGCCTTGCCGATCTATGCTTTTTTTGCTGCGGCATTGCCGGTTTGGCTGCTGCTCGCACCGAGGGACTATTTAAGCAGCTTTATGAAAATAGGTGTTTTTATCGCATTGATTGCTGGAATCTTTGTCGTCAATCCAACGATTCAATTCCCAGCCTTTACGGAGTTTGTGAATGGAGGAGGTCCTGTTTTAGCTGGTCCTGTCTGGCCTTTTATTTCAATAACCATTGCTTGCGGTGCCATATCTGGTTTCCACGCATTTGTTGGATCTGGGACAACACCTAAAATGCTTGACCGCTGGAGTGATATGAAGCCTGTCGCTTTTGGCGCAATGCTAGTAGAATGTCTAGTTGGAATTATGGCGTTAATTGCCGCTACCGCTCTTCATCCAGGCGATTATTTTGCGATAAACAGTACGCCAGAAGTGTTCAGAACACTCGGGATGAGTGTCGAGAACCTTCCGCAGCTGAGTAAGGAAATTGGTCTTGATTTAGAAGGAAGAACGGGTGGAGCTGTGACATTAGCTGTAGGGATGGCGTATATCTTTACGGGAATTCCGTTCTTTGGTCATTTGGCGTCTTATTTTTTCCAATTCGTCATTATGTTTGAGGCCGTCTTTATTTTAACCGCTATTGATGCAGGGACACGTGTGGCACGATATTTGATTCAAGACTTCTTTGGCGAAGCTTATAAACCACTTAAACGAAATGACTGGGTCCCTGGGTCGGTGTTCGCAAGTGCGCTTGCTTGTTTTATGTGGGGGTACTTGCTTTACTCTGGAGACATCGGGTCCATTTGGGCACTGTTTGGGGTATCAAACCAGTTAATGGCATCGGTCGGTCTCATCATAGGAGCAACCGTTGTCTTAAAAATTGCAGATAAAAGGCGATATATGCTGACTTGTTTAATTCCACTTGCTTACTTATATGTGACAGTGAATTATGCGGGCTATTGGATGGTAGCAAATGTATACCTTAATCCCGAGGCAGCAGGTTACAGCGTGCTGAATGCTGTGCTGTCAATCATTATGCTGATCTTAGGATTTGTGATTATTGTGTTTGCGATTAAAAAATGGGTCGACATTTGGCGTGATCCAGCGCTTCGAATGGAAACACCGATCACTGGCTAAATGAAAAAGCCGGTTTGCTATGATAAGCAAACCGGCTTCTTTTATTGCTGCTGATGAGGCTTTAAGCCTTGCTCTAATGTTTCAAGAATCTCGTTTTTCTCGTTTTCTGATGCTTCTTGCCATAGCACTTCGAACAACACGCCAAGGCCTGGCAGCATTTTTTCCTCACCGCTTTGAATGGCATCTAAAATCGTATGCTCAAGCTGCTCTTGATTATGGCCAGTGATGTTTTGAATGACTGCGCCTCTTAAATTAAAATCCATTGCCCACACTCCTTTTTTGATGGTAATAGCCCTATTCTGTCTCAAAGACAGGTTTATTATGTAGTGTGCATGAGATATAATAAATTCATGATATTTAAAGGAGTTAAAGTCGCTTGAAATATATAGAATCAGCTAAAAACACAAACATTAAACAGTGGAAAAAGCTCCATACGAAAAAAGAACGAACGAAAACGGGGCTGTTTCTCGTGGAGGGAATCCACCTAGTGGAAGAAGCATTGAAGAGCGGAGTTGTGAAAGAATTAATGGTCACATCGCCTGATAAGCTTCCTTTTCATATTGATCCGGACATTGAACTTTATGAACTGAGCGAGGAAGCCTTTTCTGCCATGACCGAAACGGAAACGCCTCAGCACATCGCGGCAGTTTGTACAGTTCCTGTATTTGAAGAAAAGAAGTATGAACGACTTCTTCTATTAGATGCAGTGCAGGACCCAGGGAATCTAGGCACACTCATTCGGACAGCAGATGCCGCTGGACTTGATGCTGTGATCTTAGGCGATGGAACAGTGGATGCGTTTAACGGAAAAACGCTCCGTTCCGCACAAGGGTCACATTTCCACCTGCCCATTTTAAAGCAAAGCCTTCAGCAGACCATACCAGCATGTAAGGAGCAAGGCATTCCTGTATACGGAAGTGCTCTAAACAATGCGAAAGCGTATAGAAGCGTAACGGCAGAAGGTTCGTTTGCATTAATTGTGGGCAATGAAGGCGCGGGTATAAACCCAGAGATTCTGCAAATGACAGACCATAATTTATATGTGCCAATGTATGGACAGGCAGAATCATTAAATGTGGCTGTTGCAGCAGCTGTTCTTGTCTATCATTTGCGTGGATAGTGTTGCAACATGCGCTTATTTTCACTATAATGAAACTAATATTTTAAAAACCATGATAGAGGAAGATTGTTTCAAGGAGCGGCCTTATAGGGAGAATGCATCATAGACTGAAAGTGCATTTAAGGAATGCTGAAACAGGAATTCACCTCTGGAGTTGTCACCGGGACCGCAAGCTTTGCGTAAAGGTGAACCGGATTCGTTTGATTCCGTTATGTCAATGAAGCTTATTCGCACATGTATTTGTGCTTAACAAGGGTGGTACCGCGACCACAACTCGTCCCTTCTTTTCTAGAGAGGACGGGTTTTTTTATTGTCTTCAAACGATCAAACAGCCGTTTATCCAGGCGGTTTTGTATATCAAAAGGAGGATTACACTCATGCAAGAAACGTTAAAACAGCTTGAATTAGAAGCGGTAGCGAAGGTTGAAGCAGCTAGCTCGCTCAAAGAAGTCAATGACATTCGTGTTCAATATTTAGGGAAAAAAGGGCCGATCACAGAGGTGCTTCGCGGAATGGGCAAGCTTTCCGCAGAAGAAAGACCAAAAATGGGCGCACTCGCAAACGAAGTGAGAGAGCAGATTGCTGGTGCTATTGCTGAAAAAAATGAAAAGCTAGAAAAAGAAGAAGTGAAGAAGAAACTTGCGTCACAAACGATCGATGTTACATTGCCAGCAAGCCCAATCAAAATGGGGGCAAGACATCCATTAACGATTGTTGTCGAAGATATTGAAGATTTATTTATTGGTATGGGCTATACCGTTGAGGAAGGTCCTGAGGTAGAAACGGATTATTATAACTTTGAAGCGCTGAATCTTCCAAAGGAGCATCCGGCACGTGATATGCAGGACAGCTTCTATATTACCGAGGATACACTGCTTAGAACACAAACGTCACCAGTTCAAGCACGTACACTCGAAAAATATAAAGGACAAGGTCCTGTGAAGATCATCTGCCCTGGAAAAGTATATAGACGTGATAGTGATGACGCGACTCATTCACATCAATTTATGCAGATTGAAGGGCTTGTTGTCGATCACAATATTAGTATGAGTGATTTAAAAGGTACGCTTGAGACAGTCGCAAGAAAAATGTTTGGTGAAGATCGTGAAATTAGACTGCGTCCAAGCTTTTTCCCATTCACAGAACCATCTGTCGAAGTGGATGTGTCTTGCTTTAAATGCGGAGGAAAAGGCTGTTCTGTATGTAAAGGAACAGGCTGGATTGAGATTTTAGGAGCTGGGATGGTTCATCCAAATGTCCTGAAAATGAGCGGATTTGATCCAGAAACTTACCAAGGCTTTGCTTTTGGAATGGGTGTTGAACGGATTGCGATGCTCAAATACGGCATTGATGATATTCGCCATTTCTACACAAATGATATTAGATTCACAAAGCAATTCAAGCAGGACTAAGAGGAGGAAATCAACATGTTTGTTTCATATAAATGGTTAGAAGACTATGTCGATTTAGAAGGCATTCAGCCGGATGAATTAGCAGAAAAAATCACAAGAAGCGGAATTGAAGTGGAAGCCGTTGAATATAAAGGCGAAGGCATTAAAGGAGTTGTCGTTGGACACGTCGTGGAGCGAGAACAGCACCCAAATGCCGACAAATTAAACAAATGTCTCGTAGATATCGGAGAAGACGAACCGGTTCAAATTATTTGCGGAGCTCCGAATGTGGATAAAGGACAATATGTGGCTGTCGCAACGGTTGGCGCAGTCCTTCCTGGGAATTTTAAAATTAAAAAAGCAAAGCTGCGCGGCGAAGAGTCTCATGGCATGATTTGTTCTCTGCAAGAATTAGGTGTAGAAAGCAAACTCGTACCAAAGGAATATGCAGAAGGTATTTTTGTTTTCCCAAATGACGTCAAGCCCGGAGATGATGCCCTTCAGGCACTTCAATTAGACGATGCGGTACTTGAGCTTGGCTTAACGCCAAACCGTGCGGATGCCCTGAATATGCTAGGTGTCGCCTATGAGGTTGCAGCCATTTTAGGGAAGGATATCAAACTTCCTGATACAGCACATGACACGTCTTCAGAAAAAGCAGCAGACTATATTTCAGTGAAAATTGAGGATCAAGAAGCGAATCCACTTTATGCTGCGAAGATCATTAAACATGTAAAGATTGGACCAGCACCGCTTTGGATTCAAACAAGATTGATGAATGCAGGCATTCGCCCAATTAACAACGTCGTCGATATTACGAACTTTGTACTGCTTGAATACGGTCAGCCGCTTCATGCATTTGATTATGACCGCTTTGGTTCAAAGCAAGTGGTCGTACGTAAAGCGACTGATAGCGAAAGCATTCAAACACTTGATGAGCAAGAGCGTACACTTTCATCAAAGCATCTTGTGATCACTAATGGGACGAAAGCGCACGCTGTCGCAGGCGTCATGGGCGGTCTTGAATCAGAGGTGCGTGATGAAACGACAACAATTCTTTTAGAAGCGGCATATTTCAACGGTCAAACAGTCCGTCAAGCATCTAGAGACTTGGGGCTTCGCAGTGAATCAAGTACACGATTTGAAAAAGGACTTGATCCGCAGCGTACGAAATCAGCAGCCGAAAGAGCAGCGCAACTGATCAGCATCTATGCAGGTGGTGAAGTGCTAAGCGGGACTGTGGAGGAAAACCACCTTGAAACAAGTATGAATGTCATCCAAGTATCTACTGAGCGTGTGAACAAGGTGCTTGGCATGAGCATTTCAAAAGAAGATATGATTCAAATTTTCAACAAATTGGGCTTTACAGTAGGCGAATCAAATGACGTTCTTGTTGTAACGGTTCCTTCTCGTAGAATGGATATCACGATTGAAGAAGACCTCACTGAAGAAGTTGCGAGATTATATGGCTACGATAATATCCCGTCTACACTGCCTGCGACAGCTGGTACAGTTGGCGGTCTCACGCCATATCAAGTGAAGCGCAGAAAGGTGAGACGCTTCTTAGAAGGCGCAGGTCTTTCTCAAGCGATCACGTATTCATTGACAAATCAGCATAAGTCTACAGCTTTTGCATTGAATCCAGCTTATAAAACGAGACTTTCCCTGCCAATGAGTGAAGAACGAAGTGTGCTTAGACAAAGTCTTCTGCCAAACTTACTTGATTCCGTTGCATATAACCTGGCAAGACAAGCTGATTCATTTGGTTTTTATGAAACGGGTTCTGTGTTCTTAGCAGAAGCTGAAGGAGCAAAACCGGTGGAAAAAGAGCATGTCGCTGGTGCGCTGACAGGCCTATGGCATAAAAATCTTTGGCAGGGCGAGAAAAAAGCCGTCGATTTTTATGTAGCAAAAGGAATTGCAGAAGGTCTATTTGAAAAGCTTGGTGTATCAGACCAAATCACATATGTTCAAGCAGAGCGTGAGGGTCTTCACCCAGGTCGTACAGCAGATGTTCATTTAAATGGAAAAGTCATTGGGTTTGTTGCTGCACTTCATCCAGTCATTGAAAAGGAATTAGATTTAAAAGAAACATATGTCTTCGAGTTTGATTTAACAGATGTGATGACGTCTGAATCGAAGGATATGAAATATACAGCGATTCCGAGATTCCCTGCTGTGACAAGAGATATTGCACTTGTTGTAGATCAGCATATCTCAAGCGGACAGCTGGAGCGGGTCATCTATGAGGCAGGCGGGGATTTACTGACTGATCTATCCGTCTTTGATGTGTATGAAGGTGAACACATGGAAGAAGGCAAAAAATCTGTTGCATTCTCTCTCCAATATTTAAATCCGGAACAAACATTGACAGAGGAAGAAGTCACCGCTGTTCATACAAACGTATTGAAAGCATTAGAAAATACGTATCAAGCCGTCTTGCGCGGTTAAAGAAAAAAGAGCTAAGGCCATATGGGCCTAGCTCTTTTTTATAACCATTTTTTCGCTTTTTTTGTGTTGGCAAAATGCAGCTTTGTAAATTGACGTAAAGCCTCTTCGCCGTGCAGCTTGATGAGCTTTGCAGCCGCCTTGTCCACATGAGGACCGGCTCCTTTTGGAATGTCAAACCCTGCTGCTTTAGATAACTTATCCATTTCAATTAAAAAAGCGTATCTTGCAATAATGGAAGCCGCAGCAACTGACAAATGAATGCCTTCTGCTTTTGTGCTAAAGTACGTCCGCTCCCGAATGATTTTTTTCCCAGCAAGATGCTTGAAATAAATACCCGGTTCTGCAAATTGGTCAATCAAAATAGCTTCAGGCTGTTTCCCATCTAATTTCTCCAGCACAGAGGTGATGACTTGGTTGTGAAGGAGCGCCTTCATTTTTCCTTGGCTCATGCCCTTTTCCTGCATCGCATTGTACTTTTCATTTCGGAGTACGAGCAGGCTGAACGGAATGGTTTTGATGAGATCTTTGGCAATGTTGATAATTTGCGGGTCTTTTAGACCTTTTGAGTCTTTTACGCCAAGCTCTTTCATGAGAGCAAGCTTGCTTGAATCGACATAGGCGGCACAGACCGTTATCGGTCCAAAATAATCACCTGTTCCTACTTCATCTGAACCGATGACGGACATAGAAGCAATCCCTGACGGCGGACTATATTTTGTGACAGCAGGTGCTTTTGGACTTTTCGGATCAGCTGTTTGTAAATGGCTGAATTGACTGGCTTCAGCTTCTGCCTTTTGACCTTGAAATAGCACTTTTCCAGATCGATAGGCTGTAATTGTACAGCCAGGAACCTTTGCTTGAAAAAGGGCGCCTGGTGGTAACGTATCAGTTAAGTGGTGCGCATACGCGCTCTTCATTTTTTTAAGGTCTTCTGATGTTGCTTTTAAGACGGATTGGGGCACAGTGGATAACTCCTTTTTACCTTGATATCATTGATTTCTAAAGTGTACCATAACAGGGAAGGGCTCGTCTTTCCATTCAATGTCTAAACATGTTATGATAGAGACTAGGATTCTCGTGGAATGGAGGAGAAACGTTGTCTGACGGCGGTAAAACGAAAACAACAGTTGAGATTTACGGACAGTCCTATACGATCATCGGTCAAGAAACGAAGATGCATATGCGACACGTTGCTTCAATTGTTGATGATAAAATGAGAGAAATAAATGAAAAAAACCCATACTTTGATATAAACAAATTAGCTGTACTGACAGCAGTCAATGTCGTCCACGACTACTTGAAATTAAAAGAGCAATACGAAAAACTAGAGATTCAGCTTAAAGAAAAGGAATGAAATTACCGTGATCGATATCATCATTTTGTTTTTGCTTCTTATGGGAACGCTTGTCGGTCTAAAACGCGGGTTTATTCTTCAATTTATTAAATTGATCAGCTTTGTTGTTTCTATCTTAGTGGCTTCCATGTTTTATCAGTCACTTGCACCACAGCTTACGTGGATTCCAGCACCTAATTTTAGCGGCGGTCAAGCGCAGCTCGCTTTCTTTAGTGGGAATCTAGAAACAGCTTATTATAATACCATTGCGTTTATCATTCTGTTTATCTTGACCAAAATCCTGCTCGCCATCATTGGCGGATTGCTCACAACCATTGCAAGTATACCTGTGATTAAACAGGTCAACAAACTGCTTGGCGGTGTTTTAGGATTTCTTGAAACCTATCTATTTGTATTTATTCTCTTGTTTGTCGCTGCATTACTTCCAGTCGATGCACTGCAAACAATGTTGAGCAAATCCATATTAGCAGATGCGATCGTAAGCAACACCCCTTATCTGTCCGGTCTTGTTAAAGACTTATGGACGACGTATGGAGTTTAAAAACTTCTCCTTTCTTGGAGAAGTTTTTTCTCATTCCATGACAGAAAGTTGTAGGATGAAGGAAAAGTTTGTATATTTATAAAGGAAGATGCCAAAGCGGCTGGAGGATGAGAGATGAATAAAAAAGATATTATCAAACTTCTTGAAACAATTGCAGTATATATGGAGCTAAAAGGAGATAATCCTTTTAAGATTTCTGCCTTTCGTAAAGCAGCAGCGGCACTGGAGCAAGATGACCGCAGCCTTTCTCAAATAGATGATCTACTAGCATTACCGGGCATTGGAAAAGGAACCTTTGCTGTGATCACTGAGTATATCGAAAAAGGACAATCAGAAACACTCGAACAATTAAAAAAGGAAGTGCCTGAAGGACTTGTCCCGCTTTTGAAATTGCCAGGACTCGGCGGCAAAAAGATCGCTAAGCTTTACCAAGAGCTTGGCGTCCATGATGCACAGTCTCTAAAAGAAGCATGCGAAGTGGAAAAGGTACAAGCGCTTGCTGGCTTCGGCAAAAAAACAGAAGAAAAGATTCTCGCAGCGCTTGAGGAAGCAGGAAAGCAGCCGGAACGACTGCCAATTGGCTTTGCATTAGATGTGGCAGAGCGGATTGATTATGCGCTTGAAGAGATGAAAGGTATCATCCGTTTTTCAAGAGCTGGCAGTTTAAGACGTGCACGCGAAACCGTCAAAGATTTAGATTATATCATTGCAACAGACAATCCTGAGCAAGTCAGAGAGCAGCTCGTTGCACTTGATGATGTGAAAGATGTCATCGCAAGCGGTGATACGAAGGTATCTGTTGTGCTTGCCCTTGATTTTGAGATCAGTGTCGATTTCCGGCTTGTGACAGTAGACCAATTCGCAACTACACTGCACCATTTCACTGGCTCAAAAGATCACAATATTCGAATGCGTCAGCTTGCGAAGGAACGCGGAGAGCGCATTAGCGAATATGGTGTGGAAACAATTGAAACTGGCGAAGTAAAAACGTTTGAAGACGAGAGCGCTTTTTATGCACATTTTCAACTTCCGCTCATTCCGCCAGAAATTCGTGAAACCGGAGCGGAGATTGATACGTATAAAGAAAGTATGCAGTTTGTAGAACTGAAAGATATCAAAGGCGACCTTCATATGCACTCGACATGGAGTGACGGAGCCTTCTCTATTCGTGAAATGGCGGAAGCATGTATCGCAAAAGGCTATGAATACATGGCGATTACAGATCACTCGCAATATTTAAAAGTAGCCAACGGCTTAACAAAAGAACGTTTGCGTCTGCAAGCAAAAGAAATTGACAAGCTTAATCAGGAATTCGAGCATTTTCACATTTTCAAAGGGGTCGAAATGGATATCCTGCCGGATGGATCGTTAGATTATGATGACGACTTTTTAAAAGACATGGATTTTGTCATTGCGTCTATTCATTCTAGCTTCTCTCAGCCGGAAGAAGTCATTATGGAACGCCTTGAAAATGCCTTGCGTAATCAGCATGTCGATTTAATTGCACATCCAACAGGCCGTTTGATCGGCAGACGGGATGGCTATGCCTTAAATATAGACCAACTCATAGAGCTTGCGAAGAAAACGGGCACTGCACTTGAGCTCAACAGCAATCCGTCAAGACTTGATTTGAAAACAGAGCATTTAATCAAAGCAAATGAAGCGGGTGTGCACATCATGATCAATACAGATGCGCACAACATCGCCATGCTGGAACATATGGAAGTCGGTGTAACAGCTGCAAGAAAGGGCTGGACACCAAAAGCAAATGTCGTGAATACTTTTACTCTAAACGAGATCAAAAAGTTTTTAACGCGTGACAGGTAGTCGTTAGGAGGCTGGACCATGCTGCAACAAAAAGTGTTAGCATCATTAGAATTTCATAAAGTAAAAGAAAAAGTGATGTCCTATACCGCATCCACATTAGGAAAAGAAAGAGCGCAGGATTTAACACCTCTGACGGATATAGAAACCATTCAGCATTTGCTGGAAGAGGTAGAAGAAGCGCAAGATGTGATCCGTTTAAAGGGATCTGCGCCATTTGGCGGGTTAACAGATATTAGACGCGCAGTGAAAAGGGCAGAAATCGGCAGTACATTAAGCCCTTCTGAGCTGATGGAAATCGCAGGGCTATTATATGCGGTGAAAAATATGAAGCACTTTCTCACGTCCATGTATGAAGATGGAGTAGATATACCGCGCCTTCATACATATGCTGAGACGCTGATATTACTGCCTGAAATCAGAAAAGAAATCGAAAGCTGTATTGGTGATAATGGAGAAGTGCTTGATCATGCAACTCCTGCACTTCGTTCATTGCGTATTCAATTACGCTCACTAGAATCAAAGGTCCGCGATAAATTAGAAGCGATGATTCGTTCACAATCGGCTTCGAAAATGCTGTCAGACACAATTGTCACCATTCGTAATGACCGGTTTGTTATTCCTGTGAAACAAGAGTACCGCTCGAATTACGGCGGAATTGTTCATGACCAGTCTTCATCAGGGGCGACCCTTTTTATTGAGCCGCAAGTGGTCGTGGATGTAAATAACACCTTGCAGCAAACCCGTTTAAAAGAGAAGCAAGAGGTTGAAAAGATCCTGCAAATGCTGACAGAGAGCGTGTCAGAGCACATTGGGGAACTGCTTCACAATGTAAAGGAACTGCAGACGCTAGATTTTATTTTTGCTAAAGCTAAATATGCAAAGACAGAAAAAGCCACAAAACCTGCTGTGAATGATCAAGGAGAAATCTATTTAAAACGAGCAAGACATCCTCTATTGCCCCGGGATCAAGTTGTCGCAAATGATATTGAGCTCGGTAAAGATTTTTCAACGATCGTGATCACTGGACCAAATACAGGGGGAAAGACCGTTACTTTAAAAACGCTAGGTCTTCTGACGCTGATGACACAGGCGGGCCTCCATATTCCAGTTGAAGAAGGCTCTGAAGTGGCTGTGTTCGACCAAGTCTTTGCTGATATTGGAGACGAACAATCCATTGAACAAAGCTTGAGTACGTTCTCATCTCATATGGTCAATATTGTCGATATCTTAAAGCATTTGACTTCTAATTCTCTCGTCTTATTTGATGAATTAGGGGCAGGAACAGACCCAGCTGAAGGTGCGGCACTTGCGATGAGCATATTAGATGAAGTGCATCAAACGAATGCACGTGTCATCGCAACGACTCATTACCCCGAGCTGAAGGCATATGGGTATAACCGGGAAGGCGTCACAAATGCAAGCGTGGAGTTTGATATTGAAACCTTATCACCAACGTACCGCCTGCTCATCGGTGTGCCTGGACGAAGCAACGCATTTGAAATTTCAAAGCGTCTTGGTTTGCCAGATCACCTTATAGACCGGGCAAAAGCAGATATGCATGCAGAGCATAATGAAGTAGACCAAATGATCGCTTCATTAGAAGATAGCAAGAAACAAGCAGAAGAAGAACTGCATGAGACAGAAGTCTATAGAAAAGAAGCAGAAAAGCTTCATAAAGAATTGCAAAGACAAATTCTTGAATGGAATGAGCAAAAGGACAAACTGCTTGAAGAAGCTGAACAGAAAGCGAAAGAGAAAATTGAACAAGCATCAAAAGAAGCGGAAGATATCATTCAAGAGCTCCGTTCAATAAAAAGTGAACATCGCTCATTCAAAGACCATGAACTCATCGATGCGCGAAAGCGTCTTGAAGAAGCTGTTCCTGAGTTTGACAGGAAAAAGAAGCCAGAGCCAGCGAAAAAAGCAGTAAGACAGCTGAAGGCAGGCGACGAAGTCAAAGTGCTTACCTTCGGGCAAAAAGGAACGCTGCTTGAACAAACAGGCGACAAAGAATGGAGTGTCCAAATGGGCATTCTGAAAATGAAGGTAAAAGAAAAAGACATGGAATTTATCAAATCAGCACCTGAATTTAAGCAAGAAAAAGCCATCACGGCAGTCAAAGGGAAAGATTATCATGTCTCGCTGGAACTCGATTTAAGAGGCGAGCGTTATGAAAATGCCTTAAGCAGAGTCGAAAAATATTTAGATGATGCTGTATTAGCTGGTTATCCGCGTGTGTCTATTATTCACGGTAAAGGAACCGGCGCCCTTAGAAAAGGGGTTCAGGAATTATTGAAACAGCATCGAAGTGTGAAAAATGCTCGTTTTGGCGAACAAGGTGAGGGAGGATCAGGCGTCACCATCGTCGAATTAAAGTAAAAAGGAGAAAACGCATGAAAGCCTTTTGGGAAAATGAACTTGTGGAAATTGCCGCCTATTATAGCGTGGCCGTCCTGTGTCTCGTCTTATTTCTAACCATTTTTGAACTCGTCACCTCCTATAAGAATTGGGAAGAGATTCAGCGGGGGAACTTAGCCGTTGCCATGGCAACAGGCGGGAAAATCTTTGGGATTGCGAATGTGTTTCAGCATTCAATCGCTCAGCACAATTCCCTTCTTCAAATGATTGGATGGGGCGTATACGGCTTTGTGATGCTGCTTGTCAGCTATTTCATTTTTGAATTTTTAACACCACGTTTTAAAGTAGACAAAGAGATTGAAAATGATAATAGAGCGGTCGGGTTTATTTCACTCATCATTTCAGTTGGGCTGTCTTACGTAGTAGCAGCCGGCATTTAAGGAGACGACATGGAAAAGCTAGCAAAAGTATTAATCGTAGTTGCCTGCACTTTTGCGGTCATTGGTGCCGTTTATCTGTTCCTGTGAAATGAAAAAAACAGGCGTTAGAAAGCTGTCAGGGAATCCCTTGGCAGCTTTTATCTCATCAAAGGCGGCGAATGACATGAAGCACATTCTGCAAAAAGACGAACTAATCAAGCGCATTGATACTTGTCTTCAAATGACATCCCTTCCAAGAGACATATACAAACCGTATATTGCACGTCCATTTCAAACGTCAGGATTTTTTGATGATTTGAGTCCCTATATTCAAATCGATTCGAGTGGTTATATCCTCATTCAATATGAACGAGGCATTCAAATGCTGCATAAAAGAACAAAAGTGGTGGATGAAGTCATTTACTGGATTTTAGAAGACACGATTTTTCTCACGGTTTATATCGACATGATGAGGAAGTATCAAGTCGACAACATCCAGACGCATTTACCGAATGACCCTAGTATCCATCAACAGATCGTAGAAAGAGTCAACGACTCATTTCGTGCAATCGGTGGATTATATGAACAGTGGCATCATGAAGGAAAAAGAGCCTCTATCGAAACACCGGCGAAAAAGTAAACATGTGCAATTGAACCAAGCCCTATTAGAAAAAAGCAAACTGCCCTAAGGAAAAGTTTGCTATAATATAATAGTACGAAAGTTCAGGAAGGAGGGTTTTTATGCAGTCAGATAAACGTTGGCTTCTGCATTACCCGAATCAAATTCCCCACGAACTCACCATCCCAAATGAAACATTACAATCTTACTTATTCAGCTCCGCAGAGGCTGCACCTGAGCATACAGCCATTCATTTTCTAGGAAAGAACATCACCTATGAACAGCTGCAAGAAGACGTATTGAAACTAGCCAGTCATCTGCTGAAAATTGGCGTGAAAAAAGGCGACAGAGTAGCGATCATGCTGCCGAACTGTCCTCAATCGGTCATTTCTTATTATGCTGTTTTAATAGCAGGCGGCATCGTTGTTCAAACAAACCCGCTTTATACGGAGAAAGAACTGGAATATCAAATAGAAGACAGCGGCGCCAAAGTGCTGATCACGCTAGATTTGTTGTATCCAAAGGCTTATAAAATGAAAGCGCTGACAAGTATGGAGCACTTAATCGTCACCAAACTACAAGATTATTTACCATTCCCGAAAAACATACTGTTTCCTATTGTGCAAAGAAGAAAAAATAAAATGGTCATCCAAGTGGAGAAAAATGACACCATTCATCACTTCGCGCAGATTATGAAAGAATCGGAAGGTGAACAGCAGATACCCGCACTTGCCTTTGATCCGAAAGAGGATATCGCTGTTTTGCAATATACTGGCGGAACGACCGGGTTACCAAAAGGCGTCATGCTCACACATGAAAATATTTTAGCGAATACTGAAATGTGCGCTTCCTGGATGTATAAAACGACCAGGGGGAAAGAACGCATCCTCGGCATCATTCCGTTTTTTCATGTCTACGGAATGACGACTGTCTTAAATCTTGCTGTCAAAGAAGGGCATTCAATGATTCTACTTCCGCGATTTGACGCAGCTGATACCCTCAAAACGATTGAAAAACAGAAGCCGACGCTCTTTCCAGGTGCACCAACCATGTATATAGCCTTGCTGCATCATCCGAACATTGAAAAGTATGATCTATCGTCCATCACTGCATGTCTAAGCGGCTCAGCGGCACTTCCTGTTGAAGTCAAACAAAGCTTTGAAAAATTAACAGGAGGACGCTTAGTGGAGGGGTACGGACTTTCAGAAACCTCACCCGTCACTCATTCTAACTTTTTATGGGGAGCGAACAAAACAGGCAGCATTGGCTGTCCGTGGCCTAATACAGATGCCGGTATTTATTGCGAGGAAACCGGAGGCCTCAAAGAACCATATGAGCATGGAGAAATCATTGTCAAAGGGCCCCAGATCATGAAAGGATACTGGAATCAGCCAGAGGAGACAGAGGCTGTATTACGAGATGGCTGGTTTTTCACCGGAGATATAGGGTATATGGATGAAGACGGTTTTTTCTATATCGTCGACCGGAAAAAAGATGTCATCATTGCGAGCGGCTATAATATTTACCCAAGAGAAGTCGAAGAAGCCCTTTATGAGCATGAGCTTGTACAAGAAGTCGTCGTCGCAGGTATTCCAGATCCGTACAGAGGAGAAACAGTGAAAGCATTTATTGTAACAAAAAAGGATGCCTACTTAACAGAGGACGAACTTGATCGCTTTGTCAGGACGAGAATTGCCTCATTTAAAGTACCGCGCGTGTATGAATTTAAAGAGTCACTGCCTAAAACAGCCGTCGGGAAGATTTTGCGCAGAGTATTAATTGAAGAAGAAAAAAGAAAGCACGCTTCTTCATCTGAAACGCCTGCCGATCAACCGAAAACATAACGGCTTCATCATCCGGTCCACCGGCCGGATGATTTGAATGTTGACCGCCTCCTCTGGTATGCTAAAGGTGGAAAAGAAAGAAGAAGATCACTTGACAAATCGCCCGTTTCTTTTTAACATAAAGTTATGAATGAATACTCATTCAATTCAGAAAGGGACGAAGCACATTGAAGCAGAAAAGACCGAAGTACATGCAAATTATTGATGCAGCAGTTGTGGTGATTGCAGAGAACGGCTATCACCAATCACAAGTTTCAAAAATTGCGAAACAAGCAGGGGTAGCAGACGGAACCATTTATCTTTATTTCAAAAATAAAGAGGATATTTTGATCTCATTGTTCAAAGAAAAAATGGGACAATTCATCGAACGAATGGAAACAGATATTCAAAAGAAACCGTCGGCGAAAGAAAAGCTTCTACTGCTCATTGAGGAGCATTTTCGTATGCTTGCGCAAAATCATCATTTGGCTCTTGTGACACAGCTTGAACTCAGGCAGTCAAACCTTGAGCTGCGGCAAAAAATCAATGAGGTGCTGAAAGGGTATTTAAATATGCTCGAGTCGATATTAGCAGAAGGAAAGAAAACAGGAGAATTCAGACAAAATCTAGATGTCCGCTTAGCGAGACAAATGGTATTTGGGACGATTGATGAAACCGCTACAACATGGGTCATGAATGATCAAAAATATGATCTTCCTGCACTCGCAGAAAACGTACGTGATCTACTCTTAAACGGAATACATCAATCTTAAAGACATTTTGAAAAAGGATGATTGACATGGAAAAGATACTCACCTTACATCATGAAGGACAGACAGCACTTATCACGATTCAGCACCCACCAGCAAACGCCTTATCTTCTCAGCTGCTCACCGAGCTTAATGACATGTTTGACCAGCTCGAACAAAATGAAGAAGTAAGAGCCATTGTGATCCACGGGGAAGGAAGATTTTTCTCAGCAGGAGCTGATATTAAGGAATTTACGACGTTACAGGAAGAGTCTGACTATTCAAGCCTTGCAGACAGAGGGCAGCAGGTCTTTGAACGGATTGAACAATGTCCAAAACCGGTCATTGCCTCAATTCACGGAGCGGCATTAGGCGGGGGCCTTGAGCTTGCCATGTCTTGTGATATCCGAATCGCAACAAAGGATGCGAAGCTTGGATTGCCGGAACTAAACCTCGGCATCATTCCGGGATTCGGCGGTACGCAGCGCCTGCCGCGCTATGTTGGTTCTGCTAAAGCGCTGGAAATGATGGGTACAGCTGAACCGATTACAGGTGAAGAAGCATTTGCCTGCGGACTTGTTTCAAAGCTGGCAGAAACAGAAGAAGAGGCGCTCGAAGCAGCCAAAACACTTGCGTCAAAATTTGCAACGAAAAGTCCAAAATCACTCGAGTATGTGCTGGATTTATTGAACGCAACAAAATTGTATTCATATGATGGCGGAATGAAGCTAGAAGCCAAAAAGTTCGGTGAGATTTTCCAATCGAATGACGCCAAAGAAGGCATCCAAGCCTTTATCGAAAAGCGCAAACCGAATTTTAAAGGGGAATAAAGGATTCAAACGAAACAAGGGGGAGAAATGGATGAATATATTTGTTTTGATGAAGCGTACGTTTGACACGGAAGAGAAGATTTCCATTCAGTCTGGTGCAATTCAAGAAGATGGAGCAGAGTTCATTATTAATCCTTATGACGAGTACGCCATAGAAGAAGCCATCCAGCTTCGCGACGAGCACGGGGGAGAAGTGACCGTTGTGACAGTTGGCAGTGAGGATGCGGAAAAGCAGCTGAGAACAGCGCTTGCTATGGGCTGCGATCAAGCCGTTTTATTAAATGTGGAAGACGACTTAGAAGAGTGGGATCAATATTCAGCTTCTACGATTCTTTACCATTATTTAAAAGACAAAGAGGCTTCCTTGATCTTAGCAGGGAATGTGGCAATTGACGGTGGCTCTGGACAGGTTGCCCCGCGTCTTGCTGAATTACTTGGGTTTTCATATGTCACAACGATTACAAGTATTCAAATTGACGGCGGCTCTGCTTCGATTGAACGAGATGCAGAAGGTGATGTGGAAGTCATTTCTGCTGAGCTCCCGCTTGTCGTCACTGCGCAGCAAGGTCTCAACGAGCCTCGCTATCCATCATTACCAGGCATTATGAAGGCAAAGAAAAAGCCTTTAGAAGAATTGGAACTAGATGATTTAGATCTGGATGAAGATGATGTGCCATATAAAATCAAAACAATTGAACGTTTCTTACCGGAGAAAAAAGAGGGTGGCAAGGTGCTGAACGGTGAGCTTCAGGATCAAGTCAAAGAACTGACAGATTTATTAAGAAATGAAGCAAAGGTCATCTAAACATCCACTTTACGATATCACGAGAACAAGGGGGAACTTGAAAGATGAGTAAAAAAGTTGTTGTACTTGGAGAAAGTCGTGACGGTAAATTAAGAAATGTGACATTTGAAGCGATTGCTGCCGCTCATCAAGTGGCAGATGGCGGTGAAGTCATTGGCGTGTTAATAGGGGATGACGTCAAAGACCAAGCGAATGAACTGCTATACTATGGAGCGGATCATGTCATGATTGTGGAGCATCCGCACCTTTCATACTATACGTCAGATGGTTTTGCGCAGGCACTTCAAGCCATATTAGATCAGGTTGACCCAGATGCCGTCCTCTTTGGCCATACGTCTATCGGAAAAGACTTGTCGCCGAAAATAGCTGCACGCTTGCAGACTGGTTTAATTTCAGATGCGATTGATGTAAGCGTTACCGGAGAACATCTTGTTTTCACAAGACCGATTTACTCTGGAAAAGCCTTCGAAAAAGTGATTTCAACAGATCGTCTGCTTTTGGCCACCATACGCCCGAACAACGTGGCACCTCTTGAGCGGGATGCCTCACGAAGCGGTGACATTACACCGGTTTCTGTCGATATTCAGAACCTGCGAACGATCGTGAAGGAAGTCATTAAAAAAACGTCAGAAGGTGTAGATTTATCTGAAGCAAAAGTTATCGTCGCCGGGGGACGCGGGGTCAAGAGTAAGGAAGGGTTTGAACCGCTGAATGAACTCGCTGAGACGCTGGGCGCAGCAGTCGGTGCCTCGCGTGGTGCCTGTGACGCAGACTACTGTGATTATGCCCTGCAAATTGGGCAAACAGGCAAGGTCGTCACACCTGATCTCTATATTGCGTGCGGGATATCAGGAGCGATTCAGCATTTAGCCGGGATGTCTAACAGTAAAGTCATTGTGGCGATTAACAAAGACCCAGAAGCTGAGATCTTCAAAATTGCCGATTACGGAATCGTCGGTGACTTGTTTGAAGTGGTACCGCTTTTGAATGAAGAGTTAAAAAAGATGAATATCCACTCGTAACGCTCATACACTCAGAATGCCTAGGTATTCTGGGTTTTTTTGTATGTAATCAATACACAAAGGAGCGGTTGATAAGTGAAGGGAACAGTAAAAGTGAATGACGTGATCGGACGTATTTCTAAACACATCTATGGACATTTTCAAGAGCATTTAGGAAGAGGGATTTATGATGGGATTTGGGTCGGAAAAGATTCAGAGATCGATCATATTGAGGGGATTCGTACGGATGTGCTAAAAGCCCTTCAAGAATTACATATTCCGGTGCTTAGGTGGCCGGGCGGCTGCTTTGCAGACGAGTATCATTGGGCAAATGGTGTAGGTGATCTCAGCGAACGAAAGCCGATGGTGAACACTCATTGGGGTGGTACGGTTGAATCCAATGAATTTGGTACACATGAGTTTATGAAATTGTGTGAGCTGCTTGAATGTGAGCCTTATATTTGCGGAAATGTGGGAAGTGGGACTGTTCAAGAATTAGCAGACTGGGTCGAGTACATCACCTTTCCAAAGGGAACACCTATGTCTGATTGGCGCATTCAAAATGGAAAACAAGAACCTTGGGATTTGACCTATGTTGGTGTAGGAAACGAAAGCTGGGGCTGTGGCGGGAATATGACGCCTGAATACTATGCCGATTTATATAAACGATATCAAACGTATGTGAGAGAGTTTGCAGGTCAATCCATATACAAAATTGCGTGCGGAGCCAATTCAAATGATGTGAATTGGACAAAAGTATTAATGGAGCGCGCCGCACCTTGGATGGATGGACTCAGTTTGCATTACTACACTGTACCTGGTACGTGGGAGAAGAAAGGGTCAGCGACTGAATTTGATGAAGATGAATGGTTTATTACGTTGAAAAAAGCCTATGAGATGGAACGGCTTGTCGTGGATCATGGAGAGATCATGGATCGTTATGATCCAGACAAGCGAATCGGGATGATCATTGATGAATGGGGGACATGGTATGACCCAGAACCAGGAACAAACCCAGGGTTTTTGTATCAGCAAAACACACTAAGAGACGCACTTGTTTGTGCCCTTCATTTTCATATCTTTCATCGTCATTGCCAGCGGATTCATATGGCGAATATTGCCCAGACGGTCAATGTTCTGCAAGCAATGGTGTTAACGGAAGACGAAAAGATGCTTCTGACGCCTACGTATCATGTGTTTCACATGTTTCAAGTGCATCAAGAGGAAGAAGTACTTGAAGTGGAGTTCGTGTCAACGTCTTATGAACGCAGAGGAGAAAAAATACCTCAGGTTAGCGTGTCAGCTTCGCGTTCGTCAGATAAGATGCATATTAGCTTCTGTCACCTGAATCCGCATGAACAAAACGAAGTATCCCTTGCCATTGAAGGTATGGATGCAGAAACGAAAGTCACGGGCCGCGTGCTGACAGCAGACCGCATGAATGCGCACAACACATTTGCTGATCCTCATGCTGTCCAGCCAGCAGAGTTTCAGCAATTTGCTGTAAAACCCGGTGAGTTGAGCATAGAGCTGCCGCCAATGTCTGTGGTGATGATTACGATTGATCTCGCTTGATCGCATATTTAGATGTTTGATGAGCAGGATGTTGGGGCATCATACATTGTAAACGAAGCGGAAAGGGAGTTATTTATATGCTTAGAACGATTCTCATGATTATCGGTGCAATTGTTGTCATTGGTGCGATTGTACGGTTTGTTTTTTAATTCATTTCATAAAAAATGATTCGTAAGCATTTCATTCGCAAGTCACATTGGTAGATGCTATACTAAAAAGCATAATTTACATTGGAGGAATGAATAATGGCAATCGTAAAAGCTACTGACGCAACATTTTCACAAGAAACTGCAGAAGGTGTTGTTATTGCGGACTTTTGGGCACCATGGTGCGGACCTTGTAAAATGATTGCTCCAGTTCTTGAAGAACTTGATCAAGAAATGGGCGATAAAATGAAAATTGTAAAAATTGATGTAGACGATAACCAAGAAACTGCTGGTAAATACGGCGTGATGAGTATCCCAACACTTCTTGTTTTAAAAGACGGTGAAGTGGTAGAAACTTCTGTTGGTTTCAAACCAAAAGAAGCACTTGCTGAGCTTGTTAACAAACATCTATAAACCTGTCTATGCCCAATCGGCATACTCACTAAAGCGGTTCTCGTAAAGACGAGAGCCGCTTTTCTTTCAACATGGTATAAAACAAATGTTCGTGATACACTAGAAGGAGTGAAAGAGGAAAACAAGGACGGATGAAAAGATGAACAAACTGATCAAAGAAAAGCTATCGGTCTTGCCAGATCAACCAGGCTGCTATTTAATGAAAGATCGGCAAAATACAGTCATTTATGTGGGGAAGGCAAAGGTCTTAAAAAATAGAGTACGATCTTATTTCACTGGATCTCATGACGCCAAAACGCAGCGGCTTGTCAGTGAAATTGAGGACTTTGAATACATTGTCACCTCTTCTAATATCGAGGCACTCATTTTAGAGCTGAATTTAATCAAAAAATACGACCCAAAATACAATGTCATGCTCAAGGATGACAAAACGTATCCTTTTATTAAAATTACGAATGAACGGCATCCTAAGCTGATCGTCACACGCAATGTGAAGAAGGATAAAGGGAAATATTTCGGTCCATACCCGAACGTTCAAGCAGCAAGAGAAACGAAAAAGCTGCTCGACCGTTTATATCCTCTCAGAAAATGTAGCACCCTCCCTGACCGTGTCTGTCTCTATTATCATCTTGGACAATGTCTCGCGCCATGTGTGTATGACATTTCTGAAGAAACGAATAAGCAGCTCGTGGACGAAATCATAAGGTTTCTAAACGGAGGACACCAGCAAATCAAAAAAGAACTCACCGAAAAGATGCAGGAAGCCGCCGAACAATTAGAGTTCGAACGGGCAAAAGAACTGAGAGACCAAATCGCGTATATCGACTCTACGATGGAAAAGCAGAAAATGACGATGAGCGATTTATCAGATCGAGATGTTTTTGCATATGCCTATGACAAGGGCTGGATGTGTGTCCAGGTCTTCTTCATCAGGCAAGGGAAATTGATTGAACGTGATGTCAGCCTGTTTCCTATGTATCAAGACCCTGAGGAAGAGTTTCTCACATTTATGGGACAATTTTATGCAAAGAACAACCACTTTCTGCCGAAGGAAATTTTGGTGCCAGATAGCGTAGATCAAGAGATGATTGAACAATTGCTTGAGACGAACGTTCATCAGCCGAAAAAAGGAAAGAAAAAGGATTTGCTATTACTTGCCCATCAAAATGCCAAAATCGCCTTAAAAGAAAAATTTTCGCTCATTGAGCGTGATGAAGAGCGGTCCATTGGTGCAGTGAAGCAGCTTGGAGATGCACTAAATATTTATATGCCTTACCGGATTGAGGCATTTGATAACTCGAATATTCAAGGTGCAGACCCGGTTTCTGCCATGGTCGTCTTTCAGGACGGGAAGCCGTATAAAAAGGAATACCGAAAATACAAAATTAAAACCGTCACAGGTCCAGATGATTATGCATCGATGCGTGAAGTCATTAGAAGGCGATATACCCGCGTGTTAAAGGATGAGCTCCCGCTACCAGATTTGATTTTAATTGACGGAGGAAAGGGACAGATCAATGCAGCGATAGATGTGCTTGAAAATGAATTGAATCTGTCTGTTCCAGTAGCAGGTCTAGTCAAAGATGAAAAGCACCGGACATCCAATTTGATGATGGGCGATACACTGGAAATTGTTGCACTAGAGCGAAATAGCCAGGCCTTCTATTTATTGCAGCGCATTCAAGATGAAGTGCACCGGTTCGCGATTAGCTTTCACCGGCAGCTGCGCGGAAAAAATGCATTTCAATCTATTTTAGACGATGTGCCAGGTATCGGAGAAAAGCGTAAAAAACAGCTTCTTAAACATTTTGGCTCTGTGAAAAAGATGAAAGAAGCCTCTATCCAAGACTTTCAGGAGGCTGGTATCCCGAAACAAACGGCCGAGCTTTTAATGGAAGCTTTAAAAAAATAGATTGTACTTTTTCCAAAAGTCTGTTAAGATTGTGACTAAATTTAATAAATGAACGTGTTGTTTGTTGAAGATAGAGGTGCGAACTTCAAGAGTAAGCCTTCAGAGATCGATGGGATCTAGGAAGAGGGCTAAAAGGGGAGCGTCGCCGAAGTGAATAAAATCCACTCATTTTATTCGCTGGCTGTACATTGAAGAAATGTAGGGCTGTCAAGAATGTATTTCTTGGAGGGCTATCTCATTGTTTGCATCGTTTGATGATGATTATAAAGCAATGGGAGATCTGTTCTCTCATTGCTTTTTTTATTTGCAGTGAGCAGGCAGTCTCCAAAGCCGCTTCTTGCCTCTTCTCTCACACGTGATCTTTTGAAAAAGGGTGGTAGACATGGGACTAATTGTACAAAAATTTGGCGGAACGTCTGTTGGATCGACAGAAAAAATTCGCAATGCTGCAGAAAGGGTCATCGCTGAACGCGAGGCCGGACATGATGTGGTTGTGGTTGTGTCGGCAATGGGTAAATCAACGGATGTTCTAGTAGACCTAGCGAAAGAACTCACAGATCATCCGAGCAAAAGAGAAATGGATATGCTGCTCGCAACTGGAGAGCAAGTGACCATTTCCTTATTAACGATGGCGCTGCAAGCAAAAGGCTATGATGCGATTTCCTTTACAGGCTGGCAGGCTGGTATGAAAACAGAGCAGGTACACGGTAACGCAAGAATCGTGGACATCGATGAATCAAGAATAAAAGAGGAATTAAGTGCTGGGAAAGTCGTTGTTGTGGCAGGCTTCCAAGGAATTGCAGATGACCTGCATATTACAACACTTGGACGCGGTGGATCAGATACGACGGCTGTAGCACTTGCTGCCGCACTAAAAGCGGATAAATGTGATATTTACACAGATGTACCAGGAGTATTTACGACAGATCCGCGCTATGTACCGGCCGCGCGGAAGCTTGCAGGTATTTCATACGATGAGATGCTCGAACTGGCTAATTTAGGAGCTGGTGTCTTGCATCCGAGAGCTGTCGAATTTGCGAAAAATTATCAAGTCCCACTAGAAGTCCGTTCTAGTATTGAAAATGAATCGGGTACGTTAATTGAGGAGGAATCATCCATGGAACAAAATTTAGTCGTCAGAGGCATTGCATTTGAGGATCAGATTACACGCGTGACGGTGTGCGGTCTTTCAAGCGGTCTCACCACATTATCGACCATTTTTACGACACTTGCGAAACAAAATATCAATGTGGATATCATCATTCAGTCCGTCACAAGCACCAATCAGACGTCGATCTCTTTCTCTGTGAAAACGGATGATTTGTCTAAAACAGTTGAAGTGTTAGAAGAATATAAAGGAGCACTTGGCTACGAACAGATCGAGACAGAAAGCAAATTAGCCAAAGTATCTATCGTTGGATCTGGTATGGTCTCAAATCCAGGCGTAGCCGCTGAAATGTTCGCTGTGTTAGCGGAAAAAGACATACAAGTGAAAATGGTCAGTACGTCTGAAATCAAAGTCTCAACAGTGGTTGGCCGTGACGATATGGTCAAAGCAGTTGAAGCGTTGCACGATGCGTTTGATTTATCAAAGGTAGCTGCCCATTCTTAAACAGGCAGGGAGGTGTATCTCTTAAAAGAGTGCACCTCTTTTTTATATCCGAAACCCCCATACTAGAAAGGAAAACGTACGTAAACCCATTCACTAAGTATGCTATGATAGAAGAAGGCAAACAAAAAAGGCGTGACCTAAAGTCCGCGCCTTTCATAAAGAGTGTTAGCTAGGGTCTCTTAAATCCCATTTAACGGTTAAAATGACTTTATCAGCACGCTTTTTCACTTGTTCATAAGATTCAGCCACGTGCTCGTTCAGAAGCTGGATTTGTTCAGCAATAAAACCTGCTTCCATCTGAAAGCATGGCTCCTTTTGATAGGTAAGTCGATTTGATACAAGTGGTCCTTCGAGCTCAAACTCAATTTCCTGTTTTTTCGAATGGACCATCGTGAGAGTTCCCCATCCGGCATCATGGAAAAATTCGGGGATTTTCTCCCATGACTCTTGAGGGAATTTACGAGCAAGCAGCTTACCCGCAAAATACATCATAGATGAATGATCCTGACCCAAAATATCAGGCAGCAGAACTTCGCGTATCAGCTCGTAGGCAAATCCATTGATTTCAATTTCTTTTAGCTGTTCTAAGTTAGATTCGAATTTATTCATTGTACGGCTCCCCTCTTTCAACAATTTATTATAGCTTATGTGAGCATATGATGACAGAGTTTTCCCTGAAGTCTAAGAAATTCTTATTGTAGTAAAACGAATTTTGATTTAAAACTTTTAAATTTCGGAAAATTTTAATTTATGTACGCGGTTTCTTGACGCTTTTTTGACATAGGAGTAAAATGAAATTGTCAATAAATTTGAATAAAGTGCTTACAATTGAAAGAAGCGGGGGTAAGACAATTTTCAGCAATTGCACTTTTTACTAGGGGGTAAAGTAATGTCGGGGAACAAAGAATTTTTTTATCGGAGATTGCATTCTTTGCTTGGCGTCATTCCGGTCGGTCTATTTTTAATTCAGCACTTAGTGATTAACCACTTTGCGACGAATGGACCAGAGGCGTTTAACAAAGCTGCACACTTTATGGAACAGCTTCCATTCAGATATGCACTTGAGCTGTTCGTGATTTTCTTACCACTGATCTATCATGCTGTTTATGGGGTGTACATAGCCTTTACGGCACAAAACAATACGTCTCGCTTCAGTTACTTAAGAAACTGGTTGTTCAGACTGCAAAGGATTTCAGGTATCATCACATTGATTTTTGTGACTTGGCATGTATGGGAAACACGAATTCAAGCTCAGCTTGGAGCTGAAGTGAACTATGACATGATGGCGAATATTTTAAGCTCTCCATTTATGCTAGGCTTCTATATTGTCGGCGTTTTATCTACTATTTTCCACTTTGCTAATGGCTTGTGGTCATTTGCTGTCAGCTGGGGAATTACTGTTTCACCACGCTCACAAAGAATCTCCACATATGTGACATTAGGTATATTTATAGCGCTTTCATATGTAGGGCTAAGAGCAATTTTCGCTTTTGTTTAAGAGGAAATAGATTAGTAGAAGAGGGAGAGGGGCTACAATGAGTAATTCTAGCATCATCGTTGTCGGAGGCGGCTTAGCTGGTCTCATGGCAACTATTAAAGCAGCAGAAGCGGGAACAGCTGTTAAACTATTTTCAATCGTACCTGTAAAACGTTCGCATTCTGTATGTGCACAGGGCGGAATCAACGGAGCGGTGAATACAAAAGGTGAAGGGGATTCACCTTATGAGCATTTTGACGACACGGTGTATGGCGGAGACTTCTTAGCCAACCAGCCGCCAGTTAAGGCAATGTGTGAAGCAGCGCCGTCCATTATCCATTTACTTGATCGGATGGGTGTGATGTTTAACAGAACACCAGAGGGATTATTGGACTTCCGCCGCTTCGGGGGAACACAGCACCACCGTACAGCATTTGCTGGAGCTACAACAGGCCAGCAGCTATTATATGCACTTGATGAGCAGGTTCGCCGCTATGAAGTAGCAGGACTTGTCACGAAATATGAAGGCTGGGAATTCCTTGGCGCTGTGTTAGATGACGAGGAAGTATGCCGAGGCATTGTCGCGCAGAACTTAACAACAATGGAAATTGAATCCTTCCGTTCAGATGCAGTGATCATGGCAACAGGCGGTCCTGGAATCGTGTTCGGAAAATCAACGAACTCCATGATTAACACTGGATCTGCTGCATCTATCGTCTATCAGCAAGGGGCTCATTACGCAAATGGAGAATTCATTCAAATTCACCCAACAGCGATCCCTGGAGATGACAAGCTTCGTCTCATGAGTGAATCGGCTCGTGGTGAAGGCGGACGTGTTTGGACATATAAAGACGGGAAGCCTTGGTACTTCCTAGAAGAAAAATATCCAGCATACGGAAACCTTGTACCGCGTGATATTGCAACACGTGAGATCTTTGACGTATGTGTCGAGCAAAAGCTTGGCATCAACGGAGAGAACATGGTATATCTCGATCTTTCTCATAAAGATCCAAAAGAACTTGATATTAAACTTGGCGGCATCATTGAAATCTATGAAAAATTCATGGGTGATGACCCGCGTAAGCTTCCAATGAAAATTTTCCCTGCTGTTCATTACTCAATGGGCGGATTATGGGTTGATTATGATCAAATGACGAATATCAAAGGCCTATTTGCTGCCGGAGAATGTGATTACTCTATGCACGGCGGAAACAGACTTGGTGCAAACTCACTGCTTTCAGCCATTTACGGCGGAATGGTCGCTGGACCAAATGCTGTGAAGTACATTAGCGGTCTTGAAAAGTCTGCGGAAGACCTATCTTCTGCAACATTTGACAGCGCCGTGAAGAAAGAGCAGGAGAAATGGGACAACATCCTTGGCATGGACGGAACAGAAAATGCGTACGTGCTTCATAAAGAGCTTGGAGAATGGATGACGGATAACGTCACAGTTGTTCGTTACAATGACAAACTCTTAAAAACAGATCAGAAAATCGAAGAACTAATGGAGCGCTACAAGCAGATCAACATCAACGATACAGCTTCATGGAGCAACCAAGGCGCTGCCTTCACACGTCAGCTTGACAACATGCTTCAGCTGGCAAGAGTCATTACGATCGGGGCTTACAACCGGAATGAGAGCCGAGGCGCACACTACAAACCGGACTTCCCAGAGAGAAACGATGAAGAGTTCCTAAAAACAACGATGGCTACGTTCAAAGGAAAAAATCAAAAGCCTGCATTCCACTATGAGGACGTCGATGTATCGTTAATTGCACCTCGTAAACGAGATTACTCGAAGAAAAAGGTGGAGAAATAAGATGAGTGAAAAAAACACGATTCAATTCATAATCACACGTCAAGATACAGCAGATGGAAAGCCTTATGATGAAGAATTCGAAATCCCTTACCGCCCAAATATGAACGTCATTTCCGCACTCATGGAAATTAGACGGAACCCGGTCAATAAACAAGGGAAAAAAACAACGGCGATCAACTGGGATATGAACTGTCTTGAAGAGGTGTGCGGAGCTTGTTCTATGGTCATTAATGGAAAGCCGCGCCAATCATGTACAGCTCTTATTGATCAATTAGACCAGCCGATTCGTCTTCAGCCGATGAAGACATTCCCGGTTGTGAGAGATTTGCAGGTTGATAGAAGCCGGATGTTCAATTCCTTGAAAAAGGTGAAAGCATGGGTACCGATCGATGGCACGTATGACCTTGGTCCTGGACCAAGAATGCCTGAGAAAAAACGTCAATGGGCTTATGAGCTTTCGAAATGTATGACATGTGGTGTCTGCCTTGAAGCTTGTCCAAACGTGAATGATAAATCTTCCTTTATGGGACCTGCACCGCTTTCGCAAGTTCGTTTATTTAACGCACATCCGACAGGTGCGATGAATAAGTCTGACCGTCTAGAAGAAATTATGGGGGACGGTGGTCTTGCGAACTGCGGGAACTCCCAAAACTGTGTGCAGTCTTGTCCGAAAGGAATCCCGCTGACAACGTCAATTGCTGCACTTAACCGAGATACAACTTTACAAGCATTCCGTAACTTCTTCGGAAGCGATCACGCAGAATAACATCACATTCAGTCCTCTTTGCCAATCATGATGAGTGTTTAAGAGGCTGGATGCAATATTGAAACAAACGCCTCTTCCAATACGGGAGAGGCGTTTTGTTTCCAAATAAGGAGATGATCAAGTGAGATTGCCGTCATATATTGAAGCACCGTTTGAAGAGTGGAGGGCATCCTTTCGATTTTATGTCGAAACGACCGTTCGGTTTTCAGAAACGGATATGTTTGGCCACATGAACAATGTTACCCCTTTTGTGTATTTTGAAGAGGCGCGCATTGCCTTTTTTCAAAAAACAGGAATTGTTGATAAACGGATGAAACGTGTGCGAGAAACCATGACAGTCGTCGCTAACCTGCAATGTGATTACATCAAGCAGGTAGAGATTGGAGAGAGGCTTCGAGTGTATGTTAAGCCTGAGAAGGTCGGCTCAAGCTCACTCATTCTTCATTATTTAGGAGAAAATGAACAGCAGGAGCCATGCTTTACAGGCTCAGTCACCATGGTGCAAATTAGTAAAGATACAGGCACATCTGTCCCATTTACTGAAGAAGAAAAAGAGACATTTAGGGCGCAGCGAAATGAGTAGCATGCTGGCTCATCAACGTGCACGCTTCATTTTGTTATAATAAAAGCACCATATCAAGAAGAAACAAGAGGAGAACATATGAAGATTTTTCAATATGACACCATTGATAGTACAAATAATGAAGCGAAAAGGCTCATGCAGCAAGGAGAAAAGCCCTCATTTGCTGTCTATGCACGCCAGCAGACAGAAGGAAGAGGCAGACTCGGCAGGCCGTGGGAAACACCTTTAGGGAATGTGGCAGTGACCATGACAGTCATGCCGCCAGAAGAACTCTCCACCCAGTCAACGATCGCCCCGCTAACAGCGCTAGCAATCTATGATGTGCTGAAACCACTCATAAGAGCGGACGATCAGCTGGCGATCAAATGGCCGAATGATATCCTCATTAATGAAGCAAAGGTATCCGGCACATTAATTGAAGCAGATCGCAGCGCCATTTATATCGGTGTTGGCATCAATGTAGAGACGAAGCCGGAGCATGTCCCGTACAAAACCATTTGCTTATCAGAGCTGACAGAGGTGAAAGCCGATCAGCTAGTGAAAGACCTGGCAGCGGCTTTTAAAAAATACCATACACGCTGGCAGAATGAAGGGTTTGAAGCACTCACTGCCCTTTATAATAAACGGTTATATCGTCTAAACAAGCCGCTTCGCATTTCGTTAGATCGTGAAAAACAAACATGGGAAGAAGGCATTTGCTGCGGCGTTAACCGCTTTGGTCATCTTAAGCTAAAAGATGATAAAGGACAGATCAAAGCTCATTCTGCCGGAGATATTGATGCCCCGCTTCAGCATTAAAAAAAGCAGACGATGTTCTCGTCTGCTTTAGGCTTCTCTTTTAATATGAGGCTGCACAATATAATCTTGTTTCGTAAAGACAACCCCGTCTAGAATTTCTCTTGCAGTTCGAATGACTTTGACTCTATTTTGGGACACGTCAATGTCTGTTTGCATAATTCCGGCAGGGTGACCAATTCGAAGCGTATCATGCTGTCCATCATAAAGCTGTGCAGGAAGTGTTTGTTCCATAAAACAGCTGGCTGACACGCAGACAGAACCGGTAATGGCAAGCGCTTGGTGTGGTCTTTGCATCGATAACATGCGTACGACGATATCCATATCGGCTGCTCGTCTCATCACTCTGTTTGTATCCACATAATCAGCAGGCTCGCTAATGATCGCAAGCTTCGGAACAGCTGGTGATTGTAATGTCGCCATGTCTTTTGGCGCAAAGTGACACATTTCAGCAGCGATGGAACGAATCTCTTCTAAATCATTCAGTAATGCGTCTGTAAACTCCTCAGGCAATTCGGTTCCTTTTAAATGAAGATCCTTCGCACGGACAAAGGCAATGGGATTTGCGATGTCAACGATCGAGATCGGAATCTCTCCGAATTTTGTCTGAATCGTATCCATGCGGTTCCCTGTCGGAAAGGTTTTACCAGTCACAGCGCCTTCAGGTTTTTCAAAGGATAGATAGATGGGAGATCCTGTCCCTTTTACACCTGGAATTTCTACATCTCCCTCAAATTTCACTTCACCGTTTTCAACCTCAACCTCTGCTACGATGACTTTATTTGTGTTGGTATTGAGGATACGTACAGTCGTAATGGGCTCAACCGCTTGAACAAGTCCTTTAATGATGGCGTATGGTCCAACCGCTGATGAGATATTCCCGCAGTTTCCTTTAAAGTCGACATATCTCTCATTGATGCTGACTTGTGCAAACGTATAGTTCACATCCACATCTGGACGTGTGGCTTTATCGATAATGGCCACTTTGCTTGTTAAAGAATTACCGCCGCCGATTCCATCGACCTGCAGCCGGTCAGGACTGCCCATAATGTCTAAAAGAAATGCCTCGAGCTCATCGTGTTCAAATGGTGAATTGTTTGCTTGAATGAATACCCCTTTACTTGTACCGCCTCGCATCATTGTGATTGGAACTTTTCTCATTGCTCTCACCCTCAATTTTTTAATGAACTGTTTATCTAATCAAAATGGTAAAGTATAATAAGAAATAAGTTAAATACATTATTTTAAGATGAATCAATAAAATTTTTTTATAACTAGTGAAAAAGGAGGGCACACCATGGATGAGAAAGACTGGCGGTTTCTAAAGGTGCTCTATGAAGAAAAGAACATCACAAAAGCGGCGGAGAAATTATTTGTCTCTCAGCCTGCCTTAAGCTATCGGTTGAAGCAGCTTGAAGAGGAGTTTGATATGAAGCTTTTCTTTAAAAGAAAACGAGGGATTGAATTTACGTCAGAAGGCGAGTACTTGGCTGCATACGCAAATGACATGCTTAAACAGCTTCAGCAAACAAAAGATGGTATGCTCAACATGCAAAAAAAGGTCAAAGGGACAATCCGGTTAGGTGTCTCAAGTAACTTTGCTCAGTATAAGCTCCCAGAAATTTTAAGAGAATTTTCTAAGCAGTATCCACATGTTCAATTCATGGTGAATACAGGCTGGAGTACGAAAGTCATGGATTTATTAGGCACATCAAGTGTTCATTTAGGGATTTTAAGAGGGGATTACGACTGGAATGGAGAGCGGTTTTTGCTTGATAAAGAGCGGCTTTGTATCATTTCAAAATCAGAAATTCAGCTAAAGGACCTTCCGAAGCTGCCGCTCATTGACTATCATACAGATAGTTCATTAAAACGATTGATTAACAGATGGTGGCAGGAAACGTTTGCCATGCCTCCGCTTGTGACGATGGAGACAGATCGCCAGGATACATCAAAAGAGATGGTCAAGCACGGTTTAGGCTATGCCATTGTCCCGGAAATTTGCCTCAGGCCAAGTGATGAGCTATTTGTAAAAGGTCTTTCGTATAAAGATGGACAGCCTGTTTTAAGAGATACATGGCTTATGTACCAGCCTGACTCCCTTCATTTATCTGTTGTGAAAGCATTCATCGAATTTTTAAGAAGCCAGCAGGGCTGATTATAAAAAGAATTTATAGAAGATACGAAAAAATCAATATTTTCATTATGAAAAAAGCTATTATATCCTTGAAATAGAAAGCGCTAACATTCAGATCACAAGTGCAAAGGGGCGCTTGCTGATCGTGTAAAGAAGAGGATGGAGGGATATATAGTGCTAGCTATTTTAGGGCTTTTAATGGTCGTGACTTTTACATTTCTTATTATGACAAAACGTATGCATCCGGTGGTGGCGTTAACCGTAGTACCGATCATCTTTGCATTGATTGGTGGGTTTTACAGTGGGTTAGGGGATATGATGCTCGATGGACTCAAAACGGTTGCGCCATCTGCTGCTTTATTGTTATTTGCCATTTTATTCTTCGGTGTCATGCTGGATGCTGGGCTGTTTGATCCACTGATTAAACTCATTTTACGTATTGTGAAAGGGGATCCTGTCAAAATTGCGTTTGGGGTAGCGATTTTGTCTATGCTTGTTGCATTAGATGGTGATGGGACGACAACTTACATGATTACCGTATCCGCTTTGCTGCCGCTTTTCTTAAGAATTGGGATGAACCCGTTGATTTTAGGAACGATTTCATTATTATCATTAGGTATTATGAGCGGTATGACCCCGTGGGGTGGTCCAGCTACTCGTGCAATTGCGGCGCTTGGCTTGGATGCAGCTGAATTTTTTATTCCATTAATTCCAACGATGGTAGCTGGCGGTCTATTCATCCTTTTTACTGCTTATGTGCTTGGGAAAAAAGAGCGGAAGCGAATTGGGGTTGCAGAAATTCAGTACAAAGAAGAGGTCTCGATCTCCCCTGAACTGGCAGCGTCAATCGAAGATGGCTTAGAAGATATAAAGAGACCGAATCTCATTTGGGTGAACTTCTTCTTGACGATTGCGGTGATGGCGACACTTGTTTTAGATATCGTACCGATTCCAGTTCTCTTCTTAATTGGATTTGTCATCGCTCTCATGATCAACTATCCAAAGGTTGAAGATCAGCGCGAGAGAATCTTATCGCATGCGGGAAATGCCTTAACGGTCATTACCCTTGTGTTTGCAGCAGGAATTTTCACAGGAATCTTTTCGGGGACAAAAATGGTGGAGTCGATTGCCAACTTGGTGATTTACTTAATTCCGGATTCTTACAGTTCATTTTTTCCGCTCATTGTGGCTTTAACGAGTATGCCATTTACATTTGTTCTTTCAAATGATGCTTATTATTTCGGGGTGCTGCCAATCTTGGCAGAAGCCGGCGCAGCTTACGGAATTGATCCAGTGGAAATTGCACGCGCCTCTATTATAGGACAGCCTGTTCATCTGCTGAGCCCTCTTGTGGCTTCAACGCTACTTCTTGTCAGTATGCTGAACAAAGATATTGGCGATTTGCAAAAATACGCATTGCTGTGGACCGTGTTAACTGCCCTTTTTACAACGCTTATTGCTTTGTTAACAGGAGCCATTTCTATCTTTTAAATACGTGTATGAAAAGGACGACGTCTCGGGTAGGAAACTCGTCCTTTTTTGTGCGGATAAAACCGTACAAAATGGACGCTCATATGCAGGAATTCTCGATTTTAACGTCACCTACCTCGGGCAGCCGGCATATGATATCTCGACTATACAGAATCCCATTCTATAGAGACTAGAGCTCTCACCTTAGCAAGGAGGGTTACAATACTTGAAGGAGAAAGAGTTTCAATCCAAGCCGCTATTAACCAAAAGAGAAAGAGAAGTATTCGAATTGCTCGTCCAAGATAAAACAACAAAAGAAATTGCAAGCGAGCTTTTTATTAGCGAAAAGACTGTTCGAAATCATATTTCGAATGCCATGCAAAAGCTAGGAGTCAAAGGTCGTTCACAGGCCGTAGTCGAGCTTCTGCGTATGGGTGAGCTAGAGCTCTAAAGTCAGCCGGTTTTCCTTCCACTCTAGGGAGGAACCGGTTATTTCTATATGGTTTCCATGAGTCTCTTCTTGCATTTTCTCTGAAAAACGAGGAAAATAGGAATGTACGTTTTAATCAAAGTGAGATGCTATAGTGAGGTATCAATGAAATGGAAACGAATGAGTTCGACCATGTAGCAGAGATTGAAAAATCATTGCGCCATATTGCTGCAATTATTAAGCAAAAAGGCAGAGAAATCCTGAACCAATATACGATTACACCTCCTCAATTTGTAGGGCTTCAGTGGCTTTATGAATTCGGAGATATGACAATAGGTGAGCTATCACAAAAGATGTATTTGGCTTGCAGTACAACCACCGACTTAATTGATCGAATGGAAAAAAGTGAACTTGTCGAACGAGTAAAAGATCCTTCTGACCGCCGCGTGGTTCGCATTCATTTATTGCCTGAAGGCGAGCGGATCATTCAAGAAGTGATTGTTAAACGCCAAGAATACGTCAGTGAACTTCTAGGGGCTTTCTCAGAAGAAGAAGCCATCGTTTTCAACCAATCCTTAACGAAACTACAGCAGCAAATGAAAAGAAAATGAGGCGATTTTGTTGGATCAACCAATCGGCGTCATTGATTCCGGCGTCGGCGGTTTAACCGTTGCAAAGGAAATCATGAGACAACTGCCAAAAGAAAAAATCATTTACGTAGGCGATACAAAACGGTGCCCGTATGGCCCTCGGAAAGAAGAAGAGGTTCTTCAATATACTTGGGAAATGGCACACTACTTATTAAGACATCATCATATTAAAATGCTCGTCATCGCATGCAACACAGCGACGGCGATCGCACTAGATGAAATCAAAGCAACGCTTGATATTCCGGTCATTGGCGTGATTCAGCCCGGCGCCCGCACAGCCATCAAGGTGACAAACAATCAGCAAATTGGTGTCATTGGTACAGCCAATACGATCAAAAGCGAGGCATACAAAGAAGCTTTGCTATCCCTAAAAGCAGGACTAGCGGTTCAAAGTCTGGCATGTCCGTTGCTTGTTCCCTTTGTGGAAAGCGGGACGTTTTTAGATCAGACAGCAGATGAAGTGGTGAAAGATTCCCTTGAACCGATGAAAGAAACAGGAATTGATACACTCATTCTTGGCTGTACACACTATCCAATTTTAAAAGAGTCGATTCAGCGCTTTATGGGCAGTGATGTGAGCATCATTTCATCAGGGGACGAGACAGCGAGAGAAGCAAGTACGATTCTTTCCTATAAAGGACTGTTAAATACCTCTAAAGAAGCGCCTGTTCATACATTTTATACAACAGGGCAGCAGCAAAATTTTGAAAACATCGCTCGTGACTGGTTTGGCTACCTGCCAGGGAAGGTCGAAACCGTATCACTCGAACACGTCTATCAGCAATAACCCCCTTCTATTTGAAGTGGGTTATTTTTTTATGAAAAGGGTCTAATCCGCAGGAGGAGCTCGTATACATAGTAGTACAAACTACTAGAGGAGGGTGAAGTATGCTGAAAAAAGGATCTACAGCAGCTGTGACGTGTATCGCGTCAGCCATGCTTTTGTCAGGATGCGGATTGTTTCAAACAGACCAAGCGAAAACAGAGATTGACCCGCCACAAAACGTCACATATGTGAAAGAAAATAAAGAAGAGAAACAAACAGCGAAAGAAGGAAAAGAAGAGAAGAAGGCAGATACAGTCATGAGAGAATTATATTTAATTGATAAAAACGGGTATGTCGTTTCTCAATCCATTCCACTGCCGAAAAATGAGGGGAGTGCCAAACAAACCTTAGAATACCTCGTGGACGGAGGACCGATTTCTAACCTCATGCCAAATGGATTCCGGGCTGTTTTACCGGCCGACACGAGTGTATCTGTCGACATTAAAGACGGAACGGCCGTAGTAGATTTTTCAAATGAATTCAAAAACTATAAAAAAGAAGACGAACAGCGCATCCTGCAATCGGTCACTTGGACGTTAACGCAGTTTGATTCTGTCGCCAAAGTCAAATTGAAAATGAATGGTCATGAACTAAAAGAAATGCCTGTGAACGGCACACCGATTTCAGATGATTTAAGCAGAGAAGACGGTATTAATATTCAGCACGAGGCTGCCGCTGATATGACATCGACAAAGCCAGTGACAGTTTATTACTTAGCTGAATCTGATGAACAGACGTACTATGTTCCTGTGACCAAAAGGACGCCAAAAGATGAGGATGATCAAATTACAGCAGCCATTGATGAGCTCGTCTCTGGACCAAGCAAAAAAAGCCATTTGCTCACAGACTTTGATCAAGATGTAAAGCTGAATGATATCCCGAAAGTAAAAGACGGACATGTGACACTTGATTTCAACGAATCCATTTTCGGCAGCGCAGATGAAAAGAAAAAGGTGATTTCACAAAAAGTTCTTGATAGCATCGTGCTCACATTAACAGAGCTGCCGGACGTCAAAAGCGTATCCGTTAAGGTAAACGGCAAGGCTGAGCTTGTGAACGAAAAAGGAGCAGAGCTGACAAAGCCGGTTTCAAGACCAGAACAAGTGAATACAGGTAGTTTTTAACGGCACACATTGATATAATGGAGAAAAAGAGGCATGCATATTCGCTGCCTCTTTTTTATTCCAAGCGATTAGAACGAGCCGAGGTTGTCAAAGTTAGTAGGAGAACCCCGCTGGCATCCGCGCGGAATGTATATTGTAACGGAGGTAAATCATGAGATTAGATGAAAGACACTATGACGAATTAAGAAAAATTGAAATAGAGGCAGGCTACATTACGCATCCAGAAGGCTCTGTCTTAATCTCAGCGGGCAATACGAAGGTGATTTGTAACGCATCCATCGAAGACCGCGTACCTCCTTTTTTAAGAGGACAAGGAAAAGGCTGGATTACAGCAGAATATAGCATGCTTCCAAGAGCAACCGCTCAAAGAACCATTAGAGAATCATCTAAAGGAAAAGTGACAGGACGTACAATGGAAATTCAGCGATTAATTGGACGAGCACTCCGTGCAGTCGTTGATTTAGAAAAGCTTGGCGAACGCACGATTTGGATTGACTGTGATGTCATTCAAGCAGACGGGGGCACACGCACAGCATCTATTACCGGTGCTTTTGTCGCCATGACGCTTGCGATTCAAAAGCTTCGAGCAGAAGGTGTCATCAAACAAAACCCGATCACTGATTATTTAGCGGCGATATCCGTCGGAATTGATTCTCAGCAAGGTCTTCTGTTAGATTTAAATTATGAAGAAGATTCTTCAGCTGAAGTAGATATGAATGTCATCATGACAGGCGCTGGACGCTTTGTTGAACTTCAAGGCACAGGCGAAGAAGCGACATTCTCAAGAGAACAGCTAAACGGACTACTTGATTTAGCCGAAAAGGGCATCAAAGAATTAATCGAAAAGCAAAAAGCAGTGACAGGAGAAGTCATCGAATAAAGAGAAGAGGGTTTGATCAGGATGAAAACAGCCATCATTGCAACGCACAATGCGGGTAAAGCGAAAGAATTCAAAGCCATTCTTGAGCCAAAAGGATTCACGGTCAAAACACTAGCAGACATCGGCTTTACTGAAGAGATTGAAGAAACAGGACAAACCTTCGAAGAAAATGCCATTATCAAAGCCGAGGCGATTCAAGCCAAAGCAGGTGAAATGGTCATTGCAGACGATTCCGGTTTGTCGATTGACTATCTTGGCGGAAAACCTGGCGTATATTCAGCGAGATACGCTGGTGAACATAAAAACGATGCTGAGAATGTAGAAAAAGTGCTGAGCGAGCTTCAAGGCATTGAAAAAGAAGACCGTACAGCTAGATTCAGATGTGCCCTTGCTGTCAGCATACCGGGTAAAGAAACAAAGACGGTAGAAGGATCAGTAGAAGGCTTCATCGCAGAGGAACCAATCGGCGAAAACGGCTTCGGATACGACCCAATTTTCATCGTCAAAGACAAAGATCAGACGATGGCCGAGTTATCACCAGAGGAGAAAAACAAGATTAGCCATCGAGCGGTCGCGCTTCAAAAGCTTTCATCACTGCTAGACGCAAATGAATAAGGGGGAATGAAGCCATGAAGATACTCATCATTAGTGACAGTCATGGACTCACAGACGAACTTCAAACCATTGCCAAACGGCATGCGGCTGAAGTCGACATGATGATTCACTGCGGAGATTCAGAACTCGAAACGAACCACCCAGCTCTCGAAGGATACAAGGTCGTCAAAGGAAATTGTGACTTTATGGGCGATTTTGAAGAAGAGCTCCTGCTTTCACTTGATGGAGGCCGAAAACTATTTCTCACTCACGGACATCTGCATGGCATCAAACAATCCTTGCTTCAAGTCTACTACCGTGCAGAAGAGCTAGGCGCAGACATCATCTGCTTTGGCCACTCGCACATCCCAGGCAGTGAGCTGCTAAGAGGAAAACTGCTCATTAACCCAGGCAGCGTGCACCTGCCAAGAGTGCGTAAAGAGCGCAGCTACGCTATACTGACACTAGATGGAAGCGAAGCGAACGTACAGTTTTTCACAGACGAAGGTCAAGCCATACAAGACCTCGAAAACACTGTCACATTGGAAGGTATTTCATAAGGGTGCAGCATTTGCCCCTTATGAAAAAACTTTCGAAAAACCGTTGACTTTAAAGAACAATAGTAATATAATAAATCTTGTCGGTGAGGTACTCACCAAAAAAACACTACATAACAACATGTCCCAGTAGCTCAGCTGGATAGAGCAACGCCCTTCTAAGGCGTCGGTCGGGAGTTCGAATCTCTCCTGGGACGTACTAATGTAAAAGCTTGAAACCCTTGATATGAAAGGATTTCAGGCTTTTTTATTTCTTGGAACATAAGATCGATTATTGCTTCAAATTAGGGTTTTGGGAGCGGGTTGGGGGCGAATTTGTTTTTAAGTATTTCCGTTCCCTATTTTTGTATCAAAGAAGCTATCAAGATGGGTGGCTGATTTCTGATTAGCTTCTTCAATGACTATGAACGTAAATGGATCAAAATCAAAAATGTATAAATTGAAAATGGGCTTATATGTAGGGTTGCTACTTAATATATTGAGGTAAAGCAAAAACAAACGAAAAGCCCTTCCAATTTGGAGGGGCCTTCCTTTGTTAATTATCACTGTCCAATTCCCATAATTTTTGACCGTCTGCTAAATATACTGCATTTGGTGTATCTTTATAAAGAGATATTTCTACTAATGAGCTTTTTCCTGTACTAATCCAATCATATATACTGCTTTCATTATGAGTAGGCTGGGTCAAAACTTCTATTACCCTAAAAGCAACAGCATAGTATTCTGTATAATTTACATCATCGTCCTCTAAACCATTATCTGATTCATAGAGTGTGTCTGGTTTACCAACGATCTTTAATCCATTTTTCCAAACTAATATAAGTTCTTTCCCTCCATTTTCATCTAATGTTTTTATTAAAGAGTTATATTCCATAGTTAATCATCCTTTTCATTCATTCTAATGGTTTTGAAGGGACTATATGAGCACCGTTTTTTGAATAATGGATAGTACCTCTTGTAGTCTCTATATATTTCCCGGTTTTTAAGTCATAGGTCTGTCCTATTTTTTGACCGAAATTGGCAACTTCCCTTCCATTTACCATCATTTCTCCTTTACCAGCATATTTATCAAGCAATTCTTGAGCTTTTTTATTGTCCCCGTAAAAGATGCTTTTTTTCTTTCCATTAGCTATCTCCTGTTTATAGTTAGGTGCATCAGGAATATGTTTTTCTTGAGCCCCTGGTTTTACTTTTACAGGGAAACCATTTACTTCACGATACGGACCTTTTGGTACGGAGTGTTTGCCGAAGGAAGGTGTTTTAACAATCTTCTTGGCTACTTTCTCTCCTTTCATTATTTTAAATACGTATTTTCCAACTTTAGCGATTTTAGCTCCTGGTATCATGTACAAGCTTGATACTAGACGGTCCATGTCAGCGACTTTATCACCTGTTACAGGATCTCTCCCTGTGATGACTCGAATTGCATCATTTATTCCTGTAAATTCAACCGCCGTATTTAAGATGTTTGAGGTTTGTTCTCCCGTTTTCACATCAGAAATCTTTGTGATGCTTTCAATATTCACTTTGTTTTGATCCGATATTCGTAACCGATATAGCATTCCATCTCGAATAACTTCAACTGTTTTGGCATTTGCGAAGTCAATCTTTTCATTTGTATTATATACTTTTCTATTTACGATCACGGCGTTTTGATTGATTTTATTAGATGGTTTCTTCTTCACAACCGTATCCACATTCGATCGCTCTTTTTCATTCAGCTTCTTGAGCATGATCATCATTGGGTTTTCTTTAGGGTTGTCTATTTTTTCATTCAATCCGTTGATGGTGCTCTTGATTTTTTCTTCTTTTCCATCTTTGAAAATAGAGCCCTTTTGATAACTGGTCATCTCAATTTTCGGGCCAGTGAACATCGTGCTTAAAGTGTCTATGTATTGCTTCATTGTGTGAAGGGAACTTTTTGTTTCATTTAGTGCACTTGTTTGTTCTCTGTCAAAAGCATGAAGTAGTCCAATGGTTTTGGACGTCTCAAGCCATGCTTTTTGATAGCTTTGTTGGAAAGTAGATTCGTTTACATGAGGCAAATGCACAATATGGTTTACTCTGCCAATGGCTTGATTCACATCTGATACGATATCAGAAATGGCCCGTTCGGCTTTTTTTAACCCTTGGTCAAGCTCGTGTTCAATGAATGATTGAGAGATAAAACCATTCGGGTTTGATTCAAAAGCATGAAGTGCCTGTTTTGTCTTTTTTAGCGCACCACTGTATTCTTCAATGATGATCTGAAAGAATTGCAAAAAGGGAATGTGACACTCCAAATAAAAAGCTTTTATCGATTGTCCAGCTTCTCCCTTTAATGCGCCATCCAAGGAGATGATTTGATTGATTTGTTTTTCTAGGGACTTAACATTCTGTAATTGCTGCTTCAACTTGTTCAGCGTTTGGTCAATTCCATTCTTCAACTCAAAGACGTCAAGGGTTTTCATTCCATTCTCCTTTAATTTCTCTACTCATTTACTTCCCTCTTTTTAATTCCAGTTGTTTTTGCTTTAATGTAGAAATTTGAGAGGGTTCACATAAAGAAAGGGAGCTGCATAAACGACAGCTTCCTAGACGAAGAGTTTAACTTTTCTTTTTTCTGTAGTCTTTTACTAAGCTCGAAACCACTAAACCGATAACACTAAAAGCCACAATATAAAATAAAACATTTGTTACAGGTGTATCAATTTTCCCTAAGATCATCACAAGGGCAATAATAGCGCCGGGTAAAGTAATTAATAACATTTTGGATGGTTTACTTTGCTGTGTCACTGAATGACCTCCTGGTTGATCCATTATCTAGATATTTTAGTTAATTTTAGCATATAGAGATTATATCAACAATATAAGGGAGGGAAGCAACCCTCTTATAGAGCGAAACAAAGGAAACCCACTTCTGCTTGTGGTCGAAATCAATCTAGACTTGCGTATATCTGATTTTGTGGAAATTATTTCAATAGAACCTTTTGTGTAATAAAATGTATATGATGTATACAAAGGGGTGAGATGGCGGTGAAGCATTTTTTAACGGCAATCGTAGTGGCTATCATTGTGGGGATCATTGTTTATGCTGCAGATGATCGTTTAAGTATGTTTCCGTTGATGCTGATTTTAGCGGTTACGATCTATATCGTAAGCAGGATTAGCGAAACATTTATTAAGAGATATTCAAAATAAAATAGTTAATAACACAGCCCCTCCATTGGAAGGGCGTTTTTTAATGAACCTTCCATTTATTTTTAACTAATGAAAAAGACATCGCAAAGGGATAAATGTTCAAAAGAGAGAATATTCATTTTCCAACTAAAAAAATTAAAGTGTATAGTAGAAGGAGAACCCTTTGATAGAACTGTTTGGAGAAAAGTTATGAGGATACAAGAAGCTGGTTAGCCACGCGCTTTCAGGAGAAGTTGATTTAGCGATCTTTTCTACTCGTTTTGGTGATGGCGTATACCCAAGCTTTTGGGGGATGGACGAGAATGGAGATGAAACTTGTCTCGTTACAGATTTTTTATTGACGGATTAAATGGGGAAAAAGCACATAATCCCAAACGCCCTAGAAAAACATTGAAAGGAATGGTCACTTGTACAACATCAATCCAACAAACCTACTATATGAAAATGGAGAGAAATCAAGCAGCTCAGAAGGTGATCAATTATTCGCCAAACAGTTAGGCTATACCGAGATCACGAGCGGTCATATCGTTGCCTGCGATCCTTTTGTTTCAGAAGGGGACCAATCGTTTACGAGGAAGGTTGCTCTAGGAAAATATCCTATTCTACTTATAGTTAAGCGGTTGCAAAGCGGTGACGAACGCGTTGCCTATGCAATGATCAAGTTCACAAACGAGCAAGCAACAGAATGGGAGCTTGCCACAAGAGCAGGGCAAGAACTCAATCAATTGAAAGAAGACGAGTTCTTCGGCTACGGTGTAAATACGGGAATGGGTTGTTTCATGGATGCGGAAGCAGCACGATATTTACAAGCTTATGAGGATAAACGGTATAAAGAGGACAATGATTTCTATCTTTATGAAGAATTTGCAGAAGCGCTTGAGCAAAACTACAAGCACACATGGGACTGGCTCGTCGCCCGTTTTCATGACAAAGTGGACATTGCCATGTTTACAACAGGCTTCGGCGACGGGATGTATCCAAGCTTTTGGGGGCTAGATCAAAACGGAGAGCCTGCTTGCCTTGTGACGGATTTTTTAATAATGGACTGAGAAGAAACTCATGAAATCATGGGTTTTTTATTGTGTTCTTTGATTATAGACTCAGGCAGTTTTTGATTGAACCTATTATTTTAAGCGACTCTTTAGTAAGTTACTTTTTCGATGTTTTTTCTATTAATTTCTCTTTAAAAAGATGAATTATTCTATACAAATTAAAAAACACTCCGATAATGAAGAAGTAAGATAATGAAAAGGGAGTGTTATTTTTGAAAAAATGGATCGTCATGATGTTACTAGTAATTCTTTCATTCACACAGGTATTTCAAGTTGCAAATGCTGCTAAGGATGAATGGAATCAATTAGCTGATTTGCCAACAGCAAGAGTGGGAGCTGTAGCTAATGCTGTAGATGGGAAAATTTATGTAATTGGTGGGTTTAATGCGGACAAAGAAACGTTAGAATATGATCCATCTATAAATAAATGGACTAAAAAGAATAATATACCAACTGGAAGAGGGGGAGCAGCATCAGTAGTAGTAGGTTCAAAAATTTATGTCCTTGCTGGAAAACATACGGGTTTTACTTATAATAAGTTCGAAGTGTATGATACAAAAAAAGATGAATGGGAAACGCTACCTGATATTCCCTTTGTTAGCAAATCAAAAGGCTCTTATAACGTTCAAGCGGGTGTTATTAGAAATAAAATTTATGTACTAGGCGGTAAAGAATTTTTTAGTTATGATCTAACCAGTCAAACATGGAAAGAAGAAGCTCCTCTAAATGTTAAAATAGAAGGAGCAATCGGTCTAGTATTAGATGAGAAGTTTTATATCTTTGGCAAAAACGATAAACGTGAAGTTTTTGAATTTGACGCTAAAAAAGAAGTTTGGACTGCAAAGAAAAAAGGGTTTGTCAGTGGTTATTTGAATGGTGTAACTTATAAAAATAACATGATATTTCCCGGTAGTTCAACAAGAAGTTTAATTACATATGATACAGATCAAGAAGAATTAGTTAGAATAGATGTGCCTTACCATAATATGCGTATAGGAGCTTCATCAGTAGTTATTGGAGACATGTTATACCTTTTAGGTGGTCGAGATTATAATTTGAATTATACAGAGACTGCAGACAAAAACTACAAATCTTTTATCTCTTTATCTTTAAAAGACCTAGAATTTCCAAACAATACAGAAACCCCGGGTGACAAAGACCCAGAACCAACCACACCACCAAAAGACGATGCAACAGATGAAGACGGAGATGCTCTCCTCATCATCACTATGGTCAATGGATTGCAAAAAGAGTATGACCTCTCCATGAAAGAAGTCAATGCTTTCCTATCCTGGTACAAAAAGCGTGATGCCGGAGAAGGACCAGGGTTTTATGAGATTGACGAGCATGACAACAATAAAGGTCCCTTTGAAAGTAAAAAGGATTATGTGGTGTTCAAAAATATTCTCATGTTCGAAGTCAATAAATATAAGAAGTAATTAAAATCAAAGCCATCTAGGTAAACTAGGTGGCTTTTGTGTTTATTCGACAGCTTTCACCAATTTTAAGGCAAATTTAAGCTCGGATTTTATTTCAAATGTATTAAATCTTTGTTACAATAAGACAGCTTTGCCAAAAGAGACGTTCCAAGGTTCGACATCTTTTTTCATGATTTCTTAAAATTTTTATGTTTTGATATGAAACTCTTTTAATGATTCATGCGTCTCTATAAGTGTCAAAAGAAAAGAGGTTATCAATATGCTATTCAAAAAGCTATCAGAAAATAAGTCTGTAAAATGGATAGGATATACGAGCTTTTACTTACTTATTTTGCTATTATTGTTCTTTATTTACGGATTCCACACAGCTAATACGGGATCATTCATTTACAACGATTTTTAATTGGAGATTAAACTATGAAACTATTACACACGATTCAAGAATACCAACAAACGAAACCAACACAGCCAGCATTTGTTTCTCAACATGCTTCGATCACATATGATGAGCTTTGGCATCTATCAGACCAAATGGCTGGTGCGATCGATGCAGTCGCTACAGATAGTGCACCTGTCATTGTATACGGTCATATGGAGCCAGAGATGCTCATTTCTTTCTTAGGCAGTGTGAAATCAGGTAGACCATACATTCCGGTCGACATCTCAATCCCTGCCGAGCGTATCGTCTCAATTATTGAAAGCTCAAAAGCCAGTCTGTTGATTTGTGCAAATGAGCAGAATGTACTAGATGTAGAAGAACACATTGAAGTGAAGAGTGCGGCATCTCTTTTAGCTCTTGAAAAAGAAGCACCGCCATCCTCGCAGTGGGTTCAACAGGATGATGTTTTTTACATCATTTATACGTCTGGCAGTACCGGAAAACCGAAAGGCGTTCAGGTAACAGCCAATAATTTAGAAAGCTTTACAGAGTGGATGTGCCGTGACTTCCCAATTGGTGGGGGACGCACGTTCTTAAATCAAGCACCATTTTCTTTTGACTTATCTGTGATGGATTTATATCCAGCGCTTCAATCAGGCGGCACGCTTTACTGTTTAGTAAAAGATCTAGTGAATAAGCCGAAGGATATGTTTGCAGCACTTGGTCAATCTGACGTTGAAGTGTGGACATCAACACCTTCCTTTGTGCAAATGTGCTTAATGGACCCTTCCTTTACAGGGGAGCTTTTACCAGAGTTGACAGTTTTCTTGTTCTGCGGAGAGGCACTTCCTGTATCTGTAGCAAGTGCACTCCTTGAGCGTTTTCCAAAAGCGCAGGTCTTTAATACGTATGGTCCGACTGAAGCAACTGTTGCGATCACATCGATTGAAGTCACGCAGGCCATTCTTGATCAGCACGATTCTTTACCAGTCGGCTATGCCAAACCGGATACAGATATCGTTATTTTAGATGAAGAAGGCAATGCACTTCCTGATGGTGAAAAAGGGGAAATTGTCATCGTGGGGCCAAGCGTCACGAGAGGCTACTTAGGTGAACAAGCCTTAACGGGTAAAGTGTTCTTTGAATACGAAGGACGCCCTGCTTACCGTACAGGTGACGCAGGTGTGACGCAGGATGGTTTGATTACGTGCCACGGTCGTCTGGACTATCAAATTAAGCTGCATGGATACCGGATGGAGCTTGAAGAAATTGAATATCATGTGAGCGAGACAACGTATGTCAATGCTTGTGTGATTGTGCCGTTCCAGCCAAACGGTCATGTGGAGTATTTGATTGCAGCCATTGTCCCAGCAGCGCATTCATTTGAAAAAGAATATCAGCTGACAAGTGCGATTAAGAAAGAAATGGCGGATTCACTGCCAGCGTACATGATTCCAAGAAAGTTTGTCTATCTTGAGCAGCTATACATGACGCCAAACGGGAAGGTTGACCGTAAAAGAATCGCGAAAGAGGTTCTTCTATGATTCCGTTTAGTTCATTCTTTTTCTTCATTCTAATTGGTGTTCTTCTTTTGCCGACGATCATTCTTGGTCTTCGCGGCAAAAGAATGCAGGGCTACAACATGTTTGCAACGGTTGTGGCACTCGCCCTTATTTTCTCTAAGGATGCACATGGCGCGCTGCTGCTTTTCTTGTTTACAGTGTGGCAAGTCTTGATCATCCGCCTGTACCTTTCGTACCGGTTGAAAGCGAATCAAGCGTCTGTTTTCTATATGGCAGTGGTGGCATCGATTTTGCCGCTAGTGCTATCAAAGGTTTTACCGTTCTTTTTAACTCATCAGCCGCATCAACCGCCGCCAATGAACTGGCTGAGCTTTTTAGGGATCTCGTACTTAACATTTAAAGGTGTTCAGTTAATTATCGAGACAAGAGACGGCTTGATTAAGAAGAAAATGCCGATTCATCGTTTGGTCTATTTCATTGTCTTTTTCCCGACGATTTCATCAGGTCCGATTGATCGTTACCGCCGGTTTGAAAAGGATATGGATACGCCCCCTGAAAAGGAAGCGTACAGTGATCTTCTATACGCCGGTATTCATAAAATTTTTATCGGCTTCTTATACAAGTTCATTATTGGTTATCTGATTCACACGTATATTCTCATGAATATTCATCACATTAGCAGCAGTCACTTTGTTCAACAGTTAACATATATGTATGCGTACAGTATGTATTTGTTCTTTGACTTTGCTGGTTATACAGCATTTGCTGTTGGTGTGAGTTATATGATGGGCATTAAATCACCAGAAAACTTTAACAAACCGTTTATCAGCCGGAACATTAAAGACTTCTGGAATCGCTGGCACATGTCCCTGTCCTTCTGGTTCAGAGACTACGTGTTTATGAGATTTGTGTTCTTTATGACAAAAAAGAAGTGGATCAAGAACCGTATGGCTGTATCAAATATTGGGTACTTTGTCCTCTTTCTATTGATGGGTGCTTGGCATGGTCTAGCACTTCAATATATTATTTACGGACTATATCACGCAGTTGTGATGTCCGGTTACAATTTATTCGAGAAATGGAATAAAAAACACAAGTGGTGGCCGGATAATAAGGTCACAATGGTTGTGTCGATCATTATTACATTCCATGTGATTTGTTTCGGATTTTATATTTTTTCAGGAAAACCATTTCATCATTAATGATTAAGGGAGTAGAAAATTATGGAATTTAAAAATCAAGTATACGGTATTATTGCAGAGGTTTGTCAGGATGACGTTGTGAAAGAAAATCCAGAGATTGCAATTTTTGACGAAGGTCTTCTAGATTCATTTGGTACAGTAGAGCTGCTTATGGCAATCGAAAGTCAACTTGGAATTACTGTTCCGATTACAGAGTTTGATCGTGATGTGTGGGATACACCGAATCACATTGCTGAGCAGCTGGCAGAGATGAAGTAATGAAAAAGCGTTTTTTTGGGCCGCTTATTTTAGCGGCTGTTCTATTCATTGGTGTTCTTCTTGTACCAAATGCATGGCTCTCACATCTGATCCCAAAAGACAAATTACAAAAGTCAGCCACAGAATTAGATCCGGGGATGTTTCAAGGGCTTTATTTACAAGACGAAATGCTAAAAGATCCAACTTATTTGCCGATCTATGGATCTTCTGAACTATCACGTTTTGATCCATATCACCCTTCAAATTTCTTTCATGAGAATCCTCAAGGGTTTACACCTTATCTTATTGGAAAAGGTGGATCGCAATCATTAATTCATGCGATGAACTTTGCAGCGCATATGGATGAATTAAAAGGGAAGAAGCTTGTGTTTATCGTGTCCCCGCAGTGGTTTGTGAAATGGGGATCTGACGAAAATCACTTTGCACCGAACTATTCAGCGCTTCAAGCACTGAATCTCGCTTATAATAAAGAAATTGATCCAGCTGTGAAAAAAGAACTGATCAAGAGAATCATGAAGTTTAAAGCAGTGAAGAACGACATGGTCATCACAGAGCTTTTTAAAGCAGAGCTTTCTGGGAACAAATTCGCTTATGGCGCGATTTCTCCTATTGCAAAAATGTATTATGGCATGCTTCAAAAGAAAGACATGTACTATACAATTGGATCGGGACATGAACGTAAGCTTCAACCGTCTCATTCAGTCAAAGGAAAAACATGGACTGAGCTTGAAAAAGAAGCGAGCGTTTTTGGTGCGAAAAGAGCAGGGAACAACCCGTTTTATATTAATCAAAAACTGTTTGACCGCAAGCTGAAACCGATCATGAAAAAGATGAAAGATTCCCGTGAAGGTCATTCTTATGCGGAATCACCAGAATACAAAGATTTTCAAATCATGCTGGATATTTTAAAACAGGCAGGGGCAAAGCCTTTGTTTGTGACGATTCCTGTTAACGGAAAATGGTATGATTATACCGGTTTTCCGAAAGAGGGACGTACAGAGTATTATGAGAAAATCAATCGTCAAATACGCGATAACGGGTATGAAGTCGCAGATTTGACTAAGCATGAGTACGATCCTTATTTCTTTAAAGATACGATTCATGTGTCTTATAAAGGATGGGTGTACATCGATAAGGCAATCGAAAAGTTTTACAAAGAGCAGTAGAATGCAGCAGCTTTCTGCTGCTTTTTGTTTGTCGAATTGGCGAATATCTTGTATAACGAAGGGAAAAGGTCTATGCTGTAAATGGAGGCGATATGATGAATCGTTCTGAGAAAAAAGAACTATTGAAGCGTTCAAAGAAGCATTTTAATGATCATGCCTTTTGGGAAAAGTTAAAAAAGACGGCACAAAAAGCTGGTGTCTCTCTTGTCTATGCTGTGCTATTACTTTACTATACATTGCAAAAACCTGAAGTACCTGTCAAAGCAAAAACCCTTATTATTGGGGCACTCGGATACTTTATCCTTCCAATTGACCTCATTCCCGATACATTGATTGGTGTAGGCTATACAGATGATTTAGGAGCGATCACATTTGCTCTGATTCAAGTAGCGGTCTACATTGATGATGATGTGAAAGGAAAAGCGCAGGACAGGCTGTCAAAATGGTTCGGTGAAAAAACCGATACGTCTCTGATTGATCAAAAGCTTGAAGATGGCGGGATGCCGTCTACACGCTGAAAAGAAGACAAAGGGCTAAAATCAAGATCATTTTAGCCCTTTGTCAACAATATGAAGCCTCCACAGTTGGAGGCTTTTTTTCATTATCCTAAAAATTTCACGCAAACTGGATGAGGGACTGAGATGTCTGATTGTAAGACAGTGAGTCGTCCTGTTTCTTTGTCGCGTTTGTATAACACTAGGTTGCTAGACTCTTGGTTTGAACCGACGAGGAATTCTTCAGTTGGATCAAGCACAAAGTCTCTAGGCCAGTTTCCTTCAGAAGAAGCAATCTCGACAAGACTTAATTGGCCGTCAGCGTCTGCTTTAAAAATCGCAATGCTGTCATGTCCGCGATTTCCTGCATAAACAAATTGGCCGTCTGAAGAGACGTGAATGGCACTGCCTTGATTGTTCTCTGTAAAGTCGCTTGGAATGGTTGCGATCGTTTGAATCTCTTCGAAATGACCATCTTCAAAGTAATGAAGCACAATCACCTCTGAACTTAGCTCTGTCATCACATATGCCACAGGTTTCGTTGGATGGAATGTAATATGGCGAGGCCCGGTGCCTGGTTTTGTTTCAAATGTATGAGCAAGCTCAAGTTTGCCGTTTTCTTTCTTATACGTATAAATGCCATCTGTCCCAAGGTCAACAGACACTGCAAATTGTTCATCTGGTGTCAGACCCATAAAGTGAGTGTGCGGTTTTTCCTGACGATCTTCGTTAGGGCCAGTTCCTTCATGCTGCGCCTGTGACAGCGTGCGAATCACTGAGCCATTTTCAGCATCGATTTCATACATCTCTGCTGTTCCTTTATGATAGTTTGCTGTAAAAGCTGTTTTTGTTTGACTGTCCACGCTGACGTGACAAGGAGAAGCGCCTTCGGCAAGTTCTTGGTTGATGAAACGAAGTGTGCCGGTTTCAGCATCGATTTGATAAGCAGCCACGCCGCCCTGTGATCCTTCTTTCACAACAGCATACACAAATTTTTGAGAATCTGAGACGGTTAAATATGTAGGATTTTCAAGTTCAGCAGCCACTTCTACTTGTTCGATCTGCTGCTTGTCCGTATTTAATGTAAAAGTATAAATGCCTTTACTGTCTCCCTTTGTATACGTTCCGATATAACCTCTGATGTTAGCCATGTATTGCCCTCCTTCTATAAGATGCTCTCATTCTATCATAAATTCATAGGAAAACGCTTTAGAAAGGCATACCGAAAGAAAATCAAAAGCGCTGGAATCTACCAATCTTCATTAAAAATAATGTGAAAAAATATGACAAACGTTTTCTCAAATGAAAAGCGTTCAGGTAAAGTAAATCAATTGAAGAAAAAATACAAAAAATTTTAAGTTTTTTTCATTCCTTGTCTAGCAAAGGTGTAAGCGTATACATTTAATTTTGATTAGTCTAAATTGTCTAATAATTTTAAAAATGCTGTTGACACTGTATGGAAAGCGGCGTAAGATGGGTTCAACAAAAGCTAAACAAACACGCAGAGCAAGCGTGAGGCGCTTTAATATAAAGTGTCTGAAAATTCAACTACTTTTTGTTTGAAAGAGAGGGTGCTCACTGAAAATGGAAGACCAAAAGGAACAGTGGATCTTTTTAAACGATGAACTCGTGAAAAAAGAGGATGCGAAAATTTCAGTTTATGATCATGGCTTCTTATACGGTGACGGTGTGTTCGAAGGGATACGCGTGTATAACGGAAATATCTTTCGAATGAAGGAACATTTAGACCGCCTGTATGATTCCGCCAGATCGATTATGCTGAACATTCCATATTCACTTGAGGAACTCACGGAAAAAATGATTCATACAGTTGAAAGGAACGGACTGAAGGATGCCTATATCCGTCTTGTTGTCTCAAGAGGAGCTGGTGATCTTGGTTTAGATCCAAACAACTGCGGGAGAGCCAACACAGTGATCATTGTAGAGCCGCTGGCCATCTTTCCAAAGCACCTTTATGAAACAGGTATTGATATTGTGACGGTACCGACGAGGCGAAATCGTCCAGATGTACTGAGTCCAAAAGTGAAATCATTAAATTATTTGAATAACATCCTTGTCCGAATCGAAGCCCATATGGCCGGTGTGAGTGAAGCACTGATGCTGAACGATCAAGGGTACGTGGCAGAAGGTTCTGCAGACAATGTGTTTATTTATAAAAAAGGTAAGCTCTATACACCGCCAGGTTATATCGGCGCTCTTGAAGGCATCACAAGAAATGCCATCATGGAGATTGCAGAAGACTTAGGCTATGAAGTGAAAGAAGAACCATTCACAAGGCACGATGTGTATACAGCAGAAGAAGTTTTTCTAACTGGAACCGCAGCCGAAGTGATTGCCGTTGTAAAGGTTGACGGCCGTACAATCGGTGAAGGGAAACCTGGGGTTCACACAAACAAACTTCTTGAACAATTCCGCAAGCGAGTCGTTAAAGAAGGAGAAAAAGTCGTTTTTACAGATGAAAACATTCACGCAAGCTAAATAGATATCGATAAACGTTGAAGAGGACTAGTAGTTTTAGAGTCAGTATCTACAGAGAGCCGGTGGTAGCTGGAAACCGGTGTTACTTTCTAAAGTGAACTCACCTCTGAGTGTCTGCTTGAAATGATAGTAGGGCAGACCGAGTGACATTGCTCACTCGTTACCAAAATGGATGAAAGATGTCCATGAGACGGCAGCAGATGTTGCCGTGAACAAGGGTGGTACCGCGAAAAACAAAGCTTTTTCGCCCCTTTGACCTAGTGAAAAGTAGTGTCATTGTGGGGTGAGAAGGCTTTTTTATATGGTCTAAAATCTCGATCTTGAATAGAAAAGGGTGAAAAGACTTGACTGAAGCAAGACAAAGAGGAGGAAATCAAATGGGGACAAATGTACAAGTGGAGACGGAAACATCTAAAGCACCACAAACGATGAACGGTGCACTCATGCTAATTGAAGCACTCAAAAGAGAAAAAGTAGAAGTCATTTTCGGATATCCAGGCGGAGCGGTTTTACCGATCTACGATAAAATTTATGATTCTGGTTTATTTCATGTCCTGCCAAGGCATGAGCAGGGAGCGATTCACGCAGCAGAAGGATACGCAAGAGTATCTGGCAAACCGGGTGTTGTCATTGCGACATCAGGACCTGGAGCTACAAACCTTGTCACAGGAATTGCAGATGCAATGATTGATTCACTTCCTCTTGTTGTCTTCACAGGACAGGTGGCAACCTCAGTTATTGGATCGGATGCTTTCCAGGAAGCAGATGTGCTCGGCATCACAATGCCAATCACAAAGCACAGCTACCAGGTGAGAAATCCAGAGGAATTACCGGGTGTCATTAAAGAGGCGTTCCACATCGCAACAACAGGCAGACCTGGTCCAGTCTTGATTGATATTCCAAAAGATGTGGCAGGCATTGAAGGAACGTTTGAATATGATCAGCCAATAGATTTACCTGGTTATCAGCCAAAAGTAGAGCCGAACTATTTGCAAATTCGCAAATTAGTAGAAGCTGTAAGTAGAGCGAAGAAACCAGTCATTCTAGCAGGAGCTGGCGTTCTTCATGGCAAAGCATCTGAAGAATTAAGGCAGTATGTAGAGCAGCAGCAAATCCCAGTCGCTCATACACTGCTTGGACTTGGCGGATTCCCAGCAAAGCATCCTCTATTTCTAGGGATGGCTGGTATGCATGGCACATATGCGGCGAATATGGCCCTTCACCAATGTGATCTGCTCATTTCAATCGGTGCAAGATTTGATGACAGGGTAACTGGCAACCTCAATCACTTTGCGAAACATGCGAAGGTAGCACACATTGATATCGACCCGGCGGAAATTGGTAAGAACATTCATACCCATATCCCGGTTGTTGGAGACAGTAAGCTAGTCCTTGAAGAGCTGATCAAGCAAGACGGGAAGCAAGGAGAGTCAGACGAATGGAAAAACCAACTAGATCAGTGGAAGGCAGAATATCCGCTCTGGTACGTTGAAAACGAAGCAGAGGGCTTTAAGCCTCAAAAGCTGATTGAATACATTCATCAATTCACAAAAGGTGAAGCCATTGTGGCAACTGATGTCGGACAGCATCAAATGTGGGCAGCGCAGTTCTACCCGTTTGAAAATGCTGATAAGTGGGTCACATCTGGTGGCCTTGGTACAATGGGCTTCGGTTTACCGGCAGCCATCGGCGCTCAGCTGGCTGATCAAGAGGCAACGGTTGTGGCGATTTTAGGAGACGGAGGTTTCCAAATGACCTTGCAAGAACTTGCCGTTATCCGTGAGCTGAACCTTCCAGTGAAAGTGATTGTTCTAAATAATCACAGCCTTGGAATGGTAAGACAATGGCAAGAAATTTTCTACGAAGAACGCTACTCATATTCTAAATTTTCAGAGCAGCCAGACTTCGTTAAATTATCTGAAGCTTATGGCATTAAAGGAATCAGAATCTCAACAGACGAAGAGGCGAAAGAAAAGCTTGAAGAAGCGCTAACCTCTAGAGAGCCTGTTTTCATCGATGTCAATGTAGCGAGAGATGAAAAAGTATTCCCGATGGTAGCACCGGGGAAAGGACTTCATGAGATGGTGGGGGTGAAACCTTGAAAAGAATTATTGTGTTGACTGTATTAAATCGATCAGGCGTACTGAACCGAATCACTGGCCTTTTTACTAAACGACATTACAACATTGAAAGCATTACGGTCGGCCATTCTGAGATTCAAGATGTATCACGCATCACGTTCGTCGTCCATGTAGACCAAGAGAAAGACATCGAACAGCTAACAAAACAGCTGAACAAACAAATTGATGTTCTCAAAGTAACAGACATTACAAACCAATCAATCGTCCAGCGAGAGCTGGCTTTGATAAAAGTCGTTTCTGCACCAGCATCTAGAATGGAGATCACAGGGGTCATTGAACCATTTAGAGCTTCTATTGTAGATGTGAGCAGAGAGAGTGTCGTCATTCAGGTGACAGGTGAGTCTTCAAAAATTGAAGCACTCATTGAATTACTTAAGCCATACGGCATTAAAGAAGTCGCCAGAACTGGCACCACGGCCTTTGCGAGAGATAATCAGCAAAAGCCGCAACAAAATAAAACAATTTCAATTGTCTAAACAAAAGGAGAGAGTCAAATGGTAAAAGTATATTATAACGGTGATATTCAAGAAAACGTATTAAATGGTCAAAAGGTTGCCATCATTGGATATGGATCACAAGGTCATGCACATGCATTGAACTTAAAAGAAAGCGGCGTAGATGTCATCGTCGGCGTGAGAAAAGGCGGATCTTATACAAAAGCACAAGAAGACGGCCATCAAGTATTCACAGTAAAAGAAGCGGCAGCACAAGCAGACATCGTCATGGTACTACTTCCAGATGAGCAGCAAAAGAAAGTATATGACGAAGAAATCAAAGATCAATTAGAAGCAGGCAACTCACTTGTATTCGCACACGGATTCAACGTTCATTTCCATCAAATCGTTCCTCCAAGTGACGTAGATGTGTATCTTGTGGCTCCAAAAGGTCCAGGACATCTTGTGAGAAGAACATATGAGCAAGGCGCTGGTGTACCTGCACTATTTGCCATCTATCAAGATGTATCTGGTCAAGCGAAAGATAAAGCACTTGCTTATGCAAAAGCAATTGGTGGAGCAAGAGCGGGCGTTCTTGAAACAACATTTAAAGAAGAAACGGAAACGGATCTATTCGGTGAGCAAGCAGTCCTTTGCGGGGGTCTTACTTCACTAGTAAAAGCAGGATTTGAAACATTAACAGAAGCTGGTTATCAGCCAGAGCTTGCATACTTCGAGTGTCTACATGAACTGAAACTGATCGTTGACCTTATGTACGAAGAAGGATTAGAAGGCATGAGATATTCAATCTCTGATACAGCACAATGGGGTGACTTCGTATCAGGACCACGCGTTGTGGATGCAAACGTAAAAGAATCGATGAAAGCTGTCTTGACTGATATCCAAAACGGAACATTTGCAAAAGAATGGATTGTTGAAAACCAAGTGAATCGTCCACGTTTCAATGCGATCAATGCTAATGAAAATGAGCACCAAATTGAAATCGTTGGAAGAAAGCTTCGTGAAATGATGCCTTTCGTCAAACAAGGAAAGAAAAAGGAAGCGGTGAGCGTCGGTGCGGAAAATTAATTTTTTTGACACAACACTTCGAGATGGAGAGCAATCACCAGGAGTGAACTTAAATGCACAAGAAAAGCTAATCATTGCAAAGCAGCTTGAGCGCCTTGGGGTTAATATCATTGAAGCGGGTTTTCCCGCTTCATCCCGAGGGGATTTCTTAGGCGTACAAGAAATTGCTAGAACGATCAAAAATTGTTCAGTTGCTGGTCTTGCGAGATGTGTAAAAGGTGACATTGATGCTGCATGGGAAGCGTTAAAAGATGGAGTGGAACCAAGAATTCATATCTTTATCGCTACTTCTGATATTCACTTGGAGCATAAACTAAAGAAAACACGTGAAGAGGTCGTAGAACAGGCTGTCTCCATGGTGAAATACGCGAAGGAACGTTTTCCAGTTGTCCAGTGGTCAGCAGAAGATGCATGTCGTACAGATCTTGCTTTCTTAGCAGAAATTGTAGAGAAGGTCATTGACGCTGGAGCGAGTGTCATTAACTTGCCAGATACAGTTGGATACTTAGCGCCAAAAGAGTATGGCAATATCTTTAAATATATGAAGGAACATGTTCCAAATATCGACCGCGTCAACTTGTCTGCTCACTGTCATGATGATTTAGGGATGGCTGTAGCAAACTCACTTGCAGCCATTGAAAATGGAGCAAATCAAATTGAAACGGCTGTTAACGGAATTGGAGAACGTGCAGGAAATGCCGCTTTAGAAGAAATTGCAGTCGCTCTTCATATTCGAAAAGACTTCTACCAGGTCGAATCAACGATTCAATTGAATGAAATTAAGCGTACAAGTGATGTAGTGAGCAAATACTCAGGAATGATTGTACCGCGCAATAAAGCTGTCGTTGGTAACAACGCTTTTGCACATGAATCAGGTATTCACCAAGATGGTTTCCTCAAAGAAAAAACAACCTATGAAATCATATCTCCAGAGCTTGTCGGTGTGACAACAGATGTACTTGTCCTTGGGAAACACTCCGGAAGACATGCGTTTAAAGACCGCATGAAAACGCTAGGCTTTAAACTAACAGAAGAAGAAATCAATAAGTTCTTCGAAACCTTCAAGAATTTGACGGAGAAGAAAAAAGAAATCACAGATGATGATTTGATTTCTATTATATTGGAAGAAAAAGTAGCAGACCGAAAAATTGGCTACGAATTTGAAAGTCTTCAAGTGCATTATGGAACAGAGCAGATGCCGACAGCAACGGTCTCTCTGAAAAATCAAGAAACGCAGGAAGTTATTCAAGAAGCAGCTACAGGCGCAGGCAGTGTAGAAGCTGTGTACAACACACTGGAGCGCTGTATGGAGGAAAGAATTCATTTGCTAGACTACCGTATTCAATCAAATGGAAAAGGCAGAGATGCACTAGCGGAAGTATATGTCAATGTTTCAATAGAAGGAAAAGAAACAGCTGGACGCGGTGTAGCGCAAGATGTGCTGGAAGCATCGGCGAAAGCCTACGTCAATGCAGTAAACAGGCATTTAATCTTTAAATCAAATCTCATTGAAATTGAGAAACATCACGCGATCTCATAGGAAAGGAGGTAGGTCCTCATGAAAAAGAAAATTGCACTTTTGCCCGGCGATGGAATCGGACCGGAAGTTGTGACATCAGCGGTCGCTGTCCTCAAAGAGACAGCGGCTCAATTTAGGCACGAATTCGAATTCGAAACGGCGCTCATTGGCGGTATCGCAATAGATGAAAAAAACAATCCGCTCCCAAAAGAAACGGTTGATGTCTGCAAGAGTGCGGATGCGATTTTATTAGGAGCAGTCGGCGGACCAAAATGGGATCAAAACCCACCAGAGCTTCGTCCGGAAAAAGGCTTGCTCGCCATCCGCAAACAATTGGACTTATTTGCTAATATTCGTCCTGTCAAAGTGTTCGATAGCTTAAGCGAGGCGTCACCGTTAAAACAGGATCACATTAACGGAGTCGATTTTGTCATCGTTCGTGAATTAACAGGTGGTCTCTATTTTGGTGAACCAAGCGAGCGCTATACAGATGAAGAAGGAAAAGAAGCTGCGGTTGATACGCTTCTTTATACAAAGGAAGAGATTGTCCGTGTACTAAAAGAAGCATTCGACATGGCGTTAACGAGACGGAAAAAAGTAACGTCTGTGGATAAAGCGAATGTTCTGGCTTCTAGTAAACTATGGCGGGATGCGGTAGAAGAAGTGGCTTCTCAATATCCAGACGTTGAATTCGAGCACATGCTCGTTGATAATGCCGCCATGCAGCTGATTTATAAGCCTGCACAATTTGATGTCATTGTGACAGAGAATATGTTTGGTGACATCTTAAGTGACGAGGCTTCAATGATTACTGGATCACTCGGTATGCTGCCATCTGCCAGTCTATCAAGCACCGGCCTTCATTTATATGAGCCAATTCATGGATCAGCACCCGATATTGCGGGGCAAAACGTCGCAAACCCTCTGGCAACTATTTTGTCGGCAGCAAGCTTGCTTAGAACATCCTTTGCATTAGAAGATGAAGCGGCTGCCATAGAAGAAGCTGTGGAGGCTGTTCTTGCCTCTGGCAAAAGAACAAAGGATTTATCTGCAAAAGAGGGAACGTATCAAACAACTGAAGACATCACTCATGCAGTTGTAGACGCACTCAAGCAGCGCGCGAAAACAATTGTATAAATAGAATCTTGTGGAATTAGGTAGAGGGAGGAAAAGGGTTATGCCTCGAACAATCATCGAAAAAATATGGGATCAGCACGTTGTCAAAAGCGGCGAGGGGAAACCAGACCTTTTATATATTGATCTGCACTTGGTGCATGAAGTGACATCGCCTCAAGCGTTTGAAGGATTAAGACAAAAAGGGCGCAAGGTGAGAAGACCTCAAAACACGTTTGCGACGATGGATCACAACATCCCGACTGTGAATCGATTTGTGATCAAAGATGAGGTTGCTAAAAAACAAGTGAGTGCTCTAGAGCGCAACTGTGCTGAATTTGGTGTCCGTCTAGCTGACCTTCACAGTGTAGACCAAGGAATCGTCCATGTCGTTGGACCAGAGCTTGGTTTGACACTTCCGGGAAAAACAATCGTTTGCGGAGATAGTCATACATCCACTCATGGCGCATTTGGCGCACTTGCTTTTGGCATCGGTACAAGTGAGGTTGAACATGTACTATCCACACAAACACTTTGGCAGCAGCGTCCCAAAACATTAGAAATTAGAGTAGACGGAAAGCTGCAAAAAGGGGTAACGGCCAAAGATGTCATTTTAGCAGTCATTGGTGCGCATGGCGTGAAGTTCGGATCAGGTTATGTCATTGAATACACTGGGGAAGTATTCAGAAACATGACGATGGATGAACGTATGACCGTTTGTAATATGTCGATTGAAGCAGGCGCAAGAGCAGGGTTGATTGCACCTGATGAAGTCACCTTTGAATATTGCCGCGGCCGCAAATATGCACCGCAGGGAGAAGACTTCGAAGCAGCGATTAAAGAATGGGAAGAACTTAAAACAGACCCGGGTGCAACCTATGATAAAACGATTGTTTTAGATGGGAATGAGATTTCACCAATGGTCACATGGGGAATTAACCCAGGAATGGTACTGCCTGTAGATGCATCCATCCCAGGACCTGAAGATTTTGCGCAAGAGGATGACCAAAAAGAAGCGATTCGTGCGTACGAATACATGGGGGTTCATCCGCATCAGCGTATTGAAGATATTACGATTGAGCATGTGTTTATTGGCTCATGTACGAACTCAAGAATGACTGATTTACGCCAAGCAGCTTCTATGATAGAAGGACAAAAGGTAGCTGATCATGTCAGAGCGATTGTCGTGCCTGGCTCTCAAAGCGTCAAATTGCAGGCAGAAGAAGAAGGTCTTCATGAAATCTTCCTTGAAGCAGGATTTGAATGGAGAGAATCTGGCTGCAGTATGTGTCTCAGCATGAATAACGATGTGGTACCAGAAGGAGAACGCTGCGCATCCACATCAAACCGTAACTTTGAGGGTCGTCAAGGAAAAGGTGCGAGAACGCATCTTGTCAGCCCGGCAATGGCCGCAATGGCTGCAATACATGGCCGGTTTGTCGATGTCAGGAAGTTTAATCAAGAGAAAACAGTCGTGTAAGGAGTTGTCATAGATGGAGCCTTTAGTCACACACAAAGGAAAAGCCGCTGTGCTTAACCGTATCAACGTAGATACAGATCAAATTATTCCGAAGCAATTTTTGAAAAGAATTGAACGAACAGGATATGGCCGGTTTGCCTTTTTCGACTGGCGGTATTTAGCCGATGGCAGCCCAAATCCTGATTTCGAACTGAATCAGCCGATTTATGAAGGTTCATCCATTTTGATCGCAGGAGAAAACTTTGGCTGCGGATCATCAAGGGAACATGCTCCTTGGGCACTTGATGATTATGGTTTCAAAATTGTCATCGCACCATCATTCGCAGATATTTTTCACCAAAACTGCTTTAAAAATGGGATGCTTCCGATTCGTCTTGATTATGATGTGTGGAAAACATTCGCTGCGTCATATGAGAACAAAGGGTATGAGATGACGGTTGATCTTGAAAAACAGCAAATAGAAGATCACGAAGGGAATATCACTCCTTTTGATGTGGATCCTCACTGGAGAGAAATGCTCCTGAATGGCTATGATGAAATCTCATTAACTTTACTACTAGAAGATGACATTCAAGCATTTGAAGATAAGCGCAGCAGCTGGCTGCGTGCGTAAACAACAAGAAGCCGTCCGCCCGAGGTGTGACGGCTTCTTTTTTGCATGAAAACCTCTCGTTACTTGTGTTTACTAACCTTCGTTGGTAAACTGATAAAAAATATGCGCCCGAAAGGAACGTAAGCATGAAACATGACAAGAAGAAAGATAATGTCATTTTGTTTCCTGGTCTGAAAGAAAGACTGATTGAAAAAGGAATGGCAGCATTAAAAGATAAACAGTATCAAGAGGCACTTCACTTGTTTTCAGAAGCAAAATCTTATGATGACGATGAAGAATCCGATATTCATCTCGGTATGGCGATTTGTTTTCTGGAGCTGGGCGAGCTGCAGGATGCAAAGCGTGTGTGTGAAAAGATGCTGCATGAAGGATATGGTCATTACTTCACCGTGCTTCAAGTGTATATGACAATCTTAATTCAGCTGAAAGAATATGAAGAAGTGAAGCAGACAATTGAAGCAGTACTTGAGGAAAACCACCTTCCAGCAGAAAGCGCGGAGCATTTTTACAAGCTGCTCGAATTTAGTAGAAAAATGATCGAATCGCCTGAACAGATTTTAGATGAAGATGAAGATGACGGCAGTGAAATCAATATAGATGATCTGCTCGAGCGTCCAGAGGAGCAGGTGCAGTTCATCCATTCGCTGAAAGACCGAAACATCACGCCGCACATGGGTCTATTAAATACGATCCTACAAAAGCCTGATGGAAACCCTTTGGTCAAATCATTGATTCTGCAGCTTCTGTCAGATCATGATGTGGCAAAGCCGGTTCATGTGACGAAGTTCGGTGATTCTTTAACGCTTGTTCCTTCTGAGGCTGTTAAACCAGAGCAAATGCCGCTGCTTCAGCAAGTCCTTCGAAAGCTCGATGACACACTCGGCAATGAGAACCCAACCCTTTACCAAGGCGTGGAAGAGTTATGGCGCCGGCACTTATTTGTACTATATCCATTTCTTCCTAAATACACAGATCCGAATCTTTGGGCAGCAGCACTTCATAAAGTCGGCTATGAAATGCATGGGATCGAGATTGACCTCGAAGAATTGCATCTATTGTATGAATTTGATGAACGAGAGCTGAGAGAAGCTTGCACAATGCTGAAAGATATTGAAGAAATTTCTTATTTGTAATTTGTCGATTTAGTTGAAAGACGGACTTGTTATGTTATAATATAATGGTTGTATTTGTGCATATATCGTGCAGTTGTCGATTCCAATGGTTGAAAGACGATATGTATAATCAAGTCAAATGTTGTATACATAATACCGCTTCTTTAGCGGCGTGCGTGGTTTTTAATTGGACGAAGTCTTTATGATGCTTTAGAATGTAACAACGCACAATCTGAATAGATTTTTGGAGGGAAACACACATGTCAGTAAAATGGGAAAAACAAGAAGGTAACGAAGGCATCTTAACGGTAGAAGTTGATGCTGAAACATTTAACAAAGCACTTGATGATGCGTTTAAGAAAGTTGTTAAGCAAGTATCGATCCCTGGATTCCGTAAAGGGAAAGTACCACGTGGTCTTTTCGAACAGCGTTTTGGTGTAGAATCTCTTTATCAAGATGCATTAGATATTCTTCTTCCAGTTGAGTATCCAAAAGCAATCGACGAAGCTGGTATCGAGCCAGTTGACCGCCCTGAAATCGATGTTGAGAAAATCGAAAAAGGCGAAAGCTTAATCTTCACTGCAAAAGTAACAGTGAAGCCTGAAGTGAAACTTGGTGACTACAAAGGTCTTAACGTAGAAAAAGACGACGCTACTGTCACTGATGAAGATGTACAAGAAGAGTTAAAAGGCATGCAAAACCGTCAAGCTGAGCTTGTTATCAAAGAAGAAGGCGCAATCGAAAACGGCGATACAGTTGTTCTTGATTTCGAAGGATTCGTTGATGGAGAAGCATTCGAAGGCGGAAAAGCTGAGAACTACTCTCTTGAAGTAGGTTCTAATTCATTCATCCCTGGTTTTGAAGAGCAGTTAGTTGGTCTTGAAACTGGAGCTGAAAAAGACGTAGAAGTCACTTTCCCAGAAGAATACCATGCTGAAGACCTTGCAGGTAAACCAGCTGTATTCAAAGTGAAAATTCACGAAATCAAAGCAAAAGAACTTCCAGCACTTGACGATGAGTTCGCGAAAGATGTTGATGAAGAAGTAGAAACTCTTGCTGAACTAACTGAAAAAACAAAGAAACGTCTTGAAGAAGCGAAAGAAAACGAAGCAGAAGGTAAACTTCGTGAAGAGCTAGTTGAGAAAGCTTCTGAAAATGCGGAAGTTGACATCCCACAAGCGATGGTTGACACAGAGCTAGACCGTATGATGAAAGAATTCGAACAACGCCTTCAAATGCAAGGAATGAACCTTGAGCTTTACTTCCAATTCTCAGGACAAGATGAAAATGCGCTGAAAGAGCAAATGAAAGAAGATGCTGCTAAACGCGTAAAATCTAACCTAACACTTGAAGCAATTGCTGCTGCAGAAAACGTACAAGTGTCTGATGAAGAAGTAGAAGAAGAGCTTTCAAAAATGGCTGAAGCATACAACATGCCAATTGAAAATATTAAACAAGCGATCGGATCTACTGACGCAATGAAAGAAGATCTAAAAGTTCGTAAAGCAATTGATTTTCTTGTAGAAAACCGTTAATATGGTGCATAATAATAAAACAGGGCGCGAGTGACTCGTGCCTTGTTTTGTACAATTTTTGACTTATCATCGCTTCTTTTGGAAACGATAGTGTAAGTCGCATCTTTCTGTTATACATATCTCGATGTGCAGTGTTAGAAACACATCATTACCGTCTTTTAGGAAAGTATGGTAAAATGCATACATACTGGACCCAGAAAGGTAGCTGACTGTTAGCTACAGGCAAGTGAAGAAGAATAAGGGGTGAAAGAATGTTTAAATTCAACGAGGAAAAAGGTCAATTAAAATGCTCGTTTTGCGGAAAAACGCAAGATCAAGTGCGTAAACTGGTCGCAGGACCTGGCGTATATATATGTGATGAATGTATCGAGCTTTGCACGGAAATAGTTGAAGAAGAGCTCGGCACTGAGGAAGAAGTTGAATTCAAGGATGTTCCGAAGCCTCATGAAATTCGGGAGATTCTTGATGAATATGTCATCGGCCAAGAAAATGCGAAGAAATCCTTAGCTGTAGCGGTTTATAATCACTACAAACGGATCAATTCCAACAGCAAGATTGATGATGTTGAGCTTTCGAAAAGTAATATCTCTATGATTGGGCCAACAGGAAGCGGTAAAACATTACTTGCTCAAACGCTTGCTCGTATTTTAAATGTGCCATTTGCGATTGCAGATGCAACATCTTTAACTGAAGCAGGTTATGTTGGTGAAGACGTAGAGAATATTTTACTAAAGCTGATCCAAGCAGCCGATTATGATGTAGAAAAAGCAGAAAAAGGTATTATCTACATCGATGAAATCGATAAAGTAGCAAGAAAATCAGAAAACCCTTCTATCACTCGTGATGTATCTGGGGAAGGTGTTCAGCAAGCACTATTGAAAATTCTTGAAGGAACTGTCGCTAGTGTACCGCCTCAAGGTGGACGTAAGCATCCTCATCAAGAATTCATTCAAATCGATACAACAAATATCCTCTTTATTTGTGGTGGAGCCTTTGACGGCATTGAGCAAATCATCAAACGCCGCTTAGGTCAAAAAGTCATTGGATTCGGTGCGGAAAATAAAATCGAAGATCTTGAAAAAGAAGTTCTTTTATCAAAAGTACTCCCAGAAGACTTGCTTCGCTTCGGTTTAATCCCAGAATTCATCGGCCGCTTGCCGGTTATTGCAAGCCTAGAGCCGTTAGATGAAAAAGCACTTGTAGAGATCTTGACGAAGCCTAAAAATGCACTCGTTAAGCAGTATACAAAAATGCTTGAGCTTGATGATGTAGAGCTAGAATTTGAAGAAGATGCTCTTAGCGAAATTGCGAAAAAAGCAATTGAGCGTAAAACAGGAGCTCGTGGTCTACGTTCAATCATTGAAGGCATCATGCTTGATGTGATGTTTGACCTTCCATCACGTGATGATATTGAAAAATGTGTCATCACTGGTGCAACAGTTGCTGATGGCGTGTCGCCGCGTCTTGTGTTAAAGGACGGCACAGTCGTTAATAAAGATACGAAAACATCTGCATAAGAGTAGTCTCACTCCTGAATCCTTTTGATTCAGGAGTTTTTTATTTATCGTGGAAGTTGTGTTTATTCCGTCCAGCTCTAGGAAATACTAGCAGACAGAAACCAATACATACGATAGATGAAGGAGGGAGCACCGATTGAGCTGGACAGGAATCGTTTTATTCATACAACTGTTCTTTGGTATCGTCATCGGGCTGTACTTTTGGAACTTACTGCGAAATCAGCGCACACAAAAGGTGACGATAGACAAAGAGTCAAAGAAAGAAATGGAGGCACTCAGAAAGATGCGGTCAATCAAGCTGAGTGAACCTTTATCAGAGAGAGTCCGGCCAAAGGGGTTTCAGGATATTGTAGGGCAGGAAGACGGCATTCGTGCACTAAAAGCGGCACTATGCGGGCCGAACCCACAGCATGTCATCGTCTACGGACCACCGGGAGTCGGTAAAACAGCCGCTGCCCGTCTTGTGATGGAAGAAGCGAAGCGTCACGCTGATTCTCCTTTTAAAAAAGATGCGGTCTTTGTAGAGCTCGATGCCACAACCGCGAGATTCGATGAACGAGGCATTGCAGATCCGCTTATTGGTTCCGTGCATGACCCAATTTACCAAGGGGCTGGAGCAATGGGACAGGCAGGCATTCCGCAGCCAAAACAAGGAGCCGTCACACATGCTCATGGCGGGGTTCTGTTTATCGATGAAATTGGTGAGCTGCATCCGATCCAAATGAACAAAATGCTCAAAGTGCTGGAAGATCGGAAAGTCTTTTTAGACAGTGCCTACTACAGTGAAGAAAATACCCAAATCCCGAATCACATTCATGATATTTTCCAAAATGGACTTCCGGCCGATTTTCGATTGATAGGTGCCACGACAAGAACACCTGACGAAATTCCACCAGCGATCCGGTCAAGATGTCTCGAAATCTTCTTTAAAGACCTTGACCAGCATGAACTGAAAATCGTCGCTGCCAAGGCTGTCCAAAAAATTCAAAAGGAATTAAGTGATGAAGGGCTGAACCTGTTAACCTCCTATGTGAAAAATGGACGTGAAGCCGTCAACATGGTGCAGATTGCCGCTGGCATGGCGGTCACGGAAAATCGAAAAGACATCACGATCGAAGATGTAGAATGGGTTATTCATTCGAGCCAGCTGACACCAAGATATGAACAAAAAGTACCGGAAAAGCCAAAAGTGGGGGTAGTCAATGGATTGGCTGTTTATGGACCAAACAGCGGTGCCCTGCTTGAGATTGAAGTGAACATCTGTAAGGCGCTTGAAAAAGGTAGTATCAACATTACAGGGATTGCAGAAGAAGAAAGCATTGGCAATCAATCGAAATCCATTAGACGAAAAAGTATGGCCAAAGGGTCAGTTGAAAATGTATTAACGGTACTTCGAAATTTAGGCATTCGGACAAATGAATATGACATCCATATTAATTTTCCAGGCGGTGCCCCTATTGATGGGCCGTCTGCTGGGATTGCCATGGCGACCGCAATCTTCTCAGCCATACATCAAATCCCGATTGATCATCTGACAGCCATGACGGGTGAAATCGGATTGCAAGGTCAGGTGAAGCCGATCGGTGGTGTGATACCGAAGATAAAGGCAGCGAAGCAGGCTGGTGCCACAACCGTCATTATTCCTTATGACAACCAGCAGTCGATCTTAAAAGAGATTGAAGGGGTCACCATTGTGCCTGTGAAGCACTTCCAAGAAGTGCTGGATCAGTGTTTGGTTAACCCGCCAGACGAGAAGAAAGATGGACTAGAAGAAGAAATGAAAAGAAAATCTGTTTAATCCCCATCACATATGGGGATTTTTTAGTGAAATAGATCTTTTTTTCTTTTTCAAGATAAAAAGAAAGGGTATACTACGGTAAGATCAACATTTCTCAAGTCTTTTACATTGTACAAGACTGAAACAGGTATATTATAATGATTCATACTAGTGACGGAGGTGTCAATCAACATGGCAGATGAAATCAAAAAGAATGTTCCGCTCCTTCCATTGCGAGGTTTGCTTGTTTATCCAACAATGGTCTTGCATTTGGACGTTGGACGCGAAAAGTCTGTTCAAGCATTAGAACAGGCGATGATGAACGATCATATGATTTTTCTAGCTACACAGCGGGAAATTTCAATAGATGAACCAGGTGAAGAGGAAATTTTCAAAGTCGGCACCTACACAAAAATTAAACAAATGCTGAAGCTGCCAAATGGAACGATTCGTGTACTCGTTGAAGGCCTAAATCGAGCGCAGATCGAATCATATGTCGAGCTGGAGGACTATACGTCCGTCGACATTAAAGAATTGACAGAAGAAGAATTAAAGGACGCAGAAGCAGAAGCCCTCATGCGTACATTGTTAGATCACTTTGATCAATACATAAAAATTTCAAAAAAAATCTCAGCTGAAACATATGCAACAGTGACGGACATTGAAGAACCGGGGAGAATGGCAGATATCGTTGCTTCTCACCTGCCGCTTAAATTAAAGGACAAACAAGAAGTACTGGAAACAGTAGATGTCAAAAAACGGCTGAACCGGGTCATCAGCTTAATTCACAATGAAAAAGAAGTACTCGAGATTGAAAAGAAAATCGGGCAGCGCGTGAAACGTTCAATGGAACGAACGCAAAAAGAATATTATTTACGTGAACAAATGAAAGCCATTCAAAAGGAGCTTGGAGACAAAGAAGGGAAAACGGGCGAAGTCAGTTCTTTAATGTCTAAAATCGAAGAGTCGAGCATGCCGGATTCTGTTCGTGAAACGGCGCTAAAAGAATTGAATCGTTATGAAAAAATTCCTTCAAGCTCTGCTGAGAGCTCTGTGATTCGAAATTATATTGATTGGCTGATCGGCCTCCCGTGGGGCATCTATACAGAAGATCGTCTCGATTTAAAGCTTGCAAGTGAAATTTTAGATGATGAGCATCACGGGCTGGAAAAGGTCAAAGAACGGGTGCTTGAATATCTTGCTGTCCAGAAGCTGACCAATTCGTTAAAAGGGCCGATTCTTTGCTTAGCAGGACCTCCTGGCGTAGGGAAAACGTCACTTGCAAAATCGATTGCAAAATCACTTGACCGAAAGTTTATCCGTATCTCCCTTGGCGGTGTGCGTGATGAGTCTGAGATTCGTGGACATAGAAGAACGTATGTAGGTGCGATGCCAGGCCGTATCATTCGCGGAATGAGCAAGGCAGGAACGATGAATCCGGTCTTCCTTTTAGATGAAATTGATAAAATGTCCTCTGATTTTAGAGGCGATCCATCTTCTGCGATGCTCGAAGTCTTAGATCCAGAGCAAAATCATAACTTCAGCGATCACTATATTGAAGAAACATTTGATTTGTCTCAGGTGCTATTTATTGCCACTGCCAACAATTTAGCAACCATTCCAGGTCCACTTCGTGATAGAATGGAGATTATCACGATTGCAGGGTATACAGAGGTTGAAAAAGCAGAAATTGTGAAAGATCACCTTCTGCCGAAGCAGCTAAAGGAGCACGGATTAAAGAAAGGGAACTTGCAGCTCCGTGAAGCAGCGATTTATGATACGATTCGCTATTACACAAGAGAAGCGGGTGTTCGTGGATTAGAGCGTCAGCTTGCGGCGATATGCCGTAAAGCAGCAAGAGCGATTGTGGCTGAAGACCGCAAACGCATCACAGTGACGGAAAAGAACTTATCTGAATTTCTCGGAAAAAGACTTTACCGTTATGGTCAGGCTGAAACGACAGACCAAGTGGGGGTTGTCACAGGACTTGCGTATACCACTGTTGGCGGAGACACCTTGTCGATTGAGGTATCACTTTCTCCGGGTAAAGGCAAGCTGTTGTTAACAGGTAAGCTTGGTGATGTCATGAGAGAATCTGCACAGGCGGCATTCAGTTATATTCGTTCGAAAGCAGATGAACTGAACATTGATCCTAATTTTAATGAAAAGCATGATATTCATATCCATGTTCCAGAGGGTGCGGTTCCAAAGGACGGGCCATCAGCTGGTATCACCATTGCGACGGCTCTTGTATCAGCCCTCACAGGACGACCTGTGTCAAAAGAGGTTGGTATGACAGGAGAGATCACGTTAAGAGGAAGAGTGCTTCCAATTGGCGGACTAAAAGAAAAAGCATTAGGCGCACATCGTGCAGGACTGAAAACCATTATTCTTCCAAAGGACAATGAGAAGGATATTGATGATATTCCTGAAAGTGTGAGAGAAGGACTAACCTTTATTCCGGTCTCGCATTTAGATGAGGTGCTTGAGAAAGCGTTGGTAGGAGAGGGAAGATGAAAGTAACAAAATCAGATATCGTCATTAGTGCGGTAAAACCAGAGCAGTACCCAAGCGGGGGACTGCCTGAAATCGCTCTTGCTGGACGATCAAATGTTGGGAAGTCCTCGTTCATCAACTCATTGATTAATCGTAAAAATTTAGCACGTACGTCTTCTAAACCAGGTAAGACTCAAACGCTTAATTTCTACATTATTAATGATATGCTCCATTTTGTGGACGTTCCAGGTTACGGCTTTGCTAAAGTATCAAAGACAGAGCGTGAAGCCTGGGGTAGAATGATCGAAACGTATATTACAATGCGTGAAGAATTAAAAGCAGTTGTCCAAATTGTGGACCTGCGTCATAAGCCATCAGTAGATGATGTGAACATGTATGAATTCCTGAAATATTACGGCGTTCCTGTGATCGTCATTGCAACAAAGGCGGACAAAATTCCAAAAGGCAAATGGGAAAAACATGCGAAAGTTGTTAAACAGACACTCGACATTGCCCCATCAGATGAACTAGTCCTATTCTCTTCTGAAACAAAAAAGGGAAAAGACGAAGCATGGAATGCCATCCTTGCGAAGATTAATAACTAAAAAAAGGCATCTGTCATGAGCAGATGCCTTTTTATTGTATAAGTTATTTCCTTTTTAAAAATAATAAGAGGAGACTGACAGCAATCAGTACATAAGGCCAGTACAATTCAAAACCGGAAGTAGGGATCGAAAGGGAACTTAGCTGCTTTGTAATTTGCTGAAAGAAATAAAGGAACAGACCGAGTGCAATGAGAACAACACTTTCAATACGATATTCTTTTTTCTGAGATGATTTCACAAAAAGAGCAAGTCCAACGATGAATACGATCATCGTAAATGTGTCTGGCCAGTAGTCCAATTTTGGCTGAAGAATAAAGTGTAGCGAAAGGCCCGTCATCAGCATACCGATAAACACATGAGCGCTTTCTTGCTCCTTCTTTCCTTGATATAAGAAAGCAAGGCCAAAAAGCAGTACGAGTGTATACCATTTCTCTTGATCCTTCCAAATGTCAAATTGACCTCCTGAGAGAATGGCATATAGCGCTACAGCCAGCAAAGTGAGCGGTAGCAAAATGGATTTCTTCTTCAAAGATGTCACCTTCTTTTAAGCAGATCATTTGTCCGCACGCGCCAAATCTGGTAAATTGCTTGAAGTGATGATATGGCATAATGAGTGTCGAACATTTTTCTACTATATCACAACATTTTTGAAATCTGTTCACAATTTTCATCCAGTTAAAAATGAATATATGTTATAATCACTATAAATAATAAATTCTATATTGTAATTATTATAAATTAGACAGGGCGTTGGGGGTGCAAGCTGAAGTTATGCATATTCTTGTTGTGGGTTTAGATTATAAAACAGCCCCTGTTGAGATACGGGAACAGCTGAGCTTTGAACCGAGCGAGCTCGGAACAGCGATGTCCAAGCTTAAAGAAGAAAAAAGCATTCTAGAGAATATCGTCATCTCAACATGTAATCGAACAGAGATCTACGCAGTGGTAGATCAGCTTCATACTGGACGGTTTTATATAAAAAGATTTTTAGCTGATTGGTTCGGTTTAGAAAAGGAAGATGTCTCGCCGTATTTGAAGTTCTATGAAAATGATGGAGCGGTCGAGCATTTATTCCGTGTGGCCTGTGGACTTGATTCCATGGTGATTGGCGAAACACAAATACTTGGTCAAGTGCGCTCTAGCTTTAAAGTAGCTCAAGAGGAGAAGACCATTGGTACCGTTTTCAATTATTTATTCAAACAGGCGGTCACCGTTGCAAAACGCTCTCATGCGGAAACAGACATTGCGTCTAATGCCGTGTCTGTCAGCTATGCAGCTGTCGAGCTTGCGAAAAAAATCTTTGGACGTCTTTCTGATAAACATGTCCTGATTCTTGGTGCGGGTAAAATGGGCGAACTAGCGGCTCTAAACCTTCAAGGTCAAGGGATTGGTCAAGTAACGGTTATCAATCGAACGTATGAGAAAGCAAAAGAATTGGCGGGCCGTTTTTCAGGAGAGCCTAAAAGCTTAAACCAATTGGAAAAAACATTATCCGAAGCAGACATTTTAATTAGCTCCACTGGTGCGAAACAATTTGTCATTACAAAAGAAATGGTCGAAAGTGCGAATAAAAAGCGGAAGGGCAGACCTCTATTTATGGTGGATATTGCTGTCCCTCGTGATTTAGATCCAGCCATTTCTGAAGTAGAAGGTGCTTTTTTGTATGACATTGATGATCTTGAGGGCATCGTGGCAGCTAACTTAAAAGAACGCCGTGCAGTGGCTGAGCAGGTTGAGCTCCTCATTGAAGCAGAAATTGTGGAATTTAAGCAATGGCTGAATACGCTTGGTGTGGTTCCTGTCATTTCTGCACTTAGAGAAAAGGCGCTGACGATTCAAGCGGATACGATGCAGAGTATTGAGCGAAAGCTTCCGAATCTCACACACCGTGAAATGAAGCTATTAAATAAACATACGAAAAGCATTATCAATCAAATGCTGAAAGATCCTATCTTAAAGGCAAAAGAAATTGCCGCGGAGCCGAATGCAGAGGAAAAACTTTTACTCTTCAAAGAAATCTTTGATTTACAGGTTGAAGATGAAGAGCAAAGGGCGGAGCCGATGCAGGTGGAGCAAGGGTCATTTCAGCTGTTTAAACCAAATATGGCACAAGGCCTTGCTACAGTTGCCAGTGAGTGATTAAGCGATGATGGAATCCATTGTAGCGAGACTAGGCGAAGCGACGACCTTGATCTATGCACTAAGTGTCTTGTTCTATTTCATAGATTTTCTTCAACACAACCGGAAGGCTGGAAAAATGGCTTTCTGGTTGCTTTCTATTGTCTGGCTGCTGCAAACAGTCTACATGTTCTATATTATGATGGAAACAGACCGATTCCCTGTGTTGAATGTAGCAGAGGGGTTATATTTTTATACGTGGGTGCTTGTGACACTTTCACTTGTTCTCACAAAAGTACTGCGTGTTGAATTTATCGTCTTTTTTACAAATGTCATCGGTTTTTCCTTGATGGCGATTCACACCTTTACACCATCGGATCTCCACTCAGCAGAACTAACGGGGAAGCTGACGAGTGAATTGCTAGTGATCCATATTACGATGGCGATTTTATCATACGGTGCCTTTTCACTTTCATTTGCTTTCTCTCTTCTCTATCTCTTTCAATATCGTTTGCTGAAAAAGAAAAAATGGGGAAAATGGCTTCTAAGAATTGAAGATTTATCGAAGCTTGATCATATGGCATACGTATTAAACATTATTGGCGTGCCGATGCTCTTACTTAGTTTGATTCTTGGCATCATTTGGGCATATATTTCGTATGATACGTTGTACTGGACAGATACAAAGGTGCTTGGTTCGTTTATTATGCTGTTTTTATATGGTGTTTACTTATATATCAGATTGGTGAGAAATATGCAGGGCAAAGTCGTGGCACTGTGGAATGTCGGTTCATTCCTTGTGCTGATGATCAATTATTTTCTGCTTGGTAGCTTATCAACCTTTCATTGGTTTCAATAAATAATGATGAGTCTTAAGGGCATTGTCGGGAGGAAGACGAATTGCGTACAATTAAAGTAGGTTCTAGAAGAAGTAAGCTTGCAATTACACAAACAAAATGGGTCATTCAAAAGCTGTCTGAACTAAACCCTTCTTATTCTTTTGAAATAAAAGAGATTGTGACAAAGGGTGATCAAATTTTAGATGTGACCTTATCAAAGGTTGGCGGAAAAGGACTGTTTGTCAAAGAAATTGAACAGGCGATGCTAAATCACGACATCGATATGGCCGTTCACAGTATGAAGGATATGCCGGCTGCTCTTCCTGAAGGATTAGTCATTGGCTGTATTCCTGAGCGTGAAGATGTAAGGGACGCTCTTATATCGAAGGATCATCTGCGTCTTCACGAGCTGCCGAAGGGTGCTATTGTGGGAACGAGCAGCTTACGGCGCAGTGCCCAGCTTCTTCAGGAAAGACCAGATCTGAACATTAAATGGATTCGAGGAAACATTGATACACGATTGGAAAAGCTGAAAAATGAAGAATATGATGCCATTATTCTAGCGGCTGCCGGTCTGTCCAGAATGGGCTGGAGCAAAGAGGTCGTGTCTGAATTTTTATCTCCTGAGACTTGCCTGCCCGCAGTTGGCCAAGGCGCTTTGTCAATTGAGTGCCGTGGAGATGATGAAGAGCTATTGCAGCTCCTCGCTCAATTTACGAATGCATACACAAAGAAAACGGTTCTCGCTGAACGAGCCTTCCTCAAACAAATGGATGGCAGCTGTCAGGTACCGATCGCTGGCTATGCAACGATAAATGAGCGCGATGAAATTGAACTGACGGGTCTTGTGGCATCTGCTGACGGACACACGATTATTCGAGAAACTGTATCAGGCTCTGACCCTGAGGCAATTGGAACAGCATGTGCGAAGCAGATGGCTGATAAGGGAGCAAAGGATTTAATCGACAAGGTGAAAAAGGATCTGTCCTCCCAATGACCATAGGCCAATCGCTTCACGGACAGACGGTGCTTGTCACTCGAAATGAACGTCAAGCGGGTGTGTTTCAGCAGAAGATTGAAGAGCTGAACGGCCATGCTGTTTTAACCTCTCTTATTCGGTTTGAGCCTACGCTCACAAATGAAAAAGCGCAGGCCTTTTTAAAGGACTTAGAAAATAGCCAATGGCTTGTTTTCACGAGTGTAAATGGCGCGTCTTTTTTTCTGAGCTACATAGAAGACCATCATTTACATAAGAGTTTATCCCATTTGAAAGTGGCTGCGGTAGGTGAGAAAACCTCTGCCTATCTTGAGCAGCACGGCTTGAAGGTGGATGTCGTACCAGAACGATTCATAGCGGAAGAGCTCGCAGATGCGCTGCTTGACCATGTGCGTCCGGGAGAGCGTGTGTTTGTAGCAAAAGGACACCTGTCTCGAGATGTCGTGAAGAAAACGCTTGTTCCACTTGGCATAGAAGTAAAGGAATGGATTTTATATGAAACGGTCAAGGATGAGGAAGGAATTGCCGCTCTCAAAACGGCAATGACGAAGCAATCATTTGATTTTATTACATTTACGAGCTCATCCACTGTCCATTCATTTATGCATGCCATGGAGGCAGATGCAGCGAAGCTAGCTGCTTCTGACACCTGTTTTGTGACGATCGGTCCTCTGACAAAAGAGGCGCTGCTTCAATACGGGATTTCTTCTGAAACCCCAGATACTTATACGATAGACGGAATGCTTGAATTGATGTGCCGTTTATCTGAAAGGAAGTTGAACCAATGATGAAATTTAACAGACACCGCAGACTGCGGACAAGTGCAGGAATGAGAGAATTAGTCAGAGAAACCTTTTTAAGACCATCTGATTTCATTTATCCGATCTTTTTTGTAGAGGGAGAAAATGTCCGAAAAGAAGTCCCTTCAATGCCGGGTGTTTATCACATTTCAGTGGACCTTGTAAAAGAAGAAGTCCAAGAGCTTGTCGACCTAGGCATCAAATCAATTATTGTATTTGGTGTTCCAGATCATAAAGACCATGTGGGCAGTGAAGCGTATCACGATCATGGCATTGTTCAAAGAGCAACGCTTGAGATCAAAAAGCATTTCCCAGAGCTTGTGGTCATTGCAGACACTTGCTTATGCCAATATACAGATCACGGACACTGCGGAATCGTTGAAGATGGAGAAATTTTAAATGATGAATCTCTTCAGCTATTAGCGAAAACTGCTGTTAGCCAAGCGCGCGCAGGTGCAGATATCATTGCTCCTTCTAATATGATGGATGGATTTGTTATTGCCATTCGTGAGGCGCTTGATGAAGCTAGCTTTATTCATGTACCTGTCATGTCATATGCTGTGAAATATGCAAGTGCGTTTTACGGTCCGTTTCGTGACGCGGCGCATAGCACACCGCAGTTTGGAGATCGTAAAACATACCAAATGGACCCTGCAAACCGTTTAGAGGCACTAAGAGAAGCGCAATCTGACGTAGAAGAGGGAGCTGACTTCCTCATTGTGAAACCATCTCTTTCTTATTTAGACATTATGCGTGATGTGAAAAATGAATTTACACTCCCTATTGTTGCTTACAATGTGAGCGGAGAATATGCAATGGTCAAAGCCGCTGCTCAAAATGGGTGGATTTCTGAAAAAGAGCTTGTTCTTGAAATGCTGACAAGCATGAAACGTGCAGGAGCAGAACTCATCATTACGTATCATGCAAAAGATGCAGCAAAATGGCTCTCAGAATAAAGAACGGATAGACAGGAGGATGTTGAAATGGGACGTAGCTATGAAAAATCAAAGCAAGCATTTGAAGAAGCGCAGCATTTAATGCCTGGTGGTGTCAACAGCCCTGTACGTGCATTTAAATCAGTGAACACAGACCCGATTTTTATGGAACGAGGCAAAGGCGCCAAAATCTATGATATTGATGGAAATGAATACATCGATTATGTCTTATCATGGGGACCACTTATTTTAGGGCATACGAATGACCGTGTGGTTGAAAGCATTCAGCGAGTGGCAGAAAAGGGGACAAGCTTTGGTGCTTCGACATTAGTTGAAAATGAACTAGCTAAGCTTGTATCAGAGCGGGTTCCTTCTATCGAAGTCATTCGTATGGTCAGCTCTGGTACAGAGGCAACCATGAGTGCACTTCGTCTGGCTCGAGGCTTTACAGGCAGAAATAAAATTGTGAAATTTGAAGGCTGCTATCATGGCCACGGTGATTCTTTGCTCATTAAAGCAGGTTCAGGTGTCGCAACGCTAGGGCTTCCAGATAGCCCAGGGGTACCTGAAGGAACTGCAAGCAACACGATTACAGTGCCCTACAATGATTTAGAAAGCATTCAAGTTGCCTTTCAGGAATTTGGAGACGATATTGCAGGTGTCATTGTCGAGCCGGTTGCAGGAAATATGGGGGTTGTCCCTCCGCAAGACGGTTTCTTACAAGGGCTGAGAGACATTACAGAGCAATACGGAGCTTTACTCATTTTTGATGAGGTCATGACCGGCTTCCGTGTGGATTATCATTGCGCGCAAGGCTACTTTGGCATCACACCTGATCTGACGTGTCTTGGTAAAGTGATCGGAGGCGGTCTTCCGGTCGGCGCTTATGGCGGAAGAGCGGATATTATGAGACAAATTGCGCCAAGCGGTCCAATTTATCAAGCAGGAACGTTATCTGGTAACCCACTTGCGATGACAGCAGGCTTAGAAACCTTAAAACAGCTGACACCTGACTCTTATGAAGAGTTTAGACGAAAAGGAGACCGGCTGGAAGAAGGCATTTCAAATGCGGCGAAAGCACATGGAATTCCATTAACGTTTAACCGTGCGGGTTCGATGATTGGATTCTTCTTTACAAATGAAGAAGTGGTCAATTATGACAAAGCCAAAACAGCTGATCTCGCTTTATTTGCTGAATTTTACAAGGAAATGGCCGACCACGGCATCTTCCTTCCCCCATCTCAATTCGAAGGACTATTCCTGTCAACAGCTCACACAGATGAAGACATCGAATATACGATTGAGACAGTGGAAAAAGTATTTCAAAAACTACGTCGATAAACGAAAGCCGATATGGAAACATATCGGCTTTTTTGTGTTGCTGAAAACCAATCATATTTTCACTGCCTCTCTCATACATCTGTATTGACATCTAATTTTATTTTGAAGGATTAGATGAAAGGAGGACACCGACTTGTCTCAAAACAATCGATTACAGTTTTCAGTAGAAGAATCCATCTATTTCAAAAGCGGACAGGAAGTCAGTGAGCTGCTGTCTATTTCTCTCGATCCTGACATTCTCGTTCAAGAAGTGAATGATTATGTTTCGATTAGAGGTTCACTCGAGCTAACAGGAGAATACAACATAAATCAAGAGGAGCTATTGGGTGAATTGAGTTCCTATGCATCATACAGAGAAGCTGATGAGGTGAAGGTCAGAGAAGACGGGACGGCGGAGCTTCTGCATCAATTCCCAGTCGATATCACGATTCCTAAAAACAAAATCAGTCATTTAAATGATGTGTTTGTGTTTATTGATGCGTTTGATTACCAGCTGACAGAAAATCGTTTGCTCACCATTCAAGCTGATCTGGCGATTGAGGGTCTATTAGACGAGGAAATGCCTCAAGCGCCTGTAGAGGAGCCGTATGAATTTGTTCATCGTTCTGAAGAAGAATATGGCGACGTGACCTACGATTATCAGCTGCAGCCAGAAGATGAAGAGCAAGAAGAGCTACAAGACTATGAACGTGAGATTGATGAGGATCAGGCTGTATTACAGCATGACACGCGCGCCGAAGAAGAAAAGCAGGAAGAAGAAATTGAGATAGAGCTGGTGAGTAGGGAAGAAGAAACCGAAGAACTGGAAGAACGGGAGGAAACGGAGAGCCAAGAAGAAGTGACGCTTGGTTATCGCTCCTTACCAGAAGCTCAGGTGCAAGAACCACCATTTTTTGAACCACCTAAGCTCTTAGAAGAAGAGAAACAGGAGGATACATTCTTTGAGGTGGAAGTGAGAAAAGATCCCGAAGCAGCTGAAGAGCTGGAAGAAACGGTTCAGCCGTATCCAGTATTTGAATCACCGGCTTATCACGTGGAAGAGGAGCAAGAGGCGCAGGATGACACGTACCAGCTCGGACGGTTATATGAACGAGAAGCGCCAAAAGTATATGAGTCAGCTCAAGAAGAAGAGGAGTTTGAAGAAGATGTGAGAGAAACGTCTGGCAGTGAAAACTCTCTTTATTTAACAAAGCTGTTTGCTAAGCAGGAGGAGGAAGATTTTTCTCGCATGAAAATATGTATAGTTCAGCAAGAAGATACGGTCGATCGTATTTGTGAGCGATATCAGTTGAATGTGCAGCAGCTTCTTCGCACAAACTCATTATCGGTGGATGCGGAGCTTGAAGAAGGGCAGATTCTTTATATTCCTGAATATCAAAAAAGCAATGCCTAACAAGAGATGACCGATCGAGAAAATGTGGTGAGTGAACGTGGATGAGATCCAATCTGTCCTATACGAATACGGGCTTGAGGCGGAATACGTTGAACCTGTCAGTCCTGCTGTCGTCAAAGTATATACAAAGCAGGGCGTATTTGCCTTAAAGCGAGTAAAAGCCAACAGGCATATGCAGTTTACAGAGCAAATGCTTGAACTAGAATCAAAGGGCTATCGCTCTTTTGTGCCGATTTATCGGACGAAGAGCGGTTCTTTTTTCTCAAGTCATCGTGAAAGCCAGTACGCATACTATCTCATGCCTTGGCTGACGAATGAAAAGAGAGAAGAGCAGGACGATAAACATGAATATTTATTTCAAGAGATTGCAAGACTTCATAAGCGGACTGAAGTGATGATGGATATCACAGAGCAAGAGATCGAAGCGCACTACAAACAAATCAAGACCAAATGGGAAACAGAGAAAGACATGTATGAACGATTCATAGAGCGGGCAGAGCAAACTTGGTATATGTCGCCATTTGAACTGGCTGCTGCGATGTATTTTTCAGAGGCGATGTCTGCCAGCGAATTTGCCCTCGAACGACTAGAAGACTGGCATGAAGAAATGAAAGATAAAGAAACAACACGTGTTGTGTTAAATCATGGGCAGCTGTCGATTCATCACTTTTTGTATAATGATGTGGGTACAGGACATTTCACCAATTTTGAGCGGTCTAAAAAAGCCGCCCCCATTTATGACCTTCTGACCTTTTACTATCGGACATTCAAAACCTATCCCACGTCTTGTCCTGAATGCACTTCCTTGTTTTATACGTACCAAAAAGGAAATCCTCTTCGCGAGGAAGAGCTTCATTTGTTTCTTAGTTACCTTGCTTATCCGCAAGGTCTGTTTGATACAGTTAAAACCTATGAAGCAGGTGGGCAGGATGAGATGGAAAGCTGTCAACAGCTGTTAAGAGCGTATTGGCAGATGAAAAATTCAGAGCCGACCGTCATGAAGATTCACGAGATTGAGCAGGCTAGACGGCTTGAAGAAGAACAAAGTGCCTCGTCATCAGCGGAATGACGAGGTTATTTTGCGTGTACATAAGCGCGAGTGTTTAAAACCAATCAAGGTGAAAGGCGCAGGCGAGAAAAATGAGAATACCTAGGATGAGGACGTCAAATGTTGTGGGGAAAATGATCGTACGAAACCCTTGAAATATCGCAATCGGGAGAACGACTTGGGAGGCCACTGCCCGAATTTGTCTCAGCCAGGGGGGAAGTGTGTAAGGATTGATCTTTTTCAAAGCAAACGCCCTCCTTCTTCATTTTGTTATTATCATATGGGCAAAGAGGAAAAGGGTGCTTGCCCAATTTGTATAAAGAAGAAGAAAAGCGGAAAAGATGATTGACGAAAACAAAAGGCATTTAGTAATATAAATAAAAGATGAGTATGTGCTGATGAACGTGATATATCGTAAGCGTGGATCAGGAAGAGTACAAGCAAGACCCTAAAGAGAGGGAGACCATGAGCTGAAAGGTTTCCTAGGATGCACTTGTTTGGAAGGTCGCCTGTGAGCTTAATTTCTTGAATGAACAAGTAGAGAAATTCGGGAGAACCCCGTTATCCTTTAGAGTGTATGGGACACGTCTATGTGTTCCATGAAAAAAGGTGGTACCGCGAAAAAGCTTTTTCGTCCTTTTATAAGGATGAAAAGGCTTTTTTATGTTTCATCAGCCGAAAAAATGTGGAGGTTACATAAATGGAAACAAATAATCAAGAAATGCCAACAAAGTACGACCCAAATGCGATTGAAAAAGACCGCTATACGTACTGGCTTGAAGGAAAATTCTTTGAAGCACAAAATGACAAAACGAAAGATCCATATACAGTCGTCATTCCTCCACCAAACGTGACAGGAAAACTGCACCTTGGGCATGCGTGGGATTCTACACTTCAAGACATCGTGACACGTATGAAACGGATGCAGGGCTATGACGTTCTATGGCTTCCAGGAATGGATCATGCCGGTATTGCGACCCAAGCAAAGGTTGAGGCAAAGCTTCGCGAAGAAGGCGTAAGCCGTTATGACCTTGGCCGGGAGAAATTTGTGGAAGAAACGTGGAAATGGAAAGAAGAATATGCGGACTTTATTCGCAGTCAGTGGGCGAAAATGGGACTTGGTCTTGATTACTCACGTGAACGTTTTACATTAGATGAAGGTCTGAATAAAGCGGTACGCCAAGTGTTTGTTCAATTGTATGAAAAAGGGCTGATCTATCGCGGAGAGTACATCATTAACTGGGATCCAGCGACGAAAACGGCACTTTCTGATATTGAAGTCATTTATAAAGATGTTCAAGGCGCGTTTTATCACTTAAGATACCCACTTTCAGATGGCACGGGTTCAATTGAAATTGCGACGACAAGACCTGAAACAATGCTCGGAGATACGGCCGTTGCCGTGCATCCTGATGACGAACGTTATCAGCATTTGATTGGAAAAACAGTGGTCTTGCCAATTACAGGACGCGAGATTCCAATCGTTGCTGATGATTATGTCGATATGGAGTTTGGTTCAGGAGCTGTGAAAATTACACCTGCTCATGACCCGAATGACTTTGAGCTTGGAAACCGCCATGACCTAGAGCGTATCCTTGTCATGAATGAAGATGGCACAATGAATGCAAATGCACTGCAATACAAAGGAATGGACCGCTTTGAATGCCGTAAACAGCTTGTAAAAGACTTGCAAGAAGAGGGTATTTTGTTCAAAATTGAGGACCATATGCATTCAGTTGGTCATAGTGAGCGAAGCGGAGCTGTCGTTGAACCTTATTTATCTACTCAATGGTTTGTAAAAATGCAGCCGCTGGCAGACGAAGCCATTAACCTTCAAAATGGGGACGACCAAGTTCAATTTGTTCCAGACCGCTTTGAAAAGACGTATTTACACTGGATGGAAAATATCCGTGACTGGTGTATTTCTCGTCAGCTATGGTGGGGACACCGCATTCCAGCTTGGTATCATAAAGAAACGAAAGAAGTATATGTTGGACTGGAAGCACCAGAAGATATAGAAAACTGGGAACAGGATAACGATGTGCTTGATACATGGTTTAGTTCAGCGCTTTGGCCTTTCTCGACAATGGGCTGGCCGGATGCAGATAGTGAAGACTTCAAGCGCTACTATCCAACAAACCTGCTTGTTACAGGCTATGACATCATTTTCTTCTGGGTCTCTCGCATGATCTTCCAAGGTCTTGAATTCACAGGAGAAAAACCGTTTAAAGACGTTCTGATTCATGGGCTGATCCGTGACGAGCAAGGACGTAAAATGAGTAAGTCGCTAGGTAACGGAATTGATCCAATGGAGGTCATCGACAAGTACGGTGCAGATTCATTAAGATATTTCTTAGCAACTGGAAGCTCACCAGGTCAGGATCTTCGCTTTAGCTTTGAAAAGGTTGAATCCACTTGGAACTTTGCGAACAAAATTTGGAACGCATCACGTTTTGCTTTAATGAACATGGATGGCTTAACGTATGATGAGCTTGATTTAACAGGAGAAAAATCAGTTGCTGACCAATGGATTTTAACCCGCTTAAATGAAACGATTGAAAGTGTCACACAGCTAGCTGACAAGTATGAATTTGGTGAAGTGGGCAGACATTTATACAACTTCATTTGGGATGATTTCTGTGATTGGTATATTGAGATGGCGAAGCTTCCGCTTTATGGAGAAGATGAAGCAGCGAAGAAAACGACTCGTTCGATCCTTGCGTACGTATTAGATCAGACGATGAGACTTCTTCATCCGTTCATGCCATTCTTAACAGAAGAAATCTGGCAGCATCTTCCGCACGAAGGTGAATCGATTACTGTAGCGGCTTGGCCTGAGGTGAAGCCGGAGCTTTCAAACGAACAAGCGTCTGCTGATATGAAGCTGCTTGTGGAACTCATCCGTTCTGTTCGTAACATCCGCAGTGAAGTGAATACGCCAATGAGCAAACAGGTGGAGCTTTACATTAAAGCTTCTACATCTGATGTGCAGGAACGTTTAGAGAAAAATCGTTCATATATCGAGCGTTTTACGAACCCAAGTGTACTTGAAATTGGCACAGATGTCCCAGCTAGTGATAAAGCGATGACGGCTGTTATTTCTGGAGCAGAGCTCATTCTGCCGCTTGAAGGCTTAATCAACTTAGATGAGGAAATCGCTCGTCTGCAAAAAGAGCTTGATAAGTTGACAAAAGAAGTAGAGCGCGTCCAGAAAAAGCTTGGCAACGAAGGCTTTATGAAAAAAGCGCCTGAAAGTGTCGTAGAAGAAGAGCGTGCGAAAGAACGTGACTATGTCGCAAAACGCGAAGCTGTTCAAAAGCGTATTGAAGAGCTGAAAGCATAAGGTTGAAAAGACGGCTCCTAACAAAATGGAGTCGTCTTTTTTGAAAATTTCGGATGAAATGAGAGATGACATTGTTTACAACCTATCATGAAGCCATTGAGTGGATTCACAGTAGACTGGCCTTTGGTGTAAAACCGGGTCTTGAAAGAATGAAGTGGCTGATGAACAAACTAAGCCATCCGGAACAACGCATAAAAGCGGTACATGTTGCAGGTACAAATGGAAAAGGTTCAACGATTGCGTTTACTCGTTCCGTTTTACAGGCAGCAGGCTATTCAGTTGGCACCTTCACCTCCCCGTTTATTTTAACGTTCAATGAACGAATCAGCGTGAACGGAGCACCTATACAGGATGAAGAATGGCTGAGTTTGGTGAATAAAATCAAGCCTTTTGTTGATGAGTTAGATCAAACAGAGCTTGGCGCAGCAACAGAGTTTGAAATCATTACCGCATGTGCATTTGCTTATTTTGCAGATGTGCAGCAAGTAGACTTTGTCCTATTAGAGACAGGGCTTGGCGGAAGACTTGATTCAACAAATGTTGCCGTACCTATCTTAACAGCGATTACATCGATTGGTCATGATCATATGGCGATTCTAGGTGATACACTTGAACAAATTGCATCTGAAAAAGCGGGCATTATCAAAGAGGGTATTCCGATGATCACCGCAGTTCATCAACCGGAAGCACTTGCGGTCATTCAAAATATCGCAAAAGAAAAGAAGGTGGAATGCATTTCATTACAGGATACTTGTACCTTCAGTCATCAGCAGCCAACAGAAACAGGAGAACGATTTACGTTAAGCACATCAAAAAGGCAGTATCCGCAGCTTGAAACAGGGTTAATCGGAACGCATCAACAGCAAAATGCTTCCCTTGCTGTTCTACTCATTGAATGGCTGGAGCAAGAAGGCTATATTAGCGTGACAGAAGAGCAGGTATATGAAGGTATTCGGCATGCAGTTTGGGCTGGAAGATTTGAAAAAGTCAAAGACCATCCACCAGTTTATTTAGACGGCGCTCATAATGAAGAAGGGATCGACCGTTTAATTGAAACGGTACAAGCTCATTTTTCTAGTAAACAAGTGCATGTCTGTTTTAGTGCTTTAAAAGATAAGCCGTACAAGCAAATGATTCAAAAACTTGAAGCCATTAGTTCCTCTATCCATTTTGTTTCATTTGATTTTCCAAGAGCTGAATCAGCGGAAAAGCTTTATGCATGCAGTCAGTTAGAGGCAAAATCGTATGACGATGACCCTCGAACAGTGCTTGAGTTCATTCAGAAAAAAAGTGATGATCCTTCAGCGGTGATCCTTGTGACAGGCTCTCTTTATTTTATTTCAGATATACGAAATCGTATTTTAAGGTAGTCAAAAGACGCAATTGCTTTTAGGCAATGTGCGTCTTTTTTCTTTTGAAATGTAAAAGATTGAGTTTACTAGGCACTCAAGGTAATTCGCTGATGACGGGAAGGAATTCTAAATGGAGTGAGCGGCATGGGCCGTTTATCCATGTTGCTCAAGCATTTTCTTCATAATGAAAAGCCTCGAGAACGATTTTTCAAATATGGTCCAAGTAGTTTGTCAAACCATGAACTTGTCGCGATCCTTTTAAGAAATTGCACAAAAAATTTGTTCTTCAATTATTCGCAAGACTTCTGCAATTATTTGGCGGTCAATATGTCATTCGTATACAAGAGGGCGAGGCGTAATTGTGTTGTGATGGAAGAGGTGAGATTTCTTACACATGAGAACTTTGTTTGTCTTTATCTCAATACAAAAAATCAAGTTCTTCATCGATTGTCCACCCACGCAAAATGTTTAAAGAAGCCTTTAAACATAATAGTTTATTTTGGGTTTAATGTAATTATATGGTACAATAAATAAAAAATGTATCACATAATTTAATTTTTAAAAGGCTTTCCTGCAAGGTTCATCTGAAAGGAAGGATAGCATGTTTATTATCAGTGGAGTACTTCTTTCTTTTATGTTATTAGTAGTTGTTTTAATAGTTATAATCCTTTTTAAACGAATTATTTTAGGTAAAAGCATAGGTGTTCACTATACTCCCTTTGACAATATTACTGGAAACACCAGTATTGAATTTCATGAAGAGCAAAATGAAGACGAAAATGAAGACAATCAAGGTAATGATAAGGATAGAAATAAAGAAAAAAGGTTCTAGTCACTATTAAATAATTAATTATATCCACCTGTATAAAAAAGCCAATTATATAACGTCTATCAGGGACATATTCATCCCCTTATATTTAAATAAACATCTCTTCAAACGAATTTTATTTCTTTTTAACTAGAACATAAGTCCATATTCAATACTTATAGTAGGGGCTTGTTATTTCCTCTATTTAAATATTATGTAATTGAGATAATATGTTGTGTTATTTTTAACACTCTTCTTTAAAAAACGGACGTAAAATAATTGCTTATTCAACATTCAGATTGTTGACAAAGGCTAAAATGATCTTTATTTTTTGTCTTCTTTTCAGTGTGATAGAAAACCATTGAAGTCTAGGAAGAAAATCTACTTTTGCGGAGCGCATTGAACATTCGTGAGCATCAGCGCGCAGGACAGACAACGAATGCGAGAGTTTGTCTACACGTGTATTTATAGGGGAATTTTATAAAGGAGTGATAAACTTCTATCTTGTGCTCTTTCTTGTTAGGATATTTGCTTTATTAACTTGTAATATTTGATCAAAAATTTGTGAGTTTGAAGGAAAAAGGGGAGGGTATTTGTAACACTTTTTTCTCAGATATCCGAAATCGTATTTTAAGGTAATCAAAAGACGCAATTGGTTGTATGTAATGTGCGTCTTTTTTTCTTTTGAAATGTAAATGAGAGGGGAAATCACATTTTCATTAGGTGTTCAAGGTGAATCGCTATGGTACAATCCGGGATATTCTATTTCCGGAAGGAGCCGCGATATATGATTGGCATTTTTGTGTTTCTTGCAGGCATCACCATGGGGTCGTTCTTTCATCTAGTTGGTGAAAGGCTGCCACTTAAGCGGTCTATTCTTCTTCCTCGATCTCACTGCACAGCCTGTAAACAGCCGCTATCCCTGCATGAGATGATCCCGCTCGTTTCTTATGCTGTATGGAAGGGGTCTTGTAAACATTGCGGCATTCGGCTATCTTGGCTCTATCCAACGATTGAAATGCTGTCAGGCGGTCTTTTTTTGTTCATTTATAGGATCGCTGGTGTTTCGTTTGAAAGTCTTTTCCTTGTGATTCTTTGTAGTTTATTCGTGATTGCTGTCGTGAGTGATCTTCTCTATATGAGGGTGCCGAACGAGCTGTTTCTCTTCTTTTTCCCTCTTTTCGTCATATACCGCACGCTGGAACCGCTTCTTATCTGGTGGGAAGGGGCGGCTTCTCTGATTTTTTGCATTCTTTTGTTTTCTAGTTTAGATTATTTTAAGCCGAATAGTCTGGGCGGAGCTGATATGAAGCTGTTCAGTGTGCTTGCGTTTTGCTTTGGCTTCAAGCCGTTCCTTCTCATGCTTTTTCTCTCATGTATCGCTGGAATGGTTTATGCAAAGGTCTTTTCCTTTCGAGTAAACGAGCCATTCCCTTTTGTTCCTTCGATCGCTATTTCTTTTTTGCTGTATCTCTGTGGTGCTCCTGTCTTGTTTCAATTTGGTTAGTCGAAGGGGTGAAAAAATTGGCGAACACTTTTTTGCCCTGCCGACAAAAGTCTTGTTCTTTTTTTTTACTGCTATGGTAAAGTGTGAAACAGAAAGAAGGACGGGTTAAATTCGCGCTGATTCATTGGACAGAAAAGGTCTTTCTTACAAACATGTCAGAAAGCGGGGAATGACAGTGAAAAAGAGGCAGGCAAAAAAACAAGGGCTAAAGGTCAATATTAATGGCAAGGAAGAAATGGTGCATGAAGATGATCATCAGCCGCCAAAACAGCAAGAGGATCAAGTGACGTTTTCGAATTGGGAGGAAAAGAGACATTCGGAACAGGAGACAGCGGCTTCTCAGGAAGATTCGTCTAAACCGAAAGAAGAGGATTTCCAGTGGGATGATGCTGCTGATCATATTTATCATTCTGATCCAAAAGTCGTCACACCTTATCAAAAGAAAAAAAGCTCCTTTGATCAGAAGTTCGGTAAAAATCGCGGTCCCTTCAAGAGAGTGATGACAACGATTGTGTTTGCGGTCGTTCTTGGGACAGGCCTTGGGGTGTTTGCGCTTAGTTTAAGTCAAGATGGTACATCAAATCCTTCAGGTGGAGATATCAGTGTCTCGGCATCTGGTTCTGGAAATCAATCATCGATGAAAGCTGGCGGGGATGCGCCGAATGCAGGTACTACAGATGAATCAAAAGAGAACAAAGATGAAAAAAGTGCCTCTGGCAGTTTATCAACCTTTGTTGTACAGGCTGGGAAATTCTCTTCTGAAAAAGGAGCAGATGACTTAGTTGGCAGTTTAAAAGATGCAGGATATGCTGGGAAAAAGGTTTCCATGGATGATGGATATTATGTCATTGCCGGGCTTGCGACAGAGCAGGGGATGACAAGCGCTGTAGGGAAGAAATTGATTGATCAGCACTTTGAGGCGTGGGGAGGAAAGGAGCTCTCATTTCAAGTGCCGGATGAGCTGACTAGTTTAATAGAAAAGGCATCTGTATTATCATCCAAAGTGATTGCAGGCGATGAAGTGGATCAAAAGGAAGTCACGCAGCTAATTTCTGAGCTTGAAAGTGCCAAAACAGAGGATGCACCGGCTAAAAGCAGTTTGCTAAAAGCTGTGCAGCTCTTAAATGACCCAACTGCTGAAAATGGATGGAAATCTCAGCAGGCATTGCTTGATCAATTAAATACGTAAAATCATTTTTTAAGAAACGAAACTAGTCAAAAAATGACTAGTTTTTTTCTTTTGCATCCAACATAATGATGAAGGTACATGAAAAATGAATTTTCGTAAATTGTCGGTAAGATGTACATTTGCTAGGATGAATGGGTATCTTACTTCTTAGGCTAAACCCTGAAAGGATGAACAAACATGAACCAATTGATTCTCGCATCGCAATCACCTAGAAGAAAAGAATTGCTTGATCTAGCAGGGTTTTCTTATGACATTCAAGCAAGTCATTTAAAAGAAGAAATAAATCGAAACCTTTCCCCTGCTGAGAACGTCCAATGGTTGGCAGAACAAAAAGCAAATGATATTCAAAGATTAAATCCCAAAGCTGTGGTCATTGGTGCAGATACAATTGTTGCAATTGACGGCAAATGTCTTGGGAAACCAAAAGATAAGAAAGAAGCGGCTTTTATGCTTCAATTATTATCAGGAAAGACACATCAAGTCTTGACGGGTGTCACGGTTCAGTCAGAGAATAGAAAAGAAACATTTTATGAACAGACAGAAGTGACATTTTGGACGCTGACTCAAAATGAAATAGACCGCTATATCGATACGGGCGAACCCCTTGATAAAGCGGGAAGCTATGGCATTCAAGGGAAAGGCGCACTGTTTGTTCAAAAAATAGATGGTGATTATTTTTCCGTTGTCGGTCTACCTATTGCGAAAACAGTCAGAGTGCTTGAAACCTTTGGAATCACCCCTTTTTGAAGACAGGAAGGAATTCTAAAAGGAGTGGTCATCCTGAACGATTTCCCTATGCTGCTAAAGCATCTCCCTCATGATGAAAAACCGAGAGAACGATTTATCAAATACGGGCCCAGCAGTTTGTCAAATCATGAACTTGTTGCGATCCTTCTAAGAACAGGCACGAAAAAAGAATCAGTTCTCCAAATTTCCGCAAGACTTCTGCAAACATTTGGCGGTCTTCGCTCTGTAAAAGAAGCCTCAATTGAAGAAATGTCGAAGATTAGAGGAGTTGGAAAGGCGAAGGCGATTTCTCTTTTAGCTGCTTTAGAACTCGGCACTAGATTACACCATCAAACGACGGATAACCGCTATGTGATCCGCACACCAGAAGACGGAGCGAACTTTGTGATGGAAGATATGAGATTTTTGACACAGGAAAATTTCGTTTGTCTTTATCTCAATACAAAAAATCAAGTTCTTCATAAACATACCGTGTTTATTGGAAGCCTGAATTCATCGATCGTTCACCCGCGTGAAATTTTCAAAGAAGCCTTTAAACGATCGGCCGCTTCATTTATATGTGTGCACAACCATCCATCTGGAGATCCGACGCCCAGCAGGGAAGATATTGAAGTTACACAGCGACTTTTTGAATGTGGAAAGCTGATTGGAATACAGCTGCTTGATCATCTGGTCATAGGTGATCAAAAATTTGTGAGTTTGAAGGAAAAAGGGTATTTGTAACACTTTTTTTTTCAATGTTTTACGATATAATAGAGTTTATGAGTTTTTCCCTAAAGGGAATTTTGGTTTAAGAAAGGAAGATACATACATATGTTTGGAATTGGTACAAAAGACCTTGGAATAGATCTTGGAACAGCGAACACGCTTGTTTTTATTAAAGGAAAAGGCATTGTTGTAAGAGAACCTTCGGTCGTAGCTTTGGAAACTGATACGAAGTCTATAGTGGCGGTTGGAAATGACGCGAGAAACATGATTGGCCGTACACCTGGTAATATTGTGGCACTTCGCCCAATGAAAGACGGAGTCATTGCAGATTACGAGACGACAGCAACAATGATGAAATATTACATTAATCAAGCATTAAAAGGCAAAGGGCTTTTTGCTCGTAAACCTTACGTGATGGTATGTGTACCATCTGGTATTACAGCTGTAGAAGAGCGTGCAGTTATTGATGCAACAAGACAAGCTGGTGCACGTGACGCATACCCGATTGAAGAGCCATTTGCTGCGGCGATCGGTGCTAACCTGCCTGTATGGGAGCCAACAGGAAGTATGGTTGTTGACATTGGCGGCGGTACAACAGAGGTAGCCATTATTTCTCTTGGCGGTATTGTGACATCACAATCAATCCGCGTGGCAGGAGATGAAATGGATGATGCGATCAGCAGCTACATCCGTAAAACGTATAACCTGATGATCGGTGATCGTACGTCAGAAGCTATTAAAATGGAAATTGGTTCTGCGCAGCCTGATGTGCATGATGAAATGGATATTCGGGGCCGTGACCTTTTAACTGGTCTGCCAAAAACAATCTCGATTACAGCAGATGAGATTGCAAAAGCGCTTCGTGATACAGTGGAAACAATTGTTGATGCGGTGAAAATGACACTTGAAAAAACTCCGCCTGAGCTGGCAGCAGATATTATGGACCGTGGAATCGTCTTAACTGGCGGCGGTGCATTGCTTCGTAATCTTGACAAAGTCATTAGTGATGAAACGAAGATGCCAGTTATTATTGCTGAAGATCCGCTTGACTGTGTGGCGATCGGAACAGGAAAAGCACTAGAGCATATTCATTTGTTCAAAGGAAAATCAAAAGATAATCGATAATCGGGCGTAAATAAAGAGGTGTAAGACATGCCGCAGTTTTTTATGAATAAAAGATTAATGTTGCTCCTTGTCTGTGTCATCGTACTGGTGGCCATGATTGGTTTTTCAGTGAAAAGCGGCAGAGGTGCTTCATGGCCGGAAAAATTAGTGGGGGATACGACAGGCTTTTTTCAAGGTGTCTTTCATAAACCATCACAATTTATTGCCGGTATTTATGGGAATGTACAAGATTTAAAGAACACATACGATGAAAACGAACGTCTTCGAAAAAAACTTGATGGACAAACCCAATATGAGGCGAAACTACAAGAACTAGAAGATGAAAACAAAAAGCTACGCAAGCAGCTCGGTTATGTGAACTCTATTCGTGATTATACGCCAATTCTATCAACGGTTATCGCGAGAAACCCGTCCCTTTGGGATAGCTTTATCATGATTGATAAAGGGAAAAAACAAGGCGTTGACAAAGATATGGCGGTCACAAATGAGAGTGGTGCGTTAATTGGGAAAATTGAAAGTGATAAGCTCAACAATTTTACTTCGACTGTAAGGTTGCTAAGCTCTACTGACCAAAATAATAGAATTTCAACGAAAATTTTTGCGAAAAAGGGCAAAGAAGAACTCAACGGAATTATTAACGGCTATGACAGTAAGAAAAAAATGCTGACAATGAATATTCTGAAATCTGATGCAGATGGAGATGTCAAAAAAGGAGATCTTGTTGAAACATCTGGAGCAGGGGGCGTATTCCCTCAAGGCTTGACGATTGGTAAGGTGAGTGAAATCGAGCCAGATCATTACGGCCTGACAAAAATCATTTATGTAGAACCAGCGGCTGAACTTAACAATTTAGACCGTGTGATTGTGGTGAATCGCAGCTCAAGTACGGCAGATGCATCTGAATTGACGAAGGAGGAAGGCTCGTGAGACGTGTCCTTCTTGCTTTCGTCATGTTGTTTATCTTCGTATTTGACAGTATTTTTGTCGATCTAGTGAAGCTCCCATTTGTTTCAGACAATCAAATTTTAGCTCCTCATTTCATCTTACTCGCACTTGTATTTATGACGGCGTTTGTGAATCAAAAATATGGTGTGATTTTCGGTTTTATCTTTGGACTTTTATATGATATTTCGTATACAGGCATACTTGGTGTTCATATGTTTGGCTTTGGAGCGCTCTGCTATTTGCTAGCGAAAGCCTTTAAAGTTTTGCAAACGAATATGTTAGTGGTCGTCTTTCTGTCGATTATTGCTGTTTCCGTGATGGAGTTTTATGTGTACGGCGTTCAAGCGACAATTCAACCAGGGATTATGCCGTTTAATACGTATGTCATCGAACGCTTTATTCCAACGATTCTTTTAAATACTGCTGCGTCTCTCATACTTGTTGTGCCGCTTAGGCTCTTTTTCATCAACATGAAACAAGGACTGATCGACGAATAAAAGCAGGAGTTTGTCCAAATACGGCGAAATGAGTATGTTGTTGAGGTGAGCATCTTGAAAACTCAAAAACAGCAATATGTGACAATAAAAGGTACAAAAAACGGATTAACATTACAGTTAAATGATGACTGTTCGTTTGATGACCTTCTTTCTGGCTTGCGAGAGGTTCTTTCACTTGAGCAATATACAGATGGAAGAGAAGGTCATAAGGTTAATGTGCATATTAAGCTTGGTTTTCGGTATTTAACAGAGGATCAGGAAATGCGTTTGACTGAAGCAGTCTCTGAAAATGAACATCTCGTCATTCACTCTATTGAAAGTGACGTCATGTCAACTGAAGAGGCGAGACGATTAAAAGCAGAGGCTGACATTACCTCTGTAGCCAAAATTGTGCGCTCTGGACAGGTGCTGTATGTCGAAGGAGATCTTTTATTAATAGGAGATGTCAATCCTGGCGGAACGATTCGTGCAGGGGGAAATATTTTTGTGCTCGGTGCTTTAAAAGGCGTGGCACATGCTGGATGTAATGGGAATAAACAAGCTGTCATTGCGGCATCTCGTATGATTCCAACACAGCTTCGTATCGCACAAGTGTTTAACCGTGCACCAGATCAAAAAGAAGATGGAAATGAAATGGAATGTGCTTATTTAGATATAGATGGCAACATGATCATTGAACGCCTGCAGCAATTGGCTCATATAAGACCTAATCTGACAAGGCTTGAGGGAGGAATGTGAAATTGGGCGAGGCTATTGTGATTACCTCAGGAAAAGGCGGCGTTGGCAAAACAACAACATCTGCAAACTTAGGCACAGCACTAGCAATTCAAGGGAAAAAGGTGTGTCTAGTTGATACCGATATTGGCCTTCGGAATTTAGATGTCGTGATGGGGCTTGAGAACCGCATTATTTATGATCTAGTCGATGTAGTAGAAGGAAGATGTAAAATTCACCAAGCGCTTGTAAAAGATAAGCGTTTCGAGGATCTTTTGTATCTTTTACCCGCTGCTCAAACAAGCGATAAAACGGCTGTAGAACCAGAGCAGATCAAAGAATTAATTCAATCATTGAAACAAGACTTTGATTATGTCGTCATTGATTGCCCTGCTGGAATTGAGCAAGGCTTTAAAAATGCTGTATCTGGTGCAGATAAGGCAATTGTCGTGACGACGCCTGAGATCTCAGCTGTAAGAGATGCCGACCGTATCATCGGCTTGTTAGAACAAGAAGATATCGAACCACCTCGTTTGATTGTCAACCGTATTCGTACACACATGGCGAAAAGTGGCGATTCAATGGATGTGGATGAAGTTGTCCATCACTTATCGATTGATCTTCTTGGCATTGTCGCTGATGATGATGACGTGATTAAGGCTTCAAACAATGGTGAACCGATTGTCATGGATGCTAAAAATAAAGTCTCGATTGCGTATCGTAATATCGCCCGCCGCGTACTAGGCGAATCTGTTCCACTTCAATCATTTGAAGATGAAAACAAAGGAATGTTTGCTAAGCTGAAAGCATTTTTTGGTGTAAGAGCTTAATAAGCATTCATGTAAGATGAGACCGATTCGATCAGAATCGGTCTTTTTGTTGCATATCAGATGAGGTCGCCACATAAAATGTACAAACTGTTTGTATGTAAAGGGTGATCTCATGAAAAGAGTGGACGAGTACCGAAAGAAAATCGCGCAGCGCCGCAAAACGAAGCAGTCAGCTGCTCCATCTAAGAAGACGACTTTTAAGAAAAAAAAGGATATCCCTCCATGGGTCATGCTGACAGAGGAAGAAAAGCATTCAGGGTCGTCTTCCTTTGAATTGTCGTCTCATCAGCCGAAGAAATATCAGCATCCGCTATTTAACCCCAATGCCTTTGTGCTGAAATGTTTATTATCTGCGTCTCTTGTGTTGATTGTAGCCATTTCATTTAAAGGTCAGGCAGGGCCGTTTCAGCAGCTGAAGCCGATCATTACGCAGACCTTTGAGCAAGATTTTCAATTTGCTGCTGCCAATCGCTGGTTTGAGAAAACAGTTGGAAACCCCCTTGCCTTTTTAACAGACAAAAAGGAAGACCAAAAAGATGTACAAGCGAACCAAGAACTGGCCGTACCTGCTTCTGGAAAAGTACAGGAATCCTTTACGCAAAATGGAGCAGGAGTCAAAATCGAAACATCGGCTGAAGCGATTGACAGTATGAAGGAAGGCTATGTAGTAGAAGTGAAAAAGAAAAGTGACACAGGGCTGACAGTGGTCGTGCAGCATGCGGATAACAGCTATAGCTGGTACGGTCAATTAAAGGAAGCCAATGTGGCCTTATACGATTTTGTCGATAAGGGTGAGAAAATTGGCCAGATCTCACTGGATGATCAAGGAAAGGGCACGTATTACTTTGCCATTAAGCAAAATGAACAGTTTATCGATCCTATTCAGGTGATGACCTTTGAATAGATGGCTGGTCATGCTGACGAAAATTCACATTCATCCGCTGCTGTGGATTGTGATGGCGTTTGCGATCCTCTCTGGTCAAATCAAGCCGCTGCTTTGTCTGCTCATTATCGTCTTTGTCCATGAGCTTGGACATGCAGCGGCTGCTTGCTATTATCATTGGCGCATTCGGCGGATTTTTCTACTCCCGTTTGGCGGAGCGGTAGAAGTAGAAGAGCATGGGAACCGCCCGCTAAAGGAAGAGCTGGCGGTCATTTTATACGGGCCGCTCCAGCATGTACCGCTCCAGCTTATGGCATGGTTTTTCATGGAAGCTTCTTTTATTTCACACGACATTTTTACGATGTTCACTTTTTATAATATGGCGATTTTCCTTGTGAATCTTTTGCCGATTTGGCCGCTAGATGGCGGGAAATTATTCTTTTTGCTCTTATCAGCATATTACCCTTTCCAACGTGCACATGCCCTTGCCATAAAAGGCTCCCTTGTCTTTTTTAGTCTGTTGACAGGCGGATTACTTTTGTTTGCGCCGCTTCAATTCAACGGCTGGGTGCTGCTCACTTTTTTAGCCTATTCACTCGTGATGGAGTACCGGCAGCGGCATTATGTCAGGGTTCGTTTTTTACTAGAACGTTATTACGGTAAAAAAGAGCAAAAGGTAGAAAAGCTGATTCCGCTGAGAGCGAGCGCTGAGGAAAAAGTATATGAAGTCATGGCGCGATTCCAAAGAGGCTGTAAGCATCCGATTATTATTGAAAGAGATGGCGTGAAAATGAGCCAGCTTGACGAAAATGAACTGCTTCATGCGTATTTTTCAGATCGAAGAACCACCTCCTCAATGGAAGAGCTTCTTTTGCCGTACTAGTGATGAAAATACATTGACATTCTGCGTCTAATTTGATATATTTTTTAATGTTATGGATATGTAGCACCCGTGCTACAACCGCGCGAAGCAGGTGTAAAGAGCCTAAGGCCCCCTGTATTCGGCGAGTCTGAGTTTATTAGGAGGTGCAGAGATGTACGCAATTATCGAAACTGGTGGTAAACAAGTAAAAGTTGAAGAAGGTCAAACTGTTTATGTTGAAAAACTAGCTGCTGAAGCAGGTGAAACAGTAACTTTTGAAAACGTATTGTTTGTCGGCGGAGACACTGTCAAAGTGGGTAACCCTTCAGTTGCTGGAGCAACAGTAACGGCTAAAGTTGAAAAACAAGGTCGCGGTAAGAAAATTACTGTGTTCAAGTACAAACCGAAGAAAAACAACCACAAGAAACAAGGTCATCGTCAACCTTACACTAAAGTTGTTATCGAAAAAATCAACGCTTAAGGCGTGTGAGTGATATGATCAAAGCAACCATTACTCGGTCGGCAGCAGATGAAAGCATTACGTCTTTTCAGATGACTGGACATGCCGAGTTTGCTGAAAAAGGTCAGGATCTCGTTTGTGCAGGAGTATCTGCTGTTGTTTTCGGTTCAGTCAATTCAATTATTGCACTGACAGGATTGGACCCGCTGCTTGATATTGGCGAGGAAGGCGGCTATTTCTCTTTTGAATTGCCGGCTGATACAGATCCAGTATCCTTTGAAAAAGCCCAGCTGCTTTTAGAAGGCATGGTCGTTTCCTTAGAAACAATCGAACGAGATTATCACGATTATGTGAGAATATCTACAAAAAAATAGGAGGTGAACTTCATGCTTAGATTAGATCTTCAATTTTTCGCATCTAAAAAAGGGGTAGGTTCTACAAAGAACGGACGTGACTCTGAGTCTAAACGTTTAGGCGCTAAACGTGCTGATGGTCAATTCGTAACTGGTGGTTCTATCCTTTATCGTCAACGTGGAACGAAAATCTATCCAGGTGAAAACGTTGGACGCGGAGGCGACGACACTCTTTTCGCTAAAATCGACGGAACAGTTAAATTCGAACGTTTCGGTCGTGACCGTAAAAAAGTGAGCGTATATCCTGCGGCACAATAATTGCTAAAAACTCCGGTCATTGACTGGAGTTTTTTTCACTTTTTACAAGTAGTATCGAAGATGAAAAAGAGATGCACTCCATCAATATCAAAGAACGTTTGCTGACTTTGCCTCATTTTCTCCTATAGATCAGAAAAAACAACCTTTCCTCACATAACTAGTGTTTTTCTATGCTGTCTTCTCTGTTATAATTCAGGGAGACATATTGATGATAAGACTCCTAAAAGAGAGACCAAACGATTGGGAGTGCGATAATGGAAGAGATATCAAGTAAACAAAACGAAAAATTAACTCACGTTGCATTAACAAATGAATTGATCTATCTGCTCAGTCGTTCAAGACATGACTGGATGAATAAATTGCAGCTGATCAAGGGCAACTTGACATTAGAAAAATATGACCGTGTGTTTGAAATTATAGAAGAAATGGTCATTGAAGCACAGCATGAATCCAAACTCTCAAATTTAAAAATTCCCCAATTGGCCTATTACTTTCTAACATTTAATTGGGAGTCGCATTTTATCACCTTAGAATACGAAGTGCTTGGTGAAACCCGAGACTTATCAGCATATGAATCGCAGCTGCTAACGGTATCACAGGAGTTGTTTTCGATATTCGATCAATCAGTTTGCCAGAAAACTGAAAATCATTTAACGGTCACGTTCCAAACAGATCATGAAGAGAATGATGTGATCTTATATTTTGATTTCAAAGGAAAATTAACAAGTTTGGATGCGTTAAATGCGTTTCATGACGCAAACTATCCATGTATGAGTGTAGTTCAATTTCATGTGACAAGTCATGAGTCCATGATTGAGCTTTGTTTGAGGCAAGAATGAGATATGTGATGCAGAGAAACGGAGGAAGTTATGTTTGTAGATCAGGTTAAAGTGTATGTTAAAGGCGGTGACGGCGGAAACGGTATGGTGGCGTTTCGTCGTGAAAAATATGTGCCAAAAGGCGGACCGGCTGGCGGCGATGGTGGAAATGGTGCAGATGTTGTATTTGAAGTAGACGAAGGACTCAGAACATTGATGGACTTTCGTTATAAGCGCCATTTTAAGGCGGATCGCGGCGAGCACGGAATGAGTAAAAACCAGCACGGCCGAAATGCGGAAGAAATGGTTGTCAAAGTTCCGCCCGGTACGGTTGTGACGGATGCAGAGACGGAACAGGTACTCGCAGACTTAACAGAGCATGGACAGCGGGCAGTCATTGCAAAAGGCGGACGAGGCGGACGTGGAAATTCACGTTTCGCAACACCGGCAAACCCTGCACCACAGCTTTCTGAAAATGGCGAGCCAGGTAAAGAACGTGACGTCATCTTAGAATTAAAAGTACTTGCAGATGTTGGACTTGTTGGTTTCCCAAGTGTCGGGAAGTCGACACTGCTTTCAATTGTCTCTTCTGCGAAACCGAAAATTGCAGATTATCATTTCACAACGCTTGTGCCGAACCTAGGAGTTGTCGAAACAGATGATAACCGAAGCTTCGTCATGGCGGATCTGCCAGGACTGATCGAAGGCGCGCACGAAGGTGTTGGCTTAGGTCATCAATTTTTACGCCACATTGAGCGGACACGTGTCATTGTCCATGTCATTGATATGTCAGCACTTGAAGGACGTGACCCGTACGAAGATTATGTGACGATTAATGAAGAGCTTGAGCAATACAATATGAGATTGACTGAGCGTCCACAAATCATTGTAGCGAACAAAATGGACATGCCAGATGCAGCTGACAATCTAGCGGCATTTAAAGAAAAATTAACGGATGACTATAAAGTGTTCCCAATTAGTGCGATCACAAGAGAAGGGCTTCGTGAGCTTTTATTTGAAATCGCCAATCAGCTTGAAACAACACCGGAATTCCCGCTTTATAATGAAGAGGAACTGTCTGATAACCGCGTAATGTACAGGTTTGATGAGGGAGATGCACCATTTGAGATCACAAGAGATCCTGACGGTACATTTGTCATAACGGGTAAAGCACTTGAGCGACTGTTTAAGATGACAGATTTCTCAAGAGATGAGTCCGTGAAACGATTCTCTAGACAATTGCGCGGAATGGGTGTCGATGATGCCTTGCGTGAGCGTGGTGCACAAGACGGCGACATCATTCGTCTGCTTGAATTTGAATTTGAATTTATTGATTGATCAAAAGGAGGGTCCAGTCCATGGGCTCTCCCGTTTTTAAAAGGGGAGAAAACAGGTGAAAGAAGAAACGTTCTATTTAGTAAGAGAGGATGTCCTTCCAGATGCGATGCGAAAAACGCTTGAAGTCAAAAAGCTTCTCGATCGCAAAAAAGCGGATTCAGTTGCCGATGCTGTTCAACAAGCGGATTTAAGCCGCAGTGCTTTTTATAAATACAGAGATGCTGTTTTTCCATTTTATACGATGGTGAAAGAGCAGATCATCACATTGTTTTTCCACCTTGAGGATCGGTCTGGGGCTTTGTCAAGACTGCTTCAAATTGTGGCTGACTCTGGCTGTAATGTGTTATCCATTCACCAAACGATTCCGCTGCAAGGAAGAGCGAATGTCACGCTATCCATTAGTACGGCTGGTATGGCAGATGATATCAATACAGTCATGAATCAATTAAGAAAACTTGAATTTGTCGAAAAAGTTGAAATTCTAGGTTCTGGGGCGTAAAAGGAGAGATCATAGCAGATGAAGCAATTAACTGTAGGTTATTTTGGACCAGAGGCAACATTTACTCATTTGGCCGTATGCTCTTGCTTTCCAGCAGATGCAATGCAGCGTGCCTATGCAACGATTCCGCAATGTATGGATGCTGTGTCAAAAGGCGAAGTCGATTTGGCGGTCGTTCCACTTGAAAATGCACTCGAAGGATCTGTAAACTTAACGATTGATTATTTAATTCATGAAGAAGCGCTGTCCATTGTTGGTGAAATGACAGCACCGATTCGGCAGCATTTGCTTGTCCACCCATCAAGAGCGGAAAGCTGGGAGACATTAGATGTGATCCAATCACATCCGCACGCGATTGCCCAGTGTCATCAATTTCTGAAAAAGCAGTACCCAGATATTCCGCATCGTCCAGTTGAATCAACAGGTTATGCAGCGAAATATATCAGTGAGCATCCGGATGAGGCTGCTGGGGCCATTGCGAATGAAATTGCCGCACAAACGTATGGTTTAACAATTGCAAAAAAAGACATTCATGATTATCCGCACAATCATACACGCTTTGTTATTTTACATAAAGATCCTAAAGCATCGTTCCCAATGAATGCAGGGTTCTCATCGAAGCCAAAAACGACCATTGTCGTCAGTCTGCCAAAGGATGACCAATCAGGTGCATTGCACCGCGTGTTATCTGCCTTTTCTTGGCGAAATCTCAACTTGTCAAAAATTGAATCTCGTCCAACAAAAACTGGTCTTGGACACTATTTATTTATTATAGATATAGAAAAAGAAATGGATGATGTCCTTGTCCCTGGTGCGATTCAGGAATTAGAAGCAATTGGCTGTGAAGTCAAATTGCTCGGCAGCTACCAAACATATGAACTAACGAATGAAAAATAGTGTCCCTTATAGGACACTATTTTTTTAGTCTTTAATTAAAAAGCCAGCATCATCGAGCGCTTGGATGGCTTGGTCAAGCTGCTTTTGACTGTAAGAAGTGAGTGTATGTAAATGCACACCGTCTGTTAGTTCTGACAAGTAGGAGGCGCCCGTGTTAGAAATATGATGAACGAAATCAGCTACTTGCTTGCGAGTGCTGACGCGAATCGAGGCCGTTAGTTCACCGTAAACAGGGTGTTCTATAATCACATCTTTTACCGTCACCCCAAAGTCTACAATTAAGGTCAGTTCCTCTTCTGTACGAACAGGATCATGCTTGCAGGCGATGATTTGTTCAATTTCTCTTTCTGGCGCATGCTGAGATGCCATATACACATAGCCTTGACTTGTGGCAATAATGGGTTCGTTTTTTGCTTTCAATAGTGAGATATCTTGTACAATGACTTGTCGAGAGACAGCCGCCTTTTTAGCCAAAAAGCTCCCGGTGAGCGGTGAATCTGTTTCTTTCAGCCACTCTAAAATGGCGTTTCTTCTCTCTTCGCCAATGAGTTTCCTCTCTTGCTCCACGTCTTATGCTCCTTTCTTCTCCTTTTGCAATTGTTCAAATGTATGCAAAAGCTGATCGATGTCCTCTTTTGACGACTTCGATCCAAATGATAGTCGAATGAATTGAAGAGCATCACGGTCTGATACGTGCAATGCCTTCACAGCCGGGGAAGGATGATGATAACCAGAAGCACATGCGCTTCCAGTCGATATACAAATCCCATGCCGGTTACATGCTAACATTACATATTGTCCTTCAAACCCTTCAAAAAAACAACCAATAATATGAGGCAGCATAAGGCGATTGCCATTGTTCTGAAGTGTACGAACAGGAAGCTGTCTCATTTTCAGCTGCTGAAGAAAATAATCACGAAGCTGCTCATTTTGCCGTTTTTGCTCATCTTGCTTAAGTATCAATTGTTCGCTCGCAGCAGCAAAAGCACCGATGCATGGAACGTTCACTGTTCCAGGGCGGAAGCCATTTTCCTGAACTGCACCTGAATATAAAGGCTTCCAAGGAACGTGAGCGCCCATATAGACAGCACCAGCGCCCTTAGGTGCATACACTTTATGGCTAGAGATGGATACGGCATCAACCCCAAGCTCCTTGATGGACACACGAACCTTTCCGAATGTTTGCACGGCATCTGTATGAAAAAGAATGTGCCTTTCTTTTAAAGTGGGTGCTAATTCAGCGAGCGGCTGGATAATCCCTGTTTCTGAATTAGCATGCTGGATAGATACTAATCCTGTTTCAGGCAATAATGCATCTTTGAGAATGTCCTGAGTGATGAGCCCATCTTGATTCGGTTCAATGATCGTAACCTTCGCGCCAAGACGCTCTAAGCTCTTAAACGCATGATGAACAGAAGGATGCTCTACAGAAGTTGTGATGACATGCTGCCTGTCTGCTGGCAGACCATTTGCCATCGATTGAATCGCAAGAAGATTGGATTCCGTTCCGCCGCTTGTAAAGTAGATGCCCTCTGGTTCGCCCTCAAGAATGGCAGCGATTGATTGTCTGCTGTAAGTCAGTATGTCATTTGCTCTTCCGCCTGCATCATGTAGACTGCTTGCATTCCCGTAGCAATCTTTACTTAGCTGATGAAAAACATGCAGTGCCTCCTCCGAAACAGGTGTAGAAGCTGCGTAATCTAAATAAACCAATCCATCCATCTCCTATGAGAAAATTTTTTCTTGTATTTATTGTAGTGTTGTGTAATGATATGTGTCAAGACAGGTGTAAATGACAGGAGGGGCGATGGTGTCATCAATCAAAAAAATCATTGTGGTGGGATCAGGCATTGCAGCGCTTTCCTTTGCAAAAACCATTTCAGAAAGCTGCGAAGTCATCATGATGACAAAAAAACAATTTTCCTCTAGTAATTCCATGCTTGCACAAGGAGGAATCGCTGCTGCCTTTTCAGCACAGGATTCTGTTCATCAGCATGTACAAGACACATTAGCTGCCGGCTGTGATCACAATGATGAAAGGGCGGTACAAGAGATCGTACGTCTTGGAAAGCATATGGTGGAGCAGCTCGTAGAAGAAGGCTGTCCATTTGATCAAACGGAGACGGGCGTGCCGCAATTAGGTAAAGAGGGGGCGCATACGACTCATCGCATTTTGCATGCAGGAGGAGACCAAACAGGCAAAACCCTCGTGCAGTATTTAAAAAATCAGCTTGGCTCACATATTCATTTATATGAAAATTCCCATGTCGTTGATCTGCTCGTTCACGAAGGAACCTGCATAGGAGTGGTCTGGAAAGATGAGAAAGATCGCGTACATACCATGACCGCAGATGCCGTTGTTTTATCCACGGGCGGCTGCGGCTCCCTATATGAAACAAACACAAATGACCCTTCTGTAACAGGAGACGGACTGATGATGGCTTATCGAGCCGGAGCACAATTAGCTGATCTCGAATTTGTTCAATTCCATCCCACCCTCTTGACGATCGCTGGAAAAGCAGTCGGTCTCGTTTCAGAGGCAGTCCGAGGAGAGGGAGCCTACTTAGAAGATGAAACAGGTAGGAGGATCATGAAAGGTATTCACCCACAAGCTGATTTAGCGCCTAGAGATATTGTCGCTAGAGTTATTTTTCATGAGCAGCAATTAGGTCATGATCTGTATCTCAATATCAGTGAAATTCCACATTTCTCAGTTCGTTTTCCAGCCATTGCTGCAATGTGTGAGCGTGCAGGTGTCGATATGGCAAGCGGCAGGCTCCCAGTTTCCCCTGGTATGCATTTTTTAATGGGCGGAATCTGCGTGAATGAATATGGAGAAACGACGGTTCCATCTCTTTTTGCTATCGGAGAAGCGGCCTGTACAGGCTTACACGGAGCGAACCGATTGGCGAGTAATTCTCTCTTGGAAGGTCTCGTTTTAGGAAACAAAGCGGCACGGAGAATTGAACAAATACCTAAACAGAAAAAAACAATCCCCTCTTTCTCAATTCAAGAAATATGGTCCGTGCCAGAGATTTCAGAGAATCAGTTGAGACAATGGATGACGACATATGCCGCAATTGTAAGAGACGAAAAAGGGCTAAAGACCTTACTGCAAACATTACAGCAAGTCCCTTATCAGCAAATGAATGTGAAGGATATCACAAGTGAACAGATCGAATTAAGCAATCAATGGACATTAGCGATTTGTCTTGTGAAGTCTGCATTACTTCGTACAGAAAGTAGAGGCGGTCATTATCGATTGGATTATCCAAATCGGAATGATGCATTATGGCGGGGCATGCAAATTGTCCATGAAAAAGGCCACATTCACATGATGAAAAATGAAAGGATCGGTGCCAAATGGAACGTTTACAGTTAAAACAAATGCTGACTCATTTTTTCACAGAAGATATTGGTTTTGGAGATGTATCAGCTGATGGCATTTTTGGAGAAAAGAAAGGAACAGCCTATATCATCGCAAAACAATCGGGTGTATTGGCAGGTTCTCAAGTCATTGACATAGGGTACCGCCTGCTGAATGAACAGATTCAGACTGAGTTGTTCTTTGAAGAAGGTGATTGGATTCATTCAGGGGCAGTGCTGGCGAAAATAAAGGGACCAGTCAGCGACTTATTAAAAGGAGAACGGGTCATTTTGAACGTCTTGCAGCGCATGACAGGTATCGCCACTTTAACACATGAAGCAGTGCAGCGATTAGCGGACCCGTCGATTACGATTTGTGATACGAGAAAAACGACGCCCGGCTTGCGTATGTTAGAGAAATACGCTGTGAAGACAGGTGGGGGAAAGAATCATCGCTTCGGCTTATCAGATGGGGTAATGATTAAAGATAATCATATCGCTGCATGCGGCTCTATTCATGAAGCAGTAGAGAAAGCAAGAGCATATGCCGGTCATATGGTGAAAATTGAAGTGGAAATTGAATCAGAAACGCAGCTAAAGGAAGCCATTGATGCAAAGGCCGATGTCATCATGTTTGACAACTGCTCTCCGGACGAGGTAAAACGTTTTAAACAAATGACGCCTGAGACAATTTTGACAGAGGCTTCAGGAGGTATCACGCTAGAGACATTGCCAAGTTACAGAGGGACAGGTGTCGATCTTATTTCACTTGGTTTTCTGACACATTCTGCCCCAGCATTTGATTTTAGTATGAATATGGAATTCAGTCATAAAGGGGGAACAACTCATGTCACTGCTTGATGTACTTGCGAATCAACATACAGCCATGATGCCAGAAGACTATAAACACCGCTCTGTTGATGAGATGAAGCAGCGTGTGTTAGACATTAAACGAGCCTTTGGATCAAAGCTTTTTATACCGGGGCATCATTATCAAAAGGATGAAGTCATCCAATTTGCAGATGTAACAGGAGATTCATTGCAGCTCGCACAAATAGCCGCGGACAACAAGGAAGCGGAGTACATTGTGTTCTGCGGTGTTCACTTCATGGCTGAAACGGCAGACATGCTGTCAAACAAGAATCAAAAGGTTCTATTGCCAGATATGAGAGCAGGCTGTTCAATGGCAGATATGGCGAACATGAAACAAACGGATAGAGCATGGGAGCAGCTCACTAATCTGTTTGGGGAGACAATTCTTCCCCTTACGTATGTCAACTCAACAGCTGATATTAAAGCATTTGTCGGAAAGCATGGCGGGGCCACTGTGACATCATCAAACGCTAAAAAAGTGCTGGAGTGGGCGCTCACACAAAAAGAGCGCATTCTGTTTCTCCCTGATCAGCATTTAGGGCGTAATACGGCCTTTGATTTAGGCATTTCACTTGAAGAAATGGCTGTCTGGGATCAAATAGAAGAAAGGCTCATCACCGATCAGCCGCTTTCCCGCATCAAGATGATTTTATGGAAAGGCCATTGCTCTGTCCATGAGAAATTTACGGTGCGGAATATTGAAGAAACGAGAAAAAGAGACCGTGACATTCAAATTCTTGTCCATCCAGAGTGCACGCATGAAGTCGTCACGGCTTCTGATCTTGCCGGTTCAACGAAATTTATTATTGATACGATCAAGGAAGCAGCAGCAGGAAGCAAGTGGGCGATTGGAACAGAGATGAATTTGGTCAAGCGGATCATAGATCAGCATCCAGATAAACAAATCGAATCCCTCAATCCGGATATGTGTCCATGTTTGACGATGAATCGGATCGATCTCCCTCATTTGTTATGGTCACTAGAAAGCATAGAGAAAGGTGATCCGGTCGGTTTGATTCAAGTCAATGAAGACACGACAAAAGACGCTTTACTTGCACTGAATAAAATGCTCGCCATTAAATAATGAATCAGCCCCTCCTATCAGAAAACAAGTTTTTATCATATCGGCTTGTAAATAGGCATAAATTTATGGTGAAACATATTGTACTTCTGACATAACCGTTACGTTCACGTTTTGCATAGGAGGGGAAAACGTTGAAAATTCATATTGTGCAAAAAGGAGACTCCCTTTGGAAAATTTCAAAGAAATACGGAGTCGACTTTCAAGAATTGAAAAAACTAAATTCACAGCTCAGTAACCCAGATTTGATCATGCCGGGTATGAAGATCAAGATTCCATCTAGTGGTGTTCCTGTAAAAACAGATCATCACAAAGCAAAAGAAATGCCAAAGCCGAAAGAACATCCGTATGTGAAAGAAAAGCCAAAAGATGTCGTGCAAGTGCAAGATACGAAGCCGAAAGAAAAGCCAAACGAACCTGTACCTTATGTACCGCCAGTGCCAAAGATCGAGCAGCCAGCTTTTCCACAAGTCGATGTGAATTATTATCAGACCAATCTCTACCAGCCATTCACGCCTCCTCCCAAAAAAGAACATCATGAGAAAAAAGATCACGTTCATGAAAAGAAAGATCATGTTCATGACAAAAAGGATCATAAAGATCATGTTCATTATGAGAATAAGGAGCATAAAGACAACAAGGACCATTTTCATCATGAGAATAAGGAGCATAAAGACAACAAGGACCATTTCCATCATGAAAATAAAGGTCATTTAAAAGATGAAGTGGCAAAGGGGTATGATCCGTTTATTCATATTCCGCATCAAAAGGAGGAGGGAAAAGATATGGAGCACAGCAATTACCCAAACCTTCCTAATTTCCCGCAAATGCCTAATGTAGGAGGCGCAGCGGTAGGGGGAATGGCTGAGAATAAGGAACATCATCACCATCACCAGCATCATGACGCATATGATCCTTATTATGGTCATGGTCATTACATGCCGGCAATGTATCCATATCCGCAGCAAATGGTGCCAGCATCGCCAATTTTACCAGGGTCAGGTCTTTGCTATCCTGTCCAGCCATATTATCACCATCACATGATGCCATATCCATACCCAGCGCAGCCGTATTATCCTGCGTATCAAGCGCCAGCTTATTACGGAGAACATTATGAACATCATGCAAACGATGGGCATCACTGGCACCACCATATGCATCCAAATGCCAATGCCAACGCCAATGTCAATACGAACGTGAATCAAGGCTTTTATCCAAATGTTTCAAATGAAGCTTATGGCAAGGAAGACTGCGGATGTGATGATGGCATGAAGCAGCATCAGCCATGGCCAGGACATTACCCGAATCCTGTACCTTATGGCCAAATGGGGGCTTATCCAGCTCAGCCTTATATGCAGCCATATCCAGGTCAATCTGTTTTTGCAAGACCAGAGGAAGACGAAGAAGAGTAATAACAGAAGGAGCGATCTCAATCGTTCCTTTCAGCGTGTAGACAAACCCTCGCATTCTTTGTCAGGGCTGCGCTCCGGTGCTCACGAATGTCAAATTCGCTCCGCTCCGATGCTCGTCCTTCCTAGACTTCAAAGGTTTTCTATCACGCTGAAAAGAAGAAAAAGGGCTAAAATAAAGATCATTTTAGCAAACTGGAGGGAACGATCTCAATCGTTCCTTTTTTTGTTTATAACTGACAGCTTGATTTTTCCCCAAACTGTACATGCTAAAACAGAGCCTGTTTCGCGCTCATGAGATTGAATTTGTACAGGGGGTTTTTCGTTTGAGACAAAAATGGCAAAAAACGATCGCATTAGTGCTTCTTCCTATTGGGTTAACGGCATGTGGTACAAATGACAATGCAGGTGTAGATACACGTCATAATCAATCAGGTCAGCCAGTCGGATATCATTCGAATAACCGTGCGGATGACAATAACCAAGATCATCAAGGGCCAGTTTCTGAACTCATGGAGGGAATGAACGGTGGGAATACAACGAATGTTGATTATCGCACCCGCCCTCAAGCAGATGATCGAACGCCTCTCGCAGGTGGTGATGGACGCTACAGTCATGGAGATATGAACTATCATAACCAAATGTCGTTCTCTGGCTACGATAAACAAGAGAACGTGCAGCGTTCAAGAAAAATTGCCAATCGCGTCAATAAAATGAACCACGTTGCAGACTCACAGGTGATGGTAACAGATGAAAATGTGTATATTGCCATTAAATCAGATGGACGTCTGACGTCAGAGGGCGTATCACAAGTGGAAGAAGCAGCGACTCGTTATGCGGATGGAAGAGCTGTCCAAGTCATTAAAGACGAGGGAGCTTTCACACGCTTTAGAGATATGAGAAGAACACAATTTGAAACAGGTCAAACAGGCATGACTCGATAAGTAAAAAAGGCTAAAGTTCCTCAAGAACTTTAGCCTTTTCTTAAAAATAAACCTTAATGCCTATATAGAATTCGTAAAAGAAATAACAGCCAAATCCAAGTAATAAAATACCAGCAATAATGGATGTCCATTTGATCATCGTTCGATTCATCACTTTTCTTGTTAAGGATACAAGGGTGAGAAGACTGATGTCATGAAGGAGAATCCCTGCCAAAATACCGCCTGATGCCAGCATAAATTCAGATGAATCTGTTTTTGTATATGCATCTGCCAGTACAGCTCCGAATACAGAAACCCAGAACACAAGGTTTCCAGGAGACACCGCGACAAGCAAGCCGTTTCTGTACGTTTTTGCGAAAGATTTATTGACTTTTTCGCCAGCTAAATGGATGTCTTGATCCGCATGTTTAATGGAATCGTATGCGAGCATCATTAAGAAGATAGCTCCGATCAGCCAGAGCGGGATTTGGACAAATGGCAGTGATAAAAACTGAGCAAATCCAGCATACAAAGCCAAGATTAGTAAGAGATCGATGGTCATGCCGCCTGCTCCTACAGTTAAACCATGAAAGAAGCCGTTTTTTAATCCTTGTTTTGTCATTTCAACCGTGATCGCTCCAACTGGTAGAGCAATTGAGAATCCTATGACGATAAATGTGAGAAATGTTTGCAATCGACTAGAACTTCCTTTAAAAAAATATGTATAAAAATTCTCCGTTTAGATTAATTATACATAATAGGAGAAAAGGATCAATGATTATTTCAGATTTTATCTAAATGTTTGAGGAGGATGATGTATATAAAGGTGTATATCAAGCTGGCTTTATCTCTTTTGTAGTGAAAAGGAACTATTTTCCTAAAACTCCTTTTTTTCATGGCATCTCTATGCTACACTGTTGTGGAAATGAATAAATGTGACTAGGGGTGCCCGCGGCTGGGCTGAGAGAGAAGTGTATGCTTCTTAACCCTTTGGACCTGATCTGGCTCGTACCAGCGTGGGGAAGTTGAAGATGATACATGTGTCTTATAAATGAGATTCATGTTTATTTCTAACGACGAAACCAGGTTCTGTTCATAGAGCCTGGTTTTTTTGCTGGTGCTGATTCCATCCTGTCCGGTGACAAGAAGAGAAGGAGAGAACAGCAAATGAAAGAAAAGAAAAATACCCTAACAACTCAATCGTTATTATCAAGCTTTGATGGCAGCCGAAAGGTGTATGAGAAAGGGTCAAGACCTGACATTTTAGTGCCAAAAAGAGAGATTGCCCTCTCACAAACGGTGACGCAGGCAGGAAACATTCAAAATGAACCGATTCGTGTGTACGATACGAGTGGACCTTACACCGATGAGCGTGCCCATATCGATGTTACAAAGGGGCTTCATCGTCTGAGAGCGGCATGGATCGAAGAAAGAGGGGATACAGAAAGCTATGAAGGACGTCATGTAAAACCTGAAGATAACGGATATCGCTCCAAAGAGAAATCGTCACATCAGCATGTTCTTACTGATTTTCATCATGAGCCGCTTCGCGCAAAACAAGGTGCCTGTGTGACGCAAATGCATTATGCAAAAAAAGGTATTGTGACGCCTGAAATGGAGTTCATCGCGTTAAGAGAAGGGCTAAGTCCTGAGTTCGTGAGAGAGGAAGTAGCCAGCGGAAGAGCCGTCATTCCAGCAAATATTAACCATCCTGAAAGTGAACCGATGATTATCGGAAGGCATTTTCATGTCAAAATCAATGCGAACATTGGCAATTCAGCTGTGACATCATCCATTGATGAAGAAGTTGAAAAAATGACTTGGGCAATCAGATGGGGTGCAGACACTATGATGGATCTGTCTACAGGAAAGGACATTCATACAACGAGAGAATGGATCATACGCAATTGCCCAGTCCCAGTAGGCACCGTTCCCATTTATCAGGCGCTTGAAAAGGTGAATGGCGTGGCAGAAGATTTGACGTGGGACGTGTACAGAGACACGTTAATTGAACAAGCAGAGCAAGGAGTAGACTACTTCACGATTCATGCGGGCGTGCGATTAAGGTATATTCCGCTGACAGTCGATCGGGTAACCGGTATTGTTTCAAGAGGCGGTGCCATTATGGCAAGATGGTGTCTTGCTCATCATCAAGAGAATTTCCTTTATACCCACTTCGAAGATATTTGTGAGATTATGAAAACGTATGATATTGCCTTTTCACTTGGAGATGGGCTTAGACCAGGATCAATAGCTGATGCCAATGATGAAGCGCAGTTTGCAGAGCTGGAAACGTTAGGTGAATTGACAGAGATCGCTTGGAAACATGATGTTCAGGTGATGATTGAAGGACCTGGGCATGTTCCAATGGATAAAATCAAAGAGAATGTAGACAAACAAATGGAGATTTGCAAAGAGGCACCATTTTATACATTAGGACCTCTTACAACAGATATTGCTCCGGGATATGATCATATTACATCTGCCATCGGCGCAGCTATGATCGGCTGGTATGGAACAGCGATGCTATGCTATGTGACGCCAAAAGAGCATTTAGGGCTGCCGAACAAAGAAGATGTAAGAGAAGGTGTGATCGCCTATAAAATTGCTGCACATGCTGCTGATCTAGCAAAAGGACATCCTGCTGCTCAAAAGCGCGATGATGCTTTATCGAAAGCAAGGTTTGAATTTAGATGGCGGGACCAATTCAACCTGTCACTTGACCCAGAAAGAGCGATGGCGTTCCATGATGAAACATTGCCTGCCGAAGGCGCTAAGACTGCCCATTTTTGCTCAATGTGCGGACCGAAGTTTTGCAGTATGAAAATTTCCCATGATATTCGCAATCAATCAGAAGAAGTAAAAAAAGAGATGGAGAAGAAGGCGAAGGAGTTTATCAGCCAAGGAAGTCAAATATATTCATCCTAAAAAAGAACCTCGCACGCATGTTGTGCGGGGTTTTATCAGATCGCGGATAAGGCTTTTCTTAAGAGGTGGAAAAATGCCTTTAATGCAACCCCTATCATGTCCAGACTCGGAATGAGGGCATCTGTTAAATGAAACACGACTGTTTGTCTTTCAGGAGATGTTCGTTTCTTTTTCCGTTTCATAAAGAAAACCTCCTTTTTAAAATACTATACTTCTTTGCAAAGAAGAGGGATAGAGATATTGTTTGAATTTAAACAAAATTTAAACTTCTTGTGTTTGAAAGGAAAGAAGGAGGGGAAACGAGTTGAGTAGAGAATGAATGAAAAGAGCCGATCTATTTGGCCAGCTAACAAGAGAGAGTGGAAGGTGATCTTATGATGAAAGTATTTAAGGTAACATTTCATATGAACAATGGGGAAGTGCTTGATTTCGAGCTAAAACGTCCAGCTACCTATGATGTGTATAAGAAAATTGAAGAAGCCAATCATTGGTTTAAGCTGAATAATGAAATCATTAACTTATTAAATGTGAATAGCATCCATGTTGAAACAGATTGACACAGAAAAGCCGCTCAGTGAGAGCGGCTTTCATTATGCAGAGAAATCATTCCGATTATTAAGCTGGCCGCGGGACAGCCAGTTCTTTTTATATAAATAAGCAATCACTTCAAGCCATAGACGCGGTGCTTTTTTCGGGAAAAAAGGTTTTTGATAATAAGCGTAAGCGGCTTTTAAGTCATCCCATTGGTGGCATGCTTTTGTTTGTGTGAAACGGGCAACGTCGATGACCCTGACCTGTCCTTCCTTTGTTAAGATCAGATTCCTCAGATGGATATCAGAAGGATTCAATCCTTTCTCGCGTGCTTCTTCTAGCGCATCATCGACTTGTTCAATCATTTGTTTTTTAATAGGAATCCCCTTTGTGAGGCATTCATAGAATGTATGTCCTTTAATATATTCCATTAAAATATATTGATCCCCAGATTCATAAATCTCAGGGTAGTAAGACGAACCAGAAAGTTTTTCATAAATGGCGGCTTCTTTGCGGGCAATATGCTGATAAGAAGGGAAAAAGACTTTTAACGCCATTTTCTTGCCGTTTTTTTTGTATGAAAAGACATAGGCACTTCTTCCTTTGCCGCACAGCTCAAGCTCTGCCGGTTTAAAGGCAAGCTTATGAAGACGTTTATCCTCATGATACTGAATCGATTCGGCTAATCTTTTGACTTCTGACATTGACTTCACCTTCTTTGGTTTCAGTTTATGCGGCTGAAAAACGAATGATGAAAAAACCGAGCATTCGATAAAGCAATGGATTGTATAAAACATACCATTTACGAATGAAGGATACAACGAAAGACTCTTCCCATATATTCATGTCATCGATTTGGTTAATGTTTAGAAAAATGGGTCAAACTACATATGTCATGCATCGATCTCATGTTTTAAAGAGGTGTAAATAGTGAAAGTGAAGATGAAATGTTTCGTTACAGGACTTATCATGACAAGTGTGCTTTTTTTCGCTACGGATATGGAAGGAAAAGAACACTTGCAAAAGCAGTCAAACTCGATCACCGTACAGCTTGAAAAAGTTTATCTAGACGGAGATGTGAGTATTGAAAGACACCGGGCATCATTAGAAGACAAAGACACATTCTGGTCGCAGTATAAAGGCTGGACGCTAGTAGAGCAGAAAGAGGATTTTGCGCTTTTTAGAAAGCAAATTGATGATATCTCTCCATTAAGTAAAGCAAATGGATATATCGGATTATCAGAGGACGGTGTGATTTCTACGTTTCATGGAAGGCCTGACGGCTGGGCGGAGCCCATTCATCTCTTTTTTCAAATTGATACGTCCCGTTTAGAAAGTCATGTGGAGGAGCAGCTTGAGCAAGGCATTCCTTTTCGAACAAAGGATGAATTTGAGCATGTGCTTGAAGTCATGAAGCCTTACCGAAATGAAATATCGTTTTAAAGCGTATAACAGCTTGCTGGTGTGAAGGCCGCAAGCTGTTTTTCGTAGTGTCATCGTAAAAATGCATTGAGCGAACGTATGTTAACTTTTATTGCGGTTTTCTTCTCGATTTATGTTACAATGAAGAACAGTCAAAGAGGTGAAAACGGTGATAGAGTTTGTAAAAGGGACCATTGATTATGTGTGCCCGCAATATGTTGTCATAGAAAACGGCGGAGTGGGATATCAAGTCTATAGCCCAAACCCGTTTATCTATCAAATCAATAAACAAGAAACGATTTATACGTATCATTACATAAAGGAAGACGCTTTTTCGTTATATGGATTTCAAACACGAGAAGAAAAAGCGCTGTTCACAAAACTGTTAAATGTCACAGGGATTGGGCCGAAGGGGGCTCTAGCGATTCTTGCTTCCGGTGATCCAGGCGCGGTCATTTCAGCGATAGAACGTGAAGATGAAGCGTTCCTGATTAAATTCCCTGGTGTTGGCAAAAAGACAGCTCGCCAAATCATTCTCGACCTAAAAGGAAAGCTAGCTGATGTTGTGCCTGAAATGATTGGCAATCTATTTAATCACGAGGACCATATTCAGGTCGAAACGCAGCAAACGGCATTAGACGAAGCGCTTGAAGCCTTAAATGTTCTCGGATACGGTGATCGCGAAATTAAAAAGGTTCTTCCATTATTAAAAGAAGAAAAGAATCTCACAACCGATCAATATGTGAAAAAAGCTTTACAAAAAATGTTGAAATAGGGTGATGTCTCATGGATGAACGGCTCGTCTCAACTGAAGCAGACAACCATGAATCAGCCATTGAGCAAAGTCTGCGGCCTCAGACACTTAGCCAATATATCGGTCAGCAAAAAGTAAAGGATAACCTCAGCGTGTTTATTGAAGCTGCCCGGATGAGGCAGGAAACACTCGATCATGTCCTTTTATACGGACCGCCCGGACTCGGGAAAACAACGCTCGCCTCGATTATTGCCAATGAAATGAATGTTCAGCTGCGGACAACATCTGGACCAGCGATTGAACGTCCTGGCGATTTGGCGGCGATCTTGACTTCTCTTGAGCCAGGTGATGTGTTGTTTATAGATGAAATTCATCGCTTGCAGCGCTCAATTGAGGAAGTGCTTTATCCAGCAATGGAGGATTTTTGTTTAGATATCGTCATTGGTAAAGGAGATACAGCGCGCTCTGTACGGCTTGATTTACCGCCATTTACACTTGTAGGTGCTACGACCCGCGTCGGGCTTTTAACAGCGCCGCTTCGTGACAGGTTTGGGGTACATGCAAGATTGGAATACTATGAGCAAGGAGATTTGGCTCACATTGTTTCAAGAACAGCAGAGCTGTTCGAGATTGGGATCGATCTTCGCTCAGCCGAAGAGATCGCAAGACGTTCCCGCGGTACGCCGAGGGTTGCCAATCGTCTGCTCAGAAGAGTAAGAGATTTTGCGCAGGTGCTTGGGAATCACGCGATTACCGAGGACATTGCGGAAGATGCCCTTGAGCGCCTTCAAGTCGACAAGCTTGGTCTTGATCATATCGACCATAAGCTGCTTTTAAGTATGATTGAAAAATTTAGAGGCGGGCCTGTTGGGCTTGATACGATCTCAGCGACAATTGGAGAAGAATCACATACGATTGAAGATGTGTACGAACCGTATTTACTGCAAATTGGTTTCCTGCAAAGAACACCAAGAGGACGGGTCGTCACAAGAGAAGCGTATGAACATTTTCAAATGGAGGTTCCGATTCGTGACTGAATTCCCTAAAATATTGATGATTTTAGGTGGTGTCCTTTTTGCCGCAGGATTAGGTTTTCAATTGGTTGGTAAGCTTCCAGGTGATATTTTTGTGAAAAAAGGAAATGTGACATTCTTTTTTCCTGTGATCACATGCATTGTCATTAGCATCGTGCTAACCATATTACTGAATATCTTTGGACGGATGAAATAACGTTAACTAGTTAACTACAGAATAGGTGAAGGAAATGAAGCTAGAACTATTTGATTTTGATTTACCAGAAAGATTGATTGCACAAGTACCGCTTGAAAAACGAGACGCATCAAGACTGATGGTCTTAAATAAACAAACGGGTGCAATCAAACACGATACATTCTCACAAATTACCGATTATTTTCAAACGGGTGATTGTCTCGTTTTAAATAATACGCGCGTTCTCCCGGCACGGTTGTTTGGAATGAAAGAGGATACAGGTGCAAAAGTTGAACTTCTTCTCTTAAAACAAGAGGAAGGCGACAAATGGGAGACACTTGTAAAACCAGCCAAACGGGTGAAAAAAGGAACAGTGATCACATTTGGTGATGGAAGGCTTCAAGCGGTATGTACAGAAGAATTAGAACATGGCGGAAGAAAAGTTGAGTTTCAGTATACCGGCATTTTTTATGAAGTACTTGAATCCCTTGGTGAAATGCCGCTGCCTCCTTATATTAAAGAGCAGCTTGACGATCGTGAACGCTATCAAACGGTGTATTCGAAAGAGGTCGGCTCCGCTGCTGCTCCGACTGCTGGTCTTCACTTTACAAACGAGCTGCTGGATGCGCTGAAAGCAAAGGGTGTGCACATCGCATTCATTACACTGCACGTGGGGCTTGGTACTTTTCGTCCGGTCAGTGCAGATCGTATTGAAGAACACGAAATGCACGCGGAATTTTACGAAATGAATGAAGAAACAGCGGCAGAGCTTAATCGCGTTCGCAAAGAAGGCGGGCGGATTATTTCAGTGGGGACAACGTCAACGAGAACGCTAGAAACCATTGCAAGTGCGCATGACGGTGAATTCAAAGCGTCAAGCGGCTGGACGTCAATCTTTATTTACCCCGGCTACACATTCAAGGCAATTGATGGCATGATCACGAATTTCCATTTGCCAAAATCCTCGTTAATTATGCTTGTCAGCGCATTAGCTGGACGAGAGCATGTCCTAAAAGCGTACAATGAGGCTGTAAAAGAGGAATACCGTTTCTTCAGCTTTGGCGATGCCATGCTGATTCAATAACATCATACAACAAAGACAGGAGGGCTCATTTTGTCGCATTTACCGATACGTTATGAGTTCATTAAATCATGCAAACAAACAGGTGCACGACTAGGGCGCGTTCATACACCGCACGGCTCCTTTGACACACCTGTATTTATGCCGGTAGGTACACTGGCTACAGTCAAAACGATGGCGCCTGAAGAACTAAAGGCAATGGAAGCAGGGATCATCTTAAGCAATACGTACCACCTATGGCTCCGTCCGGGTCATGACATTGTGAAAGAAGCAGGCGGCCTGCATAAATTTATGAACTGGGATCGAGCGATTTTGACCGACTCAGGCGGATTCCAAGTCTTCTCTTTGAGTGAATTTAGAAAAATTGAAGAAGAAGGCGTCCACTTCCGTAATCACTTAAATGGAGATAAGCTGTTCCTTTCTCCTGAGAAGGCCATGGACATTCAAAATGCGCTTGGCTCTGATATTATGATGGCATTTGATGAATGCCCGCCATATCCAGCAGAATACGATTACATGAAACGTTCTGTAGAGCGGACAAGCAGATGGGCAGAACGCTGTCTAGAAGCACATCAGCGTCCAGAGGATCAAGGGCTGTTTGGAATCATCCAAGGCGGAGAATACGAAGAGCTTCGTAAACAAAGTGCAAAAGATCTCGTGTCACTTGATTTCCCAGGCTACGCCATCGGAGGCTTATCTGTTGGGGAACCAAAAGATGTGATGAACCGTGTACTCGAGTTCACAACGCCATTGTTACCAGCAGACAAGCCAAGGTACTTAATGGGTGTCGGCTCACCAGATTCCTTAATTGACGGCGCCATTCGCGGTGTAGATATGTTTGACTGCGTGCTGCCAACACGAATTGCTAGAAACGGTACGTTGATGACAAGCGAAGGACGTCTAGTTGTGAAAAATGCAAAATATGAGCGTGATTTCAGACCAATCGATGAAAATTGTGACTGCTACACATGTAAAAACTACACACGCGCTTATATTAGACATTTGATCAAAACAAATGAAACGTTCGGAATTCGATTAACAACTTATCATAATCTTCATTTTCTGTTAAAATTAATGGAGCAAGTGAGAGAAGCTATCCGTGAGGATCGTTTAGGTGATTTTAAAGAAGAGTTTTTTGAGCGTTACGGCTTTAACGAACCGAATGCGAAAAACTTTTAACGCATAAACGAAAAGGCTTTACAATGCTTTAGAAAGGGGTGAAATAGAATGGATGGTGGTATGGGTTCAATCATTATGATTGTTGTCATGTTTGCTGTGCTTTACTTCTTATTAATCCGTCCACAGCAAAAGCAACAAAAAGCTGTGCGTCAGATGCAGCAATCTTTATCAAAAGGCGATAAAATCGTCACAATCGGTGGTTTACACGGTGAAATCGACTACATTGATGAATCAAAAGTGGTCATCAAAACAAGCGAAAACAACCGTTTAACTTTCGATCGTCGTGCTATTAGAGAATTAGCTGACAAAGGCTAATCCTCCGATACATAGCCATAAAAAAAAGAGCGATATAGATCCGCTCTTTTTTTATTTGCCTCGAAGATTGACGCCAATCATTCCGCCGAGCATACAAATCCCTAGAAATGCCCCATGATAGATGAACTGCTCTGGTGAAAAGGTTTCTCCAAACCCTAAATATTGAAACAAAAATACAGTGAGGGAAAAGATCAGCGAAGTAATCGCACCAATGAACCAGCCGCGCTCCTTTGCCTTTCCTCCAGAAATGATCCCCCCTAATAAAAGTGCCACAAAGGACAAAATCATAATCATCCATTTAAACGATGATTCCTGCATACTTGTGAAGGTAAGCATGAGCGATACAAGTAAGCTTGTGACAATCATGACGATAAAAATGGCCATTAAGCCGGATAAAATCCCTTTTCCGATTTGTTTCGTTTCCTGCATGTGATTCGTCTCCTCTCCAATTGATCGAAGCTTGTCTTTTACTAAAATGTATTCACATAGAAGAAAAAATAGACATGTTTCTCACGATAAAAACAGAGGCTTTCTTTTCTACATAAATAAAGGGTTTTGACACAAGCTATGGTGGAGAAGGAGGGTTTACATCACATGCAGGACATCTTGATTATCTCCATGAGAACAATCATTTTATATTTTCTTATTTGGTTTATTTTTCGGTTAATGGGAAAGAGAGAAATTGGCGAATTGAGTATTTTAGATCTTGTCATTTTTATGATGATCGCAGAAATTGCGGTTCTCGCTATAGAAGAAGTCGAGGATCACATGTTACATACGGTATGGCCGATCCTGCTGTTAACCTTCATTCAAATCACACTTGCCTATCTCTCATTGAAATTCCAAGGTGTCCGGCGCTTTCTTGACGGCAAACCGGTCCTGCTCATCATTAATGGGAAAATTGACGAGGGTGCGATGAGAAAACAGCGATACAATTTTGATGACCTGCTCATTCAATTAAGAGAAAACAACATCGATAGCATTCAGGATGTGTCTTACGCCATTTTAGAGCCATCCGGAAAGCTTGCGGTTGTCGAAAAAGAAAACAAGCACACACACGGAGCGCTTGAGCTGCCACTTATTGCAGATGGCGTTGTACAGCACGATCATTTGAAGCAAATTAATCAAAATGAACAGTGGCTGAAAGATGAGCTTGCCAAAAGGGGCTATCATGAAATTGATCAGATTTCCTACTGCAGCTTTAATCAAAAGACATTTTATATTGATTTGAAAGATGAAGTGATCAAGAAGAAATGAGCTAAAGCAGTTTCCCTATAAACGGGATACGGCGAAGCTCTTCACGCTTCACTAGCCCTAGACAGATTAATAGAATGACATACATTACGCACGTAACAAAGATCAGCATCACAAGCTCAATCGGGGCAGAAAAGAGCCCGTTTACTTGAGATTTCAGCCAAAGGCTCACGGCCCCAGTGCCGATGATCACAAGAACGCATATCCCATATTCCTTCATTGGTAAATGAATAGGCAGTACTTTACCGACAGTTGCCGCATGAAGCAGCGTGACAAGGACGATGCCGATTAATATTGCAAGTGCTGCCCCCATAATGCCAAAGCCCGGCTGTGAAGCAAGGACAAAAATCATTCCTGTTTTCACAACAGCACCTATCAGACTATTCGTCATCGCCGCACCAGCTAAATTGAGTGCTTGCAAGACGGCTTGAAGCGGCCCTTGAAAATAATATAGAAGAAAAAATGGTGCCATGAATTTTACATAAATAGCCGCATGCGATGAACCATACATAAAGAGCGTTAAATCTTCTGCGTAAACGAAAAGAATAATACAGGAAATACCTCCGCTGAGTAGACAAAGACGCATCGCCTGCTTCAGCCGGTATTCGACCGTTTTGCGTTTGTTCTGCTCCATTCCTTCACTGATTGCTGGGACCAGTGCAGTGGAGAGAGAATACGTAATAAAGCTAGGCAGTGTCAAAAGGGTCAGCGCAAGACCAGTCAATTCCCCGTATTGTCTTGTCGCCTCGACGGCCGCATATCCAGCAATGGCAAGACTTTGCGCGACAACTATCGGCTCTAAAAACCACGAAATATTCCCGATAAAACGGCTGCCTGTTGTTGGCAGGGCAATACTCATCAGCTGCTTAAACGTGTCCTTACCGTCATGAATCGCCTTAAAAAATCGTTTTCGAATACGAATGGTCTTTTTATAACGAAAGGCAATCAGTAAATAAGCAAGTGAAATCATCTCTCCAATAACAGATGAAATCATCGCACCTGCTGCCGCATATTCAATCCCATAAGGAAGGAAAGCCGTTGTACATACTGCCACTAGAGAAATTCTTGCAACCTGTTCCAGTACTTGAGATATGGCAAGCGGGCTCATTTGCTGTCTGCCTTGAAAATATCCTCTTAGCACACTGGAAATGGCGATGACTGGGACAACGGGCGTAATGGCAAGCAGTGGATAGACCGTTCTAGGATCTGTCAGCATATTTTCTGCCATGATGGGTGCAAACCATAAAAAGAGCGGCGTGAATATCAGGCTGAGAGTCCCTGTTATCGCAAGAGACATGACAAGAATTCGTTTTGTTTTCTGTTTGTCACCCCGGGCTTCTGCTTCTGCGACAAGCTTGCTGATAGCGACAGGCAGTCCGAATTGTGTTAGCGTCACAGCGAGAAAAAAGGTAGGAGCAGCCATCATATAAAGCCCGACTCCTTCTTCGCCAATGAACCTTGCAATGACAATTCGATTGACAAAACCCAATATTCTCGTGATAAAACCTGCTAAAATTAAAATAATCGTGCCCTTTAAAAACGTTTGCTTCGTCAAATCAAAGATCACCTGCCTTCTCAAACGACATAGAATCATATACAATAAGATATGCGTGTATATCGTCCAAGCATGACAAGTCTCTCGATAAAAACTGAAAAGGGGGAGCGTCCCATTGACACAACATCCGGCTGCAATTTACAAAGACCATTTAAAGCCTTTTCTGTTCAGTAAGCTTGAAGAATTCATCGTTTTGGGCTATAAAGATGTAGATTTAGAGGAATTATGGTCATACTTAGAGAATAAGAAGTGGAAGAAAAAACAAGAGTATCCGATTCATGAAATGGTTGCAGATATTTTATCTGTGAAAATTGGCGAATTTATGAACTATGCAACCGTTCAGTCGTTTAAAACGTCTGCTTTTTTGGACAGTGAAGATGGCAAGAATATGCTAGATGAACTGTTGAAATAAGCCATCTTAATGGATTCAGGTGTTTAAGGAGGAAATACATAATGAAAAAAGGGCGCATTCTTGCGTTTTTCTTAGTGGTTCTGTTAATCGGAACTGGCGTAGGCTTACTAACAAAGCCTGTTGCGAAAGATATGACGCTAGGGCTGGATTTACAGGGTGGATTTGAGGTCCTGTATGATGTACATCCAGTGAAAAAAGAGGATAAAATCACAAATAGTGTCCTCGTCAGTACAGTGGAGGCTTTAAACCGAAGAGCCAATGTGCTAGGTGTAAGTGAGCCGAACATCTCGATTGAAGGCAACAATCGTATCCGTGTGCAGCTTGCGGGAGTAAAAGATCAAAACAGAGCTAGGGAGATTCTTTCCACTGAAGCACAGCTATCCTTCAGAGATACGAATGATAAAGAACTCCTTAACGGGGCTGACCTGGTCGAAAACAGTGCAAAACAAACATTCAGTCAAACGAATGAGCCAATTGTGACGGTTAAACTAAAGGATGCGAAAAAATTTGGTGACGTCACAAGAAAAGTAGCGGCGATGGCGCCGAATAACCAGCTTGTCATTTGGCTTGATTACCACAAAGGAGATTCCTTCAAAAAAGAAGTCTCAAAATCAAACCATAAGTATGTCTCTGCGCCGAATGTGAATCAAGAAATTAACAGCAGTGACGTGCAAATTGAAGGGAAATTTACTGTCCAAGAGGCAAAGGACCTTGCAAGTATTTTAAATGCCGGGGCATTGCCAGTGAAATTAACAGAAAAATATTCAACATCTGTGAGTGCACAGTTTGGTGAACAAGCACTGGACGAAACAGTGTTCGCAGGAATTGTAGGAATCGCATTTATCTTCTTATTCATGCTGCTTTATTACCGATTACCTGGTCTTATCGCTGTCATCACACTTTCAGCTTATATTTACATTACGCTTCAAGTGTTTGATTGGATGGGTGCAGTCATGACGCTGCCTGGAATTGCGGCATTGATTCTAGGGGTAGGGATGGCTGTTGATGCCAACATTATTACTTATGAGCGGATCAAAGAAGAGCTCAAGCTCGGCAAATCAGTCCGTTCTGCTTTCAGATCAGGGAACCGCCGATCGTTTGCAACCATCTTTGATGCAAACTTAACAAGTATTATTGCCGGCGGCGTGCTGTTCTTCTTCGGGACAAGCTCGGTAAAAGGATTTGCAACGATGCTCATCCTATCGATTTTAACTAGCTTTATCACAGCTGTCTTCCTATCAAGATTCCTTCTTGGTCTTCTTGTTGAAAGCCGCTATCTTGACCGGAGAAAAGGCTGGTTTGGTGTTCGTCAAAAAGACATTATGAACATTCATGAAACAACAGAAACCACCGAGCCAAAAACACCGTTTGATAAGTGGGATTTCGTCAGCAAACGTAAAGGATTTATGATTTTCTCAGCTACTATCACCATTGCGGGAATCATCGTTCTTTCCATCTTCAAGCTGAATGCGGGAATTGACTTTACAAGTGGAACTAGAATTGATATCCAAAGTGATCACAAGCTGTCAACTGAACAAGTCGAGCAAGACTTTAAAAAGCTGGACCTTGAGACAGACAGTGTCGTGTTATCGGGTCAAAAAGAAAATCAGGCAGCAGCGAGATTTGTCGGTGTGCCGAACAAAGAAAAGATTGCTGAAGTGAAAGATTACTTCAAAGATAAATACGGAACGGAGCCGAACGTAAGTACAGTGTCTCCGACTGTTGGGAAAGAACTTGCCCGAAATGCATTATATGCTGTCATCATTGCTTCAATCGGGATCATTTTATATGTATCCGTTCGATTTGAATATAAAATGGCCATTGCAGCGATTATTTCACTGCTGTATGACGCGTTCTTTATCGTGGCCTTCTTTAGTATTACGCGTTTAGAGGTGGATGTCACCTTCATTGCGGCGATCCTCACAGTCATCGGATATTCGATCAACGACACGATCGTCACCTTTGACAGGGTTCGTGAACAAATGAAGAAGCGCAAACCAAAAACCATTGAAGATCTATCGTACATTGTGAACTTAAGTTTACAGCAAACCTTTACGCGATCTGTCAACACGGTATTAACCGTACTTGTTGTTGTGATCGCACTGCTTATCTTTGGATCAGCATCAATTACAAACTTCTCCATCGCCTTACTTGTCGGTCTGTTAACAGGGGTGTACTCATCTCTATATATCGCAGCGCAAATTTGGCTCATGTGGAAAGGCCGTGAGATGAAAAAACCGGCGAAGATTGATACTGAGCAAGATATTTAATTGAGTGAGACTGCCTGAATGGCAGTCTTTTTTCTTTAGTTTTTCCGAAAATAAGACGATTCGAAAAAACATTCCGGGTATCATTGATCTTGAAATGGTCTTTTGCTATAATGACATACGTTTAGACAAGTATAGAAAGCAAGTGTCCGTTTGAGGCATTTGGCTTTGGAGGGGCTGTTATGAAGGTTCGGGAAACTGAACTGCCAGGTATCGGTCACAAAGCCGAAATGATCACAAGAAATAATGAGAAGCTTGCCATCATTACACACGATGACGGCAGGAGAGAAATGTATCATTTTCAAGAGGACGATCATGAAGAATCTATTTCTGGTATCTTGCTAAACGATGAAGAAGCAAGACAAATTGCAGCAATCTTAGGCGGCATGGTATATAAGCCGAAAGCGCTTGAAACTGTAGAAGTATCATGCCTATACTGATAGATTTTCTTCCGCGCTTTTCTTTCTGTGTTTAAAAAGGACTATGAAAAGGGAAGAATAAAAGAAAAAGCTTGGGGGATATGTAGATGAACAAACAACAATGGACCATCATACTCGCATTTATTTTCGTATTAATTGTCTCAGTATTTGCCGTAATCAATGTGCGGCCGGTGCAAGTTGACTACTTATTTGGATCGGCTGAATGGCCGCTGATCCTTGTCATTATTGGTTCTGTGCTCATGGGCGGACTCATTGTGGCTTTTGCAGGGATTTTCCAAATTATGAAACTAAAACGTGAACTAAAGGCATTAAAAGCTGAGCGTGCAGCCGCACCTGCACCTGCTGTTTCGAATAAAAAGATCGACAAAGACGTTCAAAAGAAACCGAATGAGACGCCTTTAAAAGAACAGCCAGCATCATTTAACCGGAAGGAAAAATAATCTTCCAGCACAATTTCATAAAATAAAAATTGAAACCCCTCAGGCCACTCTAGTATAATAGTGTGGTTGAGGGGTGAATTTATGTTATTATCCAAAATGCGCTGGGAATATGAACATCCAAGCGAAGAAAAAGTGAAATCACTCTCTGAAAATCTGAATATTTCAGCGCTGACTGCATCGCTTCTTGTAAAAAGAGGACTTGAAGAAGTAGAAGAAGCGAGGTCTTTTTTATTTGATCAAAAAGCCGAATTTCATGATCCATTTCTATTAAAAGGAATGAAAGAGGCAGTAGAGCGCATCAACAAAGCGATCGAAGAGCAGGAATCGATTGTGATCTTCGGAGACTATGATGCGGATGGTGTGACAAGTACGTCTGTGCTTTTACATACATTAAAAGAGTTGTCTGCGAAAGTAGACTTTTATATTCCAGATCGATTTAAAGAAGGCTATGGGCCTAATGAACAGGCTTTCCGATATATCAAAGAGCAAGGCGCATCGCTTGTCATCACCGTCGATACAGGCATTGCAGCTGTAAATGAAGCACGTATTGCAAAAGAAATAGGGTTAGACCTGATCATTACAGATCACCATGAACCAAGTGAGGAACTGCCTGAGGCACTTGCGATTGTTCATCCTAAGCAGCCAGGCTGTGAGTATCCCTTTAAAGAACTTGCCGGTGTAGGCGTAGCATTTAAAGTGGCGCATGCACTTCTTGGAAAGCTGCCAACTCAGCTGTTAGATCTTGCGGCAATTGGGACAATAGCGGATCTTGTGCCGCTTCATGATGAGAATAGATGGCTCGCTAAAAAAGGGCTTATGCAGCTTAGGCAGTCGAATAGACCGGGGCTGAAGGCGTTATTGAAAGAAGCAGGTGCTACTCTTGAAGATGCAAATGAGGAAACGGTCGGCTTTCAAATTGCGCCAAGGCTGAATGCTGTAGGACGAATTGAACAGGCCGATCCAGCTGTTCATCTTCTCATGACAGAGGATAAGGATGAAGCAGAAGAACTCGCTCGTTTTGTACAAGAACTGAATAAAGAACGTCAAAAAATTGTGAGTACGATCACAGAAGAAGCCATTCAAATGGTGGAAGAGACAGGTGATGACCAGTCTGCAATCGTTGTAGCGAAAGCTGGCTGGAATCCGGGTGTTGTCGGAATTGTTGCCTCTAAATTGACGGATAAATTTTCTCGTCCTGCGATTGTGCTTGGAATAGATGAAGAGACGCAAATGGCAAAAGGATCAGCGCGGAGTATTCCTGGCTTCGATCTATTTTTCCATTTAAGCAAATGCCGTGACATTCTGCCGCATTTTGGCGGGCACCCGATGGCTGCGGGTATGACACTTCGAGCGGATGATGTTCCTTTACTAAGGGAAAGATTAAATCAATATGCGAATGAAACGTTGACAGAAGAAGACTTTATTCCGATTCAGCGGGTTGATGCTGTATGCAAGGTAGACGAGTTGACGGTTGAAGCAATTGAAGAAGTGGGGATGCTGTCACCATTTGGCATGCAGAATCCAAAGCCGTTCATCATGATTGAAGATGTGAGACTTGAAGAAATCCGAACAATTGGAGCAAATCAGAATCATATTAAAATGTCTCTGAAAGACGAAGAGAAGCTGCTTGACTGTGTCGGTTTTCATCAAGGTCAATTAAAAGAAGAAGTTGTCACAGGTAGCCGCATTTCCGTCATTGGTGAAATGTCCATCAATGAATGGAATAACCGGAAGAAACCACAGCTCATGCTAAAAGATGCCCGAGTAGATGAGTGGCAGCTGTTTGATTTGCGCGGCAAAAAGGATTGGGAAAAGACAATCTCCACGCTTGACCCAGAAAAATATGTGGTGGTCTGTTTTGACGAAGAAACAAAACAGGAAGTCAAAATCCCGATTCATCATGTCCATGCAGAAAATGTTTCAACATTCGATGTAGAAGGCAAGTATGTTGTCTTTGCAGATGTTCCAGCAGATGAACACTTACTAAGGCAGCTGTTAGAAAACCAAAAGCCAGCTAGAGTTTATACGGTTTTCCAAAGAAAAGAAGATCATTTCATGTCCTCTTTCCCTAGCCGCGATCAATTCAAATGGTTTTATGGATTCTTGTTAAAGCGAGGAAGTTTCCCTCTTAAGGAGCAAGGAATGGAGCTTGCGAAACATAGAGGCTGGACAAAAGATACAATGATTTTTATGACAAAGGTGTTTTTTGAACTCGGTTTTGTTAAAATAGAGAGTGGTGTGCTGTCAATAGTACGTGATGCCCCTAAAAAAGATTTAACGGCATCAGCATCCTATACAGCAAAACAACGATTGATGGAACTCGATCAAACACTAACATATTCCTCAGCCAAAGAGCTGAAGGAATGGCTGAATAGCATGATGAGCGAAGTCTCACCTGTGCTTTGACGTACGAGGAGGAAAAGGAAAAGATGGATTTAAAACAATATGTGACAGTTGTACCTGACTACCCAAAGGAAGGTGTACAATTTAAAGATATTACAACGTTAATGGATAAAGGCGAAGTGTACCGTTATGCAACGGATCAAATTGTTGAATACGCGAAGGAAAGAGACATTGATCTCATTGTTGGACCTGAAGCGCGTGGATTCATTATTGGCTGCCCTGTAGCTTACGCACTTGGTGTAGGTTTTGCACCGGTTCGTAAAGAAGGAAAGCTTCCTCGTGAAGTCGTTAAAGTCGAATACGGCTTAGAATATGGGAAAGATGTATTAACGATTCATAAAGATGCGATTCGTCCTGGTCAACGTGTATTGATTACAGATGACTTACTTGCGACTGGTGGAACAATTGAAGCGTCCATCAAGCTTGTAGAGGAATTGGGCGGCGTTGTGGCAGGAATTGCATTCTTGATTGAGCTGACGTATCTGGACGGCAGAAAGAAGCTTGACGGTTACGACATCTTGACGTTAATGCAATACTAATGGAGTTTTACGAAAAAAGCACTCGGTAAGAAGGGTGCTTTTTTCCTATCAAAAATCTTTTAGCGGACTTCTTCTCTTTACATCTATCGAATTTTTCTTGATAATAAACTACAATACAGTTTTCATTTAAAAAGGTGATTCCATGGCGAACGAACAAGTTTTAACGGCGCAGCAGGTCATTGACAAGGCAAGAGAATACCTGTCCGCTGAACATATTCAATTTATAGAGCGAGCATATGAATATGCTGAAAATGCACATAAGGAGCAATACCGGAAGTCTGGTGAGCCTTATATTATCCATCCAATTCAAGTGGCGGGGATTCTTGTTGACCTTGAAATGGACCCATCGACCATTGCAGGAGGTTTCCTGCACGATGTTGTCGAGGATACAGATGTGACATTACAGGATTTAAAAGAGCATTTTAACGAAGAAGTTGCGATGCTTGTTGATGGTGTAACAAAGCTCGGGAAGATTAAATATAAATCACAAGAAGAACAGCAGGCCGAAAACCATCGAAAAATGTTTGTGGCAATGGCGCAGGATATACGCGTCATCTTGATTAAACTGGCAGACCGTCTGCACAATATGAGAACGCTCAAACACCTTCCTCAGGAAAAGCAGCGTAGAATTTCAAATGAAACCCTTGAAATCTTTGCACCGCTTGCGCACAGATTAGGGATTTCAAAGATTAAGTGGGAGCTTGAAGATACAGCGCTCCGTTACTTAAATCCGCAGCAATATTACCGGATCGTGAACCTCATGAAGCGCAAACGAGCGGAACGTGAGGAATACTTGGACGAGGTTGTCAATGAAGTAAAAGATCGGGTGTCAGAGGTAAACATCAAGGCTGAATTTTCCGGAAGACCAAAGCATATTTATAGTATTTATCGCAAAATGGTCCTGCAAAATAAGCAGTTTAATGAAATTTATGATCTGCTGGCCGTTCGTATTTTGGTTGACAGCATTAAAGACTGCTATGCCGTGCTCGGGATTATCCATACATGCTGGAAGCCGATGCCAGGCAGGTTTAAGGATTATATTGCAATGCCAAAGCCGAACATGTACCAATCGCTTCATACAACAGTGATTGGGCCAAAAGGTGACCCGCTTGAAGTTCAAATCCGAACAGTGGAAATGCATGAAATTGCAGAGTACGGAATTGCTGCGCACTGGGCATACAAAGAAGGAAAAGAGTCAGCAGAATCAACGGAGGAAGCTGTCTTCCAGAAGAAGCTCTCTTGGTTTAGAGAAATCCTTGAATTCCAAAATGAATCGACAGATGCAGAAGAATTTATGGAATCATTAAAGATCGATCTCTTCTCTGATATGGTGTTTGTCTTTACTCCAAAAGGAGACGTCATTGAACTGCCATCGGGTTCCGTGCCGATTGACTTCTCTTACCGGATTCACTCGGAAATTGGGAACAAAACGATCGGTGCGAAGGTCAACGGAAAGATGGTCACGCTCGATCATAAATTGAAAACAGGTGACATTATTGAAATTCTGACATCAAAGCACAGCTATGGACCAAGTCAGGATTGGGTCAAACTTGCCCAAACCTCCCAAGCCAAGCACAAGATCAGACAGTTTTTCAAAAAACAGCGCCGTGAAGAAAATGTCGAAAAAGGCCGAGAACTCGTGGAGAAAGAAATCAAAAACCTTGAGTTTGATGTCAAAGACATCCTGACAGCTGAAAACCTGCAAAAAGTGGCTGACAAATTTAATTTCTCAAACGAAGAGGACATGTATGCAGCGGTTGGTTATAACGGAATTACTGCACTCCAAGTCGCCAATCGTTTAACTGAAAAAGAAAGAAAACAAAGAGATCAAGAAGAACAAGAAAAAACAGTTCAAGAAGTGACTGTAGAGCCAAAGACGTATCACGGGAAGAAACGAGAAGCAGGTGTAAGAGTCAAAGGGATAGATAACCTGCTTGTCCGCTTATCTAAGTGCTGTAATCCTGTTCCAGGTGATAGCATTGTTGGTTTTATTACGAAAGGCCGAGGCGTATCTGTTCACCGTGATGACTGTCCGAACGTGAAGACAGGAGAAGCGCAGGAACGGTTAATCCCGGTTGAGTGGGAGCATGAACAGCCTGCTCGAAACCGTAAAGAATACAATGTGGAAATTGAAATATTAGGATATGACAGACGCGGATTACTCAATGAGGTGCTTCAAGCAGTCAACGAAACCAAAACGAACATCTCGTCGGTTTCTGGTAAGTCTGATCGTAACAAAGTGGCGACGATCCATATGGCGATCTTTATTCAAAATATTAACCATTTACACAAAGTGGTAGAACGCATTAAACAAATCAAAGACATTTACTCTGTTCGCCGATTCATGAATTAGAAAGGAAGTATATCGTCTATGAGGCTTGTTGTGCAGCGTGTGACAAGTGCATCTGTGAAGGTAGAAGAAGAGATCACAGGAGCCATCAATGAAGGATATATGGTACTCGTTGGTGTCACACACGAAGATACAGAAGAAGATGTGCATTATTTAGCTGATAAGCTTGCACATTTACGTATTTTTGAGGATGAAAACGGGAAAATGAATCATTCGTTATTGGATGTAAAAGGAAGCGTGCTGTCTGTGTCTCAGTTTACCCTTTATGGTGATACGAGAAAGGGCAGAAGGCCAAATTTTATGAAAGCAGCCAAGCCAGATGCGGCGAACGCCCTTTACGAATGTTTCAATAAAGCCCTTAGAGAAAAAGGCATTCATGTAGAAACTGGCCGTTTTGGCGCGATGATGGATGTGTCATTGACCAATTCAGGACCTGTCACCATCTGGATGGATAGCAAAGAATAGATTCACTTTAGACTGTAGATAAACTCATGCAGGAGTTTGTTTAGAGTCTTTTTCTTTTGCGACCAAACAAAAAAGAGGCGCAGTGGCCTCTTTTTTCTAGCGGAAATATTGTTTTAATCCTTCTGTCATTCCTTCTGTGACTCGTTCTTGGTAAGAGGCGCTATAAATGATGGCTTCCTCCTGAGGATTGCTTAAATAGCCGAGTTCATATAAAAGAGAAGGACGTTTGTTTTCTCTTAACACAAAATAATCTCCGAATTTGACACCCTTATCAGGGATTTGAGAGCGTTTAGCAACTTCTGTATGAACATTTGTCGCTAATTGCTGGTCTTTTGCTGCTTGATAATAATACGCCGTACTTCCTCTGACACTTGGGTCCATAAAACTATCATAATGAAGACTAATAAATGCATCTGCATTTCTGTAATGAGATGTCGCGACCCTCGATTGAAGGCTGATAAAAGTATCTTCACTTCTAGTTAAATAAACATTTGCTCCAGAAGCCCTTAATTTGCCTGCCAGTAAATTAGCGGTTTTGATGGTAATGTTCTTCTCAAACGCACCATCTGCGCCAATCGTACCGCTGTCTTTTCCGCCATGACCTGGATCAAGAACAATCGTTTTTCCTTTTAAAGAACCAGTTCCTGACGATGAATCCTGCTGTGGTCTTGGTGCCTCGCTGCTATTTTTATTCGTTTGAACGACCCAGCTTGCCACATAACCAGTTCCGCCGTTTGATAATGTCACCTCGTACCAGTCACCTTGCGTGCGAACAATTTGATAGGCAGAACCTTTTGTGGCTCTTTCTGCAATCTGAGCAGAGGTAGAAGCACTTTTTCGAATGTTGGTGCCATCGTAAACAATGTACGCTTTCTTTTGGGAAGCCGATGAAGATGAGTTCTTTTCACCCTCCGAACTCGCTCCATTGCTTGTGACGATGTAATAGCTTGCTGCCCAGCCTTTCACGCCTTTTGCCTCAATTTCATACCAGCCGTTCTGCTCGCGCAAAATGGTGATCTGTGTGTTGCGGGCAAGTGAAGCGACGACTTGTGCATTTGGTGCCGCCGATTGCCTTACATTCAAGCTCGATACGCCAACTGTGCCTGTCTGTTTAGAGCGAGAGGACTCGCCAGCGCTTGATTGAGAAGCTTTTTGGCCGCCTGACACATAATCAGAGTGAACCCAGCCTACTGCTTGTTTATACGAAATTTTTGTCCATTCGCCGCTTGTCTGCAGCTTTTTAGCCGAAGCGCCTTGCGGGAAAGTTCCGACGACTTGATAGGAAGTCCCTGGGCCCGTCCGTATGCGAAGATCAGAGGCTGTCGATGTAATGGAACTGCTCTCTGCTGAGCTTTGATTTTGTGTCTTCGGCTTAGCAGACTTTTGGCTGCCAGATGATGTTGTAATCAGCCATGAGACGACCCAGCCTTTTTGACCGTTCGATAGCCCGATCTGCACCCATTCTCCTTGTTTCGTGAGAATGGGATAGCTTTCTCCGCGCTTCACAACAGCTGCGATTCCATAGCTTAAACCAGGACCCGTTCTCACATTGATTTCATCTGTAGCGACCACAGCTTGATCTGTTTGTGCTGTAGCATGTGCCATAGGCAAAGTACTTGCGATAAGAACAAAACAGGTAAGAAGCATCATCATTTGATTGTGTTTTTTTAGATTCAAAACGGTGTTTTCCCCTCCCTTGTAAAACCGATGAACATAAATTCGTTATGTAATGGACTAATTCCTTGCAGTTTCCCTAATAAAAATGAATCAATCTGTTTATACTAAATAAAAACGTGATAAAAGGATGTACAAACATGAGATTAAGCAGAAAATTAGGACGAGTGCAATATAATGGACATCGTGATATCGATCGCTGGCAGCACGACGAAATGGATCAACCAGGCTTCCTTGAAGAAACCGCATCTGAATACGGATGTACGTCAAAAGAAGAGCTGGAAAAGAAAAAGAGGCACGGCAAGGGTTGACAGAGTGGCAGCACCGACCTTATTATAATATAAATCAACACACTTGAAAATTTAAAATGTGGAACTGATGATAGAGAATAGTAGGGTAAATTGCGTGAGCAGAGAGGAATCGCCTTAGGCTGAAAGCGAATCCGCATGGCATTTATCACGAAAGAACACTCTGTAGGTTTCCTGCTGAACGCTCTAAAAATGAGTCAATAGGCGGAGAACGTGAATCTGCGTTAAGGATTTGAGCGGGAACATGGCTAGATCATGTTCCAACTAGGGTGGCACCACGGGTATAACTCTCGTCCCTACTATACACATAGTAGAGGCGGGGGTTTTTTATATGTCCACATAAAAAAATGAATGATGGTCGTAGGAGGACGAAAAATGAGTTTTAATATTCCAAGAGGCACACAGGATATTTTACCTGGAGAGTCAGAACGCTGGCAGTATGTTGAACAAATTGCAAGAGATACATGTGCGGCCTTTCAATACAAAGAAATCCGCACACCGATTTTTGAGCATACAGAGCTGTTTGCACGGGGAGTAGGCGAATCAACCGATATCGTTCAAAAAGAGATGTATACATTTGAAGATAAAAAGGGACGCAGCATCACCCTTCGTCCAGAGGGAACGGCATCAACCGTACGTTCTTATGTTGAAAATAAATTATTTGCACAGCCGGCGCAGCCAACAAAGCTGTATTACATCGGACCAATGTTCCGCTATGAACGTCCGCAAACGGGAAGATATCGTCAATTTTATCAGTTTGGGATTGAAGCGATCGGTTCAAAGGACCCAGCCATCGATGCAGAAGTTATTTCCCTTGCGATGAGTGTTTATGAGAAAGCAGGTCTTTCAAACTTAAAGCTCGTCATTAACAGCCTTGGTGACAAAGAGAGCCGTGCAGACTACCGCAAGGCACTTGTCGAGCACTTTGAGCCAAGAATCGATGAATTCTGTCATGACTGTCAAACCCGTTTACATCAAAATCCGCTGCGAATTCTTGATTGCAAAAAGGATCGTGACCACGAATTGATGGCAACGGCTCCATCCATTCAAGATTACTTAAATGATGAATCACGGACTTATTTTGAAAAGGTCAAACAATACTTAACAGATATAGGCGTTGAATATGTCGTCGATCCGAACTTAGTGCGCGGCCTTGATTACTACAATCACACGGCATTTGAGATCATGAGTAATGCTGAAGGCTTTGGTGCGATTACCACATTAGCCGGCGGAGGCCGATATGATGGACTTGTTGAAGGAATTGGCGGTCCTGAATCACCAGGAATCGGTTTTGCTATGAGTATTGAGCGTTTCTTATCAGCAATCGATGCTGAAGGGATTGATCTTCCATTGCAAGATGGCATTGATCTATACATTGCTGCACTCGGTGATGATGCGAAAGATTACGCTGTTTCATTATTAAATCGTCTAAGAAAAGAAGGCATTTCAAGTGAAATGGACTATACAGGGAAGAAATTAAAAGGACAATTTAAAGCGGCTGATCGATTAAAAGCCAAGTTTATTGCTGTCCTTGGTGAAGATGAGCTGGCGCAGCACATTGTGAATGTAAAAGATACGACAACGGGTGAACAAATTGAAGTGAAGCTTGATGAGCTGATTCAAATGATGAAGGCCCACAAGAAGGCGTAAAGAAGGAGTGGAATGTTTGTGTTTGGTAGAACTTTTTATTGTGGAGAAGTAACAGAAGACCAAATCGGTCAAACCGTTGTATTAAAAGGATGGGTTCAAAAAAGACGTGACCTTGGCGGATTAATCTTTATTGATCTGCGTGACCGTACAGGAATTGTACAAGCTGTCTTCAATCCAGACCTTTCAAAAGAGGCACTTGAGACAGCAGAATCGATTCGTAATGAATATGTCCTTGATATTAAAGGAACGGTTGTCGCAAGAGAAGAAGCAACAATTAATCCAAATCTAAAAACAGGGAAAATTGAAATACAAGTCGAAACGGTCAGCGTGTTAAATGAAGCGAAGACCCCTCCTTTTGTGATTTCAGATCAAGCGGACGAGGTATCAGAAGATGTGCGCCTTAAATACCGTTACTTAGACCTTCGCCGTCCTGCTATGTTTGAAACGATGAAAATGCGACACGAGGTCACAAGAGCATTCCGCCATTTCTTAGATGACAACGGCTTTCTAGATATTGAAACACCGATTTTAACAAAAAGTACGCCAGAGGGTGCACGTGACTATCTTGTTCCAAGCCGTGTACACGAAGGAGAGTTCTATGCCTTGCCTCAGTCCCCGCAATTATTTAAACAATTGCTGATGGTCTCAGGAATGGATCGTTACTATCAAATTGCCCGCTGCTTTAGGGATGAAGACTTGCGTGCTGACCGTCAGCCGGAATTCACACAAGTCGATATCGAAATGTCCTTTATGAGTCAAGAGGACATTATGACGCTTGCTGAAGAGATGATGGCAAAGGTGATGAAAGATGTCAAAGGCGTAGAGCTGACATTGCCATTACCTCGTATGACTTATGATGAAGCGATGAATTCTTATGGTTCTGATAAACCAGATACACGTTTTGAGATGAAGCTTGTCAACATTTCAGACACGGTAAAAGACTCTGATTTCAAAGTCTTTAGCGGAGCTGTAAAAAATGGTGGAGCTGTGAAAGCCATCAATGTCAAAGGGGCTGCAGCGAATTACTCAAGAAAAGACATTGATGCCCTTGGTGCATTTGCTGCGAACTACGGTGCAAAAGGTCTAGCTTGGCTTAAAGCAGAAGGCACAGAATTAAAAGGGCCGATTGCTAAATTCTTTGACGAAGCAAAGCAAGCAGAATTAAAGGAGCAGCTTCAAGTCGAAGAAGGCGACCTTTTACTCTTTGTTGCAGATAAGACGTCTGTTGTCCATGACGCACTTGGTGCCCTTCGCTTAAAACTCGGCAAAGAGCTTGAACTCATCGATGAGTCTGTATTCAACTTCTTATGGGTCGTTGATTGGCCGCTGCTTGAAAAAGATGAAGAAGAAGGACGCTTCTATGCTGCCCATCATCCTTTCACAATGCCAGTACGCGACGATCTTGAATTAATTGAGACAAGCCCAGAGGACATGAAGGCACAGGCATACGATCTTGTCCTGAATGGCTATGAGCTTGGCGGAGGTTCGATTCGTATTTTCGAAAAGGACATTCAAGAAAAAATGTTTAGCTTACTTGGGTTTTCAAAAGAAGAGGCTTATGAACAATTCGGCTTCCTTCTAGATGCTTTTGAGCACGGTGTTCCTCCGCACGGCGGAATTGCGCTTGGTCTTGACCGCTTAGTGATGCTGCTTGCCGGCCGCTCTAACCTAAGAGACACGATTGCATTCCCGAAAACGGCAAGTGCGAGCTGCGTGCTAACAGATGCTCCAGGTCATGTGAGCGAAGCGCAGCTGGATGAGCTAAGTTTAGCGATTAAAACAAAAGTAAAACAGTAAAATAGACGCATGGATATAGGCATGTAAACGCTTGAAAAAGCGGCATGCCTATGATATGCTTTCATCAATCAATAAATAAAGTCCTGATACGTACGGTGGTTACCTAGTTTTGACCGAACATTTTTTTATACGGGAGCTTGCCTTTCCTTTCTGCATAAATGCCTCTTTAGAGGACTTATAAAGTCAGGAAGAAAGCACCCACCTGCATGGTGCGGGGTTCAAAACGAAGGAAAAGCTGGCGGCGTTGTCGGGACTTTTTTGTGTTTTTTTCTTTTTCAGAAGGATGACGAAGAAGGTTGAATATGATATGATTCTTTCGATTCATTTTAAATAAAGGTGGAGTGAGGCACTTGTTACATCAGTTTTCAAGAAATGAGCTTGCCATTGGCAAGGAAGGCTTAGATATATTAAAAAACAGTACAGTTGCAGTGCTTGGTGTGGGCGGCGTTGGTTCATTTGCAGTTGAGGCACTCGCTCGTTCAGGCGTTGGCCGTATTGTTCTTGTTGATAAAGATGATATTGATATTACAAATGTAAATCGTCAGCTGCCAGCATTGCTTTCAACAGTTGGTCAGCCAAAGGTTGACTTAATGCAGGCGAGAATCGCTGATATTAATCCAGAATGTGAAGTTGTTGCACTCAAGATGTTTTATACAGAGGAAACATATGAACAATTTTTTGAATATCCACTTGATTATGTCATCGATGCGTCAGATACGATTCACTATAAAATTCATTTAATGAAAGAGTGTCTGAAACGCAATGTGAACATCATTTCGAGTATGGGAGCTGCAAACAAAACAGATCCGACCCGCTTCAAAATTGATGACATTTCAAAAACACATACCGACCCAATTGCAAAAGTCGTGAGAACGCGTCTACGCAAAGAAGGGATTCGTAAAGGAATTGAAGTCATTTTCTCTGATGAAAGTCCGATTGTCATCCGCGAAGATGTCAGAAAAGAAGTTGGAAATGATGAAGCGAAGATTCGCAAGGCACAAATGCCGCCATCATCCAATGCCTTCGTCCCGTCTGTTGCAGGACTGATCATGGGTGGTCATGTCATTATGCAGCTTTTGAAAGATATTCCAATTACACGTGTGAAGGATAAATAAACAGCCCACCTGCTATTAGGCAGGGGGCTTTTTTTATTTTTGGCGTTTTAAATTCTCATATACCTGTTTTAGTGCGCCTTCAAATTTACCTGTTTGCTTTGGTTCATAGTATTGCTTGTTTTTCAGCGGATCAGGTAAGTATTGCTGCTTCACCCAGCCGTTTTCATAATCGTGTGGGTATAAGTAATCGACGCCTCTGCCAAGTGCTGTGGCTCCTTTGTAGTGAGCATCCTTTAAATGAACAGGGATTTCACCAATTTTCCCTGAACGAATGTCACCAAGTGCCGCATCGATCGCCTTATATGCTGAGTTGGATTTAGGAGAAAGACACAGTTCAATGACTGCGTTAGCCAGCGGAATTCGTGCTTCCGGGAAGCCGATTCTTTCTGCTGTTTGAACAGCGCTTAACACACGAGGGCCTGCCTGCGGACTAGCTAAGCCAATATCTTCGTAAGCGATCACGAGTAATCTCCTTGAAATGCTTTCGAGGTCCCCTGCTTCAATCAGTCTGGCAAGGTAATGCAGCGCCGCATCTGCGTCAGAGCCTCTAATGGATTTTTGAAAAGCCGAGAGGACATCATAATGAGCATCACCATTCTTATCATGTGAGAAGCTCTTTTTTTGTAAACATTCTTCTGCTGCGGCAAGAGTGATCATAATATGCCCAGCATCATCTGCTTTTGTCGATAAAACAGCTAGTTCTAACGCATTTAAAGCAGAGCGTACGTCCCCGCCGCATCCATTGGCAAAATGATTCATCGCTTCATCGTCCACTGTCACCTCATAACCGCCAAGTCCGCGATGTTCATCCTGTAACGCTCTTGTTAATGCAGCCTTGATTTGCTCTGTTTCAAGCGGTTTTAGCTCAAATATTTGTGCCCGGCTTCGGATGGCAGGGTTGATCGCATGATAGGGGTTAGCTGTCGTTGCGCCAATTAAAATGATCATGCCATTTTCTAAATAAGGAAGAAGAAAATCCTGCTTTCCTTTATCAAGCCTGTGAACCTCATCTAAAATGAGGATGACCTGGCCGCTCATTTTCGCTTCAGCAGCGACAGCTTCCATATCCTTTTTGTTATGAATGACCGCATTCAACGTCCGAAACGCAATGCTTGTACTGCCAGCGATCGCCGTCGCAATCGATGTTTTTCCGATGCCCGGCGGTCCGTATAAAATCATCGAGGATAAATGTTTTGCCTCGACCATTCGTCTAATAATTTGACCTTCTCCAACGAGATGCTCCTGCCCAATGATGTCTTCAATATGACTTGGGCGCATCCGGTACGCTAAAGGTTTCATGATTATCTCTCCTAAAGCAATGTCTTGTTTGTATAGAGTACCGAAATTTCTTCAAATAGAAAAGGGATGCGTCCTCCTAAAGCGCTCAGAACCGGCAAATGAAAGTTGGCTAAAAGTATGATATAATTGCTTTTGGTCTATATAAGCGTATATGAAATCAGAAAAATAATTGATGACATAGAAATAGAAAACGCAGAGGTGTTTAACTTGAAAATTTCTACTAAAGGCAGATATGGTCTGACGATCATGATCGAATTAGCCAAAAAACATGGCGAAGGCCCTACATCATTAAAATCAATCGCTCAAAACAATAATTTGTCTGAGCATTATTTAGAGCAGCTTGTATCACCACTTCGGAATGCCCGTCTGGTGAAAAGTATTCGCGGTGCATATGGCGGCTATGTTCTTGCACATGAACCAAACGAGATCACAGCCGGTGATATTATTCGTGTATTAGAAGGACCGATTAGTCCTGTCGAAGTCATTGAAAACGAAGAACCAGCAAAGCGTGCACTTTGGATTCGGATTCGTGATGCAGTAAAAGACGTACTGGACAATACAACTCTTGAAGACTTGGCAAGCTATAAAGATGACGAGGATCAAGAGGCGTATATGTTCTATATTTAGATCAGAGGTGTACCGGGAATGGAACGTATCTATTTAGATCATGCAGCCACAACGCCGATGGATCAGCGTATTGTGGACAAGATGATGCCTTACTTTACAGAGATATTTGGCAATCCCTCTAGCATTCATTCATATGGGCGCGAGGCAAGAAAGTGGCTCGATGAAGCAAGAGAAGTGATTGCAGGAGAATTACACTGTAAACCACAGGAGATCATCCTAACAAGTGGAGGAACAGAGGCGGACAACCTGGCGATTACAGGTGTGGCAATGGCAAGACAGCATGAAGGAAAACATATCATCACAGCAAAAACAGAGCATCATGCGGTGCTGCACACATGTGAACGCCTAGAGAAGCTAGGATTTGACGTGACATATTTAGATGTGGATGAAACTGGATTGATTCATCTTGAACAACTAAAACAAGCACTAAGAGGTGATACGATTCTTGTGACCATCATGTACGGCAATAATGAAACAGGTGTGATTCAGCCAATCAAAGACATTGGTGAGCTTTTACACAATCACACTGCTCATTTTCATACAGACGCCGTGCAGGCGTTTGGAACAATGCCAATCGATGTAGCAGACCTTCATATTGATCTCTTATCTGCTTCTGGCCATAAGCTAAATGGTCCAATGGGAACGGGCTTTTTATATGTAAACGAAGGCGTGAAACTTTCTCCGCAAATTTTCGGAGGAGAACAAGAAAGAAAACGCCGTGCTGGCACTGAAAATGTGGCAGGGATCGTCGGACTTGCAGAAGCTGTTCAATTAACGAAGCAAAATAGAAGAGAAAAAGCCATGCATTATGGTAAGCTCAAAGAAATCATGCTACAAGTATTCGAAGAGGAATCACTCGATTTCTCTATCAATGGGCACCCGGAAGAGACATTGCCGCACATTTTAAATGTTCATTTCCCAGGCGTTTCTATCGAATCGTTACTTGTGAATTTAGATATGGAAGGAATTGCTGTTTCAAGTGGGTCTGCATGTACGGCTGGATCCGTCCTTCCTTCACACGTGTTAAGCGCCATGTATGGCGAAGAAGCAGACAAGCTGACGTCCTCAGTCAGAATAAGCTTCGGTCTTGGGAATGAAGAGGATCATGTGAAGCAGGCGGCGCGCAAGATAGTAGCTGTTGTCAAACGCTTAGCCAAATAAACGTTCCTCTTTTGTTCGTGTGTGAAAAATGAAACAGCCAGGCACCTGAAGAACGAAACGCACATGCTGTTTCATTGAAAATGGAGTTGATGAAGATGACAAAAAGACCAGAAGACACAAGAGTTGTGGTCGGTATGTCCGGAGGAGTCGATTCATCAGTTGCTGCTCTTATGTTAAAGGAGCAAGGCTATGATGTAATCGGCATATTTATGAAAAACTGGGATGACACAGATGAAAATGGTGTATGTACAGCAACGGAGGACTATGAGGATGTCATCCGCGTATGCAACCAAATTGGAATCCCTTATTATGCAGTGAATTTCGAGAAGCAATATTGGGACAAAGTGTTTCAATATTTCCTTGATGAATATAAAGCGGGCAGAACGCCAAACCCAGATGTCATGTGCAACAAAGAAATTAAGTTCAAAGCGTTCCTTGAGCACGCATTGTCACTCGGTGCGGATTATTTAGCAACAGGTCACTATGCGCGCGTCGACAGAACTGGCGATGAAGTCAAAATGCTAAGAGGTCTTGATGCCAACAAAGACCAAACGTATTTCTTAAATCAGCTGACTCAGGAACAGCTTGATAAAGTCATGTTCCCAATCGGTGATCTAGAGAAAAAAAGGGTTCGTGAATTGGCAAAAGAAGCAGAGCTCGCAACAGCAACGAAAAAAGATTCAACGGGTATTTGCTTTATTGGAGAAAGAAACTTTAAAACGTTCCTTAGTCAATATTTGCCTGCACAGCCTGGCGTGATGCAGACGATGGACGGAGAAGTCAAAGGGGAGCATGATGGATTGATGTATTACACGATCGGTCAGCGCCAAGGTCTTGGCATTGGCGGCAGCGGTGATCCTTGGTTTGTCGTTGGAAAAGACTTGGAACAAAATATTCTGTTTGTCGAACAAGGTTTCCACAATCCACTTTTATATTCTGAAAGCATTTCAGCCGTCAATATTAGCTGGACTCGTCCTCATATTGTCGGTGAAAACGGTGAATTAATCTGCACAGCTAAATTCAGATACCGTCAAGAAGATCACCATGTGAAGGTGAAAATGACAGGTGAGCAAGAAGCGATGGTCATCTTTGATGAACCTGTTCGTGCTGTCACACCAGGACAAGCGGTTGTCTTTTATGAGGGCGACGAATGTCTCGGCGGCGGAACAATTGACGATGTCTTTAAGGACGGCCAAAAGCTGTCGTATGTGTAACATGTTTTCAAAACCTCAACGTCGCTGTTGAGGTTTTTTAATGAAAGGATGAGAGAGCGAATGAATCATAACGAAATCGGCATAGAAGCCTTAAATCAAGGGAACATCGAAAAAGCAGCAGAAGCTTTTACGAAAGCCATTGAAGAAAGCCCGAAAGACCCGGTTCCATATATTAACTTTGCGAACTTGCTTTCAAGCATCAATGAATTTGAACGTGCGTTAAACTTCTTTCAAAAAGCAATAGAGCTTGATCACGCCGCAGCTGCAGCCTATTACGGGGCAGGAAATGTCTACACATTAAAAGAAGACTTTATGAAAGCAAAAGACTATTTTGAACAAGCACTTCAAGCTGGGATGGAAAATAGTGATTTATTTTATATGCTGGGGCAAACGCTCATCAAATTAGAGCAGCCGAAGCTTGCGATGCCTTATCTTCAGCGTGCCATCGAACTGAATGAAGATGATAATGAAGCAAGGTTCCAATTTGGCATGTGCTTAGCCAATGAACAATTGCTGGAAGAAGCGGTGACGACCTTTACCGAGGTGATCGCGCGTGATCCGCAGCATGCAGATGCCTTTTATAATTTAGGGGTTGCGTATGCATACTTAGAGAAAAAAGACGAAGCACTTGAGATGCTAGGAAAAGCGATTGACGTGCAGCCTGACCATATGCTGGCACTACATGCGCAAAAGCTAATTCAAGAGGCAGAATAGACGGAAGGAGGGAAGACCTGTGCAGGAACATCCAGATCAAATGAAGCTTGAGGACGAACCATTTTTAAAGGGGACAGTTCAAGCCGTTATTTTCCATAATGAAAGTAATTTATACTCGGTGTTAAAGGTGAAAGTCATTGAAACATCGGAAAACTTAGAGGAAAAAACAGCATCTGTCACAGGCTACTTCCCAGCACTTCATGAGGAAGAAACTTACACCTTCTATGGCAAAGTCACAAGTCACCCGAAATTTGGTGAACAGTTTCAGGCGACTCATTTTCAAAAGGAAGTACCGACAACAAAGCAAGGAATCATTCATTATCTCTCAAGTGATTTATTCGAAGGGATAGGGAAAAAGACGGCGGAAGAAATTGTGGGGCAGCTTGGCAGTCAGACGCTTCATAAAATTATGCGTGACCCAGCTGTTTTGTATGACGTTCCGCGCTTATCAAAAAAGAAGGCAGATAAGCTGGCCGCAGCGCTCCAGGAGCATCAAGGATTGGAACAAATTATGATCAGCCTGAATCAATATGGCTTTGGTCCACAGCTCAGCATGAAGATATATCAAGTGTACGAGAGTGAGACGCTGCAGAAGATTGAAGAAAACCCTTATCAGCTCGTCAAGGATGTCGAAGGAATCGGATTTATTAAGGCGGATGAGCTTGGCGCTAGAACCGGTATCTCAGGAAATGACCCAGAGCGAATCCGTGCAGCCTTGCTTTATACAGTGGAGACAGCCAGCCTTCAGGACGGTCATACGTACATACAAACAAAGGATTTGATCGTCGAAACCCGAAAACTGCTCAATCAGACAGGCAATGAGTACAAAGTGACGGAAATGGACGTCGCCAATCAGATCATTGCACTTGGCGAAGGGAAAGAGATGATCATTGAAGATGAGCGCTGCTATCATCCGTCCTTATTTTATGCCGAGCAAAGTGTCGCCAAACGTATACAAAAAATCGTCTCCCAAACGGAATATGCAGACCAATTCCCTGAATCAGAATTCCTTCTAGCCCTTGGTGAGCTAGAGGAACGGCTGGGCGTCCAGTATGCACCGACACAAAAAGAAGCGATTCAAAAGGCGCTCATGTCCCCAATGCTGCTTTTAACAGGCGGACCTGGGACTGGGAAGACAACAGTCATTAAAGGGATTGTTGAGCTTTACAGCGATCTTCACGGTGTATCTCTTGATCCGAGTGATTACAAAAAAGATGAATCCTTTCCATTTGTGCTTGCGGCGCCAACTGGACGAGCAGCTAAACGAATGACAGAATCAACAGGGCTTCCAGCTGTGACGATTCACCGGCTGCTTGGTTGGAATGGGTCAGAGGGATTCTCGCATGATGAAGAACAGCCGATTGAAGGAAAGCTTGTCATTATTGATGAATCAAGCATGCTAGATATTTGGCTTGCGAATCACTTGTTTAAGGCCATTCCTGATCATATCCAAGTGATCATGGTGGGGGATGAACATCAGCTTCCGTCTGTCGGACCAGGCCAAGTGTTAAGAGACTTGCTTGCATCACAAGCTGTGCCAGCTGTTACCCTGAAAGATATTTACCGTCAGGCAGACGGCTCCAGCATTGTTGAGCTTGCACATGATATGAAAAATGGCGTCCTGCCAAAGGATATTACCGCACGTTCAAAGGATCGATCTTTCATAAAATGCTCAATTGATCAAATGAAAGAAGTGATTGAGAAAGTCGTCAGCAATGCTGCTCAAAAAGGCTATTCAGCTAAAGACATTCAAGTGCTTGCGCCCATGTATAGAGGAAAAGCAGGCATTAATGAGCTCAATAAAATGCTGCAGCACATTTTAAATCCTAAAAAACCAAAAGGCAGAGAAATCCCGTTTGGTGATGTGGTGTACCGGACCGGTGATAAAGTGCTTCAGCTTGTGAATCAGCCGGAGAACAATATTTTTAACGGTGATATTGGCGAAATTGTCTCGATTTTTTATGCGAAAGAAAACACGGAAAAAGAAGACATGGCTGTGATCTCCTTTGATGGGAATGAAATTACCTTTACAAAAAAGGATTTTCATCAATTTACACATGCCTATTGCTGCTCCATCCACAAATCACAAGGCAGTGAATTCCCCATCGTTGTGCTTCCAGTCGTGAGAAGCTACTATAGAATGCTTCGGCGAAATCTGCTGTACACAGCCATTACACGAAGTAAAAAGTTTTTAATTCTGTGCGGCGAGGAATCAGCACTGGAGTGGGGCGTGAAAAACAATGAGGATTCGCTCAGACAAACGTCCTTAACGATGCGGCTCGTGCAAACCGAAGAGGTTATGGATGCGGAGCTTGCAGCACTTCAAAAAGAACTGCCGTTTAGCGTGCATGATGCAAATATCGGTATGGAGGGAATCACTCCATTTGATTTTATGTATGAATAAAAGGCTTCCAGATGGGAGCCTTTTTTAGCATGAAAAGAAATCCTCATATTTCGTTCATGGAAGCCATTTCTTCGTATGAGTCTTGCAGTAAACGCACACGATAAGACTGTTCCGCAAAAGGTGGTTGAGCACATTTTGAGAACATGTCGAGAGCTTGAAGGAATGTCAATCTATACAGGTGAAACGTCTCATTCACTTGGTTCGATAAAAGATATTTGCTTATTAGCCGGAGGCAGCTGCGGAGGATATGTGTTAGATGGGAAAAAGAAAGACTGTGCACTCGTTCCATTCTCGGCTGGGGATCAGCTGACAGACAAAGGCTTATATGTGAGCTGCCTGGAGGGAATAGGCATGGATTCCTCCGCCCCATCCTTCTTATTTTCGAAATTGAAAAAGAAAATGATACAGTCGCCTGATGGTGAAAATTTAGGCATTTTGGAAGATGTATACTTTTGCACAAATTCGGGCACAATCGTAGCATATGAACTCTCGGACGGCTTCTTTACAGAGCTTTCAGGGATTCGAAAACAGCTTCAGGCTGCCGGAACCTTGATCAACGTTCAAAAGGAAGCACTTGTTCTAAACCGAACGTAAAGAGGTGCTGATTATGCTCATTTGCCCAAATTGCAAATGTAAAGACATCGGAAAAATTGGGGTCAATCAATATTATTGCTGGGGCTGTTTTATTGAATTGACGCTGTCAAAAGGCAAAATATCTACACACCAAGTGGAAGAAGACGGAACACTAAGCAGCTTAGATGATCTGTTTAGTGATGATGAACGTTCAATTCAACTATAAGTGTTAAGGGGGAATTTCGAATGGGCAAAATGACTTCTTCACTATTAACGCTTGGTGCAGGTGCACTCGCATATCACTTTGCAAGCCGATATGATATGCCATCAAAGCGGGATATGAAAAAGCTAAGAAAACGCGTTATGAGAATGATGTAAGCAAAAAGACATCCGCCAAAAGCCAAAAGCGGATGTCCTTTTTTATGCCTGCCTATATTCTAATCGGCGCGCGAGTAATGATAAGCTGAAATTGACGACAAAATACATCATCGCTGCTAATAGGAAAATGGGCAGTAAGTAAGATTGGCTCTGACCGTTTAATATTTGAGCGTGATGCAATAGCTCTGGAAGGGCAATGACAACAGCTAGTGACGTATCTTTTAAAAGAGAGATGAACTGACTAACAATTGGCGGTACCATACGGCGTAAAGCCTGCGGCATAATAATCATTTTTAACGTTTGGATATAGGTTAAACCAGAAGACCTAGCTGCTTCGATCTGCCCCTTATCAATTGATTTTAAACCGCTTCGAATAATTTCTGACAGCATCGCTGATTCAAATACGGTTAAAGCTGCAATAGCCGAGGCTGTAATGCTCAGCTTAATGCCGATTTCGGGCAGTGCAAAATATGTGAAAAAGATGATCAATAAGAGCGGCAGGTTTCGAATGGTTTCGACGACGACTGCAAGTATCTTTGATAAAACCGGAATCTGAGCGAACCGCAATGTGCCAATGACTAATCCAATGAGAAAGCTCAAAATGATGGAGATAAAAGCCACTTTTAAGGTGACAGCAAATCCTTCAAGTAAAAAGGCGAGATGATCAGGCTGGTAGGCACCTAGAAAATCCATGATGTTTCCTCCTTTCTAGTGGCTTCTTGCTAATCTTTTTTCTAAATAACCAACGCCTAAACTGAGCGGAATCGTTAATAGTAGATAGAACATGGCAACAAAGATGTAGACATCAAATGTCACAAATGTTCTAGAAGCGATGAGGTCTCCTTGATACATGAGATCAAACCCTGCAATGACACCTAAAATAGAGGAGTTTTTGACAAGATTAATAAATTGATTCCCAAGAGGGGGAATGACGATTTTAATCGCCTGCGGCAAAATGATATACCGCATCGTCCCGCCATAGGATAGACCTGAAGCACGGGCTGCTTCCATTTGTCCAAGCGGTACAGCTTGTATCCCTGCGCGAATGGCTTCAGCAATAAAGGCAGAGGTATAAATGGCAAGGGCAATTGTGCCAGCGGTGAAGCCATCTGCTACAATGCCTAGCACGGGTAATCCAAAGAAGAAGACAAATGTAATCAATAATAACGGAATATTCCGAACAAACTCCACGTAAGCCGTTCCTAACCAGTTGAGCGGCCTGAGTGGCGCAATTCTCATAATGGCAATGAGTGTACCGATCAAAAAGCTTCCAATCAAAGCAATGACACTTGCACCAATGGTATATTTAAAGCCTTCTACATAAAGATGAAAATTTTCAATAAGAATGGAAAACCGTAGCAATCAGTTCACTTCCTTCCTGATCAACAGGTGAGCCAATGAGAAGCTCACCCTGAGAGATCATTCTTCACACGTCAAACGGTTATTCTTTGATCCATTTTTGATGAATCTTGTCATACTCTCCATTGTCTTTTAAGGTTTTTAGGGCTTTATTGATCGCAGCTGTTAATTTCTGATCACCTTTTTTCACAGCAATACCATAAGGCTCATCTGTAAAGGTGCCGCCGACGACTTCGTAATTTGAATCCTCATCTGCCATACCAAATAAGATCGCATTATCAGTTGTCAGCACTTGCCCTTGGTTTGATTTTAAAGCTGTAAAAGCCTCCTGATAGTTCTCAAATTCTAATACAGACGCTTCAGGTGCTTTTTCGCGGATATTTTGAGAAGAAGTAGATCCTTTCACTGCAAGCACTTTCGTCCCTTTTTTAAGATCATCAATCGATTGAATGTCGCTTCCTTTTTTCACAAGCAATGATTGTCCTGCTTCAAAGTAAACATCTGAGAAATTGACTTCTTTTTTACGCTCTTCGGTAATCGTCATAGTTGCGACGATCGCATGAATATCTCCTTTTTGCAGTAGAGGAATTCTCGTTTTTGATGTCACTTCTTTGAATTCTGCTTTTCCTTCATCGCCGAGCATTTCCTTTGCGATGGCTTTTGCAATATCGATATCAAACCCTTCGATATCTCCGCTGCTAGGATTTTTTAGACCGAAGAGACGTGTATCATTCTTGACCCCGAATATGATTTTTTTGTCTTTTTGAATGGCTTCTAAAGAGCTTCCTTTTTTTGCATCAGTCGAGCCTTTTTCAGCAGATCCGCAAGCAGCCAATGCAGCAATACAGCAAGTCATAAAGAGTAGTAGGCCAAAGCGTTTCATTTTTTTCATCAAATCATTCCCCCTAGTGATTTAAAATACGGCTTAAAAAGAGCTGAGCGCGTTTCTCACGCGGTTTCTCATAAAATGCAGCCGGTGTTGACTCTTCAAGAACTCTGCCTTCATCAATAAAGACAATACGGTCGGCGACCTCTCGGGCAAATCCCATCTCATGTGTGACGACAACCATGGTCATTCCTTCTCGGGCGAGCTGCTTCATCACATCTAGTACCTCTCCGATCATCTCTGGGTCAAGAGCCGATGTCGGTTCGTCGAACAGCATGACCTCTGGCTTCATCGCAAGCCCTCTTGCAATCGCAACACGCTGCTGCTGTCCGCCTGAGAGTCTTGAAGGGTAGGCGTCCGCTTTATCAGGAATGCCGACTTTATGTAAATAAAATTCGGCTGTTTCCCTCGCTTCTTCCTTGCTCACCTTTTTCACCTTCATTGGGGCAAGCATAATGTTTTCAAGCACCGTCTTATGCGGGTAGAGGTGAAAATGCTGAAACACCATCCCAATATTTTGCCTGACAAGATTGATGTTGGTCTTCGGATGCTGAACAGGCACTTCGTTGACGAGTACCTTTCCCTCATCAATGCTTTCAAGACGATTGATGCATCTGAGCATCGTGCTTTTACCTGATCCTGAAGGACCGATGATCACGACAACCTCACCTTTTTGAATATGTAGGTTAATGTCTTTCAGTACATGGAACTGGCCATAATGCTTGTTGACTTCTTCGAATGTGATCATGAAGAACCTCCTCTTGTACATGATGGAATATTCAGTGTAGACATTTTAGTGACTTTGGATGGAGCTGTATGTTTCATGTGTATTCATTTTTAACAAAGTTAGGACAAATTTTATTTACATGGATAATTACAGAAGATGGATAAACAATAAGAAAAGAGGTGAAAAAGGTGAAGAAACGTCCGATCCAATTTCTGATATATGCCGCAGGGGTCCTGCTTGTCCTTGCATCCTTGCTCATTTTACTGCAGCTCGACGAGTTATGGATGCCTATTTTTTTGTTGTTAAAGGCGGTTCTAATTCCGCTGCTCATTGCCATTTTTATTTCTTATCTGCTTTATCCGATAGTGGAAAAATTGCACGCGGGGGGCTTGCCAAGGACTGTTAGTCTCTTATTGATTTATGTACTGTTTTTTGGCGGGATTGGGCTTGCGGTTTATAAAGGAGCGCCTGTCATGATCAAGCAGTTAAATGAGCTGTCAGAACAAATTCCTGTACTTGCGGAAACGTATAATGGCGCTTTATCACATATTCATCATCATACAAACCATTGGCCCGACGGACTTCACGACCGCTTGGATCGCTTAATTGTTCAATCGGAGACATATGCAGCTAACGGCGCGGAGCGAATGATTCTTAGCTGTAAAGTATTACTTGATTACGCATTAGTTGCAGCGCTCATTCCTTTTCTTGTTTTTTATATGGTGAAGGACATGAATACGATGAAGCGGGCTGCATGGTATTTGACGCCGCCATCATTTCGGAAGAGGGGACATGCGTTTGTGAAGGCAGTTGATGAATCGCTTGGTAATTATATTAGAGGGCAGCTGCTTGTCTGTTCATTAATTGGAGGTGCAGCAGCCATTGTGCTTTGGCTGTTTCATATCCCGTATCCGCTTGTCCTAGGTATGCTGATTGGCGCAACGAATGTCATTCCGTATTTTGGACCGATTATCGGTGCGGTTCCCGCTGTCTTTATTGCGTTTACCATCTCGGTTAAATCGGTTATGATTGTGCTGATTACAGTAGCGGTGCTGCAATTTTTAGAAAGCAACGTCCTCAGCCCGATCATCGTAGGAAGAAGTCTTCATATGCATCCTGTCGTCATTATGCTTGTCTTGCTAGCAGGAGGAGAGTTATTTGGTTTAATAGGCATGATTTTAGCCGTACCAACTGCCGCTATCATCAGAGTGATCATTGTGCAATATATCCTCATGAGACGAAGCGTTCATTGACAAGAGAAGCCGAGTTGTCTATAATAATTTCGATTCATACTACATATTGAATTCAATGAAGGACCCGAGTACGTTAAAAAGCTGTTGCAGAGAGAGGCTTTATTTTGCTGAGAAAAGCCTTATCAGACCTTTAACGGAAGCTAGTCCCGAGTGCAGATAAACACTGCCGCTCTCTTCCGGCGTTATCGGATGTGAAGGTGATAGACGGAATAGGTCTATAATCAGGGTGGTACCGCGAGAGCATCTCGTCCCTGTGTAAGTCGTTTTGTGCTTGCATAGGGCGGGATGTTTTTTCGTTTGTGTGGAGATTGATGAATGATAAGGGAGGATTTTTTGAATGAAAATTTTAACTTCAGCTCAAGTACGCCAAATGTTTTTAGACTTTTTTAAAGAAAAAGGACATGCTGTAGAACCGAGTGCATCACTCGTACCGCATGATGATCCGACACTTTTGTGGATCAACAGCGGCGTGGCAACATTAAAGAAATACTTTGATGGCCGCGTCGTACCTGAAAATCCGCGTATTTGCAACGCGCAAAAATCGATTCGTACAAATGATATTGAAAACGTAGGAAAAACGGCACGCCATCATACGTTCTTTGAAATGCTCGGCAACTTCTCTATTGGTGATTATTTTAAAGAAGAAGCGATCGAATGGGCGTGGGAATTCCTCACAAGTGACGAGTGGATTGGTTTTGACCCGAATTTGTTATCTGTCACTGTCCATCCAGAGGACGAAGAAGCGTATGTTCTATGGAGAGATAAAATCGGTGTACCTGAAGAACGTATTATTCGCCTTGAAGGCAACTTCTGGGATATTGGCGAGGGCCCAAGTGGACCGAATACAGAAATTTTCTATGACCGTGGTGAATCGTACGGTGACGACATGAACGATCCAGAATTATATCCTGGTGGAGAAAATGAGCGTTATCTAGAAGTGTGGAACCTAGTGTTCTCTGAATTTAACCATAATCCAGATGGGTCATACACGCCGCTGCCGAAGAAAAACATTGATACAGGGATGGGTCTTGAACGAATGGTATCTGTCATTCAAAACGTGCCTACGAACTTCGATACAGACCTATTCATGCCAATTATTCGTGCAGTTGAGACCATTTCTGGAGAAAGCTATGGCGAGACAAAGGAAAAGGATACAGCATTCAAAGTCATTGCGGACCACATCCGGACGGTTGCCTTTGCAGTAAGTGATGGAGCGCTTCCTTCCAATGAAGGCCGCGGGTATGTGTTAAGACGTTTGCTTCGCCGTGCCGTGCGTTATGCAAAAACCATTCACATCCATCGCCCGTTTATGTTTGACCTAGTTCCAGTTGTGGCGGAAATCATGAAGGATTTCTACCCAGATGTACAAGCGAAAGAAGAATTTATTGCGAAAGTCATCAAGAATGAAGAAGAACGCTTCCATGAAACACTGAACGAAGGCTTAGCTATTTTGTCAGAAGTCATCAAAAAAGAAAGAGACAAAGGCAGCACACAGATTTCAGGTGAAGATGTATTTAAGCTGTATGACACGTATGGATTCCCTGTCGAGCTCACAGAAGAATACGCAGAAGATGAGAACATGACAGTGGATCGAGAAGGCTTCCAGGCTGAGATGGAGAAGCAGCGTGAACGTGCAAGAAATGCGAGACAAGATGTCGGCAGTATGCAGGTTCAAGGTGGCGCTTTAGGAGATATTAAAGTAGAAAGCACATTTGTTGGCTACGAAAATCTAACGGCAGATGCCCGTATCGTCGAATTGCTTCAAAATGGTGAAATTGTTACAGAAGCACATGAAGGCGATATAGTACAAATTTTGTTAGATGAAACACCTTTCTATGCGGAAAGCGGCGGACAAGTGGCTGATAAAGGGACATTGAAAAGCGCTGAAGTGAACATTGACATCAAAGATGTGAAAAAGGCGCCAAATGGTCAGCATGTTCATGAAGGAGTAGTCGTAAGCGGTACAGCCAAAAAAGGACTTGAAGTCACTGCGGAAGTGGAATCAGCTCTTCGAAAAGGCATTGTGAAAAACCATACAGCGACACATCTTTTGCATCAGGCGCTAAAAGACGTTTTGGGCAGCCACGTGAACCAGGCAGGATCATTGGTGAATGAAAATAGACTTCGCTTTGACTTCTCTCACTTTGGACAAGTCACAAAAGAAGAATTGTCACAGATTGAAAAAATCGTGAACGAAAAGATCTGGGAAGGCATCTCTGTTGCTATTGACCTGAAGCCGATTGCTGATGCAAAAGAAATGGGTGCAATGGCGCTCTTTGGCGAGAAGTATGGTGATATTGTCCGAGTTGTCCAAGTAGGCGATTACAGCATCGAGCTATGCGGCGGCTGTCATGTGCAAAATACTGCGGAAATCGGGTTGTTTAAAATTGCATCTGAATCGGGTATTGGTGCTGGAACACGCCGGATTGAGGCGGTGACTGGTAAAGGAGCATACGAAGAATTAAATGACCAGCTGACGATTTTAGAGCAGGCAGCGAGTGAGCTGAAGTCAAATACGAAGGATGTACCAAAACGTATCGCTTCATTGCAGGCAGATTTAAAAGAGGTTCAAAGAGAAAACGAATCTCTTCTTGCAAAATTAAGCCAGGCTGAAGCAGGCTCTATTTTAGAGAAAGTGACAGAAATCGGCGGAGTAAAAGTGTTAACTGAAAAAGTAAACGCGAAAGACATGAACCATTTAAGAACAATGGTTGATGACTTAAAAGCCAAATTAGGATCAGCTGTCATTGTGCTCGGAGCCGTTCAAAACGGAAAAGTAAACATTTCAGCAGGAGTGACAAAAGACGTCATCGAAAAAGGTCTGCATGCAGGGAAACTTGTGAAACAGGCAGCTGAAATCTGCGGCGGAGGCGGAGGCGGACGCCCAGACATGGCACAAGCAGGCGGAAAACAACCGGAAAAGCTAGAAGAAGCACTGGCAATTGTCGAAGAATCTGTCAAATCCGTTTTATAATCAGGCGATGTAGTGTAGAATAATGGTATTAGATGAGCGGTTAGAAAAAAGCTTGCTAGTAGAATGTTGGAAGAGAGGTGCAAGAAGCAGTGAGTTCATTTGATAAGACAATGAAGTTTAACTTCTCTGATGATTCAGCTGAAACCAATGTGAATGAAGTGCTCATTAAAGTACATGACGCACTCCAAGAAAAAGGATACAACCCGATCAATCAAATTGTCGGATACTTGCTGTCAGGCGACCCTGCTTATATTCCAAGACATCAGGATGCTCGCAACCTAATTCGTAAACTAGAACGAGACGAATTAATTGAGGAATTGGTTAAATCGTACTTAGAGACACATAAAGAGGCGTAAAACATGAGAATTTTAGGCTTAGATTTAGGCACGAAAACCCTTGGTGTTGCGATCAGTGATGAAATGGGCTGGACAGCGCAAGGGATTGAAACAATTAAAATTGATGAAGCAGGCGGAGACTTCGGTCTCAGCCGCCTGTCCGAAATCGTCTCGCAATATGGAACGGATAAAATTGTACTTGGTTTTCCAAAAAATATGAACGGTACGGTCGGTCCTAGAGGCGAAGCCAGCCAATCATTTGCGAAAGTGTTAGAAAACACGTACAATGTTCCTGTTGTGCTTTGGGACGAGCGCCTGTCGACAATGGCAGCGGAAAAAATGCTCATCTCTGCAGATGTGAGCAGACAAAAGCGTAAAAAAGTCATTGATAAAATGGCGGCTGTTATGATCCTGCAAGGGTACTTAGACAGCTTAAATTAAAATGAGGTGAATCAAATGGAACACGGAGAAAAGCAAATTACAATCGTTGATGATAATGGAAATGAACAGCTTTGCGAAGTACTATTTACTTTTGAAAGCGACCATTTTAACAAATCATATGTTCTTTACTACCCAATTTCTGAGCAAGACAATGAAGAAATTGAAATTCATGCATCAAGCTTCACGCCGAACGAAAACGGTGAAGATGGCGAGCTAGAGCCTATTGAAACGGATGAAGAGTGGGACATGATTGAAGAAACGTTAAATACGTTCTTAGATCAAGAAGAAGACGAAGAATAGAACGAATAAAAGGCCTGTGAACGGATCTTAGTGATCTTTCTTCACAGGTCTTTTTTTACGATCAATATGTTAACTTTATTTTATTTTTTGTTGACATAATAAGTCGTACCTTTTACTCTATTTTTAACAATGAATTGAGTGAGGGGTATGAATATTGAAAATCCAAGACATGATGCAAATGGCGCTAATGACTGCGGTTATCGGGATGTTAGGATTGATCCCGCCGATTTTACTTACGTTTACACCTGTACCCATCACATTGCAAACGGCAGGTCTTTTGCTTGCTGGGGGTCTGTTAAAGCCAAAACATGCACTGATCAGTTTACTTCTGTTTCTTTTGGTTGTGGCAGCAGGCGCACCTCTTTTGTCAGGTGGGAGAGGCGGAATAGGGGTCTTTTTTGGTCCAAGCGGTGGATTTTTACTTGCCTATCCAGTAGCTGCCCTCATGATTAGTTTGTGGATCAACCGACTAAAAAAAGTGACCGCTCTGCGTCTTTTTATGATCTATGCGGTATGCAGTATCGGAATTTTGTATGTATGCGGCATTCCTTTTCAAGCGATGATGATGGATATCAAGGTCACTCAGGCAGCTCTTCTTAGTCTGATTTATATTCCAGGTGATTTCATCAAAGCGGGCATATGTGCCGTTCTCACGGTGAAAATCATTTCGGCCATGTCATATCGAAAAAGGGATGTGCGTAAAGGGAGGCGTGCAGTTTGAATAGAATAACGGAATGCTATGCATCACATGCAGAAATGAACCCAGATCATATCGCCATGATTGATGGACAAGAAAGGATCACTTATCAAGATTGGTATGAGCGTGTCCGGCTATCAGCGCAATGGTTACAACAAACGGCTCATGAGCAAAAAAGAGTCGCTTTTTTATTATCAAATGGTGCTTCTTTTCTCCAAATATTTGCTGGCGCTGCTTATGCAGGGTGGACAGCTATCCCGCTTGATCCGAGATGGAGCCATGAAGAATGTGTAGAAAAGCTTTTGTTAAGTGAGGCAGCTCTCGTCATTATCGAGGATCGATATTTAAATAGATTTGAAAAGTACAGCGAAGACATGCAGGTTCTTTCTTTATCTGAATGGAAGGAAAAAATGAGCCTCATCACACAAGGTCCATTTAACAAATGCGACAGCGAGATCGACCCTATCTTTTATATGGGATTTACGTCAGGATCAACGGGTTCGCCTAAGGCCTTTATCAGGCGTCAGCAGTCATGGATCGAAAGCTTTCGAACGACAGCCGGTACATTTGGAATCACTCATCAAGATCATGTTCTGATAGCAGGTACACTCTTATCCTCTCACTTTTTATATGGTGCCATCAGTACATTATACTTTGGCGGCACAGTGACGCTTTTAGAAAAATTTACGCCAGTGAAAGCGAAAAAAACCTTACAGACAGGAGACATTACTGTGATGTATACTGTCCCGACAATGACAGAATCGTTGCTGGAAATAGACGCTTTTGCGAGAGACAATTCGCTTCTTGTCATATCATCTGGAGCAGATTGGGGCATTCCTTCAAAGAAACAACTCGTGACCAACTATCCGCATGTGACATTTTTTGATTTTTACGGCACATCAGAGCTAAGCTTTGTTTCCTACTTATCTTCAAATGACTTTCTACAAAAGCCTTCTTCTGTCGGACGGCCTTTCTCTCCCATTCAAATTGAAGTGAGGCGAGCTGATCAAACTGTCTGCCAGCCAAATGAGACAGGAAGAATTTATGTGAAGAGCCCGATGTCTTTTGCAGGCTACTTACATGAGGTGAAACCGCCGGAAGAGTGGATAACCGTTTATGATATGGGCTGGCTGGATGAAGACGGCTATTTGTATATGAGCGGCCGTGAAAATGGCATGATCGTCTATGGAGGGCTGAATATTTTTCCAGAGGAAATTGAGCGTGTGCTAAATGAACAGCCAGAGGTGAAGCGATCGGTTGTAGTTGGCGTTCCTGACCCATATTGGGGTGAAATTCCTGTTGCCATTATTGAACAAGGACAGCACACAAAGACGGTTCGGCAAGCTGTCAAAGAAAAACTTGCGGCCTACAAGGTGCCTAAAAAATGGCTTGTCATTGATCAAATAATTGAAACATCCGGCGGAAAAATAGCACGTGCCAGCATGAAAAAGTGGGCGGAGGAACAATTGTCATGCAAGCAGTAATCGTACAAGCAAAACGGACACCCTTCGGTGATAAAAACGGGATGCTGAAGGATTATCGTCCAGAGCAATTAGCTGCGCCTCTTATTCAGTATTTGTCTAAAGGGATGACACCGGACGACATCATATTAGGAAATGTTGTAGGAGGCGGCGGAAATATGGCCCGTCTGTCCTCATTAGAAGCAGGGCTTTCTTTAGGAGTGCCCGGTATGACGGTTGATAGGCAGTGTGCCTCTGGTCTAGAAGCAATCCGAACAGCTTGCGTCATGGTTCGATCAGGGGAAGGCTCAATGTATATCGCTGGCGGGACTGAGAGCATATCCAGATCACCAATGAAAGAAAGAGCACGCTTTTCTCCGGAGTGGATAGGAGATCCGTCTATGGGAGAAGCAGCAGAGCTAACGGCTTCTAGATTTTCCGTCACAAGAAAAGAACAAGATGACTATGCACTTTTAAGCTGGGAAAGAAGTATAGACGCAATCAAACGTGGTACATATTCTGAAGAAATCGTTTCGATTGACGGACTGAGCATAGATGAAGCGGCCGCGAAAATAAGACCGATGGCGAAACTGATCCAGCGGGCAAAGCCTATATTTTCACCGGGAAAAGGATCTGTGACTGCCGCCAATAGCTGCAAAGAAGCAGATGGTGCAGCAGCGGTCGTTGTGATGGAAAGAGCGCTAGCGGAGGCGAATGGATTTCAGCCAATGCTGCGATATGCCGGAAGTGCTGTGGCGGCGATGCATCCCGATTTTCCAGCTGCTGCGCCGATTGATGCGATGAAGAAACTTCTAGATCAAGAGAAAATCAAGACAGAGGATGTCGCACTGTTTGAAATCAATGAAGCTTTTGCTCTGAAAATAGCGCTGATTGCTCGTACGCTGGATATTCCTTATGACCGAATCAATAAAAGAGGCGGTGCACTTTGTCTTGGGCATCCATATAGCGCATCGGGCGCTGCGATGATGGTGAGACTATTTTATGAAGCGCGCACCTTACAGAATGGAAGCTATGTCATGGCTGCTATTGGGAGCGGTGGCGGCGTTGGTTTAGCCGTATTATGTCAAGTTCTGTCATGACATGCATGAGCAAGTAATTGCCGAACTCCGTCGAATCATGTACTATAAAAGCTAGATGTGAGGAGGGCCATGCATGTTTTCAGAACAAAAGAAACGACCATTTTTCAAAAGGAAAATGGGGATCGTCCTGTTATCTGTCCTTGCTGTCATCATCATTGCAGCATTATCAGGCTTTTTATATGTTAAATCAGCACTTGGACCGGTCGATCAAAAAAGCAAACAAACGATTAATATTCATATTCCTAATGGGACATCAGTCCGTGAGATTGCGGGCATTTTAAAAGAAAATGGGCTCATTTCGAATGACACGATTTTTACTTATTATGCAAAATACAAAAATGCGTCCGGCTTTAAAGCAGGATACTTTCATTTGAAACAAACGATGGACGCAGACACGCTGATTCAAAAGCTGACATCTGGAGGGACAGACTACGCCTTTCAGCTTGTGATTCCAGAAGGAAAACAGCTGTCTGATATTGCGGCAGTTATTGCAAACCAGACGAATTTTTCAGCGAAGGAAGTGGAAGCGAAGCTAGATGATCCAGCGTTTATTCAAACGTTAATGAAAAAATATCCGAAAACGGTGACTTCACAGGTAAATGGCAAACAGGTGAAACATCCCTTAGAAGGTTATTTATTCCCTGCGACGTATCCATTTTATCGTGAGGATGAATCACTCGAAACGATCATTGAAACAATGATTAAACAAACAGATCAATACGTGAAAACGTATGAAAAAGACATGAAAAAGAGAAACATGTCCATACATGATGTGTTAACGATGGCATCACTGATTGAAATGGAAGCAACGGAAAAGACGGATCGTGCAAAAATCTCCAGTGTTTTTTATAACCGGTTGAAAAAGGACATGCCGCTTCAAACCGATCCAACCGTTCTCTATGCACTAGGTGAGCATAAATCCCGTGTTTATTACAAAGACCTTAAGGTGAAATCGCCTTATAATACGTATAACAACAAGGGACTGCCGCCTGGACCTATTGCAAATGCTGGCGAATCTTCATGGAAAGCCGCACTGCATCCAGATAAAACAGATTATGTGTACTTCCTTGCGAAGAAAAATGGAGAAGTCGTCTTTACAAAAACGTTAAATGAGCACAACAAAGCGAAAGCCAAATACATCACAGGCAGCAATTAATGTACATGTGAATCGAAAAAGACTGTAGACAATACAAGATTGCCTGCAGTTTTTTTCGTTGGAATATCCATTTTATAGGTTCGCAATTACCACTTCTTTGTGGTAAAATATATCGGGTTGTTTTACTTAGATGAACGAAAGATTGACGAGAAAGAGAGCTGCAACAGGCAGGACTCTTCTTTTTCAGGTCATGAAGGAGCTAGACAAATAATGACTATCGAAGATGATCAAATGAATGATTATATTGAACATTTAATTCACCCAAGTCCTGATGCAATCGCTCAATTAGAGGCATATGCAAAAGAGCATCATGTGCCAATTATGGAAAAGGTGAGCATTGAACTTTTACTGCAGCTGCTGTCGATGAAAAAGCCGAAGAAAATTCTTGAGGTTGGGACAGCGATAGGCTACTCCGCCATTCGAATGGCGACAGCTTTACCAGCTGCTGAAATTTTTACGATTGAGCGAAATGCGAAACGCTATGAAGAAGCGACACGGAACATTGAGGAATTAAAGTTAAAAGAAAGAATACACGTGTTCTTTGGTGATGCCATGGAATCGGCTAAAACAGTCCAAACGATGGCGCCCTATGATGTGATCTTTATTGATGCCGCAAAAGGGCAGTACAAACGTTTTTTTGAGCTGTTTGAACCGATGCTTGCTCATGACGGAATGATTATTACAGACAACGTATTATTTAAAGGCTTAGTGGCAACGAACTATGAAGAAGAAATAGAAGATAAAAGAAAAAAACAATTAATTGGAAAAATTGATCGATACAATCAATGGCTTATGTCAAACCCCGATTTCCAAACGTGCATTATTCCAGTGGGAGACGGGATCGCCATTAGTACAAAAAGAGGTGACCAATCATGAAAAAACCAGAATTGCTTGTGACGCCAAGCAAGGTGTCAGATGTACTGCCATTAATCGAGGCGGGAGCTGATGCATTCTTAATAGGCGAACAAACATACGGTATTCGTCTTGCAGGCGAGTTTTCAAGAGAAGATGTGAAACAGACAGTTGAGCTTGCACATGCGCATCACAAAAAAGTGTATGTGGCGATGAATGCGATTTTTCATAATGATCGTGTGCAGCTGCTTGGAGATTACTTAACCTTTCTCGACGCATTAAACGTAGACGGCGTCGTCTTTGGAGACCCAGCTGTGATCATGGCCGCCAAAGAAGCAGGGGTAAGCCTGAATCTCCACTGGAGTACAGAAACGACTGGGACAAACTACTACACTTGTAACTACTGGGGCAGAAAAGGTGCAACGCGTGCTGTTCTTGCCAAAGAACTGAATATGGACAGTGTCATCGACATCAAAGAAAATGCCGAGGTGGAAATCGAAATTCAAGTCCATGGCATGACATGTATGTTCCAATCAAAACGTACGCTCATTGGCAACTACTTTGAATATCAGGGCAAACAAATGGACGTCGAAGGCAGAAATATGGAGGAAGGACTATTCCTTCATGATCAAGAGCGTCAAAACAAATACCCTATTTTCGAGGATGCAAACGGCACTCATATTATGAGTCCAAATGATGTGTGTATGATTGATGAATTAGAGGAATTTGTTGATGCAGGCATTGACTCAGTTAAAATTGACGGAATTTTAAAGTCACTTTCTTATATGACAGAGGTGACGTCTCTATATAGAAAAGCAATTGATTTATTAGCGACTGACAAAGACGCGTATGAAGATCAGAAAGAGGACTGGGTGAAGCGGATTGAAGAGATTCAGCCAGTGAATCGTTCAATTGATACAGGGTTCTTCTTTAAAGAAACGGTTTATTAATATAAGAGGAGGCAGAGGAAATGGCACTATTGAAAGATGGTATTTCTGAAATGATTGACGGGAAACGTGTCATTACAAAAAAACCAGAACTGCTTGCACCAGCAGGAAACTTGGAAAAGCTGAAAATTGCTGTACATTACGGAGCAGACGCTGTCTTTATAGGCGGAAAAGAATTTGGACTTCGTTCAAATGCCGATAACTTTTCAATTGAGGAAATGGCTGAAGGTGTTGCATTTGCAAAAAAATACGGTGCACGAATCTATGTGACAACGAATATCTTTGCCCACAACGAAAACATGGACGGGCTGGAGGAATACCTTCAAGGGATTGAAGGCGCTGGAGTAGCGGGCATTATTGTGGCTGACCCGCTGATCATTGAAACGTGTAAACGTGTCGCACCGAAGCTTGAAGTCCATTTAAGCACACAGCAATCTCTTTCGAACTGGAAAGCTGTTCAGTTTTGGAAAGAAGAAGGGCTTGAGCGTGTGGTGCTAGCTCGCGAGACAAGTGCGCTGGAAATTAGAGAAATGAAAGAAAAGGTCGATATTGAAATTGAAACGTTCATTCACGGTGCGATGTGTATTGCTTACTCTGGCCGCTGCGTGCTCAGTAACCATATGACGGCAAGAGATTCTAACCGCGGGGGCTGCTGCCAGTCCTGCCGCTGGGATTATGATCTTTATAAACTAGAAGGTTCTGAGGAAGCGCCATTATTTGGAGAGGAAGACGCATCATTTGCGATGAGTCCAAAAGACTTAAAGCTTGTCGAATCCATTCCTCAAATGATCGAAATGGGAATTGACAGCTTGAAAATCGAAGGGCGAATGAAATCAATTCATTATGTGGCAACTGTCGTGAGTGTGTATCGCAAAGTCATCGACGCCTATTGTGCGGACCCGGACAATTTTGTCATTGAGCAGGAATGGTTAGATGAATTAGATAAATGTGCAAACCGTGACACAGCACCAGCCTTTTTTGAAGGTGTACCAGGAACGGATGAGCAAATGTTTGGCATTCATGGAAAGAAAACGACTTTTGATTTCGCAGGTCTCGTTCTTCATTATGATGAAAAAGAACAAATCGTCACATTGCAGCAGCGTAACTTCTTTAAAGCTGGTGACGAAGTCGAATTTTTCGGACCAGAAATTGAGAATTTCACATGCAAAATTGAGACGATTTGGGATGAAAAAGGAAATGAACTAGATGCCGCTCGTCATCCGCTACAAATCGTCAAATTCAAGCTAGATCAAAAAGTATACCCAAGCAACATGATGAGAAAGGGGAAATAACAGGCACATGAGGAGTAAACCAGTTGTCATTGGGATTGCTGGCGGCTCGGGTTCAGGTAAAACGAGCGTCACCAATTCAATCTATGAAAAATTTAAAGGACATTCCATCCTCATGCTTCAGCAAGATTTATATTACAAAAATCAAAGTCATATGCCATTTGAAGAGCGTCTGCTTACGAACTATGATCATCCGCTCGCATTCGACAATGACCTGATGTTTGAGCATTTGGAACAGCTCTTAAAGTACGAATCCATTGAAAAACCAATATATGATTTCAAGCTCAACACACGTTCAGAAGAGACTGTCCATGTTGAACCAAAGGATGTTATCATTGTTGAAGGCATCTTTGCACTAGAAGACGAACGTCTAAGAGACTTAATGGATATTAAACTGTATGTCGATACAGATGCAGATCTTCGCATCATTCGCCGCATTTTACGCGATACGAAAGAAAGAGGCCGTTCAATCGATTCTGTGATTGAACAGTATGTATCTGTTGTCAGACCCATGCATAATCAATTCATTGAACCGACAAAGCGATACGCTGACATCATCATCCCAGAAGGCGGCCAAAACCATGTGGCGATTGACTTAATGGTGACAAAAATTCAAACGATTCTTCAAAACCGAGCAGAGTAAATGGTGGAGGAGAAAAAGACCTTTACATTGTAAAGGTCTTTTCAGCATCATAATAAAGAGAATAAATACCATATTTCACTTGTTTCTAAAAGTAGAAGCTGCTTAAATATTTTAAGAAGTAACACTTTGAATGAAGGATTTGATATGATAGGAAAACAATGATGTGAAATAGATGTAGAAAAATGTCGTTTTCAAGCTGAATATTGAAGTGGTTTCGATTTTGTAAAAGTATATTAAAAAAACGACAAACAAATCATCACAAATTTTCAAACAATTCTTGATCAAAAAGCAATTATGTAATAATATAGCATAGACATATCGTACACTGACCATATTATGTATTGGGAAGATGGAGAATGGATAAGCTATTCTTCTACATATGATCGAAATGGCGAACGAGGTACAGGAGCTTCCTGTGCCTTTCCACAGTTTGTGCGATAAGATAGATCATCTTTTGACCGCTGCGGGTGGTCCTATCTGAGAAAAGGCATAATAGTTGCATCTAAAAGGGACGCCATGTAAGATGGACTTTTACAAATATGGGACAGAAGGAATGAGGGCATGAAGAAGTCCTCATTCTTGTATATTTCAGTCGTCACTCACGTGCAGAAAGTATGTATGATGAGGATTAATAGAAGGAGTGAATGATTCATGGCACAAGAGAAAGTATTTCCAATGACAGAAGAAGGAAAACGTAAATTAGAAGAAGAGCTTGAACATTTGAAAACGGTTAAACGTAAAGAGGTTGTAGAGCGTATTAAAATCGCTAGAAGCTTTGGAGACCTCTCTGAAAACTCGGAATATGATTCTGCTAAAGAAGAGCAAGCGTTTGTAGAAGGGCGTATCACTACGCTTGATAATATGATTCGCAATGCCAAAATTATCGAAGATGAAGGAAACTCAAATATTGTCTCACTTGGTAAAACAGTCACTTTCGTTGAATTACCAGACGGAGAAGAAGAGTCTTACACAATCGTCGGAAGTGCAGAAGCTGATCCGTTCGAAGGAAAGATTTCAAACGATTCACCAATTGCAAAAAGCCTATTAGGCAAACAAGTAGACGACAAAGTAACCGTTCAAACACCTGGCGGAGAAATGTTCGTCCAAATTGTAAAAATTTCATAATCACGTTTATACGATAAACACCTCGTCCACAATAGGGACGAGGTGTTTTTATGCGCAAAAAACGTAGAATTCAATGGACAGGTGCTATTATATTTATACTGCTGCTTGGTCTTCTCATCAGACTGGCAGAAATTCAACTGTTTTTCACAGAATCTTTTTCAAAGCTTGATATCAATTTAATACAAGAAAGTGTCAAACAGCGTACAGAAGAAGTGGTCATTTCAGATGGCCGCGGTGAATTTTTAGATCGAAACGGCGAGGCGCTTCTCACAAAAGAACAGCCTGCGGTGATCTTATTTCCTTTTCTGCAATATGATCTTCCTCATTTAAAACAAACCGCCTCTATTCTTGAGATGGAAGAAGATGAACTCAAAAAACAGCTGACAGAAACCAAAAAACCTCTGATTCTCAAAGATGACATCACGAAAAAAAAGCTGAAAGACATCAATGATATGAAATATTCAGGTGTGTACGGCGTATATATGAAAGAGAAGGACAAAAAAAGACTTGCCCTCCACACATTAGGCTTCACGAGCGAGAATCCAGAATTGCTCAGAAAGCGTTATCCTGACAAAAAAGAGCTTTCCATCCGTACAGAAATCGGCACTTTTGGGCTGGAAAGTACCTTTGACGAATTTTTATTACCCGAGCAAGACACAAAATTGTTATATCATGTGGACGGAAGGGGAAACCCTTTGTTTGGGATGGACGTCAAATATACAGCAGAGGCTCATTCATTTTATCCTCTTCAAGTTCAAACAACAATTGATGAAAACATGCAAGCTGAAATGGAGAAGGTACTGAAAGACCAGGGCGTCGAAAAAGGCGGAGCCGTTCTGCTCGACATTGAAAGCAGCAGTGTGCTGGCGATGGCAAGTATGCCAAACGTCACAAGCAAAAACCGGCATGAAGCAAGAAATTACATGCTGACTGCCATGGCACCAGGCTCTGTCTTTAAAACCGCTGTACTTGCCGCAGCAATCGAAAAAAACCTCGACCAGCCACAAACGATGTATGACTGTCGAAAGAATTTATATGGAGAGCCAGAAGGAACGCAGGAAGTCCTGAATCTGTCTGAGAGTTTTTCGCAGAGCTGTAATTATACCTTTGCAACACTTGCTGACAAGCTGATCCAAACAGATGATCAAATCATTGAAAAGACGGCTGCAAAGCTTGGACTCATTGATCGAGCTGGCTGGGAAGGGGATGTCTATCATAAGCAGCATTTCAAACAGTTTGATCGTGAAGAAACCGGCAATGTGTGGGGGGATAAAAGAGACAAGCATGTTAAAAAGGCTATTGCCCAAACCGCAATAGGGCAAAAAAATGTCAAAACGACTCCTTTGCAAATGGCCAATATGATGGCGTCGATTGCAAGAGGCGGAGAACGAAAAGAAGTGAAAATCGCTGAAAAAGTGCTGTATCAAAACGGAACAACGATGCTAACCTTTCAAAACAAACGACCAGAAGGGGGCAGTATTGACCGCTATACAGCACAAAAACTGCAAAAGTACTTAAGGCAGGTGGTGACGTCTGACAAAGGAACAGGAAGAAGGTTTCGAGACCTTCCATTTGATGTGGCGGGGAAATCAGGCACTGCCCAAACTGGCAGTAAAGATAAAAAGGGGAATCCGCTTTATCATAAGTGGTTTGCTGGATACTTTCCGGTGGAAAAACCAAAATATGCTCTTGTCGTTGTTCACCTTGATGAGACAAGTGGGCGGGCTAAGACAAATGATGCGTTTTATGATATTGTAAAAAAGGTCAACGAAATTGAAAAGAAACAGACATAGAACATCCCTTCATGTCATGTTAAAATAGTAACGACTTAGGGAACAGAGGCAAAGGAGTGCAGAGATTTTGAGTAGAAATTCTCGATTTGAACATCGTGATAAGCGCAGAAAGGCCAATATGGTGCTTAACATATTAATTGGTATCGTTGTGGTGCTTATTTTGGTGGTCGCAACGAGTTTATTAATTTTTAATAAACCGAAAGACACAGATGTAGCGAAAGAACCATCTAAAACAGCGCCAGCAACAAGTGAAAATAAACAAAAATCAGATGAAGATGTGAAAGATCAAAAGAAAGACACATCCGATGATTCAGATGCAAAAAAAGATGACTCATCTGATCAAGACGACGATGCGAAGAAGTCAGATGATGAAAAAGAGCCTAATAAAGATGCGTTAAAAGACGCCAAAGAAACAGATGGCGGCAAAACGAGTGACGTAGACAAAACATACGAAAGCGATGACTGGGAGCCTGTAGGAACAGAGCAATCCGGTTCACATACAGCAACCTATGATTCTAACTCAAAAGACTGGAAAGAAATGATGAAAGCCATGTCCTATGCAACGGGAATTTCAGAAGATCAAATGACAGTTCTTTGGTTAGGAAATAACGGAGGCCCTCAAGATGCAAAGGGAACCATCCGTGACAAATCAACAGGCGAACGCTACCGCGTGGAAATCACATGGGTAGATGAAAAAGGCTGGAAACCTGTAAAGGTTGAAAAATTAAAATAAACATGAAAAAAAGATAGCAGCCATGCTATCTTTTTTTAGATATTCGCCTTAAAATGAACAACCGCTGTATACAAAATTCGGTCATCGATCACAGTCGTTTGATGACTGACAGAATGAACGGTCAGCAAGATTGCCTGATTATGTTCAATTTGTTTTTGGATCTTTTGTTCAAGTTCTTTTAAAGACGATGCTTCAAAGAATTCAATTTTATCCTTTAGAAAATCCAACTGGAAATCCATTTGATTCACCTCTCCATACTCTTCATTCATCTTAATCTCTCTCCTCTAAAAGAGCAAATATTTTTCTACCCCTCCCAGTATTTTTTAGTAGGAAAGAAACTGAAGATGTGGTAGGATAGGAACTGTTCGACGGATTAAAACATACTATACGCATAGGAATAAATAGATAAAGTGGAGGGAAAGAAAATGGGACGTGAGTTTCTTTCTTTATTTGATCATTGGGCTGACTCTTATGACGACACGGTAAGTGGTCATGATGAGCAGTATGAAGAAGTGTTTCGCCGGTATCCGGTTATTTTAAAAGAAATTGTTCTGCGTGCAGGTCAAGATGTTCTTGAGTTTGGAAGCGGCACGGGGAATTTAACAGCGGCACTGCTCGCAGCTGATAAGAACGTATTTGGCGTTGAACCATCAGACGCCATGAAGAAAGCGGCTCTTCAAAAGGGAATACCCGATGTGATTCATGATGGGGATTTTTTATCATTTCCAGCGCTGCCATTTGAGCCGGATACAATCGTCAGTTCATATGCTTTCCACCATTTAACGGACGAAGAAAAAAAACAAGCCATTCACACCTATAGCAACATCCTTCACTCAGATGGTAAAATAGTCTTTGCTGATACAATGTTTCAAAATCAAGCAGCACATCAAGCTGAAATTGACAAAGCGAAAGCGGCAGGATTCGATCAGCTTGCTGAAGATTTAGAAACAGAATATTATCCATCCATCGATGTGCTAAAGCAAATCTTTGAAGAAGAAGGTTTTAGTACGTCCTTTCATCAAATGAATGATTTTGTTTGGATCGTAGAAGCGAAGAAAAGGGAATGAAAGGATGTTTTTGATTTGAAAATCGCAGTCATAGGTGCAATGGAAGAAGAAGTGACGATATTAAGAGATCAACTAAAGAATGCTACACAAGAAAACATCGCTGGGTGTGAATTCACAACAGGTGTTTATGAAGATAAAGAAGTGATTTTATTAAAATCAGGGATTGGAAAAGTGAATGCAGCGGTCAGCACAACACTTCTGCTTGACCGCTTTCAGCCGGATTATGTGATCAATACAGGATCAGCTGGCGGTTTCCATCACACATTAAATGTAGGGGATATTGTCATCTCTACTGATGTTAGACATCATGATGTGGATGTCACGATCTTTAATTACGAATACGGACAAGTACCAGGATTGCCAGCTGCTTTTGTTGCAGACGAAAAGCTTGTGAAGCTGGCAGAGGAATCGGCTTTAGAGATCGATCATATCCAAGTGGCAAAAGGAACGATTGCAACCGGAGATTCATTTATGAATGATCCGGATCGTGTAGCGTTTGTGAGAGAGAAGTTTCCAGAGCTATATGCGGTGGAAATGGAAGCCGCAGCCGTTGCACAAGTTTGCCAGCTCTTTGGAACGCCATTTGTTGTCGTTCGAGCGCTATCTGATATTGCAGGGAAAGAATCCAATGTCTCATTTGATCAATTTCTTGAACAAGCAGCGATTCACTCAACCGACCTTGTCTTGCGTATGATAAAGCAAACTCAATAAAAGAAGGGGATTCCCCCTTCTTTTCCATACAAAGGAAGGGAATCATATGGCTGTCATAAAGGATATTACAGAATTAATTGGCCGCACACCGCTTTTAAAACTGTCAGGAATCGGCATCCCGGAAGGTGTAGAGGTATATGCAAAGCTTGAGATGATGAATCCGGGTGGAAGTATTAAAGATCGTTTAGGTGATATGCTCATAAGAGAAGCATTAGCATCTGGCAAATTGCGCCCTGGTGGAACCATCATTGAAGCAACTGCTGGAAACACAGGAATTGGGCTTGCCCTCAGTGCAAGAAAGCATCAATTGCGGACCATTTTTTGCGTACCAGAACATTTTAGTCAAGAAAAACAACAGCTCATGAAAGCGCTCGGTGCAGAGATTATTCATACACCAAGAAAAGAGGGCATGCAGGGTGCGATTGATCGAGCCCTTGAACTAGAGGCAAGCCTTGACAATGCCTATTGCGTTTTACAATTTAAAAACCAAGTAAATCCATTGACTTACTATAAAACACTTGGCCCAGAATTATGGTCCGATTTGCAAGGAAATATCGATGTATTCGTGGCAGGAGCGGGATCTGGCGGGACTTTTCAAGGGTGTGCTGCCTATTTAAAAGAGCAGCATCCTGCGTTAAAAACAGTTGTTGTCGAACCTGAAGGATCGATTTTAAATGGAGGAGATCCGGGTCCGCATAGAACGGAAGGAATCGGCCTTGAATTTATCCCAGATTATATGGAATCTGCTTTATTCGATGAGATATATACCGTCAGTGATGATGATGCTTTCCAAATGGTGAAAGTAGCTGCTGAAAAAGAAGGCGTTCTCATCGGGAGTTCTTCGGGTGCAGCGTTATTTGCCGCTTTAGAAGAAGCGAAGAAGGCAGCACCTGGGACAGTCATCGTCACCATTTTTCCTGACAGCAGTGAACGGTATTTAAGTAAAGGAATTTATGAGGGAGGAAAATAAAATGAAACGAAAAACAATGATGATACACAGCGGAACAACTGGTGATGAAAAAACGGGCGCTGTGTCTGTGCCGATATATCAAGTGAGCACATATAAGCAGCCGAAAGCAGGCGAACATACAGGATATGAATATTCAAGAACTGCGAATCCAACAAGAACGGCACTAGAAACCGTCATTCGTGACCTTGAAGGAGGAGCAAACGGCTACGCATTTGGTTCAGGAATGGCTGCCATTACGGCAGTGATGATGCTGTTTAACAGCGGAGATCATATTGTCCTGACAGATGACGTATACGGCGGAACGTACCGCGTCATCACAAAGGTACTCAACCGTATTGGCATTCAAGCGACCTTTGTTGACACAAGTGATCCTGAAGCAGTGAAAAAGGCGATTTTACCTGAAACAAAAGCGGTTTACATTGAATCACCAACCAATCCTTTACTGAAAATGACTGATCTCAAAGCGATCGGCCAATTGACAAAAGAAGCCAACATCTTAATGATTGTTGATAATACATTTTTCACACCTTATTTCCAAAGGCCGATTGAATATGGGGCGGACATTGTCCTGCATAGTGCCACTAAATATTTAGGCGGCCACAGTGATGTCGTAGGCGGGCTAGTTGTAACAGCGACGGAAGAGCTTGGGGAAGAACTGCATTTTGTTCAAAATTCTACTGGTGGAATTCTTGGACCGCAGGATTCATGGCTTCTCATGAGAGGAATCAAAACGCTTGGACTAAGAATGGAAGCACATCAGCAAAATGCACAGAAAATCGCTGAGTTTTTAGAACAACATCCAGCAGTCACACGTGTTTATTACCCAGGTCTTGATGCTCACCCTGGACATGAACTTGCAAAAACGCAAGCATCAGGCTACGGCGGCATGATCTCTTTTGACATTGGAAAAGAAGAACATGTCGATGTGTTTTTAAGTCAGCTTAAGCTGTTTACGATCGCAGAAAGCCTTGGAGCGGTTGAAAGCTTAATCTCTGTTCCTGCTCGAATGACTCATGCGTCCATTCCAAGAGACCGCCGCGAGGAGCTTGGCATCACTGATGGGTTAATTCGTATATCCGTCGGGATTGAAGATGTGGATGATTTACTGAATGATATGAAGCAGGGGCTAAACGCACTAGTGAATGGATAGATTTACATGCCACTACCTTTCTTTTACTATGTTAAGCTATCAATAGACATGTTAAACAGGAAGGTGATTCAAGTGAAGAAAAAGTGGAGTGGTTTAGTGACAGATTACAAGCAGTACGCTTTTATTTTGCTTGCTGTCAGCACCTTTTTATATATTGGTACGATCATACCAAACCAACACATCGAAGCATCTCCAAAAATGCTGATGATGGGAATTGATTGTATTTTCTTATTAGCAGCTTTTCTTTGTGTGAGACGCGCGATCTTTTTTCAAAAGAAACTGCAAGAACTAGATGAAGATTAATTCGAAAAGTCTCCTCATATACGTGAGGGGGCTTTTTTGATTGTATTGGACAATCGGACAAGAATAAATGTAGAAATTTAGTCAAACACACAAAAATCATCTATTTTACTAAAAACAGGTTTACAAAATGGTGCTTGCTGGATATACTAACAAAGTAATTAAAAACGTAAAGGAGGCTGAAGAATATGTTATTCGTATCTACTTGTGAACAATTCAACCAACAATTTCATCATGTCATCAGCCTGTGGAAGAGCTCGTGTCCTTCCTTTACCTTATACGGTGCACGCTTCAAAACTGTTTAAGTAAACGAGGATTTTACGTATCATCCATTGCAGGTTGGAAGACACTGTCTTTTGATCTGCATTTTTGTGTGCCCACAGGTCAACTGACAAAGAAGATCTGCGGGCTATTTCGCGTGCTGCGAACTGAAGGGAGGTGAGCGTATATGACAATCCATTTATTTTTTATCACATTGACGATCCGACGAAAATACAAAGACATTGAAACAGTTCTTTATGAACAACAAGTCGAAACATTTTATGAAGAAATGAAGCAGAAACAACTAAAGTACATGAACTAAAATACGAAAAGAAAAATGCGAAAAGGAGGAGATTGACATGTTTATGATGCTTGCAATACTTGATTGTTATACTATGGAGAAGGACCAGGTTTAGACACGCTCCACATTGATCATCTGCACATATGATATCCGTAAAAGGAGATTGTGAGGTGATCAACGAATGTCGATGTCACCATATATGAGGTTTCCGTCAGTGGGGCACGGATATGCATCCATTCCGCATTCCTTAAAGCATGGATACGGCAATCCGTACCGAATGCAAAGAGAGCAAGAGGAAATGCTCAGACAATATATGTATCAGTACCGAGCTTATTGGTATTAAAGAAAAGGAGCAGGAAACGTTATCGTTTCCTGCTCCTTTTACATTAGCAAATCCAGCTTGCACCGATGATGATCAACAAAATGAACAGTACAACAAGCAATGCGAATCCGCCTGCAAAGCCGCCACCGTAACCACCGCAGCCTCCAGCATAACCTCCACCAAAGCCCATAATCTAGCACCACCTTTATCTAATCAAGATACATTCATAAAATATGCAGCTCATGCAGAAAACGAAATCAATCTGAGCACAATTAATGAAAACGCCTATTCGGATTAAATTTTTTGAAGTTCTGCGAAACATTTTCTGAAAAGATGCCGTCTAATCAATAACAAATGATTAGGACTAGGTCTTAAACTTTGTTAGGTGTGAGCCGATATGAAAAGTAAGAAAATTCGTAAATAGTTTTATTTACTGGTGCAAAGCAGGTGTTAACATTGATTCAAAGCTGGATTGGAAAACAAATGAGGGAACCAAAAGGCTTGTTCTCAAAATGGGTTGCCCGCTATATGGAAAAAAATCATCATAATATCAATGAATGGACGATTCAACTCTTAAATATACAAGAAAATGACCGGATTTTAGAAATCGGTACTGGAAGAGGCATGACATTATCGAAGGTAGCAGAGAAACTTGATCGCGGTAAAGTATATGGAGTGGATGCCTCTCGTCATATGATCAAATATGCAAAAAGAAAACATAAGAAGCTTGTGGAACAGGATAAAGCCGTTGTGACTCTTGGTAAAGCCGAGCATTTACCTTTTGAAGACAGATCATTCAATAAATTATTTACGGTGCAGACCATTTATTACTTGAAGGATATTGAGCAAGTCATGAAGGAAGTGTACCGCGTTCTTCAAGTGGATGGAGAAGTATTCTTATCATTCCAACAGCAGGAACTGATGAAGGAACAAAAGCAGTCACATTCTTTTTCATCGTATAGTGAACAAGAGATCAGCCGCCTATTTTCAGCGTATCACTTTAGAGAAGTTTCGGTTTATCACTATGATACATACATCTGTATCAAAGCGTTAAAATGATGAAAATATTTCCCAGGTAATGAACAAGCATTCTAAAAGAGGCTCTTCGTGAGAGGAGCTTCTTTGCGTGTCATTGAATCATGTTTGAGCGAATTAAAAAAAGTCTCTTCATCAGAAGAGACTTTTGTATATGATGTAGGCGCCAGCCAGGTGTGTAAGGAATGATAGTATATATAAGGAATTTGTTTGTCGATTAAGGATACCTGTCTGGCTTATTTATTATATCGACACCGTTCTTCAAAAGTTTAGCTTTTTTTTCAATATTTTCTTTTTTATTTGACTGGAAGATACATTTTTCTCTCCGTGATAGACATTTTTCGCTTTTTTTTATCAATTGTGCCATTTGGAGCAGGGAATTGCTTCAGAAGTAGAGAAAATTGTAGAGACTTCATTTTTAAACAAAAAGGGAGGAATGAAAATATGTCGGGAAACAAAGGTGTCGTTTATAAAGGAGCAGGAAATGTAGCAGTTGAGGATATTGGATACCCTGATTTGATTTTAAGAGATGGCCCGGGTGTACCGAAAGCCAATGTGGGGCGCAAATGTGAGCATGGCGTCATTTTAAAAGTAGTGACGACGAATATTTGCGGAAGTGACCAGCACATGGTGAGAGGTCGTACCACTGCGCCTGCAGGACTAGTCCTTGGTCATGAAATTACAGGTGAAGTCGTTGAGGTTGGACGAGATGTGGAGTTTATTCAAAAAGGAGACCTTGTGTCCGTTCCCTTTAATATTGCTTGTGGACGATGCGTCATGTGTAAGGAACAAAAAACCCATGTGTGCTTAAATGTAAACCCGGACCGTCCAGGCTCTGCCTATGGATATGTCGATATGGGCGGATGGGTTGGCGGCCAATCCGAGTACGTCATGGTGCCATATGCAGATTTCCAGCTGCTGAAATTTCCAGACAAAGATCAAGCGATGGAAAAAATACTTGATCTAACGATGCTTTCCGATATTTTCCCGACAGGTTTTCACGGTGCTTATACAGCTGGAGTAAAGCCTGGTTCGACCGTATATATTGCCGGTGCAGGGCCAGTAGGTCTTGCCGCAGCACATTCCGCTCAGCTCCTTGGCGCTTCTACGGTCATTGTCGGTGATTTGAATGAACAAAGGCTGGAGCAGGCCAGAAGCTTTGGCTGTGAGACGATCAATTTAAGAAAACATGATCGAATCGGCGAACAAATCACCAATATCTTAGGAGAGCCAGAAGTAGACTGTGCCGTCGATTGTGTCGGCTTTGAGGCTTCAGGTCATGGAGATCAAGGAGAAGCACCTGCAACCGTTTTAAATACAATTATGGATATTACCAAAGTTGGCGGTAAACTCGGAATCCCAGGGCTTTACGTCACAGAAGACCCAGGTGCAGTGGATGCTGATGCAAAAGTTGGATCACTGAAAGTGCGAATTGGACTCGGCTGGGCAAAAGCCCATACCTTTGTGACAGGCCAAACCCCTGTCATGCAATATCACCGCAGTCTAATGAAATCCATTTTAAGCGGAAGAGCACAAATCGCCAAAGCGGTGAATGCAACCGTCATTAACCTTGATCAAGCCCCTCAAGGATACAGCGACTTTGATTCCGGTGTAGCGAAGAAATTTGTCATTGACCCGCATGGGATGATTTCTAAATAATGAATCAATGAGAATAATCGAAAAAACTTACGGGAGATTATATCCTGTGAGTTTTTTTATGTTCTATTTTAAAATGACCTGTACTATTCTCCTGCAATACATCTCATGTTAAAATATATGAATTGGAAAAATTATTCTACAGTTGAAGTTCATACCAGATAATTTAATTGATATTAAATGACTAGGGAGAGGTATTGATTGCTAAACGTACACAACATCAAGAAATATTATGAAGATAAACAGGTATTAAAAGGGATAACCTTTCACTTAAAAAAAGGAGAATCTTTTGGACTATTAGGTCCGAATGGTGCGGGGAAATCCACATTGATTGGCATCTTGACAGGGCTGATTCATGCCACAAGCGGTACCATAACGATTGAAGGTATAGATGTAAAAAAAGAAACAAAAAAGGCGCAGCAAATGATAGGAATTGTTCCGCAAGAGATCGCTTTATATTTACATTTGACAGCAAAAGAAAATTTAATGTTTTGGGGGAGAATGTATGGACTCAAAGGAAAAGAGTTGAAAAGCAGAGTACAAGAAACACTTGAGCTAATTGGTCTTAAAGATAGAGCAAATGATCAAGTGAAAGTATTCTCTGGAGGAATGAAAAGAAGAGTAAATATCGGTTGCGCGATATTACATCAACCAAAACTATTAATCATGGATGAGCCTACTGTAGGCATAGATCCCCAATCTAGAAGTCATATATTAGAAACAGTTAAGACATTAAATGGAGAAGGAATGACCATTATATATACTAGTCATTACATGGAAGAAGTTGAATTTTTATGTGAAAGAATGGCCATTATGGATCATGGGTCTATCATCGCTTTAGGGGATCAGCATGAATTAAGTGAGTTTGTCGGAAATCAAAGAGAAATTGTTTTGACCATAAAATGTGAACATGGACAAAATGATATAGATCGAGTGCGTCAATTCATACATGAAGTCGACCCTTTAAAGGAAATCGACGTTCAAGGAAATCAAATGAAAATATTTGATCAACATCCTCAGCAATTATTAAGTCATCTCATTCAAGGTGTGACCGCATTAAATATTCAAATTATTTCAGCAGAAATCGTAGAACCAAATTTAGAAAATGTCTTTTTGTATTTAACTAGTAAAAATTTGAGGGATTAGACTGTTTAGAGGTGAACACATGAGCATCTGGGTTGTACTAAAAGATCTATTATTGTTTTTTAGAGATAAGAAAAGCTTTTTTACACTTTTTTTTATGCCTATTATATTGATTGCTATTTTAGGTGCAGCATTTGGAGAGAATATGAAGCAAGAAAGTGAAGTCAGCATCAATTCATTTCGTGTAGGAGTTACAGATCAAGATAAGTCCGCTACAAGTAAAATGTTTCTATCGACATTGTCTAAGAATGAGCTCAGTGACATCATTGATGTAAGGGTCATCTCCAAAGATCAGCTAGAGAAAGATTTAAATAATAGAGAAATCAAAGTGGGCATCATCATCAAGCCAAATTTTGAAAAAAGCCTATTTAATCATGAACATGTGCAATTGAATATTTTGAAAGGACCAAATTCAGCCTTACAAGAAATAGTCTTAGAAAATGTGGTTCTACAATTCTTTCAAAATTATCATATGAATCGTATTCTGATGCCGTTAAATCAAGGTGAAAAAGTGGAAATCGTTTCTCATCAACTAAAGAAGGAACTGGTGAACGAAAGGGATATTCATATGAACAACCAGCCGATCACTTCTTTCCAATACTACTCGGGCGGGATGGGTGTTCTCTTTTTATTAATGACTGTTGTTTTCTTAGTTGGAAGTATGATAGAGGAAAAAGAGGAAGAGGTTTATAAAAGGTTAGTTGTATCAAAATTAAGCAATACTAGTTACATCGTTGGGAAGTTATTGGGTATTGTTTTGATGAGTATGATTCAACTTGCGGTCATTATTTTATTTACTAGCTTTGTCTTTAAGGTGAACTGGGGAGAGCCTTTTACTGTTGTTATGATCGGATGTAGTTTTATATTAAATGCTGCAGGTTTCGGAGTGCTGATTGGTTCTTTTATCAATAGAGAAAAAACGTTTAACAGTGTGGGGATTTTAGGAACTCAAGTGTTAGCTGCTTTAGGTGGGAGTATGGTGCCCTTATACTTATTCCCACAATGGGTGATTGATATCAGCTATTTTTTACCTAATTCTCTTGCACTTCAAATGTTTTTGAAAAGTATGGCAGGTGCTGATTTTAGTGAAATTCAAAGTGGATTATTACTTAGCTGTGGGATGGGACTTGCTTTCTTCATCATTGCTTTATTAAGAATGTCTTTTGAAAGGAAGCATCACTATGCATAAAATATCAGCCATTATTGCTTTAAAGCTAAAAGAAACATTAAAGTCTCCATTGACCCTCATTTTTTTATTTGTTATGCCAATCGTATTTAGTTTTATTTTTGGAAGTACGGCATCTGATACTAAGAAACCTACAGTTGCTTTTATTCAAGAGCCCAGTCAAGATAATCTGAATCAAGAAATTTTTCAGATTCTCGAAAAGAACACCAAATTTCTTTGGGTAAAGGCGACTAAAAGTGAAGCAAAAGAATTATTATCCGATGAAAAGGCAGTTGCGTCTATTACAGTCACGAATCAATTAAAATCCCATTTAAAAGAAAATAAAGAAATTTTTGATGTGACGGTTTATAAGAAAACAGAGGAATATGCGGTCTTAGCTCCCTATTTAAAAGAGACGGCGGCCATCATTTATCAGATCAATCAAGGTGTGAAAGAGCAGAATAGCGTTTCTCTTATCAATGCACTGAAAGAATTAAACGAATCTGGCACCATTTCATTGGATGAAGACAATCTAAATAGTCAAGCAAGTCAGCACCCAAATTTAATACCACTTGGTTTTACGATCATGTTTATGATGTTTGCGATCTCAAGCTCGGTGTCGTCTATTCATTTGGAATATAAAGATTATACATGGCAAAGATTGCTTTCGAGTCCTATCCATAAAGTATACGTGTTACTGGGATATTTCATTGCTTATTTCCTTCTTGGTTGGCTACAATTAGGCGTTTTATTGACCGTCTTATCTGTGTTCTTCAACATGTACTTAGGCAATCTCATTCTCATTTTCTTGTTTGGGTCATTCGTTATTGGACTTGTAGTGAGTTTAGGTTTTATGATTGCCACTTTATCTCATACAAAGAAACAAACTGAAATCTTTAGTGCAATTATCATCGTAGGAACATGCATGTTAGGTGGTGTTTATTGGCCTTTGGATATTGTTCCAGACATCATGAAGAAGATCTCAATGGCCATTCCACAAACATGGATGATGTCTGGTTTCGGTGAAATCATGAGCGGCACCGTCAATCATTCAATCTTATTACTAGACACGACGGTTTTAGTTGCTTTTACGATTGTATTTATGATCATTGGGTTGAAAAGTATCAGGTCATATTAATCACTTTATCTTCTTCGTTTCATTCTTCCGTATACAAAAACCCCCAATAGCTCGCTTGCTATAGGGGGTTTTTGTATACATGTAATCTCATCAAAATGGTGTGGTGAAAGAAATCGTGAAAATGCCTAACACATTCCTTACATTTATCAAATTTCTTTTAATAGGTGTTATAGAATACGTTGTGAAATATTGATTACGATATAACTAGTCACACTTCATTCAACAGGGAGCTTCCTTTCTGCTAGCCGTGCATTGAGTATATAATCCTCTGTTAAATCCACAAATGCCTTTAAAGCAGGGGACATCCATTTGTTTTTATGCCAAAATAGTTGGATTTTCGTTGTGAAACAGGGTTCCATCCAGTTGATTTTAATGATATTGCCTTCCGCTATTTCTCTTTTCACAGAAATTTCGGGAAGTACAGCGATTCCTAAGCCTGCCATTACACATTTTTTTATGGCTTCTACATCTGCTAATTCTAGTTTACTTCGCGGTTTTGCTCCCGCCTGTGTTAATGAATGTTCAAAGGCGTAGCGATAATCACAGTCTTCAGTTAACAACAATCTTTGCTCGTTCAAATCAATTGGATATACTTGTTGTTTTTTGCTCAAAGGATTTGTTGGACAGCATACAATGGCCATCGGTTCATCTTTTAATTCTTTTACAAGTAAATGTGAGGATATTACAGGATTCATGGATAATAAAGCGACATCAATTTGTCCTTCTAATAATAGATTTAGAACATCCTTTTCCGCTATTCCTGGGCGGAAGATCAGTTCGACTTTTGGATACTTTGTTTGAAAGTCCGTTAAAATATGAGGAAGCCGGTAGGTGCATTGTGTTTCAGATGCACATATTCTCAAAATGCCGCTTGGCTCATTCATTCCGCCAACAGCCTCTAATGCTTCCCCTGTTAAGCCTAAAATTTTATCCGTATAATGTTGAAATTGTTTGCCAGCTTCTGTTAAGATCACCCTTTTTCCAAGCCTTTCAAATAGAGGGGTTCCTAGCTCTTCTTCCAATGCAACAATATTTGCTGTGATGCTAGATTGAGCATAACCAAGCATTTGTGCAGTTTTTGTAAAGTTTAATACTTTTGATGCTGTTTGGAACATCATCAGTTGTTTGATCTCCAACTTCAAGCCTCCCTAAATCGGACGAGCCGATTGATATCATCAGAAAACCTCTATAGATTGATCATAACATTTTTACTATCATAAAAGTAAGCGCTTGCAAGTTGTATTATTTCAAATATTCAGATTTGAAAAGGGGAGATGGCTTTGTTTGAAGTGATTGTCAATTCAGTGAATGATTTTTTATGGACATATATTTTAGTAGTCATGTTAATCGGCATAGGAATTTACTTTACAGTGAGAATGAAATTTATGCAAATTGTCTTACTAAAAGAGATTTTCCGTTCTATTTTTGAAAAAGCGCCCAAAACCAAAAAGGGAAGTCATGAAATTTCCTCTATGCAAGCTTTTTTTATTGGAGCTGCTACAAGAATTGGTACTGGAAATATGGCAGGCGTAGCCATTGCCATCACAGTGGGCGGTCCAGGAGCTATTTTTTGGATGTGGTTTGCGGCCGTTTTAGGGGGGGCTTCTGCGTTTGTTGAAAGTACACTAGCTCAAATTTATAAAATTAGAACAAATGATGGATTTAAAGGGGGACCAGGCTACTATATTCAAAAGCAATTCGGAATGAAGTGGCCAAGCAGGGTTTTTGCCTTTTCTGTTATTCTTAGTTTCGGCTTAATTTTTAACGCTGTACAAACGAATACAATTACAAATGCCTTTCAATATTCATTTGGGATCAGCCCAATTGCCATGGGGCTATTTGTCACAATTTTTACTGCTTGCATCATTTTTGGTGGTGTCAAGCGAATCGCTAATTTTACACAAATCATTGTGCCAATTATGTCGGCATTTTATATCATTTTAGCACTTTATGTGATTGTCACAAATATCGGTGCTGTACCCGCGGCATTAACAAGTATTATGAAAAGTGCGTTTGGGTTAGAGCAAATCGTTGGGGGCGGGATTGGTGCTGCGATAATGAACGGTGTAAAACGTGGGCTCTTTTCCAATGAAGCAGGAATGGGAAGTGCTCCAAATGCCGCTGCTGCCGCTAATGTTTCGCATCCAGTAAAACAAGGGTTTGTTCAATTATTAGGTGTATTTTTTGATACATTAGTTGTTTGTAGCTGTACTGCCTTTATTATTATGCTATCGACAGTAGAAACAGCTGGTGAATTATCTGGTATCGAAATTACACAAGCAGCAATGGCACAGCATTTTGGATCTTGGGCTAGTATTTTCTTAGCATTTGCTATATTTACTTTTGCTTTTAGTTCTATTGTAGGTGGCTACTATTATGGTGAAGCCAATATCGGTTTTATCCATAAAAGTGTAACAGCGCTATTGATGTATCGAATTATGGTATTAATGATGATCATGTTTGGGGCTGTGGCCAACATACAAATCGTTTGGACGTTGGCCGACTTGTCGATGGCCATTATGGCAATTGTCAACTTGATTGCGATTGCAATTCTAGGCAAGTTCGCTTTTGCCGCTTTGGATGATTACATTCAACAAAGATTGTTAGGCAAAGATCCTGTCTTTTATGCATCTAGCATACCAGGTTTAAAAGAAATAGAATGGTGGGGAGCAGAAAAACAAACTGCTAACTCCATAAACACAAATGAAGGAGTAGAAAAATCATGATGAATTTTAAATATCATTGCCAAACAAAAATGATGATGGGGACTGGTCAATCAAAAGAAATCGGATCTATAGTAGAAGATATTGTATTGCCGGGTGCCACAGTTATGCTGGTGACGGACTCTGGTGTGAAGAGCGCAGGGCTCGTTCAGCCTATTGAAGCGTATTTGCAGGAAGCTGGTTATTCTGTCGTTGTATTTGATCAAGTATCTCCAAATCCTAGAGATAGTGAATGTCTAGCTGGTGCAGAGCTCTTTAGAAAAGAACAAGCATCAGCGGTCATTGCGATTGGTGGCGGAAGTCCAATGGATACGGCGAAAGCGATTGCTTTATTAGGTCCAAATGGCGGCATTCCTGAAGATTATATATCAGGGAAGAAGGCGTATGCTAATCTATCTCCATTAATTTGTATCCCAACAACGGCTGGTACTGGTTCTGAGGTGACCCGTTCATCTGTCATTACGTTAGCTGCTTCACATAAAAAAATCACATTAAAGCATGGCTTGCTTCGGCCAACCATTGCGATTTTAGATCCTGCCCTTACATTGACGGTGCCAAAAGGCATAACAGCCGCAACAGGCGTGGATGCATTGGTACATGCTATTGAGGGCTATTCATGTAAAGTAACAAATCCTATTTCGAAAGCAATGGGTGCAAGTGCAATGGAGACAATTGTGAAATACTTACCCAAGGCATATGAAAATGGATCTGATCTAGAAGCGAGATATAAAATGCAGGAAGGGAGCTTACTAGCCGGCTTATGCTTCGGTTCAGCCGATGTCGCAGCCGTTCATTGCTTAGCAGAAGCACTTGGTAGTCTTTATGATACACCTCATGGTATCGCAAACGCGGTATTTTTGCCTTATGTTATGCAATTCAATGCAGTCGAAAATAAGGTATTACACGCAGAGCTTGCCAAAATAATGAGCTTTGCAGATAAAACGGATTCAGATGATGTGGCGATTCAAAAATTAATTGATGGCATGTATACATTCACAAAAAAATTAGGTATTCCAGCACTAAAAGATTTATCTTATGTAAAAGAAGAGGATTTTGAAAAAATGGCTGAATTAGCAGAACAAAACGGCTCTACATCAAGCAATGTTCGTACTGTTACGAAAGCCGACTACTTAGATATTTTAAAGGCTGCTTTTTAAAATCACCATATAGAAAAATAGAATCAATGAATTCCAAAGAAACACCCTCTTCATGACACGATCACTTGGAGGGTGTTCTTTTATGTTTCATGTGGCTAGGTATCGTCTATATATGAGTGGTATGATAGACGACAACATCTGATGGAGAAAGGGTTGGATAAACAATGAAATTTCACAATAAAACCGTTATCATCACAGGCGCAGCCAATGGAATTGGTGAAATGATCGCCTGGGGCTATGCAAAAGAAGGAGCACGAGTGGTGCTTGCGGATATAGATGAAGAAAAGGGTAATCGCTTGGAGGAAAAGCTAAAAAAAGAATCATTAGAAGCTTATTTTAAGAAAACGGATGTGAGGCAAGAAAAGGAGATTCAGCAGTTCATGTCGTTTGCGGCGGAGCGCTGTAAAACGATTGATATTCTCATTAATAATGCTGGTGTCATGTACACAGTATCGCCTTATGAATTAACGCTTGATGAGTGGGATCGTGTGTTACAGACGAACCTAAGGGGGACTTTTTTATGTGCAAGAGAAGCAGCACGTTATATAAAAGAGAATCCAAAAGGCGGTTCTATTGTGAACATTTCATCCACCCGCGCGACCATGTCAGAGCCTCATACAGAAGCATATGCCGCATCAAAAGGCGGAATATCTGCGCTGACTCATGCCTTAGCGGCTTCTTTTAGTTCGGATCATATCACGGTGAATAGCATTTCACCTGGATGGATTGAAACGAAGGATGAGGAGAATCTTCGAGAGATCGATCACCAGCAGCATCTTTCCAATCGAGTCGGCACGCCAAAGGATATTGTGAAGGCCTGCTTTTATTTAACCGATGAGGAGAATCAATTTGTGACCGGCACAGATTTAGTCGTTGATGGCGGCATGACCAGAAAGATGATCTATGCTGATTAACTTGAAAAAACATTGACGCTTTGATCAAGGCGCAGTACAATATGTAACAATTCAGGTGAAGATCGTGATGAAATAAAGACATAGCGCAAATAGAGAAGAGTACATCATGAGCTGTCCCGCACAGAGAACTCCGTGAAGCTGAGAAGGAGCCGGGCAGCATGATGGAACCAAGCCTCTTAGCTCTGCACCGGATTCCTTCAGATGATGGTGCAGCGATATTCTCCCGTTACAGAGATGGGTTCATGATGACCTGCTAAGGTTCATCTGGCAACAGATGAATAAACTGAGGTGGCAACGCGGAGTAAATCCCGTCCTCAAGACAGAAATGTCTTGGGGGCGGGATTTTTTTATGAAAAATAGGAGGAAAAGTGATGAAAAAACATTGGCGGGATATGAGTTTGCTGCTTGGAGCCATCGGAATTGCGAACATAGGAGAATGGATTTATATGATTGCTCTCCATCTGCTCATTTTTCAAGAAACGGGCTCTGTGCTGGCTGTAACAGCCGTCTATATGCTGAGACCGGCTGCGGCTCTTTTGACAAACAGCTGGTCTGGCAGTTTGATTGACAGGCTGAATCAGCGGAAAGTGATGATCAGCTTAGATATCAGCCGAGCTATCCTGATCGCATGCATACCCTTTGCGTTATTTTCAGGACATCTGCTCATCCTGTATGTGATGGTGTTTCTCATTCAAATGGCACAAGCGATGTTTCATCCAGCGTCGATGGTCTATATGACAGGATTGATCCCGGCGAATAACCGAAAACGGTTTAATGCCATTCGCTCATTATTACAATCGGCTGGGTTTTTACTTGGCCCCGCTGCAGCAGGTCTGCTTTTTTTAGTCGGTACACCTGTTTTTTCAATTTATATAAATGCGATCTGCTTGTTGGTATCTGCTCTATTAACAATGTGTTTACCGAATTTGCTCAAACAAAATGCTGGCCAAAAGGGTTTTACCCTTTCAATGTTAAAAGAGGATGCGAGGCTTGTTCTTCGATTTAGTTTGACATCACGCCAAATTATGGCGGTGTATTTATTATTTAGTGCCGCTATCACGGTACTTCCTACTGCCATAGACTCTCTTGAAACAGCCTTTGCAAAAGAAGTGCTTCTGCTAACTGATACACAATATGGTCTTCTTGTGAGTATAGCTGGGGCAGGCATTATCGCAGGCGCAGGTCTCAATTCGGTGATTGTGGAAAGGCTGCCTGTTTCGATCATGCTTGGGATTGGCAGTTTGTTTGTGGCATGTGGCTATCTCATTTATGCTTTTTCCAGCACATTGTTTATAGCCGCTGTTGGATTTTTTATATTAGCATTCTTTTTAGCATTTGCGAACACAGGTTTTATGACTTTCTATCAAACGAATATTCCGATAGAGGTGATGGGGAGGGTAGCCAGTTTTTATGCTTTAGTTGAAGCCATTCTGACGATCATGCTGACAGGTGTCTCTGGTGGGCTTGCACATGTTTTATCAATCCGAACCTCCGTTGTCACCGGGAGTCTATGTATGCTTCTTGTCTGTTTATTGCTATGTTTTGTCATCTTTCGTCCATTGACTGGCAAAAAGATAGTGCATCCTACTTAGAAAATTAAAAAAATTATGTTATAATTATTTAAGTAAGTTAATTAAATTGATGAGAAAAGGAGTCTTACACATGAAAGCACTACGCTGGCACGATCAAAAGGACATTCGACTAGAGGAAATTGATGAACCAAAAGTTGCTCCAGGAAAAGTGAAACTTAAAGTGAAATGGTGCGGCATTTGTGGTAGTGATTTACATGAATATCTAGGAGGACCTATCTTCATTCCAGTGAATGAACCTCATCCACTGACAAAAGAAAAAGCACCTATTACACTGGGGCATGAATTTTCTGGTGAGGTTGTTGAAGTAGGAGAAGACGTCAGCAATTACAAAGTAGGCGACCGAGTGGTTGTTGAGCCTATTTTTGCAACTCACGGACATCAAGGTGCTTACAACTTAGATGAAAACATGGGCTTTTTAGGACTTGCCGGAGGCGGCGGTGGATTCTCTGAATATGTATCTGTCGATGAAGAATTACTTCATTTATTACCAGACGAAATTTCATATGAGCAAGGGGCACTTGTAGAGCCTTCAGCAGTTGCTTTATATGCCGTTCGTTCTAGTAAAGTACAAGCTGGCGATACAGCGGCTGTGTTTGGTTGCGGACCAATTGGCTTGCTTGTTATTGAAGCATTAAAAGCAGCTGGTGCTACTGATATTTACGCAGTAGAATTATCTAAAGAACGCCAAGAAAAAGCGAAAGAGCTTGGAGCGATCATTGTTGATCCTTCTCAATATGAAGATGTTGTTCAAGAAATTGCACGCCGTACAAACGGTGGCGTCGATGTTTCTTTTGAAGTGACAGGTGTACCTGTTGTATTGAAGCAAGCAATCCAATCAACTAGAATTTCAGGTGAAACAGTCATTGTAAGCATTTGGGAAAAAGGCGCAGAAATTATGCCAAATGACATCGTCATTAAAGAACGTACAGTTAAAGGGATCATCGGCTATAGAGACGTATTCCCATCTGTATTAAACTTAATGAGAAAAGGCTATTTCTCTGCTGATACACTCGTTACGAAAAAAATCAAGCTTGACGATGTAATCGAGGATGGCTTCAATGCATTAATCAATGAAAAAGATCAAGTGAAAATTTTAGTTAGTGCTGAATAGTAAGACAACGAAGGGGAATGGCAAAAGCCATTCTCTTTTCTATTCATAGCGATCAATCAATGGAAAGAGCAGGACAATTTCCTTTAACACACTTAAAAAAAGGTGAATAAATGGATCAAAAAAAGTCGATCAGGTTCTCGTGCCTGATCGACTTTTTTATCGTCCAAGAGATCTTCCGTACACGCTGACTCGTTTCTCTAACAAGGCAAAAGCGAGTTCAAAGAAAATGCTCAGCAGCCAATAGATCAAAGCAGAGACGAGATACGTTTCTAAAAACTGATAGCCGTCGTTCGCAATGATTCGGGAAATCCCCATGATCTCAAGTACTCCAATCGTAAACGAAAGAGAGGTGGCTTTTAATAGCTGAATGAGCTGATTGCCTAAGTTCGGCAGGGCTACCACAAATGCCTGCGGCAAAATAATGCGCATCATCGCTTGGCGTGTCGTCATCCCCACAATTTTTGCCGCTTCAAGCTGTCCTTTGTCTACCGCAAGAAGTGCACTCCGAACGACCTCTGTTAAATGGGCGGCTGAATGGAGGCTGAATGTAATAAGGGCAACAGCTAATGGGGAGACCATATCTGGATGAAAGGTCAGCCCGAATGTACCGCTCACTTTGGTTAGAACAAAAGGAAGTCCATAAAAGAAAGCGAACAACTGAACAATAAGAGGCGTTCCTCTAAAAAAGGAGACATAGAGCGTCACAAGCTGCCTGAGTACAGGAATGCGGAAGAGACGAATGAAAGCAAAAACAGATCCAATCATCAGGCTTACAGCCATGGAAACGAGTGCAATCAATAAAGTAAAAGGAACGCCTTTTAGAATAAGAGGTACTTGGTCAATCGCAAATGGAATATCAATGGTTTGCATCAAATCGCCTCCTTAACGTGACAGGCTGGTGCGGCCTTTTACAAATTTCCTTTCAAGCAGCATGGTGATCAGTTCAATACTCATGCAAATAAGCCAATACACAATCGCAATGATCACATACACCTCAAACAGACCGATTCCGTAGTTATTTCCTAAAATGATCTTCACCTGCCCCATGATATCAATGAGTCCGATTGTAAAGGCAATTGCCGTGTCTTTGACGAGATCAATGGTGTAATTTCCGAGGTTCGGCAGTGCAATGAGGAAGGCCTGCGGGATAATGATCCTAATCAACGCTTGTGTATCTGTCATCCCAACAATGTAGGCGGCCTCCAGCTGATCCTTCCCGACAGATGAATACGCACTGCGAAAAACTTCAGATAAATAAGCGCCCGTATGTAAAGAAAACGTCATCATCACAAATAGCACACGATCCCAATGATTGATTTGAATCCCTGCCACAAGCAAAAGCTGAGGCAGTCCAAAATAAATCAAGAAAAGCTGAACAATTAAAGGTGTACTCCGTGTAAAAGATAAATAAATAACAGCCAATTGCTTCAGTACTGGGATTTGCTTGATACGAATACATGCAAATAGCAAGCCGATGATGATGGCAAAAAACAATGACACGATAATAATGAGAAAAGTGATTGGCAGGCGTTCAAGCACCTGTAAAAAAATGCGCAGCCAATCTCCAGCTGTAAACGTCATGACGCTTCATTCCTTCCTTCATTTTGATCGCCTTGCTCTGAGATGTCATCAATATCTTGAAAGAAATCAATCCCAAACCACTTTTTCGCCAGCTTAGGCAGTGTTCCATCATCAATCATCTCTTGTGTGATCCGGTCCAAATCTTTTGCAAGCTTCTTCTCGCTTGGCTGTAAGACAAGATAGATAGGCTCCTTTGACACAATGCCGCCAACTTTGACCTTTAGGTTTAAATGCTTTTGAATGGTATCAAAGGTTGAAATGTTCATAAATGCTGCATCTGACCGTCCACTTTCAACGCGCTTTAAGTTAAGCTCATTTGAAGGGCTCTCAATAGTCGTCAGCGGAATATCCGGATCATGCTCTTGATTATATTGATTTAATATCGAACGCAAGCCTCCGCTAGGGCTGACAGGAGCCAGCTTTTTAGATGTCATATCATCAAGCGATCGAATCTCTTTGTCTGATTCATTCACAATTAAACCTGTCATCGAATAACCATACGGAACCTTAGGGTAAAGGAAACGCTTTTCACGTTCAGGATTACTAAAAAACCAATTAGCCGCCATTTCAAACTTCCCTGCGCCTACACCAATTAAATTCGATTCTTCCTCGCCAAAAATGTAATCAAAATGTACGTGAGGAAGTCTTTTTTCCACTTCATTTAAATAATCAATGTTATAGCCAATTGGTTCGTTTCGGTCATTTGTTGCTAAAAAGGGTGGATTGACCTCTGCACTTAGTGCGACTTTTACAATTTTTCTACCATCATCTGTCGTGGTTTTCACACTGCTGCAGCCCATCAGAGAAAGAAAAAGCAGAAGGACACCGGACATCATGAATGCTGTCTTTTGTTTCATTTGTCTTTCTCCGATTCTTGCCACATGCCGCGATGAATTCTTGATAAAAATTGTTTCGTTCGTTCATGCTGTGGCTTCAATAGGACGTCTTCTGGTGAGCCTTTTTCAACGATTTCGCCATCTGCCATAAAGATCACCGTATCCGCCACGTCCTTTGCAAAAGAAATTTCATGCGTCACAATGACCATCGTCATGCCTTGACTTGCAATATCTTTGATCATTTCTAGAATTTCTCCTACCATCTCTGGGTCCAGTGCCGACGTAGGTTCATCAAACAAAAGCAATGAAGGGTTCATCGCAAGAGCGCGGGCTATGCCAATTCGCTGCTGCTGACCGCCGGACAATTCACTCGGAAATGCATCCTTTTTATGTAGCAGTCCAATCCGCGTTAAAAATTGCTCCCCTACCTTTTCAGCTTCTTTTTTAGACATGTTTTGAGACACGATCAATCCTTCTGTAATATTTTCAAGTGCTCGTTTATTCTGAAACAAGTGATAATGCTGAAACACCATGGAGGATTGCTGCCTGAGTTTTAGCAGATCTTTTTTATGATATCGTTCAAATTGAATCGTGGCTTCACCAACCGTCAGTTCACCTTTGTCTGGAATATCGAGGCTGTTTAAGCTGCGAAGAAGTGTTGTTTTTCCTGACCCGCTCGGTCCAATAATGGCGACCACTTCACCTTCTTGTACGGTGAAATCAATGCCTTTTAACACATGGGTCTGCCCATAAGATTTATGTAGATTAGTAGCTGAAATCATAAAAGCATCACGTTCCTTTGACATATGTACTTAATATTGATAAAATTTAACACATTAAATCCTATAAGTAAAGTGTGTTTTATTTATTCCGATTGGAAAAATCAGATATGATAGATTGTGAGATATAGAGGAGTTGGATACGTTTTGTCTAAAGCATTATTTGTCGATACCGATTTTCAAAAAACATGGCTCAATCAACTAGAATCTCTTCGTGAAACGATCGAACAAACGGCAAAAGAACATGATGAAGGCGCTTATTTTCCTGAAAAAAATATTGAATCATTAGTAGAGATGGGCTATACAACGTTGTCTCTTCCTGCTGAATACGGAGGCGGAAGTCAATCTGTGAAAGATATGGTTCTGTTTCAAGAGACGCTCGGCAGTATGGACGGAGCGACCGCTTTATCAATCGGCTGGCACCAAGGGGTTGTAGGCGAAATTTACGAAAAGAAACAATGGAATGAGCAGCAGCTGCAATTCTTTGCGGAAGAAGTGAAGAAGGGCGCCCTTGTCAACCGTGCCGTGAGCGAGGCGCAGACAGGCAGTCCAACAAGAGGCGGGAAGCCTGGGACAACAGCCACTAGATCAGGTAATGAGTGGATCATCAATGGACGTAAAATTTTCACAACGATGTCACCGGCACTTACATACTTTTTAGTCGGCGTATGGATCGAGGAAAAAGAGGCCATGGGCTTCTTCTTAATTCACCGTGAGACAGAAGGTGTTTCAATAGAAGAAACGTGGAATGTTGTGGGCATGAGAGGAACTGAAAGTCATGATTTAATCTTAGATCAGGTGAAGGTTTCAGATGACATGCTTGTGGAGGTGCAAAAAGGGCCGCGGGGTGTTACGCTAAATCCTTGGATTGCACATATTCCTTCCTGCTATTTAGGGATTGCGCAAGCGGCAAGAGACTATGCTGTTCAGTATGCCATCACCCACTCACCGAACAGCATCAGCGGAACGATTAGTGATCTGCCAAATGTCCAAACACTGATTGGCGAAATCGACTTACTATTAAAGCAAGCACGCCACGTCATCTACTCAACGACCACTTTGTATGAAAAGCCAGAGAAAAGAGAGCTGTTAATCAATGAATTTGGTGCTGTGAAGCATACCGTCGTTAATCATAGTTTGCAAGTTGTCGATAAAGCTATGCGTTTAGTGGGTGCGAAAAGCTTAAGCCTAGACTGTCCACTGCAGCGCTACTATCGAGATATTCGTGCCGGGCTCCATAACCCGCCAATGGACGATATGACGATATCAAAAATGGCGAAACAGGCCATTCAAGAGAAAAAAGAGAGCTAATATACAGTAAAAAGCCGGATAAATCGGCTTTTTTTTATTTGAAAGAAAAGAGGACAAGCGTACCTTATATCCCATCGCTTAAACATGCTACAATCATGGCAATCATGGGAAAAGGAGCGGTTGTCTTGAAGAAAAAGTATATAAAATGGCTGTTTTCTAGCATCATGCTGATGGCACTTTGTATCAGCCAGCCTTCATCAACTGTAGCAAGATCACCAGCGTGGTCAGTAGATGAATTCTTTAAAAATCGGGAAGGCACGTTTGTGATTCAAGAAGTAGAAGAAAAGTCCCCTTGGGTGTATAACAAAAAAAGAGCGAAAGAGCGCTTTGCACCTCAATCGACATTTAAGGTAGCAAATGCCTTAATCGGACTCCAAACGGGCGCAGTGAGAGATGAATACGACATCAAATATTGGGATGGCGTAAAAAGAGAGATTGACAGCTGGAATAGGGATCATACATTAGGATCTGGCATGAGAGATTCAGTCGTCTGGTACTATCAAGCCATGGCACGTGACATTGGAGAAGAACGTATGAATCATTGGGTGAAAGCCATTCATTATGGGAACAAAGACATATCTGGCGGAATCGATCAATTTTGGTTAAGTAGTACCCTGCGAATTTCTCCTATCGAACAAGTTCGTTTCCTCAAACAGCTATATGAAGAGACTCTTCCATTTGACCTAAAGAACATGAGAACAGTTAAACGAATGATGGTACAAGAAGAAGAGAAACACGCCACCCTATACGGAAAAACAGGCTCGGGATCAGGTATCGGCTGGTACGTAGGCTTCATCAAACATGAAAACAAAACCTACATCTTTGCCACAAATATCGAAGGCACCGGAATAGAAGCAAAAGAAATCACCTATCGCATTTTGAAAAAATATCATTTGATTGAAGCATCCGTTTAGGGTGCTTTTTTTATGTGAAAAAGGGGATTTATTGATAAGTTGATGATATATGGTTTAGTTTGAAAGAATGATATATTTATTGAAATATATTGAAGTATCATTTCAAATGTATTATTATATATGGCGTAATGTTACAAATGTTACAAATATATGATAAGGAGATTAATATGAATCTAAAAAGAAAAGTAAATTGGAAAAAGAATATTGCAGCACTACTATCGTTTGTGATGCTTTTATCAATGTTTCCTTCTGATATTTTTGCAGAAGAACATGACGAAAATACAAAACCAAGTCATAACAGCTTAGAAGAATTAGATAATTCAAAAGCCCTAGAAATGGCAGGTATTGACGAAGATGAAATTGGAAAAGACGGAGAAATTCTTTCAGAAAGAACAGAAAACAGCAAGCTTTTTTATGAAGGAGAGGGTGTATTTACACAAGAGGTATATCCTGATCCAATTCATATAAAAGAGACCCCAGATGCTGAGTGGGAGGATATCTCTCCTGAATTAAAGACGAGCTCGAAAAAAGAAATAGAAACAGAAAATGCAAGATTAGAATCAACTTTTCAAAAGCAAATGAAACAAGGGCTATATGCCACATTTGAACACAAGAAGCATCAAATTGAATTTTCAATTTTAAAAGCTTCAGGGAAAAATAAATCAGAAATCGATTCCAAAGATTCATCTGCACAATTTAAAGAGAACACCAACGAGCTTACATATGAAGAGGTATTTCCAAATATAGATTTACGTTCATTTACCTTTAATGAAAATATCAAAGAAGATATTGTACTCAATCGATATGATGGCTACAATTCATTTACATTTAAAATAAAGACTGATCTAACTGGGGAAATCGAGGAAGACGGTTCTATCACATTTTATGATCAGAAGAAACGGACCATTTTTCAAGTCCCAAAACCGTTTATGACTGATTCTAATTTAGATGAAAAGTCAGGTGAAGTGGCTCGCTCAGAAGATGTGAGCTTTAAATTAGAAAAAGAAGATGATGGCTATTTACTTCGTGTGACAGCAGATGAAAAATGGCTAAAAGATCCTGAACGAGTTTATCCTGTGTCTATCGATCCTTCGACTTCTTTATCTGTGTCAGCAGACACATTTATCATGAGTAAATACCCAACAACAAATTATTCATCCTCTACGCAAAAATGGGATGCTAAACTTAAAAGTTATGTACTGAAAACAGGTTATTATGATAAAACAACTGGTACAAACTATGCGTTTATGAAGTTTAATTCATTCAAGCCGATTCAAAATATGAATGTAACGAAAGCGACGCTCAAAACGTATGTTGCTCATTCATATTACGGGACGAAGGCTACTGGTCTTTGGCTGGATACAGTGAATGCCAACTATGATCATACAAAACTAACATGGAATAATAAACCAAGCTCCAAAAATATCGGCAAAGCCAATGTATATAAAGGACAATGGGCGAGCTATGATGTGACATCGACCATCAAAGCTTGGAATAGCGGAACAGCTAACTATGGATTTAAATTACATGCAAATGGAAATGGGCAAGACCATTGGAAAAAAATAATCTCATCAACAAACTCTACCAATAAACCAGTCATTGAAGTAACGTATACCATTCCGCAGGCAAATGCACCAACTGTAAAAGGTTTTAGTAATGGAAATGGGACAGGCTACTTCAATTTAAGTTGGAAAAAGGTGTCTGGCGCAAAAGGCTACAAAGTATGGCTGTACAACGGAAAAGAGTATGAAGCCATTTCAGTTGGAAATGTGGCATCATGGAGTACAAAAGGAAAGAATATATGGCCGACAGCAAGCGAGATTGCAGCAAAAAAATACAAACTCCATTTAGATGGAAAAGGCGGGACTGAATTAGCAGTTGATCCTTCCCCGGTTTACAAAAACTCAGGCGGCAATTATGCGGCAAGTAAAAATTATTGGGTAGCTGTAAGTGCGATTTTTGACCAAGGTGAAGGCGCAATGTCCGCAAAAGTAAAACCTGTCGTGCCGAATGTGGCTAGAGCGAAAGCACCTAGTACAAAAGGATTCAATAATAATAACGCAACAGGTTACTTTGATCTTTCTTGGAATTCAGTATCCGGTGCGACCGGTTATAAAATACAAATGTTTAATGGGAAAAGCTATGAGACATTGGATCTTGGGAATCAAACATCATGGTCAACAAAAGGGAAAAAAGTATGGCCGACAGCTGCTGAGATTAAAGCAGGTAAATATGCATTGCACCTCCAAGATGGAAAAGGTGCTGAGCTTCCAATTCATCCTGGTGCGACTTACAAAAATGCTGGAGGAGATGGGGCTCAAAAACATTATTCCTTCAGAGTGATTGCCTATAATAAAGATGGAGAAGCCATTGCTTCACCGCCAGCTGGACCAACTTTACCTGATTTATCTAGACCGAAAGCTTTATCTGGATATGCTTATACCAATACAAAAGAGAGCAAAACAGGTTATATCAATTTACATTGGGACAAAGTGAAAAATGCAAAAGGGTATAAAATTAACATCTATAATGGTAAGGCATATCAAACATTTGATGTTGGTGATGTCGATCATTGGACTACACAAAACAAGAACATTTGGCCGACTCCTACTGAAGTTAAAAGTGGGAAATATGTGCTTCATACAGATGGAAAGGGCGGAGAATTAGCGCTAGACCCATCACCAGTATATGAAAATGCGAATGGAAATTATAAAGGACGCAAGAACTACTCCTTTACTCTTTCCGCCTACGATGCAAATGGAGAAACCATTCCGACACCAGCCTTTAACCCGACATTCCATGAAGGGGCTGAATTCCTTGGAACAGAGGATTACTGGTCGATTATTGATATACCAGACGGCCAGCTAAATGGTGCGACTGGTAATGTGATTGTCAGTGAAGAAGAAATGTCGATTGATGGAAGAGGACCGGGACTTGGAATTGGTCGCACATACAATAGTTTAGATGCAGCTGACCACCTGTTTGGTCAAGGGTGGTACGCAGATGTAGAAACGAGTATCACGCCAACAAAAGAAGGTGCCATCTATCTTGATGAAGATGCCACAACTCATGTTTTTACAAAAAAAACAGATGGTACGTATCAACCACCAACAGGTATTTTCCTTGAATTAACGGAATCAAAAGATGAATACATGTTAAAAACGAAGGATCAAACCTTTGCACACTTTAGTAAAAATGGTGGGAAAATCACCAAGGTTGTAGATGGACATAAAAATACAACGACATACAAATATAACGAAAACAATCAGCTCACATCAATAGAAGATGCATCTGGCCGAAAAATAACAATGGAATATGATGAAGGTGGTCATATCATCTCGGTTCAAGGACCAAAAGGAAAAAAGCTTTCATATGAGTATGATGCAGGCTTCCTAATGAAAATCATTGATTCAGATGGAACGAGCATCTCGTATGAATACGACAAAGATGGCAAACTGATTAAACAATTCTCTCAAAACAGCACAGAAGATCAGCCTGTTTTTACAGAATACCAATATGAAAATCATCGTTTAGTCAAGGCAATCAATGCAAAAAAAGAAACCTTTGAGTACGCATATGATTTATCTAAAAAGACACTCATGCTGACGCAGCCAAACGGTCGGAAAATACAGTATACGTATAACGAAGCAGCCAATCCAATTCAAGTTGTAGATGATGCGGAAGGGCTTAAAATTACCACTAAAACGAAATATGAAGGCAACCAAATCGTAGAAGAAACTGACCCAAATGATGTAGAAAAAGGAAAAGCTACAGAAAGCTATTCGTATGACAAAAATGGCAACGTCATTCAGGCGAAAGATGCTTATGGCACAGAAACCTACGAGTATAACAAAAACAATGATGTCACTAAAGTGAAAGATACAGAAGGAGATATCACAGATATCGCCTATGATGGATTAGATGCTGTATCTGAGACAGATCAAAGTGGAAATATGTCTTCAGCAAGTATTTATGATTCTTACGGGAATTTGGTACAAACGAGTAAAGAACTTGCTTCAGGTGCGAGTATATTAAAAAATAGCAGTTTTGAAGATACGCTAACTGGCTGGAAGCTTACCTCATCTAAGGATGACGGGAAACTAGCACAAACAGCTGGGAAAAGTGGTGCTTTATCTGGCGGCCGAGTATTAGAGATCAGTTCACAATCGACAACTGAAGGAACAGAACTTGGCTATTCTTCTGCTACTCAAGAAGTAATACTAGAGCCAAATACGACGTATACACTTAGTGGAAAAATAAAGACAGAGCTAACGAAAGCAAGAGCATTTTTTAACATCGATTTAAGAGATACAAATAACAAACGAATTCAATGGATCAGCAACGGCTACAGCACATTATCAGGCAAAAACGATTGGACAAAACGCCAAGTCACGTTTACGACGCCATCTCATGCAGGCAAAGCTGTAATCTATATGGAAGTGGATCATCGAGATAAGGCTGGAAAAGGAAAAGCCTGGTTCGATGAGATTCAGCTAGAAAAAGGAGAAGTTTCATCAAGTTATAATCCAGTCAAAAATAATTCCTTTACGGATAAAACAACAAGCTGGAGCGGAACAGGTGGTTCATTAGATAATGAAGAAGGCTTTAACGATGACGTTTCGTTAAAAATGACAAGAACCTCTACAACTCAAGCAAATGCCATCTATAAACAATCTGTACCGATTGAACAAAGTGTGAATGATCAATCTGTGTATGTCACATTGACTGGGATGTCTAAGGCTGAAAATGTCAAAGCCTCAATTGAGAATGATTACTCACTTCAAGCGTCCGTTACATATACAGATGGCACAACAGGAACGTTTAATGCGAAATTCCCAACCGGTACACAAGAGTGGAACCGAGCGGCGGTTGTCATACCAAAAACAAAACCTTTGAAAAAAGTCGACGTTCAGATTGTTTTCCAAAAAAGCGCGACTGGAACGGCTTGGTTTGATGATATCCGTCTAGTAGAAGGTAGTCTGTTAACGAAAACCACTTACGATGAGAAAGGGAACTATGCTGTTAAAGAAGAGGATGAACTTGGTTACTCATCTCAATCTGCCTACGACGAAACGGGCAAAAAGCTTTCTGAAACAGATGCGAAAGGCGAAAAAACAACATTCGAATATGACCAGGCTGATCAGCTGAAGAAAATCACTTTATCTAACGGGACATCCATTGTGAGAACGTATGATAAAGAGGGCAATGAACAGTCGAAAACGATTCGTGCAGAGTCAGATCAGACGTATCAATTTGAATACGACCTGATGGGCAAATTGACGAAAACCATTGATCCTTTAGGAAATGTGTTAAAAAGTGAATATGATGCGAATAGCAACTTAATCAAAACCATTTCTGCTAATGGACATGAAGTGTCTCTCACGTATGATGGAACAGACCGAGTGAAATCAAAGTCGTATAATGGAACAGAAAAATATCACTTTAGCTATGATAAAAACGGAAACGAAACAACGGTTGTCAACAAAGAACAAAACACAACCAAAAATCGCACGTTTGACCAACAAAATCGCATCACAAAGTTAACAGAGCGTGGCAGCAGCCAAACTTGGACGTATCCAGCCGATTCAGATAAACTGAAATCCTTTGAGTGGACACACGGAAATCAAAAAGGGAAGAACCAATTTAGTTACAATAAGCTTGATCAAATGACGCAGATGAAGGATTCGAGTTCTACGTATTCGTTTGATTATGATGAAAATGGAAATGTTCAGTCCTTTATTACAGGTAACGGCAGTGGTGCTAGCTTTGCTTATGATGAGCGCAACTTAATCAATGATTTGCACATTGGAACAAGCCAAGGCACGACGATCTTAAACGAAGCTTACGAATATGGTCAAAATGGAAACAGAATAACGGTTGATCAAGGAAGCAACGGGAAGATTCGTTATGAATATGGAAAATTAGATCAATTGATCAAAGAAAGTCATCCAGATGGCACGGTCATTGAGTACACATATGATGGGTTTGGAAACAGAAAAACAGTTACGACTGAAAAAAATGGCACTAAAAAAACAATCAACGCATCATTCAACATCATGAACCAACTGACAAAGGTAAATGATGAGACTTTAACTTATGACAAAAATGGCAACCGAACGTCTGACGGACAATTCCTTTATGAATGGGATGCAGAAGATAACATAACGGCCATCACGAAAAAAGGCGAAGACAAGCCATTTGTCACTTACAAATATGATGAGCGTGGATACAGAATTCAAAAAACAGTGAATGGAAAAGTCACCAATTACTTTTATGACGGCGACAGCCTGAATGTTTTATACGAAACAGATGGAGACAACGAAGTCACAAAAGCATACACATACGGTGACAGTGGACAACTCCTTGCATTCACGCAAAATGGAAACAAATATTTCTATCACTACAATGCACACGGTGATGTCATGGCCATCACAAATAGTGCAGGAAAAATCGTTGCTGAGTACGAATACGATACATGGGGCGTTCCAACAAAGGTAAAAGAAGATGAAGAAGTAAAAGGCAACCCATATCGCTATGCTGGTTACCGCTTCGACGAAGAAACAGGACTGTACTATTTAATCGCACGCTACTATGAACCAAGAAACGGCGTATTCCTATCACTTGACCCAGATCCAGGAAGCGATGGAGATTCACTAGATCAAAACGGATATACCTATGGAAACAACAACCCAGTCATGAATGTAGACCCAGACGGCCATTGGGTATGGTTTGTTGTCAATGCAGGATTTGCAGTATATGATGGATACAAAGCTTATAAATCGGGCAAGGGCTGGAAAGGCGCAGCTTTAGCAGCAGCATCGAATTTTGGACCTGGGAAGGTATTCAAGGTGTTAAAAGTAGTAAAGCGTGCTAAACGATCTTCAAATATTGCCCACAATGCTGCTAGGCATAGCAAATTAAAAGAACATTATAAGCAATCACAAAAATATGGCAAGGCAAAAGTTAGGCATTTATCTGGGGGACGTTACCGTTACTATGGCCACGTAACACCGGCTAAGAAAAAAGGGGAAATGGCGGGCAGAAGAGTAGTAAGAGAATGGAATTATAAAACAGGAAAAAAGAGAACATGGCATGAAACTATTGATCATCGTGGTAAAGTAAGACAAGTAAGACCACAAAATGGTAAAGTTAAAGTGCATTACCGCTTTAACAGTAAAGGTCAGTATATAGGGAAGTGGTAATTTATGGTCGAACCAGAAATGATAGACTGTATAAATAAAATACAAAAAGTCTTAAATGGGACTATGACTAGAGAAGAAGTTTCTGATTGGGCTGAGATTTATGTTAGTGCAGATGATCCTGAAGTCGATGATGAAAAAGTTTGGGATATGCTGATTCTTCTAAGTGGAATTGATTTGAAAGATGCTCCCAATTCCTATTTCCACACAGAAGAGGATTTGGAAGAATGGATAAGAAAATATAAATAGCTTTAGTAGAAATGTGCCTTTTAGTATGTTATTCACTATAAGGCGCATTTTTTGTTATTTATTTGTTGCCCAAATTTTAAACATGAGAAGATATGCCAAAAGGGTATATAGTTTTATGAAACCTTATAAACTTTTACGAAAGTTAAAGTAAGTGTATTGTTATAGAGGTAATACAAAAGAAGTCCAAGAATTAAAAATTATTCTACAAATATAAGTAAAAAGTAATTCAAGAGAATAATTGAAAATAAAATAATCAAAATTACAAAATGTCACTCATCATGAAATACGATTTATAAATGTGGTAAGGTAATTCTAGATTTGAAGAATTAATAACAGAAGGGGTAAAATAGAAAATTTTAAATCTGTCTTTCATCTTTATGATACAGGGAACTTGAACAATGAACTACTTGAAGAATTTGAAGCAAATGCAAATTTTCTATTTAACATCAATGGGATGTTACTCGCAATAGAATCGAAAAACGTATGTTTCGATTCACAAGAATTTATCTGCAGTGTATAGGAAGATCTCATTAGCGTCTAAATAAGAATTTAAAACAATGAGAGATTGGGGAAAGGTCCATGAAAATCAGCCGTGATAAACAAGATTTATTCGATGATTTAAAACAACGTTATCAATACTTATTAGATTCAGCTTATCCAGATGAAATCGTCTCTTTTGAGGAAGAAACTGGTATATGTTCAGGTGATTTTTATATGTTTTTTTCACTTGTTGCAGGCAGCTTAAGTTATGTGATCGATCATAAACGAATACCGAAAAAACAGTTAAACGTGCTACGTCAGTCATTTGAAGAGCAATATCCCCAAATCAAATCGTATCAACAGATCCTTGAATCGTATCCTTTATTGCATTCCTATGTTCAATACCATGAAGAAACAAGAAAACGAATGATTGCACTTATACAATAACCTTTTAGAGGACAAACGATGACATGGTTTTTAGATAAAAAAATCCAGAAACAAATCCCTGATTTCAATATCAACCATCTAAAGCAAATCAATGAATTTCACTACTTTAAAGAGTATAATGAACATTACGACTTGATCAACTGTATTGTAATGCACATCCCATATGTATCCCCGAATCTACAAGCAGACATTCATCTGAAATTCACCAATGTCGCTTCTGTTCAAATCAAAAATTTGGAGTTAACAAACGATGACCATATTTTATTGGACATTCAGTTTTTGGATAGAGGCTGGGAAAATTTGAATTACTTTGTCGAAGACTTTGAAGAACAGTATTTTTCTTTTTATTGTCAAACGGTACAAGTCATACAAGTCGTATCAAATGAATCGGGCTAGTCTCTTTACATATGTGCGAATCAAGCTTCTCCATCCCAACACAGAAAGGTGCAATGACATTGAATCGAATGATGAAATGGCTTTTATTTGCGGCAGTCATCGCTGGCTTATTGGTATGCGCATTCTTTGTGTTCCGTTTAAACCAGCCTAAGCCGACGACGAACATCCATTATGCAGACACACAAAACAAACAGCAAACACTCGATATGTATATGCCAAAGGGAAAAGATGAAGGCAAAAAGAAGAAGCATCCAGTCATGATCTATCTCCATGGCGGCGGCTGGACAGGCGGCGATAAGAATAGAGTCGCTTCAAAGGCTGATTATTTTACCGGTCAAGGATATGTGTTTGTTTCAATGAATTACAGGCTTCACCCTGATGCCAACTATGAGCAGATGGCAGATGATACGGCAAACGCCATTAAATGGGTCAAGGATCATGCAGATGAGTATCTAATTGATTCATCAAAAATCAATGTCATGGGTCACTCAGCGGGCGGTCATTTAACGGCACTGGTGGCCACAGATTCGACTTACTTAAAACGTGTGGGGCTGTCGCCAAAAACGATCAATTCTATCGTGATTTTAGATGGGCCGTTAAACATCAATCAATTTATCCAAGCCATTCCATCGTATAAAAAAGTATTTGGTAAACAGGAGAAGAACTGGACAAAGGCATCACCTGTCACTTATATGAATCAAGCGAATGTACCGCCTGTTTATTTGGTCACGGGGTGGGAAAATCCTGAGGTGTATCGATTTGCAGAAAAACTGAACCATGATAAAGGTTCTAAGTTTGTGTTTCGGGTCCATTCGCTGAGCCACAGTGATTTAAATAAATGGTTTGGATCAGACAGGGCGCCAAAAGAAGCGCAAAAAATGACAGAGTCTGTTATGACATTTGTGAACAAACAAAATCAATAACAAAGACTGTATGCTCGACAATCCATTTTGCCGCAGTATATGATAAAACGTAAATGGTTTGTACCAAAGGAGTGTATGTTGTTGTCATCACGTATGGAAAATAAAGTGTTCAATTGCGAAAAAGAGCTGACGCTAAATATTATCGGCGGTAAGTGGAAAATGCTGATTTTATGGCACCTGGGCAGAGAAGGGACAAAACGATTTGGTGAGCTAAAGTCGTTAATGCCTGGGATTACGCAAAGAATGCTTGTCAATCAGCTAAGAGAATTAGAGGAAGATCACATTGTGCATCGGGAGGTTTATCCTGTCGTTCCGCCAAAGGTTGAGTATTCCCTGACAGAACTAGGAGAAAGCTTAATGCCGATTTTAGAGTCGATGTATGATTGGGGAAGACAGTATCTCGACAGCAATTTTTTAAAGGATGATAAATAGTAATACATGCAAAAGATACTGGTCGAAAGACAGTGTCTTTTTTGTAACCATATGCGAAAAAGTATAGTATGTAAAAAAAAAGTGCGTACTTGGATTGCTCCCATCCTGTTGTTATACTCATTTCATCGTGCAAGAAGCCCTATTCACAGAGCTCTTGAAGATGAGATGAAAAAACGGGAGTGAACATTCATGAAATTACAATTAGCATTAGATTTAGTGAATATACCAGAAGCGATTGAGCTGATCAAAGAAGTAGAAGGATCTATTGATGTAGTCGAAATTGGAACACCTGTTGTGATCAACGAAGGCTTGCGTGCCGTCAAAGAAGTCAAACAGGCATTTCCAAACTTACGTGTACTCGCTGATCTGAAAATTATGGATGCGGCCGGCTATGAAGTGCAGCAGGCATCCGAAGCTGGAGCAGATATCGTGACCATTCTTGCAGCGGCAGAAGATATGTCCATTCAAGGAGCGGTGAAAGAAGCGAAAGCAAGAGGGAAACAGATTTTAGTTGATATGATTGGTATCAAAGATATCGCTGGCCGGGCAAAAGAGCTGGATGAGCTAGGAGTCGATTATATTTGTGTGCACACAGGCTATGACCTGCAAGCGGTTGGACAAAACTCATTTGCTGACCTGATGACCATTAAACAAGTCGTCAAACAAGCGAAAACAGCCATTGCAGGCGGAATTAAGCTTGATACGTTACCTGAAGTCGTGAAATTAAACCCTGATTTGATCATTGTCGGTGGCGGTATCGCAAGCCAGGATAATAAAGCAGAAGTGGCCGCACAAATGAAGCAGCTGATCGCACAATCATGAAGACCAGTGACTATGTGAAAGCCATTTTGAATGAGCTTTCTGAGCACTCGCCCGCTATTCAAGACGAACAAACGGAGCGACTTGTCTCAAGCATTTTAGCTGCAAGAAAGGTCTTTGTGGCAGGGGCTGGTAGGTCTGGTTTGATGGGAAAATCATTTGCCATGAGACTCTCGCATATTGGCGTCAAGGTCTATGTGATCGGTGAAACCAATACACCTTCCTTTACAGAAGAAGATCTCTTGATTGTGGGGAGCGGATCTGGCCGAACAGAGACTTTGCTTGTCCTTGCAAAAAAGGCGAAAGCAATTGGCGGAAAAGTGGCAGCTTTCACGCTTTCTGCTGAGTCACCTCTAGCTGATCTATCGGATAAAGTCATCTTACTGTCAGGTGCACCAAAGGATCAACAGGAAGGAAGCCATCATACCATTCAGCCAATGGGCTCGCTATTTGAGCAAGCGCTACTTCTGACATACGATGCGGTCATTTTACGTTTAATGGAAATAAAAGAACTCGACACTCATAAAATGTACGGTCACCATGCCAATTTAGAATAGTCATTTTCAAAGCCTTTCCTTTCTTAAAAGGAGAGGCTTTTTCATTTCAATCAAGATCAGAATCTTGACATAACCGATTTGTTGTAACTATAATTGTTACATCGTTAAAGAAAAAGCGTAAACACGGAAGGAAGATGAAGATGAAAGTACAAATCTGGTCAGATATCGCCTGTCCTTTTTGTTATATAGGAAAAAAACAACTAGAAACAGCGCTTGAACAATTCCCTCAAAAGGAACAGGTAGAAATCGAGTTTAAGAGCTTTGAGCTTGATCCACATGCACCTGCTCAGGTCGATTATGATGTCCATGATATGCTCGTCAAGAAATATGGGATGAGCCGCAGCCAGGCCATGGCGATGAATGAGCAGGTGAAGCAGGCCGGCAAAGAGAAAGGAATCGATTTTCAATTTGATCCACTCGTGTTGACAAACACCTTTGATGCCCACCAGCTGGCGCAATATGCTGGTCAAATGGGAAAAGGCGATTTCGTCATGGGAGAGCTGTTTCAAGCTTATTTCACAGATGGAAAGCATGTTGGTGATCGTCAAACCCTTTTAGATATTGCAGAAAAAGCAGGTCTTGATTTGCAGGAAGTACAGCAAATTTTAGGCGGCGAAGAGTTTGCTGATCATGTCCGAAAAGACGAACAAGAAGCGAGACAGCTTGGTATCAATGCTGTTCCGTTTTTCTTGATCAATGGCAAATATTCAGTGGCAGGTGCACAGCCAGCTGATACGTTCCTGCGTGCACTTGAAACGGCTTGGACAGAAGAAGCAGCTCAAGCTGATAAAGCGGCTGCCAATTCATTTGAAGCAGCATGTGCAGATGGCGTATGCGCAGTGCCTGCCCCTAAAGAAGAGATCTAACCATATAAAAAATGAGCCTCCTCCAAAAAGGGCTCATTTTTTTCTTGCATTCATTTGTTTGATCGTTTCACCTGGAACCAATTCAGGCTCGTAAAAGGTTTGATGAGGGAGATTCTTTTTCCCTTGCACTTTTTTAATCATCCAGTCTGCTGCATCCCGGCCCATTTGCTCCTGAGGGTGCGTCAGTGTTGTCAGCTTCACATGGGCATTTTTCTGGGCAATATATGAATTATCCTGTCCAATAATGGAAAGGTCCTCTGGAATGGACAGACCGATGTCACTGCATACATTGGCAACTTCTAATCCAACCTCATCGTTATAGCAAACAAGGGCAGTCAGCTCATGCTGATGCTTTAATAAGAAAGTTTTAATATCATCCCCCAAATGCTGCTTCGATTCTGTATCGAAAAAGAGTACGTGCTCAGGCAGGAAATTAAGCTTGGCTTCACCGAGCGCTTGAATATAGCCCTTCATTCGGTACTTTCCCTGTAAATCATCTGTTTTTGAGATCAGGCCGATTTGCTGATGTCCCGAGGTGATCAGCTCTTTTGTGGCTAAATAGCTGGACTTCACATCATCCAAACAGAGAAAAGGAACCTCTAACTGCTCATAATAGGCATTGATCATAATGAGCGGTACATCCTGTTCTTTAAAAGATAGGTAGTACGAGATGTTCGGGTTGTATAAATTGCTTTTCGTCGGCTCGACAATGAGTCCGTCCACACCAAAGGACAGCATCATTTCAAGCGCTTTTTTCTCCTGTTCTACATCATTATTCGTACTCGCCAGTAACAAAGAATAGTTCTCTTCGTTTAATCGGCTTTCAATGCCTCGAATGATGGAAGGGAAAATGTAATCGGATATGTATGTCGTGATAACCCCAATCGTTCTCATATGCGTATGTCCAGCAGGCTTTGTTTGATATTGATTGGTCACAAATGTGCCTGAACCCTTTTCACTTCGCAAAAACCCTTCACTCGACAATTCTAAGATGGCCTTTCGAACCGTATGCCTGCTCACTTGATACATCTCCTGCAGGCTTGATTCAGTTGGAATACGTTCCCCGATCCGGTAATCCCCTGTGAGTATTTTGCTTTTTATATCATCGATAATGATCTGGTACTTCTTTTTCATCGTTTCACTTCTTTCTCAGTTGATCATCTACTCGGATTGAGAAGAAATTGTATGGACATATTTTAACATGGTTGTCGAATCAAAAACAGGCGCTTCCCCTTTCTGTCGTACCAGCTTTAGAAAAGTGCAGGTTTTTGTCATATTGTGTATGTACAACTATATTTATTATTGACATATGTACGTACAAATATTATATTGTGAATGTGCACAGAGAATCAATGAATCTAGAAAACGAAAATTGAAACCGCTATCAATCATGGAGGTGAACGCAGAATGAATCATGAAGAGACGACCAAAGCCTTAAAAGAAGGACGGACATCTTTAGGGATTGAATTTGGTTCAACACGAATTAAAGCCATTTTAATAGATGAAGCGTTTCAGCCAATTGCCCAAGGTGCATTTGAGTGGGAAAGTTCTCTCCAGGAAGGAATTTGGACGTACAACTTAATTGATATCATTACAGGTCTTCAAGTAGCGTACCGAGAGATGAAAGAGCAAGTCGAGCAAAGGTATGGCGTGACCATTCAAACCATTGGCTCAATTGGGGTATCAGCTATGATGCATGGCTATGTGGCATGTGATCATACAGGAGAGGTCCTCGTTCCGTTTCGCACATGGCGGAATGCAACAACCATTGAGGCGAGTCAAAAACTGACGGATGTCTTCCAATTTCATATTCCAGAAAGATGGAGCATTGCCCATTTGTATCAAGCCATATTAGAAGAGGAAAAACATCTTTCCCGTTTAGAATATATGACCACCCTATCAGGATACATTCACTGGCTGTTAACAGGAAAGCAGGCCATTGGCATTGGGGATGCGTCAGGCATGTTCCCAATTGATGAACAAACGAAAGATTACAATGAAGAAATGCTCCATCAATTTGAAGACTTGATCGCAGAAAAAGGCTATCCGTGGAAGCTCCGTCACCTTCTGCCGCGTGTTTATTTAGCCGGCGAGGAGGCTGGCGTGTTAACGGCAGCAGGAGCAGCCATTTTAGATCAAGGCAAACATTTGCGGCCCGGCATTCCATTTTGCCCCCCGGAAGGTGACGCCGGAACGGGCATGGTGGCAACAAACAGTGTAGAAAAACGGACAGGGAACATTTCAGTTGGGACATCTGTTTTTGCCATGATTGTGCTAGAGCAGGAGCTAAAGGGTGTGTATCCAGAAGTGGATATGGTCACAACGCCGGACGGACTGCCAGTCGCAATGGTTCATGCGAACAACTGTACAAGTGACTTAAATGCTTGGATGAATATCTTCAGAGAGGCATTTGACGCACTAGGCGTGCAAGTGTCGTCAGGAAAGGTATACGAAGCCTTGTTACAGCAGGCGTTAGAAGCAGATCGAGATGGCGGCGGACTCTTAAGCTATGGCTATTATTCTGGTGAAAATATTACAAGACTGCCAGAAGGAAGACCTCTTTTTGTCAGATCAGCTGAAAGCCGCTTTAATCTGGCTAACTTCATGCGTACCCATCTTTTTTCTGCTTTTGGCGCAATGAAAATAGGGATGGATCGCTTAAAAGAACAAGAACATGTTGTGATTGATCGTTTATTAGCACATGGAGGGTTATTTAAAACACCGCTCGTTGGTCAAAAAATGGTGGCGGCAGCGCTTGATACACCTGTATCAGTCGTTTCCACTGCGGGAGAAGGCGGTGCGTTTGGAATGGCTGTCCTCGCTTCCTATATGGTCCATCATCAAAAGCAAACATTGGCTGAATTTCTCACGCATCAAGTGTTTGCCCATACATCAGAAGAACTGATAGAACCCGATCCGCTTGATGTCAAAGGCTTTGGCGAATTTTTAAAGCGCTATCAAGACGGCCTTCCGATTGAAGAGGCGGCAGTATCACATCTGATGCCAAAGAAAGGAGTGACAACCGTATGCTAGAACGCTTAAAAGAAGAAGTATACGAAGCCAATTTAGATTTACCGAAATATGGACTTGTGAAATTCACATGGGGCAATGTCAGTGCGTGTGATCGTGACAGCGGTCTATTCGTTATTAAGCCTAGCGGTATAGCGTATGACCAATTATCAGCTAAAGACATGGTTGTGGTCGACTTTGACGGTGAAGTAGTGGAAGGGGAATACAGCCCTTCATCAGATACAGCAACACATGCTGTCCTTTACAAACACTTTGAGGAAATTGGCGGTATTTCACATAGCCATTCCATGTGGGCAACCGTTTGGGCGCAGGCAGGTCTCGATTTACATGCAATGGGCACAACACATGCCGATACATTTTACGGCGCTGTTCCGTGTGCTCGATTTCTGACAGAAGATGAAGTGAATCGTGGTTATGAGGTAGAAACGGGCCGGCTGATCATCGAAACGTTTGAGAAAAGAAACCTAGATGTGATGGCGGTGCCGGGTGTATTGCTTCAAGGTCACGGTCCATTTACGTGGGGGAAAGATGCAAAAAGTGCGGTCACAAACAGTGTGATTTTAGATGAAGTTGCCAAAATGAATTTGTTCGCAAAGCAATTAAATGAATACGCAGAACCTCTTCCGCAGCGAATTTTAGATAAACATTACTTAAGAAAACACGGCGAACATGCGTATTACGGACAAAAACCTTCAAGATAAAGAAAAGAGGGATATCTATGTTAACAAGTCAACATAAAGAATGCTGGTTTATTGTCGGATCACAGCATTTATACGGAGATGAAGCACTGCAGAAAGTAAAAGCAGATGCACAAAAAATGACGGATGCCTTAAATGAGAGCGGTTTACTTCCTTATCCAGTGATCTTGCAGGAGCTAGCTGTCAGCGCGGATCAAATCACAAAGCTGATGAAAGAGGTCAATTATCGTGATGAAGTTGTCGGCGTGATGACGTGGATGCATACATTTTCACCGGCAAAAATGTGGATACGCGGGACCAATCTTTTGCAGAAGCCTCTTTTGCATCTTGTCACACAGTATTATGAAAAGATTCCGTGGGACACGATCGATATGGACTATATGAATCTTCATCAATCTGCCCATGGAGACAGAGAATATGGCTATATCAATGCACGTTTAAATAAACAAAACCAAATTGTTGCCGGTCATTGGTCTAAGCCGGATGTGCAGCAGCAAATCGCTGATTGGATGGACGTGGCAGCTGCCTATCATGAAAGCTTTCAGATCAAAGTGGCTAGGTTTGGTGACAACATGCGCCACGTGGCTGTAACAGAAGGTGATAAAATCGAAGCCCAGATTCAACTAGGGTGGACCGTTGATTACTTTGGCATAGGCGATCTCGTCGAATATGTGAGTGCAGTAGAAGAAGCAGAGGTAGATGCATTATTTGCAGAGTATTTAACGCAATATGATGTGGATTATGGAACGTATTCAGTTGAAGATTGGGAAAAAAGTGTTAAGGTGCAAGCGCGCTATGAAATCGCTATCAAACGCTTTTTAGATGAAGGCGGGTACAATGCCTTTACGACAAACTTTGAAGATTTACATGGAATGAAGCAGCTGCCAGGACTTGCGGTACAGCGGCTAATGGCAAAAGGATATGGCTTTGCCGGGGAAGGCGATTGGAAAACTGCTGCGCTGGACCGGTTATTAAAAGTGATGAGTCATCATCAATCCACTGGTTTTATGGAGGACTACACGTATGAAATGACCTCTGGACAGGAAGCAGTGCTGCAATCTCATATGTTAGAAGTAGATCCAGCGCTCGCCCATACGAAACCTGTCATTGTCGTATCTCCGCTTGGAATCGGAAACAGGGAAGATCCAGCTCGCCTTGTGTTTGATGGAAAAGCAGGGGAAGGTGTTGTCGTTTCTATTGCTGACTTTGGAACTCATTTCAAATGGCTCATACAAGAAGTCGAAGCCTTTGAGCCGGAGGAAGCAGCACCTCATTTACCGGTTGCACGTGTGCTCTGGAAAATCAAGCCGAATTTTCAGGACGGCGTCAAAGCATGGATTAAGCAAGGTGGGGGTCATCATACAGTCGTATCTCTCAATTTAACGGTTGATCAAATTGTTCATTTTGCAAAACTTGTCAATGCAGAATATGTGGTTTTATAGAAGGGTGAAAGGTCTTCTACTGAGTGCAGTAGAAGCACGGGATGAAATGAAAGCGGTTAATTAAGTGAGGGGGTCATCCACTTGGAGAAAAAAGTGTCAAGCAAATTTATTTTCTTTTTCGGATCCTTTGCAGGCATCTTATTCGGATATGATATTGGTATTATTGCAGGGGCAGAAGGACATATTCAGCAAGAATTTCAGCTCAGCCCATTATGGCTTGGAATTGTCGTCTCTTCATTAATGGGCGGGGCGATTATCGGCTCCATTTTAAGCGGTCTGTTAGGGGATAAATTTGGCCGTAGAAAGCTTATTTTGGTCTCATCCGTTATCTTTTTTGTCGGAGCGATCGGATCAGCTATCGCACCAGAAGAGATTTCATTAACCATTGCACGTATCTTTTTAGGAACAGCCGTAGGAACTGCCTCATCTTTGGTGCCGGCATACATGTCTGAAATTGCTCCTGCTAAAATTCGCGGGAAATTGTCTGGGCTCAATCAGCTCATGATCGTGAGCGGACTATTGCTGAGCTATATTGTTGCATTTGTGTTTGAACCTGTTCCAGACAGCTGGCGCTGGATGCTCGGTAGTGCCGCTTTATTTGCCATCGTACTTTATATTGGGATGCTGAAACTTCCTGAATCTCCGAGATATTTAATTAAGCACGGAATGCCTCATAAGGCACGAGAGGTATTAGGATCACTACGCTCTTCTCGTGAAGAAATCGAAGCAGAGATGCAGGAAATTTTAGAAGTCGCAAAAGAAGAACGCTCTGGTATTCGTGAATTGTTCCAAAAGAAATTTAGAATGGCTCTTTTCATAGGGGTTGGGATGGCGACCCTTCAGCAAATACAAGGGGCGAACTCCATTGTGTATTATGCAACGAGTATTGCTCGGAATGTAGGCCTTGCACCTCAGGTTGCCGCAGGTTTTACAGTCATTGTCGGTGTCATTTTTGTCGTCACCACCGTGATCTTTTTACAATTTGTCGACCGGTTCGACCGCCGAACGATTCTCACCGTAGGGGGAACGGGCATGGCCCTTTCTTTCTTTGCACCAGCCGCATTAGGTGCACTTGGTGTGAGTGAAGGGATTTTAAACTGGGTGACATTGATTTCACTTTGCTGCTTTATCTTGTGCTACGCCTTCTCATGGGCACCGATCACGTGGATCATCATCGGCGAAATCTTCCCGCTTTCTGTCAGAGGTATCGGCGCAGGTATTTCATCTGCCTTTAACTGGACGGGATCGTTAGCCGTCGGACTCGTGTTCCCTATCCTGGCAGATAAATTCAGCTTTGGGGTCATTTTCTCCTCATTTGGTGTCATCTGCTTAATCGGACTATTGTTCACCCGCTTTGTACTAGTTGAAACAAAAGGAAGAAGCTTAGAGCAAATCGAAACCGATATGGCAGCACGAGTATAAAGAAAACCCTCTATCCCGTGTGGATAGAGGGTTTTTTACTCAAGCGTCTGTTTTAGCTCATCTGGCAATAAATCAATCAATTGATCATAAGAAGATAAATCCAGCACTTCAAGAAGCGCATAATATTTTGCATAAACCTCACTCAGCTGATCAGGATGATTCGTTTCATATCGATTCAAATGCAATTGAGTCAGTTCAAGTGCAATGTCCAGCTTGTTTCGTTCGATTGGTTGTGTCGTATTGATCATATCGTTCACCTCGTGTTTGATGATGAGTGGGAAGGTTATGGGGCGGTACCGCAGCTAACCTTATATTCATTTTTCTCGACCTTTTTCGAATAGCAGACAGAAGGTGTCATCCCTGTTTCACTTTTCCAAGCCTGCCAGTAAACATCATAAAGCTGGCCATACTCAGGATCTTTATACTTCGTTTTTTTCAAAATAGCAAAATAGCTTTGGTAAGGGTATCCTTTTTGGTAAATTGATTTCCGGATAGCGCCTTTTTCGGTTGAATTTGTGAAGATCATAGGTGATAGCATTGGAAGAGCAATGATGATGACAATAAATGTCATGAATAAAAAGAGTTTATGTTTTGTTTTCATAGATGTCCTTTCTGCGCAAGATATCATTTGTATAATATGTTAAAAATGACCTTTTGTAAAGAAAGAGAAAACGAGATGAATAGTGGATTTTTTAAAAAATAGACAAGCATCTAATCACAAATGACGTCTCTTACATACGATAGAGTGTAAGTGAAAGACAAATTGAAGGGGTGTTGAGATGAGCCGGAATCGATTAGATGATTTTTTCTTTGGACCTCGCAGAGGAAACCATGGAGAAGATGAAACGGTTGTTTTCCCCACACGTCAAATTGTCAACACAAGAACGAATGAACAAACCATCAGAAAAATTCATCCAACGCATATCACAAACGTCAATAAAAATATCAAAAGAATTGAAAACTACTATCCTGTCACTGAGTCGACTCATAACGAGTATATCGTGAAAGAATACGATTGCGGCAGTGATATCAAAAACCCTTGCTGCCGTCCAGTGAAACGCTGTAAGTGGTAATGAAGGGGGCATCCTTTTATGGGATGCCTTTTTATTTTCAGAAGAAACATTTTGATCAAAATCTCCTTTCAAGATAAAATTGGAAGTATGAATCATTCTGTTGGGGGCGATGTTCTAAATATTCGATTGTTAATTCCAGATGATGCTGAAGAATATGCCGCGTTGAGACTAGAAGCACTACGATGACATCCAGAGGGCTTTGCGATGAGTTATGAAGAAGAGCAAATCGGTACAATAGAAAAATACGCAGCTCGTTTTGCTTCGGTACAATTGATGTGGACCTTTGGCGCCTTTGATCAAGGGAAGCTTGTGGGCATGGTCACGCTCATCCAAGAAAACTTACAGAAATTAAAGCACCGAGCGAATGTGGCAGCGATGTATGTTACAGCGGGTGCCCGCGGAAAAGGAGTAAGCAAGACCTTGATGACAGAAGTTCTTTCATTCGCCGGAGAACGACACGACATCGAGCAAATGTATTTATCAGTCGTGACGACCAATCACTCAGCTAAACGCCTGTATCGCTCTATTGGATTTGAGTCATACGCGCTTGAAGAAAAAGCACTAAAATGGCCAGATCATACATATGCAGATGAGGAAAAAATGGTTTTATTTTTATCATAGTCTGGAGGAGATAGAAGTGGATCAACAAGCCATGTGCATCACATTAGCAGCAGGACCTAATAGTGAACTGGAATCTTTTGCACTGCGTGCAGCACTTGAAAACTTCGGCGCGAACGTCGATATGCATTGGATTGGAAGACCGAATGACCTGATTCATGTGTTATCTGGTAGAAATAGAAGAGAAATAGATTACCTTCTTTTATCGTTTCACGGTGAAGAAGGAGCATTGATCATGCCTGAATTAGGGGAAGATGTATACGAAGATGAGGAGCCTAGAGGCGCTGCTTTTGGAGCGGATGAAATCAAGCAGTATGCTTCATTAAAGGGGATTCACGTCATTTCTACAGGCTGCACACTAGGTGAGAAAAAATTAGCAGATGCCTTCTTAGAAGCAGGTGCCCTGTCCTATATAGCGCCGGATGATTACATTGATGGAGATGCGGCATTTATCTTTGTATTGACTATGCTTTATGAGCGCTTGAACAATACAAAGACGGTCAGAGCGGCTTTTGATCGAGCGAGTTCGATTGATGAAGAAACGAGATTATTTCAACTATATATGCAAAAATAATGATAGGGCTGAGAAATCAAGCCCTTTTTCTATTCCTCTTTTAAAATGTGTCTAAAGTGTGACAAGTTTGTTTTTTGAAAACTAAATTGGGTTCGCACAAAGTCTATCCTACAAACACACGTCATCAAGGCATGACGCCATCACGAGAGGGGAATTATTGTGTCAATGAAATGGAAAATCAGTCTCGTCCTATGCGGACTTGCAATCATCATCGGAATTGCTGCATTTTATCATAATCAGCAGGCAAGTGGGACGGAGAAGAAGAAGGTAGAACCAGATGCGAGCTATAAAGAAGTGGAGATAGTCACCCTCGTGAATGACGGGAGATACATGAGATATGCTGTCAACTATCCGGTCTTTCATCAAGAAAAGCTAGATCAAGAGATGAAAAGATATGCAGAAACAGCGCTAGACAAATTCAAAACATCATTTAGCGAAGCGAGCGATGTCGATGAAGAGAATCGATACGAATTAAATATAGATTACGAGATTATTCATTATGCCAAGCAAACTGCTGCGATTAAATTCAATACATATGAATTGAAAGGCGGAGTAAAAGGCGCACATCAAACGAAGATATTCAATTTTGATTTCAAGAAACAGCATTTTTTATCAATAGATGATTTATTTTTATCAAAGAAAGAAGATCTGCAAAAACTGTCTCAAATGACATTTGAGGAGTTAAAGAAAGATCGTTCTCTTGCTGAAAATGAGCATTTACTCAAGCAAGGAACGTCTCCTGCGGCAGAGCATTATCAGTATTTTGCCATCAAGGATCGTTTTATTGAATTCTACTTTCCAGCAGGGCAAATCGCACCAAGCGAACAAGGCCCTCAAGTGCTGGCGATTAAAAAAACCCTGCTTAAAGGAATGTTAAAGCCTGAATATATTAATAAAGAAAAGAACAAAAATGAGAAAAAAGAACCGATTCCAAAAAGAAAAATCGTAAAACTGCCAAAACAGTCAGCGTTTAATCCAAATCAAAAAGCCATTGCCCTTACGTTCGATGATGGACCAAATCCATCAACGACCTCAAAGATTTTAAATGCCTTAAAAGAAAACAAAGGACATGCGACATTTTTTGTATTAGGCAGCAGGGTTCAATATTATCCCGATATGCTAAATAAAATCAGAAAGGGTGGGAATGAAATCGGAAATCATTCCTATAGCCATCCTTTACTCACAAGACTGCCATTAAAACAAGCCGTCAAACAGGTAGAAGAGACCCAGCAAATCATTGAAAAAGCGAGCGGTTTTACACCGACTCACTTTAGACCGCCATATGGAGGAACAAACGGGCAAATCAACGCGGCTGTCAATATGAAAGTCACGCTTTGGGACGTAGATCCTGAAGACTGGAAATATCGCAACAGCCAGTACGTTGCTAACTACATTCTCACACATGCGTCTAGCGGAGAAACCGTCTTAATGCACGACATCTATGACACCTCGGCAAATGCAGCTGTCACGATTATCAAGGAATTAACCAAACAAGGATATCAATTATTAACAGTTTCAGAGCTTGAGCAGTGGAAGGAATTGCGGGCGAAGAAAGGTGAATTGAATACGTAATGATCATGCGAATCTTAGTGGATTCGCATCTTTTTTTAAAGCCATTTATGAAAATAAAGGGAAATGATGTTAAAATGAGTGTGGAAAGGGAGGGCTTCGGATGGTATTGATGAGGTTGATCAGCCTATATATGCTGACAGCGTTTTGTTTGGGTTTTATCGTCAATTATGTACCTGGTTTGATGCTGCCCATCTATATTATTGCGATGATCGGGCTCATTTTATGTCTCATTCATATTGCTCTGCATTATATTCGTAAAATCAGATATATGTTGCTTCATGAGAAACGGTAAGAATTCTCTAATTGCTTTCTCTAAAAAACTTCCCTCTAAATGAGAGAAGTTTTTATTTTTTCGGTTTTTGATGTTCTAACAGTTGTATGATTTTCTCGTTTGACTTTTTCATTTGTCTTAATAAGGAAACGATATTCCCAGTAAACCCAATGAGGACAATAAGTAAAATGATGATGATCCACATGCTGTGGCCTCCAATCTGCTCACGAATGCTGTTTTGCTTCCTTAACCATTACCTTGTATCAAGGATACCGTATAATGAATGTATTGAAATGAACAGTTCGTGCTATTTATTCGACAATTGATGTGAACAGAGAATGATTGAGGGGGATTCATTTGAAACGAGTAGACGTAGTATCAGCTATTATTTATGATGAGGAAGAAAATATGTTAATGGTCAAAAATGTAAAGGGATATTGGGGACTTCCTGGTGGTGCTGTAGAAAAAGGCGAACACCTGCATCAAGCCGTGATCCGCGAGGTGAAAGAAGAGACAGGGTATGTTTGCAAAGTAAATGAACTTCATTCGGTTCGAGAAGCATACTTTCAAGACAAAAAGCATCATGCGCTGATGATCACCTTCTTTGCCGAAATCACCGGAGGACAAATGAGTATTCTCGATCCGGATCATGATATCGAAGAAGTAAAATGGGTCAGTAAGCAAATCGTTCAAAAGCTAAACCCCAAGCTATATAACTGGCTAAAATTAAACGAAGAATCACAAGCTTTTTATCAATTTGAAGGAAATAGAACAGTTGGATAACAAGTTGATATAGGTATGAAGGAGAGATATGGATGTTTTTATACTACGGCCCCACAGGAGCTCCAGTAGAAAATCCAGAAGAAGAATTCTTGAAAAGAATCTTCTTTCAAGAAGATGAAGAGTATTGGAAACAAGGAAATGGGGAATCTTCCATTGAGATTGAGGGAGATTGGGAAAGTGAAAGTCTAGTTTTCTTTTATACGGAACCGTATGGTTTCTTGATCATGAGGTATCCGAATTTTTTGGTTCCTTTTAAAAAGGGAGAAAAAATTGAAACCATCGAACATTTGGTCGCAGGATCCCCATTGTATGTGCCGTCGTGTAGCTACATCAATCGGGATCAAGCATATCAAATCGTTCATCATTTTTTGACGACAAAAACGTTTCCTGATTTTGTTGAATGGGTCGAGTTGAGAGATATTGATTTTCAGGAGGATATGGAAAGCTAGGGGTGCCAGATGAAAGTGAGTACAGAAGAAAAATTACATAGCTTAGATGAAACTATGCATTTACATGTAGGGTATTATGAACATGGCTTAGATTATGAAGGCGTGTTTTTTAAGAGTTTAGAAACAGGAAGATGGCTCTTGTTTTTTGATCAAAAAAGTTATGGAGTAACACTTTTGAAGGAATATGAGAAGTGGAATGATCTAGGGCTATTGATTGGAGAATATCTGATTGAAGATGACCAAATTGAGGGTGAAGGTCATAAGCTTTTTGAGCGTTACTTAAAAGAAAACAGCATAGTGAGATAAATGGGGATAAAACATGACATAGTTTTCTTTTGTGTATGTGGGCTATATTGTGATGTTCAAATAAAAACAGACCCAACAAGGTCTGTTTTTTTAATAGGAGTTGGGAAAAGTTTGTTTTCACTTCCCCTTCTCCCGCTTCCGCTTCTCCTTCTCCGCCCGGTAAAACTCATGAAACATCTTCATCAGCGCCCGCTTCTCAATACGAGACACATAGCTCCGCGATATCCCGAGCTCCTTTGCTATTTCCCGCTGCGTTTTTTCTTTCTTTAAATCAAGGCCGAACCGGCCGACGATCACTTCTTTTTCCCGGCCGTCGAGAATGTCGATATACTCCTTTACTTTTTCAAGCTCCATGTTGAGCTGAATCGTATCAATCACATCTTCATTTTCGGATTTTAAGACATCAATTAAAGAAATTTCATTGCCTTCTTTATCCTGACCAATGGGGTCATGTAAGGAGACGTCTTTTTTTGTCTTTTTTAGCGCGCGTAAATGCATCAGAATTTCATTTTCAATACACCGCGCCGCATACGTTGCCAGCTTTGTTCCTTTTCCAGAGGAATAGCTTTCGATGGCTTTAATGAGTCCGATCGTCCCGATGGAGATGAGGTCTTCAGCGTCTTCCCCGGTATTTTCAAATTTCTTGACAATATGGGCGACGAGCCGAAGGTTATGTTCAATCAGCATATTTCTTGCGTGTTCATCGCCCTGTGCCATAAGGGCTAAGTATTTTTTTTCATCATCTCCCGAAAGGGGCTGTGGAAAGGCATTGTTTTTGACATAGGACACTAAGAACACCAATTCTTTGACCATCAATCCCATCGCTGTAAATACTCCTGCCACGATTTTCACCTCCACCATGTTTAGGCCACTGCCTATATCCTCAAATGTATGTGAAGGGGGGATTGTCTGTGTCTGTACGATGAAAAAATCATCTTTTTCGAAAAAAACGGGCTTCTGTTCGTCTGTTTTTGCTGCCCTTCTCATATGTTTGCGGTTTCTTTGCGGTGCTTGGCGGTCAAGAAGCGTGCTAAAATATGTAATATTAGACCGAAAAGGAAGGGGTTTTTTCGGAACATGGGGAAGGTTCTATCTTCACATGTAGGTATGAAAATTAATGAATGGTATCGAATGATACGGCAGTTCAGTGTTCCAGATGCGGAAATCCTGAAAGCAGAAGTAGAAGCAGAAATTGAACGGATGGAAGAGGACCAGCATTTACTGATTTATTATCAGCTCATGTGTTTTCGGCACCAGATCATGCTTGACTATATACACCCTTCAAAATATCAACCTTTCTCAGTATCTAATCTTGTCGATAAAATCGAAAACTCCAATCATGAGTTATCTGATATGCTGCATTATTACCATGCATTTTTTCGTGGCATGCATGAGTTTAGTCAAAAAGAATATTTAGAAGCCGTCAAATATTACCGAGTGGCAGAAAAACAGCTGTCTATGGTATTTGATGATATTGAGCAGGCTGAGTTTCATTTTAAAGTAGCAGAAGCCTACTATATTATGAAGCAAACGCATGTCTCGATGCATCATATTTTAAAGGCGCTAGAAATATACGATCAGCATGATGCCTATACTATTCGCATCATTCAGTGCCTGTTTGTGATCTCAGGAAACTACCAAGATTTAAAACGAAAAGATCGGGCACTGCCTCATTTAAAAAAGGCAAAACAGCTCGCATCACAAATCGATCACCCGCGGATATACAGTTCAGCGCTTTATAATTTAGGAAAATGTTACGGGGAGCTGGGCTACCTTGAGGAAGCAGAACGCTATTTAACGGAATCGGCTGATATTGCCTGTAAAGAGAAGCTTCCCACGCTTCCACATACACTCTATACGCTCGCAAAACTGCTTTTTAGACAAAATGAACAAGTAGCAGCACGCCGCATATTAGAAGATGGAAAATTAGCTGCAAAGAAGCATGAAGACCAGCTGTTCTGTCATATGTTTGAGTATCTGGATGCTTTATATGTTCAAGGAATAAATGAAGAACAACTGCAAAAAACCATTGATTATTTGGAAAAACTTAGCCTATACTCTTATATAGAGGATATCTCACTAGAAATTGCGACAGCCTTAGAAGCCTCTCAACAATACCAGAAGTCCAACCAGTATTATCAGAAATTATTATGGGCTCAAAATCAAATCCAAGAAGGAGAGTGTCTGTATGAATTCTAAGCAACGTTCGACAGTTGAAGAGAGAAACCAAACGTGAAACAAAAAGCGGGCCTGATGGGCCGGCTTTTTTTATGTGAAAAAAGAAGTCAGATATGCGGATCGTGACCATGAATGCTGAATGATTCATCAAAAAGCGGGCAATTTAATCTGTAAGAATGTTCTGTGGAGGCGGTCAAATGAGAGGGTTGCATGTCTTGATGTGTATATTGCTGCTATGTGCTTTTGTTCCTAATGAAGTAGAGGCACATACATTAAAACGAGTCGATCTCGAAAAAACGGGACGTGCCTTCTGGGACATGAGAGCGGAACGGAAAAAGATTGCGATCACCTTTGATGATGGACCTCATCCAGTTTACACGAATCAAATATTGGATGTGCTGAAGCAGCATCAAGTAAATGCCAGCTTTTTTGTCGTAGGAAGCCGGGTTCACGCATATCCAAAGATCGCAGAACGGATTGTGGACGAAGGAAATGAGCTTGGCAACCACACGATGAATCATACGTATTTTGACCTGTTATCATCAAAGGAGATCAAGCAGGAGCTAAAAGAATCAGCGGCTCATATCGCTTCACTCCAGCCTGGTGGGCCCTTATTATTTCGTCCTCCTGGCGGCCGCTTGACGATGAAATCTTTCCGCATTTTGTCAAAGCAAGGATATGATGTGGTCATGTGGTCCTTTACGCAAGATCCGAAGGACTGGTCAAGACCAGGCGCACATAAAATTGCGAGCCGTATTATTGATCATATTCAAGGCGGCGATATCATTCTTTTGCATGATGGCGGGGGAAACCGGAAGCAGACGGTCGAAGCACTGAAACAAGTGATACCTGAATTAAAGGATCGAGGATATGAATTTGTCAAAGTGAGCGAACTGCTGCATCATGACAAAGCGTATGTACCTGTTCAACTGCAATAGGAAGTATTCGTCAAAAACAGTCATTCATTGAAACCAAAAGTCTTGTCGTTTACTATATGAAGAGGGCTTTTGGAGGTGAATGTTGTGAAGAAATATGTTGTCCTTTTCATCCTGCTTTGTGTCGCTGCTGGGTGCTCAAAGCCAGAACAAGAAAGTGTCATTGCATTTGGCGACAGCAATACAAAGGGATCAAACTGGGACTTCCGAGATTATCCAACATCTGAAAAATGGGTGAATCTCATGAAAAACGTCGAGCGCGGTCAAATTCAAGTGAAGAACGCAGGGATTGGCGGGCAGACGACTGAAGATGCGAAGCTTCGCTTTGAGCAGGATATTTTAAAGCAGAAACCAACTTACGTCCTTATCATGTTCGGTACGAATGATGCGGCGATTTTAGACGGGAAACATCCCCGAGTGACGAAAAAAAGATTTAAAGAAAATGTATCCTACTTCATTTCTGAAAGTAGAAAAGCAGGCATTACCCCGATTCTCATGACTTGTGTACCTGTTGTAGAAGGCGGAAAAAAGGGCTTGTATTATTACTCTAGGTATAAGTCATCTTATTTTGCTGAGAGAGGCGGGGCAAGAGCTTGGCAAAATTCCTATAATGACATCACGAGAGAAATAGCCAAGGATCAGCAAGTACCGCTTGTCGACAACTGGAAAGCGTTCATCCGAGAAGCTGGTGAAGATAGTGACAATGCGTTGATTCAATCAGGTTTGATCGACCCTTCTGGCAATCATATGACGCCAAAAGGGGCAAGAATCATTTATAACGAAATCAAAGAGCGTGATATCATCAAACATTTTTAAATGATGGCCATCTGCCTAAACAAGACCATCCATTTAGCATAGTCTAACAGTATATCTTCCTAGAAGGAGGTAACTGATATGTGGGGATGCCCTTATCCTTACCCTGCGTGTTCGCCTTATCCAGCTCAAGGAGCAGGAATCGGTTACGCTTTTCTTGTTGTATTCCTTGTGGTTATTTTGGTCGTAGGTGGAGGGTTATGGTTTTGGAATGAACAGCCTTGCAAATAAGACACCTCTTCTTTACTTGAGAAGGGGTGTTTTTTACGGAAAATAGTAGTAAGCCTATAGCGCAAGTGATATAATATCAGTCACCTGAGTTTAAAAAAGAGAATGCTCGGGAGGCATGGTTCCTGTAATATGGAATTAAGAGGAAACAGAGAGCATATGCCCGAGCGAACGTCTTTTCATTTCTGTCTCAATTAATTCAATGAAGTCGCGATTTAAGTTCATTTCATTTGCTTTATAATACGATTCTATAAGTAAATCATCTGACAGCTTTTTCATACTAGAAACCCATATGATGGGAAAAACACCTCCCCTGAAAAAGTTGGCATAAAACTTGAGGAAAAGACATATCATCATAGGTTGATCGAATGTCTCTGAAGTACCTTTAATCTACCATGAATGGGAAACAAGAACAATCGTTCTGTTATCCACATGGTGAAGTGGATAACTTGTGGGTAGAGTGTTTATAATTGAATGAAAGCGTGATGAAATATAGGTGGATAATGTGTGTAAAATTATCCACAACTGTTGAAGGTCCTCGTCATATGTCGAAAACTTTTTCATTGTATTCGATAGACAGACAAATTGTGATTTGATTCGACACTATCGCTGAAAAACCAATGGAAGAAAGGGTGCAAATTGTGCTAAAGAAGTATTTCTTACCGGATGAATTTGTGAAAAGCATTTTCCACATTTCACCGCAAAAACTAAAAGAACGAAATGTAAAAGGAATTATTACCGATTTAGATAACACACTAGTAGAATGGGATCGTCCAAGTGCGACGCCCCGCTTAATTGAATGGTTTCAAGAAATGAAGGATCACGGGATACAAGTGACGATTGTATCGAACAATAATGAAAAAAGGGTCAAGCTTTTTTCTGAACCAGTTCATATTCCGTTTATTTATAAAGCGAAAAAGCCGATGGGAAGAGCTTTTAATAAGGCCGTCGCTGATATGCAATTGAAAAAAGAAGATGTGGTGGTCATTGGGGATCAGCTCATGACCGATGTTCTAGGCGGGAATCGTCACGGCTTCCATACGATTTTGGTCGTCCCTGTTGCTGCCTCAGACGGATTTATCACTAAGTTTAACAGGCAGATTGAACGCAGAATTTTAGGAGCCTTAAAGCGTAAGGGCCACATTCAGTGGGAGGAAGAGTAATAATGGAAAAGGTTGTTTGTATTGGCTGCGGTGTAGCCATTCAGACGGAAGATAAAGATCAATTAGGATATGCGCCGGCAGCATCTCTATTGAAAGAAGATGTGATCTGTCAGCGCTGTTTTAGGTTAAAGAACTACAATGAAATACAAGATGTTTCTTTAACAGAAGACGACTTTTTAAATATATTGCACAGTATCGGAGAGACAGATTCTCTGATTGTCAAGGTCGTTGATATTTTTGACTTTAACGGAAGCTGGATTAATGGGCTGAGTCGTATTGTCGGTGGTAACCCGATTTTACTCGTCGGCAACAAAGTAGATATTTTACCGAAATCCGTGAAAAAAGATCGTTTAATTCATTGGATGAAAAGGGAAGCGAAAGAAAACGGATTGAACCCGATCGATGTTTTCTTAATCAGTGCAAGCAGAGGTCAGGGCGTACCTGAGGTGATGGAAGCGATCGATCATTACCGCGAAGGAAGAAATGTCTATGTCGTCGGCTGTACGAATGTTGGGAAATCCACATTTATCAATCGAATCATCAAAGAAGTATCTGGTGAAGAGAACGTGATCACCACATCCCAATATCCAGGTACAACACTTGATGCCATTGAGATCCCGCTTGATGACGGATCTGCTCTATTTGATACGCCGGGCATTATCAACCGTCATCAAATGGCGCACTATGTCAGCAAAAATGACTTGAAGATCTTAACGCCGAAAAAAGAATTGAAACCGAGAACGTTCCAATTAAATGAAGCCCAAACGCTTTATTTTGGCGGGCTTGCTCGATTTGATTATGTAAAAGGCGGCAGAACGTCATTTGTCTGCTATATGCCAAATGAGCTGAACATACACAGAACAAAGTTAGAGAACGCAGATGATTTATATGAAAAGCATGCAGGGGAATTACTATCACCTCCATCAAAAGAGGGGATGGAAGATTTTCCTCCACTCGTTCCACATACCTTTACCATTGATCAGCCGAAAATGGATATCGTCTTCTCAGGCTTAGGGTGGATCACGGCAAATGATGCAGGTAAGCAAATTAAAGTCTATGCGCCAAAAGGCGTGCATGTGTTTATGAGACGTTCGTTAATTTAAATGTTCAGAGGGGGGAGAGACCTTGAAACCTTTATACGGAGTAATCGGTAACCCTGTTGGCCATTCAATGTCTCCGGATATTCATAATGCAGCATTAAAGGATGCTGGAATTGATGGACATTATCATGGCTTTCAAGTAGAAAATGATGACCTGAAAGATGCCATTAGCGGTATGAAAGCCTTAGGAATCAGCGGCTTTAACGTCACTGTTCCGCACAAGGTAGACATCATGCAGTACCTGGACAAAATTGATGTGACAGCTGAACGCCTGCGTGCAGTCAATACGGTGCGGCTCGAAGGAGGTCAACTCGTCGGGTACAACACAGATGGGGAGGGCTTTCTTCATTCATTGCTTGAAGCCTTGGATCAGCCTTTATCAGAGCTGTCATTTCTAATGATTGGTGCTGGCGGAGCGGCAAATGCGATTTATACGACAATCGCTGACTATGCACCGAAAAGCTTTGATATCACCAATCGTACCATTGAAAAAGCGGAGGCTTTAATTGAAAGTGCAAATGGGAACTTCACTTCTAGTGCCATTACATTAAAGACGGCGGAAGAGCAGCTTGGGGAATATGATGTCATCATCCATACAACCTCAATTGGTATGCACCCGAATGTTGAAGAAACCCCGATTTCTTTAGCAAACACAAAAAAAACAGCGGTTGTTTGTGATATTGTGTATAATCCAATAGAAACAAAACTGCTCAGAGAAGCAGCCGGGTTAGGTTTGAAAACAGTAGATGGTGTCGGCATGTTTGTTGGACAAGCAGCTAGAGCCTTTGAACTGTGGACAGGCATCGCGCCTGACGCAAGAAAAATGAAGTCAATTGTGATACAGAAATTAGGAGGAACACCATGTTAAAAGGGAAACAAAAACGTTTTTTACGTGCAAAAGCACATCATTTATCACCTATTTTTCAAGTAGGAAAAGGTGGGGTAAATGACAATATGATCAAGCAAATTTCCGAGGCGCTTGAAGTAAGAGAACTGTTAAAGGTCAGCATATTACAAAACTGCGACGAGGACAAAACGGAAGTTGCGAAAGCACTTGTCAAAGGTGCAAAAGCTGAACTTGTTCAAACGATCGGAAATGTGATTGTCCTTTATAAAGAATCGAAGGAAAATAAACAAATTAAGCTGCCGTAAAGGTGGATGTGATATGAAAAAAATAGGGTTGTTCGGCGGTACGTTTGATCCTCCTCATAATGGGCATTTGCTGATGGCAAATGAAGTGCGTTTTCAAGTAGGGCTTGATGAAATTTGGTTTATCCCAAATCACAAGCCTCCTCATAAAACAGACCGGAAGCGAGCAGATAGTCGTCACCGGGTGAAAATGGTGGATGCGGCGATCCAGTCAAATCCACATTTTCGATTGGAGCTCATTGAAATGGAGCGAGAGGGTCCATCTTATACAGTAGATACGGTGGAGCTTTTAAAGAAGCATCATCCTGAAGATGAGTTCTTTTTTATGATTGGAGCGGACATGGTCGAGTATTTGCCAAAATGGCATCGGATAGATGATTTGCTTCAGATGATTACTTTTATTGGGATGAAAAGACCGGGTTATACCCGAAATACGACATATCCTCTTTTATTTGCAGATGTTCCAGCTTTTGATGTATCATCGACATTGATTAGGCAGCGAATCATGCAGGAAAAACCTGTCGATTATTTGATACCGAAAGCTGTTGAGCGTTATATAAAGGAGCATCACTTATATGAATCGTGAAGAAGCATTAAGCTGTGTCAAAGAGCAGTTAACAGAGCATAGATATACACATACACTCGGGGTTATGGAGACAGCTATTTCTTTAGCGGAACGGTTCGGTGCAGATGTGAAAAAAGCAGAGATCGCCGCTATTTTTCATGATTATGCGAAATTTAGACCAAAGGATGAAATGAAGGGGATTATCCAGCAGGAACAGATGAACCCTCTATTGCTGGAATATTCGCCCGAGCTTTGGCATGCCCCGGTTGGTGCCTATTTGGTTAAAAAGGAAGCAGCTATTAACGACCAAGATATTTTAACGGCCATTGAATTTCATACATCAGGCAGACCAAACATGACATTACTTGAAAAGGTCATTTATGTCGCTGATTATATCGAACCAGGACGTCATTTCCCTGGTGTTGAAGAAGTAAGAGAGTTAGCAGAGCAAGATTTAGATAGCGCACTGATTCAGTCACTAAAAAACACGATCAGCTTTTTATTGAAAAAGAACCAGCCAGTCTATCCAGATACGCTTGCGACTTACAACTCACTTGTGCATAAGAACAATTAAGGAGGAATTTGGATGGATTCATCATCAATTTTAAACGTCGCGGCAGGAGCATGCGATGATAAACGGGCTGAGGATATTATTGCCCTTAATATGCAAGGAATCTCACTTGTTGCCGATTATTTTCTCATTTGTCACGGGAACTCTGATAAACAAGTGCAGGCCATTGCAAGAGAAGTAAAACATCTTGCAGAGGAAAGCGGAATCGAAGTGAAGAAGATGGAGGGCTTTGATGAAGCAAGATGGGTATTGATTGATCTTGGTGATGTCATTGCTCATGTGTTCCACAAAGAAGAAAGAGGATACTACAACCTAGAGAAGCTATGGGGAGATGCGCCGAGAGAAACGCTTTCACTTGGCATTAACTCATGATTTATCAAGGGTTTGCAGGTGTGTATGACGAGCTCATGACACATGCACCTTATGATGAATGGGTTCAGTGGATCCAGCAGAATATCAAACCGAATGCTGCCATTATTGATGTTGGCTGTGGAACTGGAGAGATTTCTCTTCGGTTAGCTGAAAAGGGTCACGCAGTCACAGGAATTGACCTCAGTGAAGAAATGCTGGTTTTCGCGCAGCAAAAAGCACAGGCGAAAAAGCAGTCCATTCAATTTTTACATCAAGATATGAGAGAGCTGACGGGTTTTGAGCAAGTCTTTCAAGCGGCGGTTATATGCTGTGATTCCTTGAATTACTTAAAAAACGAAAATGACGTCAAAAAAACCTTTAAAAACATGTTTCAGCTTTTAGAGGCAGATGGGGTTTTACTCTTTGATGTTCATACTCCTTATAAAATGGAAGAGGTATTCCCAGGTTCGACTTATGCCGATCAAGATGAAGAGATCAGCTATATTTGGCAGAGTGATAAAGGGGATGACATGTATTCGGTCATTCACGATTTAAGCTTTTTTGTAAAGGACGGAGACGTGTATCAGCGTTATGATGAGACACATGAACAGCGTACATTTCCATTTGAGACCTATGCGGCGTTCCTTGAGTCCGCTGGCTTTGAACAAATAGAAGTGACCGCTGATTTTACAAATGAAGCGCCTGGGGAATTCGCCGAAAGATATTTCATTTCAGCTAAGAAGCCAAAAACCATCGTTTAATGGAACGATGGTTTTTTAAAACCCTTTTTTCGCTTGTTGCAGAGTTGATTAATTTCTGCGATCATCAGTAAACACACTTGGCGGATATTGATGCGCAACCGCTTCAAGATCTTCATCGAATTTTTCATGAGTGTTTTGAAAAAGGCGGTGGAACATATCTTGAACACCTGCTTCAAGTGCTTTAATCCCTTCACCCGTAACGCCGCCTTTTACACACACTTTGTCTTGTAGTGTCGGAAGGGTATAGACTCTTTTTTCAATCAAACGGCCAAGCCCTACAAGCATATCTTCTGATAAGGTGGTGGCTTCTTCTTTAGAAATATCTGTTTCTTCAACGGCTGCTTCAATCATTTTCTGAACGAGGAAGCTGATAAAGGCAGGACCGCAGCTGACGATATCTGACGCCGCTCTTGTAATCGAATGATGAATTTCAATAGGTGTTGAAATGCAGGAAGCTAATTGTCTTAACGCTGTTTTCGTCGCGACATTACATGACGATCCAAATGTTAAAAGTGACGCACCTGATAAAGCGCGGTTCGTAATGCTTGGAATCAGCCTGGCTGTTTGACAAGGAACGATATCCTGAAGCTGTTCAGGATGAACCGGACTTGTAATGATGACAATGGTTTGGTGCTCTTTTAAAAGAGGGCTCAGCTCTTTTAAAAGAGGATAAATATCAAGCGGCTTGACACAAACAAAGATGAAATCTTTATCCATGACAGCTCCTGTAAGCTGTTTTGTTACTTCAAGCTCTGGGTGGTTCTTTTTTATATTGAACGCTTTTTCTATGGTCCGGTTTGTAATGGTGATGGATGAGGGATTGACTGCCTTTGATTCAATAAATGCCTCAGTAAGTATGGTACCCATGTTTCCTGTACCGATTATCCCGATATTCAAACGTTCTCCCTCCTTAGGCGCATAGGATCTGTTATCTTCTAAACAGTATGTTGAGCAATAGAAAAATATGATTGAAAGAAGCGTGAGCACGTGAAGCGACTCATTCCATTGAAAAAATACAGTCTTTATATCGGAGCTGGGCTCATGGGCGCGATCATCATCACTTTCTTCCTTTTGGCAGGAAATAAGGGGAGCACTAGAGAGCCAAGTGTATTGAAGGGCGATCAAGACAAACAAGTCACATTAGAAAACAAACAAGAAAAGACCGATAATGAATCATCCTCCATTTTTGTGGAGGTCAAAGGGGCTGTAAAAAAGCCAGGTGTTTATACGTTTCAATCTGATGCACGGGTAGAAGAAGCCATTCGAAGAGCAGGAGGTTTTACTAGTAAAGCAGACACGATTGAAATTAATCAAGCAGCAAAATTAGAAGACAGTATGATGATTTATGTCCGGAAGCAGGGAGAAGCAGAGAGAGAGGCACAAACAGCAGGTGCAGACGCTCCATCGGGTAATGAAAAGAGTCAAGGTGTCAATGTGAATCAGGCTGATGCAGCGGAATTGCAAACCATTAATGGAATAGGGCCAGCTAAAGCAGAAGCCATCATTACGTACAGAGAGGAGCACGGAGAATTTCAACAAATTGAAGATTTGCGGAACATTTCAGGTTTTGGGGAGAAGACCATTGAACGGCTGAAAAATGAATTGACCGTTAAGTAGAATTGACGGTATAGAAGGAAGGCATGTACACTTAATACCAACCATCATTCTGGAGGGATCAGCTCGTGGAAAGAATTTCATGGAATCAATATTTTATGGCGCAAAGCCATTTGCTTGCTCTGCGAAGCACCTGTGAGCGGTTAGCTGTTGGGGCGACCATCGTCAGAGACAAGCGTATCATTGCAGGGGGATATAATGGCTCAATTGCTGGTGATGTCCATTGTGCAGATGTGGGATGCTATGTCATTGATCATCACTGCGTTCGCACCATCCATGCGGAAATGAACGCTATTTTACAATGTGCCAAATTTGGTGCACCAACAGCCGATGCTGAAATATATGTCACACATTTTCCTTGTTTGCAGTGCTGTAAAGCCATTATTCAAGCAGGTATTCGAACCGTTTACTATGCAAAGGATTATAAAAATCACCCATATGCCATTGATTTATTTGAGCAGGCAGGTGTTCAAACGGAACAAGTTGAACTCGATGAAATGATCATCGACTTAAAAAATCAAGAAAAATTAGCCTTTGTTGCAGATCTAATTGGCAAACTAAGTGAATCAGGACTTAGTGAATCAGAAATTCGCAATATGCATGAGAAGGCGAATCAATTATTTACTTCCTATGTTTAATTATTTGCCGTTTGGGGCAATTTCAGCAGCTGTTGGAATTGCTCTGGCTGCATATCATCTTCATTTGTACTTCCTTCTCTTTCTTCTCATCATCTTCCTTCTCAGCCTACTGAAAAAAATCCCCAAACTCTTTCTCATGATCAGCCTATGTGGAGCCGTCTATACTCTTATTTTTATGGTTCATGAGTTTTTTGAAACGGATCAACCTGTTCAAGAAAAATTCTTTTCCGGCTCTGTTGTGATTGAAACGATTCCGAAAATAGATGGCAATCGTTTTTCGGCAACTGTGTCAACAGAAGATGACCGGCTAGCCGCTTTCTATACCATTCAAACAGAGCGTGAAAAAGAGACGTTAAAAGACGTAGAGCCAGGTATGAGCTGTCATATGACAGGTGATGTTCGACCGCCTAAACAAGCAACCATTCCTAACGGGTTTCAATACGATCAATTTCTACAATCAAAAGGCATTCGCGCTATTTTCTTACCGCAGTCAATCAAAGGCTGTACAACAAATGATCGTCCTTCCTATTATCTTCAAAAGATGAGGCAAAAGGGCTTAAAATTCTTAGAAGATCATGTGCCGAAAAACTCTGTAGGTATTGTACAGGCTCTTATTTTTGGAGACCGTGATTTGATTGATCCTGACACGCTAAGAGACTATCAAATGCTCGGTATTATTCATCTGTTAGCGATCTCAGGACTGCATGTGCAAACGCTTCTTGCCTGTTTATTTTGGTGTCTGCTTCGTGCCGGTGTGACAAGAGAGACAGCGCGTCTTCTTCTATTATGCTTTCTTCCTGTTTATGCTTGTTTGACAGGTGCTGCACCATCAGTTTTAAGAGCTTGCCTTATGGCAGGAATCTATTTAGTGATGACAAGCCTGCCAAAAGAAATGAAACAGCCTTCTGCTGTCGTATTAAGCGCAACGTTTTTATTCTTATTAGCGATTCATCCTCTATATCTATTCGAGATCGGATTTCAGCTTTCATTCGTGGTTACGTTTTTTATTTTGTTATCGACCAGAATCTTATCGCAAGCGAAAAGCGCCGTGATGCAGTTGTTCCTTGTCTCATTTGTTGCACAGCTTGCCTCGCTTCCTGTTCTTTTATATCATTTTCAGCAATTTTCTTTGCTGAGCATCCCATTGAATATGATATTTGTCCCTTTTTATACAACAGTTGTCCTGCCTCTATCCTTACTCTTTTTTCTTTTGTCTATCATTTATCTTCCGCTTGGACAAGTGTTGTTCCAGTTGCTTGATTCGGTCATCCAGCTAAGTCATCAGTTGTCAGCACATATGGCAGTTTTTGATGGGGTCAACCTGATTTTTATGAAATCGACTTGGTGGCATATTCTGCTTGAAGTGAGCGCCATTGTTTTTTTGCTGTTTGTGATGGAGTGCAAAATGTCCGTGAAATCCTATGCCGTGCCGATTATATTACTCATCGGTGTCTTGAGTGCACACTATTTCACCCCGAATTTTCTCCAAAAAGGGGAGGTCACGATGCTGGATGTCGGACAAGGGGATAGTTTGTTTATTCAGCTCCCTTACCGAAAGGGACATCTACTTGTGGACACAGGTGGCAGACTTTCTTTTGATGATGAACCATGGAAAAAAAGACGTAAAGTGTCTACGATCGGTGAACAAACACTAATCCCGTTTTTGCATTCTAAAGGTATAGCAAAACTTGATGTGCTGATTCTCACGCATGCAGATCAAGACCACATGGGAGAAGCAGTTCGTTTAATCAAACGAAATAAAGTAAAGCGGCTAGCCATACCAAAAGGTTTTGCCCGAAGTCCAGAAGATGCAAAGCTGCTAAAAGAAGCAGCTGAAAAAGGGATTATGATTGATGAATTAGAAAGAGGAGATCAGCTCCAAGTTGGAGAGCACATATTTGAGGTTCTTCACCCTTCGCAACACCGGGTGACAAGTAAGAACAATGATTCACTTGTTCTTACTTTTAATCTTGGCGGGAAACGGTTTCTGTTCACTGGAGATCTTGAACATGAAGGGGAACGAGATATTATAGAAGCCTATCCTCACCTGCAAGCAGATGTCTTAAAGGTTGGGCATCATGGGAGCAAAGGGTCAACAAGTGATGAGTGGCTTCGGCATCTGGAGCCGTCGCACGCACTCATTTCGGCTGGTGAACGCAATCGTTATCAGCATCCTCATCAGGAAGTCTTGAAAAAACTAAAGGATCATCAAACGAAGGTGTACCGCACAGATCAAGACGGAAGTGTGACCTATGGATTTCTTGAGAAGGAAGGAACGTTTTACACGCATCCTCCATATGATATCTTACAAAAACAATAAAAAAACTGCCAAAACGGCAGTCATGTAGCAATCATGAAGTTAAGATCCAACGAGGTGTATAATGGTTGCCAAAATAAACATTGAGGCGAAAAATCCGAATGTGACGATAAAACCAACGGCTGAGTCGGTCACATCATTCCGCTTGCTTTGAACATTTTTTTCAAATTCATTCATTTTCATCCCTCCTGGCTAATTTTAGTATACTTGAACTCATTTGGAATTGCTAGAAGGTAAAGTAACCGTTTTCCATTTTCATGATCATTTTATGAATATCGTCTGAAGCAAGCTGACCCGGGAGCTTGCACCAGACGTTTACTATAAATGAGGAGGCGGTACTTTCAGCTTCCTCTTTACTAATGTCTTCGCACACTTTAGGATAGAGGAGGAAGTGAAAGAGAGGGATTCAATTTATGGTCTTTGAGGTTTGGAACAATTTAAAAAGAGGGGATATCCATCCCGTTTATTGCTTATATGGAAAAGAAACGTATTTACTGCAAGAAACAGCAGCTAAATTAAGACAAGCTGTAGTAGACGAAGAGACAAAGGATTTTAATTTCTCCGTCTTTGATATGGAAGAGGTGCCGCTTGAACAGGCTGTGACAGATGCAGAAACCTTTCCGTTCATGGGAGAAAGACGTCTCGTTGTGATCAAGAACCCTTATTTTCTTACAGCGGAAAAGAAAAAAGAGAAGATTGAGCATGAGCTTTCTCTGTTAGAAGCTTATTTAGAAAAGCCGGCGCCTTATACCATTCTCGTCTTATTGGCACCATATGAAAAGCTGGATGAACGGAAGAAAATCACCAAATTGCTAAAAAAGAAAGCGGCTATGGTTGAGGCAAAAGAGTTAAACCCAAAAGAAACAACGGATTTCACCATTACGCTGGTGAAAACAGAAGGAAAGGCGATGACATCTGAAGCGGCTGAGCAGCTTGTGATGCTGTGCGGCGGAAGCCTATCCTCATTGTTTCAAGAGGTCAGGAAGCTGAGTACATATATTGGAGAGCGAGAAGAAATTGAATTAGCGGATGTCAATCAGCTCGTTGCAAGGAGCTTAGAGCAGAATATTTTCGAATTAATTAACCAAATTGTCAACAGACGCCGCTCTCAGGCCATGCAGATGTTTTATGATTTGCTGAAACAAAATGAGGAACCCATTAAAATATTAGCACTTATATCCACTCAATTTCGTTTGATTTTACAGACGAAGTATTTCGCTCAGCAAGGATATGGGCAAAAACAAATTGCTTCAAATCTAAAAGTCCACCCATTCCGCGTGAAACTTGCTATGGATCAGGCAAGGCTGTTTTCAGAAGAAGAGCTGAAGCAAATTGTCAAAGAGCTATCAACGATCGATTATGAAATGAAAACCGGTAAAAAGGACAAGCAGCTATTGCTAGAATTGTTTCTGCTTCGCCTATTAGGCGCTTGAACATAAAAAAACGACCTTCTAAAAAGAGGGTCGTTTTTGTTTAGATGTATAATTGTCAGTCTGTCCTAATGGCTGAGCCGGTCAGGACGGACGTACAGTTAAACAGTTGCCTCATTACTGAGGCGTTGCAAGCATTATGCAGAAAGTCCGTTTACTTGTTTAGCAAGTCTTGACTTGTAACGCGCAGCTGCGTTTTTGTGTACAAGACCAGTTTTAACGGCTTTGTCAATGCGTTTTGCAGCAGAAGAAAGAGCAGCTTTTGCTTGCTCAGCATCGTTGTTAGCTACAGAAACTTCAACTTGTTTAATCGCAGTACGCATCGCAGACTTGATTGTCACGTTGTGTGCACGGCGTTCGTTATTCGTTTTTGTACGTTTGATCGCTGATTTAATATTTGGCATGTGTTTCACCTCCTAAGATACAACCTAAACACAATTGTCTTAAGGTTAAATCTTCACAATAGAACAAGTTGTATTCTATCAAACACACCTTTAGAATGCAATATAAATGTAAAGTATTTTTCATTGATGAAGCGCTCGAATGTTTCTTTCAAGAGATGGAAAGACTACTGTTAATTACTTGGTGGAAGGAGTCTTTTTATGGAGAAACAGAAACTTGATTTAAGTGCTTATCAAATTCGGACAGACTTGGCTGTTGAAACAAAAGAGATACTAGAACAAGAGAACGATCCGAATGTCGTCAAAAAGGATGGAATTCAAGGGATTGTCGAAAAGGAAAAAGAGGAGCATGGCATCCGTATACGCACGGTGGAGATTACGAAAGAAGGGGAGGCGCTGACCAGCAAAAAGGCAGGAACATACTTGACACTTGAGGCGCAGGGCATTCGGGAGAAAGATTCTGAGATGCAGGAAAAAGTTGTCGAAGTCTTTGCCCATCATTTTGCTCAGTTTTTAAAAGATCGAGGCATTCAGACTGATGCGAGCTGTCTTGTAGTAGGACTAGGAAACTGGAATGTCACGCCAGATGCGCTAGGTCCGCTCACGGTTGAAAGTCTGCTTGTGACCCGGCATCTTTTTGAATTACAGCCGGAAAATGTACAGGAAGGCTACCGCCCAGTGTCCTCTTTATCACCGGGAGTGATGGGACTGACTGGTATTGAAACAAGCGACATTATACAAGGCGTGATCGAGAGGTCCAAACCCGATTTTGTCATTGCAATCGATGCCCTTGCTGCTCGTGCAGTGGAACGGGTGAATACGACGATTCAAATCTCTGATACAGGTATCCATCCCGGTTCAGGTGTAGGGAATAAGCGAAAAGAATTAAGCAAAGAAACGTTGGGAATTCCAGTGATTGCGATTGGCGTTCCGACAGTGGTAGATGCAGTCACCATTGCAAGTGACACAATTGATTATGTCTTAAAGCATTTTGGTAGAGAACTGAAAGATGACAGGCCGTCCCGCTCTCTTGTGCCGGCTGGTTTGACGTTTGGGAAGAAAAAAGTACTAAACGAAGAAGACTTACCAGATGAAGAAACGCGTCAATCATTTCTAGGTATCGTAGGAACTCTTCCAGAAGAAGAGAAACGGCAGCTGATCCATGAAGTGCTTGCGCCGCTAGGGCAAAATCTCATGGTCACGCCTAAGGAAGTGGATACATTCATTGATGATATGGCAAACGTGCTCGCCAATGGATTAAACACAGCGCTTCATCAAAAAATCTCTCAAGATAACATGGGTTCTTATAATCATTAATCGGTTCTACTTTCTCTAGCTCGCTCATAGTGTAATTACTAGAAAGCGTGCTGGAGGGAGTAAATCATGAAAAAAAGACCCCGCCGTCCTCGACAGTTGGTCGTTGCGATTAATGGAACAAAAGTAGTCAAAAGCATTTTCTTATTTATAGCCTCGCTTGTTGTAGTGTTTGTGATGTCAGGGGCGTTGACATCTTTAAAACCTGAGCTGAGGCCACAAGCCTCGCTATATGGTGTAGCAGATGAGCTTTCCGGGGCGTTTTTCGCCACATTAATGGGCATGGAAAACCAATATTTCGCCTCAGCCGTCCCGAAAGATCAAAAAGGGTTTCATTTCTCTGGACTGTCACTCAAGCTTGCGACCAGTATCAATTTAGAAGACCCGCGTAGTTTTCTAGGTAGAGAACTTCCAGGCTTTGAACATTTTGATACAAAAATCATCTTAGCAGGTGAAGGAACAGACTATACCAACATGCCAATGGAATCGCCGCCGCCAAGTGAAGTCATTCAAGATGAAAAAGAAGCAAATTTAGCAGAGCTGGACAAGCTCGACAAAGATGTGCCGAAAAAGCCTGCGAAAGAGCCGGACCGGTCGACAGGAAAACGAAAAGCTGTGTACATTTACCATACACATAATACGGAATCATATTTACCATTTTTAAAAGGAGAAACGAATCCAAACAATGCACGGCACTCAAAAGTGAATGTCACCCTTGTCGGTGACATGTTCGGAAAGGCGCTTGATCAGCAAGGAATCGGGAATACGGTCGACAAAACAGAAGTTGAAAAACGGCTTCTGCAAAAAGGACTAAAGTATCCCCAGTCTTATAATGAATCAAGACTGGTCGTAAAAGAAGCCTTAGCGAAAAATGATGATCTCGAATATTTAATCGATATCCACCGTGACTCAAGAAGAAAGAAAGACACTACTGCCGAGATCAAAGGGAAAAAATATGCGAGAATTGCGTTTGTTGTGGGAAAGAAGAATCAAAGCTATGAGAAAAACCTCAAGCTTGCGACGGAGTTCCACCATTTGATGGAGAAAAAATATAAAGGCCTCAGTGTCGGTGTGTTTGCCAAAGGCGAAATTGGTGATAATGGAATTTATAATCAAGATTTATCCGACAAAGCCCTTCTTTTAGAATTTGGCGGAGTGGATAATAATATGGAAGAATTGAAAAATACATCCAATGCAGCAGCTGATGTCTTCAGCGACATTTTCTGGGATGCGGAAAAAGTAAACGGCAAAGCAAAGGATGAGAAAAAACGCTCTTAAGGTGGTGACGGTGCATGGGATCATTTATGGGAAAAACCATTATTTTAGGACTGGTCTTGCTATTTGGCGTCTTTTTAGGAATGCAGCAGGCAAATAATGGCATGCTGCAAATGAAGGGTTACCATGACCCGCAATTAAAAGGCGCTTTCTCCATCCAAATGAACGACGAAGAAGAACGAGAAGCCTCTATCTTAGGAACGGCTGTTACAGAAAAGGATCTTGCCGAAAAACAAAAGCAGCTTGAGGAAATAGAGAGCTTTAATGCCTTCTCCAAAGCAGGAAAGGTGTTGTCTGATGGCATGACACATGCAGCTCGTTCTCTTTATGATTGGGTAAATGGGAAATAAACAAATCAACACCATATGACTAAAGCCGCTAATTGATGAGCGGCTTTTCTTGATTTCGATTGAATCTTTACAGCCCTATTGATATAATCTAACCTAGCGCAACCCGCGTTTTATAGTAGGAGTGATAGATTGTGACAGATAAAGAAAAACGATTAGAACGGCAATCAAGAATTCGAAATTTCTCCATTATCGCCCATATTGACCACGGGAAATCCACATTGGCCGACCGTATTTTAGAAAAAACAGCGGCGATTACGCAGCGAGAAATGAAAGAACAATTACTTGATTCCATGGACTTAGAGCGTGAACGCGGCATAACGATTAAATTAAACTCTGTCCAGCTGAAATATAAGGCGAAGGATGGAGAAGAATATATTATGCACCTGATTGATACACCAGGGCATGTCGACTTCACCTATGAGGTATCTCGAAGCCTTGCTGCCTGTGAAGGTGCGATTCTCGTAGTAGATGCAGCACAAGGAATTGAAGCACAGACACTTGCGAATGTTTATTTAGCTCTTGATAACAACTTAGAAATTCTTCCGATTATCAATAAAATTGATCTGCCAAGTGCAGAGCCTGAGCGTGTAAGAGGAGAAATTGAAGATGTCATCGGGTTGGATGCATCTGAAGCTGTTCTCACCTCTGCTAAGGCTGGTATTGGGATCGAAGATATTTTAGAACAAATCGTCGAAAAGGTGCCAGCACCTGCTGGAGACCCAGAAGCACCGCTTCAAGCTCTTATATTTGATTCTCTCTACGATGCGTATCGCGGCGTTATTGCGTACATACGAATTGTGGAAGGAACGGTCAAACCAGGTCAGAAAATCAAAATGATGGCGACGGGCAAAGAATTTGAAGTACTTGAAGTCGGCGTATTCACACCAAAAGCCATGCCGACAGATGAACTCACTGTTGGAGATGTTGGCTACTTAACAGCAGCAATTAAAAATGTCGGCGATACACGTGTGGGGGATACGATCACAAGTGCGGTGAACCCAGCGAAAGAAGCGCTGCCAGGATACAGAAAGCTGAACCCAATGGTTTACTGCGGTCTTTATCCGATTGATACAGCGAAATATAACGATTTACGTGAAGCACTAGAAAAGCTTGAATTAAATGATTCTTCACTTCAATATGAGGCAGAGACGTCCCAAGCACTTGGCTTCGGTTTCCGCTGCGGCTTTCTTGGAATGCTTCATATGGAAATCATCCAAGAACGGATTGAGCGTGAATTTAAAATCGATCTCATTACGACAGCACCAAGTGTTATTTACGATGTGTATATGACAGACGGAGAAAAAATCATCGTCGATAACCCGTCAAATCTGCCTGATCCGCAAAAGATTGAGAAAATTGAAGAACCATACGTGAAAGCAACAATGATGGTGCCGAATGACTATGTAGGCTCTGTCATGGAGCTTTGCCAAGGAAAGCGCGGACATTTCATTGATATGCAATACCTTGATGCAAACCGAGTGAGCATTGTGTACGAAATTCCTTTGGCGGAGATCGTGTATGAATTCTTTGATATGCTCAAGTCCAACACAAAAGGCTATGCGTCCTTTGACTATGAGCTGATTGGCTATCGCCCATCTACTCTAGTGAAAATGGACATCATGCTGAATGGTGAAAAAATCGATGCCCTTTCCTTTATTGTTCACCGCGATTACGCCTATGAACGAGGCAAGATCATCGTAGAAAAGCTGAAAGAACTCATTCCACGCCAGCATTTTGAAGTACCAGTTCAAGCGGCGATTGGACAAAAAATTGTGGCTCGTTCTACCATTAAAGCGATGCGTAAAAACGTACTTGCTAAATGTTATGGTGGAGACATTTCCCGGAAAAGAAAGCTTCTTGAGAAGCAAAAAGAAGGGAAAAAGCGCATGAAACAAGTGGGCTCTGTTGAAGTCCCGCAAGAAGCATTTATGGCTGTGCTGAAGATGGACGACAGCACACCGAAAAAATAACATCCTCCTCAAGGCAACCTGCTTTACAATGTCAGCCTTGGCGTTTATAGTCGAAAACAAACAAAGGTGCCGCAGCGATAAACTGCGGCTCTTTACCTGTAAAGAAGGTGTCATCAAATGAAAGCAGCATACATTCACATTCCATTTTGTGAGCACATTTGCCACTATTGTGATTTCAATAAATTTTTCATTAAAACGCAGCCAGTCGATGAATACTTAGCGGCTCTTGAAAAAGAGATGCAGCACACGATCGAGCAAAAGGGTGAGCAAGAACTAAAGACGATCTTTATTGGCGGGGGGACTCCGACATCATTGACCGTCAGCCAGCTAGACCAGCTCATGACCAGCATCCACCGTGTGTTAAAACCGTCAAAAAACCTGGTTGAATTTGCAGTGGAAGCAAACCCAGATGAATTATCACTCGAGAAGCTACATGTGTTAAAAGAAGCCGGTGTCAATCGGCTAAGCTTTGGCGTCCAAACCTTTGAAGATGATTTACTCAAAAAAATCGGACGAGTTCATCAAAAGAAAGATGTTCTTACGTCCTTTGAGAGAGCTAGAGCGGTTGGATTTGACAATATTAGCCTAGATCTTATGTTTGGCTTGCCGCATCAAGAAAAGCATCATGTCATGAATTCACTTGAGACAGCTTTCTCATTAGGAGCAGAGCATTATTCTGTCTACTCACTGATTGTGGAACCGAAAACGGTGTTTTACAACTTAATGCAAAAAGGAAAACTGCATTTACCGCCGCAAGAACGTGAGGCTGAAATGTATGAACTTGTGATGGATGAAATGGAGCGCCATGGATTACATCAATACGAAATCAGCAATTACGCCAAACCGGGCTTTGAAAGCCAGCATAACCTGACCTATTGGAGCAATGAAGACTACTTCGGTTTCGGTGCAGGGGCACACGGGTATGTAGATGGCATCCGAAATGTGAACGCAGGACCAGTGAAGCATTACTTGGAACTGATTGAGCAAACTGGGTTCCCGTATAAAGAAACTCATCAAGTCACAAAAGCAGAGCAGATAGAAGAGGAAATGTTTCTAGGCCTTCGAAAAATCGAAGGGGTGAAAAGTGCCGACTTCCAAGCCAAATATGGTGCTTCACCAGAAGCTCTTTTTCCCTCAGTTCTTGAAGAATTAGAAGAAAAAGGTCTCATTGTAAAAGATGACATTGGAATTCGTTTAACAAGAAAAGGGAAATTGTTAGGAAATGAAGTATTTCAAGCGTTTCTCGGTGAGTTATAATTGACATTTTAATTTGAGTTTGGTAATTTTGTTTATACAATTAGCACTCGTTGAAAGAGAGTGCTAACAGGGGTGATGATGATGTTAACAAATCGTCAGCTTTTGATTCTGCAAGTCATCATTAATGACTTTATTCGTTCGGCGCAGCCAGTTGGATCAAGGACTCTTTCTAAAAAAGAGGACATCACATTCAGCTCTGCGACGATTAGAAACGAAATGGCTGATTTGGAGGAACTTGGTTTTATCGAAAAGACCCATTCTTCATCAGGAAGAATTCCTTCAGAAAAAGGATATCGTTATTATGTAGATCATTTGCTCTCTCCGCGAAAACTGTCGTCTAAAGATCTTGTGCTTATCCAGTCGGCTTTTCAGGAGAAAATTTTTGAGCTGGAAAAAACAGTTCAAAAATCGGCGGAAATTTTATCAGATCTCACAAACTATACATCGATCGTGCTTGGTCCAAAGCTGAGTGAAAATCGATTAAAGCAAATTCAGCTTGTCCCCGTTCAGCCAAATAAAGCCGTAGCAATCATGATTACAGACAGCGGACATGTTGAAAACAAAACCATTACCTTCTCTGAGCATCTCGATGTCTCCGATATTGAGAAGCTGATGAATATTTTGAATAGCCGCTTAGCTGGCGTTCCAATGGACCAGTTGAAGGACAGGATGTATAAAGAAGTAGTCATGCTTCTGCGCACACATTTAAAAGATTATGATCACATTTTAGATGCGCTTGGCAACACATTTACATCGACACAAAATGAATCAAAACTTTTCTTTGGCGGGAAGATTAATATGTTGAATCAGCCTGAATTTCATGACATCGACCGCATTCGCTCACTCATGATGCTGATTGAGCAAAAGAATGATGTCATGCAGCTGTTTCATCCAAATCAGCAAGGTATCACCATTAAAATCGGTTCAGAAAACAATTTGGAAGCAATGGAGAACTGTAGTTTGATCACAGCGACTTATTCGATTGATCAAAAATCACTCGGCTCCATTGCCGTCATCGGACCAACCCGCATGGATTACGGGCGAGTCGTTAGTCTTTTGCATCATGTATCAAAAGACTTGTCAAACGCACTTTCCAATTTGTATGATGAGTAGGGTGATAAAAAGATAGGGGCACTGCCCCTTCGTATTCTTGAATCTTTTGAGGGAGGTGAACACAATGTCAGAAGAAAAACAGACACCTGAGCAAGAAGCAGAGGTTGAAGCACAAGAAGAAGCAGTTCAAGCAGATACTGAGGAAGCAAAGCATGATGAACAGTCTGCCTTCCAAGAGAAAATCGATGAATTGCAGCAGCTTCTAGATGAAAAAGAAAACAAGATTCTGCGTGTTCAAGCAGATTTTGAAAATTATAAACGCCGTGCTCGAACTGAAGTGGAGACCGTGCAAAAATATCGTTCTCAACATGTTGTTAGCGATCTTCTCCCAGCTCTTGACAACTTTGAAAGAGCGCTTGGAATTGATCCAGACAATGAGCAGGCGAAAAGTTTGTTAGAAGGAATGCAAATGGTTTACCGCCAGCTGGTAGAAGCGTTGAAAAATGAAGGCGTTGAACCAATTGAAGCTGTCGGCAAAGAGTTCGATCCAAACCTTCATCAAGCCGTCATGCAAGTTGAAGATGAAAACTTCGATTCAAATATCGTAGTAGAAGAATTGCAAAAGGGCTATAAACTCAAAGACCGAGTTATTCGTCCATCAATGGTAAAAGTAAATCAATAACTACATAATGGGAGGTCATCGATTATGAGTAAAATCATTGGGATTGACTTAGGAACAACAAACTCATGTGTTGCAGTACTTGAAGGCGGAGAGCCAAAAGTCATTGCAAACGCTGAAGGAGCACGTACAACACCATCTGTTGTCGCTTTTAAAAATGGAGAGCGCCAAGTTGGTGAAGTAGCGAAACGCCAATCAATTACAAACCCGAACACAATCATGTCTGTTAAAAGACATATGGGTACAGATTATAAAGTAGAAGTTGAAGGCAAGAACTATACACCGCAGGAAATCTCTGCAATCATTCTTCAACACCTTAAATCTTACGCTGAAGGCTACCTTGGCGAAGAAGTAACAAAAGCTGTTATCACAGTTCCTGCTTACTTCAACGATGCAGAACGTCAAGCTACAAAAGATGCTGGTAAAATTGCTGGTCTTGAAGTAGAACGTATCATCAACGAACCAACAGCAGCTGCGCTTGCTTATGGTTTAGATAAAACAGATGAAGATCAAACGATCCTTGTATACGACCTTGGTGGTGGTACATTTGACGTATCAGTCCTTGAGCTTGGAGACGGCGTCTTTGAAGTACGCTCAACTGCTGGGGACAACCGTCTAGGTGGAGACGATTTTGACCAAGTGATCATTGATCACTTAGTAGCTGAATTCAAAAAAGAAAATGGCATTGACCTTTCAAAAGATAAAATGGCGCTTCAGCGTTTAAAAGATGCTGCTGAAAAAGCGAAAAAAGATCTATCTGGTGTATCTTCTACACAAATCTCACTGCCGTTTATCACAGCTGGAGATGCAGGTCCTCTTCACCTTGAATTAACGCTAACACGTGCTAAATTCGAAGAGCTTTCTGCAGATCTTGTAGAGCGTACAATGACACCTGTACGTCAATCATTGAAAGATGCTGGTTTATCTGCTAGCGAGATTGATAAAGTCATCCTTGTTGGTGGATCAACTCGTATTCCTGCAGTACAAGAAGCAATCAAAAAAGAAACAGGCAAAGAGCCTCATAAAGGTGTAAACCCTGATGAAGTGGTTGCTCTTGGTGCGGCGATTCAAGGTGGAGTCATCACAGGAGATGTCAAAGACGTTGTTTTACTTGACGTAACACCACTTTCTTTAGGAATCGAAACAATGGGCGGCGTATTCACAAAGCTGATTGAACGTAATACAACAATTCCAACAAGTAAATCTCAAGTATTCTCAACGGCTGCTGACAACCAAACAGCGGTAGACATCCATGTTCTGCAAGGTGAGCGCCCAATGGCAGCAGACAACAAAACATTAGGTCGTTTCCAATTGACTGACATTCCGCCAGCACCACGCGGCGTACCACAAATCGAAGTATCTTTTGATATCGATAAAAACGGTATTGTCAACGTACGTGCGAAAGATATGGGTACAGGCAAAGAGCAAAACATCACCATCAAATCTTCTTCAGGTCTTTCTGATGATGAGATCGAAAAAATGGTCAAAGAAGCAGAAGAAAATGCTGAAGCAGATGCGAAGAAAAAAGAAGAAATCGAAGTGCGCAATGAAGCAGATCAATTAGTGTTTACAACAGAAAAAACATTAAAAGATCTAGAAGGAAAAATCGATGAAGAGCAAGTGAAAAAAGCAAACGACGCGAAAGATGCACTAAAAGCTGCGATCGAAAAAGGCGAGTTTGAAGACATCAAAGCGAAAAAAGATGAGCTGCAAACAATCGTTCAAGAACTAACGACAAAGCTTTATGAAGAAGCTGCAAAACAAGCACAAGCTCAGCAAGAAGGCGCTGAAGGTGCTCAAAAAGCAGATGACAATGTAGTGGATGCAGAATACGAAGAAGTAAACGACGATCAAGAGAAAAAATAATCACCTTTACTTTTGAAAAAGACTGCTGAAACGTACTCGTCAGAAAGTCAAAGTCAGGATCTCTTGGCTTTGACTTTTTTTCTTTCCAACGATGAAAGCAATTGAAAAAGGTCAAATCAAAATGATACAATCGTACTTATGTGAGAAAATCGGGAGTGTGAAGAGATGAGTAAGCGTGATTACTATGAAGTGCTTGGCGTGAGTAAGAGCGCCTCAAAAGACGAGATCAAAAAGGCATACCGCAAGCTTTCAAAAAAGTATCACCCTGATATTAATAAAGAAGCTGGCTCAGATGAGAAATTCAAAGAAGTAAAAGAAGCCTATGAAACCCTTTCTGACGATCAAAAACGTTCGCAGTATGATCAGTTCGGTCATACCGATCCAAACCAAGGCTTTGGCGGCGGCGGTTTTGGCGGAGGAGACTTTGGCGGCTTCGGCGGCTTTGATGACATCTTCTCTAGTATTTTTGGCGGTGGAGCCAGAAGAAGAGATCCAAATGCACCGCGTCAAGGAGCAGACTTGCAATATACAATGACGCTTTCATTTGAAGAAGCAGCATTTGGGAAAGAAGCAACGATTGAAATTCCTCGCGAGGAATCATGTGAAACGTGTCATGGATCAGGGGCAAAGCCTGGAACAGATGCGAAGACTTGTTCACATTGCGGCGGCTCTGGTCAATTAAATGTTGAGCAGTCAACTCCGTTTGGTAAAGTGGTCAACCGCAGAGTATGTAACTACTGTAGCGGAACAGGAAAACAAATCGATCACAAATGTTCTACATGCGGCGGCTCTGGTAAAGTGCGTAAGCGTAAGAAAATCAATGTGACGATCCCAGCTGGTGTTGACGATGGTCAGCAGCTCAGAGTGTCTGGTCAAGGGGAACCAGGTGTAAATGGAGGACCTCCAGGCGATCTATTTGTTGTGTTCCATGTGCGTTCGCATGAATTCTTCGAGCGTGACGGGGATGACATTTACTGCGAAATGCCGTTAACCTTTGCACAGGCTGCATTAGGTGACGAAATTGAAGTGCCGACATTACACGGTAAAGTGAAATTAAAAGTTCCTGCTGGCACGCAAACTGGCACGAAGTTTAGACTCAAAGGAAAAGGTGTGAAAAATGTACGCGGCTATGGCCAAGGCGATCAGCATATCGTTGTACGAGTCGTCACACCAACAAATTTAACGGACAATCAAAAAGATATCATTAGAAAATTTGCTGAAGTGAGCGGAAATAAACCGGACGAACAAGAAATGAGCTTCTTCGATAAGGTGAAACGCGCATTTAAAGGCGAGTAAGACGGATAAGGAGTTGGTAGTATTGAAGTGGTCAGAAATTAGCGTCCATACAACAAATGAAGCGGTGGAACCAATCACCAATATTTTGCATGAAGCAGGTGCGAGTGGTGTCGTGATTGAGGACCCGCTTGATTTAGTCAAGGAACGTGAAAATGTATACGGTGAGATCTACCAGCTCGATCCGAATGACTATCCTGAAGAAGGGGTCATCGTCAAAGCCTATCTTCCAATGAACAGCTTTTTAATGGAAACGGTAGATGAGATCAAAGAAGCCATCAACAATCTTCTTCTATACGATATTGACCTTGGACGAAATACGCTGTCCATTTGTGAAGTAAATGAAGAAGAATGGGCCACCGCATGGAAAAAATACTATCATCCTGTGAAAATCTCTGAAAAATTCACCATCGTTCCAACATGGGAAGAATATACTCCGGTTCATTCTGATGAACTGATTATTGAAATGGACCCAGGAATGGCATTTGGAACAGGGACACATCCAACAACCGTTCTTTGTATTCAGGCGCTTGAGCGCTATGTGAAGGAAAACGATACGGTGATTGATGTTGGAACAGGCTCTGGGATTTTAAGTGTGGCAGCAGCGATGGTTGGTGCAAAGGACATTCAAGCCTTTGATCTCGACACCGTTGCGGTTGAAAGTGCAAAGCAAAACATCGAGCTAAATGGTGTAAGCGAACAAGTGACGGTCAAGCAAAACAACTTACTTGATGGGATTTCAGGTGAACGTGATGTGATCGTCGCCAACATTCTCGCAGAAGTGATTTTGCGCTTTACAGATCAAGCCTATGACTTATTGAAGAAAGATGGCTATTTCATTACATCAGGCATCATTGGACAAAAGAAATTACAAGTCAAAACAGCATTAGAAGAAGCAGGTTTTGACATTGTTGAAGTGCTGTCAATGGAAGATTGGGTCAGCATTATAGCGAAAAAATAAAGCGAGTAGGTGTCAGGACACGTATGCAACGATATTTTATCGACCTCACGAAAGAAGAAGTGATCGCAAAGGGATCTATCGTCATCAATGGTGAAGATGTACATCACCTTTCCAACGTCATGCGCATGAAAGCAGGGCAGGAAATCCTTTGCTTAACGACAGACGGCTTTGAAGCGCTCAGTAAAATTGATACAATAACAAAGGGAGAAGTCATTTGTCACGTTGAAGGCTGGACAAATCAGGACAGAGAGCTTCCGGTAAGAGTAACAATTGCGAGCGGTCTCCCAAAGGGAGATAAGCTTGAGCTGATTATCCAAAAAGGCACAGAGCTTGGCGCAAGCGCATTTATCCCGTTTCAAGCGGCTCGTTCTATTACAAAAATTGACCAAAAGAAGTCACATAAAAAACGAGAGCGCTGGGAGAAAATCGCGAAAGAAGCAGCTGAACAGTCCTACCGGAATATCATTCCTCGTGTTGATCCAGTATCAACATTTAAAGAGCTGACTCAATTAGCTGGTGAATTCGATAAATGTGTCGTTGCATACGAAGAATCATCGAAAGAAGGAGAGCAAAGCCGCTTTCAAACTGTGCTCCAACAGATGAAAGGCGGACAAACCTTGCTAGTGGTTTTTGGCCCTGAAGGCGGTTTAGCAGAAAAGGAGATTGAAGCGCTTGAAACGCATGGTGCAGTCATTTGCGGGCTTGGACCACGCATTTTAAGAACAGAAACAGCTCCTCTTTACGCGCTTTCTGCTATATCTTATCAAACAGAGTTATTAAGAGGTGAATCATGATGGGAACAGTAGCGTTCCATACACTTGGCTGTAAGGTCAATCACTATGAAACAGAAGCGATCTGGCAGCTGTTTAAAGAAGCAGGCTATGAAAGAAAAGAGTACGAATCAAAAGCAGACGTATATGTCATTAATACATGTACGGTCACGAATACTGGCGATAAAAAAAGCCGCCAAGTCATTAGAAGAGCCATTCGTCATAACCCGGATGGTGTCATTTGTGTAACAGGCTGTTATGCGCAAACATCTCCAGCAGAAATCATGGCGATTCCTGGTGTTGATATTGTCGTGGGAACACAAGACAGACATAAATTACTCGGTTACATTGAAGAATATCGCAGAGAAAGACAGCCGATTAATGGGGTTGGCAATATTATGAAAGCACGTGTGTTTGAAGAACTCGATGTTCCTGCTTTTACAGACAGAACACGTGCGTCATTAAAAATCCAAGAAGGCTGTAACAATTTCTGTACATTCTGCATTATTCCTTGGGCTCGCGGACTTCTTCGTTCTCGTGATCCAGAAGAGGTCATCAACCAAGCGCAGCAGCTTGTGGATGCCGGCTATAAAGAAATTGTATTAACAGGTATTCACACAGGTGGATACGGAGAAGACTTAAAGGATTATAACTTTGCAAAGCTTCTGAAAGAATTAGATGAACGTGTCAACGGCTTAAAACGAATTCGTATTTCATCTATCGAAGCAAGTCAAATTACAGATGAAGTGATAGAAGTGCTTGATCAGTCAGATAAGATTGTCAGACACCTTCACATCCCGCTTCAATCTGGCTCTAATACAGTGCTGAAAAGAATGCGCCGTAAATATACGATGGAATTCTTTGCAGAGCGTTTAACAAAGCTGAAAAAAGCATTGCCAGGTCTTGCTGTCACCTCTGATGTGATTGTAGGATTCCCTGGAGAAACAGAAGAAGAGTTTTTGGAAACATACAACTTTGTCAAAGACCATCAATTTTCTGAACTGCACGTATTCCCTTACAGCAAACGTACAGGTACGCCAGCTGCAAGAATGGAAGATCAAGTGGATGAAAATGTGAAAAACGAACGTGTCCACCGCTTGATCGCTCTTTCTGACCAGCTTGCGAAAGAATACGCATCAGCTTATGAAGGAGATGTCCTAGAGATTATTCCGGAAGAATCCTTCAAAGAACAAGAAGGAAAGCACAATCTTTATGTGGGCTATACAGATAACTATATGAAGGTTGTTTTTGAAGGAACAGAGGACATGATCGGCCGTTTGGTCAAAGTGAAAATTACGAAAGCGGGTTATCCTTATAACGAAGGACAATTCGTTCGTATAAGCGATGAAGTACAAACAGACAAAGTGAGAATGACCTCATAATCAATCAAACACCGGTGCCAAAAGGGCAAGCCGGTGTTTTATTTTGATTGATTCGGTAAAAGGCATAAAATCAATGTATGAAATGGACGGATGAACGGGAAGAAAAGCAAAGAGCTTGCCACATTAAACAGCAGGCTGAAGTGCGCAATTTGCTGTGCGGGAGCGTTTGCAAGAAGGGCGACGAATTCTGTCATCATGGCGAGAAATGGGAGACATAAAAGCACTCCGAGCACATTAAACAAAACGTGTGCATAAGCCGTTTGACGTGCTGCATAGCCGCCAGATATGGCAGCCATTACGGCTGTAATACATGTCCCAATATTGGACCCTAACACAAAGCTGATGCCTTCCTGAAGCCCAACCGTTCCTTCATTCATAAACCCCATTAAAATGCCGATACAGACGGAGCTTGAATGAACAATCGCTGTGAAAATAGTACCAGAAAGCAGCGCCGTCCAGTCAGAATGCTGCATCATTTCGAGAAAGCGCAATGTCTCAGGCTGACTTGTCATCATACCTGCAATTTTAGAAAAGCCTTGAATACAAAAAAAGATCATCCCGAGTCCAAATATACTTTTCCCTGCATGCCTAAAAGATTTTTTGCCTAACATCATGCATATCAGACCAGCTAGGATTAAAACCCACATGAAAACATCCATTTTAATGGCGATAAATTCTGTTGTAAACGTAGAGCCAATATTGGTACCAAGAATCATTGGAATGGATTTTTTAAAAGAGAGAATACCTGTACTGACAAAGCCAATCACGATGACCATAAACGCTGAACTGCTTTGAAGAATCCCTGTAAATACGATGCTGACTAAGAATGCTTTTACCGGATGATCTGTAAAGAGAAGAAGTGATTTCTCAATACGAGACGACGCAAGCGCCATTAATCCTTTTCTCAGCAAACCCATTGACCATAAAAAAATGAAAATAAGTGCACAAAAATAAATGATCGCCATCATAGAAAAGTCCTCCTCTTACCAATGAATATATGGACTTGTCTACCTGCTCATGACGAAAATATATTTCCAAATCACTTAGTTGACCTCACACTAGGCTTATATTATAATGTCTAGGTACATGTTTTACATGTATATCTTTTTTTAATGCAGTCGATTGGTGTATTCGGAGGGAGGGAAAGAGAATGTCAAAAACGGTCGTTAGAAAAAACGAATCGCTTGAAGATGCTCTTCGTCGCTTTAAACGCAGTGTATCCAAAACTGGAACATTGCAAGAAGCAAGAAAGCGTGAATTTTATGAAAAGCCTAGCGTAAAGCGCAAGAAAAAGTCTGAAGCTGCTAGAAAACGTAAATTCTAAAGAGGGTGGATTTTATGAGTCTTCTTGAGCAATTAAATTCTGATATGAAGCTTTTTATGAAAAACCGTGAGAAAGACAAGCTTGTTGTCATTCGGATGGTTAAGGCTTCGCTCCAAAATGAAGCAATTAAGCTTAAGAAAGACAGTTTGACCGGCGATGAGGAACTAACCGTCCTTTCCCGCGAGATTAAGCAACGTAAAGACTCCCTCCATGAATTTTCGAAAGCTAATCGCTTAGATTTAGTAGATAAAGTTCAAAAAGAGATTGACATCTTAGACGTTTATTTACCTGAACAGCTTTCTGAAGAAGAACTGCAAACGATCGTGAAAGAAACGATTGCTGAAACAGGTGCTTCATCGAAGACTGATATGGGTAAAGTCATGAGCGCTATTATGCCAAAAGTAAAAGGTAAAGCTGATGGAGCTGTCATTAACAGACTTGTCAGCGAACAGCTGTCTCAATAAAAAAGTATCCTTCTATTGTTAGAAGGGTACTTTTTTTATACCTTCATCATTCTGTCATATAAAAATGAAACCTATGATACATTTGTAACGTATGTAAAGGAACAGTAAATTGGAAGATAGAGAGGAGGGATCACCAAATAGATGAAAAAAATAAAAATTTCTATTGCTCTCTTCAGTTGTTTTATAATATGCTTATTATTAGGGGTTCAATTGACCGCGAAATCAGTAGATCAGAAAGTTCATGTTATCCCAATTGAAGATACAGTAGAAAAAGGACTTTCTCAATTTATTGAACGATCATTTGAGCAGGCAAAGTCCGAACGAGCAAAACATATCATTCTAGACATCAATACACCAGGTGGTGCAGTCGATGCTGCGCTAGAGATCGCAGATGCCATTCGTGCGTCTGATATCCCTGTGACAGCGTTTGTGAATCATAGAGCGCTTTCAGCTGGGGCATTCCTTGCACTAAATGCCGATCAAATCTATATGACCCCAAATGGAAAGATGGGGGCTGCGGCGATCATTGATGGAGAAGGCAATGCTGCCGATCAAAAATCTGAATCGCTATGGCTTGCTGAAATGAGTGATGCTGCCGAAAAGCAGGGGCGTGATCCAAAGTATGCACTTGCAATGGCAGATGTAGATATAGACGCAAAAGAAGCTGGTGCACCAAAAGGAGAATTGCTCACCTTCAACACAGACCGTGCGCTTCAATTCGGTTATGCAGAAGGGGAAGTGAAAAATATGGATGACTTGCTTCAAAAGCTGAATTTAGCCGATGCTTCTGTTCAATACGATGAAGTGAGCTTTGCTGAAAAGGTTGCGCGCTTTCTCACGCACCCAATCGTCATTCCAATCCTTTTATCCATCGCAAGCTTAGGGTTAATTGTTGAGCTCTATTCTCCTGGCTTTGGGATTCCAGGCACCATGGGAGTGACAGCGCTTCTTTTATTCTTTTATGGTCATCTCGTGGCTGGTTTTGCAGGATATGAGACGTTGTTCCTGTTTATAGCAGGGATATTGCTCATGATTCTGGAATTGTTTTTGCCGGGGGGAATCGTAGGTGTCATTGGACTGATCTGTGTGGTTGTCAGCTTGTTTTTAGCAGCTGGAAGCTTTACAGAAATGGCGATTTCCATCTTGATTGCCACTGCTGTTTCAATCGTAGCAGTTATTTTATTGACAAAGGTGTTGGGGAAACGTATGAAATTTTTCAAAAAGTTCATTTTAACCGATTCAACCAATAAGGAAAGCGGTTATGTCTCAAATGAAACAAGAGAAGATCTTGTTGGGCAAATCGCGGTGACAGCAACCGCACTTCGTCCGTCAGGTACAATAGTATTTGGAGATGAGCGCATTGATGTTGTGTCAGAAGGTGCATTCATCGATAAGGATGAACAAGTAAAAATTGTGAAAGCGGAAGGCTCACGCATTGTCGTGAGGAAAGTATAGATAACTGATTTTATAGGAGGAATAAAATGGATCCATCTACTTTACTATTATTTGTGATTATCGCAGCAGGTCTGATCGTTCTATCGATCTTCTTCACCTTTGTACCGGTGATGCTGTGGATTTCTGCCCTAGCGGCTGGCGTAAAGGTAAGCATTTTTACACTTGTAGGAATGAGACTTCGCCGCGTTATTCCAAACCGAGTGGTCAACCCGCTTATTAAAGCACATAAAGCAGGTCTTGATGCGACGATTAACCAGTTAGAGAGCCACTATCTTGCAGGTGGTAACGTGGACCGAGTTGTGAACGCATTAATCGCAGCTCAACGCGCGAATATCGAATTGAACTTTGCACGCTGTGCAGCGATCGACCTAGCAGGCCGTGACGTACTTGAAGCAGTTCAAATGAGTGTAAACCCTAAAGTCATTGAAACACCATTTATCTCTGGTGTGGCGATGGACGGGATTGAAGTGAAAGCAAAAGCACGTATTACAGTTCGTGCAAACATCGACCGACTTGTTGGTGGTGCAGGGGAAGAAACGATTATTGCTCGTGTAGGTGAAGGGATTGTCTCTACAATCGGTTCATCAGATAATCATAAAAAGGTTCTTGAGAACCCTGATATGATTTCACAAACAGTTCTTGGTAAAGGATTAGATTCAGGTACTGCGTTTGAAATCCTCTCGATTGATATCGCAGATGTTGATATCGGTAAGAACATCGGGGCGATTCTGCAAACAGACCAAGCAGAAGCAGACAAAAACATTGCACAGGCAAAAGCGGAAGAACGCCGCGCAATGGCTGTTGCCCAGGAGCAAGAAATGCGTGCAAGAGTTGAAGAAATGCGCGCGAAAGTTGTAGAAGCAGAGGCTGAAGTACCACTTGCAATGGCTGAAGCATTACGTGAAGGTAATATTGGAGTCATGGACTACATGAATATTAAGAATATCGATGCTGATACGGACATGAGAGATTCATTTGGTAAAATGACAAAAGGTCCATCTGATAATGAAAACAAATAAGCATCCTCTCACGCTTTAAGGAGGGAGCCCAATGGACATTCTATTTGAAAATCCGTTACTAATTGCGATTATCATCGGTATCATCTCTGCTGTCTTTGGGAAAATCGGCAAACAAGAGGAGAACGAACAAAAGAATCAGCAAAACAAGCCAGCTCCTCAGCGTAAGCAGATGCCCCAAAAGCAAACAAAACAAACAAGTCCAGATCCAGTCGTGACGGATCAGATGGACGATTTCGGCGATGTACATGATCATGGCGGGATGAAGAAAAAAACATCTCAATCCTTACAGGACCGCTATACTGCTACACTTGCCGAAATGGAAGAAAGAAAAAGCGAGCTGAATAGAGAATTCCAATCGCTTGAAAGAGAACTGACAAGGCCAAAGGCTGCTTCTGCCGAAGTGAAGCCAAAGATCATTGAGAAGCTCAATCAAGATACAATTGTTCAGGGGATGATCCTTGGAGAAGTATTTGGAGAGCCGCGCGCGAAAAAGCCGCACAGAACGATGAAACGGCCATATAACAGATAAACGAGAAAGTCCCTTTATATAAAGGGGCTTTTTTTGTTTGACCTGATGGAGATTTCTCGCAGTAAAAATGCTGAAACGGCTGTTTTGCGGGATTCATTAGCATGATCTGAACCGCTGAGGAATAGGATGATATAGAGGCTTTCTCATCAGTCTCACCATCTTTCAGTTTGATCTCATACACATGGGGCGGGAAGGGGTTCTAATTGAATGGGAAAAAGAAAAAATCGACTTAAAGCATGGCTGACAAGAACACTTGAAATCCCTCCAGACGTCATGATGGATCTTCCCCGTATTACGATGGTTGGCAGACTCCACATTTACATAGAGAATCATAAAGGGCTTTTGCTTTTCAGTGATCAAGAGGTAAGGCTGATGCTCAAACAAGGACAATGCATTATTTCAGGGAAAGATTTTGTGATTAAAACGATTTTGCCAGAAGAGATCTTATTAGAAGGGAAAATCGATGAGGTCCGTTATATTGATTCTTAACTGACGGAGGGGAGAAGTGTGAAGAATAAATGGTTCGCCTATTTTATTGGCAGAGTGGAAGTGGAAATCAAGGGAAACGGCATTGAGCGGCTCATCAATGAGTGCACGAGACAGGGGATCACAATGTTTCAAGTGAGCCGCCGTCAAGACAGCGTGCGCTTATTTATTCGCTTATCAGATGTACATGCCTTCAGAAAAGTACAAAGACATCATGAGGTAACATGTTCATTTCATCAAAAGAAAGGATTTCCGTTCCTTCTCCTATGGTCAAGGAAGAATATTGGGTTTACCCTTGGGATTGTGTTTTTTCTAGTGACAATATTGGCACTTTCAAACATGGTGTGGAAAATTGATATTAAAGGAGCCAATCCAGAAACTGAACATCAGATGAGAAAGCATTTAGACGAGATTGGTGTGCAAAAAGGCCGTTTCCAGTTTCTAATGGGAACACCTGAAAAAATTCAAAAATCACTGACCGCCAATATTCAAAGCATTACATGGGTCGGCGTTGAACTAAACGGTACAACATTTCAAATGAAAGTTGTGGAAAAAAATGAGCCGGAAAAAGAGAAATATACGAGTCCTCAGCATATTGTCGCCAAGAAGAAGGCGGTCATCACGAGAATGTATGTGGAAAAAGGGGAGCCGCTTGCCGCAGTTGATGAACATGTGAAGAAAGGACAAATGCTTGTCTCTGGCCTCATCGGCAGCGAAGACCAGCAAAAAACGGTTGGTGCTAAAGCGAAAATTTATGGTGAAACGTGGTATCGTTCTGAAGTTTCTGTCCCTCTTCGAACATCTTTTGATGTCTTTACGGGTAAAATGAAGACAAAGCACAAGCTCTCCGCATTTGGAGGTTCAATGCCATTTTGGGGCTTTTCCTTTAAAAAGGATGATTTTAAGCAGCCAAAAACAGAAACTGAAGTTCACCCACTCCATTTCTTAAACTTCCAGCTCCCATTTTCCTATAAAAAAGAAACGACACGCGAAACCGAAAAAATAAACCGGACATACACAAATAAAGAAGCGGTTCAAGCAGGGATTAAAATGGGTAAAAAAGAATTAGAAGAGAAGCTAGGTCAAACAGGAGAGGTGAAAAGTGAAAAAGTTTTGCACGAGACAACAGGGAATGGTAAAGTTAAGTTAATCATCCTTTACCAAGTAATAGAAGATATTGTTCAACCAACACCTATTGTTCAGGGAGACTAGAGAATGACAGAACATTTACTTGAAATTCAACAAAAATTAGATAGCCCAAACGAAGCCATTGCTTTATTTGGAAATCAAGATGCTTATCTGAAACTGATGGAAAACGAGCTGAATGTCTCCATTATTACGCGCGGAGAAAAGGTGTATGTTTCTGGTCAGGAAGCATCAAGAGAAACAGCGAGCCGTCTGATGACATCTCTCTTACATCTCATCCGAAAAGGAATTGAGATTTCTGAACGGGATGTCGTATATGCCATCAAAATGGCGCAAAAAGACAAGCTCAATTATTTTGAAAATATGTATGAAGATGAAATTACGAAAAATGCTAAAGGAAAGTCAATCAGGGTAAAAACCATTGGCCAGCGGGAATATGCTGCGGCGATGAAAAAAGATGACCTGGTCTTTGGAATTGGACCAGCTGGTACAGGAAAGACGTATTTGGCCGTCGTCAACGCCGTTCATGCACTGAAAAATGGACATGTGAAACGGATTATCCTGACAAGACCAGCTGTTGAAGCAGGAGAAAGTCTTGGCTTTTTACCAGGTGATCTAAAGGAAAAAGTAGATCCTTATTTAAGACCACTATATGATGCCTTGCATGATGTGCTTGGCAGTGATCATACGGAACGTTTAATCGAGCGCGGTGTGATTGAAATAGCGCCTCTTGCCTATATGAGAGGACGGACACTCGATGATGCATTTGTTATTTTAGATGAAGCGCAGAATACAACGCCTGCCCAAATGAAAATGTTTTTGACGAGACTTGGGTTTGGCTCTAAAATGGTCATTACAGGAGATATTACACAGATTGACCTGCCGAAGGGCATGCAGTCTGGCCTTGCAGCTGCAAAGGACATGCTTGCAGAGATCAAGGGCATCTCATTTATTGAGCTAGACCAGACAGATGTGGTCAGACACCCGCTTGTGGCAAAGATCATCGGAGCATACGAAAAGCAAAAATGACCTTAGTGACCCGATCGTCTTCATCGGGTCATTTTGTTTCGATCGTGGTTTAAAGTAAAAAAGGAGGTACTTTCCTTGAGAAAGAATCAGAAAGACAGTAAGCGCAAAAGACTGCTGTCTAAAAAAGAACCTCAGAAAATGGAGCGCTCACGTTATTTAAATGTTTTGCTATACGCTGGTTTAGCAGCCATTCTATTCGTGGTGCTCTTCTTCCATGTAAAGCCTGAATCGCTCGACTTAGATTTATTTTCAGTGAGCGAACAGACCATCTATTCTCCATCAACCGTCGATGATCAAGAAGCGACAGAAGAAAAGAAGCAAGAAGCAACAGATCAAGTAGAGGATCAATATACACTCAAAAAAGCGTATTCTGACAATCGTGTTGACCTCATCTCCTCCCTTTTCGAAGCCATTAAAGAAGAGAAGAAAGCAGCTGATGAAAAAGAAAATCCACCATCAGATAAAGAAATGGTCAAGCGTGTCAAAGAAAAACTCACATCAGATATGCAGGAGGCTGTTTCAGACCAATCCATCAAAGCACTGCTTCAGGCAAGTGACGAAAATCTCTCTTTTACTAAGGATTCCATCATCACAGTGGTGAATTCACTGATGAGTAAAGAAATCACAGCAGCGAAATTACAAGATGAGAAAAAACAAGTGAAAACAGAGCTTGAAAATAACTCAATTCCATCCAAATACTTAAATGCGGCGAAAGAAATCGGTGAATTTGCGATCATTCCAAACTATGTATTTGATCCAGTGGCGACAGAGAAGAAAAGGCAAGAAGCCGCTGATAATATTCAGCCGGTTCAAATTAAGCAAGGGCAAATCTTAGTCGAAGAAGGAGAACTTATCGACCGAGAAGTGTATCGTAAATTAGAACTGACAGGGCTCTTAAATAGCTCCAATTTGATTAAACCTGTAAGCGGTCTTATGATCTTGATTGGTTTATTCTTAGCAGCGATTATTCATTCACTTGAATCGAGGAAAAAATCGCTTGTTCATAAGAATAAGTCGTTGCTTCTTTACTCGCTCATTTTCACCATTATTTTAGTTATTATGGAAGTATTCAGTCTCTTCCAGGAAACGAAGTATACGACGATAGGTTATGTGGTGCCAGTGGCGCTTGGCACGATGCTGATCAAGCTCCTTATCAATGAGCGGCTAGCGATCTTCTCTGGCCTTGTATTTGCTCTTTGCGGCAGTATGATGTTTAATCAAGGAGTAACCGGCGTCTTTAACTATGTGATCTGCGCTTATTACCTTGTGAGCGGGATGGCGGGCATTTTATTTTTGAGAAAGCATAATGCACGTTCAAAAATATTGCAGGCAGGGCTTTCGGTCGCTTTGGTGAATGTCCTTATGGTTCTATCCATTACGCTGATTCAAAACTCCTCACCATCAGGGCTTGAAATCGGTGTGAACCTTATGATGGCGATTGTGTCAGGGTTTGCATCATCTATTTTGGTCATTGGGCTAATGCCTGTGTTTGAGAGCATGTTCGGCATTCTTTCAACAATGAAGCTGATTGAACTATCAAACCCAAATCATCCGCTGCTTAAAAAGATTTTAACAGAGACACCAGGTACATATCATCATAGTGTCATGGTGGCAAATTTAGCGGATGCTGCATGTGAAGCAGTCGGAGCAAACGGTCTTTTAGCAAGGGTCGGCGCTTATTATCACGACATTGGGAAAACGAAAAGACCGCAATACTTTATCGAAAACCAAATGAATATTGATAATCCGCACGACAAGCTTTCTCCTCAGCTAAGTAAAAATATCATTATTGCCCATACGACAGATGGAGCTGATATGCTGAGAGAAAAGAAGTTTCCTGAAGAGCTTGTCGATATTGCCGAACAGCATCACGGGAAGTCGCTTTTAAAGTTCTTTTACTATAAGGCAAAAGAGCGTGATGATCAGGTGACAGAAGAAGAATTCCGTTATCCTGGGCCAAAACCGCAATCAAAAGAAGCGGCAATTATTTCTGTAGCGGACAGCGTGGAAGCGGCGGTACGATCGATGCATAATCCAAATCCAGAGCGGATCGAAAAGCTCGTCAAAGGCATTATTTCCGATAAAATGCAGGATGGGCAATTTAGCGAATGTGATCTGACATTTAAAGAGTTAAATATTATTAGTCAAACGATTTGTACAACATTAAAGGGGATTTTCCATTCTCGGATTGAATATCCAGATGCCCCGAAGCAGAAGGTGAAGTAAATGACATTGTTAATCGATTTAATAGATGAAACAGGACAAGTATCAAAAGAGCAGCTTGAAGAAGTGGAAAAGCTTCTTCAGTTCGCTGCTGATGCCCTTGAGGTCAAAGATCAAGCGGAGGTATCAGTGACGATCGTTTCGAATGAAGAGATTCATCAAATTAATAAAGAATACCGCGGAAAAGATGCACCAACGGATGTGATCTCCTTTGCACTCGAAGAAGAAGGAGAAGGGGAAATTGAAATCATTGGTGCTGATGATATTCCGCCTGTACTCGGTGACATCATCATTAGTGTGGACCGTACGAAAGAGCAGGCAGAGGAATATGGACATTCCTTTATGAGAGAGCTTGGATTTCTCACCATTCATGGGTTCCTGCATTTGCTCGGGTTTGATCATATGACAGAGGAAGATGAAAAAGAAATGTTCGCCAAACAGACAAAGATCTTGGATGATTATGGCCTTTCAAGATCTTCGTAAGAAAAGAAGGCCGCTTGCCCGTTTTTTTCGGAGCTTTTATTATGCATTTAGAGGAATATGGCGAACTTTCTTGAATGAACGGAATTTTCGATTTCACACAGTCGCAGCCATCATCGTGGTGATCTGCGGCTTTTGGTTTCACATTGAACCATTCGAATGGATGATCGTTTTGCTTTTATGCGGGGGGATGTTTGCGCTTGAACTTGTCAATACAGCCATTGAACATACAGTGGACCTTATGACAGAAGAGAGGCACCCGCTTGCTGAGAAAGCGAAAGACGCCGCAGCAGGCGCTGTTTGCGTTTACGCCGCGATTTCGGTTATGATTGGGTTGATGATCTTCTTACCGAAGATCATGCAATAGAACAATATTACTATTTATTAACATTTTTAGAAATGGGCGTGAAAATGTCACGTGAATTATGTAAAATATAAATGTGACAGTGGGTCCATTTCTTCTGAAAGTGGGAACTAGGAATGAACAAACAAGAGTTGATTTCAGAAGCAGTTAAAGCAAGAGATTTTGCATATGTACCCTATTCAAAATTCAAAGTCGGTGCAGCATTGTTGTCGAACGATGGAAAAGTGTATGGCGGCTGCAACATTGAAAATGCAGCATATGGTATGTGTAATTGTGCGGAAAGAACAGCACTTTTTAAAGCCTATTCAGAAGGCATCACATCGTTTCAAATGCTAGCGGTAGTGGCTGATACAGACCGGCCTGTTTCGCCGTGCGGCGCATGCAGACAGGTTATTTCAGAGCTATGTGCACCTGACATGCCAGTGATTCTAACGAACTTAAAAGGACAAATATACGAAACAACAGTAAACGAACTATTGCCAGGCGCATTTTCACCGGAGGATTTAAATGACTAACGAAAGCTTCAAATCAGGATTTGTATCCATTATTGGAAGACCAAATGTAGGAAAATCAACCTTTCTTAATCGTGTGATTGGACAAAAGATCGCCATCATGAGTGATAAGCCCCAAACGACACGAAACAAAGTGCAAGGTGTCTTAACAACAAACACGTCACAAACGATCTTTATCGATACACCAGGGATTCATAAACCTAAGCATAAGCTTGGTGATTTTATGATGAAAGTAGCTACAAATACACTGAAGGAAGTCGACCTGATCTTGTTTATGATCAATGCAAAGGAAGGCTATGGCAAGGGTGATGAATTCATCATTGAACGACTCAAGCAAACATCTACACCGGTATTCCTAGTCGTCAATAAAATCGACCAAATTCACCCAGATGAGCTGTTCCTTTTAATTGATGAATACCGCACACGTTATCCATTTAAGGAAATTGTGCCAATTTCAGCTCTTGAAGGAAACAACATTGACACGCTTCTTCAGCAGGTTGAAGGTTATCTTCCTGAGGGCCCGCAATTTTATCCAGCAGATCAAGTAACAGATCATCCAGAGCGGTTTATTATTTCTGAATTAATTCGTGAAAAAGTGCTGCATTTAACAAGAGAAGAGATCCCGCACAGCATTGCAGTGGCGATCGAATCCATTAAGCCAGATGAAAATGGCAAGATCCATGTGGCGGCGACCATTGTCGTAGAACGTGATTCACAAAAAGGGATTGTTATTGGGAAACGAGGCAGCTTATTAAAAGAAGTGGGACAAAAAGCGCGCAGAGATATTGAAGCACTTCTCGGTTCAAAAGTGTATCTGGAGCTTTGGGTAAAGGTTCAGAAGGACTGGCGTAATAAATCCACTCACCTTCGTGACTTCGGATTTAGAGACGACGAATATTAAAAAATTGCTGCTGTTGTCATAAAATCTGACAATGGTGCGGTTCGATTAGTAAAAATTGTTTATCATGAAATGGAGGTAGCCTGGTCAAGATATAATTAATATGTTGGATGTAGCGTTGCTGCTTCTAATAAAGAAAGGTGGGGTTTTTATGTTGAATTTTACATGGAACGTATTTTCACAAACAGGAAGCGTTGACACGTATCTGCTTTTCAAAGAGTTAGAAAAGGAGAACCTGGAAAGACCCGATGTACTTGAAGAAGAGATAGCACGATTTGATTTTCCAATCTTATAATTCTTGACCCCCTCCAATGCTCGGAGTGTAGACAAATGCTCATTAAAAGTGAAGGAATCGTCCTTAGAACAACAGATTATGGCGAAACAAACAAAATTGTCACGCTGCTCACTAGAGAACATGGGAAAATTGGTGTGATGGCAAGAGGCGCAAAAAAATCAAACAGCCGCCTGTCAGCCATAAGCCAGCCGTTTTTATACGGAACCTTCCTGATCCAATCATCAACAGGACTTGGAACGCTCCAGCAAGGCGAAATGATTGAAAGTATGCGAACCATTCGGGAAGATTTATTTTTGACCGCATATGCCGCATATATGACAGAGTTACTCGATAAAGGCACAGAAGAAAAAAAGCCAAACCCTTATTTGTTTGAGCTCCTGCTTCAATCTTTGCGTCATCTGAATGAAGGCACAGATGCTGATGTTATCTTATTTATCGTAGAGGTCAAAATGTTATCAGTGATGGGAATGAAGCCCGAACTGGATCAATGTGTCCACTGTGGTCAAAAAGAAGGGCAGTTTCATTTCTCGATTAGAGACAACGGCTTTATTTGCCAAAATTGCTTTTCTAAAGATCCGTATAAAATGCCCTTATCTCCAGCAGCTGCAAGGCTGCTCCGTTTATTTCATTATTTTGATTTATCAAGGCTCGGTCAGGTTGATGTGAAACCGCAGACGAAACAAGAAATTCGTCAAGTGCTCGATCACTACTATGAAGAGTATTCAGGCCTTTATTTGAAATCAAAAAAATTCATGAATCAGATGGAATCCATGAAAAAGCTCATGGGCGGGGAAAACAAAAGTTGACATCTTCCATGACTTTTTGTAAGATCATCTAAGATAAAATATGTTGCATTGACAGAAAGAAGTACTTGCGCAGAATCCATAAAAGCGACCTTAGGGCGGTGTGAGCTAAGGATGGAGGCGTAACGAAAGGCATTCTTGAGCAACGTAAAACAAAGCGGCTGGTTGCTACGATACCAGCAAATAGGGTGGAACCGCGGGAAAAACTCTCGTCCCTATGTTTGCAAGGAGCCTTGCGAGCATAGAGACGGGAGTTTTTGTGTTCTTTTGCGGGGTTCTAGACCCACCCGCCATACAAAGCGGCTGGTGTAGAAAAGATGGAGGTGCGATCATTGAATATTCAAGACATGATTTTGACGCTGCAAAAGCATTGGTCAAATGAAGGCTGCGTATTAATGCAGGCGTATGACACAGAAAAAGGTGCCGGAACGATGAGTCCATACACGTTCCTGCGAAGCATTGGTCCAGAGCCATGGAAGGTAGCGTATGTAGAGCCTTCAAGACGCCCTGCTGATGGTAGATATGGAGAAAACCCAAATAGATTGTATCAGCATCATCAATTCCAAGTAATCATTAAGCCGTCACCTGACAATATTCAAGAATTGTATCTTGAATCTTTGAAAGCGCTTGGTATTGACCCGCTGAAACATGATATTCGTTTTGTAGAAGACAACTGGGAAAACCCATCTCTTGGCTGTGCAGGGCTTGGTTGGGAAGTATGGCTTGATGGGATGGAAATCACCCAATTCACGTATTTCCAGCAAGTCGGCGGCTTAGAATGTAAGCCCGTTTCCGTTGAAATCACATACGGTATTGAACGTCTTGCTTCCTACATCCAAGACAAAGAAAATGTCTTCGATCTTGAATGGACTGACGGATTCACGGTGAGAGATTTATTCTTAATGGCTGAATATGAGCATTCTGTTTATACATTTGAAACATCTAATACTGATATGCTGTTTGATTTATTTACAACCTATGAGAAAGAAGCGCATAGCCAAATGGACAAAGGGCTTGTTCACCCGGCATACGATTATGTGCTCAAATGCTCTCATACGTTTAACCTGCTCGATGCAAAGGGCGCAATTTCTGTTACTGAGCGAACTGGATATATCGGAAGAGTGCGCCAGTTAGCAAGAAAAGTAGCCAAAACATATTATGAAGAACGAGAAAAATTGGGATTCCCTATGCTAAAAGAGGAGGCGGCTTCTCATGAATAAACAAGATGTATTACTCGAAATCGGCTTAGAAGAGATGCCGGCTCGTTTCATGCCAGAAAGCACAAAGCAGCTAGGCGAGAAAGTAAAAGTGTGGTTTGAAGAGCAAAACATTTCATTTGAAGATGTTGCTCTATTTAACTCACCAAGACGTCTTGCTGTACTTGTGAAAGGTGTCGCAGAAAAACAAGAAGACATCAAAGAAGAAGCAAAAGGTCCGGCTAAAAAGATCGCACAAGATGCGGAAGGCAATTGGACAAAAGCAGCGGAAGGCTTTGCCCGCGGACAAGGTGCTTCAACAGATGATCTCTATTTTAAAGAGATCAAAGGAGTAGATTATGTCCATGTCCAGAAGTTTCAAGAAGGAAAGCAAGTCAAAGACCTTCTGCCAGCATTAGGTGAGATCGCCGCTTCATTAAGTTTTCCAAAGAACATGAGATGGGGAAGCAAAGATTTACGCTACATCCGTCCGATTAAATGGATTGTTTGTTTATTTGGAGAGGAGATTGTACCTGCTCACATTGCTGGGGTGAAAAGCGGTCGCGAGACAAGAGGACACCGTTTCCTTGGTAAGGCAGCCACCATCGACTCGCCTGCTTCTTATGAGCAAACATTGCGCGATCAATTTGTCATTGCAGATTCAGATAAAAGAAAACAATCCATTACCGAGCAGCTAAATGCTCTATCTTCAGAAAAAGGCTGGGTGATACCTGTTGATCCTGAGCTTCTAGAAGAGGTCAACAATCTTGTAGAATACCCAACGGTACTATCTGGTTCCTTTGAAAAAGAATTCCTTGCATTGCCGGAAGAAGTATTGGTAACGACAATGAAAGAGCATCAGCGCTATTTCCCTGTGAAAAATGAGCAAGGTGAATTATTGCCTCACTTTATTACGGTGAGAAATGGAAACAGTGAGGCGCTTGAAAATGTCGCAAGAGGGAACGAAAAAGTACTTCGTGCCCGTTTATCAGATGCTGCCTTCTTCTATAAAGAAGACGAAAAACTAGTCATTGAAGACAATATTAAAAAGCTTGATAAGGTTGTATTCCATGAGAAACTTGGCACAATTGGCGACAAGCTCAAGAGAGTGACAGACATTGCGACGCGTCTAGCAGCGCATGTCGGTGCAAATGACGAAACGACAGAGCGTGTGGCAAGAGCCGCAAGTATTTCGAAATTTGATCTTGTGACTCAAATGGTCTATGAATTCCCAGAATTACAAGGAATCATGGGCGAGAAATATGCAAAAGCACTTGGTGAACATGAAGAAGTGGCAAAGAGCATCAATGAGCACTATATGCCGCGCTTTGCCGGTGATGAGGCGCCTTCCACTTTAATTGGTGCGATTGTGGCAGTAGCCGATAAGCTGGATTCTATTTGTTCCTTCTTCTCAATTGATGTCATTCCAACGGGCTCTCAAGATCCTTATGGACTAAGAAGACAAGCGAGCGGTATCGTTCAAATTCTGCTTGATCGTCATTGGAACATTTCATTCAAAGAGCTTTTGGCACTTGCTCAAGTAGAAGCAGCACATGAAACGGCTCTCATTGAATTTTTAACACACCGTTTAAAATATGTCCTTCAAGCAGAGCATATCCGTCATGATGTTGTCGATGCAGTACTGGATGTTGAAAATATTGAACCTTATGCAGTCGTGAAAAAAGCAGCTGTTCTTGAAGAGAGCGTGAAACAAGAAAGCTTCAAAGAAACAGCAGAAGCATTAGGACGCGTCATTTCAATCAGTAAAAAAGGGGAAGACGCAGAGATTCAGCCTGAGCTGTTTGAAAATGAGCATGAGCAAAAGCTATATGAGGCGTATCAGCAAGTAGAGACAGCTGTCAATGAACATGTAGCAGCAGGGCAATACAGCGCAGCACTTGAGGCGCTTGATACGTTAAAAACACCGATTGTTCATTATTTCGATCACACAATGGTTCATGCAGATGATGAAAAGCTGAAGCGAAATCGTTTGGCACAAATGGTTAAACTAGCAAAAGTCATTCAATCATTTGCGAATATGAACAATTTAATAGTAAAATAAATACCTAAGAACGGTTGCCTTTTTTGAAGGGCAATCGTTTTTTACTCATTTAATTCACGGTTTTTGAGTGGATTTTTGTTTCATTCGGACAAAGATGCGCTATAATATGATGAGTTATGAAAATGATATACATAAAGTAAAGATTCGCTCTCTCTATTTAAAGGTGGTGAGTACAATCGAGTTAAATAAACGGCAAGAGCAGATTTTACAGATTGTCAAAGAGAATGGTCCGATCACTGGAGAGCATATCGCCGATCGGCTGAACTTAACTAGGGCGACCCTCAGACCGGATTTAGCCATATTAACGATGTCAGGCTTTTTAGAAGCAAGACCAAGGGTCGGCTACTTTTTCACAGGAAAAACAGGTACGCAGCTTCTAGCAGATAAGTTGAAAAAACTTCAAGTGAAAGATTTTCAATCCATTCCAGTGGTGATACATGAGAATGTTTCAGTTTATGATGCGATTTGTACGATGTTTTTAGAAGATGTGGGCACATTATTCGTTGTGGACGATCACTCTATTTTAACAGGCGTGTTGTCAAGGAAAGACCTCCTTCGCGCAAGTATTGGAAAACAGGAGCTTCCATCTATTCCTGTCCATATTATTATGACAAGAATGCCGAACATTACCGTTTGTCGCAAGGAAGATTTCATTATGGGTGTGGCGAAGCACTTGATTGAAAAGCAGATAGACGCACTTCCTGTTATAAAAGATACGGATAAAGGCTTTGAAGTGGTCGGCAGAATTACGAAAACAAACATGACGAAAATACTTGTTAACTTATCGGAGAATGAAATAATCTAATTACAGAAGACTGCGAGGGGATGTTATGAGTAATCGCGTAATTTTTGTGGTATCAGATTCAGTAGGAGAAACGGCAGAGCTCGTAGTCAAAGCGGCACTTAGCCAATTTGATGGCGGCTCATCAGACCATTCAAATATCAGAAGAATCCCGTATGTAGAGGATGTCGGTACGATTAAAGAAGTCATTTCACTGGCGAAAGCAGATAACGGAATCGTCTGCTTTACTCTTGTTGTGCCAGAAATGCGCCAATTCTTAATTGAAGAGGCAGAAGCAAACGGAGTCGTTTATTATGACATCATCGGACCACTGATCGATAAAATGGAGACTGCTTATGGAAATGAAGCGAAACATGAGCCGGGGCGTGTACGTCAATTAGATGAGGATTATTTTAAAAAGGTTGAAGCCATTGAGTTCGCAGTGAAGTATGATGACGGCAGAGACCCAAGAGGCATTCTAAAGGCTGATATTGTGCTCATCGGTGTATCACGCACATCTAAGACACCACTATCTCAATACTTGGCGCATAAACGGCTGAAGGTAGCAAACGTTCCAATTGTTCCTGAAGTAGATCCGCCAGAGGAGTTATTTTCAGTTGATCCAAAGAAATGCATCGGTCTGAAAATCAGTCCAGACAAACTAAATCATATTCGTAAAGAGCGTTTGAAATCTCTAGGTTTAAATGATCGCGCGATTTATGCGAACATTGAACGGATTAAAGAAGAGCTAGAGTATTTTGAAAAAGTGGTGGACCGCATTAACTGTCAAGTTGTTGATGTATCGAATAAAGCAGTTGAAGAAACGGCAAATGTCATTCATCAAATGCTGACCAAAAGAGGTTCCGAATAAACTCAGGATGCTCCTCCTGGGTTTTTCCTATGGTGGGAAACGGGTAAACAAAAACAATGGCATATTTGCTGCATTTGTATTATAATAAAAAATTGTGATAAAATGATTGATTTTAGGTTTAAGTTAAGTCAAGAACGAATAAACTAATATTGGCAGAAGTCAAGTGATTCTGAACATAACTTTTCGACAAAATGAGTTTTACTGTTGTTTGCTATATGGGGGAAAAGTATGGTCTTTTTGCTTCTCTAAAGCAGGAATAAGGTGGAGGGATGGAGAATTAGTCACCTGAATGAACATAAACAAGAGAGGACGATTTATGTCGATGCAGATGCTTGTCCTGTAAAAGACGAAATCCTTTCTGTCGCATCTCAATTTCAAGTACCTGTGACGTTCATTGCTTCATATGAGCATTTTCAAACCAAAAGATCTCCACTTGAAGATTGGCGGTTTGTAGATACACATAAGGAAGCAGCGGATTTAGTCATTGCGAACTCAGCTTCAGCGCATGATATTGTCGTCACCCAAGACATTGGTCTTGCTTCCTTACTGCTTCCAAGACAGGTCATTGTACTGTCTGAAAGAGGACGGATGTACACAAACGAAACAATTGATTTTGATTTGGAACGCAGACATGTTTCCAGTAAACAGCGAAGAAAAGGTGTATATGGAAAAGGTCCCAAAAAGCTTTTAGAAGAGGATAAAAAGCGATTTATTACGCAACTACAAAAAATCCTGTCGAATCATGAAGGATTTTTGAATTAAAAGGCGAATAATGTACGACGGAGTGTTATTAGGATGAGCAAACGTATACCAGATGAACTTTTGGAGCAAATCCAAAAAAACGCAGACATTGTCGAAGTGATTGGAGAATACGTACAGCTTAGAAAGCAAGGTCGAAATTATTTCGGTCTTTGTCCATTCCATGGTGAAAATACTCCTTCATTCTCTGTTTCAGCAGATAAGCAAATCTTCCATTGTTTTGGCTGTGGTGCAGGAGGTAATGTATTTTCGTTCCTCAGACAAATGGAAGGCTACTCATTTATTGAAGCCGTTTCACATGTTGCTGATAAGTACCATATTGATTTGCCTGATCATGTAGCAAATGCTCAGATCAGTTCCTCACAGCAAGAGGACACTGCAGATCATAAAATGATTGAAGCGCATGAGCTTCTTAAGAAATTTTACCACCATTTGCTGGTAAATACAAAGGAAGGTCAAAATGCACTCGATTATTTACGGGCGAGAGGCTTTACAGATGAAACAATTGCCAAGTTTGAGATCGGATATGCTCTTGACTCTTGGGATTTCGTGACCAAGTTTTTAGAAAAGCGAGGGTTTGATCCTGCGATGATGGAGAAGGCCGGTCTTTTGATTCAACGTGAAAACGGAACAGGCTTTTTTGACCGCTTTAGGGATCGTGTGATGTTTCCCATTCATGATCATCACGGGACAGTCATCGCTTTTTCCGGAAGATCGCTTGGTGATCAGCAGCCTAAGTATATGAATAGTCCTGAAACGCCACTTTTTCATAAAAGTAAGCTGCTTTATCACTTTCATGACGCGCGTATGCATATTCGAAAACGCGAACGGGCGGTTCTTTTCGAAGGATTTGCTGACGTCATTTCAGCTGTCACATCAGGTGTCGGCGAAAGTGTTGCAACAATGGGTACGTCTCTAACAGAAGAGCACGTAAAACTTCTCAGACGGAACGTAGAAGAGATCATTCTTTGCTATGACTCTGACACGGCCGGTTATGAAGCCACCATGAAAGCATCAGATTTGCTTGGAAAAAGAGGATGTAAAGTTCGCGTTGCCATGATACCAGATGGACTTGATCCAGATGATTACATTCGTAAATATGGTGGCGAGAAATTTAGGAATGACATCATAGATGCAAGTGTGACATTAATGACATTTAAGATGAACTTTTTCCGTAGGGGAAAGAATTTATCTGATGAAGGAGACCGGCTTACTTATATGAAGCAGGTACTCCGAGAAATTAGCCGATTAAACGGTTCCTTGGAACAAGAGATTTACATGAAACAGCTTGCTGGAGAGTTCTCGATCTCACTTGATTCATTAAAGGAACAACTGGAGCTGTTTGAAAAACAGCAGCGACAAGAAGACAAAAGCACGCAGGAAGAAAGCGGGCTTGAAAAACGGCGTGCACATCTGTCAACACAGGTACGAAGAAAGCGTCTGCGGCCAGCATATGAAAATGCAGAGCGAATGCTGCTTGCTCATATGTTAAAAAGCGATGACGTGATCCGAAAAGTACTTGACAGAGTAGGGATTGAATTTAATATAGATTCTCACAGGGCGCTGGCCACGTACATTTATGCTTTGTATGAAGAAGGCAAAGAACCAACGCCGCAGCACCTGATGAACCGTATAGAAGATGATATCATCAATCAGCTTCTGACGGATATATTCATGATTCAAGTTGGAGACGAACTAAGTGAAGCTGAATTAAGTGATTATGTAAAAAAAGTGTTGAATCATCGGAATTTGTCAATGATAAAGGAAAAAGAACTAGAACGTGCAGAAGCGGAGAGGCAAAAAGATTTCTTCAAAGCGGCAACACTTGCAAAAGAAATTGTTCAGTTGAACCGTTCGCTGAAGTAATACGTCTAATATTTATGACAAGACTTACGGCTGGCAATGAATCCTTTACGGGAGGAGCATAAGACCGCAAGCATCTTGCCTTCATCATTTTTTATTTTATTCCTATTTGCTCATCTGTTTGATAAAGAGAGAAAAGCAGAGCGGAAGCAAATCGCAAGTTACTTTAGAATTCGTTGCAAGCTTTGGAAGGAGGGATCCATAATGGCTGATAAACAAGCCCACGAAACCGAAACTGAATTAACCTTTGAACAGGTGAGAGATAAGCTCACTGAAACGGGTAAAAAACGGGGCGTTTTAACATACGAAGAAATTGCAGAGCGTATGTCTAGCTTTGAAATTGAATCAGACCAAATGGATGAATACTATGAATATTTAGGCGAACAGGGTGTAGAGCTCATTAGTGAAAACGAAGAGACAGAAGACCCAAATGTTCAGCAGCTGGCTAAAGCAGAAGAAGAATTTGACCTAAATGATTTAAGCGTACCACCAGGTGTCAAAATTAATGATCCTGTTCGTATGTACTTAAAAGAAATCGGACGCGTCAATTTGTTATCTGCTAAAGAAGAAATTACGTATGCTCAAAAGATCGAAGAAGGCGATGAGGAATCAAAAAGAAGATTAGCGGAAGCAAACCTTCGTCTCGTTGTCAGCATCGCGAAACGCTACGTCGGACGTGGTATGCTGTTCCTTGACTTGATTCAAGAAGGAAACATGGGTCTTATGAAGGCAGTTGAGAAGTTTGATTACCGCAAAGGATACAAATTCTCAACATATGCGACTTGGTGGATTAGACAGGCGATCACGCGGGCGATTGCCGATCAGGCAAGAACAATCAGGATCCCGGTTCATATGGTAGAAACCATTAATAAATTGATCCGTGTTCAAAGACAGCTTCTGCAAGACCTAGGCAGAGAACCAACGCCAGAGGAAATTGCTGAAGATATGGATTTAACGCCAGAAAAGGTTAGAGAAATTCTTAAAATTGCGCAAGAGCCAGTATCTTTAGAAACACCTATTGGTGAAGAAGATGACTCGCACCTTGGTGATTTTATTGAAGACCAAGAGGCGACATCTCCATCTGACCATGCTGCATACGAATTGTTAAAAGAGCAGCTTGAAGATGTACTAGACACGCTAACGGACCGTGAAGAAAATGTACTGAGACTACGTTTCGGACTAGATGACGGAAGAACACGTACGTTAGAAGAGGTTGGAAAGGTGTTCGGCGTCACAAGAGAGCGTATCCGCCAAATTGAAGCGAAAGCTCTGCGTAAATTAAGACACCCAAGCAGAAGTAAACGATTAAAAGACTTCTTAGAGTAGAAACTGGACGGATCTTGAAAGAGATCCGTTCTTTCTTCATCAAAAATGAAAACGCTTTTTTCAATCTGATTATATTTTACTGAATAAATAATAAATTTGCAACGTTCTTAGAGAAAAGATGTATAAAAAATACATCAAAATGTGCTGAAGGCTTCATTTCTCATCTTTGCATCATTTTTGTCTAATCTGTGAACTTGACCAAAGTTTTGTATCATAATTCGTTTACTTTTTGTAAAATTAAAGTAGAATTAGAATTGTTTGTATAGTCTTAAAGGGGTTTTCACAAAGGGGAGGATGAAAGAAATGAAACGGAATCCACTTATACCATTTTTATTGATTGCCATTTTAGGTATTGGACTCACTTTTTTCTTATCAATGAAGGGGCTGAAAGATGAAGACAAAATCGCCTCTGGAGGCGAGGAGCAAAAGCAAGAAGAAACAGCGAATGCGACGCCGGAAGAATTGTATAAGCAAAACTGTCTGAGTTGTCACGGGGAAAACTATGAAGGCGGTGCTGGTCCTGCATTAAAAGGTGTTGGAGACAAGCTTGAAGTAGCAGACATTAAGAAGAAAATTCAAGAAGGCGGCAACGGGATGCCAGGCGGGCTAATCCCGAATGAAAAGCTCGATGAAATGTCAGAATGGGTATCCAAAATTAAATAATGTTACGCAAAAAGCTCTTTTTGATCAGAAGAGCTTTTTTCATTTGAAAACGACTTTTAAAAAGTCCATAATTTATATAAGATAGACAAGTATGAACATTAAAGAAAAGTAGTGATACGTATGAATGAAATGAATTTATCAAAACGATTAAAAAGAGTCGCAGACTTTTTACCACATGAGGCTGTCTTTGCTGATATCGGCTCAGATCATGCCTATTTGCCGTGCTATGCGATCCTGCATCAAAAAGCAGTAAAAGCGGTTGCTGGTGAAATTACAGAAGGACCGCTTCAATCGGCGAAGCAGCAAGTACATAGACTTGAATTAGATGACCAGATCTCGGTCAGAAAAGGTAATGGTCTTGAAGTCATTGAAAAGGGCGAAGTGAATGCTGTAACGATTGCAGGTATGGGCGGAGCACTCATCGCAAGCATTTTACATGACGGCAAGCATAAGCTCACAGGCCATGAAAGGCTTATTCTTCAGCCGAATATCCATGCTCACCACATTCGTTTATGGCTCTATCAAGAGGGGTATGAATTGATGGGTGAAGTCATTTTAGAAGAGGATGGCAAAATATACGAAATCATCATCGCCGAAAAAGGCGACAAAGATAAAGCCTATGAAGGGATGTCAATTGAAACAGGCATGCTAGTTGGTCCGTTTCTTGCGAAAGAGCAAAATGACGTCTTCCGGCGCAAGTGGATGCAAGAGCTCCAGCATATGGAGAAGATAGAAAGTCAAATTCAGCAGGCAGCGCGAACAGAAGAGAACAAGGAGCGTCTTGAAGAGCTGCATGTAAAAATAAAGATTCTAAAGGAGGTTTTGACTGTTGGCTAAAACAGTAAACGGACATGAAATCATCCAATTATTTGAACAATTTTCACCAAAGGCATATGCCATGGAAGGTGACAAAATCGGTCTCCAGATTGGGACGTTAAATAAAAAGGTTAACAATGTCATGATCACCTTAGATGTACTAGAGAATGTGGTAGATGAGGCGATCGAAAAAAATGTGGATCTCATGATTGCTCACCATCCGCCGATCTTCCGTCCGTTAAAACATGTAGCGACAGATCAGCCAGCTGGACGAATCATTGAGAAATGCATCAAACATGATATTGCAGTATATGTGGCACATACGAATTTAGATGTGGCTGATGGAGGAGTCAATGACTTGCTTGCGGAGGCTTTAGAGCTTGAAGAAACAAGTGTGTTAGTCCCGACATATGAAGATCAAATCAAACAGCTTGCCCTCTATGTCCCGCAGGAATTTGAAGAAGCCATCCGGACAGCTTTAGGAAATGCGGGCGCCGGCCATATTGGCAACTACAGCCATTGTGCGTTTTCAAATGAAGGGACAGGCAGCTTTTTGCCATCAGAAGATGCGGACCCGTTCATTGGTGAGACCGGTCAATTGGAATTTGTTAAAGAAGTACGGATTGAAACCATTTTCCCGGCAAGTATTGAAAAAAAAGTCATTCGTGAAATGATCAAAGCACATCCTTATGAAGAAGTCGCTTATAGTGTACACACGACAGACCTTCCTCCTATTCAAAAAGGGCTTGGCCGTATAGGGGAGCTAAGAGAGCCTATGACCCTTGGAGACTTCGCGCGATTTGTGAAGACAAAGCTGGATGTAAATGGTGCTCGCTTTGTAGGTGATCAGGACGCTGTTGTGAAAAAAGTAGCTGTGCTTGGCGGAGACGGAAATAAATACATTCATCAAGCAAAAAGAATGGGTGCTGATGTATATGTGACAGGGGACCTTTATTTCCATGTCGCCCATGATGCCATGATGCTCGGGCTGAACGTAGTGGACCCAGGGCATTATGCAGAAAAGATGATGAAAGAGGGCGTAAAGGCGAAGCTTCAATCGCTATGTTCAGAGAAAAAGTATGATGTACAGCTCTTTGTTTCTGAATCAAACACAAATCCATTTCAATTTATGTAAACAAAAAAACGTCAGAGCATAGAAGCTCTGACGTTTATTTCTTTGTTTTCACGCGCGGTAGTATTTTCGAAAGAGGAACCGATCGTTCAATCTTCCAAGTTGATTCATCATCCGGCTCGTAGTTTTCTAAGAAACGGATCACTTCTTTTGTAATAGGCGTTGGTGTAGAAGCGCCAGCAGTAATGGCAACGGTATTTACGCCTTGCAGCCACTCCAGCTTGAGCTCACTTAGGTCACCAATACGGTAAGCCTGCGTTCCAGCAATCTCCATTGACACTTGTGCCAGACGGTTGGAGTTATTACTTTTTGGATCGCCGACAACAATGGTAAGATCGGCTTGGCCAGCTTGCTGAGATACAGCTTCCTGACGTACTTGTGTCGCAAGACAAATTTCTTGATGGTACTCGACGTGAGGATATTTCTCTTTTATGAGCTCCATCAGATCGTGGACATCCCACTGAGACATCGTTGTCTGATTGGTGATAAGCAATTTATCTGATGTTAAATCGAGCGCCTCAATGTCCGCTTCTGATTCGACAAGATGCACCTTGTCAGGGGCTACTCCGACAGCTCCCTCTGGCTCAGGATGACCTTTTTTTCCGATATAAATAATGTCATACCCATCGGCTGTTTTCTCTGAAATGAGTTCATGTGTTTTCGTTACATCGGGACAGGTTGCATCAATGGCGACAAGACCTTTTTCTTCTGCAATTTGACGAACCTCAGGTGAAACGCCGTGAGCAGTGAAAATAACTGTTCCGCTTTCAACCTGCTTTAAAATGTCCAAGCGGTTTGGGCCGTCCAGTGTGTAGATCCCATCTTCTTCGAAGGCATCTGTCACGTGTTTGTTGTGCACAATCATACCTAATATATAAATTGGGCGTGGCAAGTTTTTATCAAGTGCGGCATTTTTAGCAATGACCATTGCATCTACAACGCCATAGCAATAGCCACGCGGCGAAATTTTAATTACATTCATTTATTCGTCCTCCTGTAGGGAAGTGCTGCTAGAGAAGAACAATATAAAAAGCCGTGGAAAAACGGCTTTTTATCATTCTCTAGCTTCCATTATAGCCAAAGTAAGCGTATATATCAAAGATTGTTATACGCAGGGGACACTTCGCCGTTAAAAGATCACTAGACATATAGTTTTGGAACAGAGCTGCCAGGTCTTTTTTTCGGTTTTGCTTCAGGAGCAGGTGATGTGTGAGGAGCTGCTTTTTTGACGAGGATGTCCTCTGGTTCTTCGTTTTCTTCTATTTCATCATCTCCTGATGCAACCTCTTTTTGCACTTCTGTTTCCTCGCCGATTTCTTTAGGTTCTTCATCTGTACTTGTTTCATCATCATCTGCACTGCCAAGCTGGCTGTACAGCTTAATCATCGCAGGCAAATTTCTGACTAAAGGACCGTATTGCTGAATCATTGGCGTAAATTGCTGCGCCATTCCGAGCACCTTTTGAACATTTCCCAACATGCTTGAGAGGGTTGCAGGATTTGCGAAGCTCTGGATTCCTTGTAATCCCGCACCACCTCCAGAAACCCCTGCTCCCCCTGCGCCAGGAAGAAATTTAGAGAGCAAGCCTTTCATTCCTGCTCCGCCGCCTAGTGCACGGCTTTCGCCTCCTGGAATTCCGCCCATTCCGCGTACACCGCCTCCCTGTACAGACGGGGAGCGAGGCATCATTTGCTGAAATTGATTGCCTTGCCCTTGAAAAGTCTGTTCGATAGGAGCCTGCTGCCTCCTTTGAAAAATTCCGGGCTGTCCGCCATTTCCAAGATGCCGGCGTGAGGGACGGTGCGGCTGAAAATCGCCCATAGGCCTTTGCCCTAACATACTTGTACCTCCCTTACTGCATTCTCTTTCTAATCATAGGTTATGCAAGGAAGCATCAATTGGTTTCCTGTAAGAAAAGCGGACATGGTTTTTTTGCTGAAAATCAGCTATAATGAGGAGATGAGCAAAAAGGCATTGCCTTAAGGAGTGAAAACATGAACGAAACAAAATTTACGACATATGAATTAAAGTCTTTTATAATAGATGCTATTCATGAACTGGGCTTTTATGAGCCAACTGATATTCAAAAAAGAATTATCCCTGCTGTGTTAAAAGGAGAAAGCGTGATTGGTCAATCACAAACAGGAACAGGGAAAACCCACGCGTACTTATTGCCGCTTATTCATTCAATTGATCCAAGCAAAGAGCACGTACAAGTCGTGATTACTGCACCTACAAGAGAATTAGCCAATCAAATTTTCAAAGAAGCCCAAACGATCTTAAAGAAGGCCTCTCCAGAAGAAGAAATTAAAGCAAAGCTTTACATTGGCGGAACGGACAAGCAGAAATCCATTCAAAAGCTAAAAAACCAGCCGCATTTGGTTGTCGGCACACCTGGACGTATTGCGGACCTCATTCATGAGCAGGCGCTGAACGTTTACAAAGCGACATCTCTTGTCATTGATGAAGCGGATTTAATGCTGGATATGGGCTTTTTAGAAGATGTGGACCGTATTGGTTCACAAATGCCAGAGCAGCTGCAAATGCTTGTGTTCTCAGCAACGATTCCAGAAAAACTAAAGCCATTCCTGAAAAAATATATGGACAATCCAAAATATGCCCATGTTGAACCAAAACGGATTACAGCTGAAAACATCCAGCATATTTTAGTCCCATCTAAACAGCGCGACAAGCTAAAATTGCTCCATGAAATGGTGACGAATGTACAGCCTTATTTAGGCATCATTTTTGCCAATACAAAAACAACCGTTGATGAAATCGCATCATTCCTACAAGAAAAAGGAATGAAAGTTGGAGTGCTTCATGGTGGATTAACGCCGCGCGAACGTAAAAAAGTGATGAAACAAATTGATGATTTAGAGTTCACTTATATTGTGGCATCTGACCTTGCAGCCCGCGGAATTGATATTAAAGGCGTCAGCCATGTGATCAACTATGAACTTCCATCTGATCTTGATTTTTATGTTCACCGTGTTGGTCGAACGGCTCGAGCTGGTTCATCTGGAATTGCGATGACTATTTATGAGCTTGCTGATGAGGATGCACTCATTCAAATTGAGAAAATGGGCGTTGTGTTTGAAAACAAAACCATTGTTCATGGCGAATGGCGAGATGCAGATGACCGCTTGAAGCGTCAAAGACGTAAAAAAGCACCTAATGAAATTGAAGAAAAAGCAAAGCGTCTTGTGAGAAAACCGAAAGCCGTCAAACCTGGATATAAAAAGAAAATGACACGTGAGATGGACAAAATCAAAAGACAGGAACGTAGAAAGTCAAAGCGTAATGGAAAGTAGGGGGAAACATTGTTGAAGATTGGTTCACATGTATCCATGAGCGGAAAACATATGCTTCTTGCAGCGAGTCAAGAAGCTGCCTCTTATGGTTCGAATACGTTTATGATTTATACAGGTGCACCGCAAAATACGCGCCGTAAAAAAATTGAAGACCTCAATATTGAAGCTGGACAAGCGCATATGAAAGAGCATGGTATGACAGATATCGTCGTGCATGCACCATATATTATTAATATTGGGAACACCGTCAATCCAGCGACCTTTGAGCTTGGTGTGGACTTCCTTCGCTCTGAGATTGAACGTACAGAAGCGCTAGGTGCGAGGCAGATTGTTCTCCACCCAGGTGCACATGTCGGAGCAGGACCAGAAGCAGGAATCCAAAAAATCATTGAAGGTTTAAACGAAGTCATCGTAAAAGGGCAAAAGGTTCAAATTGCACTTGAAACAATGGCTGGCAAAGGATCAGAGTGCGGAAGAAGCTTTGAAGAGCTTGCCCAAATTATCGACGGAGTGACACATAACGAAGCACTTTCTGTCTGCTTTGATACGTGTCACACACACGATGCTGGTTATCCGATTGTGACTGACTTTGATGGGGTGTTAGAAGAATTTGATCGAATCGTCGGTATTGACCGAATCAAGGTTCTTCATATTAATGACAGTAAAAACGTACAAGGCGCAAGAAAAGACCGACATGAAAATATCGGCTTTGGTGAAATTGGCTTCGATGCACTGAACAATATTGTGCATCATCCGCAGCTTCAAGATGTACCAAAAATCTTAGAAACGCCTTATGTAGGTGAAGATAAAAAGAACAAAAAGCCACCTTACAAATTCGAAATTGCAATGCTAAAAGAAAAGCAATTTGACGAAGGCTTACTAGATAAAATTAAGAATCAGTAAAAAAGCATATAACATCATGAGGTGCCGCTAAATGCGGCCCTTTTTTGTTTAACTTGTAAACTGATTAAACAGATCATTGACAGTCTGAGCTGTCTGTTTAGATGTAATCGCTTCTACTTGCTTAAGAAGCTGGCTACGCTCTGCATCATTAAAAATATTGATGTTCTTCCCATTCATGAGTTTGGCCACCTCAGCAGCTTGGTTTGACGTTAAACTGACACCATACTGCTTCGCATACCTTAACAGATCATTTGCTGTGATCTGATTGAGCCGTTGCAGGACAATTTTTTGAATTAAAATCAATTCCATTCCTCCCCTCTGTAACAATGTATGGGCGAAAACGGAAAATGTGCAAAAAATTTTATTTTACCCTGTGAAATGATAAAATAGTAAAGTGAATAAAATGTTCATTGAAAATTTAAGTTGTGTAGAGGGGAGAACGTATGGCAAATAGTAAACAGCATAGAAAGGAATCAGTGCCTCATTTTATATTTAGAATTTTCCTGATTCTAGTAGGAGCTACATGCGCAGCAGTCAGCATTGAATTATTTTTAGTGCCAAACAATATTATCGATGGAGGCATCATCGGCATTTCGCTTATTTTGGATTATCTCTTTACAGATAACCCATTCATCAATTTTGCGACGATTGTTGTCATTTTGAATATTCCATTTATGATATCAGGATACAAACATATTGGCAAAACCTTTCTGGTTTCCACAGTAATTGGGATTGTCAGCTTAGCCGTGATTGAATCTTCACTTCATCATGTAGAGGCATTTACAAATCAGCCAATCTTAGCCACTGTATTTGGCGGGCTATTACTTGGTTTTGGTGTGGGACTTGTCATTCGAAATGGAGGCTCAATGGATGGAACAGAGATTTTAGGCATTCTGCTAACGAAAAAAATTCCATTCTCCGTCGGTGAGTTTGTCATGATCGTCAATGTGTTCATTTTTATTTGGGCAGGCTTTGTCTTCGGACCAGAGCAGGCTATGTATTCTGTTATGACATATTATTTGGCAATGAAAACAATTGATGCTGTCATTCAAGGGCTTGATGAAACAAAAGCTGTCATTATCGTGTCAGATTATTATGATGAAATTTCAGATGCGATTCTTCATCGACTTGGCAGGGGAACGACAAAGCTGAGAGGGAAAGGCGGTTATACAGATGAAGAAAAAGATGTCATCTACGCCGTTGTCACAAGACTTGAAATCACAAAGCTAAAATCCATTGTATTTGAAATTGATAGTCAAGCATTTATTACGATTATGGATACGCATGAAACAAAAGGCGGTAAGTTCAAAACAGCCATTCATTAGCTTTTATTTTACTTTTTAATCTTTCTTTTATATAATGAAATGTATGTATGGACAGAGAAAATGGCAAAAGCCATTTTCTTTTTGTTGTATAAATCGTAATCATTCTTTTTATATTGATTAAAGGTGGAAAGATTCATGGCAAAGCCAATTATTGAAATGAAGGACATTTCGTACTCGTATGGACAGCGAAATGTCATAGATCACATTCATTTAACAGTCGAGGAAGGAAATTTTCTAGCACTTGTTGGACCGAATGGATCTGGTAAAACAACCTTATTAAAGTGCCTGCTTGGGCTCATTAAACCACAGCAAGGTGAATTAAAGCTATTTGGCACGCCTGCTTCAAAATTTAGAGACTGGGATCAAATTGGATTTGTTTCTCAAAAGGCGAATAGTTTTAATACAGGTTTCCCTGCTTCTGTTTACGAAGTCGTCGCAAGTGGATTGACGGCGAAAATAGGTTTATTCAAACGAATGAGCAAGCAGGACAAATGGCAAGTTGAGGAAGCCATTCGTTCAGTTGGGATACAAGATTTAAAGCACCAAAACATCGGGGAACTTTCAGGCGGTCAGCAGCAGCGTGCCTTTATTGCACGTGCGCTCGTCAGTCAGCCGAAGCTGCTCATTTTAGATGAACCGACGGTTGGGGTAGACCAGCGGACAGTAGAAGGCTTTTATCAGCTGCTCGAAACATTAAACAAAGAAAAAGGAATGTCTTTAATTCTCGTCACACACGACGTGGGCACCGTTTCTGATAAAGTCACCCATGTGGCTTGTTTAAATCAGACACTTCATTTCCACGGAGATGCAGCAACGTTTGATTCAATGGATGATCAGGCGTTATCTCAATTTTACGGACATGACATTCAAGTGATTCATCACGATCATCACCATCATGGGGGACATGAATAATGCTATTTCCATTTTTTCATTATGAATTTTTACAAAATGCGTTTATCGCAGGAATGCTGATCGGTTTTATTGCGCCCTTGCTTGGTGTATTTATCGTCGTGAGAAGGCTCTCGCTGATTGCAGATGCCCTCAGTCACGTATCACTTGCCGGTATTGCAGCTAGTTTATTTCTTGATAAAAAGTTTGGCCTCTTGACAGGGGTAAGCCCGCTGTACTTAGGGATGGCGTTTTCTGTTGCCGGTTCGTTATTTATTGAACGCCTGCGCTCTGTGTATAAGCATTATCAGGAGCTGGCGATACCTATTATTTTATCAGGCGGTATCGGGATTTCCGTCATCTTCATTTCACTAGCGAATGGCTTTAATACAGATTTGTTTAGTTATTTGTTCGGAAGTGTCAGTGCGGTGTCGAGATTAGATCTTTGGATTGTTGTTGGGATCTCACTCGTTGTGGTGTTAGTTGTCGTGCTTTTATATAAAGAATTATTTTTACTTTCTTTTGATGAAGAGCATGCAAAGGCTTCTGGTATTTCAGCGAAATGGATTCATTTTATTTTTATCTTAGTTGTCGCACTTGTCATTGCGGCATCGATGCGTATCGTAGGTACACTACTTGTCTCTGCGCTCATGACACTTCCTGTTGCGGCAAGTATCCGCATTGCCAAAGGGTTCAAACAGGCGATTTTCCTTTCGATCTTGTTCGGTGAATTGTCTGTATTGGCGGGATTGATCTTAAGCTATTATCTAGATTTAGCGCCAGGCGGAACCATTGTGATGCTGTCCATTTTGATTTTAATCGGATGTATTTTTATTGGAAAATTCAAAAGGGGGAATCATCATGAACGTACAAGAAGCGCTTGATTTATTAAAGGAAAAAGGCTACAAGTATACAAGCAAACGTGAAGACATGCTTCAACTGTTTTCTGATTCTGATAAATATTTGACTGCTAAAAATGTGCTGACGGCACTAAGTGAAGACTACCCGGGTCTTAGCTTTGATACGATTTACCGAAACCTGTCGCTATATGAAGACTTAGGTATATTAGAAACAACGGAATTGTCAGGTGAGAAGCTTTTTCGTTTTAAATGTTCCTTTTCTCATCACCACCATCATTTTATTTGTCTGACATGCGGTAAAACAAAGGAGATCGATGCCTGCCCTATGGACAAGTTAGACGCCGATCTAGAGGATTATCACATTAGCGGACATAAATTCGAAATATACGGAACATGTCCTTCCTGCGAACCGAAGGAAGTTCACTCATAAAACAGCCAGCCGCAGAGCTGGCTTTTTCTCTTGTCTTTTTGAAAACGTTTTACAAAGGGCGGCTGTTTCATTAAAATGAGAACAAGGTACTGAAGAAATTTGTGTCTTTTGGAGTAAAGGGAGGGTCAAAAGTGGCGTATTATGTCGTGTTTGATGTAGGCGGGACGAGAACAAAACATGGATTAATGGATCGGGATGGGGGGCTGGTCACGAGCGGTGACTATGAAACGAATTGCCGTCAGCTTGAACCGTTTTTAGAAGCGATGGCGGATGTGGTCAAACAATATCAGAGAACGTCAGATGTCAGCGGAATCGCCATTAGTCTTCCGGGCTTTGTGGACAGTGAAACAGGTTATACAGAATTTGCAGGAGCCATCATTGCCTTAAATGGTCAAAATGTAAAAACTCTTTTAGAAGAGAAAACCTCTCTTCGTGTTGAAGTCGAAAATGATGCGAACTGTGCAGCTCTTGCAGAAAAATACAGTGGCCATGCGAAAGAGTGTGACAGTTTTATTTGTATGACGCTTGGCACAGGTGTTGGCGGTGGTATTTTCGCTGGCGGTCAGCTTGTACGCGGGGCTTCCTTCCGCGGCGGTGAATTTGGCATGATGCTGACAGAGACAGACAATGGACAATTTACAACACTCAACAGTAGTGCTTCAACAGCTGGTTTAATTCGCAGCTATAAAGAAAAGCAAGGAATTCCGCAAAGCACGCAAATAGACGGTCAAGCCATTTTTGAAAAGGCAAAGCATGATCCGTCCATTGAAAAGCTAGTGGATCAGTGGTACAAGCGAATCGCCATTGGTATTTACAATGTAGCAACTGTCCTTAATCCTGAGAAAATCCTCATTGGTGGCGGTGTAAGCGCAAGACCAGATTTGCTATCAAACATTGAGAAACATTTACATACTCTGCCTGCGTGGAAAAACATTCAAGTGAAGGTGGAAACGTGCTATTACTTGAATCAGGCAGGCATGAAGGGAGCGCTGTACCATTTTCTCATGACAGAAGGGAAGCTTGCTCCATCAAAAAAGCCGATACATTAGAGTATCGGCTTTTCTGTATTAATAAGCAGTTTCCAAATGCTGCTCGTATTGTTTAATCCATTGAGATGCTTCCTGCCAGTTGTTGACACGTATAATCCTCTCGTCAATGGGCATTTGATTATATGGGGAGTTAAAAAGAATAACCGGGATGTCAGCCTCTTTTGCAATCATTGTGGCATTTCCATGATGATCCTCGAAAAACACATCAATTTTGTGCTTTTGAACAGCTTCGAGCTTATGATGACCGCCAACCAGCTCAATGTCATCATAGTGTACGTGATGTTTGTGAAACCACTCGTAGGTGATATCCGCATGATGCTGCCTTCTCGCTGTAATATAGATCAGCCTGTGTTGATGTTTCATTTGATCAAGCATCTCTTTTGCGTCCTTAGCAGGCTTTGCCTGTTTATATATAAGAGGCTCATGCTGATTCATCCAGCCCCAAAACTCTTCTTGAGAAATATTTAAAAGCTTCGTCAAATCATATTCTGTCATATCATCTAGTGTCATGGCACATTGGAACGACTCATTTAAATAGGGAACAAAGGTGTCCTGCGCCGTCACTGTGCCATCTATATCAATTCCTAAACGTAACATGCCCACACTCCTCATTTTTATACTCTTAAAGTGTAACATAATCAATTCACAATTCCAGCAAGTTTTAGCAAACATGAAACAGACATTTTTGCTCATACTAAAAAAGCTCCTTTCTATTAACCAAAAGGGGGAATTGATCATGGAAAGAGACGAAGATTTCAGAAGAAATGATCGTGAAATCGACACACACTTTAGTAATGATGATGGCTATCTAGAGGAAACAGCTGCTGAAATTGCAGAGCCATATCAGGCTTCAAGAGATCGAGTAGACAGACGAGAACGTGACCAAGTAGGTGACGATTCAGGCAGTAAGGGGATAGGCTATACAGCACTCGCGATTGCGATTATCTCGTTATTTGTCTTGCCGGTGCTATTAGGAGTAGCGGCAATCGTCGTTGGTTATATTGCAAGAAGAAAAGGAGCACATGCGCTTGGCGCATGGTCAATCGGGATCGGAATTGTTTCCGTCATCCTTGGCATATTTATCACCCCGTTCTTTTAACAAGAACAGAAAAACGCCTGACAGTGACGTCAGGCGTTTTTTGTTATGCGTTGGCTTTTGCTTTTTCAGCTTCCATTTTTGCATAATGCTCTTCAGCAATTTTATCGATTTCTTTTTTCAGTTCTTCGACCATTGTTTCTTCTGGCACTTTACGAACAATTTCACCTTTACGGAACAATAGGCCTTCGCCTCTAGCTCCGGCAATTCCGATATCAGCTTCACGCGCTTCACCTGGACCGTTTACAGCACAGCCAAGAACAGCTACTTTAATCGGTGCTTTAATCGTGGAGATATATTCTTCGACTTCATTTGCAATGCTAATGAGGTCAATTTCAATTCGTCCACAAGTTGGGCAAGAGATCAGTGTGGCTGCATTTGCTGCAAGACCAAATGATTTCAACAGTTCACGTGCTACTTTTACTTCCTCAACTGGATCAGCACTTAATGAGATGCGGAGTGTATTCCCAATCCCCATATTCAAGATAGCGCCGAGACCAGCTGCACTTTTAACCGTACCTGCAAATAATGTACCTGATTCTGTAATTCCAAGGTGAAGAGGGTAGTCAAATGCTTTTGCAGCTTTTTCGTACGCCTCAATCGCTAGGTTGACATCAGATGCTTTCATGCTGACGATGATATCATGAAAATCTAGATCTTCAAGAATTTTAATGTGGTGCAGTGCACTTTCGACCATACCATCTGCTGTTGGGTAGCCGTATTTATCAAGAATTTTTTTCTCTAATGAACCAGCGTTTACCCCAATACGGATTGGAATGCCCTTTTCTTTTGCTGCTTTCACAACCGCTTCGACTTTTTCTCGTCTTCCGATGTTTCCTGGGTTGATTCGAATTTTGTCTGCACCTGCTTCAATCGCTTTCAGTGCAAGCTTGTAGTCAAAATGAATATCGACAACTAGCGGGATGTTGATCTGTTTTTTTATGTCTGCAATCGCATTTGCTGCACGCTCGTCTGGGCATGCGACACGCACGATTTGACAGCCAGCTTCTTCAAGACGCTTAATTTCAGCTACTGTCGCTTCGACATCATGTGTTTTGGTTGTTGCCATACTTTGAATGACAACCTCATTATTTCCACCTATAGTTAAAGGTCCCACTTTGACGGGACGTGTTTTAGTACGATGTGTGACTTCACTCACTTGTCAATCGCTCCTTAGTGTACAAGCAATTCTTTGCCATGTACGTCTTGTTTTACAGTTCATATTGTAACAGTCTCTTTGTATGAATGACAAGGAATTAACGTTTTATCTCTTATATACCGGAAACTTATATGTGCTGCCTGCCCGAATTTCGTTTGCTTTGACGCCTTGATTCAGCTCTTCAAAATCCTCAATGACTTCATCAAGTGGCTTGCTTGTATGGACGATAGAGACGACAGTTTCACCTTGTTTCACTGTGACGTTCTTATATGCTTTTTTCTCAGGTGTTTGAAAGGCATTTGCAGGGACAGCTGGACCTTCTTCAACGGGAATGGTGCCATTTTTTAAATCAAAAAAGATAATAAAGAGGACAAACAAACTGATTAGCATAAAAATAATACGTCGCATTTCACTCACCGCTTTTAAGAGTTTACTTCAGTCTATGCATGTCCCGAAATGATAGAACCAACATGAGGAGAAAAGCTGGAAAGGGAGATTCTAGTTCGTTCTAGTGTGTCTTGTATTGAATTTACGCTCGGCGGTGCTTTTTCAAGCTTCTATCACGATTATGATAAAATAAAAGCAGGGGGGGGAGAGTTTATGAAGAAAATCAGTCAGCATATATATGTGAGAGCGCTAACAGAAGAAGATGCACAATCACTACTCGCACTTGAACTTGAGAATCGCTCCTATTTTCAGCAATTTACACCTTTGGTCAAAGATGATTTTTTCACGTTATCTCGTCAAATTGAACGAATTCAGCGCAGTGTGGAAAGATGCGTACAGGATGAAGCCTACATGCACGGTATTTTCTTAAATGAAACAGATGCCTTAATTGGGACAATTTCATTAAATTCTGTCGTAAGAGGCCCGGCAGAAGGAGCTTGGCTGGGGTATGTACTTGATGAAAAGCATGGCGGGAAAGGGTATATGACAGAAGCCATTCGTTTAATCATCGATTATGCCTTTGATGAGCTGCACCTGCATCGTATTGAAGCTGGAGTAAAGCCGAGTAATATAGGTTCCATTCGTGTGCTTGAAAAGACAGGTTTTGAAAATGAGGGACTCAATCGTAAAAAAGTAAAGATTAATGACGTATGGGAAGATCATTATTTGTTTGCGATCATTCATCCGGATGAATCATAGAGAATGCACATACATAAAAAGCTCCTCCAAGTTGGGGGAGCTTTCATATACTAAATTAATTTTTGACAAGTGGTTTATGTTTAGCGGGTATTTCTTTTACGACAAGGTATAAGAAGATAAAGTTAATGACCCAATTTAATAAAAATGAATTCGCAACAGGCGTGTTTAATGCACTCATGATGGCGAAAAAGACTGTTGTTAATGTGAGTGAGTAAGCAGAGAGCTTCCATAGCATTTGAAAGGACAGCTCTTTTTGCTGCATGCGTTTAATAAATGTACCAAGCATCGCAAGGAAAGTTGCGCTAATGAACATGAGAGCCGCAGTTGATAGATATAACAGCACACAGATGACTGGGATAATAATCGCTTGATTCTGATTTGTGACGCGGGCAAGTTCGTCTTTTGTCAGCGTCCCACCAAGCAGCTGATACGGGATATCTGTCATTTGCCCATCAATAGCAATCACAGCTTTTTCTTTTAATAATGCGATGGCCGTTTGCTTTGATTCAAGCTCACTTGCTTTTATTTTTTCAGCAGGATCAAAAATGATCGTAATGCCGTTTTCTTCTTTTTCTATCGGTTCACTTTGATCCGCTTGAAGCTTTCCTTTTTCGATTGAGAAATCAGGTAAATCTTTTTTGATCACATGCTGAAATCCTGACATCGCATTCGAGATCTCTTGACTCATATGATAGCCCTGTGGAACTGCTGCGATGATCGAAAGGATAAAAATGAATAAAATCGCTTTGCCAATCCCTGTAAACCGTGCTTTCGCAATATCTTTTGGTGAATAAATGCCTTTTAACAATAGTTTAAATACGTTCAATCAATTCACTTCCTACATTCTTTTCTATTTCTCATATTGTATCAATGTCTATCTAACAAGTACAAGTATGGCCTTCATTGCTGGTTAAGATAGAGGGAATGAGGCATAATGTATACAGCAAATAAAAAGGAGGCGGCTGTGACTTGGACGTGCTGTATTGGATTCTCATCATTTGTGCATTTATCATTGCATTTGTTGGACTTGTTTATCCAATTATCCCTAGTGTGGTTTTTATGGTTCTCGGATTTATTCTATATGGTTTCTTTTTCAGCTTCGAGCCGCTGACACTGACGTTTTGGCTCATTCAAGCCGTATTTACCGCGGTATTATTTGCGGCAGATTATGTCTCGAACCTGATTGGGGTCAAGCGTTTTGGCGGCAGCCGTGCAGCTATTTGGGGAAGCACCATTGGGTTATTAGTCGGTCCTTTTGTGATTCCGATTGCAGGAATTATCATTGGTCCATTTATCGGAAGTGTTATAGCAGAGCTCCTTGTTCATCAAAAAGATGTGAAGACAAGTGTGAAAGTAGGATTAGGCTCGTTAATCGGATTTATATCAGGTGTATTTGCCAAAGGATTGATTCAAGCGCTGATGCTGGGCATCTTTTTATTTTATGTTCTTCGATAAATAGAAAAAGGGCGTTTAAAACTCTTTCTAAAGGGCTAAATACAAAATAAACACTGAAATGTTTCAGATCATGAGCAATAACGTTGAAACAAGCCAATTCTTTTGATACTCTTTGAGTAGGGTGAATTGCTTGCTTACGATCTAAGGAAGCATTTCAGTACATACATTTCTAAGGAGGAATTTAACCATGGCTTTTAAACTTCCAGAATTACCATATGCTTACGATGCATTAGAACCACATATCGACAAGGAAACAATGACGATTCACCACACAAAACACCACAACACATATGTAACAAACTTAAACAAAGCAATCGAAGGTGTATCAGCTCTTGAAGATCAATCAATCGAAGAGCTAGTGGCTAACCTAAACTCTGTACCTGAAAACGTTCGTACAGCTGTACGTAACAATGGCGGAGGACATGCTAACCACTCATTATTCTGGACGCTTCTTTCACCAAACGGTGGCGGCGCACCAACTGGTGAACTTGCAGATGCAATCGAAAAAGAATTAGGCGGATTTGAAAAATTCAAATCTGATTTCGCTGCAGCAGCTGCAGGACGCTTTGGTTCTGGTTGGGCATGGCTTGTTGTGAACAATGGCAAACTTGAAATCACAAGCACGCCAAACCAAGATTCTCCTTTAACTGAAGGGAAAACACCAATTCTAGGACTTGACGTTTGGGAGCATGCTTACTACCTGAACTACCAAAACCGTCGTCCTGATTACATTTCAGCTTTCTGGAATGTTGTGAACTGGGATGAAGTGGCTCGCCTTTACAGCGAAGCTAAATAAACCATTTGATTTGAAAAGACCTGCTCTTTAGAGAAGCAGGTCTTTTTATATTTTCCCTCCTTTTTTTACATATCTGCCTTTTGATGAGACAGACTATTGTGTAGAAAAGGAGAATGAAATATATGAGCAGATTAAAGAAAATGTTCGGGGACATGGATGTTACAAGAGATTTAATGCTCCTCCTCACGATTGGCGGATTATACGCACTTGCCATTGCACTTTCTAATACGTTTGTAAACGTGTATTTATGGAAACAGTCTGGGAAATTCACAGATCTTGCGATTTACAATCTGGCTATTGTTGTGCTTCAGCCCATTACATTTTTATTCGCAGGCCGGCTTGCTAAAAAAATAGACCGGGCGTTTGTCCTTCGTTTCGGCGTGATCTTCTTAGCCGCTTTTTACTTAATTGTCTTAATAGCAGGAGAGCACGCGGCCGCGCGGCTTGTTTTATTAGGGAGTGTCCTTGGGATCGGCTATGGTTTTTACTGGCTTGCTTTTAACGTACTTACCTTTGAGATCACCGAGCCTGAAACAAGAGATTTCTTTAATGGGTTTCTCGGAGTCCTCACCTCTACAGCTGGCATGATCGGTCCACTGATCGCGGGTATTGTCATTTCTCAATTAACAGATGATACGGGCTATACAGTGATTTTTACTTTATCGCTAATTTTGTTTTCATTAGCGGTTGTGATGAGCTTTTTCCTCAAGAGAAGGCAGTCCAAAGGAAAATTTATCATCAAGCAAATATGGAAAGAACGCCATGCCGACGAGAATTGGCGTAAGATTACAACAGCTCACTTTTTTCAAGGGCTTCGTGAAGGGGTCTTTGTCTTCTTAATCAGTGTCTTTGTGTTTATCGCAACAAACAGTGAGCTTGCTCTCGGGACATTTGGTTTGGTGAACTCAGGTGTTGCCTTTTTCGCTTATTTCTTCGCTACGCGTTTGATTAAGAAAAAATGGCGTAAGAAAGCCATTATGCTTGGCGGGCTGATTTTATACGGCGCCTTGTTCTTAATCGTCTTTCACTTGTCCTATGTATCACTTCTCATGTATGCGGTAGCCATCGCGATAGGATATCCGCTTCTGCTTGTTCCATATGTATCCTTAACATACGATGTCATCGGTCATGCAAGGTATGCAAGGAAAGCCCGAATAGAATATATTGTGGTCAGGGAGCTGTTTTTAAATGCTGGCCGTATTTGTTCCATTGTGTTGTTTCTTCTGTCTGTCACTTTACTTGGTGATGAGCTCGGGATACCTGCATCTCTTGTTGTACTTGGAGCGGGACATACCCTCATTTATTTCTTTGTAAAAGATATTCATTTGAAAGAAAAAACTGCTGATATGAAAGAGGCAGACGGTCAAAAGCCAGTTTCTCAGACGAACCTTATTAAGGGAGAAAGGTAAAATTTCTTACCAATGGAACATCAAATTTCTAGATAAATAATAGAAAAACCGCTAAAATGATGATGGCACCTTTTATACACAAAAAGGGGTGCCATTTCTTTCTTGATAGAAAAGGTGATGTGATGAGAAACAAGAAAAACAAAAAAGACGCGAAGGAAGGGCGCAAAACACTTCCACTTCGGCTGAATTTACTATTTTTAGCTGCGTTTATTATTTTTACCGGTGTTGTTGTAAGACTCGGATTTGTACAAATTGTCAATGGAGAAGATTATAAAAAGCAGGCAGAAAAACAAGAGGATGTGAATGTCAGCTCATCTGCTCCGCGCGGAAAAATTTACGATCGAAACTATAATACGATTGTCAGCAATAAAGCGCTAAATGCCATTACATATACGAGAACCTCGACGACTTCACAAGAAGAGCGGCTCAAAGTGGCTACAAAATTAGCGGATATGATTCATGTGAGTACGAAAAAAATCACCGATCGTGACAAAAAAGATTTCTGGATTTTAACGCACCCGAATGAAGCGAAAAAGCTTGTTCAAATGGAATCGGAATTAAAGGGTGACGATAAGGTCGCTGATGATAAATTATATGAGCTTCAGCTGAAACGCATCACGGACAAGGAATTAAATCAACTGACGAAAAAAGACTTACAAGTGCTTGCGATTAAAAGACAAATGGATGCAGGCTATGCACTTACGCCTCAATTCATTAAAAATGATGATGTAAAGCCAAGCGAAATTGCTTACGTCTCTGAGCATTTGGACGAGCTGCCAGGTGTGGATGTCACAACAGACTGGTCACGCAGCTATCCGTATAAAGGACTGCTTCGCAGTATGCTCGGCAGCGTGTCCTCAAGTGATGAAGGACTTCCGCAGTCACTTCTTGAACATTATTTATCGCTCGGCTACAGCCGAAATGACCGTGTAGGAAAAAGCTATCTAGAATATCAATATGAAGATGTCCTGCAAGGCCAAAAGGAAAAAGAGCAGAGTACAACTGATAAAGAGGGCAATGTGACAAGCTCTAAAGTGCTAACAGAAGGAAAGAGCGGGAAAGACCTAGTGCTCACCATTGATATTCAGCTGCAAAAAGCAGTAGAAAAAATCGTTGAAAAGAACTTAAGAAGTGCGAAACAAAGAGGCGGGACAGAGCTTCTTGATCGTGCGTTTGTTGTCATGATGGACCCTAGAAATGGAGAAGTTCTCTCCGTTGCGGGGAAACAGATTTCTAACAAAAATGGAAAATACAAATTTGATGACTACGCACTGGGAACAATGACTTCATCCTATGCGATGGGCTCAGCTGTAAAAGGGGCCACTGTACTGACGGGATATAAAACAGGCGTGATTCATATTGGAAGTACCCAGTACGATGAACCGCTGTATATCGCGCAGTCACCGCCTAAGAAATCCTATCAAAATATGGGACTCATTAATGATTTAACGGCACTCGAACGTTCATCTAACGTGTATATGTTTAAAACAGCGATTGCCGTTGGAAAAGGGGAGTATCGTAAGAACCAGCCGCTCCCAATCGATCCGAAAGCTTTTGATACATTCCGTTATAATTTCAGTAAATTTGGTCTTGGTGTCAAAACAGGGATTGACCTGCCAAACGAAGCGACAGGCTACCGGGGAACGTCTACACAATCTGGTCTCCTGCTTGACTATGCAATTGGACAGTATGATACGTTTACACCGCTGCAAATGGCGCAATACGTTTCAACGATTGCCAATGGCGGATATCGTTTACGTCCGCAGCTTGTTAAAGAAGTGAGAGAGCCAGATCCGCAGCGCGGCATTGGTGCTGTAACAGAATCCGTCAAACCGGACGTATTGAATAAGCTAGACATGACAGGTGATGAGATCAAGCGTGTTCAGCAAGGCTTCAAGCTTGTCATGCAGAACCCAAGAGGGACGGCCTACTCGAACTTTGGCAACAAAAAGTATAACCCAGCTGGCAAAACAGGAACCGCTCAATCATTCTATGACGGCCCAATTAAAAGCAAACGCGGCACACCAACATATAACACAACACTTGTTGCGTATGCGCCTGCTGATAATCCAGAAGTGGCCATTTCCGTCGTTGTACCATGGGTGTATCAAGACTACAATCAGCGCTATCCAATTACAAATGATATCGGTGAACAAGTATTAGACAAATACTTTGAGCTAAAATCAAAACAGGAAAGCAATGATACACAAGCGAAGAACAAAAATAAAATTGAAAATGAAGCAGAAACAAATGACTAGACCTTTTCTAGGTAAAAACGCTCACTTTTTGTGGGCGTTTTTTTACGTTTTCTTCAAAATTTTCGAGATAAATTGACAAAATACATAAAAAACATCGCAAGATCTCTACAAAACTTCGACATTTACAAAACCTTAACATTCCATTTAAACGAAATTAATAAAGAACCTTTAATGTATTACTCGTAGGACAAATTATTCAGGGGGTATTCTTGAAATGAAAAAGAACAAATTATGGCTGCTTACTTTCCTTACTATCGCATTGTTAGCATTCGTCACAGCATGCGGAAACAGCAGCTCAAGCGGAGATTCAAAAGACAGTAAAGGAAATGCTTCAAACAAAGATGAGGCATCAGGTTCCATTACCATCTCAGGATCATCTGCGATGCAGCCTTTAGTTCTTGCGGCAGCAGAAAAATTCATGGATAAACATCCAAAAGCCGATATTCAAGTACAAGCCGGCGGTTCAGGAACAGGACTTTCTCAAGTGTCAGAAGGATCTGTACAAATTGGTAACTCAGATGTATTCGCAGAAGAGAAAGACGGAATCGACGCAAAAGCTTTAACAGACCACAAAGTAGCAGTTGTTGGAATGGCCGCAGCTGTAAACCCTGAAGTGGGTGTCAAGGACATCACAAAGGACGAATTGAAAAAAATCTTCACTGGTAAAATCAAAAACTGGAAAGAGCTTGGCGGGAAAGACCAAAAAATCACTCTTGTCAACAGACCTGACTCTTCAGGAACTCGTGCAACATTTGTGAAATATGCACTTGATGGTGCAACACCTGCAGAAGGAATCACAGAAGATTCTTCAAACACAGTGAAAAAACTGATTGCAGAAACGCCAGGTGCGATTGGATACCTAGCATTCTCTTATTTAACAGATGACAAAATTACACCGCTTAGCATTGATGGTGTGAAACCGGAAGAAAGCAATGTAGAAAGCGGTAAATATACAATTTGGGCATACGAGCATTCTTATACAAAAGGTGAGCCAGATGGTTTAGCAAAACAATTCTTAGATTACCTCATGAGTGATGAAGTACAAAAAGAAATCGTCAAAGACCAAGGCTACATCTCAGTTGCTAATATGAAAGTAGAAAGAGACGCAACAGGCAAACAAACAGATAAGTAAGAGGTCTTGAATTGCTGATGAAGGAAAAGTGGAGCTTTTCACTTTTCCTTTTATGACATTCATAGGAGTGTAGAAAAAGATGAAGCAGATAGAACATACAGAAGCGAGCGATCGACTGATCAGCTCGAAGAAAAATAGGCAAATGGATGAAGTAAGAGGAAGTATTTTGGTGAGATTCTGCGCATTCTTAATGATTGCTGTATCAATCGCCATTACCATCTTCCTTGGCATTAAGGGTTTACAATCTTTCATTGTAAATGGTGTAAGCCCAATTGAGTTCTTAACCAGTATCAATTGGAACCCAACAGCAGAAAACCCGCAGTACGGCGCATTTCCTTTTATCTTCGGATCAATCGCCGTCACGCTCCTATCGGCACTCATTGCAGCGCCGCTAGGCATCGCAGGCGCAATCTTTATGACAGAAATTGCACCTGCTTGGGGACGTAAAATCCTCCAGCCAGTCATTGAATTGCTTGTAGGGATTCCATCCGTTGTTTACGGATTCATAGGTCTTACAGTATTGGTGCCGTTTATCGGACAATTCAAGTCAAGCGGCTCAGGGCATAGCGTGCTAGCAGGAACGATTGTCCTGTCTATTATGATCCTGCCAACCGTTACATCCATTGCGACTGATGCAATGGGTTCACTACCAAAAAGTTTACGTGAGGGATCGTACGCATTAGGCGCAACAAGATGGCAAACGATTAGACGTGTGCTTGTCCCAGCAGCTCTGCCAACATTAATGACAGCGGTCGTTCTTGGCATGGCTAGAGCATTTGGAGAAGCCCTTGCTGTACAGATGGTCATTGGAAACACGCGTAATTTACCAGAAAGCATTATGGATACAGCTGGTACATTAACAACCATTATTACGTTAAACATGGGTCACACAACGTATGGAAGTGTTGAGAACAATACACTTTGGTCAATGGGACTTGTCCTTCTAGTTGTATCATTTATGTTCATACTCATTATCAGATACTTGTCGTCTAGGAGGAAGATTTAATGAATAGCAAAATGACCGATCGTTTTGCCACATTTATATTTGGATTATGTGCTGCCATTATTACGGCGATTCTCGTTGGTTTGTTTTCTTATATCATTTTCAACGGTGCAAAAGAATTAAACTTCGACTTTTTGACAACCCGCTCAAGTGCGATTGGCTCTGGCGGCGGCATCAGGGATCAGCTGTTTAACTCGTTTTATATTTTGTTTATTACGATGCTGATTACAGTACCGCTTGGCGTCGGCGGCGGAGTGTATATGGCAGAGTACGCTCCTCAAAACAAAGTCACAGACTTTATTCGTACATGTATCGAAGTGTTGTCTTCACTTCCGTCTATCGTCATTGGTATGTTTGGTTTACTCATGTTTGTGAATTTAACAGGCTGGGGCTATACGATTATTGGAGGAGCTCTTGCGCTCACTGTGTTTAACCTGCCGGTGATGGTCAGGGTGACAGAAGATGCGCTGCGCTCTGTACCGAAGGATCAAAAGGAAGCATCACTAGCGCTTGGTGTAACGAAGTGGCATACAGTCAAAACGGTCCTTATTCCAGGTGCGCTTCCGTCTATTATCACTGGTGCGATTTTAGCATCAGGAAGAGTCTTTGGTGAGGCGGCTGCTCTTCTTTTTACAGCAGGTCTCTCCACACCGCGCCTTGATTTCACAAACTGGAGTCCTTTTTCTGATACGTCACCGCTGAATGTGTTTAGACCGGCAGAAACATTAGCCGTTCATATATGGAACGTCAATACACAAGGAATCATTCCAGATGCAGAGGCCATTGCAAATGGTGCATCAGCTGTACTTGTGCTTTCAGTCTTATTATTCAACTTAGCTGCTAGATGGCTTGGTTCATTTATTCATAAAAAGCTTACGTCAAAATAATGTGAGAGAGGTGTGAAGGGGATATGGTTCAAATGCTAGCAGAAAAAAAAGAGATTGCAGCGAAAAAGGCTCCACTTCAAGCAGAACAGATTTTACAGGTGCAGGATTTAAGCATTTATTATGGTGAAAAAAGAGCGGTCAATCACATTTCATTCGAGATTGAGAAGAATGCAATCACCGCATTAATCGGCCCATCCGGCTGCGGGAAATCTACCTTTTTACGCAGCATTAACCGCATGAACGACTTAATTTCAGGTGCGAGAAGTGAAGGGGCGATCATGTACGAAGGATTAAATATTTTGGATGACCGTATTAATGTGGTGAATTTAAGAAGAGAAATCGGCATGGTCTTCCAAAAACCAAATCCATTTCCTAAATCGATCTACAATAACATCACCCATGCGTTAAAGTATGCCGGGGAAAAAAGAAAATCTGTGCTTGATGATGCGGTTGAGGAAAGCTTAACAAAGGCGGCGTTATGGGATGAGGTCAAAGATCGTCTGCACCGATCTGCTTTGTCATTGTCAGGCGGTCAGCAGCAGCGACTTTGTATTGCACGTACACTTGCGATGAAACCTAGTGTCTTATTATTAGATGAACCGGCTTCTGCCCTAGACCCTATCTCAAATGCGAAAATTGAAGAGCTATTAGGCGAATTAAAAAATGATTATTCAATCGTCATTGTGACACACAACATGCAGCAAGCGCTCCGTGTATCAGATCGTACGGCTTTTTTCTTAAACGGAGATCTAGTAGAATATGATGCCACAGAACGTATCTTTACACGTCCTGCACAGCAAAAAACAGAAGACTATATCAATGGTCGATTTGGATAAGGCGGGTGGATTTGATGAATGCAGTAGCAACTAAAGCAGCAAAAAAAGAAGTGTTTCGTGTGAATGATATGAATCTTTGGTATGGACAGCATCATGCATTGAAGCATATTGACTTAGCGATCAGAGAGCATGAAGTCACAGCGATTATCGGCCCGTCCGGCTGCGGAAAGTCAACGTTTATTAAAACGTTAAATCTTATGGTCAAAACAGTGCCAGGTGTGAAAATCACCGGGGATATGATGTATAAAGATGACAACATTTTAAAAGGTCGTGTCGATTTAGTCGAGCTGCGTAAAAATGTCGGTATGGTGTTTCAAAAAGGGAATCCATTCCCTCAATCAATTTTTGATAATGTCGTATACGGACCAAGAATTCATGGAGTTAAGAGCAAGCAGCAATTGAAAGAAATCGCGGAAAAAGCGCTTCGAGATGTTGCACTTTGGGATGAAGTGAAAGATCGATTAAGTGCTCCCGCTCTAGGCCTTTCTGGCGGTCAGCAGCAGCGTCTTTGTATTGCAAGAGCCATTGCTACAAGCCCAGACATCTTATTAATGGATGAACCAACATCAGCGCTTGATCCTGTCTCAACATTAAAGATTGAAGAATTGATTATGAAATTGAAAGAGAAATATACGATTGCCATTGTGACGCATAACATGCAGCAAGCGGCTCGGGTATCAGACCGAACGGCATTCTTCTTAATGGGGGAGCTTGTTGAGGTCAATGATACGAATGTGATGTTTTCTGAGCCAAACGATCAAAGAACGAATGATTATATATCTGGTCGATTTGGATAAGAAAACCCCCCTGGAGGTCAGTGCCGCCAGGGGGGTTTTGTTGTTATTTTGTTAAGGCTTTGACAATCTGTTTGAATGTCATTCCTGTTTTTAAATTGAACTTGCCTGCACGAATTTCTTTATGGTAGCCGGCGTCAATTACGTAATCATTAAAATCTTTAGACGAGTTGATGATGCCGTCCTTTTCAAGCATGTCTGAAACATCACTTGTACTCATACCGTTTTTAATCACAAATTTGATCGATTTGCCTTTAGGCTTGTCCTCTTTTTGTTGATCACTTTTAGAATCTCCGTCTTCATTTGCCTTCAGCGCTTTTTCCTTATAGTCAAGAAGCTGCTGGTACGTTTCACGGCTGACAGTGACTTCTTTTTTGGAGTCTAAATAGTTTTTCACGTCAGTGTCTGTTACTTTCTGTGCGAGGGTTTCTTTTGTTGTTGTATCAGCTGCTGCCTCGTCTTTCCCAGTGAGGAAAAAGACAATCGCAAGAACCCCAGTTGCAAGAATCATACCTGCTGCAAACGTTTGGATGCTTTTTTTCGTCATACAAGCACCCTCTCGTTGTCTTTAATGATCATGTTGACATCTTCTACAGATACATGCTCAGCGCGCGCAATGGCCTCAGGAGACATGCCATTTTGGTGCTTTGAAATGATCTGTCTTGCGATGGATGGATCAATTTCTGAATGCTTGCGGACGACGATGTTTGTTTCAAGTAATTCTTCTTCAAGCACTTTCATTTTCTTTTTCAGTTTATAGATTTCTTGCATTGCAGATAGTTGAAGTGTTTCAAGTTCCTGCTCGACTTCTTTAATCGGCTCTCTTTGAAAATATGAGAATGCGATCAGTACAATACTGACAACAAGCAATCCGATAATTGCAATTTCCATGTTTCATCACCTTTTATTCATATTTTAATGCTGAAAGCCATAAAAGGCTTCCAAGATTGTTTCAGACAGTTTTCGACCCTTCTTTTTTATACCATAAAAAAGCTAGTTTCAAAAGGAATTGCTGAAGAAAATCACCTTTTTTTCATCTTTTTTCTTTTTATATGTAAAACGGGTATGAAAACCTTGCCTCGCTGTCAAAATAAATGAAAGCGGCGGGGAGAAGAGGGTCTCTCATGTATACAGTACGACAAAGGATCAGGTTTTATAGGGGAGCAGACGATTTTTCATGACATAAGCATGCGATATGTAAGTGGATGCACTCAAATTGAAATTGGTGAAAAAACATTCTAGCATTCCTAAGCTAGAAGTGGTATTATAGTTAGGTCTGAATGTGAATTGATTTTAGTTTGGAGGGAAAAATATGCGCGTAAATATTACTCTAGCTTGCACTGAATGCGGTGAGCGTAACTATATTACTAAAAAGAATAAGCGAAACAATCCAGATCGCGTTGAATTCAAAAAGTATTGCTCACGTGATAAAAAACAAACTGTACATCGTGAAACAAAGTAAGCAGCAGGGAATTTTCCTGCTGTTTTTTTATGATGGGAGATGATCTGTATGAAAAAGGAGCTTCGCCTTCAAACATTAGCCAAGCTTGATCAGATAAGCCCTGAAGAATTTGAGCGCAGCACGGCTTTACTTCATGAGCACTTATTGCAGCTACCAGCATGGAAACAGGCGAAAACGATCGCTTTGACGATGTCTAGAGGAAAAGAGATACCGACAATGCCTCTAATTGAAAAAGCGAGGGAAGAAGGAAAAACAGTATGTATCCCTACCTGTTTTCCGAAAACAAAAGAGATGATGTTTTATGAATATACACCCGAAACAAAGATGACATCCAGCTACTTTGGGCTATTGGAACCAGACCCTCAAGTATCAACAGCTGTACATAAAGAAACCATTGATTTAATCATTGTGCCTGGGGTATGCTTCGATCAAAAAGGCTACCGGATTGGATTTGGGGGCGGCTATTATGACCGCTACTTAGCTGACTATCACGGGGTAACCATTGCACTTTGTCTGTCTTTACAGCAAATCAGGGATGTGCCGACTGAAGCGCACGACATACCGGTGTCTATGATTGTCAGTGAAAAAGGCACGTCATATCAAAAGTAAAAGTCCGCTCATTGTCCAAAGAACAGGCTTTTTCGTGTTTCATTAGGTCATGTCATGTGAGCTGATAGGAGGTCCGTTTTGAAAAAATTTCGTGGAAAGAAAAGATACTTCCGCAATATGTGGGAGGAAGTGAATACTTGTGACCTCAAACTTGATCAGGATTCATGGTTTTATTTTTGGCATACACACCTTGATTTTTTTGGGGTCGGGGAAAATAGCTTAAAAATAAGAAGAGAGCATATCAAAGCCCATATCGCTTTATATCATAGGCTGTTAAAACAGCTTGAAGGCTTTGAAAAGCCATACCAAACATGGATTTGTATTCACGAACATGACCCTGGTTTAGACGCTGTATATGTTCATACACCAAATCCATACGACAGTTACTTCCCTCACAAGATGGAAGAGGTAGAGCAGAATTATAAGCTGCCTCATACGTTCAAGGATTTAATCGATCTTCATCAATTTGACGTTTCTTATGATCAATCTGAGTGTGAAGAGGTCTATTATATTCAATCAAAAGAACAAGGGATTAGAGTGTGAAAGCATATCGCATGGTAAGCGATAAAAATGATGGTTCATGCATAAACACATCCTATTTAAGCCACGATACGAACATAGGAGGGAATATGATGAATAAAATGATTTGGAGCATTGTGTTCACATTGTTTGCATTCGTTCTCGTGCAAAATCGTTACCGGCTGATGAATTTGATCTTAGGTCAAAATCAAGTGCGTCACTTTTTTATTAAGTGGCTGATGAAAATCCCATATTTTCGGACGAAATTTATTCGCCAAGCATTCTAATCCCGCAGACGCCGGGATTTTTTTGTTCAGAAATGCGGATCAGAACGATTCTTGTTATAATAATGTAAAAAATGGAGCGCGAATGAATGAATGTCATAGATAGTTTATTTTGGCGAGTTGTTGATGAATTAAGACAAAAAGGGTACGAGATGATTCAAAGTCCGTTTCCAGAAGATGAAATATTTTTTGAAGCACCACGAAACTCAGGGTATGATCTCATCCGTCTATATAGAAAAGATGTGAATTTTAAACAGGAGATCGTTCGAGATATCGAAGAACAGACGTATCGGATGGATCAGCTGAGAGAGGCCATGCGTAAACGTTCTCTGCATCTCTTACAGCTCCAATTTACAGCTGACGACCCTGTAGATGATTGGGAGGACCTAAACGGTCAACCGCAAAAAAAGCAAAAGGTGACGGTTACACCTGTATTACTGAATGCAGACACTCTTCAACACGACGTAAATGAGCTGCAAAAATGGCTCAATACATCGCTGACAGTGGATGTAGAAGAGGCAAAAAGAGACACAGCTGAAGATGTCATCCAGCTTAAAGTGAGCGTACTTCAAGCATTTGATGATCAGGAAAAGCAGCGTGAACGAGAACGGGCCGTTTTTCAAAATGGCAGACCGATTTTCACCTACCTGTTCATCGCTGTTCAAGTGGTGATGTTTCTTTTACTTGAACTATTTGGCGGAAGTACCAATACGGCAACTTTGACAGCGTTTGGTGCTAAAAATAATGGGCTGATCTTAGATGGAGAATGGTGGCGTCTGATTACACCAATGTTTTTGCATATTGGCTTGACACACTTACTCTTTAATACATTTGCTCTTTGGTCTGTCGGAGCGGCTGTTGAGAAAATTTATGGCTCATGGAGATTTTTGCTCATCTATTTCATTTCCGGCATTTTTGGTTCCATAGCGAGCTTTGTCTTTAATACGGCCATCGCAGCCGGTGCATCAGGCGCGATCTTTGGATGCTTAGGTGCACTATTATATTTGGCAATTTCTAACCGCAAGCTCTTCTTCCGGACGATGGGGACAAATATTATTGTGATCATCCTCATCAATTTAGGGATCGGCTTTACCGTATCAGGTATTGATAACGCAGGGCACCTTGGCGGTCTGGTTGGCGGTTTTTTAGCGGCTTTAGCTGTCCGGCTTCCTAAACAAGTGAAGCCTGTCAAAATGTTTCTTGCTAGTATTGTTCTACTGTTGATTGGTGGTTTTGGATTGTATACAGGGTTTCATTCAGACGATCAAAAGGAAGCGGCAGCAGTAAGTGAGGCAGCAAGTTTATTTGATGACAAGAACTATAACGAAGCAAGTAAACGTCTAGAGGAATATGTACATCAAAAGGATGCATCAGCTGAGGCTCTACATATATATGCACTATCGGAAGCCCAGCTCGGACACCTTGACAAAGCGATTGGATTTTTACAAAAGTCGCTTAAAAAAAATCCAGATGATCCAAATAAACTGTATCATTTATCGTTGTTGTACGTAGAAAAAGGAGAGACAGCGAAAGCAGAGGATCTAATAGAAAAAGGGTTAGACCAAGATCCAAAAAATGATCAATTTTTAAAGCTGAAACAATATATTGAAAACACGCAAACACATTGAATGACTTGACTGAAAGCGCATTTATGAATACGCTTATTCTATCTGTTGATGAGAAGAAATGGTGGAAACAATGAAAACGTTATATGATGTACAGCAGCTGCTCATGAGATTTGGAAATTATGTGTATTTCGGAGATCGTGAAGTGGAATTAGAATTTATGGCAGATGAACTGAAGGAAATGTATACATCGGGCATTATTGACCGGACAGAATGGTCAAACGCAATGACGATTCTTCAAATGGAACTAGCCAAATTAAATCGAAAAACAATGTGAAGGTGGAGGGCATATGATCGGGGATTGGTTTGTAGGAGTTGATCTTGGCGGTACGACAATTAAGCTTGCGTTCATTAATCTATATGGTGAAATTCAGCATAAGTGGGAGATTCCTACGGATAAATCAGGGCAGACGATCACAGTCGATATTGCCAAATCAATTGACCACAAACTAGTCGAAATCAGTATGCCCAAATCAGCGCTAATTGGGATTGGAATGGGTGCACCTGGGCCTGTAGATAAAGTATCTGGGATTGTCTATAAAACAACGAATCTCGGCTGGACAAACTATCCACTCAAAGATCACCTAGAGGCAGAGACCGGACTTCCATCTGTCATCGAAAATGATGCGAATATTGCTGCACTCGGTGAAATGTGGAAGGGTGCAGGCGATGGCGCAAAAAACATCCTGATGGTCACACTTGGCACAGGTGTTGGCGGCGGCATTATTGTAAATGGTGAAGTTGTTCAAGGTGAGACAGGGGCTGGCGGAGAAATTGGCCATATTTGTGCCGTTCCATTCCAAGGAGCACCTTGTAATTGCGGGAGAACAGGCTGTATTGAAACCATTGCATCTGCGACTGGCATCGTCCGGCTTGCAAAGGATAAATTAGTAACAGAGCAGCATACATCTTCACTTGGCACGCTCACTTCACTGACTGCAAAGGAAGTGTTTAAGGCCGCTGAAAGTGGAGATGATCTTGCCATGCGTGTCGTAGAAGAAGTGACGACTCATCTTGGGCTTGTGTTAGCGAATCTTGCCAGTGCGTTAAACCCAACAAAAATCGTGATTGGCGGCGGTGTTTCAAAAGCAGGTGAGCTCCTTCGCAGTAAAGTAGAGCGCGTTGTTAAGCATCACGCATTTCCGCCTTGCGCTGATGATGTCGAAGTCGTGATTGCCTCTCTCGGAAACGATGCAGGAGTCATCGGCGGTGCATGGATGGCAAAAAACAAATGGTTGTCTTAAACAAAAAAGTCATCATGATGTCATTTTTATTAAAAAAAGCGATAGATGGGCATGAAATGAAATGTTTAGCATATTCATAAGTTTGTCATGAGGAAAAAGACATTGATTTTCCAGCACATACAGGATAAGATATAGTTTAGTTATTTTTGAAGAAGCACCAATAATTAGGGTGTATCCCTAGCTTGAGTGCTCGCTTAGCATAAGGAGGTTACAATGCGAAAGAAAAGATTAAAGGCGATTTCATTTTTACTGATTGCGACATTGCTCATGTGGGTCAAAACCTATGTTATCTATAAATCTAGCTTCAATATTAAAATAGAAAATTTCATGCAGGAGTTCATCCTGTTTATTAATCCGCTTAGCTTTATCTTGTTTATCTTCGGAATCGGTTTATTTATGAAAGAAAAAAATCGCAATCGATATATCATCGTGACGAGCTTTATTCTGACATTTATTTTGTTAGCTAACATTGTGTTTTACCGATTCTATAGTGACTTTTTAACCATCCCCGTCCTATTTCAAACAAACAATATGGGTGACCTCGGGTCAAGTATTACCTCTTTAATTGAACCAGTCGATTTTCTAATGTTCGTTGATATTATCATTTTAATGTGGCTCTATAAAAAGCAGCCTTCTTTTAGAACGGATGTCACCACTTCACGAAAAGAACGAGCAGCCTATTATTTATTTGTGGCAGCGACTTTCTTCTTTAACCTTGGTTTGGCTGAAACAGAGAGACCAGAACTGCTCACTCGCTCATTTGACCGTGAGATGCTGGTAAAAAATATCAGCTTATATAATTTCCATATTTATGATGGAGTGCTGCAATCGAAGCAGTCTGCTCAACGAGCCCTTGCTGACAGCAATAGCTTAACAGAAATTGAAAACTATATAAGTGCAAATCAAACCGACCGTAATGAAAAGACGTTTGGTCAAGCAAAAGGACGAAATGTCATTCTTGTCTCACTTGAATCTACACAAAGTTTCGTGATCAATGAAAAACTAAACGGGAAAGAAATCACCCCGTTTTTAAACAAATTAATCAAGAAAAGCTACAACTTTACTAATTTCTATCATCAAACAGGTCAAGGGAAAACATCTGACTCAGAGTTTATTGTTGATAACTCTCTCTATCCACTTGGAAGAGGGGCTGTGTTCTTCACAAATCCAAGCAATGAGTTTACAGCCACACCTGAGCTGTTAAAGGATGAGGGGTACCATTCTTCTGTCATTCATGCGAATAACAAAAGTTTCTGGAACCGTGACCTGATCTACGATAGCTTTGGCTACGATAAGTTTTTTGATATTAAATCATTTGATGTAAATGAAGAAAATTCAGTTGGCTGGGGGCTGAAAGATGGTCCATTCTTCGAACAGTCAGCGGAATTGATGAAATCGATCCCGCAGCCTTTCTATACGAGATTGATTACATTAACGAATCACTTTCCGTTTGATCTAGATGAAGAAGATAAGCTCATTGATGAATATGATTCTAAGAGCAAAACGCTAAACAAATATTTCCCTACAGTGCGTTATCAAGATGAAGCACTTAAGCTTTTCTTTAAGAAGATGAAGGAAGCTGGGTTATACGATAACTCCATTTTTGTTTTGTATGGGGATCATTACGGAATTTCTGAAAACCATAACGAAGCCATGGGGCAATTTTTAAATAAAGAGATTACGCCATTTGAAGAAGTACAGCTTCAAAAAGTCCCGTTTGTTGTACACATTCCAGGGATCACAGACCAACATCCAAAAGAAATTGATACGGTAGGTGGTCAGGTCGATCTCCGCCCAACTGTACTCAATCTATTAGGAATTGATACAAGTAAACAAATTCAATTTGGCCATGATCTTTTATCGAAAGATACGAATGATTTTACCGTGCTTCGTGATGGCAGTTTTATTACGAAGGACAGTGTTTTCACAGATGGTGTTTGCTACAATAAAAAAACGGGTGAGCCAAGAGATGATGAGACTGTGTGTCAGTCTTATGAAGAGAAGGCAAAGCAAGAGCTCCAATTCTCTGATCAAATCATCTATGGGGATCTCCTTAGATTTTATGACCGGAATAGCCCGGACCATTCTCCATCCAAAAAAGAAGATGAAACTCAGCTAAAAAAGGCGTCCTAACATACGAGAAAACCTCTGTTATTTTTACATGCAGAGGTTTTCTTTTTTGGTCTGCCGGCTCATATAGTATGAGAGGAGGGATGTAAATGAAGACAACGTCGTTTGGGAAAATTGAATGGCAGCTAGATGGAGAGGAAAAGGATCATGTAGCAAAGCAGTTAGGGATAGGGAATGCAGCTTTCCATTTATCCAATCAAATCAGCAATGAGTACCTCCTTTTACCGGGATATCGACTTCCGGAAGGCATCCATTCATTTTCTTCCATAGGTGAGCTGCAGAAATTTATTGCGCCATACAGGCTGCAGCAATCCGATGATTGGATCAATGGAACCTTTGAATATGATAGTGCTCAATTAGAAGAAGAGTTGAGCCACTTGAAAGCCGCATTTCCTTTTCTTCAAATGAGCATCATAGGTCATTCAGTGCTTGATACACCTATTTATGAAATCCGAACAGAGCCTGTTCAGCATTTACATTCTATTCATTTGAATGCCTCTTTTCATGCAAATGAATGGATCACGACGTCTGTTTTAATAAAATGGCTGAAATCGCTGTGTTTGGCTGCATCTGACCCGGTGCAAGCAAGGCATCATGAAGCCGTTCATATTCTGAGAACCACAGCTCTCTCTATCGTACCATTGGTGAATCCAGATGGTGTGGACCTCGTACGAAATGGACCAGAGTCACTTGGTCTGAGCAGTGAAGAATTCACACCGCTACATGATGGATATGCTGACTATCAGGAGTGGAAAGCAAATATACGAGGGATGGATTTGAACAATCAATTTCCTGCTTATTGGGAGATCGAATACTACCGTCATGAGACTAAGGCTCCGTCCAATCGAGGTTTTCCTGGGTATCAGCCGCTAACAGAGCCAGAAGCGAAAGCGATGGCAAATCTAGCGTTACGAAAACGCTTTGACAGGCTTGTTGCTCTCCATACACAAGGGGAAGAGATATACTGGGGGTTTCTTGGTCATGAACCAGCCATCTCAAAAGAAACGGTCAAACGATTCGAACAAGTAAGCGGCTATAAACCGGTTCAATATCTTGACAGCTATGCAGGCTATCGCGATTGGTTTATTTATCAATGTCACAATGAGGGCTATACAGTCGAGCTTGGCCTAGGAAAAAATCCTCTTTCCATGAATCAATTTGACACGATCTATGAGAAAACAAAGCGGTTGTTATGGGAAGCATGTAAGTGTTAAAAAGCACCTGTCAGGTGCTTTTTACATTTGAACATGAAGCAATTTCTTATTGTCAATAAAAATAATGTTAGGGCAATTGACGAAGGCTGAATTGTGAGCTATTGTGAAAGGTATGGATGTAAAAAAAAGGATATGTTTTAGGGAGATGTCGATCATTGAGTGCTCAAAGCCTGTGGAAAAGGAATTTCACTTACTTATTTATGTCTAAAATGTGCAAAATAACAGCTGATAGTTTATCTTTCAACACCATCTTGTGGCTTTTAGTACTAGGCGGAAAAGGGGCAATTGGAACAGCCTTTTTTATTGCGGTCAGCTTTGTTCCGCAAGCCATTGTTGGGCCACTAATTACCCCAATGATGAAGCCGCATCAATTGAAATTTTGGATGTGTTTTGCTGATTTAACAAGAGGAGCGATAATTCTTGTGATTGTGGTCAGTTACTTTTATGGTTTCACGCCATTAGCACTTGTTATTGGGTGTATGCTGCTTCATTCGGCAACTGGTGGCTCCTACGAACCGGCGTCTGTATCAATTATTCCAAAGCTTGTCCATGAGGACCTCATACAAAAAGCGAATGCAACTATTCAATCAGCAAGTCATGTAGTCAGGCTTGTGACGGTCACAGTTTGTGGTGTCATGATTGCGTTTGTAGGGGTAGGATATACAATGCTTGTGATTATTCCTCTTTATCTCTTGTCCGCTTTACTTGTATTAATCATTACATATGAAACAGAAATCATCATTGATAAAGCCAAAAAAGGGGTATCATACGGCAAAAGATTGATTCGGGGATTTTCACTTGTGAGAAGGCATCATATTTTGTTCCCATTGGCGATTTTTTGTGTCTGCTCAAACTTTGCTGCCGCACCATGGGAAGCATTGTCTGTTATTTATTTAACAGAGGATTTACATAGTGGACCCGTGATCTATTCATTTATTAAAGTCACAACGGCACTAGGTGCATTCTTGATGGGGTTTGTTTTGACAAAGGTAAAAGTGAACCGGTATGGGCTGCTGTTTATAGGTGCCGGGATTGTTGATGGAATCTCGTTTTTCATCACAGGCATGAACGCATTTTTACCACTTGTATTTATATCAGCTTTTGCATTAGGTGCCGCCATCAGTGCAGTCAACGTGCCTGAACATACAATGATTCAATTGTCAGTAAAAGCAGAGGATCAGCCGCAAGTGTATGCAATTATCAATATGATCTCCTTCTTCATGATCCCGTTAGGCGCTCTCATTGGCGGCTATATGGCGACATTATTTGGTTCCGGATATGTCATTGCGGCTGGAGGCATCATTGAAGCTGTATCAGGGATATGCCTGCTGCTATTCACAAAAATTGGGAAGGTAGAGAGGGCGGATTTGACGATAGAACGGGACAAACCTTCTTTAAATGCAACTTGAGCATGGCATGATGGATTGCGAATAGGTTACAATGAGGACGAGAAAACATGAGGATTTGAGTGGAAAGGGGCAATAAACATGGCTATAGCAGATGTCACTATCATTCCAATAGGTACGGAAACACCAAGTGTCAGTGCTTATGTAGCAGATGTACAAAGAATTTTAGAAGGCTTTCAAAAAGAAGGGAAAATTAATTATCAACTAACACCAATGAATACATTAATTGAAGGTGAATTATCCGTTTTATTTGAAGTCATTCAGCACATTCATGAAGCACCTTTTGAAAAGGGACTGCACCGCGTAGCGACCAATATCCGCATTGATGACAGGCGGGATCAAACCACAACGCTTACAAGTAAAATAGAAAGCGTGAATAAGCACTTGAATCAATAAAAAAAGCCTGCTAAATGCAGGCTTTTTAATGTGCAGTTGGATAACCGCTATAGATGATGGTCATGACAGTAAACCAGCCAAAAACCAAAAATGTCGCGCCAGCAAAAGCGATGGCAAGTACGTTCACTTTTTTAAGTGAGCGATAGATCCCGAGTGCAGCTAAAATCGTGACTAGACCAAAAATAATGACGAGCATCATGTGAAAGTCCCCCTTTGTCATCAATCCCCTTGATTTCCTTTCTTTTCATTTTAACCGTTTTCATAAAGCTTGTCGAGTAGATTCCAGTTGACGATTGTTTGAATTTTTATTGTGTAGCCTTCATAATAAAAAAGAATGAATAAAGTAGGTGATGAAAATGAATTGGAGAAGAATGCCACTAGGCTATGTACAAGCGAATGCGTATATTTGGAAAAATGAGCACGGAGAATGTTTAATCTTTGATCCAGGCGGTGAAGCACAAAAGCTAATTTCCTATGTAAAAGAAAAACAGCTCACACCGCTTGCGGTCTTACTGACACATGCTCATTTTGATCATATCGGTGCCGCAGATGAAGTGCGCGCAGAGTGGGGAGTGCCACTCTATGTACACGAGAATGAAAAAGAATGGCTCACGAACGCTGAATTAAACGGTTCAGCTCGATTGATTGGAAATGGAATTACGGTCAAAGAAGCTGAAAAATTAATTACGTCAGAAGGAACTCTTCAAATTGGATCGTTTACATTAGAGATGTTCCACACTCCTGGGCATTCACCAGGCAGTGTGTCTTACTATTCGGCGGAAGAAGGATTTGTGATTTCTGGTGACACGCTATTTGAAGGCGGCATCGGGAGAACAGATTTAGTAGGGGGCAGTCAAGAAGTGCTGCTTCAATCAATTCATAACAAATTATTGTCTTTACCAGAATCAACTCTTGTTTTAAGTGGACATGGCGGAGAAACCACTGTACTTACGGAGCAGGAACAAAATCCATTTATCAATGGCTTTTCTCTTTAAACGTATGAAAAAAAGCATCTCTTTTTATAGAGATGCTCAGCGTGTAGACAAACCCTCGCATTCGTTGTCAGGTCTGCGCTCCGGTGCTCACGAATGTCAAATTCGCTCCGCTCCGATGCTCGTCCTTCCTAGACTTCAAAGGTTTTCTATCACGCTGAAAAGAAGACAAAGGGCTAAAATAAAATCATTTTAGCCCTTTGTCAACAATCTGAGCATCTCTTTTTATAGCGATGCTTTTTTTCAATTAATGTCCGGTACCGGGAACCATGATGAAAATCGAATAATATGTAAATCCGGCAAAGAAAATCGTCAAGTACGCTCCGAAAATGTAAATATACATTCTTTCGGATAAATTCAAGTAGGATAAAAATACAAAAAGAACGGTTTGACCGAAGAACAGCAACGATGCATCTTTCATATGCCCTAAATAGAACATGACAGCAAAAATACCCGTCCAAAAGCCAAGCACGCGGAACATGCGATTCATTTCTTTCCCTCCCCTTAAAAAAACCCCTTTGATTCATATTATAGCTGATCACCACTTGTTATGTAAACATTTACATTTTTGACAACGTGTGAACATTAATTTTACGAGTAGAAAAATTTTTTTGAAAAAGTGATCAAAATGTGTTTATGCTGAAATACATGAGGGTACTTACTCCATAAGAGAAAAGGTTAACGACCTAAGGAGGAAGACTAATGAGTGACATTACTTTTTATTCATACCCGAGCTGCACGTCTTGCCGCAAAACAAAACATTGGTTAAAGGCGAATCAAATTGATTTTAAAGAGCGTCACCTTTTCAGAGAAACGCCAACACTAGAAGAATTAAAAAAGATCCTTTCCTTAACAACAGAAGGAATGGATGAAATTTTAGCCACACGAAGTCAGGCTTTTAAAAGCTTAAATTTAAATATTAATGATTTAAAAGTAAACGAGGTTCTTCAGCTTCTTATTGAAAAACCAAAACTGCTCCGAAGACCAATTATCATTGATGGAAATAAATTAGTAGTAGGCTATAATCCAGGCGAACTCATGAAATTATCAAAAAAGAAAGCGATACATCAATCAGTTTCCTAATAAAAACGAAGATCAGCTGAAACATGCTTCAGCCGTCTTCGTTTTTGTGCTGAACTGGGCTAGCTGGGTTCGAACCAACGATCACGGAGTCAAAGTCCATTGCCTTACCACTTGGCTATAGCCCAATATCAAACGTGTAATGATATTGTTCACCATCTGCGGTCATTTATACATAAAAGTTGTATGTCACGAGTTTTAAGTGAAAAAGGAGCGGAAGAAGTAAATGAAAAATGAAAAATCGAAGCAATTATATGAATTTATCCTAAAAGAAGCCCCCGTCATGACCGAAGAATGGCTGAAAACAAGAACAGAAGAAGGCTCATTATATTCCAAACATGCTTCAGAGGAAACGGAAATGAAGTTGAAGGAACAGAACACAGCGTTTATTCAAACCATTGCAGCAACGCTTGTGACGCTGTCAGACAAAGTAGAAAATCATTTGAAAAAGTGGTCTGTTGATATCGCACGTGATCGAGCCGTTCACGAAGTGCCTTTATATGAAATCATTGGACAATTTAAGATATTTCGTCAGATTTTCTGTTCGAGAATCGAGAAATTCATACTAGAAACTGAGCTTGAAGTGACGCTCCAAGATGTATGCGGGTGGAATCAGCATTTTCATTCAACGTTTGATGATATGATCGAGCGTTTATCAGAGGAATACGACCGCGTGACACTGAGTCAGCTCAATGCACAAAGAGAGATGATTCAGGAACTGAGTGCTCCTGTTATTCCAGTTTCAAAGGAAATCGGAATTTTGCCGCTCATCGGGGAGATTGATACGTACCGGGCCAAAATTATTTTGGAATCCGTGCTAGAACAGGCTTCAAGACTGCGTCTAACGCATTTGTTTATTGATATATCAGGCGTACCGATCGTTGATACGATGGTTGCTTATCAGCTGTTTAAAGTGGTGGATAGTGCGAAGCTTCTAGGCATTGAGACGATTATTTCAGGCATCCGCCCAGAAATTGCTCAAACCGTTGTGAAACTCGGCATTGATTTCTCAAAAGTAAATACAGAACACAGCCTTGCAAAAGCCTTGGAAAAAAGAGGATTTCGTATTTTTGAAGAACAGCCGCAAGAAGCCACATGACTAAAAAACCTGCACTTGTAAAAGTCAGGTTTTTTTATATGCACTTTTTTAAAAAACCACGTTTTCCATCGCAAGCTGATGATTTTTTCGATTGATTAGGCATTAAAATGATAAATTGCTCTTTTGTCATACTGGTTCCTCTGACTTACAATATGGTCAGAGAAGGGAGTGGACCATTTGTATGGGATTGAATACTTGGGACAAGAGCTGCTAGAAGAAGCATGCCGCATGAGAGCATCTGATGTGCACATTGTTCCAAAGGAAAAGAAAGCGTCGGTATCTTTCCGCGTAGACTCAGATTTAATTCAGCAGCGAACCATTGATAAAAAAAGCGGCGAGCGGCTCATTGCTCATTTTAAATTTTTATCATCCATGGATATCGGAGAAAAACGGAGACCGCAAAATGGGTCATTAGCTGTGATGCTAAGAAGGGGTCAGGTGTTTATTCGGATGTCTACCCTACCAACTGTAAATGATGAGAGCTTAGTGATTAGAATATTGCCGCAGGATCATGTTCCAAAAATAAAACATCTGTCACTATTTCCGAAAGCATCCACCAGGTTATTATCATTTTTGAATCATTCGCATGGGCTCATTTTATTTACCGGTCCAACCAATTCAGGGAAAACAACAACCCTTTATTCATTGATCCAGTTTGCAAAAAAGAATTTCAACAGAAATATTATTACACTTGAAGATCCTGTGGAAACGAGAAATGAAGAAGTGCTGCAGGTTCAAGTAAATGAAAAAGCCGGTATCACATATGCGGCAGGATTACGCGCTATTTTAAGACATGATCCAGATATGATTGTGCTAGGAGAAATAAGAGATGCTGAAACGGCTCGAACGGCAATTAGAGCAGCACTGACAGGCCATTTAGTGATGAGTACACTCCATGCGAAAAATGCAAAAGGAGCCCTTTATCGTATGCTTGAATTTGGTGTCACGATGAATGAACTCGAACAAACGATGGTGGCGATTGCTGCGCAGCGATTAATCGAGCTCACCTGTCCTTTTTGCGGAGAAACATGCCAGCTTTACTGTAAATTAAATCGACCGGTCAGACGAACAAATGTATTTGAACTGCTGTTCGGAAAGGAGCTTGGTGAGTGTATCAAGGAGGCTAAAGGAGAATATGCTCACTCGTCATATGAAACATTGCAAAGATTAATTCGTAAAGGAGTGGCACTAGGCTATTTATCGAAAAACACCTATCATCGCTGGGTTTATGAAGAAGCAAGCCTCTAAAGCATGGTCTAAAAAGGATCAAGCGGAATGTCTATCAAAACTTGCTCAATTGATTCAGGCTGGATATACATTGATTGAGGCATTAACGATGTTGAATATCCAGTTGTCGAACAAGCAGCAGCAACAATTAGCACCGGGCATTCAGTGGCTGCTCGAAGGGGAGCCTTTTTATGTGGTGCTAGAAAGACTCCATTTTCAGCGGGAAGTCATCGCCATTTTAAGTTTCTCCGAAAAGCATGGAAGTCTAGCAAAAGCACTTGAACAAAGCGCACGGTTTTTAGAGAAAAAAATTAAACAGGTAGACACGTTTAAACGCATATTACGTTACCCAATTTTCCTCATCTTTACGGTTTTGATCGTGCTCATACTCGTTCAGCAAATGATCATTCCTCAATTTTCTCTCTTGTACTCCTCGATGGATACCCGAATGTCATGGCTGATTCAAGGTATGTTTGGAATTTTTCAATTGCTTTATGTATCTCTCCTCCTCATCGGCTGTGTGTGTATTTGTCTGACTGGATACTATGCCTTCTTTTTTAGGAAAAAATCTACCCTTGAGAAGCTGAGGGTGATCAGCAGGTTTCCTTTTTTATATAAAGGAATGCGGCTGATGCATACGTACCTTTTCTCTCTACAGTTAAGCGGACTGCTTCAGGCTGGATTATCGATGTACGAGAGCTTGCTAGCTTTTAAGCAGCAAAGCTACTTACCCTTTCTTCAAGAAATATCAGAACAGATGATTAAAGAGTTAAGAAAAGGAGAGAGAATGGCACATCAAGTGAGCCTGTCTCCTTTTTTTGAAAAACGTTTTGCAGCCGTCATCGAGCATGGTGAAGCGAGCGGGATGCTTGCAAGAGAAATGTACACGTACAGTCAATTTCTATTAGAGAATGCAGAGCTGAAAATTGAAAAATGGATGTCGTGGCTGCAGCCGGTTATCTATGGACTGACGGCAATTCTTATACTCATTGTGTATTTATCTATTCTTTTACCAATGTATCAACTGATGGAGCAAGTGTAAGGAGGAGGGCAAAGACATGAATGATAAAGGATTTACTCTGTTAGAAATGTTAATTGTCATGCTTGTGATTTCGATTCTTTTACTTATTACCATTCCGAATATTACTCGTCACCACCAAACGATTCAAGCAAAGGGCTGTGAAGGGCTTAAATCAATGGTGAGCACTCAGGTGATGGCATATGAATTAGAGCACGATGGCAAGACACCATCTTTAGCTGAATTAGAAAAAGAAGGCTATGTTAAAAAGGGATTAACGTGTCCTAATGGAAAAGCGATTGTCATTCAAAACGGCCATGTGAAGCATGAATAAATTAATTTTTCATGAAAAGGGTTTTACCCTCATAGAACAGCTAATGATCTTACTGGTTCTATCGATTCTATTGTCGATCATAGGAGTAAAAATCCCAAATTTAATAGAAGACGCTGAAGCCAAAAAACAATTGAACATCATGAAACAAGATTTTCAATTGGCTGCTAATACTGCATTTGTCAAAAAAACACGTGTATATGTTGAATTCCATCCGCCACATGTATCGTATCAAGTAATCGATCAAAAGGATGGCGAAGTCATTGCTTCTTTTCAGCAACAAAAGGGAAGCATTCAGGCTTCTACATTTCCACAAGGTATCTATTTTAATGTAAACGGACATCCAAGCAGCGGCGGGTCTCTCATCATTCAATTTGGCAGTCAAACGTATAAGCTCACGATCTATTTAGGAAGCGGGCGAATCCATGTTCAAAAGCAATAGAGGGTTTAGTACGATAGAAGCGCTGTTTGCTTGTCATATCTTCCTATTTGCAGCCCTTGTGCTTATGCCGGCCTATGAAAAAATCATAATAGGGAAAAATGAAGTAAGAGCCAAACTTGAGGCTTATCAAATTTTGCATGAACAGATGAATGAATCGTTCATAGAGGGTACAAAATCTTCTGTCAAAAAGAAGCGAGGCGACATCACATATGTATTCAATTGGAGTAAAGAGAAGGGATGTGTATCATACAACATACAAAAAAAGCAGACCATATGCTTTCATCAGGTTGCTGAACGGTGAACAAGGTTTTACCTTTGTCCAGGCTTTATGGCAATTGCAGCTATTTTTGTTCCTTTCTTTTGGCTGTGTACTGATCTTTTCTACAGCTGAGAAAGCCCGTCCTTTTGAAGAGATTAACCGATTTTCGCAAATGGAGTGGAAACAGACTGTTCTGCAATTAGATGAGGAATTAAGCCGAGCAACGGCTGTTCGATCGGTGCAAGGAGGTAAAGCGTTAGAGTATGTATCTGATCAAGGGCGAGTCGTAACGATTGAGCCATATCAAGAGATGCTTCGGAAGCGAATGGATCAAGCAGGCCATCTCCCTTTATTGCAAAAGGTGAAAGAATTTCGCGTGAGAACAAATCAGCATAGAGCTATCCTTAAAGTCACAGATGAGTCTGGTAAGGTGTATGAAGCTGTTTTTTTCATATATAAAGGGATGGTTCCTACATCGTGAAAAGGGAAGGAGGATTTATCTATCCGCATGTACTGGCTGCAATTCTATTTTTTCTCGTGATCCTAGGGGCGATGACGATAGGGTTTCAAAAAGAGCTGAGAAGTGCAGAGCTGACGATTTCGTTTTATAAAAAACAGCAGCTTTTCAGGGTGGGTGCGAGTGAAGCTGCCCGTACATTCCATCGTTTGTGTGAACAGCAGCAAACTCATATTCACACTGAAGAAGGCCGCGTGACATTAAAGAAGATAACATGCGATCAAAAGAAAAAGCGTATCCACATGTTAGTCAGGGTGAAAACAAAAGATGGTTTATCAGATGAACGGGAACTCGTGCTGAATTGGAAGACCCGTGAAATCATGAAATGGGCAAACCGTGAATAGCCAGTGTATAAAATGATCCTCTTCCTGGTAACACTTGAAGAAAGAAGAGGTGAATGTGCTTGAAAACCAATGACTATGTAAAATATATGACACAGGAAATCATTAAATATATGAATACACCACGTGACGAACGGAAAGAACATAAACAAGAGAGAATGGAAACGAAACCGCCATTTTCACAGCGTTTATTTGGGGTTCTGCCGTTTGGGTTTTCAATGATGCTAAAAAAACGTAAGCGACATCGACAAAAGTAAAAAGCCGCCAGTAGGCGGTTTTTTTATGCCCCTTTAGCTGTATTCTTCCACAACAATCACTTTATTGACCTTGTTTGAGTAAGGGTTATAAGAAATAGTGACAAATACCCCAAATTCTTTGGTGTGGTCTTTTAACGTAATATGATACTGTTTCACAGATTCCTTCTCACGATGACGGTCCCATACTTTTTGTTTGAATAAGACTTGCGTTAGCGGATATCGTTTCTTTGCTTCTTTGACTGCCCGCGTTTCCCATTGATCTGCGGCGGCAGTGAAACCTCTCGCATCCGCAGGATTGGCGTCTTGTATCATAGGACCCAACAGTAAACTGAGCATGATTATCATCTTTCCATATTTCACTTCACATCACCTCACCTGCTATTATTCTGACCAAATGCTGCACTTTTATGTAAATTTTTAAGAAGTACAAATGTCACACAAAAAAATATTGAATACGGCGAAAGAATGAGAAAATGGAAGAATTTTCTCGTAATCATTCTTGTTTAAGAACAAAATGGACTAATTTGACGTTTTGGGTTTTATAGGTATTTCCTTATACTGTATGTAATCGTTCTTATTAAAGAACAATCGTTCAAGGAGTTGGAGAATGAATGAAACAGTCGTTCTTTGTACTTTTTTGTGCCATTTGTTTGATTTTCACGTCACTCTTGATCTCAACAACGAACGCTTCTTTTAACGATATTGAGCACTCAAATTTTGTCATGAAAACATGCGAAAATTTTGAACAGACGGACCAGCATTGTCAGCCTTCCAAATGGGATAGAAGTCATTTGGAGCTCATTGATCAAACGATGATCAAAGGAACAGTCTGCGCGCCTCAAAGCTTGAGCATGACACTAAAAAATAGTGGACAACCTATTGCACACTCTGAATGGAAATGGGAATTACATAAAGTGAAAAATGAGCAGAAGCCGTTACAAGATGGTCATATTCTTGAAAAAGGCTCTATACAGTCCCTTCTTTCTCAAGAAACAACGACTGTCACGACAGATAAAGCAAAAACGAATGGAATCTATGTGTTTAAAATCTATTACCCTAAAGGTTTTGAAGGATCTGGAGAAGCATTTATATGGTCTAAACATATGCAGCTCGCAAAGTGTCAAGAAAAGGCATCCTAAATGGAGCTGTCTTCTAAATGAAACAATGATAGGCGAAGGGGAGAAGAGGTCATGAAAAAATGGATGAAGATGTCTGGAAGTATTCTTTATGTGGTGGTGTTCACGGTGATGATTGCATGTATTATTGTCGTATTGTCATCAAGAACTACAGGGGGAGATCCTCAAATTTTCGGTTATCAATTCAAGCAAGTATTATCTGGCTCAATGGAACCAGAATTTTCGACTGGCTCACTCATTGTCGTAAAAGAAGTGACTTCACCGGAGGCACTTAAAAAAGGGGATATTATCACATTTCAAACGAAGCAGGACCAGTCTTATGTGACCCACCGAATTGTTGGGGTGAAAGGAAAGGGAGTAAATAAAGCCTTTGAGACGAAAGGTGACCACAATATGTATCAGGACGGCACGCTAGTAAAAGCGGATCAGGTGGCTGCGCAGTATACGGGTGTGACCATTCCATATGCAGGAAAGCTTCTTTCGTATGCAGGGACTTCGGCTGGAACCGCGTTGCTGCTCATTATACCAGGTGTGATGCTGCTCGTTTATTCGACTCTTCATTTTGTAGGCGCTGCAAAACATCGAAGACACACGGCCGATTTACAGATGTCAGAGGAACAAGCTTAAATTTTCGTTTGTAACCTAATTAGGTTTCAATAAAACAATTTATTAGGGGGTTCATTCATGGCAAAGAAAAGATCAATTCGTTTAGGTGTATTATCAGGGGCTTTAGGCCTGGCATTAATTGGTGGGGGGACATGGGCGGCGTTTAACGATGTAGAAACGGCAAATGCGGTCTACTCGACAGGAGAGCTGGATTTATCTGCAAAAGAGAACTCCGGCGCCATCAACCTTTCAAACTTAAAACCTGGTGATCGCATCAAGAAAGAATTTAATTTTGAAAATAAAGGATCACTTGCGATCAATCAAGTGCTGATGAGTCTTGATTACAGCCAGTTTCAAGATGGAGCTTCCTCGAAAAATGGCGGTAAGAATACAGCTGAAGAATTTCTCAGTCAGTTTCAGGTGAGTGTTCTGACGGTTGGAGCCGAAGGTGGAAATGGTTATCCGAAAAATATTATCTTAGATGCTGCAAACCTGCTTGACTTGCATGAACTAACGGCAAAACAGGATCAGACTGCATTTGAAAAGCTTCGTCATGCCGTCGATGAGAAGTTTTTACATGAAAGTGGGAAGATTAATGTAGCAACTGTTGATGGAACAGTGGCTCCAGAGTATGACGGCATACCAAAGAACCCGTTTGATTACGATAAAATGGAAATGATCATTGAATTTGTCAATGACCAGACGAAGGATAAAGCTGGTCACTATATCCAAAATAAATACCAAGGCGATGCGATTCAAATTGATCTTTCCTTCGAAGCGACTCAGTGGAATGGTTTAACGATCAATCCCAAAAAGCATACGGATGAAAAAGGCTACGTGAAAGAAAACGAAAAAGCACACAGCGAAGATAAAAAATAAAGTCAGTCTTTAGACTGATATCAAGTTCTGCATAGCAATTGGAGGAGTATGCGCTAAAATGTGCGCTTTACTCCTCTTCTTGCTTTTTTCTCCAGATTTGATAATCTAAAAATTCACGAAATTGCTTTTTCGAAACCCCTGATGTCATTGCATCTCGAACTAGTTTTTCCCATTCACTATCTAATTGACCATCGTATTCGGTTTCATCTTTTTCGTGTAACAGTGTATGAACCGAGACGTCCAGAACAGCGGAGACTTTTTCAAGAAATTGAATGGAGGGGTTTGTTTGCAAGTTTCTTTCTATTGAGCTTAAATAAGACTTCGCTACCCCAGCCTTTTCGGCCAGTTCTGATAGTGAGTAGCCTTTTTCATTGCGGTATTGTTTAATACGCTGGCCAATCAATGTCATCACCTTCCTTTCGATATTATAGCACATTCAGAAAGGTTTGATAGAATGACTTCTTACCAGAGGGTGAGACTCAGAGGACTTTTCACTTGATTTGAGGAATTGACGGACTTCTTCTACTGTTAGCCCTGCTTTACGAGCTTCAAGTAATAATTGAACCCATTCACTGTCTAATATGTTCGTTTTCTTTTCCATACAAATACCCTCCTAAAATACTGAATCATGTATTTCAGGCACTTAACGCATGAAATGGAAAGACACAGGTGGTAAGACCTCATAGTTTGCTTGCGTCATTTTTCCGCCCAATACAAACAGACAAACGTTGCTTTTGGCTGATCGAAAATTGTACGTCACATGAAAGGGAGGGGACCTATAGGTCAACCTCCTCTTTTTTGCTGTAAGTAAAAAAGTCCGCCATTTTCAATCGTTAGACTGATTTTTGGTTCGTATAAAGTTTTGAGTGCTTGTCTTTCTATTTCATATTCTACAGACGTGTCTGAAGTCCCTTCATAAAATTGGTTTAAAAGTTCAGTGTCTTCTTTCCATTTTTGAACAGCTCTTACCGCCCAATCATCTGGTTCCTCATGGGCGTAATGCTCCATTAAACTGTAGAGCCGTTTGACGCCGCTTTCTGGCTTGATCATTGTACTCATCGTAAAGCAGTAATCGGGAATTTGAGATGACAGCTCACGGGTTTCCAGCTTTTCTTGAAATTGTTCCACGACTTCTCCGCGTATTAGGTGAAGTCCTAGTGATAAAAGCTTATCCTTCTTTCGATCTGCGAGATAAGAAATTTTCACATTGAGACCAAGCCAGGGCTCGAGTGCGATCTGGTTGGCCATGAGCGGGGTGACTCGTTCATAGAGACGGATAAATCGGCCCTGCTGTTTGGTGGCTTCAAAAATTTGGAATAAACGAGGGGAGCCGAAGTGGATAAATTCACCCTCAATGGTATCATCCACTTTTTTTTGATCGGTGATGAGGGTCAATTGCCGCGGCTCCGGAACACCACCAGTTTTTTCAAGCCAGTGCCAATAAAAAGGGCGGTTCATAATCAATTTATCCATATCGATGGTTAGTTGTACGGTCATATGTCCAGCACTTTCTTCTAGTATGTCGCATTGATTTGCCTGAAAGAAACGGAGAAGAAAGGTATGTATGTCACGCTGCTTCATTGATCAACTCTCCTTTATGAGCCTTGCTGTCTTTTTTCTAAAAGCGGTGTTTTTGCTTCTGTTAAATAGGAAGCAAACTGAGTTAATTTCTTTTTCATGTCACCGTCTGATTCGTGCTGAAAGAGAATCTGATGCAGTTCTGATTCGGCATCTTTGATATCGATTCGCGTTAAAATATCATCTAGATCGCCAATGACGTTTTCAAACAGCTGAATTTTTTCATATAAAAGCTTTAAGATGTGTTCCTCAACGGTACCGTTAGTTGCCATATTGTAAATGTGGACATCTCGCTCTTGTCCAAGGCGGTGGATACGTCCAATCCGCTGTTCTAAACGCATCGGGTTCCACGGAAGATCGTAGTTGATGATTTGGTTACAAAACTGAAGGTTGATTCCTTCGCCGCCGGCTTCTGTAGCAATTAACACTTGCGCCCGTTCTCTAAATAAATCTTTCATCCAATCCTTTTTGCCCCGCTTAAAGCCGCCCCGAAAAGGAACGGAGCTGATGCCATTTTGCTGAAGAAACCATTGTAAATAAATTTGTGTCGCGCGGTATTCGGTGAAAATAATGACCTTTTCATTTAACTGTTGAATAAGCCTAACGACTTCAAGCGCCTTTGTGTTTTGCTGCACTTGATTGATTTTCTCCATAATTTGCGCTATAGCAGAGGATCCAAGGATATGTTTTTCATCTTCCTGCATTTTTTTAATTGTCATATAGACCGCCTCGCGACTTGAACAGCATTCTCGTTCCAAGGTCATGATGGAAAACATATGTTTAGTATAGGACGGGTTCTCTTTCAGCTTGCAGATTTCATCATATAATGCTTGTTCCGTCGGAGAGAAATCAATGGAAATCGTTTTGACATGCCGTTTTGTCCACTCAATGCCCGTGTCTTGCCTTCGGTTACGAATCATCACTTTATTCACAAGCTGTTTTAAACGATCATGGTCTTCTAGCTGTAAATCCTTTTTGGCAAAGACATCTTTAAACTGATGTTCATTCCCTAGGTGACCTGGCTTCAGAAGGGAGACAAGATTAAATATTTCTCCAATACGGTTTTGGATAGGCGTCGCTGTCAGCAGCAAGCAGAATTTCTTATTTAGATTTCTCACAAATTCATAGTTTTTCGTTTTATTGTTTTTCAGTTTGTGTGCTTCATCAATAATGACCATATCGTAGGCAATGGATAAAATAGTGTCTCGATGCGGCTGCCTCTTGGCTGTATCAATGGAGGAAACCACGACGTCACACTGCTCCCACACGTAGCTCTTTTTTTGTTCGACAGCATCAATATAAAATTTCGTCCGCAGCTCCTGTACCCATTGAGATACGAGAGAGGCGGGGACGAGTATGAGAATTTTTTTGGCAAGTCCACGAATCATGTATTCTTTGATAATAAGTCCTGCTTCTACGGTTTTTCCAAGTCCCACTTCATCTGCTAAAATGGCTTTTCCGTTCATCTCTTCTACGACTCTTCTGGCTACTTCAAGCTGATGTTTTAAAGGCGTGAATGCAGGCAGATGGGCAGGAGCTTGCAGTCCTTCAAATGAATCAATGGCTGTGACTTTTTGGACCTGCGTCGCTAAACGGTACATTTCCCAGTTCGCCCAGGGTCCGTCTCCTGCAAGCCGCTGCTGAAATTCACTTGCCCAATCCTGATCAAAAATCGTTTGAATATTCAATGTGGTCGCCTGCCTTTCTAGTAGGTTGAGGATAAAATTGTTCTGTATTTAAACGCTTCATTTTTTAAGAGGTCTTGAAAAGACTAGATATTTGAATAAAAGCGAACGATAATGAATGGTTGTTTAAAAAATGTTAATGATTTTTCTGTTGCTCTTCATCCGTTTCTAATGGTAGGATGTTGGTAAGTGATCTAGCAAATAAGTCACCCATTTTGATAGTATGTCCAATAAATGTGAAGAATATGAGCGGATGATGGTATGGGGAGAGACTTGGCGGTTATTTAGCACTGGCAGGCGCCGAAGGAGCAAGCTGAATCGTTTCAGTGAATCTCTCAGGCAAAAGTACTCTTACCGGACGCAACTCTGGAGAGTGTTTGCTCATCGTTTTTTTAGCAAACCACCAAAGGGGAAAACGCACAATGATGTTGTGCTGTAAACTTTCAGGTGCAAGGACAGAGACTTCTTTTTGATAAAAGGGAGCGCTCTGTCCTTTTTTGCTGTGATTTTTTTCTGAAAATTCAGCTTGTGATCTGCACTGAAAGAAAAAAGGGGGAAACGATTGATGTTGAAACGAACACCGCTTTTTCATGCGTATGAAACGTTTGGCGCAAAAACCATTGACTTCGGGGGCTGGGAATTACCTGTCCAATTTTCTTCCATTAAAGAAGAGCACGAAGCTGTTCGAACAAAGGCAGGGCTTTTTGATGTGTCTCACATGGGTGAGGTGGAAATCAAAGGTCAAGATGCCCTTCCTTTTTTACAAAGGTTATTAACCAATGATGTGTCTAAGCTGACAGACGGCAAGGCACTATATACAGCCATGTGCTATGAAGATGGCGGGACAGTGGATGATCTGCTCGTCTACCAAAAAGAAAAGAACGATTATTTACTTGTCATTAATGCATCAAATATTGAAAAAGATGTGGAATGGCTACTTCAGCATCAAGGTGAGAACGACGTATTGATCCAAAATGTCTCTGATCAAATCGCTTTGCTAGCCCTTCAAGGACCTCTTGCCGCTGACATCATGAAAGATGTGGCGGATGAAGAAGTGACATCGCTCAAGCCATTTACATTTTTATCAAGAGCTGAGGTTGCTCAAAAAGAGGTGCTTGTTTCAAGAACTGGCTACACAGGAGAAGACGGCTTTGAAATCTATTGCCAGTCAGAAGATGCGGTCCACATTTGGTCGGCTTTATTAAAAGCAGGCGCACCAAAAGGATTAATACCGTGCGGGCTCGGTGCACGTGACACCTTGAGATTTGAAGCAAGACTTCCGCTTTATGGGCAGGAGCTATCAAAGGATATCTCTCCATTAGAAGGTGGGATTGGCTTTGCTGTCAAAACGGATAAAGAAGCCAATTTTATTGGCAAAGAAGCGCTCAAGAAGCAAAAAGAAGAAGGGCCGAAGCGAAAGCTTGTCGGCATTGAAATGATAGATAAAGGGATTCCGCGCACAGACTATCCGGTCTTTTCAGAAGAAAAGCAGATTGGGGTAGTCACAACGGGCACACAGTCCCCAACATTAAAGAAAAATGTCGGGCTTGCTTTAATTGAATCTGCTCAGGCGCAGCTTGGAACAGAGATAGAAGTACAAGTTCGCAAAAAACGTCTAAAAGCGAAAATCGTCGCAACACCATTTTATAAAAGAGCCAAATAACGAGGGGGAATAGAGGATGAAGCATAGGTATTTGCCGCAAACCGAGCAAGATCAAAAAGAAATGCTGGATGTCATCGGCGTTCAGTCGATTGATGAGCTTTTTTCAGATATCCCAGAAAAAGTGAGATTTAAAGGAGCATACAACATTAAAGCAGCCGCATCTGAAACAGAGCTTGTAAGGGAATTATCCCGATTAGCTGCAAAGAATAAAGATACGGTCTCCTATGCATCGTTTCTTGGTGCCGGTGTATATGATCATTACCAGCCTGTCATTGTGGATCATGTCATCTCACGTTCTGAATTTTATACAGCATACACACCTTATCAGCCGGAGATTTCGCAAGGTGAACTACAAGCCATTTTTGAATTTCAAACAATGATTGCTGAGCTGACGGGTATGGATCTTGCTAACTCCTCGATGTATGATGGCGGGACAGCATTAGCTGAAGCGGCAATGCTAGCTGCTGGGCATACAAAAAAGAAAAAAGTGGTTGTTTCTGAAACGGTTCACCCTGAAGCAAGAGCCGTGCTAAAAACATATGCCAAAGGACAGCACATCGAAGTTGTTGAAGTGCCTGCGAAAAAAGGGCAGACGGACCTAGCAGCATTAGAAAAGGCTGTCTGCGAAGATACAGCAGCAGTTCTTGTGCAATATCCAAACTTTTTTGGTGTCGTCGAACCGTTAAAAGACATTGAACCTATTGCCCATCAAGGGAAAAGTCTGTTCGTTGTCTCTAGTAATCCACTTGCACTAGGGTTACTGACGCCGCCAGGAAAACTTGGAGCAGACATTGTCGTTGGTGATGCACAGCCGTTTGGTATTCCAGCAGCGTTTGGCGGGCCGCATTGCGGATATTTTGCTGTGACGAAAAAGTTGATGCGAAAAGTGCCAGGTCGTTTAGTCGGGCAGACAGAAGACGAAAATGGTGTTCGTGGGTTTGTACTAACCCTTCAAGCGCGTGAGCAGCATATTCGAAGAGATAAAGCGACGTCTAATATTTGTTCGAATCAGGCATTAAATGCATTAGCCGCTTCCGTTGCCATGACAGCACTCGGAAAAACAGGCATCAAAGACATTGCGTATCAAAACGTACAAAAAGCCCACTATGCGAAGACGCAGGCAAAAGCATATGGACTGCTTGCTGATGTAGAAGGGGACCATTTCAATGAATTTGTAATCAAATTACAAGAACCTGTGAAAGAAGCCAATAAACGATTGCTTGAAAAAGGAATCATCGGCGGCTATGACTTAGGGAGAGACTTCCCAGAGCTTCAACATCACATGCTTGTCGCCGTGACAGAGCTAAGAACGAAAGAAGAAATTGATACGTTCATGAAGGAATTGGGGGATCGCCATGAATAAACAAGATCAGCCGCTTATTTTTGAATTATCCAAAGAAGGAAGAATTGGTTATAGCCTGCCTGATTTAGATGTACCTGAACAGGAGATCCCAGCTTTATTTGATGACACGTATATCCGTCATGATGATGCTGAGCTTCCTGAAGTATCTGAGCTTGATATTATGCGTCATTATACAGCATTATCAAGACGTAATCACGGGGTCGATTCCGGATTTTATCCTCTTGGCTCTTGTACAATGAAATATAATCCAAAGATTAATGAAAAGGTTGCACGCCTTGCAGGCTTCGCGCAAGTCCATCCACTACAAGAGGCAGACACTGTGCAGGGAGCATTAGAATTGCTGTATGATCTAGGTGATCATCTTGAAGAAATTACGGGGATGGACGCTGTGACATTACAGCCTGCGGCAGGAGCACACGGGGAATGGACAGGACTCATGATGATCCGTGCGTACCATGAAGCAAGAGGAGATCATAAACGAACAAAAGTCATTGTGCCGGATTCTGCTCATGGAACGAACCCAGCATCTGCGACAGTGGCTGGGTTTGAAACCATTACCGTCGCATCTGATGAGAATGGGCTTGTTGATTTAGAGGACCTGCGCCGTGTTGTCAATGAAGAAACTGCGGCTTTAATGCTGACGAATCCGAATACACTCGGCCTATTCGAAGAAAATATTTTAGAAATGGCTGAAGTCGTTCACGGAGCTGGTGGCAAGCTTTATTATGATGGAGCGAACTTGAATGCCGTTTTGAGCAGAGCAAGACCGGGGGATATGGGATTTGATGTCGTTCACTTAAATCTTCATAAAACCTTTACAGGTCCACATGGAGGCGGAGGCCCTGGTTCAGGTCCTGTAGGCGTAAAAAAGGATTTGATTCCGTACTTGCCAAAGCCGGTGCTTGTGAAGAAAGAAGGCCGCTTTTACTTCGATGATGATCGACCAGAATCAATTGGCAGAGTGAAGCCGTTCTATGGTAACTTCGGCATTAACGTCAGAGCATATGCGTATATTCGCTCTATGGGCCCAGACGGTTTAAAGGCTGTCACTGATAATGCCGTGTTAAATGCGAACTATATGATGCGCCGCTTAAGTACTCATTTCGATTTGCCATTTGACCGTCACTGTAAGCATGAATTTGTCCTTTCAGGTAAACGTCAGAAAAAATTAGGTGTGCGCACACTGGATATTGCCAAACGATTACTTGATTTTGGCTATCATCCGCCAACAATCTACTTCCCGCTTAATGTAGAGGAATGTATCATGATTGAACCAACTGAAACAGAATCAAAAGAAACTCTTGATGCCTTCATCGAAGCGATGATTCAGATTGCAAAAGAAGCGGAAGAGAATCCAGAAGTCGTGCAGGAAGCGCCGCATACAACGGTCGTCAAACGAATGGATGAAACAAAGGCTGCCCGGAATCCAGTTCTCGTTTTTGAAAGATAAAGAAAAAAGACTCAGGGGGATCATGCTCCCAGAGTCTTTTTTGTTAGTTCTTCGTTTTAATGCGGCCGCCCCATTTTTTAAAGCCGCCTTTTAAATTATAAATCTCACGACAGCCGTTTTTACGTAACGTTTGCGCTGCTTTTCCGCTTCTCAAATTGTTTTGGCAATAAAGATAAACAGGCTTGTCAGGACGAATTTCATTTTTGCGCTGCTTTAGCTGGGAAAGGGGGATGTTTCTTGCCCCTAAAATATGTCCGCCATCAAACTCATTTGGCTCTCTCACATCAATGAGTTGAGCTTTGCGGTAACCTTTAATAAATTCTTCTTCCGTCAGCGTTTTCATAATACGCTGCTGATAAATGTAGCTGCCGACAGAATAAAGAACGAAAAGTCCACAAAGTGAGAGGACGATATAGTTGAACATTGACAATACAACTCGACTCCTTCTTGAGCATCAGCACAGTGGCCTGTCTGATGGTACGTTTTAGACAAATACTATTATAGTAAAGCAAAAGAAACTTGTCATCATAAATGGTAAGAATTATTTTCAATTCGTTCCCTATTTGATAGACTGATGGAGAGAGAATATCGGTGGTCATGACCATCATCTAACATTGACTACGTAAAAGAGAAGGGATTTTTATATGCAAAAAGAGAAATGGTGTTTCATTGATACAGGAAATCAAGACCCTGCCTTTAACATGGCAATGGATGAAGCCTTGCTTTATTGGCATAGTGAGAAGCTGATCCCGCCTGTCATCCGCTTTTATGGATGGAATCCTGCGACATTGTCTGTTGGGTATTTTCAGCATGTTGAAAAAGAAATTAACATGGAAGCAGTCGAGCGCTATGGCCTTGGGTTTGTCCGCAGACCAACTGGAGGGCGTGGGGTTCTTCATGATCAGGAGCTGACCTACAGCGTGATTGTGTCAGAGGAACATCCAGAAATGCCGGCGACGGTGACAGAGGCGTACCGCGTCATTTCAGAAGGCATTTTAGAGGGCTTTAAAGAACTGGGACTCGATGCGTATTTTGCCATTCCTCGAACAGATAAAGAAAAAGAAAGCTTAAAAAATCCAAGATCGTCTGTATGCTTTGATGCCCCTTCCTGGTACGAGCTTGTCGTAGAAGGCAGAAAGGTAGCAGGCAGTGCTCAAACGAGACAAAAAGGAGTGATCCTCCAGCACGGCTCCATCTTAATTGACCTTGATGAGGACAAACTGTTCGATTTATTTCTTTATCCTAACGACCGTGTGAGAGAGCGGATGCAGAGAAGCTTTAAAAACAAAGCGGTCGCCATCAATGAAATCTCAAACCGAACTTGTACAATAGACGATGCGCGTGTGGCGTTTAAACGAGGATTTGAAAAAGGATTAAATATTGAGCTTGTGCCTTATGAGCTGACAGATGAAGAGTTAGCATTTGTCCACCATCTTGCCAAAACGAAATATGCCTCAGACGAGTGGAATTACAAGCGTTAGGGCAAAGGACACTCCTTGTTTTTTAAAGGGCGATGGTGTAGAATTGTTATGATTATTAAGTAAAGGTGCATTATGGAGGGGTTTTATGACTACACCTAGTATGGAAGATTACATTGAACAAATATATATGCTGATAGAAGAAAAAGGATATGCCAGAGTCTCTGATATTGCAGAAGCACTCGCTGTCCATCCCTCCTCTGTAACAAAAATGGTTCAGAAGCTAGATAAAGATGAATACCTCATTTATGAGAAGTATCGTGGTCTAATTTTAACCCCGAAAGGCAAAAAAATTGGAAAACGTCTCGTATACAGACATGAACTGCTAGAGCAATTTTTAAGAATCATTGGTGTAGACGAAGAGAAAATTTATGATGATGTAGAAGGCATTGAACATCATCTCAGCTGGAACAGCATTGACCGCATCGGCGATCTCGTTCAATTCTTTGAAGAAAACGACGAGCGATCTGTTCAGCTGAAAGCGATTCAAAAGAAAAACGAACAAACAAATCAAGAATCTTAAGAAAAAGGACACCCATGCAGAGGGTGTCCTTTTTGATTAAAGTTCTAATTGAAAGCATATGCTCTTACACTATTAATAACGTGATATCAAAGGGGGCTCCTTGATGAAGATAGATGGTGTGTTCTCAGGTGGAGGCATTAAGGGGGCAGCACTTGCGGGTGCCTATGAAGCGCTTGAAGCAAGAGGATATCAATTTGTCCGCCTTGCTGGTACAAGTGCTGGAGCGATCATTGCTTCACTCATCGCAGCAGGCTTTACAAGTCAGGAGATTCGGGAGCTTTTAGATGAAATGGATGAACATCACTTGCTTGATAGGAGATGTCAATTCATTCCGTTTAAAATGCTTAGGTGGGTCTCCATTTACTGGCGTCTCGGTCTGTACAAAGGCGACCGGCTGGAAAAATGGCTGACAGATGTGTTGAAACGAAAGGGGGTCACCGTATTTGGGGATCTCAAAAAAGATTCGCTGAAAATTGTTGCCTCTGATTTAACAAATGGGAAAATCCTCGTTCTGCCAGACGACCTTCCTTCATACGGCTTAAATCCAGAGCGCTTTTCTGTTGCAAGGGCAATCCGGATGAGTTGCAGTCTGCCGTATTTTTTCGAGCCTGTCAAACTAAAGTCATCAAAAGGCATTTGTACCATTGTGGATGGAGGCGTGCTTAGCAATTTTCCAATTTGGTTGTTTGCCGAAGAGAAAAAAAGACCATTCGTCGGTGTCACATTAACCCCAAACGAAAAAGAACGCCCTCAACACTCCATCCGCAATGCGTTTGAACTGTTTGGCGCTCTTTTTGAAACGATGCGTGGTGCTCATGACGAAAGACACATTGCCACAAAACACGAACGTCATGTTATTTTTATTCCAGTAGAACACGTCATTGCCACTGATTTTCAGTTGATGACAGAAAAGAAAAAGGCGCTCGTCGATCTAGGCAGACAGAAGGCCGAGCAATTTTTAAAAAGCTGGACATTTTAAAACAAAGCGCGATTCTTCTTTTTGTTTTTCTTGCCTTCAATCACAGTTAACTGTGTTTGGCTTTTCTTTTTGAGAAGGACGGGCTTAGACTTGTGGTCAGTCGGCACGCTTCGCAAATGAGTGACCCGATTTTTCATCTGGCTTTTCGTTTTTGGTTTAGGCTGCTGGTAGCGACGTTTTGATTGTTTGACTGCTTTACGATAAAGATTGCCTTCTGTTCCAGTTCTTCGATTCATCAGCCATCTAAATAGGAAAAACATAACCGCTCCAATGATCACAACTGATAGCAGCATTGTAAAAAGTCTGCCTGGATTCGTTGTGAGTAAATACACAAATCCCAAAACACCTAAAGCGAAAATAATGGTAAAAGCAGGATGTACTCGGCGATTCATAACTGTCCACCTCCGAAGGAATTTACCGGATTTATAAGTTAGATCACTTGATGAGCAGAATCTGACGCTTGTTTCAGAGACGCTTCCTCTAAACGAAGAAGTTCATTAAAACTTGCAATGGCTACCTCGACTTGATCGTCAGAGGGTTCTTTTGTTGTGAGCAATTGCAGCCAAAGGCCAGGATAGCCAAGCACTTTCAGCACAGGCACTTCTCGGAGTTTGTTCGTAAGCTGAAGCACTTCAAATGAAATGCCGAGAACAACCGGAATGAGCGCCAAGCGATTCAGAACTCTCACCCATAAAGGATCTGTCGGTACGAGTAAATAGACGAACATTCCGACAATGACAGTGAATAAAATAAAGCTGCTACCGCATCGATAATGAAGTCGTGATTGTTTTTGGACATTTTCCACTGTGATGTCAAGATTCTGTTCATAGCAGTTTATGACTTTATGTTCTGCGCCATGATATTGAAATACCCTTTTAATTAAAGGGGTCATGGAAATAAAGTAAATATAGCCTAATAACAGGACCAGTTTAAAGAATGTTTCCACTGCGATTTGTGCGAAATTCCCTGAAAAGACAGGCCGCACAAGTTCAGCTAAAAAGACAGGTACTAGGGTAAAGACAAATTTACTAAAGAGAAGAGAGAGAACTCCGATCACAGCAATGCCGAAAATCATAGATAATTTCGAGCTTTTTTGTTCTTTTTCAAGAGTATGATCTTCTGAAGGATCTAAGTCATAGCGCTCGCTGGAGAAGTTCAAGTGCTTACTGCCATTTGCGCTTGCTTCAACAAGTGCAGCAACACCCCTGACAAAGGGGATTTTCTTGAGAAAGGCGGTTCGTTTATTGGAGGTCCGGGGAAGCTTTAAAAACTCAATGGACTGATCCTTACGCCGAATCGCTGTCACATAGTTCTTTTTACCTCCGAACATGACACCTTCGACAACTGCCTGCCCTCCATATGCTGGAGGTTTTGTTTGATTGGACATATTTCATCAACCTGCCTGTTTCCTGTAATTTACATGCATTTCCTTATACCTTTATTGTACAGGAAATGAGGGGAAATCACTAGCGCACAGGTCGATTATCTACTAGAATTCTATCTACCTCTTTTTAGCCAGTATACCCTGTTATAAAAATTTTACACTCACGGATGGAAATCCTTTTTTTTATGACATTTTGGACATACTACTTGCTGGAGGTGTTCACAAATGAAACGTGATGAAAGGAAAAACCAAGAAGAAAACAATCAGGCTGTACAAACGTCATCGCTGTTGGCAAGAGCAGCTGCGACAGGCTTTGTTGGCGGTGTTTTTTGGGGCTTTATCGGGTTTCTGACCCATATGTTTCATTTCTCAGAGGTGAGTCCCAATATGCTCCTTCAGCCTTTTGTGCTCGGAGAGTGGAAAAAGGGCGGACTTGGTACTTTTATCAGTATTGTACTTTTAGGGGTTTTATCGATCGGAGCAGCCTTTATTTATTATGGGCTTTTGAAACGGATCAAAGGCTATTGGATGGGGCTGATATATGGCGCGCTTTTATGGCTGCTCGTTTTTTACGTATTTAATCCCATTTTCCCAGATGTAAAGCAAGTCCAGGATTTGCAGCAAAGCACCATCGTCACAACATTTTGCCTATATATTTTATACGGCATGTTTGTCGGATACAGTATTTCGTTTGAATATAATGAATTAACGAGTCAAAAGCTTGCGAGGGCACTCGGGAAAAAGACAGAATAAAGTGTAAATCACCTATTCATATGATAAAATATTTTTGGAAACGAAAGGTTTCTAAGGAAAAAGAAACAGATCTCGATATAGATTGAATTAGGGTGAAGGAGTGGTTGTATGCCTCATTTTCTTGTACTGAATGGGCCCAATTTAAATAGGCTTGGCAAAAGAGAGCCGGCTGTTTACGGAAGTAAGACGCTGACAGATTTAGAGACAGATTTGTTCCAGTTTGCAGAAAGAGCCAATATCCAGTTAACGTTCTTTCAATCAAATCACGAAGGAGATTTGATTGATGCGCTCCACGAAGCAGAAGACCAGTACGATGGAGTCGTGTTTAACCCGGGGGCTTTTACACACTACAGCTATGCCCTGAGAGATGCCATTGCAAGTATTTCTTTATCCGTCGTTGAAGTACATATCTCAAACGTTCATAAGAGAGAGGAATTCCGCCATCATTCTGTACTTGCTCCAGTATGCCAAGGGCAAATCGTTGGTCTTGGTTTAGAAGGGTATAGATTGGCGATTCGTTATTTAGTGAGTGAAGGGGGAGCAGTATCATGAAACTCGAAAAGTTAAGAACACTTTTATCTGAATTAGAGATCGATGGTCTAGTCATTACGAGCAGCTTTAATTTACAGTACATGACCAGCTTTACTGGCTCAGCCGGTCTCGCCGTTGTTTCAAAGGACCGGGCAGCTTTTATCACGGATTTCCGTTATACAGAGCAAGCGAAGGACCAAGTAAAAGGCTTCGACATTATTGAACATAAAGGAAACATCGTAGAAACCGCAGCTCAAACGGCAAAGGAATTTGGGATCAAACGCCTTGGGTTTGAACAAAACCATATGACATTTGCCACTTACCAGCAGTATGCAGGTAAAGCAGGTGATATTGAGCTTGTTCCGGTCTCAGAATCAGTTGAAAAGTTGCGCTTGATTAAGTCTAGTGAAGAGATTAAGATATTAGAGGAAGCTGCGAAGATTGCAGATCACGCCTTTGATCATATTCTCACTTACATCAAGCCGGGCTTGACGGAAATTGCTGTCATGAACGAGCTTGAATTTTTCATGAGAAAAGAAGGCGCTGAAGGATCTTCATTCGATATGATTGTCGCCTCAGGTGTTCGTTCAAGCCTGCCGCACGGAAGAGCGAGTGAAAAGGTGATTGAATCTGGTGATTTAGTCACACTCGATTTCGGTGCTTACTATAAAGGATATTGCTCTGATATGACAAGAACGATCGCTGTTGGCACACCGAGCGATAAGCTAAAGGAAATTTATCATATCGTATTAGAAGCAGAAAACGCTGGTGTGGATAGAATCAAGCCTGGCTTAACAGGAAAAGAAGCTGATCGCATCACACGTGACATCATTGAAAAGTATGGCTATGGTCAATACTTCGGGCATTCAACTGGCCACGGGCTAGGGATGGAAGTGCATGAAGCGCCAGGCCTTTCCTCACGATCAGAGGTCGTCTTAGAAAAAGGAATGGTCGTGACAGTTGAGCCGGGAATTTACTTACCGGATGTCGGCGGCGTGAGAATTGAGGATGATATTGTCCTGACAGCTGACGGCAATAAACGATTGACCCACTCACCGAAAGAACTTATCATATTATGATGGTGAAATGTAGGAGGATGACAAAATGATTTCAGTAAACGATTTTCGTACAGGCCTGACAATTGAAGTGGACGGCGGTATTTGGCGTGTAGTGGATTTCCAACACGTAAAGCCAGGGAAAGGCGCAGCGTTTGTTCGTTCGAAACTGCGTAACCTGCGTACTGGTGCTATTCAAGAAAAAACATTCCGTGCAGGCGAAAAAGTAGCGAAAGCTCAAATCGAAACAAAAACAATGCAATACTTGTATGCAAATGGCGACCAGCATGTCTTCATGGATACAAGTTCTTATGAGCAGCTTGAACTAAGTGAAACACAAATTAAAGATGAGCTGAAATATTTGCTAGAAAATATGTCGGTTCATATTGTGATGTACGGTGCTGAAACACTTGGAGTAGAACTTCCAAACACGGTAGAACTAGAAGTAGTAGAAACAGAGCCTGGTATTAAAGGCGACACAACATCAGGCGGATCAAAACCTGCAAAAACAGAAACTGGTTTAATCGTCAACGTTCCTTTCTTTGTGAACCAAGGAGATAAACTAGTCATTAATACATCAGACGGTTCATACGTGTCAAGAGCGTAATAAATGAAGAAAGACTGTAAACCTCGTGTTTACAGTCTTTTTTTATTGTAAAACATGTAAGACTCCCCAAAAGGCAGGCCTTCTCTCAATTCTCTCATTCATCTCTTTTCCTTCCTGAAAAACAAGACTACTTCCAGCTAGACAAGCATATAGTGTAAAAAAAGCTGGAGGTTCTATATGAAACAATTTCTCCCAGGTCTACATCCATCAGTCGCTGCGATGGCAGGCATGAGGTTTTTATCGGCAGCGATTGAACTGACGGCCGCCATCCTCATTTTAGTCACAAATGACGTTCGAAAAGCGGTTGTCATCAATAGTATATTGGCGATCATTGGGCCGCTCATTTTTATTATCACGATGACGATTGGAATCTATCAAATCGCAGGGCAGTTATCCTATGCCAAGCTCGTCTTTATTTTCATTGGTGTCGTATTTATTCTTGTTGGGATCTATAAGTAAAACGGCTTGGCATAATTAACGTCTCCCATCATACATTTTAGAGAAGAAAAAAAGGAGGGGAATTCGTTGCGGAGTTTGTTGGATATTCTCCCGCACTCGATTGGACAAGAACTTAGACTGCTAAAAGAAGCAGAATGGGATCAAATAGAAGAAATCCGCATTCGCACGGATCGTCCTATTGAATTAATGCAAAGAGGAAAACCGCGCTTTCTTTCTTATCACACAACAGGAGAAGATGCGTCTCAGCTATTAGGCAGGCTGAGCAATTATAGTATGTACACACTTGAAGAGGAGCTAAAGCAAGGCTACATCACCATTTCAGGCGGACACCGGGTGGGACTTGCAGGAAAGGTAATCGTTGAAAACGGCATTGTCAAAGGATTAAGAGATATCTCTTCATTTAATATCCGCATCGCAAAAGAAAAAGTCGGGATTGCGCTTCCCTTTCTTCCCTATTTATATGACGAGCACTGGTGCAATACACTGATCATCGGTCCACCGCAAACAGGGAAAACGACATTGTTGCGGGATATAGCAAGACTGGCTAGTACAGGCACAAAAGCAATTCCTCCTAAAAAAACAGGCATTATAGACGAGCGTTCAGAAATCGCTGGGTGTATAAGAGGGGTGCCGCAGCACCAGTTTGGACACCGGGTTGACGTGCTCGATGCATGTCCAAAGGCTGAGGGCTTGATGATGATGATTCGGTCTATGAGTCCAGAGGTCATGATCGTCGATGAAATCGGAAAAAGCGAGGATGTGCAGGCACTTTTAGAAGCGATTCATGCTGGGGTCACCATTATCGTTTCCGTTCATGGCTATTCACTTGAAAATGTGTATAAACGTCCATCATTGAAGCCGTTATGGGAGCTTCGAGTGTTTGAACGTTATGTTGAATTAAATCGCAAGGACGGTCCCGGCACGATCGGGCGGATATATGACCAAGGCGCACAAGAGATGAAATGGAGGCGGGGAGTGGACGTATGTTAAAGCTCATTGGCGCTATCTTGATTGTCGCGGCTACGACTTGGGGAGGGTTCGAGTTTGCCAAACGATATAGCGACCGGCCGAAACAAATTCGGCAGCTCCGGTTTGCGCTCCAGTCTCTTGAAGCTGAAATTATGTATGGTCAAACACCGCTAGCGCGTGCAGCAGAGCAAATTGCGTCGCAAGTAGGTCCTCCTGTGAATCGGTTATTTGAACAATTTGCAGAAAAGCTGAAAGTCGGAACCTTTTCCGCACGGCATGCATGGAATGAGAGTCTTGAGGATGTTTGGAAAAAAACCGTCTTAAAAAAAGGCGAATATGAGGCACTGAAGCACTTTGGAGAAACACTTGGCCAGCATGATGTCACGTCTCAGCAAAAATATATCAAGCTTGCTTTAGGTCATTTGGAATCGGAGGAGAAGGAAGCTGAAATCGCCCAAGCCAAAAATGAAAAAATGGTCAGAAGCCTCGGATTTTTAAGCGGATTACTACTGATTCTTTTATTGATGTGAGAGGAAGGGAGTCGAGAGCATGGGCGTTGATGTAAACGTCATTTTTCAAATTGCGGGAGTAGGCATCGTTGTGGCATTCCTCCATACGATTTTAGATCAAATGGGGAAAAAGGAGTACGCTCAGTGGGTCACGCTGCTTGGGTTTATCTACATTTTGTTTATGGTGGCAACCATTGTAGATGATTTGTTTAAAAAGATTAAAGCCGTATTTCTATTTCAAGGATAGGGGAGGGCTTACAAATCGACATCATACAAATTGTTGGACTTGGTTTAATCGCTACTTTTTTAGCATTAATCGTCAAAGAACAAAAGCCAACCTTCGCCTTTATGCTTGTTGTATTTACAGGGTGTGTGATCTTTCTTTATTTAATAGATCAAATCTATGCCATTATCTCGATGATAGAAAAAATTGCGGCAAGTGCCGGCGTCAATATGAAGTATGTTGAAACCATTTTAAAAATTATCGGCATTGCCTATATTGCGGAATTCGGCGCCCAGCTGACAAAAGATGCTGGACAAGGCGCCATTGCATCAAAAATAGAGCTTGGCGGCAAAATTCTCATCTTGGTCATGGCAGTCCCCATTTTAACAGTCATCATTGAGACCATCTTAGGTATGATCCCGTCCATGACTTAATTGAAAAGAGGTGATGACAATGAAACGGGTGACAGCTGTTATGGGACTGATGCTTTTCTTCTGGCTGTTCGCTCCGCACGCAGGTGCAGAAGAAAAAGAGCCGTTATCAAATGAAGCACCAGCAGCAGAAGAAGTGGCAACTGGACAGGCTGATGCACTTGAGCTTCATTCCATTAGTGACTTTTGGGAAACCATATTGGACGAGTATGGCGGCTTTCTGCCAGAAAGCCAAAAAGGAACAGTGAAGGAAATGATTGATGGCGATAAAGAGCTGTCTCCCCAGACATGGCTGAAAGCCTTTGTTCATTATCTTTTTCACGAGGTCATCGCAAACGGAAAGCTCCTTGGTACACTGATTTTACTCACCATCTTTTGTTCGCTTTTACAGCTTTTGCAGAATGCATTTGAACAAAGCACTGTCAGTAAAGTCGCATACGCACTTGTTTATATGGTGCTGATCATTATTGCACTCAACAGCTTTCATGTGGCGATTTCTTATGCAACAGAAGCGATTCAAACGATGACCAGTTTTATTCTTGCTCTTATTCCTCTGTTATTAGCACTGATTGCTTCATCAGGCGGGCTTGTCTCAGCCGGATTCTTTCATCCTGTTATTTTATTTTTAATGAATACGAGCGGCGTTTTTATTCAATATGTCGTTCTTCCGCTTATTTTTTTATCAGCGATATTGAGCATTGTCAGTACGCTGACTGAACAATACAAGGTTACCCAGCTTGCCCAGCTGTTAAGAAATGTGGCGATAGGCGGGTTAGCCGTTTTTTTAACTGTCTTTCTTGGCGTCATTTCTGTGCAAGGTGCATCTGCTGCGGTTACGGATGGTATCGCACTTCGTACAGCCAAATTTATTACCGGAAATTTCATCCCCGTCCTTGGCAGAATGTTTACAGATGCGACGGATACCGTCATCAGTGCCTCTGTATTACTTAAAAATACGGTCGGACTTGTTGGCGTTGCTATTCTCATTTCAATTGCCGCTTTCCCTGCGATCAAAGTGCTCTCGCTAGCCCTTATATATAAGCTTGCCGCAGCCATTCTTCAGCCATTAGGAGGCGGACCGATTATCAGCTGCCTTGATGTCATTTCAAAAAGTGTGCTTTATATCTTTGCTGCACTTGCTGTCGTGTCGCTCATGTTCTTTTTAAGCATTACCGTCATTATCACTGCTGGCAACCTGACCATGATGATGAAGTAAGGAGGGGACACCTTTTGAGTTTTCTCACGGAATGGATCACAAGTATTATTCTCTTTATCTTATTTGCGATTGTCATTGATCTTCTGCTTCCCAATTCAAGCATGCAAAGATATGCCAAAATGGTCGTCAGCCTCCTGTTGATTGTGGTGATGCTCAATCCGATTTTTGCTTTATTTCGGGCAGACCCTGACCAAATTTTCTCAGAATTGATGAAGGGGAAGGAAGAAGCACAGTCAGAAGAAATAAAAAATCAGATGAATTTAGAAAAAAAAGAAATACAAGCCTCTCAGCGTGCATATATTTTAAAGCAAATGGCTGTCCAACTAGAAAAAAGCGCAAAGGAGCCACTGGAGAAGGAGAGCTATGAAATGAAACACGTAGAAGTGCTGGCAGATGAAGAGCACCTGGATCAGAATATGGAGGCGGATCAATTTCGCATCAAAGCAGTTCTTTCCCCGCTCACAGGTGATGCTGTAGAAACGGTGGCAAAGGTGGACATTGATCTCTCCAGGCAAAAGGAGGAAAGCGCTGGATCTTCTAGCAAAGAGATCAAGAGGGTGAAAGAGACGCTTGCTGATGTTTGGAATACGAGTCCTGAGCACATTGCGCTGAACATTGAGGGAGGTGACGCAGCAGATCATGAATAACAAGGACTGGAAACAAAAGCTGAAATCATTCTTGCAGCCGCCTGAAAAAGGTGAAGGGAAACCAAAATTAACGAAGCACCATTACTTGCTGCTTGTATTCATCATCGGCGTATCTTTCATGTTAGTCAGTCAGATCTTGTCACCGTCATCAAGCAAAGAACAAGCTGCTGTTCCTACTTCTAAAAAAACAACCTCACAAGAGCAGGAGGTATTCAAGCCGGCATCGTCAAGTAAATCAAAAAATTCGATTGAAGATGTGGAGCAAGAATACGAAAATCAGCTGAAAGAAATTTTAGAGACCATTATTGGCGTTGAGGATGTATCGATTGTGGTCAATGTAGACGCCACTTCTTTAAAAGTGTTTGAAAAAAACAAATCCAATAAAAGCACAACGACCGAAGAAACAGATAAAGAAGGCGGCGTGCGAAGTGTCACCGATCAAACAAAAGAAGAAGAAATCGTCATCATCAAAAATGGCAATGAAGAAACGCCAGTCGTGGTGCAAACGAAAAAACCAGATATTCGAGGTGTTCTCGTTGTTGCTCAAGGAGTAGACAACGTTCAAATAAAGAAAACCATCATTGAAGCGGTTACACGAGTGCTTGATGTACCGAGCCATAGAGTGGCTGTTGCCCCTAAAAAAATCAAGGAGGATTCGGAATGATGTTAAAAAAACAAACGGTTTGGCTATTAACGATGCTAAGTTTAGTTGTCGTCTTAAGTGTGTACTATATCATGTCTCCACAAGGTGAAAATGCAGTGACAGTAGAAGAGATGAAATCAAAAGGAACGGAAGAGAAAAAGACTGAACCAGAAAAAGGGATGGACAAAGGAACGGAAAAAGGCGCTGATGAGAAGTCCACTGACAAAGAAACAAATGGTAAACAAGAGGATATCGAAACAAGCGGTGAAGAAGGAAAGGCTGTGTCAGAGCAAACAGACGATGAGCTTTTTACAACATACAGATTAGAGCTTGAAGATAAACGAAGCAAACAGCGTGAAGAGTTCAACGAAATCGTATCCAGTGATGATGCAACAGCACAAGAAAAAAGCGAAGCGTATGACCAAATGACAGCGCTTAGTGAGGCAGAAGGAACGGAGCGTCAGCTCGAAACCTTAATTAAAACAAAAGGTTATAAAGATGCGCTAGTGAGTGCAGAGGGAGATAAAGTGAGCATCACAGTTCGTTCTGACAAAAAATCAAAGTCCCAAGCGGCCGATATTATTGATATGGTCACAAAAGAAATGAGAGGTCTTGATAACGTAGCGGTTACTTTTGAGCCCTCCAATGAATAAAAAATGAACAGGCGCCCTTTGCCGTAAAGGGCGTTTTTTGATGCGGTTTGGCGCCCTCTCCAAGGTGCTCTCGCAAAGCGCTTCGCCACAATAGTAGTTGAATTCAATGAAATCCTCCTGTAAGATGGTTATAGTATGTACTTTTAGTACTAGCCTATAAAGAAAAAGATAAATCCATACATAGGGGTGCAAATCCATGTTAAAAATTGAAGAAATTCATGAACTGATTAAATTAATTGACGAATCAACAATTGATGAATTTACGTACGAAAACGAAGGTGCAAAAATCAAACTGAAGAAAAATAAAGAAGTCGTTCAGCAAGTAGCGGCACCAGTGGCTCCTGTCCAAGCAGCTCCAGCTCAACAAGCTCCTAAAGCACAAGCTCCAGCTCAGACCGAAGCCCCTGCACAAGAGGCAGCTGCGTCTGAAAATCTGCATAAAATCACATCCCCAATGGTTGGCACATTTTATGCTTCATCTTCACCAGAAGCAGATCCATATGTGACATCAGGTTCTAAGGTGAAGGAAAACACAGTTGTGTGCATCGTAGAAGCGATGAAACTGTTTAATGAAATCGAAGCAGAAGTAAAAGGTGAAATCGTCGAAGTATTAGCTGAGAACGGTCAGCTTGTAGAATTCGGACAACCCCTCTTTCTAGTGAAAGCAGAGTAAGGAGTACGATCATGATTAAAAAGCTATTAATTGCAAACAGAGGAGAAATCGCAGTTAGAATTATCCGCGCTTGTAAAGAGCTTGGAATTGAAACAGTTGCGGTATTTTCTGAAGCGGATCGCGATGCGCTTCATGTTCAAATGGCTGATGAAGCATATTGCATCGGACCGACTGCTTCAAAAGATAGTTATTTAAATGTCACGAATATTGTTAGTGTAGCCAAATTAACAGGTACAGATGCCATCCATCCAGGATACGGCTTCCTTGCTGAAAATGCAGACTTCGCAGAGCTTTGCGAGGAATGCAATGTCATCTTTGTTGGGCCAACTGCATCAGCGATTTCCAAAATGGGAACGAAAGATGTCGCAAGGGAAACAATGAAAGATGCTGGCGTTCCGATTGTTCCTGGTTCTCAAGGAATTGTAAAAGATCTTGATGATGCTGTTTCAACAGCAGCAAGTATTGGGTATCCTGTGATTATAAAAGCAACTGCCGGCGGCGGTGGTAAAGGAATCCGTGTAGCTCGTACCGAAGAAGAGCTTATTAACGGTGTCACCATCACGCAGCAGGAAGCAGCGCAAAACTTTGGTAACCCTGGCGTCTATTTAGAAAAGTTCATTGAAGACTTTAGACACGTGGAAATCCAAGTGCTTGCAGATCAGCATGGCCATACCATTCATTTAGGAGAGCGTGATTGCTCGATTCAAAGAAGAATGCAAAAGCTTCTTGAAGAAACGCCATCACCAGCGCTGAATGCAGACATCCGTGAGCAAATGGGTGAAGCAGCCGTAAAAGCTGCAGAAGCTGTTGAATACACTGGTGCTGGAACAGTCGAATTCATTTATGATTATAATGAAGAGAAGTTCTACTTCATGGAAATGAATACCCGTATTCAAGTAGAGCATCCTGTAACAGAAATGGTCACAGGTGTTGACTTGATCAAAGAACAAATTAAAGTCGCATCAGGTGAGAAGCTTTCTCTTACACAAGAGGATGTCGTATATGAAGGATGGGCAATCGAATGCCGTATTAATGCAGAGAACCCAGAGAAAAACTTCATGCCTTCAGCTGGTGAAATTAAAATGTATCTTCCGCCAGGCGGTCTAGGAGTACGTGTTGATTCTGCCGCTTATCCGGGCTATGTGATTCCGCCATATTACGATAGTATGATTGCAAAGGTGATCACATATGGTAAGACGAGAGAAGAAGCAATTGCGAGAATGAAACGCTCGCTTCAAGAATTCGTCATTGAAGGAGTCTACACAACGATCCCATTCCATCTAAGATTGCTTGAGCATGAAACATTTGTGAGTGGTAATTTTAATACGAAGTTTTTAGAAACATACCAAATCATGAAATAATCACAGCTTTCGGAGGTGAATGATCGTGTCAGAAAACAATTTGCTTGAAATGAACCTTGATGAAGATCAATTGGGAAAAGTGCAAATTGCACCAGAAGTGATTGAGGTCATCGCTGGGATCGCCGCTTCAGAAGTCGAAGGCATTGCCGAAATGCGCGGCAATTTCGCTGCTGATGTAGCAGAACGCTTTGGTAAGAAAAATCACCGTAAAGGTGTGAAAGTAGATGTCTCTGATGAAGGCATCACAATCGATGTATATTGTGTGGTTGAATTTGGCCTATCCATTCCAAAGGTATCCACTGCTGTACAAGAAAATATCCGTCAAACTCTTTTGAACATGACTGCTTTAACGATTAATGAAATCAATATTCATGTCGTTGGTATTCAATTTGATACTAAAGCATCTGAGGCTGAAGTAGATCAAGAAATGTAAAAAAAGAGTTCAAGTGAAACCAAGGAGGCATTGCCTCTTTGGTTTTTTAAAGCCCATTTTTGGGTCATTTCCGAATAATAATGATCTCACACGTTGATTGATTCGTTTTTCGTCACAGCTCGCATGGATCTTGGTGCGACCACGGTCAAAATATGTTATGATCTCTGTATGGCTTAACGACAAGCGGATAAAGTGGTTAAAGGAGTAAATAATGAAAAGAAGAACTGCAAGAGAAAAGGCGCTACAAACATTATTTCAAATTGATGTGAGCAATATTGATCCGAAAGAGGCCATTACACATGCGCTGGATGAACAAGAATCAGATCCTTTTTTCGAGGAGCTGGTTTTCGGTGTGCTTGAACAAAAGGACAAGCTCGATGACATGATTTCACAGCATCTAGTGAATTGGAAACTCGATCGTATTGCAAACGTAGACAGAGCCATTTTAAGGCTGTCTGTGTACGAGATGGTGTATCAAGAAGATATCCCGGTTAGTGTCTCAATGAATGAAGCGATTGAACTGGCCAAATTATTCGGTGACGATAAAGCATCGAAATTTGTAAATGGAGTACTTTCAAACATTAAAAACGACCTAAAGCAGCAATAGGAGGATTCGACATGACAGCAACAATCATCGATGGGAAAGAAACAGCAAAAGAAAAGCGTGAGCAATTAGCAAAAGAAGTAGAAGAGCTAAAACAAAAAGGTGTCACACCTGGTCTTGCCGTTATTCTAATCGGTGATGATCCGGCTTCACTTTCTTACGTACGCGGGAAGAAAAAAGCAGCAGAAGCAATGGGGATGCATTTCCAGCTAGATCATTTAGATGCTTCTTTAACAGAAGAAGCATTGCTTCAGTTGATTGATCAGTACAATGCGAACGATCAATTCCACGGGATTCTTGTTCAGCTTCCACTGCCAAAACATATTTCTGAAAAAGCCGTGATTGAACGTATTTCACCTGAAAAAGATGTTGATGGTTTCCATCCATTGAATATCGGGAAAATGCTCCTTGGGGAAGACACATTCCTTCCATGCACACCAGCAGGCATTGTTGAATTACTAAATAAAACGGGCGTCAGTCTTTCTGGAAAAGAAGTCGTTGTTGTCGGACGCAGCAATATTGTCGGCAAACCAGTAGGACAATTACTGTTAAACGAAAACGCAACGGTTACTTATTGCCATTCAAGAACAGCGCATATTTCAGAACATACGTTGAAAGCGGATATTTTAGTTGTTGCCGTCGGTCGAGCAAACTTTATTAAAGCTGACCAAATTAAAGAAGGCGCTATTGTGATCGATGTAGGAGTCAATCGTTTGGATAATGGAAAGCTTGTTGGAGATGTTGATTTTGAAGAGGCAAAAGAAAAAGCTTCTTATATCACACCAGTCCCTGGCGGAGTCGGTCCAATGACGATTACGATGCTTGCACATAATACGGTTAAATCAGCAAAACGTACATTAGCATAAGCTTTATCCATTCATCCACCTGCATGCTGCTGGTGGATGAATGTGCGTTTTTGAAGAGGAGGAATACGTCATGAGTGAAAAAGCCTTTGTGACGGTCACAGCCCTTACAAAATACATAAAAAGAAAATTTGATGTTGATCCGCATTTAGAAGATATTTGGATCAAAGGTGAGCTATCCAATGTCAAGATTCATTCAAGAGGACATGTGTACTTCACCTTAAAAGACGAAAACGCACGCATGCAAGCTGTCATGTTTCAGCGCTCTGCGGCGAAGCTGCCTTTTTCACCTAAGAGTGGAATGAAGGTGTTTGTACGCGGCGGAATTCAAGTCTATGAACCAAGCGGCAACTATCAATTATATGCAAAAGAAATGCAGCCTGATGGTGTTGGTGCTCTTCATCTCGCTTATGAAGAGCTGAAGAAAAAGCTAGCAAGTGAAGGCTTATTTGATGCGCGCTATAAAAAGCCAATCCCTGAATATCCAGAGGTTGTTGGTGTCATTACGTCTCCAACAGGAGCGGCTGTTCGAGATGTCATTACGACCATTAATCGGCGCTATCAGCAGGCGAAAATCATTGTGCTTCCGGCGCTCGTTCAAGGTGAGCATGCGACCCGTTCCATCGTAGAGCGGATTAAGGAAGCGAATGAAAAACAGCTCTGTGATGTCTTGATTGTCGGAAGAGGAGGCGGTTCGATTGAAGAGCTTTGGGCTTTTAATGAAGAAGCTGTCGCAAGAGCCATCTTCGCATCAGACATTCCAATCATATCTGCAGTTGGACACGAAACAGACTTTACGATCAGTGATTTCACTGCAGATATGAGAGCACCCACACCAACAGGAGCAGCCGAACTTGCTGTTCCAAGCACGACCGATTTAATTGAACGAATCAAATCAATCGATATACGGCTAACAAGAGCGGTAAAGAATCGAACCTCACAAGCGAAGGATCGTCTTGTGGCGCTGCAATCCTCTTATGCCTTCCGTTTTCCAAAACGATTACAGGAGCAAAAAGAGCAGCAATTCGATTTGGTATTTGACCGTTTTCAAAAACAGCTATCGAGGCAAATTGAGCTAAAACGCAGTCAGCTAGACCGCCAGACATACAGGCTGAAGCCGCTTCACCCTAAAGAGCAACTGCTTCAAGCGAAAAAACGCCACGCCAATGAAACAGAACAGCTCATTCGCAGTATGAATGTGCAAATGAAAACAATTCATTCGCAGTTCCAATCGGTTCTTGGTAAACTAAATGCATTAAATCCACTTCAAGTGATGGAAAGAGGCTATAGCTTAGCCTATAAAGAAGATGAACTAATAAAAAGTGTGAACCAAGTAGAGACGCAGGATCAGCTGACCATCACGATGAAGGATGGACGTCTGATTTGTGAGGTTATTGAGAAGGAGGGGCAATCAACATGACAGAATCCAATAAACAAAAAGAAGAACAAATGACATTTGAAGAGGCGATGAAAGGTCTTGAGGAGATTGTGGGAAAGCTCGAAGAAGGAGATGTACCACTTGAGCAGGCCATTCATTATTTCCAAGAAGGGATGACCCTTTCGAAGCTTTGTCATGAAAAATTACAGCATGTTGAAAAGCAAATGGATTTCATTTTAAAAGAGGACGGTGAGCTAGCTCCCTTCTCAGTGAAGGAGGCCGATGCTGGTGACAAGTAATTTAAATGAATTTTTAACAACACGAAAACAGGCCATTGAAGATTATTTATTTACATATGTTCAGGAATTGACGATTCCTGAAGACCTGAAATCTTCTATGCTCTATTCTCTTAAAGCGGGCGGGAAAAGGCTTCGACCTGTTCTCGTTCTTGCTCTTCTAAATGCCTACGGTAAAAACGAAGAAGACGGTATACCTGTCGGCTGTGCGGTTGAGATGATTCATACGTATTCATTGATACATGACGACCTTCCTTGCATGGACGACGATGACCTTCGCAGAGGAAAACCGACAAATCATAAAGTGTACGGAGAAGCAACAGCGGTTCTCGCAGGTGATGCCCTTTTAACAGAAAGCTTCCGCCTGATTACATCTCAGCTGTCTAGCAGCGTCTCTGCTGACAAAAAGCTCAGAATTGTGGATGAGCTTGTAAAGTCAGCAGGTGCTCTAGGAATGGTTGGCGGTCAATTTGACGACATGGAAGCAGAGCAAAAGCAAGTATCGCTTGCTGAACTAGAATCCATTCACGCCCGTAAAACAGGAAAACTCCTTACGTTCAGCGTCGCAGCAGGTGCAATGCTGGCAGGAGCATCAGATGACGATATCGAAAAGCTAAGGGAATTCAGCTATCATATTGGCATTGCGTTTCAAATCCGTGATGATATTTTAGATCTCGAAGGAAGCGAAGAAAAAATCGGAAAACGGGTCGGCTCTGATACAGCAAATGAAAAGTCGACATATCCTTCTTTATTAACGCTTTCAGGAGCAAAAGAAAAGCTGCATGAGCACATCACACGTGCAAAAGAAATTGTCTCAAATCTTCAATTAGAGCAGCAATTGTTGCATGATTTATGTGATCTAATTGCCTCAAGAGATCATTAAAAACAGCCTAGATTTGAGGGTCCTCGAGCAATTGTGGTAAACTGTAAACAGTTTATTATGATGAGACAACTCTTATTCCCTATTGGTTTTCAAAGGAATGAGGCATTATAGATGTATATAGAAATTTTGTTGAAAGCGAGTTGATCCTAATTGGATCTTTTATCAATAAAAAATCCAACGTTTCTAAAAGGAATGTCAAATGCAGAATTAGAGGAGCTTAGCGCTGACATTCGCATGTTTTTAATTGAGTCCTTAGCTAACTCTGGTGGGCATATCGGTCCGAACCTAGGAGTCGTTGAACTGACTGTTGCGCTCCATAAAGTATTTGACAGCCCAAAAGACAAATTCCTCTGGGATGTTGGACATCAGTCGTACGTTCATAAGCTGTTAACGGGAAGAGGTGCGGAGTTTGATACACTTCGTCAATATAAAGGGCTTTGCGGTTTTCCTAAACGAAATGAAAGCGAGCATGATGTGTGGGAGACGGGTCACAGTTCAACCTCGTTATCTGGCGCGATGGGTATGGCGGCAGCGCGTGATATCAAAGGGACAGATGAATATATCCTGCCGATTATCGGAGACGGTGCACTAACCGGAGGTATGGCGCTAGAAGCTTTGAATCATATCGGTGATGAAAAGAAAGATATGATTGTCATATTAAATGACAATGAAATGAGTATTGCACCAAACGTTGGTGCGATTCACACAATGCTTGGCAGATTACGTACAGCTGGCAAATATCAATGGGTAAAGGACGAGCTTGAATATTTATTCAAGCGCATTCCAGCTGTAGGTGGAAAGCTTGCTGCCACAGCAGAGCGTATCAAAGACAGCCTCAAATATCTACTTGTATCTGGCATGTTCTTTGAGGAAATGGGATTTACCTACTTAGGTCCTGTCGATGGACATTCGTATGAAGATCTTTTTGAAAATCTTGAATATGCAAAGAAAACAAAAGGTCCGGTTCTTCTGCATGTCATCACGAAAAAAGGAAAAGGCTATCAGCCGGCAGAATCCGATAAAATCGGGACTTGGCACGGTACGGGTCCATACAAAATTGATACAGGTGATTTTGTAAAACCGGCAGCAGCAGCTCCGTCTTGGAGTGGTCTCGTTAGTGAAACGGTCAGAAAGCTGGCGCGGGAAGATGAGCGGATTGTTGCGATCACGCCTGCGATGCCTGTTGGTTCAAAGCTTGAAGGCTTTGCGAAGGAATTTCCAGAGCGGATGTTTGATGTAGGAATTGCCGAGCAGCATGCAGCCACAATGGCAGCCGGGCTTGCGACGCAGGACATGAAGCCATTTTTAGCGATTTATTCAACGTTCCTGCAAAGAGCCTATGACCAAGTGCTACACGATATTTGCCGTCAGAACCTTAATGTATTTATTGGCATTGACCGTGCGGGACTTGTCGGTGCAGATGGAGAAACCCATCAAGGTGTGTTTGATATTGCCTTTATGCGTCATATGCCGAATATGGTGCTCATGATGCCAAAAGATGAAAATGAAGGACAGCACATGGTCAATACAGCCATTCAGTATGATGACGGTCCTATTGCTATGCGCTTCCCGCGCGGTAATGGGCTAGGTGTCAAAATGGATGAACAGCTGAAAACCATTCCGATTGGGTCCTGGGAGGTTCTTCGTCCAGGGAAGGATGCTGTGATTTTAACATTTGGTACGACAATTAAAATGGCGCTCCAAGCTGCAGAAGAACTTCAAAAAGAAGGGAAATCGGTTCGTGTTGTCAATGCTCGTTTTATTAAGCCTCTTGATGAAGCGATGTTAAATGACATTCTTTCTGAAGATATTCCAATTTTAACGATTGAAGAAGCTGTGCTCCAAGGCGGATTTGGCAGCAGCGTCTTAGAATATATACACGATAAGAAAGCATCTCATATAAAAGTAGAACGTATGGGCATTCCAGATGAATTTATTGAGCATGGAAGTGTTGATGCCCTGCTTGAAGAAATTGGTTTGACGAAAGCACAGGTTGCTGACACTTTACGTGACCTGCTTCCCGCAGCACCAAGAAAAGGAATTGGATCATGACATCAAAGAAAGAACGACTTGACGTTTTATTAGTCGAACAAGGACTAATGGAAACGAGAGAGAAAGCAAAGCGTGCCATTATGGCAGGGATCGTTTACTCAAATGAAAACCGTTTGGATAAACCAGGAGAGAAAATCGCTCGTGATACACCGCTCACTGTGAAAGGGAACCCTCTGAAATATGTGAGCCGCGGCGGATTAAAGCTGGAAAAAGCGCTAAAAGAATTCGACTTAACCGTTGAAGGGAAATTGCTAATTGATATTGGTTCATCAACAGGTGGATTTACAGATTGTGCGCTTCAAAATGGAGCAGTCAAATCATATGCTGTAGATGTTGGCTACAATCAGCTTGCGTGGAAATTAAGGCAGGATGACAGGGTAATCGTCATGGAGCGCACCAATTTCCGTCATTCCGTCCCAGCAGATTTTACTGAAGGATTGCCAGAAGTAGCGTCAATTGATGTCTCTTTTATTTCACTTAAACTCATCCTTCCGGCTTTAAAGCACATTCTTGTCCCGGGCGGAGACTGTATTGCACTCGTCAAGCCTCAATTTGAAGCAGGCAGAGAGCTTGTTGGGAAAAAAGGCATCGTGCGAGATCCATCGGTCCACCTTGGTGTACTCGAAGAGATGAATGAATTTGCTGCAAAAGAAGGCTATGATGTGAAGGATGTATCATTTTCGCCTATTACTGGCGGAGACGGGAATATTGAGTTCCTTCTCCATTTAGTGCTTCATGCCGATCAAGAAGAGAATGCGGCACTTCAGGTTTCAGAGCTTGAAAAGATCGTCAAGGAAGCCCATTCTGTATTGAAAGAAAAGAAAAACAGTCCTGAGCCGGCTGACACATGAGATTGAAACAAAAGGAATAATAGCTCGCTATTATTCCTTTTTACATGGTCAAAAGATGAGAATTGGCCGTTTCTCACGTAACGCTTGTTTTTTGAACTGTGGTTCATATAACATAGAACGTAAAGACAAACTGAGATCAAACGCCTAGGGGGGTCAAAAATGAATAAAGGTCAAAGGCATATCAAGATTAGAGAAATCATCGCGAGCCAAGAGATTGAAACACAAGATGAACTAGTCGATATTTTAAAATCCGATGGATATAACATTACACAAGCGACCGTTTCAAGAGATATTAAAGAATTGCATTTAGTGAAAGTGCCAACGAACAATGGAACATATAAATACAGCCTTCCAGCGGATCAGCGGTTTAATCCGCTGTCTAAACTAAAGCGATCCTTAATGGATGCATTTATTAAAATGGATGCTGCCAGTCATTTAATCGTCCTCAAAACCATGCCGGGTAATGCACAGGCGATTGGGGCTTTAATGGATAATTTAGATTGGGAAGAAATCATGGGAACCATTTGCGGAGATGACACCATTTTGATCATTTGCCGCACTCCAGATGATACGGAAACAGTTTCAAGCAAAATTTTAGAGCTTCTATAAAGAATCAGGTTTACAAAAAGAGGTGTCAAATGAGTGTTAGCAGAACTAACCATTAAAAACTTTGCAATCATTGAAGAGTTAACAGTTTCATTTGAAAAAGGACTCACAGTCCTAACAGGGGAAACAGGTGCAGGGAAATCCATCATGATTGATGCTGTCTCACTTCTTGTGGGAGGTAGAGGGTCGTCTGAATTTGTTCGTTATGGTGAGAAAAAGGCTGAGCTGGAGGGGCTTTTTCTTGTACCAGCAGCTGACCACCCTGTATTTGCTTTATGCGAAGAGCAGGGAATTGACGCAACGGATGAAATGATGATTCTTCGCCGTGATATTAACAATAACGGGAAAAGCATATGCCGCATCAATGGCAAGCTCGTTACAATCTCACTTTTACGCGAAGTAGGACGCCTTTTGCTCGATATACATGGACAGCACGATAACCAGTTATTGATGGAGGATGAAAATCATCTGCATTTACTCGATCAATTTGGAGCAGAAGAAATTGCACCTGCTCTGTCACAATATCAAGAAGCATATGAGCAATATACAAAGACAGCCCAAAAGCTAAAACAGCTCTCTGAGAATGAGCAGGAAATGGTGCACCGGTTAGATTTACTGCAATTTCAGCTAGAAGAGATTGAAGCGGCACAATTAGAGCCGGGAGAAGATGAGAAGCTTCAAGAAGAGCGCCATCAGATCAGCAACTACGAAAAAATCTTTTCCTCACTCCAAAACGCCTATAATGCCTTGCGCAATGAGCAGGGGGGACTTGATTGGGTTGGCATGTCATCGAGCGAGCTCGAGCAGGTTTCTGAGATCAACGACGATCTGAAAAAGCTATCAGAACAAGTGTCGAACTCTTACTATTTATTAGAGGATTCGACGTTCCAAATGCGAAGCATGCTGGATCAATTAGAGTTCGACCCAGCACGTCTTGATTTAATTGAGTCTAGGCTGAATGAAATGAAGCAGTTAAAACGAAAGTACGGGACAACGGTTGAGGAAATTTTGGAGTATGCGGCGAAGATTGAAGAAGAAATCGATCAAATTCAAAATCGAGACAGTCACCTGCAGACGCTTAAAAACAAACTGGATGCAATGAGCCGTGACGCCCTGCTTGAAGCTCTTAACGTTTCGGAGCTTCGTAAAAAATGGGCCAAAAAGCTAGCGAAGCAAATTCAAACAGAACTAAAGGATTTGTATATGGAAAAATCAACGTTTGATACATCCTTTTCCATTCGGTATGCGCCTTTTAGCAGCACGGATAATCCGCTGCTAGATGGAAAGCCCGTCCAGCTTGGAAAAAACGGAATCGACCAAGCTCAATTTGTGATTTCTACTAATCCTGGCGAACCGATGAAATCTTTATCAAAAGTTGCCTCGGGTGGAGAAATTTCACGTGTTATGCTCGCCGTGAAAAGTATCTTCTCGGCCAAACAAGAAGTCACTTCCATTATTTTCGATGAGGTCGATACGGGCGTAAGCGGCAGAGTTGCACAGGCGATTGCCGAAAAAATTTACAAAGTGGCGGCTGGCTCACAAGTGCTCTGCATTACGCACCTCCCGCAAGTAGCAGCAATGGCTGACACGCACCTCTTCATTTCTAAACGCTCTAAAGCAGGCAGAACACTGACAAGCGTCAAACCATTAAGTCATGAAGAAAAAGTGAGTGAAATTGGCAGGATGATTGCGGGTGTGGAAGTCACTGAACTGACAAAACAGCACGCAAAAGAATTGCTGCATCAAGCAAATGATGTCAAAACAACAGGGTAGCTGAAAAACCAGCTGCCTTTTTTATATTGTGTCAAAATCGCTGTATATACGCACGAAATCGTCTTTTTCTTTTATCAATTTATCCAATCATTTTCTATAGCTGCCGGTTATAAATCAAAGCGAAGAAGGCAAAAGTAAAGATGTAGCCAAAACATGAGTGTTCTGGTGTGGGTAAGGAGCGAGGAGAGTGAAAAATGAATGCCCGAAAAGATGAGAAAAGCCATTGGTGTAATTCTCCTTGTTTCTTTAATAAGTACAGGGTTTATGAGCATAGTGAAGGAATACATCAGCATTCCAACAAATGTTGCTGTATTTGAAAAACAGAAGCACTCAATTGACACATCAATAGAAGCGTCAGCCAATGCTTCTTCACAAGCCTTTAGTCTTTCAGAGAAAAAGAATCAGCTTGAAGTAACAGGACAAAAGGCGGGAAAAGCCGAAATTGTTTATGATTTTAAAGGATTTCCTATTAAGAAAACAAAAGTCGACGTTCTCCCTGAATTAAAAGTCGTTCCTGGAGGACAATCCATTGGCGTCAAGCTCCACTCTGTAGGAGTTCTCGTTGTAGGTTTTCATCAAATCACAACAGCAGACGGCAAAAAATCACCAGGCGAAGCCGCAGGCATTCAATCAGGGGATATGATCATTGAAATCAATGGTCAAAAGATGGAGAAAATGAATGACCTCACCCCCTTTATCCAGAAAGCAGGGAAAACAGGTGAAACGCTTCGTTTACTCTTAAAAAGAGACCATAAAACTTTTCAAACAACATTAACACCCGCAAAAGATGCAAGTGAAGGCACCTATCGAATTGGTCTTTACATTCGAGATTCCGCAGCAGGAATCGGCACGATGACCTTCTTTGAACCATCTTCTAAAAAATATGGTGCCCTAGGGCATGTCATTTCTGACATGGATACAAAAAAACCAATTGTTGTCGACAATGGTGAAATTGTCAGATCAACCGTAACATCGATTGAAAAAGGCACAGGAGGCAATCCTGGAGAAAAATTGGCAAGATTCTCTTCCGAACGAAAAACGATAGGGGATATATCCCGCAACAGCCCATTTGGTATCTTTGGTACGTTAACCGAAAAGCTTGAAAATCATGTATCAGATAAACCGCTTCCAGTCGCTTTATCAAATGAAGTAAAAGAAGGTCCAGCAGAAATTTTAACCGTTGTGGATCATGATAAAGTGGAGAAGTTTAATATTAAAATCGTCAGCACGACTCCGCAGAAATTCCCGGCAACAAAAGGGATGGTATTGAAGGTAACAGATGAGCGTCTTTTAAGTAAAACGGGCGGTATCGTCCAAGGCATGAGCGGAAGCCCTATCATCCAAAACGGAAAAGTCATCGGGGCGGTCACACACGTTTTCGTCAATGACCCGACAAGCGGCTACGGCGTACACATTGAATGGATGTTGTCAGAAGCAGGCATCGATCTTTATCAAAAAAACAAAAAAGCAAGCTGATCATCAAACTGCCGCGAATCTTCCGGCAGTTTTTTTCTCCCCTTTCTTTCTTTGCCATCATGTTATAAAATAAGGAAAAAGAGATTTTTCGACAAAATGGAAAATGGTATGTTGTCAAATTGCAATAATCGTCGATTCGTTAAGAAAAACGTAGAAAAAGCTAGATAATGCTCTATTATTCGGAAAATTAAAGTTTTTTAAAGGGGATAGCATGCTTTTGTCGAATTGAACACTCAGAAGAGAAATGCAAAAGACTAAAGGAATCGACATTGGGGAGGAAAGAACGTGGAGAAAATTAAAGTGTGTGTAGCTGATGACAATCGAGAGCTTGTTGGCCTTTTGACAGAGTATATTGAGGGACAGGAAGATATGGAAGTACTTGGTGTGGCGTATAATGGTCAGGAATGTCTAACATTATTTAAAGATAAAGAGCCCGACGTTCTCCTCTTAGATATTATCATGCCTCATTTAGACGGTCTTGCTGTACTGGAACGCCTCCGTGAAAACAATGACATGACCAAACAGCCAAGTGTGATTATGCTAACGGCGTTTGGACAAGAAGATGTCACGAAAAAAGCAGTTGATCTAGGCGCATCTTATTTCATCTTAAAGCCATTTGATATGGAAAACCTAGTCGGTCATATTCGTCAAGTCAGTGGAAACGGCACACAAGTCACCCATCGATCTTCATCTATCCAAAACAGTGTCCTTCGAAACAAACCTGAACCGAAACGCAGAAACTTAGATGCGAGCATTACAACGATTATTCATGAGATTGGCGTCCCGGCTCATATTAAAGGTTACTTATACTTAAGAGAAGCCATTTCGATGGTGTACAATGACATCGAGCTTCTCGGAAGCATCACAAAAGTGTTGTATCCAGACATCGCGAAGAAATTTAACACGACCGCGAGCAGAGTAGAACGAGCGATTCGTCATGCGATTGAAGTGGCTTGGAGCAGAGGAAACATTGATTCCATTTCCTCACTCTTTGGTTATACAGTCAGCATGTCTAAAGCAAAACCAACCAATTCTGAATTTATCGCAATGGTGGCTGATCGTCTGCGCTTAGAGCATAGAGCAAGCTAGTTCATTTTCATAAAAAAACGTTTCTTCAAAGAGACGTTTTTTTATTTTGAAAAATATTGTCAAAAATTGGTTGTATTGATACAATCATCTTATTGTCTCATTTAAACAACTCAGCTTGATTTATTTTCAGAATAAAATGAACAATAAAGCATGAAAGAAATGGGTATGACATAAATTAGTGGTAATCAGCTACGCCAATCAATTGTTTGGTCTTCAAAATAGAAGAAGGAAACGCTCATTCTTAAGAAAAAGGATGAGAGGAAAAGGTCTGATGGATTTGGTAAATAAAGCAAATGAGATCGAAAGTTCTATTTCTATTGACCTGATTGGTTGGCGTTTTAAAGTCACTGGCTTCTTAGAGATTGTGCCATTTGAACTGAATATTCCCATTGTCGAATTTAATAATTTTCACATTCTTTTACTATGCTATAATAATGAAAAGAAGAGGGTGAGGTTATGGGAAAGCTGAAAATCCACTCTGCTGAGGTAGCGAACGAAATTAGCAAGTGGACGAGGGTCATTTCTCAAAATGACCTAGAAAAATCTGCTATCTATAAAGAGAAAATTCAGAATTTGCTAAAAAATACAGATGAAGACCGCGAAGTTCTCCTGTATTATCAGCTTGTGAATGGCCGACATGAAATGTTACTTGGAAATATTGAAAAAGCCAATCACATTATGAAGAGTGTCGGAACGCTCGATGAGAAAGCAGATGACATTATTAATTTTTATTTTTACTTTTACAAAGGCCAATATGCTGCATATGTGAAAAAGTATGATGAAGCCATCAGCTTTTACAAAATTGCAGAACAGCGTCTAAAGCGTGTGAATGAGGACCTTGAAGTAGGGACTTTTCATCATAAGGTTGCTTCAATCTATTACGAACTGAAACAAAATTTCATATCCATTAATCATATTAAAAAAGCCATCGATACGTTCAAAGCGCATGAAGAATATACAGCGCAGGCGATTGACAGCTTGATTTTACATGCAAGTAATTGTATCGATTTGATCCAATTTGACGAAGCGGAGGAAAAATACCAAGAAGCACTTGAGAAAAGTAAACGCATTAACAATGAAGTGCTGATTGGGAAATGCTATCACAATTTAGCCGTTCTTTATTATGCGAAGCATGATTACGAAAAAAGCGCACAATATGCCAAAAAAGGGATGGGCATTCAAATGCACCGTGACAATAGCCATTATTACATCCAATCTTTATATGTTCTGGCAAATGCCTTGGTTCATCTAGGAGATCAAGTGGCGAAAGAATATATTAAAGAGGGCATTCAGTATAGCTGCGATATCCAAAATAATGAATATATAGTAAAATTTGAAATTTTAGATTTAATGTGCGAAAATAGTGGAGCAGCAGACGTATTCTCTGAAAAATTAGACTACATAGAAAAAAATAGATTATATGTGGAGCTTGAGGATTTGTCTGAACAAATATCGAAATACTTCAAGGAACGAAATGATTATCAAAACGCCATTCGTTTTCTTGAAAAGAAATTCGATGCACAAATACTTCAAAAGAAAGTGGAGGTTATCTTATGAAAAAGTTGTTGTTAGGTTTAACCGTCGTTACAGCAGTCGCAGTTGTTTCTTCCCTTTTTGCTCTTGACGCAGAGACGACAGAGCAAGCCATCAGAGCGATTACGTGATCGAATTTATACAGAACCTCTTCGTACGAATCAGAAGAGGTTTTTTTATGTGCTTAAACTGGAAAAACGAAAAGAGACACGTCATAATGAAAGGAAGCATCATACTTAGAGGTGACCTATGACGAAAATTTTTGCACACAGAGGTTTTAAAGGAATCTACCCTGAAAATACCATGATAGCCTTTGAGCATGCACTCCATTCTGGAGCTGACGGAATTGAGCTGGATGTTCAGCTGACGAAAGATGGCAGGCTTGCTGTCATTCACGATGAGAAGCTGAATAGAACAACGAATATGAAAGGCTTAGTGAAAGACTATACATATGAAGAGTTAAAAGCAGGAGATGCGAGTCATTCTTTTTATGAAGAAACCGGTGCTGTATCCATTCCTCTTTTGGAGGAAGTATTGGAGCTCGTGACGCAGCAATCATCACTCATCATCAATATTGAACTGAAAAACTCCATTTATCGATATCCAGGTATTGAAGAGAAGGTAAAGGAGCAAATTGAACACTTTCAAATAGAAGATCGTGTACTTGTCTCATCGTTTCATCATGGGAGTTTAGCTCTTTTTCACAAGCTGATGCCGCATGTTGAGCTTGCTGTTCTCACAATGGATGTCATTCATCAGCCAGAGATGTACATAAAAACAGTACCTGCAAGAGGTTATCACCCGAATATAAAGGGCGCAGGGGTAACAAAAGAAGTCGTATCGGCTCTCCATGCCGCCCAGCAAGTGATCAGACCATTTACAGTAAACAGTGAAAAGCAAATGAAAAGCATGTTTTCCTTAGGTGTCGACGGAATTTTCACTGATTTTCCTGATAGAGCCGTCAAAATAAGAGAAGAAATGAAATAAAGACCTGCGATCAACAGCGGGTCTTTTTTCATGTTTATCTCTGTTTAAAGCGGGTGGTCACTTTATTTCGTTTGCGGTCTCTATATAAAATAAAGCCAGCGACTACGTAAAGACCTCCTCCTAAAAAAAACAACCCTGCAATTCCTTGCAGCCATAAAAATGGAAATGGTGCAATGATGATACCGAAAACAGTGTCACGCAAAAGCTTAATTCCAAGTGCAGCAAGCGCCCCAGGTATTAAAATAATCACTAATGCAAGTATTCTCCCCATCAAATGTCCCCTTAAACGTCATTTACTTCCATTGTCTAATTCAAAAAATATTTTGTCAAGAAAGGAAAACGTGGTAATATAAGAGTTGTGCAATTTTTTGCAACGGAAAAATATGGTGTGCAAATTTTTTCATATAAAGGGGTAACGGGATGCAGAGAGTCTTGATTGTCGGTGCTGGACAGGGTGGATCAGCTTTGCTTGAAACATTGCTGAAAACAAATATGATTCAAATCGTTGCAATCGCCGACCTTGATCTTGAGGCACCGGGGATGGTAGAAGCGAAAAAGAATGGAATTGATACGACAACGGATTGGAAAGAATACATAAAAGATGACATTGATATCATCATTGAAACAACGGGCAGTTCAGCTGTGCTGAAAGAACTGATGGAAGAAAAAACAGAGCAGTCTGTCATTGTTCCAAGTTCGATGGCATACGTCATATCAGAATTAATGTCAGAAAAGCATCAGCTTATACAAATATTAAAGGAACAAACCTATAAACATGACCGCATTTTTAATGCAACGAACGATGGCATGATTTTTATTAATATGGATGAAGAAGTCGTTCTGTTTAATCGATCGGCTGCCAAAATGGTTGGACGATCGCAAAAAGATGCGATTGGCCGGCACATACGTGAAGTGATCCCGAATACAAAACTCCCCGATATTTTAAGATCGAGGGAGCCAGAATTTCATCAAAAACAATTTCTGAATCAGCAAATACAAATTGTCACAACGCGTTTGCCGATTATTGATGACGCAGGAAGAATGCTAGGCGCTCTATCCATTTTTAAAGATATTACAGATGCAGTGGAGCTTGCGGAAGAAGTCACAAACCTGAAAGAAGTGCGCACAATGCTTGAGGCCATCATTCAATCATCAGATGAAGCGATATCCGTCGTAGATGAGCAGGGGAAAGGAATTTTAATCAACCGAGCTTACACGAAAATGACGGGGTTAACAGACAAAGAGGTTGTGGGCAAACCAGCAGGTGCGGATATTTCTGAAGGGGAAAGCATGCATTTGAAGGTGCTTGAAACAAGAAGGCCGGTTCGAGGCGTCAGAATGAAAGTCGGACCTAATAAGAAGGATGTGATCGTCAACGTAGCGCCAGTGATCGTTGATGGTATTTTAAAAGGCAGCGTCGGCGTCATTCATGACGTATCAGAAATTCAATCACTCACGAATGAATTAAATAAAGCAAGACAGCTCATCCGGACACTTGAAGCAAAGTACACTTTTGAAGACATTATTGGAGAAAGTGAGCAAATGCTTGTGGCGCTTGAGCAGGCAAAGCTAGGGGCTAAAACCCCAGCCACCATTTTACTCAGGGGAGAATCAGGTACTGGGAAAGAGCTATTTGCACACGCTATACACAATGAAAGTGACCGGAAATATAATCGCTTTGTAAGAGTTAACTGTGCTGCCTTATCAGAAACTCTTTTAGAGTCAGAGCTTTTTGGCTATGAGGAAGGCGCATTTTCTGGTGCGAGGCGCGGCGGGAAGAAAGGGTTGTTTGAAGAAGCGAATCACGGCAGCATCTTTTTAGATGAAATTGGTGAAATGACGCCAAGTACACAAGCGAAATTATTACGCGTGATGCAGGAGAAAGAAATTGTTAGAGTAGGCGGAACAAAAGCGATACCAGTTGATGTGCGTGTGATTACCGCAACAAATGTCAATATTGAAAAAGCGATGGCAGAAGGGAAGTTCAGAGAGGACTTATATTATCGGATGAACAGATATCCGATTTCGATTCCGCCACTAAGGCAGCGACTTGAAGATATTGACTCCTTAAGTAAACGCCTTATTCAGAAAATCAATTTAGACTATGGTCGAAATGTGAGCGGCTTAACGGAAGGGGCGCTCGATAGACTTCGATCCTACAGCTGGCCTGGGAACGTAAGAGAACTGGAAAATGTCCTTGGACGAGCCATGATCTTTTTGAATCCGCAAGAAGAATGGATCGATGAAGATCATATTTCCTTCATGGAATCAGAAGAGCAGGAAGAAAAAGAGCAGCAGGAACTGGCTGTCAGTCAATTTGAGGGAGAGACCCTTTCGGATGCTGTTGAAGCGTTTGAAGCGCAGCTCATTAAACAAACCCTTGAAAAGCATCAATTCAACCGCACGAAAACAGCGAAAACGTTAGGGATTAGCATTCGGAATCTTTACTATAAAATGGATAAATATCAACTTGCAAAAGATAGCATGCAATAAAATGCACGTTACCTGCAAAAAGCTGCATGTATTTCATGCGAAATGCCTTATTTCGCTGCGTTTCAAGCTGGCATAGAACTTGCATATAAAAACCATGAACCCGAGCATAAGGAAAGGTGGGCATATATGAAGCTTGACGATCTGATTATGAAAGCCGCCCAGTTGCAGAATAAAACTGCTGCTGTGGCTCATGCAGAAGACGAAGAAGTGCTTCATGCCATCAAGATGGCAATTGAACGAAAGGTCGCTCGCTTCCTGCTGGTTGGGAACAAGCGCAACCTGAAGGAGCTGGTGAAACAGCATGAGATCAATGAAGACTGGATAGATATTATTCATTCGGATTCTCCTGAAGAATCAGCCAAAATTGCCGTGCAGGCAGTGAGTGAGAAGCATGCAGATATATTGATGAAGGGGCATGTCACGACAGCCGTTCTATTAAAAGCGGTGCTGAATAAAGAGTACGGGCTGCGGACGGCGAGTGTACTATCACATGTCGCGGCATTCGAAGTGCCGGGCTTTGATCGGTTTATTTATGTCACAGATTCTGGGATGAACATCGCGCCCGATTTAAACATGTTCAAAGAGATTACGATCAATGCTGTTCAAGTAGCGCAAGCTGTTGGAAATGACATGCCAAAGGTGGCCGTGTTATCTGCGGTAGAGGTCGTGAACCCGGCAATGGATTCCACTTTGACAGCGGCAAGCCTGGCGCAAATGAATAGGCGAGGTCAAATTTCTGGCTGCCTCATTGACGGGCCTCTGGCATTAGACAATGCCATTTCTCAAACAGCAGCTTCTCATAAAAATATTACGAGTGATGTCGCCGGTCATGCAGATATTTTGCTTGTGCCAACGATTGAAGCAGGGAACATTCTTTATAAATCTCTCATCTACTTTGCACATGCAAAGGTGGGAGCTGTGGTGGCAGGAGCGAAGGCACCGATTGCTTTAACAAGCCGGTCGGATACAGCCGAAAGTAAGCTTTATTCAATTGCACTTGCCATCTGTACATCAAATTAAGCGAAAGTTATAGGAGGAATAAACAATGGAACTTTTTAAATATATGGAACGATACGATTATGAGCAGCTTGTATTTTGTCAGGATGAACAATCTGGCTTAAAAGCGATTATTGCCATTCATGATACAACACTTGGCCCAGCACTAGGCGGGACAAGAATGTGGACGTATGAAAACGAAGAAGCAGCAATCGAAGATGCACTTCGTCTAGCAAGAGGCATGACTTATAAAAACGCAGCAGCAGGCCTGAATCTTGGCGGCGGGAAAACAGTCATCATCGGTGACCCGAGAAAAGATAAAAATGAAGAAATGTTCCGTGCGTTTGGACGCTACATACAAGGATTAAATGGCCGCTATATCACAGCGGAGGATGTCGGTACAACGGTAGAAGACATGGATCTGATTCATGAAGAAACAGACTTTGTGACAGGTATTTCTCCTGCATTTGGTTCATCCGGAAACCCGTCTCCTGTTACGGCTTACGGTGTATATAAAGGGATGAAAGCTGCTGCCAAAGCTGCATTTGAAACCGACTCACTAGAAGGAAAAACGATTGCAGTCCAAGGTGTTGGGAATGTCGCCTACAATTTGTGTAAACATCTGCACGAAGAAGGCGCACAGCTAATTGTCACAGATATCAACAAAGACTCTGTAAAACGAGCTGTAGAAGACTTTGGCGCAAAAGCTGTAGACCCTGACGATATTTATGATCAAGCATGTGATATTTATGCCCCTTGTGCACTTGGTGCAACGATTAATGATGTAACGATTCCTAAGTTGAAAGCAAAGGTTATCGCAGGTGCAGCGAATAACCAGCTGAGAGAAACGCATCACGGCGATCTGATTCATGAAATGGGTATTGTGTATGCACCTGATTATGTGATCAATGCAGGCGGTGTGATTAACGTTGCTGATGAGCTTTATGGCTATAATGCAGATCGTGCGATGAAAAAGGTAGAAGGTATTTACCAAAATATTGAACGCGTGATTGAAATTTCAAACCGTGATGCCATTCCAACTTATAAAGCGGCAGACCGATTGGCGGAGGAGCGAATTGAAAGAATGCGCAAATCAAGAAGTCAATTCCTGCAAAATGGCCAACATATTTTAAGTCGTCGCTAATTTGAAGAATGAGTTGAAACGGAGGTTTTGTTTTTGCTGACAAAAGAATGGCGTATTCTCACAATTAATCCTGGCTCTACTTCAACAAAAATTGGTGTGTTTCACAATGAACGATCTATTTTTGAAACGACACTCAGACATACAGATGAGGAATTAAAGCAATTCACTCATATCATTGATCAGTTTTCATTTCGTCAAGAAACAATCCTGAAGACGCTGCATGAACAAGGAATGAACATCTCAAAGTTTGATGCAGTTTGTGCGCGCGGCGGTCTTCTTCGTCCGATTGAAGGTGGCACATATGAAGTCAATGAGCAAATGGTGCAAGACTTGAAAGAAGGATATGCTGGCCAGCATGCATCAAATCTGGGCGGTATCATTGCACGAGAAATTGCACTTGGTTTGAACATCCCAGCTTTTATTGTCGATCCAGTTGTAGTGGATGAGCTAAAGCCAATTGCTCGTATTTCAGGGCTGCCAACGATTGAAAGAAAAAGCATCTTCCATGCATTAAATCAAAAAGCAGTCGCAAGAAAAACAGCTGCATCCTTTGGGAAGCGCTATGAAGATTTGAACATGATTATTACACATATGGGCGGCGGCATCACCATTGGTGTCCATGAAAAAGGTAAAGTCATTGATGTCAATAACGGACTGCATGGCGAAGGACCTTTTAGCCCAGAGCGAGCGGGGACCCTGCCAACAGGTGACCTCGTCAATCTTTGCTTTTCTGGTCAGTACAGCCAAGAGGAAATGCTGAAACGCATTATTGGTGAAGGTGGTCTTGCGGGCTACCTTGGTACGACAGATGCTGTGAAAGTTGAGCGCATGATTGAAGCAGGCGATGAACGGGCGGCGCTGATTTATGAAGCGATGTGCTATCAAATTGCCAAGGAAATCGGTGCGGCTAGTGCTGTCTTAAAAGGCGCAGTTGACGTCATTGTGTTAACAGGCGGACTTGCGTACAGCAAACAAATTACATCAAGTATTAGAGGTCACATTGACTGGATTTCAGATGTTGTCGTGTATCCAGGCGAAAATGAACTGCAATCCTTAGCAGAAGGTGCACTTCGTATTTTAAAAGAAGAAGAATCTCCGAAAGAATACCCAAATGATCAACGGATGAAGAAAGGAGTGACTAGTCATGGCAACTGAATATGACCTCGTCATTCTTGGTGGGGGCACAGGCGGCTATGTAGCGGCCATTCGTGCCTCACAGCTTGGATTGAAAACAGCAGTTGTAGAAAAAGAAAAGCTTGGCGGAACATGTCTGCATAAAGGATGCATTCCGTCTAAAGCGCTGCTTAGAAGTGCTGAAGTCTATCAAACCGTCCAACGTGCTGCTGATTTTGGCGTTGAGGCAAATGGCATCGCCTTGCAGTTTGCCAATGTACAGAAAAGAAAAGCAGAGATTGTAGAGAAACTAGCAGGCGGCGTCAAACATTTAATGAAACAAGGGAAAATTGATGTTTATGAAGGGATCGGCCGTATTCTTGGCCCATCTATCTTTTCGCCAATGCCAGGAACCATCTCCGTAGAAATGGCAAATGGAGATGAAAATGAAATGCTTATTCCAAAGCAGGTCATCATTGCGACAGGTTCAAGACCGCGTGTGCTGCCTGGACTTGAAGCAGATGGGACGCATATTCTTACATCAGATGATGCACTTGAACTGCCAGAGCTTCCGCAGTCGATGCTCATTGTCGGCGGCGGGGTGATCGGAATCGAGTGGGCTTCCATGCTCAATGATTTCGGTGTGAAAGTGACTGTGATTGAATTTGCAGACCGCATATTGCCAACAGAGGATCATGACATTTCTAAAGAAATGGAAAAGCTTTTATCTAAAAAAGGCATCACCTTTGTGACAAATGCGAAAGTACTGCCAGATACCGTTAAAAAGCTGGAGAATCTCGTGACGATTCAAGCAGAAAAGGATGGAGACATTCAGACGTTTGAAGCGGAAAAACTTCTTCTATCAGTCGGCAGAGTACCAAATATTGAAGGCATTGGTCTTGAAAACACGGAGATCCAAACAGAAAAACAAGGCATTGTCGTGAATGAACATTATCAAACGAAAGAATCGCATATTTATGCAATAGGAGATGTCATTGGTGGGCTTCAGCTGGCACATGTGGCTTCACACGAAGGCATGATTGCTGTGGAGCATATGGCTGGTCAAGATCCAAAGCCGCTCGATGAAACACTCGTTTCTAAATGTGTTTACTCTCACCCGGAAACCGCGAGTGTTGGACTCACTGAACAGGCGGCAAAAGAGCAAGGCTTCGAGGTCAAAATGGGGAAATTCCCATTTATGGCGATCGGAAAAGCACTTGTGTACGGGGAGTCAGATGGATTCGTCAAAATCATTGCTGATCAAAAGACAGATGATATTTTAGGGATTCATATGATTGGTCCTCATGTCACAGATATGATATCTGAAGCTGGATTAGCCAAAGTACTTGATGCAACGCCGTGGGAAGTCGGGCAAACAATTCACCCGCACCCAACCTTATCAGAGGCGATTGGCGAGGCTGCCCTTGCTGTTGACGGGAAAGCGATCCATTTTTAATCAAGGAGGGAAATAAGATGAGTAACATGCGTCATCATGAATTAGGATTATCTGATGAACAAGCAATTGATATATATAGAACAATGCTTCTAGCAAGAAAAATTGATGAACGGATGTGGCTTTTAAACCGTTCAGGTAAAATTCCATTCGTCATTTCTTGTCAAGGGCAGGAAGCGCAGCAAGTCGGTGCTGCTTTCGCTCTCAATAGAGAAGAGGATTACGTCTTACCTTACTACCGTGATATGGGGGTTGTCCTCGCATTTGGAATGACAGCAAAAGATTTAATGATGTCAGGTTTCGCAAAACAAGACGATCCAAACTCAGGCGGAAGACAGATGCCAGGGCATTTTGGACAGAAATCAAATCGAATTGTGACAGGATCTTCACCTGTTACAACGCAGGTTCCTCATGCAGTGGGGATTGCACTTGCTGGACGACTAGATCAGAAAAACTTTGTCAGCTTTGTCACGTTCGGTGAGGGCTCTTCAAACCAAGGTGATTTCCACGAAGGCGCTAACTTTGCTGCTGTGCATAAGCTGCCTGTTATTTTCATGTGTGAAAACAATAAGTACGCGATTTCCGTGCCGTATGACAAACAAGTAGCATGTGAACGCATTTCAGATCGTGCGATTGGGTACGGAATGCCTGGTGTAACCGTTGATGGCAATGATCCGCTTGAAGTATATGCCGCTGTCAAAGAAGCGAGAGACCGTGCAGCAAGAGGCGAAGGACCAACGTTGATTGAAACGATCTCTTACCGTCTAACTGCGCATTCAAGTGATGACGATGATTCAAGCTATCGAGAAAAAGAAGAAGTGCTCGAAGCGAGAAAGAAAGATCCGCTCATCCAATATGAAACGTATTTAACCGAAGGAAACGTCATGACTTCAGAAATGAAAGAAGAGATGACAAAAGAAATCATGCAAATCGTAAACGAAGCTACTGATGAAGCGGAAAACGCTGCTTATGCTGATGCTGAAAGCGCACTTCGTTACGTGTATGCGGAGTAAGGGGGAAGAAAAATGCCTGTTATGTCATATATAGACGCCATTACACTGGCGATGAAAGAAGAAATGGAGCGAGATCCGAAAGTGTTTGTGCTCGGAGAGGATGTCGGGAAAAAGGGCGGCGTATTTAAAGCGACAGCGGGTCTCTATGAGCAATTCGGAGAAGCGCGCGTCATGGATACACCTCTTGCAGAATCAGCTATTGCTGGTGTAGGGATTGGAGCAGCGATGTATGGAATGCGCCCAATTGCTGAGATGCAATTTGCGGATTTTATCATGCCTGCTATTAACCAAATCATTTCAGAGGCTGCGAAAATTAGATACCGCTCAAATAACGATTGGAGCTGTCCAATGGTCATCCGCGCACCTTATGGGGGCGGAGTTCACGGGGCGCTTTATCATTCACAATCAGTTGAAGCGATTTTTGCCAACCAGCCTGGTTTGAAGATTGTCATGCCTTCTACGCCTTATGATGTAAAAGGTCTTTTAAAAGCTGCGGTGCGTGATCCAGATCCTGTATTGTTCTTTGAACACAAACGTGCCTACCGTCTCATTAAAGGAGAAGTACCTGAAGAGGATTACACACTCCCTATTGGAAAAGCAGATGTGAAACGTGAAGGCGATGATATCACGGTCATTACATATGGCCTCTGCGTCCATTTTGCGTTGCAAGCAGCAGACCGCCTTGCAAAAGATGGCATTTCTGCGCATATTCTCGATTTGAGAACAGTGTACCCGCTTGATCAGGAAGCCATTATTGAAGCGGCATCAAAAACAGGCAAAGTGCTTCTTTTAACGGAAGATACAAAAGAGGGCAGCATCATGAGTGAGGTAGCGGCGATCATATCAGAGCATTGCTTATTTGATTTAGACGCACCAATCAAACGTCTAGCCGGACCAGAAATCCCGGCAATGCCTTATGCACCGACGATGGAAAAATTCTTCATGGTCAACCCAGATAAGGTTGAAGCTGAAATGAGAGAGCTAGCGGCGTTTTAAGAAAGAGGAGGGTTTCAAGTGGCAATTGAACAAATGAAAATGCCTCAGTTAGGTGAAAGTGTAACAGAAGGAACCATCAGCAAATGGCTCGTTTCACCTGGCGATCATGTGAATAAATACGATCCTATTGCGGAAGTTATGACGGATAAAGTGAACGCAGAAGTCCCGTCATCTTTTACAGGAACGATTACAAAGCTATCGGCTGAAGAAGGCGATACACTGCAAGTAGGAGAAGTGTTCTGTGAAATTGAAGTAGAAGGTAGCTCACAGCAGAGTGCGAAAGAAGAAGCGGCACCTGAGCAAAGTGAAGCACCTGAAGCAGATCAAACAAAAGAGAATCAAAGTCAAAAGAAACGCTACTCTCCAGCAGTCCTTCGGTTAGCAGATGAGCACAGCATTGATTTAGCGGCAGTGCAAGGAACGGGAGCAGGCGGACGAATCACAAGAAAAGATTTACTTCAGCTCATTGAAAACGGCGGCATGCAAGAGAAGACAGCACCTGGCAATGAACAGGCGGTCAAGCCAGAGCCTGTGCAGCCATCAAAACCAAAAGCGGCGCCTTCCATCTCTACAATGCCTGGTGATGTTGAAGTGCCAGTCACGCCAATCAGACAGGCGATTGCGGCAAATATGCTGAGAAGCAAACATGAAATTCCGCATGCATGGACGATGATGGAAGTTGATGTGACAAACCTTGTGACTAGAAGAAATCAGCTCAAGGACCAATTTAAAGCAAAAGAAGGCTTTAATTTGACGTTCTTTGCGTTCTTTGTCAAAGCAGTGGCTCAGGGCTTAAAGGAATTCCCAGAAATGAACAGCATGTGGGCTGGAGATAAAATTGTGCAAAAGAAAGCGATCAATGTCTCGATTGCTGTTGCGACTGATGACGCTCTTTTTGTTCCAGTGATTAAGGATGCAGATGAAAAAACGATTAAAGGCATCGCCAAGGAAATTCATGAGCTTGCTTCCAAGGTGAGACAAGGTACGCTGAAGCAAAGTGACATGGAAGGCGGCACCTTCACTGTAAACAACACGGGATCATTTGGTTCTGTACAATCTATGGGAATCATCAATTATCCGCAAGCGGCGATTTTACAAGTAGAATCGATCGTGAAGCGTCCAATGATTGTAAATGGTATGATTGCAGCAAGAGACATGGTCAACCTTTGTCTCTCATTAGATCACAGAGTTCTTGATGGTCTTGTATGCGGCAGATTCCTTCAACGGATTAAACAAATCCTTGAAGGCATTGATGAGCAAACATCTGTTTACTAAAACAAGAATGTCCCCCTCCCGCTAAGGAGAGGGGGATTTCCACATGATGAGAAAGGAGCGATGGTATGTCTGGACTAGACTTTTTTGCGTTTTTAACGATTGGACTCATGTTTATCACAGCAATTGCGTTCGCTTTTCTTCGATATATTTCTAAATCACGCAATCATCCTGAAAGATTACTACTGATCATATCAATCGTTTCAATTATTCAAGTTTTGTATTGCTTGCTGATTGTCGGTGGATTTAAAGGAGCAGCGAATAGCCTCTTAGGAATTTCTCTTCTTGCCGGGACGCTGCTTGGCTATGCGCTTGAATATTTATACAGACGCTATATCAAAAAAACGCCCGAAAAAGAATGATCTCGGGCGTTTTCTTTATTCTGCTGGAACAATAAAGGTCAAATGTTGTTTTAACACTTCTAAAAAAGCAGGGGCTGTCATGTACACTTCGCCATCTGTATCAGCATCCATTTCCTCTTTTGTGTGAATCTGAATATTGGATGCTTGAATGAGAGACAGATCGCCGGTGAAATCCTCCAGCTCTTCCCGGTTCATAGAAAAGATTTCTTTTAGAGCAGAGAAGCTCGTATTTCTGCAAATTAAGATTTCTGCTTTACCATCATCAATCGCTGCACTCGGCAAATCAATTTTATTTGTCCCGATGAAATGTCCATTCATGACAAGAACGATGACAGCGTCCTCTTCCCAGCTTTCCTCCTCTGTTTCAATTCGTACGTGAAAAGGATCTGTTTGCTGCAAGGTTCGCAAGGCACTTGTGAAGTAGCTAATTTTGCCGAGTACAGCTTTTTCCTTGTCATTAATATTGTTGGATGTGTCTGCAATCAGCCCGATGCCCCAAAAGTTTAACAAGTATCGATCTCCTGCTTTGATTAAGTCGACCTTTTTTTCTACGCCGTCTACAATCATTTGAGCGGCTTTCTGCATTTGTTGCGGAATACCAAGCGTTCTAGAAAAGTCATTGCATGTCCCGCCTGGTAAAATCGCTACAGCTGGCCTTTTTTCTAAACCACCGATGCCATTCATACATTCATGCACAGTTCCATCTCCACCTAATATGATAAGCAATTCTATCGTCTCATCAATTGTACGACAGAATTCATAAGCATCATTTGCCTGCTTTGTTGGTTTAAGAATGAGTTCATCAATATGTAGAGAAAGAAGAGGTACTGTTTGTCCGAGAACTTTTTCCATGTTTTTTTGTCCAGCATTTCCATTATAAATGAGCATCGCTTTTTTGAATTGTGCCATCACGCAGTTCTCCCTTTCATCTCTTTATCATCACTTTTCCCCAATTTCGCGGCGTATAAACGATGTTCAGAAAAAGTGGGGAATGAGAAGACAACACATTTGCCCGCAGGCGTTTTCCTTGATATGATGTTGTTAAAATGGTTTTGGCATGCTAAAGGAGTGGACGGACAATGAATATTGATTTTAATTTATTTATGAATGATATTGTGAAACAAGCGAGAGAAGAGATCAAACAGGCTGGCTATAATGAGCTTACATCAGCTGAAGAAGTGGATGAAGCCCTGTCTAAAGAAGGCACGGCACTTGTGATGGTGAATTCAGTATGCGGATGTGCTGGCGGTATTGCAAGACCAGCTGCAGGCTATTCTGTTCATTACGATAAGCGACCAGATCAATTGCTGACAGTGTTTGCTGGACAAGACAAAGAGGCAACCGCAAGAGCCCGTGAATATTTTGAAGGCTTCCCGCCATCTTCACCATCCTTTGCATTATTAAAAGATGGAAAGATCATTAAAATGGTCGAACGTCATGAAATTGAAGGGCACGAACCAATGGAAGTCGTGTCAAAGCTTCAAGCTGCATTCGATGAGCATTGCAAAGAAATTTAACATGTGACGTTTGAATGATGACATATAAAGCAGTCCGGTCTTTAGATCGGTCTGCTTTTTGTTATATAAGACCATTGAATCAAAATAATTTTAGCGAAATACTATTGCATCTTAAAAAGAAAGTGTTTAAAATACATTATAGTGAATAAATATTCAAAACAATACATGATTTTAAATACTAGGAGGCACTATCTTATGAAAAAGTGGTTATTATTACTTATGACAGCTGGTCTTGCAGCTGCACTCGCAGCTTGCGGAACTTCTTCTAATAATTCAAACGCATCAGGAGATGACAAAACACTCGTTATGGCGACATCAGCAGATTATCCGCCATTTGAATCAAAAGACGGAGATAAAATTGTCGGTTTTGATGTTGATCTTGCAACAGCACTAGCGAAAAAGAACGGCTACAAGCTAGAAATTCAAGATATGGATTTCGCAAGCCTTGTATCCGCCCTTAAAACAAACAAAGCTGATATTGTCCTAGCAGGCATGACCCCTACAGAAAAACGCAAAAAACAATTAGATTTCTCTGATGTTTATTACAATGCAAAAAACTTAGTTGTCTCAAAGAAATCTAGCGGAATGAAAACAGAGAAAGACTTAAAAGATAAAACAGTCGGCGTTCAATTAGGTTCAATCCAGCAGGATGAAGCAAACGGTTTGCAAAAGAAATATAACTTAAAAGTGGAAGACCGTAATAAAATCTCAGATATCATTCAAGAAATCAAAGCAGGTCGTTTTGATGCAGCCATTATTGAAGATAAAGTAGCTGCTGGTTATTTGAAAAAAGAAAAAGACTTCCAAGCATTTGGATTGAATAGTTCAAATGAAGGTTCAGCCATTGCATTCAAGAAAAATAGCGACTTAACAGCTAAATTTAATAAATCATTAAAAGAAATGCAAGACAATGGCGAACTTGATAAATTAATTAAAAAATGGTTTGCTGATGAAAAATAAGTCAGGAAAAGGATCAGCGTCATTCACGAAAATTCAGTAGAAAGCGCTGAAAAGTTCAACTCATGTTGAACTTTTTTCCTGTTTTATTTTTTGATTTCGTATGAAGGCATAAAAAAGGAGACTGTCATGTTAGATTTTAAAGATGTAATACCTCAGATGCCCTTTATTTTAGAAGGGCTTAAGGTCACACTTTCTATTGTAGTGGTATCACTTTTTCTTGGATTTATTTTAGGGATTTTATTAACGCTTTGCAAAATTAGTGTATTTAAGCCGCTCATTTGGCTTGCAGATTTTTATACATCCATCTTCCGAGGCACACCGCTTGTGCTTCAATTGCTCATTATTTATTTCGGTCTGCCTCAGCTTCTTGGGTTTCAAATCGATCAATACTGGGCTGCTGTAGCGGCATTTTCACTAAACTCTGCGGCTTACGTATCTGAAATTATTCGCGCTGGTATTAATGCCATTGATAAAGGTCAAAAAGAAGCAGCCGTTGCTTTAGGCATCCCTTATGCTAAAATGATGAAGGACTTATTGCTTCCGCAGGCATTTAAAAATATTTCACCTGCACTTGTGAACGAAACGATTACACTGACAAAAGAATCTGCTATTGTGACAGTCATTGGACTGGGAGATGTCATGAGACGAGCCTATCAAGCAGGTGCCGTCACGTATAATTATCTTGAACCGCTTATTTTTGCGGGTCTCATCTATTATATCATCGTGCTTGTTCTCACCTTTGTCGGTAAGTCGGTGGAAAGGAAGTTAAAATCAAATGATTAACATAGAGAAACTCACAAAATCTTTTGGCAAAAATGAAGTATTAAAAGGGATCGACACCACCATTAAAGAAGGGGAAGTTGTCGCAGTCATTGGACCATCTGGTTCAGGAAAATCGACGTTTCTTCGCTGCATCAACTTGCTCGAAAAGCCGACTTCTGGTGTCATTACGATTCAGGATACCGAAATCACAAACCCAAAAACCAATGCACTCAAAGTGCGTGAGAACATCGGAATGGTGTTTCAGCATTTTCACCTTTTCCCGCATAAAACGGTGCTGGAAAATATCACATATGCGCCAATGAATGTGAAGAATCAATCGAAGGAAGACAGCATCAAACAAGCTGAAGATCTGCTGAAAAAGGTAGGACTTTTAGAGAAAAAAGATGATTTTCCGAACCGCTTGTCAGGTGGTCAAAAGCAGCGTGTCGCAATTGCACGTGCGCTTGCAATGACACCAGACATCATGCTGTTTGACGAGCCAACATCTGCACTAGATCCAGAAATGGTCAAGGAAGTGCTAGAGGTCATGAAAGAGCTGGCTCAATCTGGTATGACACTTGTGATCGTCACACATGAAATGGGCTTTGCAAAAGAAGTGGCTGACCGCGTGATCTTTATGGACGATGGGAAAATTGTAGAGGATGCAAACCCTGTGCAATTCTTTGAATCACCGTCATCACAGCGCGCGAAAGACTTCTTACAAAAAATATTATAAAGAAAAAAGAGAGGGAGACTTAACATCTCCTTCTTTTTTTGATTATAATGGGGAAAGTAAAAAAGTTCATCATTTCACAATAAGTGAATAGAAACAAGACAGAAAAGAGTGACTCATATCATGTTTAAAATCGGCTACCGAACGCTGAAAACAGCATTAGGAACAGCGATCGCCATTTATATTGCGCAACTGCTTGGCCTTCAAAATTATTCCGCTGCCGGGATTATTACGATTCTGTGTATTCAGGTGACAAAGAAACGGTCGCTTCTTGCATCAGGCGCCCGCTTTGCCGCATGCAGTCTTGCCATTTTATTTTCTTATCTATTTTTCGATCTGATTGGGTATCATCCTTTTGTGATTGGTCTGATGCTGCTTGTCTTTATTCCGACAACCGTATTGCTCCGCATTAAAGAAGGGATTGTCACAAGTTCAGTCATCATCCTCCATTTATACATGTCGGGCGGGATTACCCTTCACCTCATCTGGAATGAGCTGCTGCTGATTACGATTGGTGTTGGCGTGGCACTTATCATGAACCTGTATATGCCAAGTGTCGATAAAAAGCTCAAACGCTACAGCGAACAGATTGAAGACAACTTTGCAAAAATTTTTGAAGAAATCGAGCAATACTTAATGACAGGGAAACAAGACTGGACAGGCAAAGAAATACCAGAGACACATCAATTGATTAAAGAAGCGAAAGCTCTCGCATATCGTGATGTTGAAAACCATGTCTTAAGACATGAAAACCTGTATTATCATTATTTCAATATGAGGCAAAAGCAGTTCGAAATCATCGAGCGTGTGCTTCCGAAGATCACGTCCATTTCCATTACAACAGAGCATGGACAAATCATTGCAGAATACATTAGAGACTTACGCGAACATATTCACCCAGGGAACACGGCGCATAAGTTTTTAAGGCGCCTCATTGATATGAAAGAAGAGTTCGATAAGCTACCGCTGCCGCAAACAAGAGAAGAGTTTGAGGCAAGAGCTGCACTGTTTCATTTCCTTGGAGAAATGGAACAATATTTAGTACTGAAAAGCTATTTTAAAGGGATGAAAGAATAGAGACGCATGAGTTCCTCCTTCATTGGTCAATCTAATGAAAAAGGAGGAGCCTATGCGTCTTTTATTTTATACCGTATTGACCATGTCCCTTTCACCTATCTGGCCGCTCGGACAAAACCCGCTTCCAGGAGACCCTTATGTCATTATTAATAAACAAACAAATGAACTTGCCTATATTGATCAAGGACAAATCCAAAAAATATATCCTGCTTCTACAGGGAAAACGTCCGATTTAACGCCAGAAGGGGAATTTACCATTATGATCAAAGCGAAAGATCCCTATTACAGAAAAAAGAATATCGAAGGCGGTGCGAAGAATAACCCTCTTGGCAGAAGATGGATTGGATTTGATGCACAAGGAACAGATGGTAGAACATACGGAATTCATGGGACGAGTGACGAAACATCGATAGGGAAATTTATCACGGCAGGCTGTGTGAGACTGCATAATCAAGATGTAGAGCTTCTATTTGACCAGCTTCCGGTTGGGACAAAAGTGTGGATTACAACATCAACCGATTCATTTGAAAAGCTTGCCAAAGACAAACAGGCCATTCGTTGATTGAACGAATCACCTGCTTGTCTGCTTTTATTGAAACCTTATAAAAAGGTTGCGGCTCCTGCTAAAAGTGAAGATATTAGCAGCAGGCTAATCATGAGCAATACCATGAATTTCATCATTTTCTGAGACATATCGCACCCCTATAACCGAAGATTTTTTGCGACGAACGCACCTTTCTTTATTCTAGCTCGTTTTTTCAAATGCGACAAGTGATCAACAAAGGAAGTGAACGGATGAATCAAATCGACCATATTGCCATTGCGGTCTTTTCTATAAAAAACACATCTCGAATTCTTCAACAGCTGTTTAACTGGCATTTTTCAGACATACAAGAAATTCCTGAGCAGGAGATTAAAGCGTCCTTCGCTTCACTTGATCATGTGCACATTGAATTAATTGAACCGATGTCCGGTAGCAGCAAACTACATACCTTTTTAACAAAAAGAGGAGAGGGACTCCATCATATTGCGCTAAAGTCAGGTGACATTCAGGCGGACCTTAACTGTCTTGATCATCTTGGCGTGGAGCTTCTCCAACAATCAGCACAGATAGGCGCGAGCGGGAAGCGGATTGCTTTTATTTCACCGAAAGAAACGTCCGGTGTGTTATTCGAATTGTGCGAGCCCTTGAAAGGAGAGGAACATGGCAATGAATGAATCGTTCAATGACTTGGCTAAATGGCGCGAAAAAGCATTCATGGGCGGCGGCGTGAAACGTGCAGCTGCGCACCGGAACAAAGGAAAACTAACGGTTCGTCAGCGGCTGCATGAACTTCTTGACGGGGGCAGTTTCATGGAAATTCAAGGATTTGCAACAGGCCGCATGTCAGAGCATGTCGGTGATGGCGTCGTCACTGGAACTGGACTCATTCATGGAAAGCCGGTATGTGTTTATGCACAAGATGCAACAGTGCATGGAGGGTCTTTAGGCGAAATACATGCCAAAAAAATTGCTTCTCTAATGGATCTCGCAGCTAAAAATCAGATGCCGGTCATCGGTCTAAAAGACTCAGGTGGTGCGAGAATTCAAGAGGGTGTGGTATCATTAGAAGGATACGGACAGATTTTTAAACGGAATGTGCTGTACTCTGGTCAAATCCCGCAAATATCCGTTATTTTAGGCTCTTGTGCTGGAGGAGCAGTCTATTCTCCTGCCTTGACTGATTTTGTGTTCATGACAGAACAGACAGCTCATATGTTTTTAACAGGTCCGAAAGTCATAGAAAAGGCAACAGGAGAAACGGTCTGTCCTGACCGTCTTGGCGGTGCAAGTGTTCAGCATCAGACAAGCGGGAATGTGCACTATACTGGCAAAGATGAGAAAGACGTGTTAAAAGCGGTTCGAACACTTTTAACGTACATACCAACGAAACAACAGACTGTCATGGACGCTGAAACGAGTAAGCAAGACGCAGCTGATCCAGGCAACATCTTGCCGAAGGATCCATCACGCACCTATGATGTCAAACAAGTGGTGACAGCGATCATCGATTCAGGCTCATTCTTTGAGACACAGCCTTGTTTCTCAAAAAATATCGTCACAGGGTTTGCCAGATTACAAGGGGCTTCAATTGGTATAGTTGCCAATCAGCCAAAGGTGCTGGCAGGAAGCCTTGACCTTGATGCTGCTGATAAAGCGGCCAGGTTTATTCGATTTTGCGATGCGTTTCATATTCCGCTCTTAACACTTGTAGACGTCCCCGGCTTTTTACCAGGTGAGAAAGCCGAGCATGCGGGAATTATCCGTCACGGCGCTAAGCTTTTATATGCGTACGCTGAAGCGACCGTTCCAAAAATCACGGTGATTTTAAGAAAGGCGTATGGCGGTGCGTATGTCGCAATGAATAGCAAGGGATTAGGCGCTGACTTTGTTTATGCATGGCCAGCGGCAGAAATTGATGTCATGGGGAAAACGTTCGCTGACGAAATCGTTCATCCTGCTTCGCGCAAGGTTGAAACGGAGCCAAGTGTATTCAAAGCGGCTCAGGCAGGGCTGATAGACGATATTTTCATGCCGGCTGAAACAAGAGAACGATTGATTCGCTCATTTGATTTGCTTCGCAGGAAGGAAGAAGATAGACCGTTAAAAAAGCATGGCAACATGCCGCTATAAGAGGAGGAGCATCATCATGATCAATGAAAAACGTTTACTAGACGAATTTTTAGAACTAGTTCAGATTGATTCGGAAACAAAACACGAAGAGAAAATTGTGGAAGTCTTAAAAGAAAAATTCTCGCAGCTTGGACTAAAAGTGGTGGAAGACGACTCAAAAGCGAAAACAGGCCACGGTGCAGGCAACCTCATCTGTACGCTGGAAGGCACTCAAGAGGCTGATACCATCTATTTCACGTCTCATATGGACACAGTTGTTCCGGGTAATGGCGTAAAACCAGTCATTGAAGACGGCTATGTGAAAACAGATGGAACAACCATTCTTGGTGCTGATGATAAGACAGGACTTGCGGCAATGTTTGAAGCGATCCGTGTGCTGAAAGAGAAGAATTTACCGCATGGAACGATTGAATTTGTCATCACAGCAGGTGAGGAATCAGGACTTGTCGGAGCAAAAGCGTTAGATCCGAAGTTGATGACAGCGGCATATGGCTATGCCCTTGATTCAGATGGCAAGGTCGGAACCATTATCGTTGCAGCGCCAACACAGGCAAAAGTACGCGCAACCATTTACGGGAAAACAGCTCACGCAGGTGTCGCGCCTGAAAAAGGTGTGTCTGCGATTACCATTGCATCAAAAGCCATTGCTAGTATGCCGCTTGGCCGAATTGATGAAGAAACAACGGCGAATATCGGTCGTTTTGAAGGCGGAACGCAAACGAATATTGTGTGCGATCAAGTCGATATCCTTGCGGAAGCACGCTCTTTAGAACCTGCAAAAATGGAAGCCCAAGTAGCGAAGATGAAAGAAGCCTTTGAAAAAACCGCTAAAGAAATGGGCGGAAGTGCCGATGTACACATTGACATCATGTATCCAGGCTTCAAATTCTCTCACGGCGATCAAGTCGTAGAAGTGGCGAAAAAAGCGGCTGCAAAAATTGGCCGTCCATCAGAACTACAGACGAGCGGCGGAGGCAGTGATGCAAACGTCATTGCAGGAAACGGCGTCCCAACTGTCAACCTAGCTGTTGGATATGAAGATATTCATACGAAAAATGAGAAAATGCCGATTGAAGAATTAGTCAAAACAGCTGAAATGGTTCTCGCCATTATCGAAGAAACGACAAATCCATCGTAAAGGCAGGAGACTCTGTGAGCACGCAAAAAATCATTATTTTCCAAGTGGGGCAAGAGGATTTTGGCATCAGTGTAGAGCATATTCGTTCGATTGAGAAGGTCCCTTATTTACAAGAAGTATCGAACCTTCCTAAAGAAATAAAAGGACTCATGTCTTTAAGGGGAGAGGTCATTCCTGTCAGTGACACAGGCGTGATGCTTCACGGAAAGCCTCTTGATGTGAACGAACAGTCCAAGGTGTTGCTATTTGAATTAAACGGACAAATGGTAGGCTGTCTTGTCTCGGATGCAAAAGATATTATTGATATCGAGCTAAGCGAGATCAAGCCATTTCATATGAACACGAAAGCCTCTGAATATTTCTTCGGCGTTGTGGAGAGAGAGAACAAGATGATTTTACAAGTGGACCCGAATAAGTTCCTTGGGAGAATTGAGGACCTCGATCAATTGCCAGAACGGTTAAAAGAAGAATTGGCATAAAGATAATCCCCTTATCAAATGATAAGGGGATTATTTTTATTCAGCAGCTGGGCTAGCTTGGTCGTTTGCCTCAGCTTTTTTTGATTTTGATTTTTGGTACATGACATTTAAAATAATCGTTTGGATTGTGAGTAATAATCCGCTTGTCATCCAGTATAAAGGAAGGGCAGCGGGTGCATTGATTGAAATAAACAGCATCATGATTGGGAAAATCATGCCCATCACTTTGGCTTGCTTCAGCGCAGCCTCTGTCTGGGTGCCTGATTGCTTCGCAAACCTTTGCGTAACATAAAATTGCAAGAAATACATAGCGCCTGCAAAGATTGCGACCAATAGATCGGTTTGTCCTAAGTTAAACCATAGGAACGAATGTGTTGCGATCTCAGGTGTTGAGCGGATCGCTGAGTAAAAGCCAAGAACAATTGGAATTTGAATCAGCATAGGCAGACAGCCCATTGCCAGCGGGTTCACATTGTTCTCTTTGTATACTTTCATCATTTCCATTTGTAGTTCTTTTTGTTTTTCAGGTTCTTTCGTTTTCTTCAATTTGTTTTGAATTTCGTCAATTTGAGGCTTCACTAGTGCCATTTTCTCCTGCATGACTCTTTGCTTCTTAAATTGGTTCGCAAAAAGAGGGAAAATTAGCAGACGGACGATCAAGGTCACGAACATAATCGATAAACCATAATCATCATGGAAGAAGTTCGCAAGCCAAATGATCAGCTCAGAAAAAGGCTGGACAAAATAATGATGGAAAAACCCATCAGAGCTCGTATTCGTTTGCCCACTCGCTGCAAAAGCAGGTGAGGCAATCATCATTAAACATAAAGTCGTACAAATCGTTAATAAACGTTTCAATTCGTTTCCTCCTCATTTTTAAAAAATTAATTAGAGAGAGGAAGCGAATGGTCTTCATCATCGTTTGATGATCGTTTCATTCGAATGACTTTACTAATCCAAGTTGTAATGCGATCATATATGATAAACAGAAAGTCTGTTCGATTCAATAAAGATGCGTCCAACTCTTCCAAACGATGTCCACCGAGGTGTTCGTTCATACGGCAGTCTTTTAATAAAAAAGCAATGCCGATGGCCGTCAGCGCTGGAAGAATAATCGTAAAGAATTCAACAAGGAAAAAGACTTCATTGAATGTATCAATAATCATGATTATCACATCCATTTCATTACTCACAGTGTACTATACACCATATGAAATGTCTATTGGAACAAACATCAAGTCGATAGATTTAGGAGGCAGGCAAATGGCTGATTCTCAAAGGAAGGGTCGAATCATTTTTCATATTGATATGAATAGTTTTTATGCATCAGTCGAGATGGCGTATGATCCTTCTTTGAGAGGGAAACCATTAGCCATTAGCGGAAATGCGAAAGAGCGTAAAGGGATTGTGGTCACGTGCAGCTACGAGGCAAGAGCGCTAGGTGTAAAGCCCCCGATGCCGTTATGGGAAGCGAAGCGGCTTTGTCCGGGGCTGATTGTCCGTACACCAAACTTTGACCGGTACCGAAGCTCCTCACAAGAGATGTTTACGATACTAAGAGAATACAGCGATTTAGTCGAACCCGTATCCATTGACGAGGGCTATATTGATTTAACGCATACGCCATATGCCGAGCATGCGGTGAAAACGGCTCATGATATTCAAACGAGGCTTGTAGAGGAGCTCATGCTTCCTTCAAGTATTGGCATTGCACCGAATAAATTTTTAGCGAAAATGGCGTCTAATTGGAAAAAACCAATGGGCATCACCATTTTGCGTAAACGAGATGTACCCCAAATGCTATGGCCGCTGCCAGCGGGTGACATGCACGGAGTTGGACAAAAAACGGCTGATAAATTGAAAACGATTGGCATTCATACCATTGAAGACTTAGCGAAAGCAAATGAGTATACACTAAAGGAATTACTGGGTATCAATGGACCGAGATTAAAGCAAAAGGCGAATGGTGAACATGACGGCATCGTGGACCCAGAAAGGATATACGAATTTAAATCCGTCGGTAATTCGTCAACCCTTCCTCATGATTCTGACGATCCAGATGAACTTGTCGCGTTAATTGATAAGCTGTCACAATCTGTGAGTGCAAGGTTAAGGAGAAAAGAAGTGATGGCCAATCGGCTGCTCATCATGATTCGGTACGCAAGCTGGAAAAATATCACGCGAAGTGTCACCCTCACGAATCCGACCGATCGGAAGGAAGACTTATTTGAGGCAGCAAGGCAGTTATTCCTTAAACATTGGAATGATCAGCCTGTGAGACTCTTAGGTGTGACGGGGACAGACCTTGTAGAACGAAAAGCAGCCGTTAAACAGCTTGATTTATTTTCCTATACAGAAGATGCAAAAGAAGAGCCTCTTCAAACCGTTTTAGAAGGACTGAAAGAAAAGTATGGAAAATCACTCGTTCAAAGAGGGATGACCATCAAGGAAAAAGAGAGCAAAACAAGTGGAACAAGTTTTAATAAAGACTTTTTTCAGGACGAAAAAGGAAATGACTAGCCTGAAAACTTGATAAAAGAGGTGGTGTTGTGGTAATTTCAAAGGGTACATCATTTCAGCAGTAATCAATATAGTGTGTTAGAAGGGACGTCAGAATTATGTCAAAACAACAAATCGGTGTGGTTGGACTAGCCGTTATGGGGAAAAACCTTGCCCTTAATATTGAAAGCCGCGGGTTCTCCGTGTCCGTTTATAACAGATCTAGCAGCAAAACGGAAGAATTTCTTCATGAATCAAAAGGGAAAAACGTTGTAGGCACATACAGCATCGAAGAATTTGTTCAGTCGCTTGAAACACCGCGTAAAATTCTTTTAATGGTAAAAGCTGGTGCAGCAACGGATGCAACCATTCAATCATTACTTCCTCACCTAGAAAAAGGTGACATCTTAATTGATGGTGGAAATACATATTACAAGGATACGCAAAGACGTAATCAAGAGCTTGCGGAAAGTGGTATCCACTTCATTGGTACAGGTGTTTCTGGCGGTGAAGAAGGTGCACTAAAAGGTCCATCGATCATGCCAGGCGGTCAAAAAGAAGCGCATGAGCTAGTGAAACCAATTTTAGAAGCGATCTCTGCGAAAGTAGATGGCGAGCCATGTACAACGTATATCGGCCCAGATGGAGCAGGACATTATGTCAAAATGGTCCATAACGGCATCGAGTACGGAGACATGCAATTGATTTCTGAATCATACTTTATCTTGAAGCATGTGGCTGGATTGTCAGCAGAGGAGCTTCATGAAGTATTCTCAGAATGGAATAAAGGCGAGCTTGATAGCTATTTAATCGAAATTACAGCTGATATTTTCACAAAAGTGGATGAAGAAACAAACCAGCCGCTTGTGGATGTCATCTTAGATAAAGCTGGGCAAAAAGGAACTGGAAAATGGACGAGCCAAAGTTCTCTTGATCTAGGTGTTCCGCTTCCAATCATTACTGAGTCTGTTTTCGCGCGCTACATTTCAGCAATGAAAGATGAGCGTGTTGAAGCAAGCCAATTAATCGAAGGTCCTAAGCCAGCGCAATCAGCAGAGAATAAAAAAGAGCTGATCGAAGCGGTTAGAAAAGCCCTATTCATGAGTAAAATTTGCTCATATGCACAAGGTTTTGCGCAAATGAAAGCAGCATCTGATGAGTATAACTGGGATTTAAAATATGGTGAAATTGCAATGATCTTCCGTGGTGGATGTATCATTCGTGCAGCCTTCTTACAACAAATTAAAGAAGCATATGACCGTAACCCAGAACTGAAAAACCTATTGCTTGATCCTTACTTTAAGGATATTGCTCAAAGCTATCAATCATCTCTTCGTAAAGTCATTTCACTTGCAGTGGAGCAAGGAGTTCCTGTTCCTTCATTGTCAAGTGCACTTGCTTACTTCGATAGCTATCGCACAGCCGTCCTGCCAGCGAACTTAATTCAAGCGCAGCGTGACTATTTCGGTGCACATACGTATGAGCGCACAGATAAAGAAGGCATCTTCCATACAGAATGGATGAAATAAATATAGAACGACTGAAAAACCTTACCCTTTGGTAAGGTTTTTTTGTGTTTGCATCTTTTCGGCTAAAAATGCGAAAAAGAGGGATGCTATGTAAAAAAGAAAAGAAAGTAGGGGTCGAAGTGGGCATTTTATATGCACTTCTCCCAGCGATATTTTGGGGAAGTATTGTTCTCATCAGTGTCAAACTTGGCGGGAATGCATACCAGCAAACCCTCGGTATAACGCTTGGCGCATTTCTCTTTTCAATTGCAGCCTTCTTTATCAAAATGCCAGAGCTGACACCGCTTATTTTTGCGGTTTCTGTCATTTCAGGCATCTTTTGGAGCATTGGACAAATGAATCAGCTTTCAAGTGTTGCGTTTCTCGGAGTCTCGAAGGCGGTTCCTTTATCAACGGGCATGCAGCTTGTGAGCACTACTTTATTTGGCGTCATAGTCTTCAAAGAATGGCAAACGATGACGGTCATACTCATTGGTTCTTGTGCCATTTTACTGATTATTGCAGGTGTTGTGCTGACATCGCTCGGTCAAAAAAAGAATGGCGGCGGGAACGGTGGAGGCAATTTCAAAAAAGGGATCATGATTCTGCTCATCTCAACCGTTGGCTATGTCGGATATGTTGTTATTTTGAGATGGTTTCATATTGATGGCTGGTCTGCCCTCGTTCCGCAATCGGTCGGCATGCTGCTTTCATCCTTGGCGATTAGTCTCAAGCAGCACCCGTTTAGTAAATATACGTTTAGAAATATCATTGCCGGCCTTGTTTGGTCGACAGGAAATCTCGGACTTCTTTTGGCTATTCCGCTCATTGGTGTCGCCGTAAGTTTTTCGATGTCGCAGACAGGGATCGTTATCTCGACATTAGGCGGCATTTACTTATTAAAAGAGAAAGCATCCAGAACAAGCTTTGTCATTGCAGGCTGCTTGATGATCATTGCAGGCGGCGTGCTGCTAGGTTTTACAAAATAGGAGGGTAAACGAATGTATCCAGATTTAGAAGGGAAAACAGTCCTGATTACAGGAGCTGGTACAGGAATAGGTCAAGCGATGGCGCGCCGGTTTGGACAAGAAAAAGCCAATGTGGTGATCAATTATTTCTCAGATCAAGAAAGTCCAGATGAGACCATTGCGGATATTCAAAAAAATGGCGGACAGGCTGTGAAAATCAAGGGAGATGTCTCAAAGGAAGAGGATATGCAGGCGATGATTGATAAAGCCGTTGATACATTTGGCAGTCTTGATGTCATGATCAATAACGCAGGCATTGAAAATGAAGTGCCTTCTACCGAAATGACGCTAGATAATTGGAACAAAGTCATGTCGACCAATTTAACAGGTATGTTTCTCGGCTGCCGCGATGCACTGAAGTATATGACAGATCACGGAATAGAAGGATCAATCATCAATATGTCGTCTGTTCACCAGCAAATCCCTTGGCCTCATTTCGTGCATTATGCAGCAAGTAAAGGAGGCGCCAAGCTGCTGACAGAAACACTGGCACTAGAATATGCCCCTAAAAAAATTCGTGTAAACAGTATTGCACCAGGCGCCATCGATACCCCGATCAATGCGGAAAAATTCGATGATCCCGCATTGAAAAAAGGTGTGATCGAGCTGATCCCCATTGGTTATATTGGAAAGCCTGAAGAAGTGGCAGCATGTGCTGTCTGGCTGGCGTCAAAAGAGGCAAGCTACGTCACAGGCTTGACACTCTATGTGGACGGCGGCATGACAAAATATCCTGGCTTCCAAGCAGGAAAAGGATAAGAAGAAAGGCAAAGAGCGTACACACACATACGCTCTTTTTTTATATAAAATACAGACAAATAGATCTAAATGTCTAGACATTTAAAAATAAAAATATATAATATTAACTGGAAGCGCTTTTATTACAACAATGGGGTGAGAGAAATGAAACGTATTTTATTAGCATGCAGTTCAGGAATGTCTACAAGTTTACTAGTTACAAAGATGAAGGCTCATGCCGACTCAATAGGGGACGAGGCAGAAATTTGGGCAGTTGGGCAAGATCAAGCGAAAAAAGAAATGGCGAATGCGGATGTTGTGTTAATTGGACCGCAAATGAGCTTTTTAAAAGGGGATCTTCAAAAAGAAGCAACAAAATACGGGATTGCAGTAGAGGTCATCGATATGCAGGCGTACGGGCTTGCCGATGGACAAAAAGCGTATGAACAAGCCGTTACATTGATGGAGGAATCGTAAAGAATGGAAAAGAAAACACTTGAAGGGCTCACGGAGGAACAAGTCAGTTTTCAATTGATCTTACACAGCGGTAATGCACGCAGCAAATTGCTTCAATCTCTTAAACAATTTCGAGAAGGTCAAGAAGATGAGGCATTTGGTCTTATGAAAGAAGCAGAAGAAGATTTACGTCATGCACATGGCATCCATTTTCAACTCGTGCAGCAAGAGGCAGGCGGGGAGAAAACGCCTTTCTCCTTATTGCTCATGCATGCCGAAGACCACTTAATGTCGACTATGACGATCAAGGAGCTTGTGGGAGAGCTCCTGCCGATTTTCCAATCACTTAAACAATAAAGGGTGTAAACAAGGGGGGAAACCAATGTTTGATAAAATAAGTGCTATTTTGGTTCCAATTGCTGGGAGACTGAACAACAACCGCTATTTAGGTGTATTACGGGATGCCTTTATGCTTGCGTTCCCGCTTACTATTTTTGGTTCCATTATGGTTGTGCTAATGAATTTGCCATTTTTAGATAAAATCATGAGTCAAACCGCACTGGAAGGCGTCCAGTCTGCACTGAATATCGCGCCAAGTGCGACCATCAGCATTATGAGTGTGTTTGTTGTATTTGGGATTGGCTACTATTTATCGAAAAGCTATGATGTGGAAGCAGTATTTGGCGGAGTGATTGCTTTAGCCTCTTTCCTACTTCTGACACCATTTTTACTAGAACAAGAAGGCGGTGCATCTATTGCAGGCGTGATTCCAGTCGATCGTTTAGGAGCAAAGGGGATGTTCCTTGGCATGATCACAGGCTTTTTGTCTGCTGAAATTTATCGTTATTTTGTCCAAAAGAAATTTGTCATCAATATGCCGCAGGGGGTTCCGCCAGCTGTTGCTAAGTCTTTTGCTGCACTGATCCCGGCTACTTTGACACTCACAACCTTTTTACTGATCAATATCATCATTACACAAGGCTTCAAAACAAATATGCATGACCTGATTTATCATGCGATTCAGGCACCGCTTGTTGGACTTGGAAGCGGTATCATTCCGACCTTGATCGCTGTTTTCTTTATACAAATTCTTTGGTTCTTTGGGCTTCACGGCCAAATTATTATCAACTCTGTCATGGACCCCATTTGGAATACGTTGTCCATTCAAAACCTAGAGAGCTATACAAAAACTGGTGAGGTTCCAAATATCATCAGCAAGCAGTTTATCGAAATTTATACGGTTGGCATGGGCGGAACCGGTATGACGCTAGCTGTTGTGTTTACGATTTTAATTTTCCTGAAAAGTAAGCAATTAAAACAGGTAGCAAAGCTCGGCCTAGGACCAGGATTATTTAACGTCAATGAACCGATTATCTTCGGTTTACCGATTGTCATGAACCCGCTTATTCTCATTCCATGGATTTTGGCGCCAATGGTTATTACATGTATTTCTTATTTTGCGATGGCATCAGGCATTGTACCACCGCCGACTGGCGTGAATATTCCCTGGACCGTTCCGATCTTTATAAGCGGAATAATGGCAACCAATTCACTGGCGGGTGGTCTGCTTCAGCTGTTTAATCTGATGATCGTGTTTGTCATTTGGTTCCCGTTCCTGAAGTTTATTGACCGTATGAATGTGAAAAATGAAAAAATAACCACAACGGAAAAAACGAAGACAACCAACATCAAAGGTGAAGGAGACTCAATACATGTCGATGGAAAATAACAAGCAATCATATACATTCCCAGAAGGTTTCTGGTGGGGATCTTCTGCCTCTGCCACGCAAACAGAAGGCAGCGTCCCTGGTGATGGAAAAGGACCGAATATTTGGGATCATTGGTTTGAGCAAGAGCCGACTCGTTTTTTTGATGGCGTAGGACCGAACGTGACATCTCAATTTTACCGAAAATATAAAGAGGATATTCGTCTGATGAAAGAAATTGGGCACAATTCATTCCGGTTGTCCATTTCATGGTCACGTCTTTTGCCTGAAGGGACAGGTGCGGTCAATGAAGAAGCAGTATCTTTTTACAATGATGTGATCAATGAACTGATTGCACATGATATTGAGCCGTTTGTGAACCTGTACCATTTCGATATGCCAATGGCGCTGCAGGAAAAAGGCGGCTGGGTCAACAGACAGGTAGTAGATGATTATGTGAGCTATGCAGAATTGTGCTTTCAATTATTTGGCGACCGGGTGAAAAAATGGTTTACCCATAATGAACCGATCGTGCCTGTAGAGGGCGGGTATATGTATAGCTTCCATTATCCAAACGAAGTCGATTTCCAAAAGGCTGTGCAGGTCGGTTATCATGAACTTCTATCAAATGCAAAGGCGATTGCGGCTTATAAAAGCCTGCAGCAAGGCGGTAAGATTGGCATCATCCTCAACCTTACCCCATCTTATCCGAGAAGCCAGAATCCGCGCGATGTAGAAGCAGCTGAGATGGCGGATGCTTTCTTTAACCGGTCCTTCCTAGATCCTGCGGTGAAGGGACATTTCCCAGAGAAACTAGTAGAGGTCTTAAAGAAAGAAGGCTTTATGCCGAGTATGGAAGATGGAGACCTTGAACTCATTCGAGAGAATACCGTCGACCTCCTTGGAATCAACTATTATCAGCCAAGAAGAGTGAAAGCGAAAGAGCATATGCCGCATCCAAATGCACCATTTATGCCAAATCATTATTTTGATGCGTTTGACATGCCGGGAAGAAAAATGAATGTGTATCGCGGGTGGGAAATCTATGAAAAAGGCATTTATGATATATTGAAAAAAGTCCAAACAGACTATGATAATATTGAATGCTTTATTTCTGAAAATGGAATGGGTGTCGAGGGAGAAGAGCGGTTTAAGGATGAAGAAGGAATGATTCATGACGATTACCGCATTGACTTTATCTCTGAGCATCTTAAATGGGTGCATCAAGCCATTCAAGAAGGAAGTAATGTAAAAGGCTATCATCTGTGGACGTTTATGGATAACTGGTCATGGTCGAATGCCTATAAGAATCGCTATGGATTTGTCTCAGTTGATCTTCAAGAAGACGGAAAACGTACAATTAAGAAAAGCGGATACTGGTTTCAATCGGTATCAGAAAATAACGGTTTTTAATCAAGATACTTGCTCTTTCCTTGAAAAGGGCAAGTATTTTTCTTATGTGACGGTAAGTGGATGAAACAAAAATGGCTGGTACCTTTTAAGCTCACTAGGCTTAGTGTAGAATGAGAGGAAGCTATGAAAAAACAAGTCAGTTGGTGGTGTGAGATGAAAAAGTACGAACTCATTTCAGAAGAAATCAGAAAACGAATAGGAACAGCATATTATCCAGAAGATCAACCCATTCCAGATGAAAACTCGCTTGCCGCTGAATTTCAATGCAGCCGAATGACGATGAAGCGTGCGCTCGATCTTCTCGTAGCAGAAGGTCTGCTCTTTAGAAAAAGAGGTCACGGTACATTTATTGTGAAGGCAGCGCTCAATCAAGGGGCTATTAATGTATCAGGACATGAAAATAAAGGGTTCACAAAAGTCATGGCGGATAAAAACGTCACGACTCAAATCATTCACTTTGATGTCCATTTTCCAAGCAAAGAGGTGGCAGCCCACCTATCCATAGACTCCACCACACCCATTTATGACATCATCCGTCTCCGTCTTGTGGACGAGGAGCCATACGTATTAGAAAAAACGTTTATGCCCGTCAATCTTATTAAGGGAATAGATGAAGAGGTTCTATTGGGATCAATCTATGGCTACATATCAAATGATTTGAATTTAAAAGTGGCAGGAGCGCATAAGAAAATTAGAGCGGCTAAATCAGACGAGCTTGACCAGCAATATTTAGGCTGTGACCCAACGGATCCTGTGCTAGAGGTCGAACAGGTTGCTTATTTAAACACAGGCCGGCCGTTTGAGTACTCCTTTAGTCATCACCGCTATGATAAGTTCGACTTTTCAACAGTTGAACTTACGAAAACAGGACGTTAAAAAAAGAGCAGAACCCCCAAGGGAGACTGCTCTTTTTTATATCATTTTATATATTCCACCAATGATACCCATCTTTTTCTAGAAGCTGATCGGCTTCTTTCGGTCCCATAGAACCAGCAGGATAATTTGGTTTTAATGTTTTGTTTTCTGCCCATTTCTCAGAAATCGGATCCACAAAGTTCCAAGAAAGCGCCACTTCATCCCAGTGAGCAAAGTTCGTAGCATCGCCTAGCAAGCAGTCATGAATCAGCTTTTCATAGGCTTCTGGTGTGTTCATGATGTCGTTATAGTTTGTTTGGTAGTCGAGCTTAATCGGCTTTGCAAATGTACCGCCATCAAGCTTGCGAGCGTTCAGGTGAAGGGTAATGCCTTCATCTGGTTGAATGTGAATGACGAGTAAGTTTGGATGCATGGAATTTCCGTTACCATAGTACAGGTTCATTGGAATGTCTTTAAATTGAACAACAATTTGAGTAGATTTCTTTTCTAAACGTTTTCCAGTACGAATGTAAAATGGCACGCCGGCCCATCTAAAGTTATCAATGAGCAGCTTCCCTGCAACGAATGTTTCCGTGTTTGAGTTCGGGTCAACATTTTGCTCTTCAAGATATGAAGGAACCATGCCGCCATCAACCGTACCAGCATCATACTGTCCGCGGACAAAGAATTGATCGACCTCATCTTTAGAGAAAGGACGAAGAGCGCGTAATGCTTTCCGTTTTTCACTGCGGATTTCCTCGGTATTCAGCTTAATTGGCGGCTCCATTGCTAAAAGTGCAACCATTTGAAGCATATGGTTTTGGACCATGTCTCTTAGTGCACCTGAACTTTCGTAATAGCGGGCCCGGTCTTCAACCCCTAATGATTCACTAGATGTAATTTGAATGTTTGAGATATATCGGTTTGTCCAAAGTGGTTCAAAGATGGCATTTGCAAAACGGATAACCTCAATGTTTTGAACCATTTGTTTACCGAGATAGTGGTCAATACGATAAATTTGATCTTCAGAGAATGCATCTCGAATTTCTTCATTTAACTTTTTCGCACTTGGCAAGTCATGGCCAAATGGTTTTTCGATGACAAGTCTTGACCAGCCAGTTGTTTTTGATACACCTTCACTTTTTAGGAACTTTGCAATCGTTCCGAAGAATTCCGGTGCCATCGCTAAATAGAACATCCGGTTGTTTGGGATACTGTACGTATCTTCAAGGCCTGCTAGAAGTGTGTTAAGCGATTGATAGGAAGCAGGGCTTGATACGTCAAAGTCGTGATAATAAAAATGTGAACTGAATTCCTCTATTTTCGCTTCTGCATCATCAGAAGAAACAGATTCTTTCACCACAGCTCTTAGATCCTCATGAGACCACGGACGGCGTCCAACACCGACCACGGCGAATTGATCGCCAAGTTTTCCGCTATGATAAAGTCTATGTATAGAAGGGTAGAGCTTGCGTTTGGCAAGATCTCCTGTTGCGCCAAAAATGACAATGACTGCTTTTGGATTGTTAGTTTCTGTATTCACGAAAAGTACCTCACTTTATTCGTAGCATTGTTGTAAAAACCGAGAATGTATGTACATTTTCTTTATTTTAAAGGTTCATTGTTCGTAAAGCAAACATTTGATTCGACTTTTTCTGCTCTCGTTTGACTTTTTTCGAAAATTCCGCTGAATTCACATTTACCTTGTCTTCATGTATTCTATATGAATAAAGATATTGTATACCGGCTTTAGGAGGAAAAGTAATGGAACTGCTCTTTTTAGGAACTGGTGCAGGCATTCCTGCGAAAACTAGAAACGTCACTTGCACTGCGCTAAAGCTTTTAGAAGAAAGAAAAGCAGTGTGGCTTTTTGATTGCGGAGAAGCGACGCAGCATCAAATATTACATACAACGATTAAACCGAGAAAAATTGAGAAAATATTTATCACTCATATGCATGGTGATCATGTATACGGTCTCCCAGGACTGCTCGGCAGCAGATCCTTCCAAGGCGGAGAGGATGAACTAACGATCTATGGACCTAAGGGCATCAAAGCGTTTGTGAGCGCAACACTTTCAGCTACACAAACGCATTTGACATATCCGCTGCATATTATAGAGATAGATGAAGGGATCGTATTTGAAGATGATACCTTTCAAGTAGAAGCAAGACGAGTATCTCACGGTATTCCAGCTTACGGCTATCGGGTAGTGGAAAAAGATGTACCAGGTGCATTAAAAGCCGAAGACCTAAAAGAAATCGGTGTAAAACCTGGACCTTTGTATCAGAAGTTAAAAAATGGGGAAACCGTGACACTCGAAGATGGAAGAATCATTGATGGAACCGATTATTTGGAACCCCCTAAAAAAGGGAGAATCGTTGCATTTTCAGGAGATACCCGTTTATGCGAGAATATAACAAGGCTTGCCAAGGATGCGGATGTGTTAGTCCATGAAGCAACATTCGGTAAAGAAGATGCTGATCTAGCCTACAATTATTATCACAGCACAACAGAACAAGCAGCGAAAACAGCGCAGGAAGCAGGCGCAAAAAGATTAATTTTGACCCATATTAGTGCACGTTACCAAGGAGAAGAGGCACTAAAACAACTATTGAAAGAGGCCCGCGATATATTCCCGCTGACAGAAGCTGCGCAGGATTTCTCTTCTTTTTCCATTGACCGCACCCTGTAAAAATTGGATGAATCGTCAAAAAAAGTTGTGTGATTTTTTTGATATTTATAATGACTCTCTTTTTCAGGTAGTGGTAAAATGGTGAAGAAAAAACAAATGACGAATGAAACTATGAAGAATACGGGAGGCACAATCAAAGATGAGCGGTTTTACAGCGTTAAGTGAAGCAGAATTAAATGACCTATATGCAGCACTACAAAATGAGTACGAAACGTATAAAAGTAAAAACTTACACTTAGACATGTCTAGAGGAAAACCTTCACCAAAACAGCTCGATTTGTCTATGGGCATGCTCGATGTTGTGACATCAAAGGATGCGATGACGGCTGAAGATGGCACAGATGTGCGTAACTATGGCGGTTTGACAGGTCTTCCTGAAACGAAGACATTTTTTGCAGATGTGCTCAATCTGAAACCAGAACAAATCATCATCGGCGGTAATTCCAGCCTTAATATGATGCATGATACCATTGCCCGTGCCATGACCCACGGCGTATATGACAGCAAAACACCTTGGGGAAAGCTGCCAAAGGTAAAATTCCTTGCACCAAGCCCAGGATATGATCGTCACTTTTCCATTTGTGAGCTATTTAACATAGAGATGATCACGGTAGATATGAAAGCTGATGGACCTGATATGGATCAGGTCGAAAAATTGGTCGCAGAGGATGAAGCGATTAAAGGCATTTGGTGTGTACCAAAATATAGCAACCCAGATGGCATTACGTATTCAGATGAGGTGGTTGACCGCCTTGCTTCGATGAAAACAAAAGCAGACGACTTCCGCATTTTTTGGGATGATGCATACGCAGTTCATCACCTAACTGATACGCCTGATACGTTAAAAGATATTTTTCAAGCAGTAGAGGAAGCAGGGCACCCAAATCGTGTGTTTATGTTTGCGTCTACTTCTAAAATTACATTCCCAGGCTCAGGTATTGCACTCATGGCATCTAGCCCGGATAATGTGAGCTTTACTCAAAAACAATTATCGATTCAAACGATTGGACCAGACAAAATCAATCAATTAAGACACCTTCGTTTCTTCAAGAATCCAGAAGGCTTGAAGGAACATATGAGAAAACATGCTGCGATCATTAAGCCAAAGTTTGACCTCGTTCTTTCCATTCTTGATGAAACACTTGGCGGGAAGGACATTGCAGAATGGCACAAGCCAAATGGCGGATATTTTATTAGTTTAAATACGCTTGATCATTGTGCAAAAGCTGTTGTGCAAAAGGCAAAAGAAGCTGGTGTGACCATGACAGGTGCAGGCGCGACTTATCCTTATGGAAAAGACCCGCTTGATCGTAACATTCGCATTGCGCCAACGTTCCCATCACTTGAAGAACTAGAGCAAGCGATTGACATCTTTACATTATGTGTTCAGCTTGTCAGCATTGAAAAGCTGCTGTCTAAAAAAAGCCAGTCAGCTCCAACGGCATAAAGAAAAAACTCCTTGACGTAGATCTAGTCAAGGAGTTTTTGTTTTTAATTGGCTGTTTGATAATAGGAAACAGGTTGTTTGGCTGCGCACCATACATCATAGATTGCAAGCTGCACAATATGCGGTTCATCATGATGAATATAGTGCGAGCTGTTCTGCGCTTGAATCCATCCGCTTTGGGATGACAACGACAGCATCCGTTTATGAAGTCTGAGCCAAGCCTCGTGCGCTGGATGAAACAATCGGCTCTTACCTGATGAAATGACAAGAAGCGGCATCATCCCATAATGGGTTTGTTCCTCTTTTATTGTGCTGAGCATTTGCTGAAAGTCCTCATGCGTACATTCTGCTGTAAATTGCGCCATATATGAAGAGCGTTCTTCCTTTGATAAAAGCGGCAGGATGACCTGTTCTTGCTCCTCACTTGCCGGGTCTAACAGCACCATGCCAATGACCTCATCTCCTCTGCGGCTTGCCCATAACCGGCTGACAAGAGAGCCAAATGAGTGAGCCACAATGAGAAAGGGCGGCTGAATATTGGCTTCTTCTAGCAGTGCATCTAAATCATCTGCAAGATCATGCAATGTTCTTCCTTCACTACTGTCACTGCTTTTTCCATTTCCTAATCGATCATATAAGAAAACCCCAAGCTCAGGATCAATATCACGGGCCATATTCGACCACGTATCACCCGAAATGCCGTAGCCTGCTTCAAAGATAATGGTGGCTTGCCTTTTGCCCTGACGATGTTTTGTATAAAAATGATGTCCATCTATATGATACATTCTTTCAATCATTGCCGAGTTCATTCTTCCATCTCCTCTAAGTGGTTCTTTAGCTAAAAGACGGCACAAAAGGCAGATATGTTTCTCTTAAAAACAAAAAAGATGCCTATTTCAAAAAATAGACACCTTTTTCCTATGCATTTTTACCAAGCGCGGTCATATTGACGCGGGCCTTCGATGGATGTACGAAGCTCTTGGGCAGCTGTTTTTGGAAAGTATGGATCCCGTAAAAATTCTCTGCCTATAAAAATTAAGTCTGCACGCTGATTTCGTAAAATCTCCTCTGCCTGTACACCAGATGTGATCAGACCGACAGCACCTGTTTGAATACCGGCACCTGCTTTGATTTTTTCTGCGAAGGTCACTTGGTAGCCTGGGAATGTGCTGATTTTTGCCTGTACGACAGCGCCTGAGCTGACATCAATTAAGTCGACACCTTGTTCCTTCAGCCATGTAGCAATGCCAATGTAATCGGCAATATCAAGTCCTTTTGTCGTGTAGTCAGAGGCAGACACACGGACAAATAATGGTCCGTTCCATACTTCATTGACTGCATCGACGACTTCTTTTAAGAAACGATAACGGTTCTCTGGTGAACCGCCATAATCATCTGTTCGGTGGTTCGCCAGCGGTGAAAGAAATTCATTAATCAAATAGCCATGCGCCCCATGAATTTCAATGATGTCAAAGCCGGCTTTTTTTGCCCGGACAGCTGCATCCTGAAACGCCTGAACGGTATCTTTGATTTGATCGACGGACATCTGGGCAGGGCTTTTAGACTGTTCATCAAATGGAAGGCTAGATGGTGCCAGGATGTCACCATCTAGTTCAGCTTTACGTCCTGCATGAGCCAGCTGGATGGCTGTCTTGGTTCCGTATGCTTTGATTTGTTCGTTTAATGAAGCGAAGCCTTCAATGTGCTCATCACTCCAAATCCCGAGGTCTTGATCACTAATTCTTCCCTCGGGGGAAACGGCACTTGCCTCCACCATGATCAGGCCAGCTTGACCTTGGGCACGGGAAATATAATGTGTAAAGTGGAAAGGCTGTAATTTCCCATCACGATCATAGGATGAATACATACACATCGGGGACATTACGATGCGGTTTTTCAGCGCAACACCTTTTAATGTCCAAGGTGAAAAGAGCTTTGTTTCCAAATACCTTCGCCTCCTCATAGAATTGTATAGCCGATTATAACAGCCATTCAAACTTTCGTCATAAAAGGTGCTCAAAGAATATAGCTTTTATACACGTTTTTGTATAATGGAGAAAATAGAGAAAGTAAAGGGGGAGAACGGATGAAATGGCAAACAGAGAGTGAACGAAAGGAACTGCTCACAGCTCTTATGCAGTATGAAAGCATATCGGGTACAACTGGGGAAGTGGCGTTAGCTGAATATTTATATTATTTACTGAGGGAGCGGCCTTATTACAAGCAGAACCCTGATCATTTGGCTTTGCATCCGATGAAAGATGGCCGGTATTATTTAACGGCGCTTGTAAAGCGCAGTTCGCTTTCTCGTACCGTTTTGCTGCTTAGTCATTTCGATGTCGTCGATACAGAAGATTACGGTGAATTTCAAAACATGGCATGCAAGCCTGAAGAGTTAATGGCATCATTTTCTCAAAAAAGTGCGCTTCTCCCAAAAAGAGCAAGAGAAGATCTAGCTTCAGGTGACTGGTTATTTGGAAGAGGTGCCATGGATATGAAGGCAGGTCTTACGGTACAGCTGTCCATGCTGGAAAGAGCGATGGCAGAGACATTTGATGGAAATGTCCTACTCGTCACAGTCCCGGATGAAGAAGTGAATTCTCAAGGAATGCTTGAAGCTGTTCCAAAACTAAAGGAGCTTAAGGAAAAGCATGACCTTGACTATACCGCGTGCTTAAACAGTGAGCCTATGTTTGAAAAGTATCCAGGTGATGAACATTATTATATGTATACAGGCAGTATAGGGAAGGTGCTGGCCGGATTTTTCTGCAAAGGAATTGAAACACATGTAGGAGAGCCGTTCTCAGGCTTAAATGCGAATTTTATGGTATCTGCATTAAATCGGCTGTTAGAGCTGAATAGTGATTATTGTGAGGAAGTAGATGGTGAAGTCACGCCGCCCCCAACCAACTTAATGCAAAAAGATCTAAAAGAAGCCTATTCCGTTCAAACACCTCACACAGCTGTTTCTTTATTTAATGTGCTGATGATGAATCGTTCAAGTGAAGAACTGCACGGACTTCTTTATGACACGGCGAAACAAGCAGCAGACCAAATCGAAGCTGATCTTAAACAAAAAACAGCAGAATTTCAGCGCTTTAAACCTTTTACACCGATTGATACGAGGATTACCGTTCTCACGTATCATGAGCTGTATCAAAAAGCTGCTGAACGATCAGGTAAACAGGAGGTTGAACGCATTGTGAACTATGCGTTCGCCAATCGAGGTGAGCTTGGAGATCGTGATTTTTCAACCAAAATCGTCTCTGAGCTGACGACGCTTTGTAAGGAAGAAGGGCCGCTCATTGTTCTATTTTATAGTCCGCCATTTTATCCTGCGGTTTCCTCAACGGAAGATCCGCATATCCAAGCAACCTTAAAGAGGATTCAAATAGAGGCAAAGAAGAGTTATGGACTTGAAATAGAAGAAGTGAAATATTTCCCGGGATTATCTGATTTAAGTTACTTACAGCTCGAAAAACAGGAAGTAGGTCATTACACGACCAATATGCCGCTTTACCAGAAAGGCTATTCTTTACCGGAAGGAGAAAAGGGAGCACTTTACGTTCCAGTTATTAACGTGGGCCCATTAGGAAAGGACCCGCACAAATGGACAGAGCGGCTGCACATCCCGTTCTCATTCGGCATTTTGCCAGAATTACTAGAATCAGCGATTCATGCTTTGTTAGAGAAAAAGTAAGTATTGTTTATGTATGAGGCCTCTAGAGCCTTTGAAAACTTATGTGCTTTTGAGGGGGGAATGTAGAGTAAATGGAGGTTAATGAGAGAAGAAGAAGGGTGGAGAATGTTTCATTACTTTAAAATAGATAAAGGGAGCCATAGGCTCCCAATTAGGATTATACTCGTCTACCCTCATAATGAGCTGTCCAAGTTCCATCAGAATTTTTAGTGATGCCTTTTAGATACCATTTAATCCCATCTTGTTCGAACGAATTGGCAAAAATACCAGTATTGTTGGTAATATCCCATGTGTAAAGTTGAGCTTTAAAATCACTTGTAACGTGGACATCCTCTGCGTTAGAATGTGCACTTGTAGCAAATGCAGGTGCTGCGGAAAAAAGTAAAGCGAGTGACAATGCGGATCCAGTAAGAACCTTAACTAATTTCATTTAAAACACTCCTCTTCCTCATTTTTGTGGTACATATAAGTAATTCTATATTAGGTAATATATTCCTTGTTAATATTTGTTAATTATTTGTGAAAAATCACTCATTAGATAAAAATAAAAAGCACCTGTCATCAAAACAGGTACTTTTCTCTATCATTTATACGTGCTTGCTGAAAACATTTCGTTTAATTCTGCTGCACGTTTTGTTGCGGTTTTGACACAATCGACAACGGCTTCTTCAAATTGATAGGCAGCAAGTGTGTTCAGGCCGGCTTCTGTCGTTCCGCCTTCACTTGTGATTTCTTTGCGCAGTTCAGCAGGTTCTTTACCGCTGCTTTCAAGCATGTTTGCGGCGCCTGCAATCATTTGGCAGATGAGCAGCTTCGCTGTTGCTTGGTCCATCCCAAGTTCCGAAGCGCCTCGCTCCATTCCTTCAATCAAATGATAAATGAAGGCTGGACCGCTTCCTGCAATAGCTGTAACAGCATTTAGCTGTGATTCATCTAATACCGTCACATGACCGATCGTTTCAAACAGCTCGATTGCTTTATTCTTTTGATCCTCTGTCACTTCTTGACTGACAGAAATGCCTGTTGCTGATTGCTGAATGGCGGCTGATGTATTTGGCATCGCGCGAACCACCGCAGTCTTCTCGCCAGCATAGTGTTGGATCGTTTCAATTGAGATGCCTGCTAAAATCGAAATGATCAGCTGCCCTTGTAAATGAGGCCGAACTTCAGATATCCCGCTTTCAGCATCTTTCGGTTTTAAAGCAAATACGAGAATATCCGCTTCTTCATAAATAAAAGAACGAGAGAAATCCGTTTTGACCCCATAACGCACCTTTAATTCTTCTAGACGTTTTTCATTCGTTTTGTTTGTGACAATAATATCTTCGTTTGACATGATGCCGCTTTTTAATAAACCTTTCATCATCGACTCTGCCATTGAGCCTGCACCAATAAATCCAATTTTACTCATAAGCCGCTCCTCCTTGTAGAAAATAAAAAAACCTCTCGCCTGAAAAGGACGAAAGGTTTTTCGCGGTACCACCCTCAATTAGCATGCAAATATGCATACTCAGCTCTAGTCCCTTAACGCGGGAAACGTTTAGGTTTGCCTAACAGCTCAAAGGGCAGGTTCAGCAAATAAGAGGATGGTGAGGTCTTACAGCCGGTGGACCTCACTCTCTTGCATCATTATTTTGCTTACTAATCCTTGTCATCACGCATTTTATATTTGTTGTTCATTATGCAACGATGGACAAGTTTGTGTCAATAGGGACAGATAAAAAAATTGACCGCCTAAACCGCATGACAGTCTGCCCTTTGCAGGATACAATGAATAAAGAAGACGAAGTGACAATGAATCATGAGTCAAAAAGCAGGAGATGACATAAAAAAGTGAAAGAAGACATCATTCAATTATCTATCCCGACCCCTTTTGCTGTTGGGGATGTACATGCATATATTTTAAAAGGAGAAGCTGTGACCTTAGTGGACTGCGGGCCGATGACAGAAGAGGCGGAGCACGCCTTTGTCACGCAATTACATGAGCATCGTTTATCAATTGACGATATTGATCAAGTGGTGTTGACCCATCATCATGCAGATCATGTCGGTCTTTTAAATTTGATGAAACCTCATGTCCGTGTGATCGGACATGAGTTAAATGAGCCGTATATTAGCCAGGACCCTGTGTTTAAAGAGCGTCAAATTGCTTTTATGGAACGATTTTTTCAGCAGTTAGGTGTGCCGCTTCGCCGAGGTGAGTGTGAAAGAATCGTGAAGCAATCTTATACATATTCTTGTACTGCACATGTAGATGACGTCATCAAAGAAGGCGATCGATTGAAAGGGCATGAACACTTCTTTGTGATGGAAACACCGGGACATGCACAATCTCATCTTTCCTTTCTAGATGAAACAACGGGCCACTTCATTGGTGGAGACCTACTTTTGACGACTATTTCTTCAAACCCGTTAATGGAAGCGCCGTATGAAGGGGAGGAGCGCCAAAAATCGCTGCTTCAATATAAAGCATCACTCAATCGATTACTTCATCTGCCGATCAAGACGATTTATCCAGGACACGGGCAGCTCATCACGTCTCATCATGAATTGATCGAAGAAAGATTTAAGAAACAAGAAAAGCGGGCAAATACGATGTATCAGCTGCTTAAACGAAAAGAAATGACTGCCTTTCATCTTTGCCGCAAGCTATTTCCAGTGCTGTATGAAGAGGCCTTGTTTTTAACGATGTCAGAGACAGTAGGGCAGCTTGATGTCCTCTTAGAGGCTGGACAAATTGAAGAAGTGCAAAAAGATGGAATTCTCTACTACAGGGCAAACTAAGGAGTGAAACGCATGGGGCGATTAACAGGAAAGAGAATATGGATTACTGGCGCATCTGGTGGCATTGGTGAAAAAATGGCGTATTTGGCAGCAGAAGAAGGCGCAGAGATCATGATTTCAGCAAGACGAATTGAAAAGCTGACGGGTGTAAAAGAAAAGATTATGAGTGCTGGCGGAGTGTGTCACATCGTGGAGCTAGATGTCAGTCACCTTGAGGACATTGATCGCGCATATGAAGAAGTGGGGGCTGTTGATATTTTGGTTAACAATGCCGGTTTCGGTGCGTTCGATCTCGTTGAAGATGCGTCCATTGAGGAAATGGTGTCGATGTTTGAAGTAAACGTGTTTGGTTTAATCGCTTGCACGAAAAAGGTCATTCCAGAGATGAAACAAAGAGGACATGGACATATTATCAATATTGCCTCTCAGGCAGGAAAGATTGCCACCCCGAAATCAGCCATTTATTCCGCATCCAAGCATGCCGTCCTTGGCTTTTCAAACAGCCTCAGAATGGAGCTGTCAGACATCGGCATTCACGTCACCACAGTGAATCCAGGCCCGATTGCCACTGACTTCTTTACCATCGCCGATCGCAGCGGTGAATATGTGAAGAATGTGGAATTCATGATGCTTAGTGCGGACAAGGTGGCTGGGAAGGTCGTATCCGCTATGATGACGAAAAAAAGAGAGATTAATCTGCCTGGATGGATGAACGCTGGCAGTAAATTGTATCAATTATTCCCATTTTTATTTGAAAAAGTAGCACGCAAAGCGATGATGAAAAAATAACAAAAAAGAAACCGGTTGTGAACTGGTTTCTTTTTTTTTGAAGTAAGCTGCCATTGTGACCGTCTTTTTATCTCCGCCTTGCTGCTTGCTGAAGCGGGTCCCACACACTGTTAAAAGGCGGTGCATAGCTAATATCTAAATCTTCAAGATCTGTCATGGTTAGCTGTTGGTAAAGAGCAGTTGCCATCACATCGATCCGTTTATCTACACCGTTTCTTCCGATGATTTGGGCACCGAGCAAGGTGTAGTCATCACTTCTGTAAATCAGTTTGATTTTCATTTTCTGCGCATCTGGATAATATCCAGCGTGATCCGTACTGTCAATGGTGATGGTGGAAAAAGGAATATCAGCTGCTTGTGCTTCCTTTTCAGATAAGCCCGTTCGTCCCGCTGTCATGCTCATAAATTTCATGACGGCAGTTCCAGTCACGCCTTGAAACGCCCGGTTTGTTCCCGTCATATGAAAACCAGCGATTCTTCCTTGTTTATTCGCCGTTGTACCGAGCGGAATATAATCGAGTGATTGTTTGATGCGGTGATAAGTGGCTGCGCAATCCCCGGCAGCATAGATGTCTTTTACATTGGTTTGCATGTATTCATTTACAACAATGGCGCCATTTGAAAGCCGTTTGATTTCTGTTTTGTCTAAAAAGGATGTTTGCGGGGTGACGCCGATGGCCATGATGACCATATCTGTTTTTATGGTTTGTTTGTCTGTTTGAACAGCTGTGACATGTGATTCGCCCTCTAATGTCTGCACGGTTTCCCCGAGTGTCACGTGAATGCCTTGGGCACCCGCCTCTTCTTTCAGGTGCTTTGCCATATCGGGGTCAAAGCCCGGACCAAGTGTTGAACCCCGCTGAATGATATGTACCTTTTTTCCCAGCGCTTTTAAATTTTCAGCCATCTCTAAGCCGATATATCCACCGCCAATGATCGTGACATGTGTGATATCTTGTTTTAAGTGGTCTAAAATGGACAGCGCATGCGGAATGGTTTTTAATACGTGTACGCCTTCTAGCGGCTGATTGTTTAAATCCAGTTTAACAGGGCTTGCTCCTGTCGCAATTAAGAGGCGGTCATAGCTTTCGGTAAAGGGTTCTTTTGTTTTCGTATGATGACCTGACACCGTTTTTTGCTTTGGATCAATGGAGGTCACTTCGTGTAAGCATCTAGCATCAATTCCGTATTTGTCGCGAAATGTTTCAGCGCTGCGTGCAATCAGCTTGTTGTGGTGATCAATGAGACCGCCGATCAAGTAGGGGAGGCCGCACTGTCCATATGAGAAAATCTCTCCTTTTTCAAAAGCGACAATATGTGCATCTGGATCCTCTCGATATATTTGCATAGCACAGCTCATTCCTGCTGCATCTCCGCCAATTATCACATATTTCATTTGGTGTGCTCCCTTCTATCTATCGAACTGAATACTCTTATTTACCCTCATTTTCCTTTTTTTAATGCTTTTTTTCGCAAAAGAAGCAAACTTTAGTGGAAAAATAAAGACAGCGCCTTCATTTTAAGCTACAATCGGATTATCGTCTTTTTGGTTACGAGTTTAGTGAAGATTGGTGGGAAAGACTTTGAGTGACACGCGACTAGATTTTAATACTTTATATACACGTCATACAAGAGAGGCTTGGTCTGCTCTTGGAGAATATATGCCGGTATCTGTTTCAGAAGAGGAAGCAAGAGCACTTCAAGGATTAAATGACTATTTATCGCTTGAAGAAGTTCAGGATATTTACATACCACTTATTCGTTTTCTGACATTGCATGTCTTTGCAGAAAAACAAAAAAATCAGCATGTGAATGCCTTTTTAAACTACCCGCATCATGCGAAAATTCCTTTTCTCATTGGGATTGCTGGAAGTGTGGCTGTCGGGAAAAGCACAACGGCCCGTATCATCGAAACGCTTTTATCGAGGCTTGGAGATGGACTGAAAGTGAGTCTTGTGACAACAGATGGCTTTTTGTATCCTCAAAAAGAATTAAAGGATCGAGGACTCATGGAAAAGAAAGGCTTCCCAGAAAGCTACGATGTCAAAGCCTTGTTGTCTTTTTTAAACGAATTAAAATCAGGGAAACAAACTGTGCATGCCCCGGTATATTCGCATCTGACCTATGACCGGCTTGATGGTGTGTATGAAACGGTGGAGGATGCCGATATTGTTATTATTGAAGGAATCAATGTGCTGCAATCCCCAGCGCTGGATGATCTGAAGGATGAACCGCGTGTGTTTGTATCAGATTTCTTTGATTTTTCGATTTATGTAGATGCTGCGGAAACGCAAATTCAATCATGGTATAAAGAACGGTTCCGTTTGCTGAGGGAAACAGCTTTCCAAGATCCTGAATCCTTCTTTCATCAATACAAAGATTTGACGGATGAAGAGGCAGATCACATGGCAAGCACAATTTGGAATACCGTCAATCGCCCTAATTTATATCAAAATATTTTACCGACAAAATATCGAGCTGATCTCATTTTGAAAAAAGGTGATCAGCATAAGGTGGAAGAGATTGCTATCCGCCGAGTATAAAGAAAAACCGCTCAAACGTGAGCGGTTTTTTTAATGATCTCCACTGACTTTCACAGCGATGGCAGCTGCGGATCGCTTTTTCAGGCGGTAGTATCCAATGAGTAGGAACGGAACACCTGCGATGGTGATGATCGACAAGACTGAAAAAATGGAGAAGGGATGGGCTGCGCCAAAATAGTCAATGCATAGTCCGCCGACAAATGGTCCGATGACGCTGCCGAGCTGAGAAAATCCCATCGCGCCAAAGTACGACCCCTTTACTTCTGGCTTTGCCACATTGTCTACAAATAGATCCATCATCGCAAACAGCAGAACCTCCCCAATTGTAAACACGACAATGATGAAAGCAAGCATGCCGAGACTCTGTGAAAAAGCAATGGCAAACAAACTGCCCGCAAGAAGAATATTCCCAGTGGTGAGCGACAAAATGGTGGAGTAGCGTTTGGCGATCATGATGAGCGGATATTGTACGACAATGACAACAACTGCATTTAAAGATAAAAGGTATCCAAACAGTTTCGGACCATCCTCAATCATAGGCGAAGCGGATAAATATTGAGGCAGCGTTGAGCTCAAATGCGAATACCCGAACGAACATAAGGTAACGCCGATGAGGATAATGCTAAAGACCGTATCTTTTTGGATAATGGAAAGGGCTTTTTTGACCCCAATTTGTTTCGTGTTTTCTGGAGCAGCAACTGGATGTTTCTGAAATTGCCAAGCCAGCGTTAATCCGTATAACAAATAAATGAAGGCAGCGACGAGAAATGGAAAGGTTGTTTTCGATGACCCGAGATATAAGCCAAGCAGCGGACCGAAGATGACCCCTATGTTAATGGCTGTATATCGTAAATTAAACACAAACAACCGAATACTTGACGGGGTGACATCAGATAAGAGCGCTTTAGATGTTGGTTCAAACAGTGCCCGGCACAGTCCGTTTAAAGCGTTCATGATAAAGAAGACCCAAATGGCATCTGCAAATGCAAAGCCAACAAAGACAAGTGTCCAACCGAAGATTGATAGAAGCATGACCTTTTTTCTTCCGATACGATCAGAAATATATCCACCGTAAAAACTCGCAACGATCCCAATCAGAGAGCTAACGGCAATGATTAATCCAGCAGAAGAAGCTGAGGCGCCTTTGACTTGTGTTAAATAAACGGCCAAAAAAGGAATGCTCATGGACGTCGCCATTCGGCCAAATATGGTGCCGATGATGATCGTCCAACTAAGCGGATGTAGCGTACGTAAGTTATTTTTCATGCTGTTTCTCCCCTGAGTTTGTAAGATGTTCCAATCATACATGAAAAATTGTGCAAATTAAATACACAATTTGATGGAGGGGACATCCGCCATATGGCAGAGGAGTTTGATTGGCTCGTATTTGGAGACGCGTGCTTTTTTCTGCCGGTGCTTTTATGCCACTGATTCGCGCGGTCATTTGACCCCATTTAATCAAGGTCGATCGCGACGATTTGCTGCAAGGACAGGTTGAGAACATCTTCATCATTGACGATTTTTATGCGCTGCGTTTCATAATGAATGACTTTGACCCAGCCCCAAAACTGCTCTTTTCTACCTGCTGCGGCATATGTCACGCAAATCGCTTGATCCTCAGTAATCGACTGTGTGATCAAAAAATTCATTTCTTCCAGTTGATCGGTGCTCAGCGGGGGAGGGGTGTATTTTTTTTTCTGCCGTTTTTGAGCAAGCAGCTGCTCCCGGTGCTCTGGAAGCATCATTCGGCTTGATTCCCACATGAGGTTGTATCCAGGTGTTAATTTATTGGGATTCATGGCTGTTCGCCTCCGTTATTTGTAATGTCCGCCAATTTTTTCGGCGCGGTGATACGCCTGCCCTGCGCTTGTCAGTGACGAAGCGTGCAGCAGGGCAGCAGGTCCATACTTTATGTGGATCGCATCAAATACTTTGCTGAGTTTGTCTTTTTGAACATGATGATCAAATAAAGTTAGCTGATACTGGCTGTCAGACTGCAGCTGTGAGAGAGTAATACCGACACTGCGAATGGGCTGACCATCCCAGTGCTGCTGGCATAGCTGAATGGCTGCCTCTGCAATATCTGTCCCGTACTGTGTAGGTGAATGAAGCTTGATTTGTCTATGAAATCCGGTCGGGTGAGAAAAATCAGCGCCTCTCACGCCAACAGACACTGTTTGCCCAAGATAATGCTTAAAGCGTGCACGTCTTGCCACCTCTTCGCTCAATTCAAGAAGAGCGACTTTGATATCCTCAAAAGACGCATAATCATGGGGGAGAGTCATGTGATGTCCCACCGCTTTTTGCTCATTATGTGTGTGAACGGTGACCGGAGAGGGATCATGCCCTAAAGCTGTTCGCTGCAAAAGCTCTCCGTTGATTCCCCAGCGTTTTTTAAGCCGGTCTAACGGATAAGCAGCAAGCGTCCCAATGGTACTGATACCCATTCGTTTTAAATGGCGCTCCATTCGTTTACCAACGCCAAATAATTTTCCAATCGGAAGCGGCCATAAATCAGCCGCAACACTGTCTGCGCGAAGTTCATAGATGCCAGATGTGTTTTTTTTAGCAAAATGGTCACAGGCCATTTTAGCGAGCACTTTATTAGGACCGATGCCAACACGTGCGTAAATACCCGTCTGGTTCATAATGGTTGTTTGTATATTTTGAGCGATCTCACGGGGAGAACCGAGTAGTGTCAGGCTGCCTGTAATATCGAGAAATTGTTCATCAATTGAATATGGTTCGACAAGATCTGTGTATTGTTCAAGCAGCTCTGTGATCATGACAGAGATATCAAGATAGCGCTGCATACGAGGGCGTACGACGACAGCTTCAGGGCATTTCTCCTGTGCTTCCCATAATCTGGATGCATTTTGGACGCCCCGTTTTTTAGCGAGCGGGCAGGCGGCAAGTACGACTCCGCTCCGCCGCTCAGGATCTCCAGAGACGATGAGCGGCACATCCTTCAAGTGGGGAGCCTCCACTTTTTCGACTGACGCATAAAACGATTGCATATCCACAAGCAGAATGGCTCGTTCATTCATTATTTTCACCTCTTAGAACGTATGTTCTGTTTCTATTTTAACCGTCAGGAGGCGAAATTGATACTGGTAAATCATTCAAAGAAAAGAGTATAAATCCATACAAAAAAAAGACGAAGTGGAAGACACTTCGTCTCATTTGATGCAATATATTTTAAGCATGTGCCAAGTTGTGGGATGTTTGGAGCGGCTCAGAACGCAAACGATAGGCCATCAGTTTTTTCTTAGGCTTATGTGTAAACTGCCGCACCACATCCACGTGGTCATCGTAATGATACAGATAAAGGGTCACATCATGCTTGCCAAGCTTTGTTTGCATGGTAAGAGGCGCCGGCCCTTCCTGCGGATGAAGAAAGCGCTCTTCATCACCAGGATAAATATAATAGCGTTCAATAAAGATCGCATCATTAAAATGTTGAATAATTTCAGATGTTTGTTGATCATTGAGCGGACGATCTTCAAACATGATCGTTGTTTGATCACTTGTTACTTTTGCATGCACTGCATAACGACTAAAAAGGCGTTCCACAACACCAGAAGGCAGCGAAGTGACAAGAAGCTTTAAAAGACTAAACACAACAAGTGAAGTAACAATCCAAACCAATATCATCATCTCCAATAAACATTTGTTACATTTCCTATATGAACCATCTTAACATACCAAAAGAATGAAACTTTCGCACAAAAAGTGAACTTTTTGAAATAAGTGTGAAGATTTACAAGGAGATGACGGCGAAAGAACGAAATCAACAAAGCTGAAAGGAAAAAGGCTGCCACGTAATCTTTACAAACAATTAATCGGACAGGTAGACTATTGAAACAACAGTTTTTTGTAAAAAAAGAGAGCGGTAAGCCAAAAATGAAAAGGGGCGAGGTCATCATGATACGTCAAGTGAAGCCGTCAGATTTTTACGCCGTCACATCCGTCATCCAAAGCTGGTGGGGAGGTAAAGATTTGCGCGCAACATTGCCGAAGCTATTTTTTGAACATTTTCAGCAAACAAGTTTTGTCGTCGTTGAAAAAGGTGAACTGATTGGCTTTTTAGTCGGTTTTTTATCGCAATCTCGTTCAGATGAAGCGTATATTCACTTTGTTGGGGTACATCCAGATCACCGGAAATTAAAGATCGGAAAAATGCTGTATCAAGCCTTTTATGATGTGGCAAAACAGGAAGGAAGAACAACCATTAAAGTGGTAACAGCACCTGTAAATAAAGTATCAATTGCCTATCATGCAAAATTGGGCTTTCAAATTGAAAAAGGGGATAAAACTGTAGAAGGAATCTCCGTGTTTTCAGAATATGAAGGAATAAATGAAGACCGTGTTTTATTTGTGAAAAAGTTAGAGGCGATGTCATGATTGTCAATTTAGATCAAACAATAGGAGATGTAGCAAAGCAGATCTTACATATTCAACTAGCTGCATACCAACAAGAAGCTGAACAAATTGGCTATGCCGATCTTCCGCCATTAAAAGAGACCTTTCAAGATGTAATGAAAGCAAAAGAGCAATTTATTGGTTTTGAGCAAAAGGGAATCTTACTAGGTGTTGCCTCTTATGAAGAGCAGAAAGATTATTTGATCATTAGTCGATTGGCTGTGCATCCCAAAGCGCTAAAGCAGGGTATTGGAACAAGACTTATGTCTACAATTATGGAGAAAAATGTCCCTATAGAACTGACCACTGGGCAAAAAAACACCCCTGCAAAAAGGCTATACGAAAAGTTAGGATTTGTTGAAACAAATGTGATTCATGTTGCAAAAGAGCTCACCTTATCAAAAATGAAATGGACACCGAGGCGAAAGGTTGAGGTTGTCGAATTCAAAAAAGAATGGCATGAAGAATTCCATCAAGAAAAGCAGCGACTCAAGCAAATCATTCAAAAGAGCTGGATAGAAGGACATCATATTGGTAGTACGTCAGTTGAAGGACTTGTTGCCAAACCCATTATTGATATCTTAATAGAAGTAAGTCATATAAAAGAGATCGATAGAAAAAGAGAGAGCTTTGAACATCTTGGATATCAAGCGCTCGGTGAAAATGGCATAAAAGGGAGACGTTTTTTTCAAAAGGGTGGCTTGAATCGTACGCATCATGTCCATATTTATGAGAGAAATCATCCTGATGTGAAAAGGCATTTATTGTTTCGAGATTACTTAAGGGCCCATCCAGAACGAGCTGTAGCGTATGCGTCTGTCAAGGAACAATTAGCAAATCAGTATCGGGAAGATATACAAAGCTATATGGCAGGAAAGAATGAAATCATAAAAGTAATAGAAAATGAGGCATATCGCTGGGATAGAGAAGGAGGAGAGGAAGCTCTTAAATAAGCTACCTCTTTTCCTCGTTAATTAGGAAGCTGAACATTGCCTTTTACAGTATAGGCCTGTGAAGCAGCAGTAGATGGAAGAGCGGGTAATTTATCCTTTACGATGACCCCACGGATATCTGTGATTCGAACAGGAAGAGATTTAGACCCCATATTAAATCCAAGGAAATGGTTGTAGTCTGTCTTTTCCATGTTCACCCATTGTCCATCTTTGTAATATTCCATTTTCATAATCGGATATTTATGATTGCGCACTTGAATCGCAGCCCACCACTTACTGCTACCTTCTTTTATTCTGTAAACTACATTTCCGCTAATCGGTGCTTTTATAATTTTCCAACTAATTGGGATTTTCCCATCTACCATATTGCCGATTTTGGCAAAGGCATTATGAGAAAGATCAAGAGCTCCTTTCGCTCCTTCTGGATATTTATCGGTTACATACACAACGGTTTTTCCTTTTGGACCCTTTACTTCAAGGTAAGCCCCTGCAAGTGCCGCATTTATCCCTTTATAGTTATAGTCATGGGGATTTAAAGCCGTAATTTTCATGTCAGATGGAATAGGATCTAATAATGCGGCGCCCCCTGAGTAACCAGATCCCGTATAAGTCGCATAGCTTTCTCGTACTTCATCAAGGACAGATGCCGCTTTCATGTTTGGCACAGCGAAACTCAACATCAATATCAGTGCCCCGATGAAGCAGAGAGATAATCTTTTTTTCACGATCTAAAACCTCCTGTTTATTCTTTTAAAATTGGTAGCGTCATAAGTATAATTCTAAAAAACAAGAAGCAAAAAGAGCCAATAGATAGATATAATCATAGTGAGAAGAGCGTGTATTTCAAAGAATATGACTTTCGGATTTAGTCGTGTGTCATGTTTTATGGTGTTTTATGTGTTACAATGTAAGCATCAATTTAAAAAGGATGTTCGCCATGTATATTCACATCACAGAACAGGCTAAAACATATATAGAAAAACAGCAAACAGGAAACGAAACTAAGGAATTACTGCTTCGCTACGATTCAGAAGGTTGTGGCTGTGCAGTGAGTGGCGTACCAATGCTTTGGTTAACAAGTGAAAGAACAGGTGAATGGGAACAACTTAATAATAGTCAACATTTAAAACTATATATACACATTGCACAGAAGGTATTTTTTGATGAGGAAATGACCATCGATTTTAATGAAAAAGCCAATACATTGATGCTGAAAAGTCCTCAGCAAATACTCAGTCCAAGAATGGGCATACTTGTAAAGTAAGGTGGAAACGTAGTGGATCAGAAGCTTAGAGTGATACAAAACACGGCACAAAATAAAACATGGGTGTCGTTTTTAAATAACAATCATCCCTATACCCTTTTGCACTGGTCAATAGGTGGAATGGATTCGGTGAAAAAGGATGTATGGCTTCTTCAGGATGAAGTCACATTTGAAACGGAAGAATTCCCAACGCTCGAATTAGCTGTCAATTGGATCAAAGAGAATATGGAACAGGTAACAGATGTATTATAAAAGCCCTTTTTGACAAAAGGGTTTTTTCGTGCCGTCATCATCTCATTAAACAACTGGGAACGTCTAATCTGAAAAATGATCTTTTGCAACGCAAAAAAAACTGTTTTATAACAACCAATTCGACAAAATGAGAAAAATAGACATGAAAAAATCGTGGATTTAAATGCCGAAAAATAGGCAATGGAAGCGGTTATTGCGGGATACCGAAAACTTTGCGAAAAATGACATTTCATATTTCTTCCATTCGAGGAAATATGATAGAATACAACATGTATCGTATATGAGAAGGGAGGTGCTAAAGTGAATTGAAGCTCAAGCTGTCATCGCCTCAGGTTGGAATTAAAATAAACGAATGGTATAGGCAGATTTGCGGATTTCATGTCATGAAAGCAGAGAAGCTGAAGGCCGAGATCGAGCAGGAAATTCTGGAGATGGAGCAAGATCAAAACTTGTTGCTGTTTTACCAGCTGATGGATTTTCGCCATAAGGTGATGCTTGAATATTTTGAACCGGCAAAGAAAGCCTCAAATGATGAAGAAATTAAAAACCTGCTAGAAACGATCGAACATTCGCAAACGAAATTAACGGACATGCTTGAATACTATGTTCATTTTTTCACAGGAATGTTTGAGTTTGAACAGCAAAACTATTTAAGTGCCATTGCCTATTACCGTTCAGCAGAAAAAAAGCTCAATCTCATATCAGATGATATAGAAAGAGCAGAATTTTACTTTAAATTAGCTGAAATATACTACCACATGAAACAAACCCACTTTTCGATGCACTATGCCTTGCAAGCGTTAAATACGTACTCTGCCTACAGAACGTACACGCTGAGAATCATCCACTGTGAATTTGTCATCGGTGCAAACTATGATGATTTGAAATGCTATGAACATGCATTGCCCTACTTTAAAAATGCTCTAAATCGAGCACGATCGATTGGAAACCCTCGAGTCATAGGTTCGGCCCTTTTCAACTTAGGTAACTGTTATTACCAAATGAACGATCTTGCGGAAGCAAGCCGTTATCTGAAAGACTCTCTTGAAGTGTTTGAAAAGGAGAATTTAACCCATCTTAATCGCTCTCTAGACCCACTATTTATGCTCACCCAAATCCTGTTTAAACAAAAACAAATAGAAGAGTCGTTAACCCTCTATCAAAAAGGTATTATGAAAGCCTGTGAATTAGAAGATGAAATTTACATCTGCAAATTTCAGTTCTTAAAAGCATTATACGTTGATGCAGAAATAACGATCATAGACGATACATTAGACCTGCTCGAGGACAAGCGCTTATACCCAGACATTGAGGAATTGGCACTTGATGCGGCTCATTATTACAATGAGCTTGGACTGTATGAAGCATCGACACGGTTTTACGAACGGAAGATTCAAGCCATATCAAAAATTCAAAATGGGGGTCATTTATATGAAAACGAGTTTGATAGTTCTTTTATTGGCAGCAACTGCAGGATTATCGGTCATGAGTCAGCAGCAATCGGAAGAGAGTCATATGGAACTGGCGGGCAGACACCATACAACAGTAGTGACTATCGCATAAGTTAGCTCAAAAAGAGGAGACGAACCACTGTTCATTCTCCTCTTTTATCTTCATTTGATTCAAATGGTTGAAGGAATACTTGAACTTCTTGTTCGTAAGCTTCTTTATTTTCACTAAAAGACATCGCGTGTGCCCCGTGCGGCGCTATAAATAGTTGTTTATCACCTTTTTTTCGAGCATATAGCTGCTGACTCTGCTCGCATGGAATATAGTCATCATGAAGACTATGGATAAAAAGCACAGGTTCTCTCACCTGATCGATCACATCCAGCGGTGACACTTGCCGAATGCTGTATCCATCCCGCCATTTTAACACTTGATCACTTAGTGGAAGAATCCATTGACCTGAAAGACGAAAATCTGTTTTTAATCGATAGAGAAGCTGATCCTCAAAAGAAGCAAAAGGACAGTCAGCTATGTAAAAATTGGCGCTTGCTTCCGGCTTTGCGGCATATAACAAAGTCGTGACTGCCCCCATAGATTCTCCATGTATACCGATAATGGCATTTTCCCCAAGTTTTTGTCTAAGCCACTTCACGACCTTCGCTAAATCTTCTTTTTCGTAGTATCCATAACTCGTGGTTTTCCCGCCACTCATTCCATGTCGTCTATGATCATAAAGCATCACATTCCATCCAAGCTTTTGGAATAATTTCATATACTTAACGGAATTTATTAAACTGACTGTGACGCCATGACAAAGTACAATGGTGCGTGTTGTATGAGAATGCGGATGCGGCACAAAATAGCCATGAAGCTCATAACCAAATGCTGAAGGAATACACACTTTCTCTTTGTTAAGCTGTTGAAACTCTTCATGATGATAATGCTCTTCATCTGATTCTCGTTTGATGAGCTCTTCATCTGTTAATTTTCGAATATACATCATTTTGTTGGTGAAAAAAATGCCAATTGCAACGAGCGGACATAATATGAAGGCAAGTATAGCGATCCATTTTTTCATCTAGCTGATTCTTCCTTTCCGAGGTTTTTCCTATGACGATCATACCACATGTTGGGAGATTGGCGTGACTCTTGCTCAGGAAATAAAACGGATGATACACTTAGAGGCAAAAGGAGAGAGGCACAATGAAAAAGAACAATGATCAAGCGAAATTAAAGGACGGCATAAACGAAAATCTCAAACAGCAGCTTCTTCAAATGAAGCAGAATCTGGCCGCCGAGACAGAAAAAAGAGAAGAACAAAAACGACAAGACCTCCTTCGGCAGCAGAAAGAAAAAGAAAAAAACAAAAGCTTCTCCGAGCTGCTAGATGAAAGTCATTTGGACTGGAGAAAATATAAAAGCTAAAAAAGGGAGCACTGATGCTTCTTTTTTTATGTCATCATTGAGGTTGATCAACACGCAAGTGCTTCCGGTTCCTTCGATTCCTCCTTCATTTAAATCCCTTTTTATAACAAATATAGTATTTAAGACCCTTTTGATAGAAGGTCGTACTACTTATAATGAAGGTGTATTACAATATTTGGGAACGGAGATGATTTACATGAAAATGAGAAAAACAATGGCTGGAGTCGCTTTATCTTTAGGATTGCTTTTACCTGTTTCGGGACAAGCTCTTGCTACAAATGATTTAACGAATGCAGATTTGCGTACAAAGGCTACTTCAATTGTAGATTGTTCTGTAACTCCTTTTAAAGGCGCAAGTAATCGATTATGTATGTATTCGGATAATGGTTCTTTTGCAAATAGTTTCAGTCGTTTTGGTACGACATTTTATCTTAAAGGCAAATCTGGAAATTATGCATATTACGAAAGTGCAAGATAAGACAACGGGGCCTTTAGCCCCTCCTTGCTTTTGCCTGTCGAATATGAAAAAGAGATCACATCAGATGATCTCTTTTTATCTCATTTAAACCGGTGCGCCTCGTACACAGATGGTTTTGTATAGTAAGTCAATGCTTTTACTTCTTGGTCACTTAAAGAACGTGCATTGGCCGCTGCCGCATTTTCTTTTAATTGTTCCACCGAGCTTGCGCCAAATACAACGGAACTGACCGCAGAATGCTGAAGCAAATATTGAATGGAGAGCTCTGTGAGTGATAGGTCATAAGCGACTTTCTTTAAAGAAGGAATGATCTGCTGTAGCTCGTCAAATGAATATTGAAGATATCCGTTTTTTTGAATCGCTGCACTTGCTTGTGAAAGTGGTTTTTCGGTTAAAAGCCCTTTTGCTAAAGGTCCTCTTGCCACAACACTAATGCCTTGTTCTTCAAGAAGAGAGAACCATTCCTCTGGACGGCGGTCGAGTAAACTATATTGCATCATGACGCTGACGATGTTTGATTTTTTGGCGTATTCTTTAATGACGTTTGGACGGATAGAAGAGATGCCATAATAGCGAATAACGCCTTCTTCCACTAATTCTTCAAAAGCCTCAATCGTCTCATCGATAGGGTCATCGATCGTGCCTCCGTGCAGTTGGTATAAATCAATATAATCTGTTTGCAGCCGCTTGAGGCTTTGTTTTACGGCTTCTTTTATGTATGCCTTTGAAGGGTCCCAGTCCCAGCCAGATTTGCCTTTTTCAAAGCGGTTGCCGCCTTTTGTGGCCAAAATTAAATCTTGCCGCCTGTTTTTAATCGCTTCCCCGACAATTTCCTCATTTGTCCCAAAATCATATAAATCGGCTGTATCCAAATAATTAATTCCAAGATCAATGGCTTCATCTAATAAAGAGAGCGCTTTTCCTTTTTCTGTTCCTAGGGACATACATCCTAGAGCCGCTTCGCTCACCAAAAGATCCGTTGTACCAATTCGTCTTTTTTTCAATTCCATCACACTCCTATTCCTTCACATTAAGTGAAAAAAATCTGGAATTCAAGCTAGGTGACTTCAAGTGGCGCATTGAAGCAAGCGTCCGCATTTCGCTTCTCTTAAATCATCTATGTTAAAATGAATGAAGTAAAAAGTGAAAGTAGAACGAGGAGCTGACAAAATTGAAGGACTTTGAAGAAAAAACATTATCGACTAAAGAATTATACAACGGAAAAATCATTGATTTGGTTCTTGAAGATGTACAATTGCCAAATGGAAAACAAGGCAAACGCGAAATCATCAAACATCCTGGTGCAGTAGCCGTCATTGCTCGGACAGACGAAAATAAAATCATCTTGGTCAAGCAATACCGTAAAGCACTAGAGAGAGCCATCGTTGAAATTCCGGCTGGTAAATTAGAGCCAGGGGAAGAGCCGGCACATACAGCACTACGAGAATTAGAAGAAGAAACAGGATACACCACTCAGAAGCTTCAAAAGCTGACAGCCTTTTATACATCACCAGGTTTTGCAGATGAAATCGTCCACATGTATCTTGCAGATCAGCTAGTTCAGCTTGAAGAAAAAAGAGAGCTGGATGAAGATGAATTTGTTGAAGTGATGGAAGTTTCATTAGAAGAAGCCTTGCACCTCATTGAAAAGCAGCATATTTATGATGCAAAAACAGCCTATGCCATACAGTACTTACAACTGCAAGAGGTACTTAAGTCAACAAAATGAGGGAGTTTTTTGCAGACATCCATATTCATATCGGCAGAACAAGAACAGGCAGAGCTGTTAAAATTACAGGTGCAAGGTCACTGACAATTGACCAAATTCTCATTGAAGCAACGCAAAGTAAAGGGATGGGGATGATTGGTGTGATTGATGCACAATCTCCAGAAGTCCTAGAAGAATTAATAGAGGGTGTAGAAGAAGGCAAGTACACTGAACTAAGTGATGGCGGTCTATCATTTGAACAGACCGTGCTGCTTTTAGGCAGTGAATTAGAAATTAACGATAACCAATCAAAAGGTCCAATTCACGTGCTTGCATTTATGCCCACACTGCGCAAAATGACTGAGTTCTCCGCATGGCTCGCGCTACATATGAAAAATGTGCATTTGAGTTCACAGCGCCTCTATGTGGATGGGAAAACACTTCAGCATAAGGTCAAGGAGCTAGGAGGCTTATTTATTCCTGCTCATATTTTCACCCCTCATAAAAGCTTATTTGGCAAAGGAGTCAGCACGTCTTTAACGGAAGTATTCGATCCGGACCTCATTGATGCTGTTGAACTAGGACTTAGCTGCGATACGTCAATGGCGTCCCAGTTAAGCGAACTGAACCGTTATCCATTTTTAACGAATTCAGACGCTCATTCTTTAGGGAAAATCGCGCGAGAATATACAAAAATCCGCATGGACCATGCCTCTTTTGCCGAATTCAAACTAGCCCTTGAAGGGAAAGAGGGGAGAGCCATCATAGGAAATTATGGGCTCGCCCCGCGTCTTGGGAAGTACTATCATACAACCTGCGAGAAGTGCGGAGTAAGACCTCGCGCGCTAGATCAAGAAAAGTGCCACGCATGCGGACATACACGGATGACAAAAGGAGTGAGTGAGCGTTTAAAGGAGCTTGCTGACCAAGAAAGTGACAATGGAACAAGACCTCCTTATGTTCATCAGCTTCCGCTTCAATTTATTCCGGGTGTTGGAGCCAAAACGCTGGAGAAGCTAAAAGCCGTGTTTCACACAGAGATGAATATCCTTCATCAAGCAACAGAACAAGAACTAAAAGCTGTCCTGCCAGAAAAAACAGCCAATTACATCATCAAAGCAAGAAAAGGTGAAGTCGAACTGATCGCTGGCGGGGGCGGAGTATACGGTAAGGTGGATATCAATCATGAATCAAGTTAACTGGACATGTGAAACGTTTGAACAATTGACAAAAGAGGATCTTTACCTGATTTTAATGGAAAGAGTCAATGTGTTTGTTGTTGAACAAACATGCCCTTACCCTGAAATTGATCACCGGGACCAAGAAGCGCTTCATCTGATGGCAAAAGAGAACGGCACGATTGTGGCCTATTGCCGAATTTTTCAAAGCGGAATCATGTACGAAGAGGCGTCCATTGGCCGCGTTCTTGTGACAGAGGCAGGTCGAAAAAAAGGCTATGGAAAAATGCTACTTAGCAAGGCTTTGGAAAAGCTGAGTGAATTAGGTGAAGCAAGTGTCAAAATTCAGGCGCAGGCCTACCTGAAGTCGTTTTACGAATCCTTTGGTTTTAAGGCCGTTTCAGATTGTTATGATGAAGATGGAATTCCCCATCTTGATATGGTGAAAACAGAAAGATAGGCGTGTATACGTCTATCTTTTTTATGTCACATCGTGTATCATAACGTCAACGAAAGGGGTTTTGCCAAATGGGAAAAAGCAATGCAAAGAAAAAACGAGAACATATTGAAAGGCAGCACAGCCGAAACCCGGAACTGTCGAGAGGAAACATGCCGCACTTTAGTACACATGAAAGAAAAACAAAAACAAAACAAGAAGCCTTGCAGCACATGATGAAAAAACATAAAAGAAGGAATGCTTATGATCACTATCAAGAGGATCATAAGCATTTTTATTTTGCTTTTTTGTGACAACCAGTTCAAATAAATGGAAAAAATTTAAAAAATAGGACAAACGGTCGTTTCTTTTTGTCTAAAAATGTAGTTAAATGACAAAAAGATGAAAGGGAGAGTGAGTATTGTGAACATCAAGTCAATTGGAGCAGGGCTTTGTATGGCAAGTATGATGCTGGCATCGGTCACGTTCGGCGCCTCACATATTTCTGCAAAGGAGCAAGCGAAAAAAGAGTACATGATCGGCTTTTCTTCTTCCGTTCAAGATCATACACAAAAACAGCTTGTTGAAGAAGCTGGTGGACATGTAAAAGAATCGATAGAGCAGATAGATATGATGAAAGTTTCCTTGAATGAGGCATCGAAAAAGAAACTAAATCAGGCAAAAGAAGTGACCTTCATTGAGGAGGACCAAAAGGCAAAAACAAGCGGTCAAACGATCCCATATGGCATCAAAAGCATCAAAGCACAAAAGGTACATAAACGGGGATACGCTGGACAAAATGTCAAAGTAGCCGTTCTTGACAGCGGCATTGATGGCAAACATGAAGATCTACATGTCACCGGGGGAGTCAGCTTTGTTCCAACAGAGTCAGATCCGCTTGTTGACCCGCATGAACACGGGACGCATGTGGCGGGCACAATTGCAGCGTTAGATAATAAGGTAGGTGTCGTTGGTGTTGCGCCAAAAGCTTCAATCTATGCGGTCAAGGTGGCAGATGAAAATGGTGATGGCTACTATAGCTGGATCATTAAAGGAATTGAATGGGCCATTGAGAATGACATAGATGTCATCAATATTAGTATGGGAGGAGCAAGTGAATCTGAAGCGCTGAAAGAAGCGGTAGATCGAGCATATGACAAGGGTATTCTCATTGTGGCTTCTGCTGGGAATGCAGGAAGTTATGGCTCTCTCAACACGGTTGACTATCCAGCTAAATACAGCTCAGTGATAGCGGTTGCTTCTGTTGACCAAAGAAAACAAAGAGCTTTTGATTCATCTGTAGGCGAAGAAGTGGAAGTTTCAGCACCAGGCGTTTCAACGCTCAGTACCATTCCTCATAATGAATATGGCTACAAGAGCGGGACATCCATGGCATCACCGCATGTAGCAGGAGCTGCGGCTGTCATTCTATCAAAACATCCGAATCTGACAAACGATGAAGTGCGCGAGAGACTTTCAAAAACGGCTACACAGCTTGGAGATCCTTTTTACTATGGTGCCGGGCTTGTGAACGTACAAAAAGCGGCACGATAAATGAGAAGAGAGAGCAGTGTTTAGGCTGCTTTCTCTTTTTTCTTTCAATAAAACTGTCATGTTTCGTAATCTCTCTCATAGAATCTAGTAACCTTTACTATTTGGGAGGAAGACGCATGCGGAAAAAGTCTTGGAAGGAACATCTTCTTCAGCACGTAAAAGACCATCTATCGATTTATTTGTTTGTCTCTGTACTCTTTTTAATGGGCGTGATATTTGGGGCCATCATCGTCAATAGTATGACAATTAGTCAGAAAGAGGATTTATTCTATTATTTAAATCAATTTTTTGGTCAGCTGACAAATGAGAAAGCAGCAGAATCAAAAGAAATGTTTTTGCAAAGCTTTTTGCATCATATGAAATATTTAGGTCTTATGTGGATACTAGGGATATCTATCATTGGCCTGCCGCTCATCTTTCTCATGATCTTTTTAAAGGGAATTGTCGTTGGGTTTACAGTTGGTTTTCTAGTAAATCAAATGGGGCTGAGTGGTTTTTTCCTTTCGTTCGTATCGGTTCTTCCGCAAAACATATTACTTATTCCAGCCTATTTAGTGATTGGGACATGTGCGATTGCGTTTTCCATCCGTCTCATTGGGCAGCTGTTTATGAAAAAAACCATCAGTCAAGCACCTGTGCAGTGGTTCGCCCGGTATGCATCTGTTCTACTGATGATTTTAGCACTTGCTGCACTTTCGTCCTTTTTTGAATCGTACGTCTCCTTCATGCTCATGAAAAAGCTGGCAGGTGTTCTTTTCTCATAATTTTATAATTGTTATTAAATAATAATCAATTTATTTATCAATTTAAAATGATTATAGTTGGCTCCCAGCACATCATTTGATATAATGATCAAGTAATGTGGCGTAGGAGGGAAAGTCAATGGAAAATCGGATTGATCGAATTAAGAAACAGCTTCATTCTTCCAGCTATAAGCTCACGCCACAGCGTGAAGCAACAGTAAGAGTACTGCTTGAGAATGAAGAAGACCATTTAAGTGCAGAAGATGTATACCTCCTCGTAAAAGAGAAGTCTCCTGAAATTGGTCTTGCTACTGTTTATCGAACGTTAGAATTGCTAACTGAACTGAAAGTTGTTGATAAAATTAACTTTGGAGACGGCGTTTCGCGATATGATCTTCGCAAAGAAGGAGCCGCTCACTTCCATCATCATCTTGTCTGCATGGAATGCGGGACAGTCGATGAGATAGAAGATGATTTATTAGAAGACGTTGAAGAGATTATTGAACGTGACTGGAAATTTAAAATTAAGGATCATAGATTGACATTCCATGGTATTTGCCACCGGTGTCATGATGATGAATCCGGCAAATAATCCGAATTGGAACCTTTTCATTTAAGATGAAGAGGTTTTTTGCATTTTCGCTGTATATTCCTTGTCCCACCTGGCATATGCTGAAGTAATGAGAAGCTCGAGAAAGGACATGAGAATCATGCGAAAATGGCTCAAAACAACAGGTGAAGTGATGAAGGTATTTATCTTGTTCACTGGTTTTACCGTCCTGTTCTATTATGCTATGATATGGATAAATTCAGAATATGAAAGCTACCATCGTTATGATAAACCAGAGGGTGCAGCAATTAAAGTGATGGAAATGGATCAGCCGAATCAAGACAACTGGCAAGACCGATTGATTTATTTTTATCAAAACGGGGAGTAGAAATCATTGAACGATCAATTATCCGACTTTATTCATTTTATGACAGTAGAGAGAGGACTCTCTGAAAATACCATTGTTTCTTATAAACGAGATTTACAGAACTACTTGTCTTTTTTAATGACACATGAGCAACTGACGGATATAAAAGATGTCACACGCCTGCATATCATTCATTATTTAAAAAAGCTAAAAGAGGAAGGGAAATCGAGCAAAACGTCAGTGCGGCATCTCTCCTCGATCCGGTCCTTCCACCAATTTCTGCTCCGGGAAAAAGTGACAACAGATGATCCGTCATGGAACATTGAAACGCAAAAAACAGAGCGGAAATTACCGAAAGTTCTCTCACTAGGGGAAGTTGAAAAGCTGCTTGATACACCAAATCAGCACACTCCATTTGACTACCGTGACAAAGCGATGCTCGAGCTCTTATATGCAACAGGCATTCGCGTCAGTGAAATGCTGGATCTGACCCTTGCCGATGTTCACCTCACAATGGGCTTTATCCGTTGTTTCGGTAAAGGAAGAAAAGAGCGGATTGTGCCAATTGGTGAAGCAGCTGCAAGTGCGATTGAAGAATATCTCGAAAAGGGAAGAAGCAAGCTGTTAAAAAAACAGCCGGCAGATGCCTTATTTCTCAATCATCACGGGAAAAAAATGTCGCGGCAAGGTTTCTGGAAGAATCTGAAAAAAAGAGCTCTCGAAGCAGGGATTCAAAAGGAACTCACACCCCATACACTCAGGCATTCATTTGCCACGCATCTGCTTGAAAACGGTGCAGATCTAAGAGCTGTGCAGGAGATGCTCGGGCATGCCGATATCTCGACAACACAAATTTATACACATGTGACGAAAACAAGACTGAAAGATGTGTATCACAAATTCCATCCAAGGGCATAAGTAAAGCATGACACGGTAAACGTGTGTCATGCTTTTTCATGTTTGCACCGTTTATGGTTGTCAACCGGCTTGTAAACGGTTTATACTTGAGATGTCAGACCTCTCTTTTTGAAAGGTTAAAAGACAAGAATATTGAAGGAGGCGCTTTTTAATGCCTGATTATCAGTATAAACGCATTTTCCTCGTCGTAATGGATTCAGTAGGAATTGGGGAAGCACCTGATGCTGCTGAATTTAATGATGTAGGTGCAGATACACTAGGACATATTGCTGAAAAAATGAACGGGCTTCATATGCCAAATATGGCGAAGCTTGGGCTGAGTCATATTAAAGAAATCAAAGGAATTCCAGCGGATGAGAAACCACTTGCGTATTATGGAAAAATGCAAGAGGCATCAAATGGGAAAGATACAATGACTGGACACTGGGAAATCATGGGTCTTTACATAGACACACCGTTTAGAGTTTTTCCAGACGGATTCCCAGATGAACTACTAAATGAACTAAAAGAAAAAACAGGCAGAGGCATTATTGGAAATAAACCTGCGTCTGGTACTGAAATTTTAGACGAGCTTGGCGAAGAGCACATGAAAACAGGCGATCTAATCGTTTATACATCTGCGGATTCTGTGCTGCAAATTGCTGCGCACGAAGAAGTGGTGCCATTAGATGAACTTTATCGCATTTGTGAAATTGCACGTGAGCTCACATTAGATGAAAAATATATGGTTGGCCGTATTATCGCCCGTCCATTTGTCGGGGAGCCTGGCGCATTTGTCAGAACACCGAACCGTCATGACTATGCTTTAAAACCATTTGACCGAACAGTGATGAATGAGCTGAAAGATGATGGGCTTGATGTGATTGCGATTGGCAAAATCTCTGATATTTATGATGGAGAAGGAATCACCTCTTCTCTCAGAACAAAATCGAACATGGACGGAATGGACAAGCTGGTTGATACACTTAAAACAGACTTTACGGGACTCAGCTTTTTAAACCTTGTTGATTTTGACGCCCTTTACGGACATAGAAGAGATCCAGAGGGTTACGGAAAAGCACTAGAGGAATTTGACGCCCGTCTTCCTGAAGTGTTTGATCTGTTAAAAGAGGATGATCTTCTTGTCATTACAGCAGATCATGGAAATGACCCGGTTCATCACGGAACAGATCATACAAGAGAATACGTTCCGCTCATTGCTTACAGCAAAAAGCATCAAGGAGCAAATGAACTGCCAACTCCAAAAACCTTTGCTGATCTTGGAGCAACGGTCGCAGACAATTTCAAGACAACGATGCCAAAATACGGCACAAGCTTTTTATCTAAACTCAAATAGGGGGGAAATCTCGTGGGAGCACAGTTTTCAGAAGCGGCGGCATACATTAAACAAGCATCGACATACGTACCAACAGTTGGATTGATCTTAGGTTCAGGGCTTGGCATTTTAGCAGATGAGATTGAAAATCCAATCAAATTGAAATATGAAGATATTCCTGGATTCCCTATTTCAACAGTAGAGGGTCATGCAGGACAGCTCGTCATCGGGACGCTGAAAGGCACTGTCGTATGTGCGATGCAAGGACGTTTTCACTTCTATGAAGGATATGATATGAAGCAAGTGACGTTTCCAGTCCGTGTGATGAAAGAAATTGGCATTGAGACATGCATCGTGACAAATGCAGCCGGCGGTGTGAATACTTCATTCCATCCAGGCGATCTCATGCTGATTACAGATCATATCAATATGATGGGGACCAATCCATTAATTGGTCCAAATGACAGTCAAGGCGTTCGTTTCCCTGATATGTCTGCCCCATACGATAAAGATTTGCTGGCACTTGCAGAAGAAACAGCTCAGCGGTTAGGCATATCTGTACAGCAGGGTGTTTATGCAGGGATGACAGGTCCTTCATATGAAACACCGGCTGAAGTTCGTTTCCTTAGAACACTTGGCGCAGATGCTGTAGGCATGTCGACGGTTCCAGAGGTGATTGTTGCGCGTCATGCAGGAATCAAAGTGCTAGGTATTTCATGCATTTCTAATGCGGCATCAGGTATTTTAGATCAGCCGCTGTCTCATGATGAAGTCATTGAAGTAACCGAAAAAGTGAAAGCGAGTTTCCTTGATTTAGTAAAAGACATTGTCAAACAACTCTCATAGCATGTTTTAAGAAGCCTTCTGTTTATCGACAGAAGGCTTTTTTTATGGCAATCATACGATCTCTGAATAAAACAGCCTCGATGAGGAAAAAATAGAAAGGATTACGATAATGGAGGTCTGCCACTTGAAACGTCATATATGTGCATTGTTTATTTTAATGATCCTTATCTCAATGGTTTCACCATCAGCGATAGCAAAAGAAAAGATTGAAAAACCAGAAGAAAAACAAACATCAGAATTGGTGCACGAAGCCAAATCAGCCATCTTAATAGAACGTGACACGGGAAAAGTGCTTTACAACAAAAACAGCGATGAAAAGCTGGCACCCGCAAGTATGACCAAAATCATGACGATGCTTCTCATCATGGAAGCCATTGATCAAGGAAAGCTGAAAATGACTGACAAGGTAAGAACAAGCGACTATGCAGCTTCAATGGGAGGGTCACAAATCTTCCTTGAACCTGGAGAAGAAATGACCGTGAAAGAAATGCTGAAAGGCATTGCGATTGCGTCTGGAAATGATGCTTCAGTTGCCATGGCAGAGCATATTGCAGGATCTGAAGAACAGTTTGTGGAGCAAATGAACAAAAAGGCAAAAGAACTCGGCCTCACCTCTACGGTCTTTCAAAACCCAACAGGACTTCCTGAAAAAGACCATTACAGTTCAGCTCATGATATGGCAAAAATGGCAAAAGAGCTGTTGAAATATGAACAAATCACCAAATTCACAGGGGTCTACGAAGACTATCTCCGTCAAAACACCGATAAAAAATTCTGGCTTGTGAATACGAACCGATTGATTAAATTTTATCCAGGTGTCGATGGGTTGAAAACAGGTTTTACAGGCGAAGCCAAATACTGTTTGACCGCAACCGCTAAAAAAGGAAACATGCGCGTCATTGCAGTTGTCTTCGGCGCAAGTACACCGAAAGACAGAAACGCTCAAGTGGTCAAAATGTTAGACTATGCATTTAGTCAATACACCACACACCCACTTTACAAACGAGGACAAGATGTAGCTGAAATCAAGGTAAGCAAAGGGACAAAGAAAAAAATTCAGCTTGTCACCTCTGAACCAATCTCCCTTTTAACGAAAAAAGGCGAAAATGTGGATCAGATTAAAAAAGAAATCAAATTGTCTCAGGATGTTACGGCTCCATTCTCAAAAGGAACGGAACTTGGAACCATTGTCTTGAAAAAAGACGGAAAAGTGCTGCATGAAAGCCCTGTACAAGCCAAAGAAGGAATGGAAAAAGCGGGCGTTTGGACATTCTTCAAACGAGCGATGGCTGAATTTGTGAAATGGAAATAAAATGTGAAAGACTGCTGAAACAGGCAGTCTTTTTGCTATGAGGAAGAAGAAAAGAACATCTAAATGTGACGAATGGTCACTAGTTTTGTCATGGTGAAGGATTTACTTGATAAAAAAGAGAAACAATCTTTATCCGAAAATTAGAGCAAGGAGGAATAAAAAGATGAGCCTTGATATTCATTTTCAAGTAAAAGAGAGCGTACTTTGCATTCGATTAACAGGAGAGCTCGATCATCACTCCGCAGAAACATTGAGGCAAAAGGTGACGAATTATTTGGAAACAGAGGACATTCGCCACATTGTGCTGAATTTGGCTGATTTAACGTTTATGGACAGCTCAGGTCTCGGAGTGATTTTAGGAAGATATAAAGAAATTAAACAGCTTGGCGGAGAAATGGTCGTCTGTGCTATTTCGCCAGCAGTGAACCGGTTATTTGATATGTCTGGCTTATTTAAAATCATCCGTATGGAGCCTTCAGAGCAAACGGCATTGCAAACATTGGGGGTGGCATCATGAGGAATGAAATGAACCTGACCTTCTCTGCTTTAAGTCAAAATGAATCCTTTGCGAGGGTGACAGTCGCGGCGTTTATCGCCCAGCTTGATCCGACATTAGATGAATTAACAGAAATCAAAACCGTTGTGTCAGAGGCGGTGACAAACTCCATTATCCATGGCTATGATGGGAATCCAGATGGCAAGGTGCATATCGAAGTCACACTTGATGACCATGTTGTGTACCTCACCATCCGTGACGAAGGGATGGGCATTACAGATCTTGAGGAAGCAAGACAGCCGCTTTTCACGACAAAACCAGACTTAGAACGCTCTGGAATGGGCTTTACCATTATGGAGAATTTTATGGATGATGTCATGATAGACTCATCTCCAGAAATGGGCACAACCATCCGTTTAACAAAGCATCTATCAAAAAGCAAAGCGCTTTGTAATTAAAGGAGCTGCTCATATGGATGTGGAGGTAAAAAAGCAAGCAAAAAAAGCCCAGCTGTCAAATGATGAAGTCAAAGAGCTCATCAAAAAAAGCCAAGACGGTGATCAGCAAGCAAGAGACCTCCTCGTAGAAAAAAACATGCGTCTTGTTTGGTCCGTTGTTCAGCGCTTTTTAAATAGAGGATATGAACCAGATGATTTGTTTCAAATTGGCTGTATTGGACTGCTAAAATCTGTTGATAAATTTGATTTGTCATATGATGTGAAGTTTTCGACCTATGCTGTTCCAATGATTATTGGTGAAATCCAGCGATTCATTCGGGATGATGGAACAGTCAAAGTCAGCCGGTCACTAAAGGAACTCGGAAATAAAATCCGGCGGGCAAGAGATGAATTGTCTAAGTCTCACGGAAGAATGCCGACCGTTCAGGAAATAGCCGAATATCTTGATATCACACCAGAGGATGTCGTCCTCGCCCAAGAAGCGGTCCGAACGCCGTCGTCGATTCATGAAACGGTGTATGAAAATGACGGGGATCCGATTACATTACTTGATCAAATTGCCGATCATTCAGAAGAAAGATGGTTTGATAAAATCGCGCTGAAAGAAGCGATCAAAGAATTAGAAGAACGAGAAAAACTCATTGTGTACTTAAGATATTATAAAGACCAAACACAATCTGAGGTAGCGGAGAGACTCGGCATTTCACAAGTACAAGTCTCGCGGCTCGAAAAGAAAATTTTAAAACAAATCCAAATGCAAATGGATCAAAAAGAGAGCTAGCCAATTCGGCTGGCTTTTTTTGTGTGGTAATTACCGGTAAATCAAGTTCTCTCGGTATGAGAACCATTTTTCACCACATACTATTTTTAACCCATCGTATAGGAAGTGACTTGGATGGACGGACAAATCTTTCTTCGGCTGCGCCATCGCATTAAGACCGGTAATGATCAGCTCATTTATTTAGAAGATATCGCCCAAATCACTGGTGATGAGTTTGCTGTACAAAAGCTTAGCAAGATGCCGATATATCATGTCAGTAAAAAGGATCGTCACATCGCCGTTCTTGATATCATGCATGTGGTCAAAACGATCAAAAAAACATGGCCAGACATCGACATTCAAACCGTCGGAGGCGCTGAAGCCATTGTTGAAATTGATACAGGCAAACGCCAGCTTTCTCCCGTTTTATTTGTGTTCGTGTGGCTCCTATTATTTGTCGGAGCGGCGCTTGCCATTATGAATTTCCACGAGGATGTCAGTATGCGGCTCGTTCATATCCGCCTATATGAAATGATCACAGGAAAAACGGTTGAGCATCCTTATTTATTGCAAATTCCATATAGCTTCGGACTAGGCTTTGGCATGATTTTATTTTTCAATCATGTATTTAAAAAGCGTTTAAATGAAGAACCAAGCCCGCTCGAAGTGGAGATGTTTAAATATCAGCTCGATCTCGATCATTATGTCGCCCTTAAAGAAAATAAAGAGACAATGAAAGATATCCATGATCGGTAAGTGGCTTTTTGTCGCGTTAGTTGGACTTGGCGGCGGTTTAACGGTAGGAGCAGGGTTTGTGGCATTTCTCACAGTGCTTGGCATCATCCCTCGTTTAATGCAATTAACGAAAACGCAGCGCTTCATACAAGGATACGAGGCAGCTGTCATCACCGGGGCGGTCGTTGGCGGCTGGGCAACCTTGAGCGAGGTGCATTTGCATTTATCCAAATGGCTGGCGCTCCCAATCGGTCTTTTAGCAGGCATTTTCGTCGGCATGCTTGCAGCTGCGCTGACTGAAGTATTAAATGTACTTCCTATATTAACGAAAAGAATTGGAATGGACGGGAAAATTGTTTTGCTTCTCATGGCCATTGTCTTAGGCAAAGTATTTGGTTCACTATTCCATTGGCTGATTTATATTTAAAAATTTGGAGGGAACAACCGTGTCGAGTTTAAAAGAGAACTATCCATCTAAGGTGAAAACGTATCAGCCTAAACCTCCTTATGTCCTCAACTGCATCAAGGCTTTTCTTGTTGGTGGATTGATCTGTGCCATAGGCGAGGGGCTGCAACATTTCTATATTCACTTTTTTGATTTTAATGAAAAAACAGCAGGGAACCCAACAGTGGCGACCCTCATTTTAATTTCTTCTATATTAACTGGTATCGGTATTTACGATAGAATCGGCCAGTTTGCCGGAGCGGGATCGGCTGTTCCGGTGACAGGATTTGCAAACAGTATGACAAGTGCTGCCCTTGAGCATAGAAGTGAAGGGCTTGTTTTAGGGGTTGCCACAAATATGTTTAAGCTCGCTGGGAACGTCATTGTATTTGGTGTCGTCTCGGCATATGTCGTAGGGATCATTCGATACGTCTTGGAAAAGATGTTTTCGTAGGAGGAATGAAACGTGAAACTAACAGGTAAACAATCTTGGGTTTTTGAGCATAAGCTTTACGTCAATGCAGAGGGAACAGCTGCAGGGCCGAAAGAAAAAGAAGGACCGATTGGTCATTTAATTGATAAAACGTATGACGAAATGCATTGTGATCAAAAGAACTGGGAAATGGCTGAAAGAAAACTGATGGAAGATGCGATATCCAGTGCTTTATCAAAAGCAAATTTGCAAAAAAGCGATATTGATCTATTGCTGGCAGGAGATTTACTTAATCAAAACGTCACAGCAAACTATGTGGCGAGAGAACTAAAAATCCCGTTTCTATGTTTGTTTGGGGCATGCTCAACCTCAATGGAATCGGTCGCCATTGCGTCAGCACTCATTGATGGCGGTTTTGCCAATAGAGCCATTGCAGCGACAAGCAGTCATAATGCAACGGCAGAACGCCAATTTCGTAATCCAACAGAATACGGCGGACAAAAGCCAGATACAGCCACAAGTACCGTCACTGGGAGCGGAGCCGTTATTATTAGCCAGGAGACCTCTCCAATTCAAATTACAAGCGCTACAGTAGGCAGGGTGATGGATCTTGGAATTACAGATCCATTTGACATGGGATCGGCCATGGCTCCGGCAGCGGCAGATACCATCAAGCAGCATTTAGAAGACCTCGGAAGAACGGTGGACGATTACGATCTGATTTTAACAGGTGATTTATCTGGTATTGGTTCACCAATCTTAAAGGATCTTCTGAAGGAAGAAGGCATTCAGCTTGGGAGAAAGCATGATGATTGCGGTTTAATCATCTATACACCCGATCAAAATGTATTCGCTGGTGGGAGCGGCTGTGCTTGTTCAGCTGTTGTGACATTTAGTCACATTTTTCAAGAAATGAAAGCAGGAAATCTGCAAAGAGTACTCGTTGTGGCAACCGGAGCGCTTCTAAGTCCAATGATGGTCCAGCAAAAAGAGACCATTCCAACCATTGCGCACGGTGTCGTATTTGAGCGTGCAGGAGGAGAGAGCTAATGGATTATCTTATCGCTTTTGTTGCAGGCGGACTTATTTGCGTCATTGGCCAGCTTTTACTAGACATACTCAAACTTACGCCTGCACATGTCATGACCACTTTTGTTGTGGCGGGCACCATCTTAGACGGATTCGGTATTTATGATAAATTTATTGAATTTGCGGGTGCGGGCGCAACCGTACCAATCGTCAGCTTTGGTCATAGCTTGCTTCATGGAGCGATGCATCAGGCAGATGTACACGGGTTCATCGGAATCGGGATCGGTATTTTTGAATTAACCTCTGCTGGGATTTCAGCTGCGATTCTATTCTCATTTATTATCGCTCTTATCTTTAAACCGAAAGGATAACCTAATATGGGGCAAAGACGAAAAGTCATTTTAGTGACAGACGGAGATATATATGCTGCCAAAACCATTGAGCTTGCTGCTAAAAATGTCGGTGGGCGATGTATTTCCAGCTCAAAAGGAAATCCAAGCAAACGAACAGGACCTGAACTTGTGCAGATGATTTTAAAAACGCCGAATGATCCAGTGTTTGTCATGTTTGATGATTCTGGCCTGACAGGTGAAGGAACAGGGGAGATAGCGATGAAGCATGTGGCGCGTCATCCTGAAATTGAAGTCATTGGGGCGATCGCCGTTGCATCCAAAACGCATCAAGCTGAATGGACAAAGGTTCATGTTTCCATTGACCGGGAGGGTGAACTGACAGAATACGGTGTCGACAAGCATGGTCTTCCCGAGATGGAACCTCATAAAATGAGCGGAGATACCGTGTATTGTCTTGACTCGCTCGATCTGCCGTTTGTTGTTGGAATTGGAGATATTGGCAAAATGGGACGGAAAGATGATCTGAGCAAAGGATCTCCGATCACAATGAAAGCAGTTGAATTAATTTTAGAAAGGAGTGGTTTCCATGAAGAAAGACAAGGTAAACGTGTACCGAGATCCGAAGAAAAATGAAGATTACTTTAAAGAAAATGTCGGAATGGGTCTCAGCTTTGACCTTGGCGTGCGGAAAATTTATATACACGATCAGGAAATCCAACTTTACTATGTAAATGGACTGTGTGATACACAGTATGTCATCTACTTATTAAAAGAGCTAGTTGAAATCAATGACAATGAACCTGAATCAGATGACATGGCCCGTGTGATTGAGAATCGTCTTGTCAATCAGCAGGTCTCAAAGGTTGAAACACTTGATGAAGCGGTAGACCAAGTGCTGTCGGGCCTTGTGGCAGTTGTAGTTGAAGGTGAAAACTACGCATTTATCATTGATGTCAGAAGCTATCCTGGCAGAATGCCAGAGGAGCCGGATACAGAAAAGGTTGTCCGGGGCGCAAGAGACGGTTTTGTTGAAAACATTATTGTCAATACAGCACTTATACGAAGACGGGTGCGAGATGAAAAACTGAGATACAAAATGCTCAAAGTAGGCGAACGTTCGAAAGCGGATGTATGTGTTTGCTACATTGAAGATATTGCGGACCCAGATCTTGTCGATATCATAGAGAAAGAAGTGTCAGGAATCAAAGTCGATGGGCTGACGATGTCTGATAAAACGATTGAAGAATTCATTATTAAACAAGGATACAATCCCTTTCCCCTTGTACGTTACACCGAGCGTCCAGATGTCGCCGCTAACCATATACTAGAAGGGCATGTCATCATTATTACGGATACATCTCCTAGTGTCATCATTACGCCAACCACCATTTTTCACCACGTTCAACATGCAGAAGAATACCGCCAAGCACCTGCAGTTGGTACGTTCCTAAGATGGGTACGCTTTTTAGGCATTTTATGTTCAACGTTTCTTTTACCAATTTGGTTTCTGTTTATCCTTGAACCAAGTCTTCTGCCAGATAATTTAAGCTATATTGGCTTTAACAAACCGTCTCATATTCCAGTGATTTTACAAGTATTTCTAGCTGATTTTGGGGTGGAATTTTTAAGGATGGCTGCAATTCATACGCCAACTGCATTGTCGACCGCCATGGGGCTGATTGCGGCTGTTTTAATTGGGCAAATTGCCATTGATGTCGGTTTATTTACACCAGAGGTCATCTTATACGTCTCACTAGCGGCAATCGGTACATTTACAACCCCAAGCTATGAGCTGAGTGTCGCCAATAAGATTGTACGACTCATCATATTAGCGCTCGTGGCGATCTTTAAGCTGAATGGACTCATCATTGGTTTTACGTTGTTACTCATCTACTTAACATCCATTCGTTCATTGCAGACGCCTTATATGTGGCCATTTCTTCCTTTTAACGGGAAGGCTTTGTGGCAAGTGCTGATTCGGACGTCTGTTCCTGGCTCAAAAGTAAGGCCAAGCATTGTTCACCCTCAAAACAGATCAAAAATTCCGCCAAATTCTTAACGCTCATTGAAAGTGGCTGAAGATTGTGATATTGTATTTTTAACTTTGAGAAACGGCAAAAAGGCAGCTCACGCAGCTGTCTTTTTTCAGCCGAGGCGGAGAAAGAGGGAATGACATTGTATTTACACGGCACTTGCAGACAAAATGAACTCGGTCATTTAGAAATTGGTGGTGTTGATGCCGTTTCTTTAGCTGAAACGTATGGGACACCACTTTATGTATATGATGTGGCTTTAATACGGGAGCGTGCAAAAAGCTTTCAAAAAGCATTTATAGAAGAAGAGTTAAAAGCGCAGGTAGCATATGCGAGTAAAGCATTTTCCTCCATCGCGATGTTTCAGCTTGCCAAGGAAGAAGGATTATCTCTTGATGTCGTATCAGGCGGGGAGCTTCACACAGCCATTTGCGCTGGGTTTCCGGTAGAAAAAATTCATTTCCATGGCAACAATAAAAGTAGAGATGAATTAAAAATGGCGTTAGAGCACGAGATCGGCTGTATCGTTGTAGATAATTTCTACGAAATGAAGCTCATTGAAGTGCTTGGTCAAGAGCTGTCAAAACAGGTGAAAGTGCTGCTCCGTATCACACCAGGTGTCGAAGCGCATACGCATGATTACATTACAACAGGCCAAGAGGATTCCAAATTTGGCTTTGACCTTCACAATGGACAAGCGGATGAAGCGGTGAAACAAGTGCTTGGATCAGAAGTGATCGAACTTTTAGGCGTTCATTGCCATATCGGATCACAAATATTTGATACAGCTGGTTTTGTCCTTGCAGCAGACAAGATCTTTTTGAAGCTGGCTGAATGGAGAGAATCATTTGGTTTTATTTCGACCGTGTTAAACTTAGGCGGCGGCTTTGGCATCCGTTATACAGAAGAAGATGAACCACTTCCTGCGACAGAATACGTCGAGAAAATTATCCAAGCTGTAAAAGAGAACGTGACACGCTATGAGTTTGATATGCCGGAGATTTGGATTGAGCCAGGCCGCTCTCTTGTTGGAGATGCTGGGACAACGCTTTATACGATCGGCTCATCAAAACACGTACCTGGCATTCGCGATTATGTTGCGGTAGATGGGGGAATGAGTGACAACATTCGTCCAGCATTATATCAAGCGAAATATGAAGCAGCAAGTGCCAACAAAATGAGCCAATCGCACAATCAAACAGTTTCTATTGCAGGGAAATGCTGTGAAAGCGGAGATATGCTTATTTGGGATATCGATCTGCCAGAGTTATCACAAGGAGATTTATTAGCTGTCTTTTGTACCGGAGCTTACGGCTACAGTATGTCAAATAACTATAACCGCATCCCGCGCCCGGCTGTTGTATTTGTAGAAGACGGGGAAGCGCAGCTTGTGGTTGAACGTGAAACATATGCGGACATTGTCAAACTTGATTTACCTTATCAATCAAAAGTGAAATCATCTACGTAAAAAAGCTGCCTGTACATCAGGCAGCTTTTTATAATGACTTATTTTCCTCCAGTAAATACAGAGACGATCGCGTTCCAAATGGAGACAAAGAAATCCCAAATCTTTTGAAGTAGGTTTTTCCCTTCATCTGATTCTATAAATTTCGTAATCTTGTCTTTTGCTTTATCGATTTGAGATCCTACCTGGTTCCAATCGATATTGATGTTCTTCATTTTATCGAATAGAGAAATAAGCTGATCCTTTTGATCTTGCGTTAGATTTAAGTTTAAATCAGAAGCAGCCTGATCCACTTTTTCTTCTACTTCTTTTGTTGTTTTAGGGACACCATTTTTCGCAATGTCATCCTTGATTTTTGCAATAAGGGCAGAAGCATTGTCTTTCCCGATGGAGTCACCCAATTTAGACGTTGTCACAAGCTCTTCGTTTGCTACCTGCTTCACATCTTCTGGAATGGCTTTGTCGCTAGACACTTCATAGGCTTTTAATAAACCTGTCAGTGCGGCTGTCCCAGAAACTTCAAACGGTGCAGTCACAACAACCTTAGCATCCTTGACACCGGCTGTCATTAAAGCATTTAAATACATCTCATCTGTAATGGTCTTGATGTTATGTGTATCCACAGTCAGACCAGTACCTGATTTTTCAATGGTGATAGATGAAGATGATAATGCTCTCGTCCCGATAGAAGAACGGGGGATATACTTTCCTAAATATTCATGCTCTTCTTTATTGGTTACTTCAATTTTTGTCGCATTTTCAGGTGGATTCAACTCGTCAAGCACCTTTTGGCGATCAGCCGGAGTTAAGTCTTGCCCAAGTGTGACGATGACATCGCCGACAGCTGCATCCGCTAAGCTGACTTTTGGCGCACCAATGAGGAAAAGGAGCGCTGCCATCATACTAAGCATTGATTTTTTAAACATGTTGACCTCCTTCAAGTCGAAAGGGTTCCTCTTTCAAGAGAAACTCATCTTTTGAGTACACGTAAAGAAATGTACTCCATCATATAGACGTAACAAATCGATTCGACGTTTCAATTTTCTTTTTAAGATGTTTTCCTTTTCCAATAAATAAAGCCCTGTTGCTCATTCTGTCATCAATTTAATAGGAAAAAAGGATCAAGCTCTTCTATTGTATCAATCCTAAGAAAAGAGGTAAATCACAATCAAAGAGCTGGGGATGTTTAACATGACCGAAAATGTGCTATAATGAGCGTTGTTTAACCTGAAAGGAGAATGTGAAAAATGGAAAAAAAAGGATACATACAACTAACGAATGGTAAGAAACTTGAGTTTGAACTATACCCAGAGGCTGCTCCAGGTACAGTAGCAAACTTTGAAAAATTAGCGAATGAAGGCTTCTACGATGGATTGAAATTCCACCGCGTCATCCCAGGCTTCGTAAGCCAAGGTGGCGATCCAAACGGTAATGGAACAGGCGGTCCTGGTTACACAATTAAATGTGAAACAGAAGGGAATCCACATCAACACGAAAGAGGTTCATTATCAATGGCGCATGCTGGTAAAGACACGGGCGGCAGCCAATTCTTTATCGTCCATGACCCGCAGCCGCACTTAAACGGTGTTCACACTGTTTTTGGCAAAGTAACATCTGGTATCGAGGCTGTTCTAGATATGGAACAAGGCCAAGGAATGGAAAAAGTCGAAGTTTTCGATGCTTAATCCAAAACACCGCTTAAACGCGGTGTTTTTTTATTATCAATCTGATTTTACGGTTATTTGTTCCGTGAGGCGGTAGGTGATGAACCAATAAAAAAGGGCAATAGCGCTAACAGAGGCGCCAAATAAACATACTCCGCTCCAGCCATTGTTTGCGTATATGCTAGTGGAAGCAATGGAACCAGTCGCACTGCCGATGGAGTAAAAAATCATATAAGCAGCAGTGAGCCGGCTTCTCGCCTCAGGCAGCACTGTGAAAATCATACTTTGGTTGGTCACATGTACGGCCTGCACAGATAGGTCAAGAATAATAATACCGATGATTAATAAAATGAGTGAATATTCAGTGAAAAAGATAAAAAACCATGAAACGAATAATAGGACAAGGGCTATACAAGTTGTTAATTGTCCTAAGCCTCGATCAGCAAGGCTTCCAGCCCGAGTAGCGCCTAATGCTCCGGCAACTCCAGCAAGACCAAATGCACCGATCGCCGTATGTGAAAGATTGTGTGGCGAGCTGCTGAGAGGCAGCACGAGCGAAGTCCACAACGTACCAAACACGATAAAGATCAGAAAACCCAGTATGCCTCGGATGCGCAGAATTTGTTCTTGTCTGAACAATGTAAACATTGAAGCAAGCAGCTTCATATAGGATATTGACGCTCTCTCGCTATCAGCCCGCGGGAGATACCGGTATAACACGGAGGTTATGATGAGCATCATAACGGCAGACACGAGATAGACTGACCTCCAGCCGGCGAGATCGGTTAGTACACCAGCAAACGTTCGTGCGAGAAGAATACCAATCACAATGCCACTTTGAACCAAGCCCACGATACGGCCTCGTTCTTCAGGAGCAGCCCATGTCGCTGCGAACGCTACGAGTACCTGAGTGACCACAGCAAGCATGCCGACGGAAGCCAGCCCTATAAACAGGACGGTGGCAGTAGGGGCGATGCCGACTAGAATCAGAGATAACACGGATACTAGCATCTGAGCCATGATGAGCCGCCTTTGATTGAACAGGTCACCAAGTGGTACGATCAGTAGCAGTCCTAGTGCATAACAAAGCTGAGTAATCGTAATGACAATGCCAATGGATGAATAGGTGATGCCAAACTCGGATGCGAGGGAGTCTAATAACGGTTGTGCAAAGTATATGTTTGCAACTGCCATCCCGCAGGCTGACGCAAAAAGCAGAGCCATATAGCGAGTCATCGCTTGCTTCGGTTTGTTTTGTAAATGAGCCGTTTCCAAATCAAGATGTTCTATGGAAATGATTTTTTCTTTCACCATGCATGTCGTCGTCTCCTTTTGTACTAAAAAGTATAATATACTGATCGGTATATTATAATTCCTGTTAAGGATAACCAACAAAACATTTTAAAGTCAATACTTTCATCTTGAAAGAGGAAGGAAATTTGACAATCATACGTCGATAAAATAAAATTATAATGTACCGACTGGTAATCAAATAGACAATAATATCAAAAAATAGATACCTGACTTTGTGAAGAAATTTTAATGTTGAAATGAGGAATTGCTGATGGTTCGACAACGGGAATTTGACAAGGAAAAAGCGTTGGATGAGGCAATGGTGCTTTTTTGGGAAAAGGGGTATAGGGCCACTACATTAAGCGATTTGACTGAAAAAATGGGAATACAGCGGCCAAGTTTATACTCAGCGTTTGGAGATAAAGAGGAATTATTTGAGGCCGCATTACGCAAATACACAAAGCAGCATGCTGCCCATATTCGAACAAAACTTCAAAACAATCTTTCTGTCAAGGAAGCATTTCATACATTATTTGCAGATTTAGTAGAAGAGGAATATAGAGATGGTCCGAGTAAAGGGTGTTTTTGCATCAATACAATAGTGGAACTTGCGCCACACGAAGAGAAATTTGAAATTCTGACAAGAGAGCATCAGATGTATCTTTCCGTCATTTTCGAAGAAAGAATTGTTCAAGGTATTCGCTCGAGTGAGCTCAAAAGTAGCCTGAATGCGAAAGCTTTAGCACAAACACTGGTCGTTTCTTTCATAGGACTGACCGTCCTCATGAAATCTCGTCCAGAACGTTCATTTGTAGATCATTCTGTAGCGACGATACTTTCCATATTAAAATAATGACAACATGCTATGGTATCCTCCTTCAATAAGAGTGATAGCGTATTTTGAACTAAATATCAAAATACGCTTTTTCTTTTAGGACACAGTGGTGGACAAAATTCGATTTTGTGATATGATAAGAGAACAAACATTCGTATTTGTGGGTGTCGCCACATTGTCAGTACAAATCTAAAAAGCGTGGTCATGCTGAAAGAAAGCAGGAGATAATTTGAAACCATTAACAAAAGAAGAAAAAAATCAAATGATGATTGCCATTCAGCGTTACTTTGCCGAAGAACGAGAAGAAGAAATTGGTGAATTAGCAGCCATCAATATACTAGAATTTATCACAAAAAACCTTGGAAGCTACTATTATAATCAAGGGGTTCGTGACAGCCGGAACATCGCTGTTCAGAGATCGCAATTGTTAGAGGAAGATTTATTTGCACTCGAAAAAAGATGATCATCAATAATGTGCGCCTTGCTAACTGATAAAGAGGAAAGAGACCCCCTTAATAAAGAACGCATATTCGTATCATATGTAATGATGAAAAGGTGGAACCAAAGGTCCATCTCAATCGTTATATAAGTAACCATTAATGGAAAACAGCTTTTTTGGTTTTATTTCATCAAAAGAAGGAATAAAACATACAAATAGGCGAAGTGCAGATGATGGAGGTTCTAAATATGGGGAAAATTAAATTAAAAATGGCCATCTTATTTGTTTTACTGCTTTGTTTAGGCGCAGGTTATTTATACATGAATGGCATGAAAATTGAAGATGTGCCAACAGCCATTGGTGAAAGCTTAACAAATAATGATAAAGATTATACCATCTATGAATATACCATTACGAAAATTGACGGAGATGAATATTACGGTCAAGCAAAAAACGGCACAAAAATCATTTTTAGTGGAAAGAAGTTCGAAGATGATGTGGCCGACTTGAAGAAAGGTGATCGTATTAAAGCCTACTTTAGTAATGAAAAGAGAATAGATGGTCTTATAAAAGTAGTAAAAGTCGTTAATTAACAAGTCTCCTTTCCTATAAGGAGGCTTTTTTTGTGAGAAATCTTGATTGTTGCATTTGACAACAAGGATCGCTATAATAGCCCCTAAGGACAGCTAAATATCGATTGTATCCTTCGGGGCAGGGTGAAAATCCCGACCGACGGTAATAAAGCAAATGCTTTACAGCCCGTGACCCGTTAATTTATTAACGGTTGATTCAGTGAAAAGCTGAAGCCGACAGTGAAAGTCTGGATGGGAGAAGGATAAAGAAAGCTATGAACGAAAAATATTTGTCGATCATAGTTTTATTTCTGATGCAAAAAAGCCAAAGCCCCGGAATTTTTTCCGGGGCTTTCTGTATGTTCATGTAGTGAATAGACCGGCATGCAGTGTTTATTAGGTGATCCCTCATCTACCTTGTATGGACCATAAAAAGCGACGAAGGTGCTCAATCGATCACATGTCCCTAACATCGCTTTTTTAAAAAGTGAGAAATACAAATGAAAAGAAAGGGAGGATCACATGTTTACGGGGATAATTGAAGAAGTAGGTGCAGTTCAGTCATTAAGCAAAAAGTCAGCAGATGCCATAGAAATTGTCATTCAGTGCAGCCGTGTGCTAGAAGATGTTCACCTCGGAGACAGTATTGCGATCAATGGTGTATGTCTTACAGTCACAAGCTTTACAAAAGCACAGTTCGCAGCAGATGTGATGCCAGAAACGGTCAAAGCGACATCACTGGATCAACTGACATCAGGCAGTCCAGTGAATTTAGAGCGGGCCATGTCCTCGAATGGACGATTCGGAGGTCATTTTGTCTCAGGCCATGTTGACGGGACGGCAGTCATTACCCGAATAGAAAAGAAAAGTAATGCCATTTACTATGATTTAGAGATGGACAAGACCCTCACAGATATGCTCACGCAAAAGGGTTCGATCGCAATAGATGGTGTCAGCTTAACCATTTTCGATTTGCAAGATTCACACGTCACAGTCTCTATTATTCCTCATACGCTTGAAGGAACTATTTTCCCGACTAAATCTATGGGAGAGATCGTGAATATAGAGTGTGACATGATCGGTAAATACATCTATCGCTTTTTAACAAAAGAACAAGGTGAAAAGCAGCCATCCCGATTGACCCCATCATTTTTAAAAGAGCACGGATTCTAGGAGGCGATTGTATGTATCATTTAGTAGAAGAAGCAGTAAACGCTCTGAAAGAAGGAGAAATCATTATCGTAGTGGATGATGAAGACAGAGAAAACGAAGGAGATTTTGTGGCACTTGCTGAGCATGCCACGCCTGAAGTGATTAACTTTATGGCTTTACATGGAAGAGGTCTCATTTGTACACCGGTCCATGCGTCGATTGCCAAACACCTGAACCTGCATCCAATGGTAGAACAAAATACAGATGCACACCATACAGCTTTTACAGTGAGCATCGATCATGTGACAACGACGACTGGTATTAGTGCTTTTGAGCGCTCTACGACCATGCTTGCCATGTTAAATAAAGACGCAACTCCAGAAGAATTTGCCCGCCCAGGTCATGTATTTCCGCTCATTGCAAAAGAAGGCGGCGTACTAGAAAGACCAGGTCATACAGAGGCGGCGGTAGAACTTGCGAAACTGGCAGGTTCAGAGCCAGCGGGTGTCATTTGTGAAATCATGAATGTAGATGGCTCAATGGCGCGTGTTCCAGAACTAAAAGAAATCCAAAAACAGCACGGTTTAAAGATGCTGACAATAGAAGCATTGCAAACCTATTTAAATAATAAAGAAACAGCAGCTATCGAAACAAAATAAAAAATCACAAAAAAGGATGATCAACATATGAATACAATACAAGGGCATGTAGTAGCAGAAGGATTAAAATTTGCAATTGTCGTCGCGAGATTTAATGATTTTATTACAAGTAAACTGCTTGACGGAGCAGAAGATACATTGCTCAGACACGGAGCAAACGGTGACGATATTGATGTCGTGTGGGTACCGGGTGCTTTTGAAATTCCGTACATGGCAAAAAAACTAGCTGAAACAGAGAAATATGATGCTGTCATTACACTTGGAACTGTAATCAGGGGCGCAACAACTCACTACGATTATGTTTGTAATGAAGCCGCTAAAGGAATTGCTCAAAGTGCCATGTCAACAGGGGTACCGATTATCTTTGGTGTACTAACAACAGAATCCATTGAACAAGCTATCGAAAGAGCCGGTACAAAAGCTGGAAATAAAGGCAGCGAATCGGCTGCAGCTGCCATTGAAATGGCGAATCTCAACCGTACCTTTCGTTAATTTAGTGAAAAAGAGTTTAAAAACGGTATAAAAATGTTTATAATGTGTGATGAGCAAATGATTCGTGAGACATTTGCTGGACATAAGGATAATTTGAATATTGAGGGGTATATATGTTAATTCGTTATAAGAGGTCTTTTGAAAAAATTGCCATGGGGCTACTCTCCTTCATGCCGGGTGAGAAAGACGTCAAACAGCTTCAGCAGACGATGAAGTCATATGAAATGGATGAAAATCGGCAGCTGTTCCTTTGGAAAGATGGCGAGGATATCGTAGGTGCTATTGGTGTGTTGAAAACAGACGACCAAGTACAAATCGAGCATATTAGTGTGAATCCATCCCATCGAGATCAAGGAATCGGCAAGGAAATGGTTTTAGCCGTGGAAGAGGTATTCAAAACCAAAACACTCATTCCAAATGAATTAACGCAAGGCTTCTTTCATAGGTGTCACAGCGAAACAAATTAAATATCACACATGTAAAAGCAGAGGCTACAGTCCTCTGCTTTTTTTACGTTCGATTTGCTTTTTTCGTTCAAGCAATACATCTGTCCGGTCACGCAGTCTATGTTTTTCGATCAAAAATGTGTGGGATAAGTTGCTCTCCTGGCCAAAGATCAGTCCGTCTTTTTGAGCCATTTCTTGGCATAGAGACAGGAGCGCTTCATCTTTAATCGGGAGCATCACACTTTCGTAGGGCATGTCTTCAGCCATTTTCTTCTTCAGCGTTCTCAGAAGTTTGAGAAACGCCTCATCATCCAGACCGAGGTTCGATAATACGGGCCGGTTTGCTTCCAGCAAGTGGAGGCTATTTGAAATGAGCCGTTTTGCACCTTTTCCATTTCCCCGTCTTTGATGATACAAAGCAACGGCAAGCTGAATGAAGCCAACCCAATATTCTTTGCGCTGCTCAGGCGGGTCTTCCTTCCAATATTCCTCAAGAATTTCATGACACTCAAAATAATCTCTTGTCGTATGAAATTCATGTAAAAAAGCCACGTACGCTTCAGGATACACAGTGGTCATCTCCTTTTCCACTCTCAGTCTAACATATTGAAAAGAAAAGAAGAAAGAGCGCCCTTCGTGAAAGGACGCTCTGTTTCTTTAATAAACCCAAGCCGCGCCAACGATGATCAGCAAGATGAAAAGCACGACAATAAGCGCGAAACCTCCGCCAAAGTTATAGCCATCTCCCATAATGATACGGCCTCCTTTTTCATCAGTTCTGTTTACAATGGTATTCTATGTATAAATGCCCTAAGTGGTATGGGCGAAACCACTGTTTTTCTTATTTTGCCTAGGACATCATGGTCGAAATTATATTGGACGAGAGCTTTATCCTGTCTTATACTAAAGGTTAGCCGGTGAAACGGTACTTAGAAGACAGTAGAAATGGTGAGAAAAAATGCTGGAATATCAGGTGAAAATAGATTCGTTTGAAGGTCCATTGGACTTACTTTTACATTTAATCAACCGGTTGGAAATTGATATTTATGATATTCCCGTTGCTAAAATTACGGAGCAGTATTTATTATATGTCCATACCATGAGGGAGCTTGAACTTGATGTGGCAAGTGAATATTTGGTGATGGCTGCAACCCTCCTGAGTATTAAAAGCAGAATGCTCCTTCCGAAACAAGAGGAAGAGCTATTTGATGAAGACCTGCTTGAAGAGGAAGAGGACCCTCGAGAAGAGCTGATTGGCAAACTGATTGAATACCGAAAGTATAAAGATGCAGCACAAGAACTAAAGGAACGCGAGGAAGAAAGGCAAAATGCCTTTACAAAACCTCCGAGTGATTTAAGCGAATTTGCAAAAGAATCGGAAGCGAAGGACACAAACCTGCATGTCACGGTGTATGATATGTTAGGTGCGTTCCAAAAGGTATTGAACCGAAAGAAAATAACGAAACCAGCACCATCTAGGATTACAAGACAAGAAATCCCGATTGAAGACAAAATGAATGAGATTATGAACCATTTAAGAAAAACGAAAAAGCGGACCAATTTCATGACTCTATTTCAACATGATCAAAAGGAGCACCTTGTCGTGACGTTTCTTGCTGTTCTTGAATTGATGAAAGGTCATCAAATCATGTTAGAGCAGGAAGGAAACTTTGAAGACATTTATATTATAGGGAGTGAAACGATTCATGACGCTTGATATCGTGAATTGGAAAGCCATCATAGAAGCGCTGCTTTATGCAGCAGGTGACGAAGGCTTAACAAAAAAACAGCTCATGTCTGTTCTTGAAGTAGAAGAGGCAGCGTTACTCGATATGATGTCTGCCGTAAAGGAAGAGTATCAAAAACAAGAACGAGGAATTGAGCTCATTGAATATGCAGATTCATATATGCTGCTGACGAAAAAGGAATACAGCATTTATTTGAAAAAATTAGTCGAGACCCCATCCAAAGGTTTGTCTCAGGCAGCGCTTGAAGTACTCGCAATCGTTTCTTATAAACAGCCGATCACACGCAGTGAGGTAGAAGAAATCAGAGGAGTCAAATCAGAGCGGGTGCTTCATAGTTTAGTAGCCAAAGCGCTGCTCTGTGAAGTTGGACGTGCCGATGGCCCTGGGCGAGCAATTCTTTATGGGACAACACCTACCTTTTTAGAGCAGTTTGGCTTAAAGGCATTGGATGAATTACCGCCACTTCCAGAGAATGTGGAAGCAGATGGTGTACAAGAAGAAGCTGATCTATTTTTTGAAAACTTCAATCAAACATTTGAAGAGATAAAATAGTTCAAAAGAATGAAAAATGTATGATAAAATATAAAAAAGATTTTAGGTCTAACATCTATTGATGTCAGATAAAATGGTCATAAAGCCATGAGGGGAAGGTAAACACAAAACAAATGGCACATATGAATGTAAAGGCTCAAGTTGATCAAGCAGGCGTCTTTTTATCAAAGGTTGCAACTGAAATGAATGGTTTTCTGAACGAAGCTACCTTATCAAGTATGAAACGATTAAACCCTGAAGCGGAAGCCTATTATTGTGACATATTGAATACATTACGGAAGCTTGCAGTGTACAGCGAGGATGCAGCGGCAGTTTGCAGGAAAATCAGCCAGCAGCAGACATTCCCGCAGCAAGCCGCGCAGCAGACGCTTCACCGTATTTATCATCAATGTATTGAAGAGTTTTTCACGCCGAAAAAGGATACATGGTATGAAGACAGCCGTTCCGCATATACAGGAAAGAGCAGCATTGTTTTCCACCATGAAGTATCCGCTGAGATCAAACGATTATTTTCTTCATTAGAAAAAGATTTTTTAGCGATGAGAGAAGAGCTAGAATATACGACATCTCATCAGCAAATGAAAATGGTATAAGCAAGAGGAAGGAGCGTCTCTACATATAGAGACGCTTTTTTTTATGGACGAGGCATCATAACTTTTTCAGCCGCGCATACACTTGTACAAAACGGACAAGGACGTGAATGAACATGCCCTATTTAAAAATTGGAACAGCAGTCCTTCTTCTATTTACACTCTTACTGCCCTTTTCCTCACATGCCAAAGCAGATATGTCATTATCGGTGAGTGCAAGAAGCGCCATTTTAATAGATGGACAGTCAGGCAGAGTCCTATTTGGAAAGGACGAGCATGAAAAAAGAAGAATCGCCAGTATTACGAAAATTATGACGGCAGTATTAGCCATTGAATCAGGAAAAATGAAAGACACCGTCAAAGTATCAAAGCGCGCGATTCAAGCAGAGGGCTCATCGATTTATTTAAAAGAAGGGCAAAAGGTGAGCCTAGAAGACTTGACATACGGGCTTATGCTGCGTTCTGGAAATGATGCAGCTGTTGCCATTGCAGAGCATGTGGGCGGCAGCTTAGAAGGATTTATTTTTATGATGAATCAAAAAGCATCTGAACTAGGAATGGAGAATACGAATTTTCAAAATCCGCATGGACTCGATGATCATAAACATCATTATTCATCAGCCTATGACATGGCTATCTTAACAAAATACGCCATGGAGCATAAACAATATCAAAAAATTGCAGGCACGACTTTCTATAAAGCAAAAACGATGGAAGGCTATTGGAAAAATAAAAACAAGCTGGTCACCGGATTATACAAATATTCAACTGGTGGGAAAACGGGATATACGAAGCTTGCAAAACGCACACTTGTCTCTACAGCTGCCAAAGGGGATGCGGCACTGATCGCTGTGACCATTAATGCGCCAGATGATTGGAAGGATCATATCTCTATGTTTGAATATGCATTTGATCATTATAAAACGTACGTACTTGCTGAAAAAGGAAGACTCGCTTCATTAAAAGGAACCTTTTACGAAAAAAAAGCATTTATCAAACGTGATGTGGACTATTTTTTAAATGAAGATGAGAAAAAGCTAGTAGAAATTGAAACGGAAATGCTTACTCCTCAAAAGAAGTGGAAAAAAAACGCCGAGGCCATCCCTGATGTTGTAGGGAAAATGACGTTTTTATTAGATGGACAGGTGATCGAGCAAGTACCGATTTTTTATGAAAATAAACGAAATCGAATGCCTCAAAAAAGCTTCCAAGAAATGTTTAAGTCTGTCTTTCAGACATCTATAGGCGGATCTTCATGGTCAATCTAATTTGGGTATTCCTCACTGTCATCGGTCTTGTGTACGCGATGTTCAACGGAACGATGGAGGAAGTAAACGAAGCTGTATTTAAGGGATCAAAGGAAGCAGTGACCATTTCAATTGGTCTGATTAGTGTCCTCGTTTTTTGGCTCGGGCTGATGAAGATTGCAGAAGAGGCAGGCTTGTTACATTTCTTTAGTAAATTGTGCCGTCCCTTTATTTCAAAGCTATTTCCGGATATTCCGCCTAACCATCCTGCGATGGGATATATTTTGTCCAATCTGATGGCGAATTTCTTTGGTCTCGGGAATGCCGCTACACCGCTTGGGATTAAGGCAATGGAGCAGATGAAAGCATTAAACGGCGGGAAAAATGAAGCAAGCCGGTCCATGATTACATTTTTAGCGGTCAACACATCCTCTATCACACTCGTGCCAACAACCGTCATTGCAATTAGAATGACCTATGGTGCAGATCAGCCAACAGACATTGTAGGGCCAACCATTTTGGCGACACTCATTTCAGGCATTGGTGCCATTCTCATTGATCGCTATTTCCACTATCGCAGAAGCAGGCGGGGGTGATCTCGTGTCATTTATTAACTGGCTGTCACTTGCTTTGATCCCACTGATCATCGCAGGAATTTTAATTGCGGGAACCATTAAAAAGGTACCGACCTATGAAACATTTGTCGAGGGCGGGAAAGAAGGTATTCAAATTGCCTTTTCAATCATTCCTTATTTAGTCGGCATGCTCGTGGCCATTACGATATTCCGCGCGTCTGGTGCGCTTGATTTTGTCATGGGACTGTTAAAACCCGTGTTTACAGCGATCGGCTTCCCGGCAGAAGTAGTGCCGCTTGCGTTTATTCGTCCAATATCTGGCACAGCTGCACTCGGGATGACATCAGACCTCATTGCGACATATGGACCAGATTCTTTTATCGGACAGCTCGCAGCTGTCATGCAAGGGTCAACTGATACCACTCTCTACATTTTAACGGTCTATTTTGGGGCAGTCGGTATAAAAAAAATGGGAGATGCGCTGAAAGTAGGTCTGTTAGCGGACCTCATTGGCATCATTGCATCTGTCATCATCGTCAGTTTGTTATTTAGCGGCGCCTAATGAGGCGCTTTTTTGTCTTTCAATGGATGGAAAATTGCTTTTTAGCTGAAATTAAACAGACGAATCGCTTATTTTTCCACGAATGCTTGTTTGTTTTAAGTCAAGCAAGTAAGATAGTACATGAGGTGAAAGACAAAATGGAACGTTTACAGAAAGTAATTGCACATGCCGGCGTCGCTTCTAGACGAAAGGCAGAAGAATTAATTAAAGAAGGACGAGTTACCGTTAATGGTCAAACAGTGACAGAGCTCGGAGTAAAAGTGGGCTCTTCAGATAAAATTGAAGTCAACGGATTAAAGCTTGAAAGAGAAGAACCGGTTTACTTTATGCTTTATAAACCGCGCGGCGTCATTTCAGCTGCCGAGGATGATAAAGGACGTAAGGTTGTCACAGATTTCTTTGATGACGTCCCGCAGCGCCTTTATCCAATCGGCCGCTTAGATTATGATACGAGCGGTTTGATTTTAATTACAAATGACGGGGAATTTGCCCATAAGCTCATGCATCCGAAATACGAAATTGATAAAACATATGCAGCGAAGCTAAAAGGCATCCCATCAAAGGAATTGCTTAGAAAGCTAGAAAAAGGGATTATGTTAGATCATAAAAAGACTGCACGTGCTCGTGCCAAGATGCTTTCTATCGATAAACGAAAGCAGACATCTATCGTTCAATTAACCATTCATGAAGGCAGAAATAGACAAGTGCGCCGCATGTTTGAAGCGATCGGTCATGATGTGTTAAAGCTAAAAAGAGAGCAATATGCGTTCCTTCATATTGAAGGCATGAGACCAGGAGACCGCAGAGAATTAACACCGCATGAAGTAAAGCGCCTGAGAGCAATTGCAGATCACGGGAAAAGCGCTTTTTAATTTTCACATAAACTTCAAAAAATGAAGAAGCATCAAAAGAAGGAGAATGCTATAATTTACCTGAATGTCTATGGGGAAGGGGTACTTCAAATGAAAAAAAGACGGTTTTTCATACGGACGGGCATTCTCCTCGTGATGCTTGCTGCACTATGTTATACCATGTATAACTCAGTATTTGCCAAACAGGATCGGGTCAAAGAAGGATCTATTGCGCCAAACTTTGTCCTTCAATCTGTGGATGGGGAACGGATTGAATTAAAGGACTTAAAAGGCAAAGGTGTCTTTCTTAATTTTTGGGGGACCTGGTGTGGTCCATGTAAACAAGAATTCCCTTACATGGCAAATCAATATGAAGTGTTCAAGGATCGCGGTGTGGAAATTGTTGCAGTCAATGTTGCAGAATCCAATATTGCCGTGAAAAATTTTATGGGATCTTATGGCGTGAATTTTCCTGTTGCCATGGACAAGGATCGTCAAGTAACAGAGGCATATGATATAGGACAACTACCAACCACGCTTCTAGTTAATCCTGAAGGCAAGGTAATCAAAGTCATAAAGGGAACCATGACAGAACGTAATGTCTATGATTATATGAATTTGATTAAACCAAAGGGGTCATAGAATGAAAGAGGTAAAATGCGAGTGTGGACATATTAATCCAATCGGTACTGTTTTATGTGAATCCTGCGGAAATCCTATTGCGGCTAAAGAGAAAAACTCTTCAAAGCTGCTTGATATGAGATATGACGGCAGTGCGAGACGCTCGCAAACATACAACAAAACGATTGTTGATAAAGTATGGAACTTTTTTTCTTCCGTTAAGGTGGGTGTGTGGCTGATTGTCATCACACTGCTTGCTTCCTCATTAGGAACGATTTTTCCGCAGGAGCGATTTATTCCGCCAGGTGCATCTGCTTCCACCTATTATGAAGAGCAATATGGGTCGTTTGGCAAGCTGTATTACACACTTGGATTCCATGATCTTTATAATTCTTGGTGGTTTTTAGCTTTAGTTGCATCCATCGGAATCTCCCTTGTCATTTGCAGTCTCGACCGGGTTATTCCTCTTTATCGAGCACTTAAAAACCAAGGGGTTATTAAAAAAGAAGGCTTTATGAGAAGACAGCGTCTGTTCAGTGAGACAGACAAAACGTTAGATCAGCATACATATGAAGGCATCAAGAAAGCAATGAAACAAAAGCGTTACCGCGTGCGAGAAGAAAACGGACATATTTTAGCGGAAAAAGGCCGCTTTTCACGCTGGGGCCCTTACGTCAATCACATTGGATTAATCATCTTTCTCATTGGATCAATGCTCCGGTTTGTCCCAGGCATGTATGTGGATGAAACGCTGTGGGTTAGAGAGGGTGAAACTGCCCCAATTCCAGGCACAGATGGTCAATATTTTTTGAAAAATAATGCGTTTTCAATTGACCGCTATGAAACTGGAAATGAAAAAGAAGTGTTTGAGAATGCGATTGAAAGAGCTGGCGACGGTCAAGTAGTGAAAAGTTATAAAACCGATGCCACTTTATACAAACGTGAAGGGGAAGTTGTGTTTGGTGAAAAGCCCAAGCTGAAGCAGGTATCAGAACACGATATCAAAGTGAACGAACCGCTCAAGTTTGATCATTTCTCATTATATCAAGTGGATTTTAAACAAAATGAACTCGATCAAATGGTCTTTCAGCTGATTCGTAAAGATACAGAAAAATCTTTCGGAACAGTGAAGATTAATCTGCTGGAGCCTAAGTCAGAATATGATCTTGGTAGCGGTTACAAAGTCAAAGTGATGAGCTATCTCCCTGATTTTTATTTTGACGATGATGGAACGCCGAGTACGAAAACAAGGAATCCGAATAATCCTGCTTTCGTGTTTGAAATGGTTTCTCCTGAAAAGCCTAAAGGTGAAAAAAGCTTTGTGGCGATTCAAGAGACAGTAGAGGGCTCTGATAATAACCTATATAAAATGAAGTTTGATCGAGTGGAAACGAAAAACGTCACGGGATTGACGGTGAGAAAAGATTTAACTCTTGGGGTGCTCATCGTAGGCGGGATCATCTTCATGATTGGTGTCGTGCAGGGGATGTATTGGCAGCATAGAAGAATTTGGCTGTCTGCAAAGGATGGAAAAGTATTCGTGGCAGGACACACAAACAAAAACTGGTTTGGCTTAAAGTCTGATCTTGGCGTGATCCTAAGTGACAGTGGCATCAAACAGCCAGTTGATCAAAAAGAACTGCCTGATACAACAAGTATCAGCAAAAGCAAGGGGGAAGGATTAGATGGCAGCAGTCAGTGAAAACCTGTTATTTGCAGCTTTTCTATTGTATTTAGCGGCAGTTCCTTTTTTTGGTGGTGCCATTAAAGGAAAAAAGAAAGTTGATGGACCGCGCAGAAATAAGGCGGCACTTATCGGTATTACTCTCACCATCATCGGTTTTTTAAGTCAATTTGGCTACTTTATTTCAAGGTGGATGGCGTCTGGTCATGCACCAGTCAGTAATTTGTTTGAATTCACAACGGCTTTTGGCATGATGCTTGTGCTCGCATTCATCATTTTATATTTTGTGTATCAAGTGTCGGTACTTGGTTTATTTACACTTCCAATCGCTTTATTGATTATTGCCTATGCAAGTATGTTCCCATCTGATATATCACCGCTAATTCCTTCATTACAAAGTAATTGGCTTTATATTCACGTGACAACAGCAGCACTAGGGCAAGCTATTTTAGCGATCAGCTTTGTGGCAGGTGTCATCTTCTTATTAAAGCATGTCGATCAAACAAAACCAGGTAAGAAGACATTTGGTTTAGAGCTTGTCATGTTTATGATTGTTGTGACACTTGCATTTATCGCAGTCACGTCCATCTTTAGAATGACAGGATACGAAGCGAAATTTAATTGGGTCGATAAAAATAAAGAGGAAAGTGTGATGGTCTATGAGCTGCCAGCTCTAGTTGGACCTCATAAAGGAGAGCTTGTGACGCAAGATCGTTTGGAACCGTTTGTTGATTTGCCGCCTGTTTTTTCAGGAAGAAAGGTCAATACGGTGTTATGGTCATTCGGCACGGGGCTGATTTTGTATGGACTGATTCGCTTGATCATTCGCAAACGACTGAGTGCTCTGCTTCAACCGCTCGTGAAACAGGTGAACCTAGATTTAGTCGATGAAATTGGATACAGAGCTGTTTCCATTGGTTTCCCTGTATTTGCGTTAGGCGGGCTCATTTTTGCAATGATCTGGGCGCAAATTGCATGGACTCGGTTCTGGGGCTGGGACCCGAAGGAAGTATGGGCATTAATTACGTTTCTCTTTTATGCAGCCTACCTTCATCTTCGCTTATCCAGGGGCTGGCATGGCGAAAAGTCCGCTTGGTTAGCTGTCATCGGATTCGCCATCATTATGTTTAATCTCATCTTTGTCAATCTTGTGATTGCAGGGCTTCATTCTTACGCGTAATCACATGAAAAAGGCCAACTTTTTATGAATCGATTCGGCTTTTTGTTAAAATGAATGTAACAACGGAGAAAGCAGGAGGATTGTCTAATGGAACACACAACTCAAACGAAAATATTAGTCGTAGATGATGAGGCAAGAATTCGCCGCCTTTTAAAAATGTATTTAGAGCGTGAAAATTATGAAATCGATGAAGCTGAAAATGGAGATGAGGCCATTCAAAAAGGACTCCAAACAGATTATGACCTCATTTTGCTCGATTTAATGATGCCTGGTACAGATGGGATCGAGGTGTGTAATCAAATTCGAGACAAAAAAGCGACCCCAATCATTATGCTGACGGCAAAAGGAGAAGAAGCCAACCGCGTGCAAGGGTTTGAAGCAGGTACGGATGACTACATCGTCAAACCTTTTAGCCCGCGTGAAGTTGTTTTACGTGTGAAAGCATTGCTCAGAAGATCTTCTCAAACGTCTTATCTCAATACTGGGACAACAACAAAAGACGTCCTTGTGTTTTCTCATCTTTCAATTGATCACGACGCGCATAGAGTGACAGCTGATGGCAAAGAAGTCAGTCTCACGCCGAAGGAATATGAGCTTTTATATTTCCTTGCGAAAACACCGGATAAGGTTTATGACAGAGAGAAGCTGTTAAAAGAAGTATGGCAGTATGAATTCTTTGGAGACTTGAGAACAGTCGATACCCACGTCAAACGACTTCGCGAAAAGCTGAATAAAGTGTCACCAGAAGCTGCGAAAAAAATCGTGACGGTATGGGGTGTCGGGTACAAATTTGAGGTCGGCGCTGAATGAAACTGTGGAAAAGTGTCGTTGGAAAGCTATGGTTAACCATTCTCTTCCTCGTCCTCATCGTTTTATCTATTTTAACCGTGCTTCTTTTAGAGTTCATTGAAAATTACCATGTAGAAGAAGCAAAGTCAGATTTAACGCAAATGGCAAATAAAGTGGCGGTCATTTTAGAAAGCCATGACGATCAATCACTCGCAAGGTCGATTACATCAGAGCTTGCTGACAAATTGACGAGTATTGCGATTATCCAAGAGGACGGGCTAGAGTGGTATTCGTCTGAAAAAGACGGGAAGCTTCCTGCGATTACAAAGAAACAAATTGAAGCAGACGGTGATTTGAATCAAGCACTAAAAGATCGTAAAAAAATCAGTAAACGTGCAGAACCAAATGCAGGCAATCATAAGGATGAACGAATTGTTGTCGGTGTTCCATTTGAGGCAAACGGAAAAAAAGGCATGGTCTTTCTTTCTCAATCATTACTTGCGGTAGAGCAAACAACAAAACATACGACGCGTTATATCTTCCTAGCAGCCGGAATTGCCATTGTTCTGACCACTATTTTCGCGTTCTTCTTATCAACACGTGTCACCTATCCTCTTAGAAAGATGAAAGAGGGAGCGCAGGATCTGGCGAAAGGGAAATTTGATACAAAGATTCCTATATTAACGCAAGACGAAATTGGAGAACTGGCCATCGCCTTTAACCAAATGGGCAAGCAGCTTAAATTTCATATCACAGCTTTAAATCAAGAAAAAGAGCATTTGTCCAATATTTTAAGCAGTATGGCTGATGGTGTCATCACCATCAATATTGATGGAACGATCCTCATGACGAATCCTCCTGCAGAACGATTCTTGCAGGCATGGTATTACGAGCAAAATATGAAGATCAAAGATGGAGATGAACTGCCTCCAGAAGCGCGAGAATTGTTTCATACAGCCGTCAGCACGGAAAAAGAGCAAATGATTGAAGTCACACTGCAAGGACGTACTTGGGTTCTTCTCATGTCTCCGCTTTATAATCAGCAGGACGTTAGGGGAGCAGTTGCGGTCCTTCGTGATATGACAGAGGAACGAAGACTTGATAAGCTGAGAAAAGACTTCATTGCCAATGTCAGTCATGAACTTCGTACTCCAATTGCTATGCTGCAAGGATATAGTGAGGCAATTGTAGATGATATTGCTGGCTCAGAAGAGGAAAAGAAAGAGATTGCGCAAATTATTTACGACGAATCACTTCGAATGGGACGTCTTGTGAACGATCTTCTAGACCTAGCGAGAATGGAAGCTGGCCATATTACACTGAATCTTGAATCAACAGATACAGAAGAGCTGACCGAGAAGATTTACCGCAAGTTTCTTGGTATAGCAAAAGAAAAGCAAGTTGATCTCACATATGACATTCAAGTGGATGAACCGTACTTTGTACTCGATCCGGATAAAATTGAGCAGGTGTTTACGAATCTTATTGATAACGCCATTCGTCATACACCAGAAGGCGGAGAGGTTCACTTCTCGGTTCAATCGGTGGAAAGCGGTTTGAAAATGGATGTGAAAGATTCAGGAAGCGGAATCCCGGAAGAGGATTTGCCATTTATTTTCGAACGATTCTATAAAGCGGATAAGGCAAGAACAAGAGGGCGTTCTGGTACTGGACTTGGTCTTGCGATTGTGAAGAATATCGTAGAAGCACATCAAGGCTCCATTCATGCACATAGCAAAGCGGGTACTGGTACACACTTTACCTTTTATATTCCGAGAAAAAAGCAGGAACTCGTCTAATCCTGACGAAGAATCTTGTTACATGAGAAACACTTCTTTTCGAAAGAAAAAGAAGTGTTTTTTTATTTTCATATTTTTAAGGAGAAGTTAAACAAAAAGCCCTTCCCAAATTGTCGAACTTGTAATATATTTGTCATAAAGTTGTAATGTAACGTTTTTTAAGAGTCACTCGACAAAAATAAGTGAACGGAGGGGTTTCCTATGCATGAAACCTTTCAAAAAATATATGATTCGTACCATCAAGATTTGTACCAGTTTTTATTTTATATGGTTAAAGATAAAAATCAGGCAGAGGATCTCGTTCAGGAGGTTTACATCCGGGTACTTCACTCATATAAAACTTTTGAAGGAAGAAGCAGCGAGAAAACATGGCTGTTTTCAATTGCGAGGCATGTGGCAATTGATTGGTTTCGCAAACAGCAAACCATTAGACAACGGGTACTCGGCACGTTTGATTGGGATAAGCAGGATGTAAAGGACCCAGACTTGCTCCCAGACGAACTAGCTGTACAGGATGAAAATGTAAAAGAAATCTATGCCGCACTTGATCAGTGCACGATTGATCAACGAGCTGTCATCATTTTAAGATTTATCCAGGGCTACTCAATCATGGAGACGGCAAAGGCGCTAAAGTTCTCGGAAAGCAAAGTCAAAACAACGCAGCACCGAGGCCTGAAAGTGCTCCGAAAACATATGGAGCTTTTGAAGGAGGAGCTAGTGAATGAAAACGAACAGGTCCGATTGGAGCGAAGAACGAATCAAGGTGTTACTAAGTCAGCTTCCAAAGGTGGAGGACAACCGTTCATCTAAGCAGATATACCAGCAGATGCTGATGGCAAGCGGGCAGAAAAAGAAAAGTGCCAAATGGATCGGTCCAGCGGTCGCAACCGTTGTGGTTTTATTTATGGCGTTTTTAATTTCTCCTCATTTATTTCAGCCGGCTGCTCAAGATCATCATCAGCAAATGAAAATGGACTCAAGTGCTGACAAAAGTCAGGTAAACGCCACATTAGAGGCGGTCAAACAGACTAATGGCCCCTCACACGTTGTGTCTCGTAAGCAGCAGCAAAAGTTTATGACCATAGCATACATAGATGAATCGACCTCTCAAGTGGTTCCGATTAGCATTGAAAAAGAGGATGAGTATGATCATTTGCAGGATATGGTGAACACATATGAACAGGTGCAGCTGCCTGAAATGACAAAGCCTCTTCAATCTTATATGGATATGGTGGACCTTCGTGAAAAAGGAGATACACTTGTTTTTCAATTAAAAAGTGATTTGTCCCTTGATACGTTAAAAGAAGCCAGCAGGTTTAAAGATATGGTAAAAGAAACGCTAAAATGGAGCAAATATGAGCAGGTGCAAGTCAAGACAGCCAAAGGTTCTCACCTTCAACTAGGAGCAAATGGAAGCGTTGGAACAATATCAATTGAAAAACAAACAAAGCACGCTTATTATGTTTTAGAGAATAAGAGCGGGACTTTTTTGGTGCCTTCAAAAACGCATTATTCATCGTATGAAGATGCGGTAGAAGCTATGAAGCGTACAAGCGATGCAGGACTTGATCCATTAATTAAAGACGAACCGATTAAAGAAGTGACGTCTAAAGGAAAACATGTGACCATTACGTTTGGAGCATCAGCGCAATTATCGGACTCAAATGATCATATTTTACTCATTGAAGGTCTGCTGCTCTCAGCGAAAGATTTTGGTTTTACAGAGGTCACCATTCAACAGGCGGGAACAGATCAAGTTGGTCCGTATGAATTAGAAGAACCGATAGAGGTGCCGGCTCTGCCGAATCCAGTTGTCATAAAAGACCGTTAAAGGACGCAAGAAATTGCGTTCTTTTTTGATGTATAGAAAATAGCTTCCTTGCTGTATACTAAGCTGTCATAAAAAGAACCTCAAAGAAGGGGAGTCACTAATGAAAAGGTATTGCTTCATATGTGCCAGCTGTTTTTTGATGATCTTTTCACCTGTTGCTCATGCACAGGAAACAAGCGAATGGGTGGAGCCGATAAAAGGAGAAGTCACAGATTTGTTTGGGACAAGAGGCGGCTCGCACATGGGATTAGATATAGCTGCGCCAGAAGGAGAATCCATCTTTGCTGCAAGTGAAGGTGAGGTCTCGCGTTCGTATGTATCTGCTACATATGGCGAGGTTGTGTTTATCCAGCATCCAAATGGATATGAAACCGTCTATGCACATTTACACGAGCGTTTTGTTAAAAAGGGTGACCATATAGAAGCAGGACAGCCGATCGGCATTATCGGCAACACAGGGGCGTCTAGAGGCACTCATTTGCATTTTGAGGTGCACAGGGGGCATTGGTCAGTCAGCAAAGAAGATGCGGTAGATCCACTCATAATCATTGCAATGGATCGCTTCCAAGAGCCTGCTCTACATGTAAACGGACAAGAGAACAATACATATCTCATTAAACAAGGAGATACCCTTTGGTCGATTGCAAAGGCGCATGAGATGACTGTGGAACAATTGAAACAGATCAATGAGCTGACCACTCATCTCATCCGAACGGGAGATCGTTTAATGGTTTCAAAAAAATAAACCTCATGCATGTGCATGAGGTTTATCATGATTTTTTATAGGTCGATCAGACGGACAGAAAGTATATCGTGCACTTCAGTTAATTCTTTGACAATTTCGTCCTCAAGATGCTTATCGAAAGAAAGCATCATGATGGCTTCGCCGCCTTTTTCTTTACGTCCTACCTGCATTGTCGCAATGTTGACATCATGGTCGCCTAAAATTTGTCCAACCTTTCCAATTACACCAGGTGCATCAGTATGCTGGATGTAGACAAGGTGTCCATCTGGATAAAAATCAATATTAAATCCATTAATGGAAACAACGCGTTCTCCTAAATGCGGGATATAGGTTGCTTTTAGAGTAAAGGTTGAAAGGTCGCCTTTGACTTCAATAGAAATGCTGTTTTCGTAACCAGATTCACTGGAAGAAATCTTTTCACTAAAGCTAATGCCGCGTTCTTTTGCCACCATTCCAGCATTGACTTCATTTACAGTCGAATCAACACGCTCTTTTAAAAAGCCTGACAGAAGACTTTTTGTAATAAAGGATGTTTCGAGTTTTGAAATAGAGCCTTCGTAAGAGATGCCTACTTCTTTTACAGGTTCTCTCATTGATTGAGAGACAAGACGTCCGAGCTTTCCTGCAAACTGATGATAAGGCTGAATTTTTTTGAACTCGTCTTTTGTCATCGCTGGTAGGTTAATAGATGACATAACAGGGAGTCCTTTTGCAAATTGAAGTACTTCTTCAGATACTTGCGCCGCTACATTTAATTGTGCTTCCTTCGTCGATGCGCCAAGATGCGGAGTCGCAATGACGAGCGGATGGTCTACAAGCGGATTATCAGTAGGAGGTTCTACCTCAAATACATCGAGTGCAGCTCCTGCAACATGGCCGCTTTCAAGCGCTTCAAGAAGGTCACGCTCGTCAATAATACCACCGCGTGCACAGTTCACTAGGCGAACGCCTTTTTTCGTTTTTGCAATTGTTTCTTTATTGAGAAGTCCTCTTGTTTCTTTTGTTAACGGGGTATGTACAGTGATGATATCTGATACTTCGAGTACTTCATCAAGTGACTTGGCATTGACACCGATTTTTTCTGCGCGTTCCTTTGTCAGAAACGGGTCAAATACGTTGACTGTCATGCCAAATGCTCTTGCACGCTGGGCAATTTCGCTTCCGATTCTGCCAAGTCCAACAATCCCAAGAGATTTTCCATAAAGCTCTGCACCAACATAGGCACCTCTGTTCCATTCTTTTGATTTCACAGAAATGTTGGCTTGTGGAATATGACGCATGAGTGAAGAGATCATCGCAAATGTATGCTCAGCTGTGGAGATCGTATTACCGTTTGGTGCATTGATCACAATGACGCCATGCTTGGTTGCTTCATCAATATCAATATTGTCTACTCCCACACCGGCACGGCCGACAATTTTTAATGAAGTCATTTTTTCATAAAGCTCTTTGGTCACTTTCGTCGCACTTCTGACAAGTAAGGCATCAAATGTGTGTAATTCATCTTCTGCTTCTGTTACATTTTTTTGGACAATTTCAACAAAATCTGATTCTAAAAGTGGTAAAAGACCATCATTGCTCATCTTATCTGAGACTAATACTCGAAACATCGTAAGATTTCCTCCTAAAATAAACGTCATAAATATCTGATAATTTACCATATTCCTTTTCGCTGTGTCAATCAAATTAAAGCAGTAAAGCGAAAAAGAAAACACGAACATTTCTTAGTGTCTTTATAAAGAATGGACACCTTTAAACAAAAGATAACCAATTTTTTCGTATTTGTCATTATAATTTTTAAGTTTTTTGCGATTTCTTAAAACTGATGAAATTGCTCAGGATTTTTATCTGTACAAATGCTCATATATCATATATAATGATGTCGAATTGAATAATGATCAATCTTCGGGGCAGGGTGCAATTCCCTACCGGCGGTGATGAGCATAGTCTCTAAGCCCGCGAGCCTTTTTTGGCAGGATTCGGTGTGATTCCGAAGCCGACAGTATAGTCTGGATGGGAGAAGATGGAGGTTCGTAAACGTTGAAAACTTGGTTTTTCACACGTTTATTTGTCTAGCCTAAATTCCCCGCTCCTGTTTTCATGAGCGGTTTTTTTGTGGCTGAAATTGAACAATCCTCTTTTCGAAAGATTTGATCGAAAAGGAGAGAGAATATTGAATCAAAGTAAAGTAAAACGTTTAGTCGTCACCAGTATGCTTAGCAGTATTTCGTTCGTGTTAATCTTATTGGATTTCCCTTTCCCAGGGCTTCCAGCGTATTTGAAAATTGATTTCAGCGATATCCCAGCGATTATTGCGATTTTAATTTATGGGCCAGGTGCAGGAATTGCCGTTGAGGCATTAAAAAATGTTCTGCATTATCTCATTCAAGGCAGTATGTCCGGCGTTCCAGTTGGGCAAGTCGCGAACTTCATTGCAGGCACACTATTCATCTTACCAGTCGCCTTTATGTTCAAAAAAATTAAATCAGCAAAAGGAATGGCTTGGTCAATGATCATGGGTACATTACTTATGACTGTGATGATGAGCATTTTAAATTACTTCTTATTCCTACCAGCTTACACATGGTTTTTAAACGCACCTGAACTATCAGATCATGCGCTCAAGACGACCATTACAGCAGGGATTTTACCTTTTAACTTTATTAAAGGAATCATCATTACCATCGTATTTAGCTTCATTTTTGTGAAAATGCGTCCATGGTTTGAAAATAAACGCCGACTTCAAAATAGTTAATATAAAAAAAGCCCCTGCATAAGGGGCTTTTATACTATTCATGCTTAAGTGGGTCACCCTCGAAAGATTCGTCCGCAACTTTGATTGAGTCAGTTGGACATCCTTCAAATGCATCAAGCATATCTTCTTCAAGTACTTCTGGAACTTCTACAGTCCCTTGGTTGTCGTCAAGCGTAACAAATGCAATGCCTTCATCATCATAATCATAAATGTCTGGAGCAGCTGCACCGCATGCGCCGCAAGCAATACATGTGTCTTTGTCTACAATTGTATATTTTGCCATGTTAAAAAAATACCTCCCAAATAGTTCGATGGAACACATGGTTTAACCTTTTTAGTTTCACCGATAAAAAACAATTTCCTCAAACCTTATTGTAATGATTTTAAATTCACATTTCAACTGTAAAGTGATTGAGAATGCTTATCACATAAGGGTTTGTTCATAACTTTCCCCCATAAATTGAGTTTAAACATTTCTTCTTGTATGAAATCTGTTAAAATAAAGGGAGAAAATATTCGAATTTTGTCAGGAAGACAGGTGCTTTGATGAATGACTCTTCATTATTTGGATGTCATGTTAATGGACAGCGTATATAAATTGAACGGCGAACGCTCCATTAGTGCTGTCTACCATCTTTTTAAAGGAAAAAAATCATCTCAAACCATACAGGATGCCAGCTTGTTTGAGCTTTCCAGGTACTTCGGCTGTTACCCGGGGTTTACGAGGGATCAGCTGAATCGTTCTGCTTTAAAGCTTGAAGAGAAGCACTATATTAGAAAAAACGATGAGACACTGAGTATCACTGAAGCAGGGCAGCAAATGCTACACCAGCATTTCTCTGAAAAACCGATGCCTGCTTATTTTCATGGTGCCAAATACCACGATAAAGCAAAGATGCTATGGATGAGGCTCTCTTTACTTGTACAAGTGCTTTCTCACCATATGGCTGGATCACATCAATATGTTCCAATACAAAGAGATGTCTCAGTTCAAAGCTGGACGAAATCTTTTTTGAAACAGCATCAGCAGAAAAGCAAGCTTTCAGAAGAGCTGCATCATGAACTAGAAAAACTCCTAATGAACCTAAGTGATCAAGAGGCACTGATTTTTGTTTACTCATTGACCTCACATGAACGAATCGGGCGTACGTATCAGCAAATGGCGGAGTGGATGAAAGAAGATGTGTGGTATGTGTACTTGCTTTTTTGGAATGTACTCCATTATTTTATTCAATCTGCCCAAAAAGGTGAGGCGCCGACTTTGCAGAAGCTCGTAGGTGACCTTGAATTTAAACGCGTGTTAACAACTTCTACTCACAAAACACTTGAGCTTGTCCAAAAAGGATTTGATATTGAACAAATTGCTCACATTCGTTCATTAAAAAAGGCAACGATTGAAGATCATATCGTGGAGCTGTCGATACATGAGCCAAGCTTTTCAATAGATCCCTATGTGAGTATAAAAGAGCAGCGGGAGATCCTTGCTGTAGCCAGAGAACTGCAAACAAATAAAATGAAGCTGATTAAAGAAAAACTCGAGCATCCATTTACTTATTTTCAAATACGATTGGCACTGACAAGGATGGTGAAAGCAAATGGATAAGCTTCATCAGACGCTCATGCGATACTTTGGCCACGATACATTTAAAGCAGGTCAAGAGGACATTATTCGAAGTGTACTGCATCAAAAAGATACGGTTGCCATGCTGCCTACTGGTGGAGGAAAGTCACTTTGCTATCAAATTCCCGGTTATATGACAGACGGGCTGGTTCTCATTATTTCGCCGCTTTTATCGCTTATGGAGGACCAAGTCGAACGAATGAAAATGCGCGGAGAAAAACGAGTGGCGGCGCTTAATAGCACATTGTCTTTTCAGGAGAGGCGACATATCATTCGGCATTTGCCATCATATAAATTTCTATTCGTCGCACCTGAGGCATTAATGTCAGAAGTGCTGCTTGAACAGCTCAAATCGATGCGTATTGGTCTGTTTGTCGTCGATGAAGCGCATTGTATATCAGAATGGGGGCATGATTTCCGTCCTGAATATTCGAAGCTTGGAGAATGGAGAGAAGCGTTAGGTCATCCTGTGGCTTTAGCTCTTACAGCCACAGCAACGAAACAAACGCTAAAAGATACTGTGCAAACGCTAAGGTTGCAGCATCCAGACTTTCATATTCATTCCGTCAACCGCCCGAACATTGCCTTAGTCAAAGAAGTGCACGAATCGAAAGAAGCAAAAGAGAAACGGGCCATTGAGCTTGCGGATTTTTTGCAAGGACCAGGCATTATTTATTGCCCAACCCGGCAAATGACAGAAGAGCTTGCTCTCTGTATGAAACAAAAAACCAATCAGCGTGTTGAGTTTTATCATGGCGGAATGGACGCAGGAGATCGTATGCTCATTCAGCAGCAATTTATCAGCGGTCAGCTTGATCTCATTTGCTGTACGAGTGCTTTTGGCATGGGAATCGATAAAGCAAATATCCGGTTTGTCATTCATATGAGCCCTCCGCAATCGATTGAAGCATTTATGCAAGAGATTGGAAGAGCGGGAAGGGACGGGAAAAACAGTGTGAGCATTCTTTTATATACAGAAGAGGATGCAGATATTCAGCTACACTTGATCCAAACAGAAGGATTTGACGAACCAGAAATTGATTTCTACTTATCACAACTGACTCAAATGCAGACAAATGATGAAAAAAAATTACGTGAACGATTGATGGAAACAGGGCTTCAGGAGACGCGTGCAAGAATGCTGACGCACTATTACATGATGCATGAGTCCGAACAGCGCCCGGCAATTCTGATGAATCTAAAAGAAATATTGCAGGACAGACAAACAGAAAAGCTAAAAAAAGTGTGGCAATTTAAAGAGCGGATCATGGATCATGACTGCTTTAGACAATCTCTGTTATCATACTTTCACGAACAGCTTGATCAAACAGAGCGCGCGTCCTCTAAGCATTGCTGCTCTTCTTGCGGACTGAACCTGTCTGATTATGAAAAAAAAGAACAATCATTGGAGCTGAATGAAATGAAACACTGGAAGACTGTGCTGGATCGTATGTTTCATCTGACAAAAGAGGCGCAGCATTGATTGAACAACATCGCCGAATCATTGAAAAATTAACCGATCGACAAGTCGTAGAACAGCTGTATTTCACGCAGCTGCTCATGCTTATCGTTTCTTTTTTACTAGGCATATTTATGTTCGATCAATGGACGGATTTTACAGCCCTTTGGCAGATTCATGATATGCGCATTCTAACATATGGAATTGGCGGTGCATTGCTCGTCATTATTATAGATGCAATTGTCATGAAGGTGTTTCCTGCTCATATGTATGATGATGGCGGTTTAAATGAAAAGATGTTCAAAAACCGAAGCATTCCGCATATTGTTTGGTTAGCACTTCTCATTGCCTTTTCAGAGGAAATACTATTTCGCGGAATTGTTCAACAGCAATTTGGACTTGAGATTGCCAGCATCGTGTTTGCGCTTCTTCACTTTCGCTATTTATCAAAAATACTCTTGTTTATCCTCGTGGTTTCCATTAGTATTTTTTTAGGACTTTTATACGAGTGGACGGGGAATTTATTTGTTCCTGTCATGACACATTTTGTCATTGACTTAGTCTTTGCTTGTCAAATTCGTTTGAAATATAAGGGGAGGGATGAACATGGAAGAAATGTCGAGAATGCAGAGAAAGAAGGAGCAGCTCACAAACAACCATGACGACAATGTAGAGGAAATTCTTGAAGAAAAAGTACATCCTTCTGATGACTCTCACTTTCCTACACGAGAAGACTTTCATGAATATAAGAAGCAGCGTACGAAAAAAGTGCGCAATCCTTTGTTTACGACATTGGCTATTATCTTTCCTATCATCGTCATCACTGTTTTCTTTCTATTGATCTACTACACTTCAAAGGAAATCAACGATAATAACAATCAGGGTGTATACATTGATAAAACCTCAAGTGCTGACACAGACCCAGTTCCGTCAGCACTAGCCGAAACAAAAAATGACGCAAAAGCTGATAAAGCGGATGCGTCTGATGAAGAGAAGAAAAAGAAAGATGAAGAAAAAGAAAAGCAGCGATCAAAAGAAAAAGCAGAGCAAAAGAAAAAAGAAAAAGCTGCTAAAGAGAAAGAAGAGCGTGAAAAAGCCGCAGCTGCGAAAAAGCGTGAGCAGCAGCAGCTAGCCCTCCAAAAACAGCAAGAAGAGAAAAAACGAAAAGAAGTCGAAGAGAAAAAGAAGCAGGAAGAAAAGCCAGTTCGTGTCGTCCAGCACACTGTTGGCCCAGAGGAAAACCTGTATCGAATCTCGATGAAATATTACAAAAGCCGATCAGGTGAAGAGAAAATAAAAGCCTACAATCATTTAAATGGGAACAGTGTATACAGTGGTCAAGTACTCAATATTCCATTGGAAAACTAATTACCTGACATGAACGAATGAAAAAGCACATACATATGTAGAAAAAAGGGACAGGGTGTATGTGATGACTTTGCACGCAATCAGCCGCTATATGGATCAGCCGACACAGAAAATGATGGAAACGTTGATCAAAAGAAAGCACAAATATGAGGGCTTTGCCAAGCAGTGTAGAAGGTGGCAATGGACAGCCCTTTTGTCACTGGCGATTCTTTTGTTTTATTTTGTGATAACGGCAAATAAGGGAGGCTCGCTTCAGCCGGAAGCGATGATTGCAACGCTGCTCAGTCATGAGGTCTTTCTATTTTGGATAATGGCTGAGGTGTTTGCTTTTTATGCATCTTATTATTATAAGAAAAAAGAAGAAAAGGCTGAGGATGAATATCATCGCCTTAGATGTGAGATTATACAAAAAAGCACAGACTTATGGCCGCAATCAGACCAGTGGAAAGAGCGTGAAGCGGTTTTTCACTATATGCAGCAGCAATATGACATTAATCTCTATTATGAAAGTAAATAAATGTGTAAAAAGACGTTTTAATAGTTGAAACGTCTTTTTTCATTCAAGCGTCTTATGAACGACACATATGCAAGGGAGCCATTTATGATGAAATATGCCATCGGATTTACTGCCGCCATTGCGGCTGTTACAACAGGTGTGTGTGTAACGGCAAAAATGGTGAAAACGGCAAAACAAAACAACATCAAAAAGCATTACTTTACAATAGAAGCACTTCAATCAGATCGACCAGCAGTGATTTTCTTTATTTCTGATACACACCGGCGGCTGATTAGTGACTCATTATTAGCTGAGGTCACACAAGAAAAACCGGATGTCATTATGATAGGCGGGGACTTAGCAGAAAAAGGTGTACCCTACGCCAGAATTGAAGAAAATGTGAAACGTTTATCAAGAATTGCGCCCGTTTATTTTGTTTGGGGAAATAATGATCACGAGCTGCACCAGCAAAAGCTTAAAGAGATTCTTCATGCTTACGATGTGACGACCCTGCAAAATGAAACAGCTGTGTGGGATTTCGAAGGCCAGTCAATTAAAATTGGAGGCATCGATGATATTCGGCTTGAAAAGGCGGATTATGAAGCGATACGACCTGAGTTTGTGAAAGATGACGTAAATATTCTCTTATCACACAACCCAGATGTACATCATTTAATGAGTGAAGATGAGGGGATCGACCTTGTTTTGAGCGGTCATACACATGGAGGTCAGATTCGAATTGGGAAATTTGGTCCGTATGAAAAAGGAAGAACAGGTCAGGTCAAAGGCGCATTTTTTCTCATTAGTAATGGCTATGGAACAACAAAGATTCCAATGCGTCTCGGGGCAGAACCGGAAACGCATCTGATCTATTTAATGCCTGTAAAAACGCGATGACTGGCTGCGCCCTCAATATTTTCCATAAAAGTCACCGTAAGCATAGCTTCATGCTTGTCTTCCGTCTTGACACAGTGTAAACTGAATACAAAATTAAGAACCTATGACTCATCATCTCATATACTACAGTATGATGTGTGTTTAGAAGAGGCAGGAGGGAACGTTATGCGACTGGAGCGTCTGAATTATAATAAAATCAAAATTTTTCTCACACTAGATGACCTGACAGACCGGGGTCTTACGAAAGAAGACCTTTGGAAAGATTCGTTCAAAGTCCATCAGCTGTTTAAAGACATGATGAACGAAGCGAATCAGGAGCTCGGTTTTGAAGCGAGTGGACCGATTGCTGTTGAAGTATTTTCACTTCAGGCGCAGGGGATGGTCGTCATTGTCACAAAGAGTCAGCAGGATGATGCTGATGATGATGAGTTTGATGAAGATTACATTGAGATGCAAGTCAAGCTCGACGAGAGTCATCATGTGCTCTATCAATTTGCCTCGTTTGAAGATGTGATTCAACTGTCCCATAGTTTAAGTCGTATTGGACTTTTAGGGGGTACAGTTTACCATTATGAAGGTCAATATTTTCTCAGCCTAGATGATTTTGAAGAACTATCAGCTGATACCGTCATTTCCATTTTAGCGGAGTTCGGTTCACCTACGACATTAACGATTCATCGGCTAAAAGAATACGGAAAAGTGATCATGCAAGATGATGCAGTGAAAACGATTCAAATGTATTTTTAATCACTTTTTTCTATTATATTTAATACTGTTGTGATGAAACAACAGTATTTTTTTATATCCTTTTTATATTTATAAACGCTGATATTTTATTTTAATAAAAAACGTTTTTTACCTTTGCTTTACCAGTACGAAGGTGTATACTATTGCTTGAAAGGGAGCAGTAGATCATGAAAGATTTCTAGGGGGTTTATTTTAATGGCAGCCGATCAAAACGCCGCTCATAACGCAGAAGATAAGCTAGATGTTTTAAAGTCAACTCAAACCGTCATACATAAAGCGCTAGACAAATTAGGGTATCCGCAAGAAGTGTATGAATTGCTGAAGGAGCCAATTCGTCTATTAACTGTGAAAATTCCAGTACGAATGGATGATGGATCAGTGAAAATTTTCACTGGTTACCGCGCGCAGCACAATGATGCTGTTGGACCGACAAAAGGCGGTATTCGTTTCCACCCGAACGTTACTGAAAAAGAAGTAAAAGCGCTTTCAATTTGGATGAGTTTAAAATGTGGTATTGTGGATCTTCCTTATGGCGGAGGAAAAGGCGGTATTATCTGTGATCCAAGAGAAATGTCATTTAGAGAGCTTGAAAAACTAAGCCGCGGCTATGTTCGCGCAATCAGTCAAATCGTTGGTCCAACAAAAGATGTACCAGCTCCAGATGTGTTTACAAACTCTCAAATTATGGCATGGATGATGGACGAATATTCTAGAATGGATGAATTTAACTCGCCAGGATTTATTACCGGAAAACCAATTGTTCTTGGAGGATCACACGGACGTGATACTGCAACAGCAAAAGGTGTGACGATCTGCATCAAAGAAGCGGCGAAGAAAAAAGGAATTGACATTAGCGGGGCACGTGTTGTCGTACAGGGATTCGGAAATGCAGGAAGCTACTTGGCTAAATTCATGTATGATGCTGGAGCGAAAATCGTAGGGATTTCAGATGCTTACGGCGGGTTATACGATGAAGATGGTCTTGATATTGACTACTTGCTTGACAGACGTGACAGCTTTGGAACCGTTACTAAATTATTTAACGATACCATCACAAACCAAGAGCTGCTTGAGCTCGATTGTGATATCTTAGTACCTGCAGCCATTGAGAACCAAATCACTGAAGATAATGCGGCAAACATTAAAGCTAAAATTGTCGTAGAAGCAGCGAATGGTCCAACGACACTTGAAGGAACAAAAATTCTTTCAGATCGTGGAGTACTGCTTGTCCCAGACGTACTTGCGAGTGCGGGTGGTGTAACGGTTTCTTACTTTGAATGGGTGCAGAATAACCAAGGGTTCTACTGGACTGAAGAGGAAGTCGAAACTCGTTTAGAAGATATGATGGTGAAATCATTTAATAATATTTATGAAATGGCGCAAAACCGCCGCATCGATATGCGTCTTGCTGCATATATGGTCGGCGTACGTAAAATGGCTGAAGCTTCTCGATTCAGAGGCTGGATTTAAGCGGCTTATTTGCATCGCGCCTTAAAATCTCCTATCCTTAAATAGGAGATTTTTTTATGGAATGGGAACAAATCATCAACAGCTAGCAATTGTTATTGCATTGAAACGACAGGAGTGGAACAAATGAAACAAGAAAAAGCGATCATAATAGGAGGCGGCCCTTGCGGATTATCAGCTGCCATCGCATTCCAGCAAATCGGAATTGATGCACTAGTCATTGAAAAGGGGAATGTCGTTAACAGTATTTATCATTACCCAACACATCAAACCTTTTTCAGTACAAGTGAAAAGCTTGAGATTGGTGATGTCGCTTTTATTACTGAAAATCGCAAGCCAGTTCGTATCCAGGCGCTTTCTTATTACCGAGAAGTAGTCAGACGAAAAAACCTGCGTGTGCATGCCTTTGAAAAAGTAACCGCTGTGACGAAAAAAGATGGCCATTTTACCGTGAGCACATCAAAAGACGACTATTCATGTGATTATGTCGTGATTGCTACTGGCTACTATGACCATCCAAACTATATGAATGTCAAAGGGGAAGACCTTCCACATGTGTATCATTATTTTAAAGAAGGACACCCATACTTTGATAAAGATGTAACGGTGATCGGCGGGAAAAACTCAAGTGTCGATGCTGCGCTAGAACTTGTGAAATGCGGAAGCAGAGTCACTGTACTTTATCGAGGAACTGAATATTCATCTAGCATCAAACCTTGGATTTTGCCAGAGTTTGAAGCACTTGTGCGAAATGGAACGATTCGAATGGAGTTTGGAGCACAGGTGAAGGAAATTACAGAAGAAGAAGTGATTTTTACAAACCAGCAAGAGCAAACGGAGCGAGTGAAAAGTGATTATGTTTTTGCCATGACAGGCTATCATCCAGATCATTCTTTCTTAGAAAAAATGGGTGTGACAATTGATCAAGAATCAGGCCGCCCAGCATTTGATGAACAGACGATGGAGACAAACGTAGAAGGTATTTTCATCGCAGGAGTGATTGCAGCTGGAAATAATGCCAATGAAATTTTCATTGAAAACGGGAGATTTCATGGGGGGCTAATTGCAGAAGAAATTAACAAAAGAATGAACGCATAAAAAAAGAACTGGATCCTTCCAAGGGATTCGGTTCTTTTTGATATAAAATGGGATTATATAGAAGAATATTTTCATAAAAATGGGCTCGAGTCATATAAAAAAAGGGTAAATCATGGTACGATAATGAAGGATAATGTAGGGAAAGAGGTCTGGTTATGATCGCAATCATCTCAGCAGGTTTAGCTCCCGGCATCGCACTTTTAAGTTATTTTTATTTGAAAGATCAGTACGACAATGAGCCGGTACACATGGTCATCAGATCTTTTATGCTAGGTGTTATACTTGTGTTTCCAACCATGTTTATTCAATATGTCCTTCAAGAGGAGCATATCGCAACGAACCCTATCTTGATTTCATTTGTGACGTCGGGCTTCTTAGAGGAATCTTTAAAATGGTTTATTTTAATGGTCAGCGTCTATGCGCATGCCCAATTTGACGAACACTATGATGGAATTGTATATGGAACCAGTGTCTCACTTGGTTTCGCAACACTTGAAAATATTCTTTATTTGGTCGGTCACGGGGTTGAATATGCATTCACCCGTGCTTTATTACCCGTCTCAAGTCATGCTTTATTCGGTGTTGTGATGGGATTTTATATCGGCAAAGCCCGCTTCTCTGATAAAAAGGAGCAGCGCAAATGGCTGATCCTTTCTCTAACGCTTCCTGTGCTTTTTCACGGCCTATATGATTTCATATTGTTAGGAATGAAAAATTGGGGATATATCATGCTGCCATTCATGATTTTTTTATGGTGGTTTGGCCTGCGAAAAGCAAAAAAAGCTCGTTCAGTGAAAATGGTGCAAAATTTAATGTAGAAAACGTCTTATCAGTTGATAGGGCGTTTTTTTGTCTTTTTATCCATTTCTCTCCTGTGATGAATGTATAAAAATAGGGATTGGAAGAAATATATATTCAAACATCAAAAGTACAGGAGGATCAAATATGGACAAAGCTCGTTTCATGAAACAAATCGTCCTTATCTTCTCAATCGTTCTACTCGCAACATCACTGATGACAACTGAAAAAAGTGAAGCCTTCACCAGTCAAGTCATCCAGCGAGGTGCGACAGGAGAAGATGTAGTCGAGCTGCAAGCACGGCTCCAATACAATGGCTTTTACAATGGCAAAATTGATGGTGTATATGGCTGGGGGACGTACTGGGCCGTTCGCAACTTTCAAAGCCAATATGGTGTAAAGAAGGTCGACGGACTTGTAGGTAAACAAACAAAAAGCCTATTAGTTCAAAAGACAAAATACTATAAAGACTTTGTTCAGCAGCAGCTGCAAAAGGGGAATGAGTTTACCCATTATGGCGGGAAACCTCTTGATCAGCAAACAAAAGCTCCTGCGAAAAGAAGCTCACAAAAAAAGACTGCTCAAGGTGCGAAAGAGAATCAAAAAAGTCAAAGCGGAGCACCTGGAAAGTCTGCGAAACAGTCAGGCAATCAGCAAGCAAATCAAACACCGAAACAAACGGCAGCCAACATGCCAGGTGGTTTTTCTAGTAATGATATTCAGCTCTTATCACAAGCGGTTTATAGTGAAGCAAGGGGCGAGCCGTATGAAGGACAGGTGGCGATCGCTGCCGTCATCTTAAACCGTTTGAACAACCCGACTTTTCCAAATACAATCGCAGGAGTTATTTTTGAACCGCTTGCGTTTACAGCTGTGGCGGATGGTCAATTTTATATGTCACCAAATGACACTGCAAAAAAGGCTGTGTTTGATGCCATTAACGGCTGGGACCCGTCTGAGAGCGCCGTCTATTACTTTAACCCTGATACAGCAACAAGTCCATGGATTTGGGGAAGACCACAAATTAAACGAATTGGGAAACATATTTTCTGCGAATAGAAAGAGGTGTAAATAAATGATCAGAGGAATATTGATTGCCATTTTAGGAATTGCTGTCATCTCAACAGGTTATTGGGGCTATAAAGAGCATCAAGAAAAAGACGCAGTGCTGCTGCACGCAGAGAACAACTATCAGAGGGCCTTCCACGATTTAACGTACCAAGTGGATCAGCTGCACGACAAACTTGGGGCAACGCTTGCGATGAACAGCCAATCGTCGATTTCACCGGCACTTGCAGATGTATGGAGAATGTCATCAGAAGCACATAACAATGTGAGTCAGCTTCCGCTCACATTAATGCCTTTTAACAAAACGGAAGAATTTTTGGCGAATGTCGGAGACTTTAGCTACAAATCATCAGTTAAATCCTTATCAGATGAACCATTAAACAAAAATACGCACAAAACCATTACGTCCTTATATCAGCAAGCATCTGATATCCAAAACGAACTGAGACAAGTGCAGCACCTCGTCCTCAATAAAAATTTAAAATGGATGGATGTTGAAATGGCACTTGCTGATGGTGACCGAAAAAATGATAACACCATCATTGACGGGTTGAAAACAGTCGAGAGAAATGCAGATGCATTTGCAGATGTCGATCTCGGACCGACAAATGTGTCCACAGAAGCAGAAACACGCGGCTACAATCATTTAAAGGGTAAAAAGATTTCAAAGAAAGAAGCGATACGCATTGCCCAGCAATTCGCACCTGATCATAATCAACATTTTAAGGTGAGAAAAAGCGGAAGCAAAACCAATCGAGATGTGTACAGCTTATCGATGTCAGATCCTGATAGTAAAGCGAATTTCTATTTAGACTTGACTGAAAAAGGAGGACATCCAGTCTACCTTCTTCAAAATCGAGACGTGAAAAAACAGAAAATCAGTTTAAACCAAGCATCAGAAAAAGCACTCAGCTTCTTAAAGAAGCAAGGATTTGATGCAGAGTCATTCCATTTAGATGAAAGTGCACAATTTGATAATATCGGTGTATTTACCTATGTACCTCTTCAAAAAAATGTACTGCTGTATCCAGATAGTATACGCATGAAGGTCGCACTAGACGATGGTGAAGTGGTTGGATTTTCAGCGAAAGACTATTTAACGAATCATAAAACAAGAGACATCAAAGCACCTAAAATCTCGCAAAAAGAAGCGAAGAAAACGCTCAATCAGCATGTGAAAATCGAAGATACTCATGTAGCGATTGTTCAAAACGATATGTCAGAGGAAGTTTTATGCTATGAGTTCCTAGGAACGATAAAAAATGATACGTACCGAATGTTCATTAATGCGGATACTGGAAAAGAAGAACGAGTAGATAAACTAAAAAACGCAGAACCTATATATAAAGACCTATAAAAAAGGAAACGAGGAAAAGGCGAATAAGCCTTTTCCTTTTGTTTTATACATGGTTTAATATAGGAGAGGATATGATTTCACAGATGAAAAGAGTGATGAGGAATGTTACAAATAGGGGATGCAATCACAATTGAATATGTCAATGAGAACAAAGAAGTGAAAACTGCAAAATCGAAAGTTTTGGAAAATAATAACGATGATATTTGCATTAATTATCCAGCTGATAAAGAAACGGGACGCACGATCTATTTAAACCAGCAAACAGAAATCACCGTTTTCTTTTTCGATGAAAATCAAATTCCATACAAATGCACAAGCGAAGTCATCGGCAAGAGGAAAGAAGATATTCCGATGATCGTCATTTCCATTCCGCCAAAAGAAGAAATGATTCGGCTTCAGCGTAGAGAATACCTGAGAGTCGATACAATGGTCAAAACCGCGATCACGCAAACGGGTGAAGAATCCTTTGACACGTTTATTGTCAATATGAGTGCTGGCGGCTTAGCAATTGCTGTTCCTGAAGGTGTCTCATTGAAAGAATACGGAGAAGTGATCACAGAGTTTGAACTTCCGCTGAAAGAGCCTGTTAAAATTAAAGCGGTTGCAGAGATGAGCCGAGTTTATCAAGATGAGCAGACTGGCAAAACAAGAGCGATCATGGAGTTTTCTGAGATCACAAATGATCAGCAGCAGCACATTATGAAGTACTGCTTCCAGCAGCAGCTTTTAACACGTGTGAAAAAAGCATAAGAATAAAGGATGTTAAAAGCTTCCATACTAGAGGTAATAGAATCTAGCGTGGAGGCTTTTTGTATGAAAACAATGGAAAGATGGCTATTTAAAGCGGTGCTCATTCAGCTTGTCTTATTATTAGCCGTTCAGATCACACTTCATTTGACAAAAGGAGAACTATTTTTGTCAAAAGTCGTGCAATACGAGGGTGTAAATAACATGAGCATTGAAGATTGGATCGAGACGTTTAAGCAGAAGGATTGATAGAAAATTCCCCCGTTTGACCGGTGATCGTGTTACAATTCATAAGGGAGATTCAATCAAGGAGAGGTATTATGAAAAAGAAATTATCTATCGCAATTGACGGTCCTGCAGCAGCAGGAAAAAGCACTGTGGCAAAAATTGTCGCAGCAAAAAAATCATATATTTATATCGATACAGGTGCCATGTACCGCGCGATTACGCTTGCGGCACTTCACCATGGTGTAGATCTTGAAGACGAGCAGGCGCTTGATGCACTACTAAAGAAAACGGTGATTGAACTTGTCTCAACAGGCGAGGGTCAAAAAGTGCATCTAGACAATACCGATGTGACAGAAGAGATTCGCACAGACCGCGTGAGCAACCAAGTATCGGTTGTCGCAAAGCACAGAGCTGTTCGGGAAGAAATGGTCCGCAGGCAGCAAGAGCTTGGTAAAAAAGGCGGTGTCGTGATGGACGGAAGAGACATAGGTACTCACGTTCTTCCAGATGCCGAAGTGAAAATTTTCTTGCTTGCATCTGTAGAAGAAAGAGCAAAACGCCGCTTTGAAGAGAATCAGAAAAAAGGCTACGATGTCAATTACGATCAGCTGATCGAAGAGATTGCAAGACGTGACAAGCTTGACTCTGAGCGCGAAGTTTCACCGCTTAAGAAAGCGGATGACGCCATTGAGATTGACACAACTTCTCTTACCATTCAAGAGGTAGCAGGTAAAATTTTAGATGCAGCAGACCGTGTGGAGAAACTGTAAGAAATTTTAGAAAACTTTTATAAGTTAGAGGTTTATCTCTTGACAAACAAGGTCTTTTATTAGAAGTTTATACTAATACTATTTTTATTGATCATTCAAGCAATTCTGTTGATTTGAATGTTTCTATAATACATACTCGGCTGGCAATCATCATGCTTAAGACACATATTCACCCAGTCGTTTTAACTAAGCTGTGTAGGTTTGGACCAAGGAGGTTATCGAAATGACAGAGGAAATGAATCAAATCGATGTTCAGGTACCAGAGGTTGGAGATGTAGTGAAAGGGATTGTTTCTAAAGTTGAGGACAAGCATGTCAATGTAGATATCGTCAATGTGAAACAACCTGGGATCATCCCAATCAGTGAATTATCAAGTCTTCACGTTGAAAAAGCATCAGATGTCGTGAAAGATGGCGACGAATTAGAGCTTAAAGTAACAAAAGTCGAAGACGATGCTTTGATTTTATCGAAACGTGCTGTTGATGCAGACCGCGCTTGGGAAGACCTAGAGAAAAAGTTTGAAACAAAAGAAGTATTTGAAGCTGAAGTAAAAGACGTTGTAAAAGGTGGTCTTGTCGTAGACATTGGTGTGCGTGGATTTATTCCTGCATCTCTTGTAGAAGCGCACTATGTTGAGGACTTTTCAGACTACAAAGGTAAAACACTCTCACTTGTCGTGGTCGAACTTGACCGCGAAAAAAATCGTGTGATTCTCTCGCACCGTGCAGTAGTGGAGCAAGAGCAATTAGACAAAAAGCAAGACTTCTTGCAAAAACTTGAAGTAGGCAGTGTGATTGATGGTAAAGTGCAACGCCTTACTGATTTTGGTGCATTTGTAGACATTGGCGGCATTGATGGATTGGTTCACATTTCTCAACTATCCCATGCGCATGTTGAAAAGCCATCTGACGTAGTGGAAGAAGGCCAGGAAGTCCAGGTCAAAGTACTTGCTGTTGATCGTGATAACGAACGTATCTCACTATCTATTAAAGAAACATTACCAGGACCTTGGAGCCAGATTGGTGAAAAGGTAAAACAAGGTGATGTGCTTGAAGGAACTGTTCAACGTCTAGTGAGCTTTGGTGCATTTGTTGAAATTCTGCCAGGCGTCGAAGGACTTGTGCATATTTCTCAAATCTCTCATAAACATATCGGTACGCCGCATGAAGTCCTTGAAGAAGGGCAGACTGTGAAAGTAAAAGTGCTTGATGTGAATGAAGATGAAGAACGCATTTCACTAAGCATCCGTGATTTAGAAGAAAATCCTGAAAAACAAATCGAAGAGAATTATCGTCAATATCAGGCGAAAGAAGAAAACACAAGTGGATTCCAGCTTGGTGACCTGATCGGAGATAAGCTCAATAAATTAAAATAATTTGGTGATCAAAATTGACGCGAGCAGAAAGAAAGAAGCAGCATATTGAACATGCCTTGTCCACTGGACAGCATGCAGCAACAGGTTTAAAAGATGTTTCCTTCGTTCACGCCAGTTTACCAGATCTTGCAACATCACAAATTGATACACATTCAACAATTGGCGGACTGACTTTCGGTTCGCCAATTTTTATCAATGCAATGACTGGCGGAGGCGGAAAATCGACCTATGAGATTAATCGCTCTTTATCGATCGCAGCGAAGGAAACCAATATTCCGGTGGCAGTTGGATCGCAAATGGCTGCACTGAAAGATAAAGAAGAAAGACGTACGTATGAAGTTGTTCGTAAAGTGAATCCAGATGGAATTGTCTTTGCGAACCTAGGCAGTGAGGCAACGATGAAGCAAGCGAAGGAAGCCGTTGAGATGCTGGAGGCCAATATGCTCCAGATTCATTTAAATGTGATTCAAGAGATTGTCATGCCTGAAGGAGACCGTGATTTCAGGGGGGCACTTGAGCGCATCGCAGCCATCAATGAATCAGTTGGTGTGCCTGTTGTCGTAAAAGAAGTTGGATTTGGCATGAGCAAGGAAACGGCCAAAAAGTTATTTCATGCTGGGGTTGCGGCCGTTGATGTAGGCGGATTTGGTGGTACGAACTTTTCTAAGATCGAAAATCTTCGCCGCCAAAAAGCACTTCATTATTTTGATCAATGGGGGATTCCAACTGCAGCGAGTCTTGCTGAAGTACATACAAGTTTTCCAGATCAAACGATTTTAGCCTCGGGAGGTATACAAGACGCCCTTGATGTAACAAAATCAATCGCACTTGGCGCATCCGCTGCTGGTCTAGCTGGCTTTTTATTAAAATCACTGACTGACGGAGGGGAGAGCGGTCTCATCGCGAATATCATAGATCTTCAAGAAGATGTGAAGATGATGATGACAGTCCTTGGCGTGAAGACCATTGAAGAGCTGAGACAAACCCAACTTGTCATTTCAGGTGAAACGAGTCATTGGCTCAAAGAAAGAGGCATCGACACAACATACTATAGTTTAAGATCAAATAAGAAAAAGGACTAAAAGCAAGTTTAGCCCTTAAACATCTAAGGCATGTGGTCATCACATGCTTTTTTTTATTGATTTCTTTTTCGCGCACTATCTGGACCTTCTAATGCTGTTGCCCCTTTATAATGAATGGATTGATCACGGTCAGATTCCACTCTTTTTGATGCCTTTAAGCGTTTTTCCTGTCTATCTTTTCCCATCATACATCCCTCCTCAACCATTAGGGTGTCACCTCTTGTTTATTTCATACAATGCCCAAAGCGATCTCTTACGTTTAAAAATTGGGGATTTTCCCATAATGTAATTGAGGTGATGAGACGTTGGAGGCTTTGTACTATTATTGGTCCATATGGTTCGTTTGGATTATCGTGACATTTATTATGGAAAAAAGCTCATGGCGCAATGTGCTAGGCGTCTTTGTCCTTGTCCATATTATATGTAGTCATTTCATGATATCCATATTTGATATGAGCCTGAATGCGGGGTACTTGATGACCTTTTTATATGCATGTGCGGGTTTCGTTATATTCCGGTCTGGGCATAAAATAATGAGAATCATACAATTAGGTTCTATGGTGAGCGCATATGCCTTTTTTATGATTTTTGCATTATATGATCCGGTTTGGTTCACGCTAATAAAAGTGGATTGGGTCGTATTTGCCTTGCTGATCTTGATGTCTTTGACATATGGACATCATTTCACAGAACGAGTCACCCTATGGATGATGGCTGTATGTCTTGGCGAAGCTCTTTATGCGCTCACAATTCACCGCCTGACATCATCGATTGTCATAGGAGATCTCTCTTTTCTGTCCCTTGTTGTTCAAGGGTCCATCTTCCTATTAGGTGTCGATCAGCTTGAAAAGCTCTTGAACGCCCGTTCATCAAGAAAACCAGTAAAAGGGGCTGCAAAATCAACATGACGGATTATACGTTTCCTGTGATTATTGGTGTCATCTTTGGGATGGCGGCCAGGCTTTATATGTTAAGAACAGATTACCGGCAATACCCTACGTATATTCATGGACAAGTGATTCACATTGCGCTTGGTTTTATCGCTTCAGGGCTTGGTGCGATCATTATGCCTGCACTCATTCAGGAGGAATTTACGGCGATTACCTTTCTCACGCTGGCGGCCACGCAATTCCGAGATGTCCGCAATATGGAAAGAAATACGTTAACTCAAATGGATTCATATGAGCTAGTCTCAAGAGGCAGTACATATATAGAAGGCATTGCCATTGCCTTTGAAAGCCGAAATTATATTGCGATTCTCACGGCACTGATTACGACCACAGCCTGTATTTTCTTCTCGCTCGTTATTGGGACAGTGGTCGGTATTCTTTGTTTTTTCTTGGCAAAGCTATTAATGTCTGGCAGCCAATTAAAGGATATTGTCAACATACAAAAAGGAGAGCTTCGCTTTGATGGGGCAGGGCTCTATGTGAACGATATTTACATCATGAATATCGGACTGCCCGAAAAGCAAAAGCTCATATTAGAGCATGGGATGGGCTTTATTTTGACACCGAAAAATTTCAACGCAGCCACAACGATTGCCAACCTTGGGCAGCGGCAAGCCATTTTATTTGATTTATCCAATGTACTTGGTGTGTATCGCGACTCTGGTGAACCATCACTCTGTCCGCTCGCAAAGCGTGATTTGAATAACGGCACACTTGGCGTGTTCATTTTACCGCAATGGTATCGTGAAGATCTCGCTGTCCGTGTATTAGAAGAAGTACCCATTTTAGAAAATGCCATCAGAATGCCGACAGAGTTCATAAAAAAGAAAGTGAGGTAATAGGGCATGGCGAACACCATTGAACAATTTATACTCGCTGTGGCTACAACAAATAAAGAGCGGGTCATGGGCGGAACAGCCGTTTTTTTCTGTGAAAATAAAGAAGAACTCGACATGTACGCCATGAATTTAGAGGCCATTTTAGATGGAATTGCACACGGAATTGGAGAAGATCTTTACTTGATTGTCAAACATTTTTAAGTTATTCATTGTGGTCTGATTAAAAATTGATATAATATATAAGTTGAACCCTTCATGTTTGAAGGGTTTATTTCATAAAACTGAATGAAAATTTTAAATCCCGGTTGAAACATGATGATGAACATATTGAATCGCGGCTGGATTGAAAGGAAGGGTACTATGGGTAAACCTGTCGTAGCCATTGTTGGAAGGCCCAACGTTGGAAAATCTACAATTTTTAATCGAATCGCAGGCGAAAGAATATCGATTGTAGAAGACACACCTGGTGTAACAAGAGATCGTATTTATAGCTCTGCTGAATGGTTAAATTATGACTTTAACTTAATAGATACTGGTGGAATTGATATTGGAGATGAGCCATTTTTAGCGCAAATTCGCCATCAAGCAGAAATTGCAATGGATGAAGCGGATGTCATTATCTTTATGGTGAATGGCCGAGATGGTGTGACATCAGCGGATGAAGAAGTCGCAAAAATTTTATATCGCACGAAAAAGCCAGTTGTACTTGCTGTCAATAAACTGGACAACCCTGAAATGAGAAGTGACGTGTATGACTTTTATGCACTAGGGTTTGGCGAGCCATATCCGATTTCTGGAACGCACGGATTAGGTCTTGGTGATCTACTTGATGCTGTTGCAGAACACTTTAAGAACTTACCAGATACGCAGTATGACGAACAAGTTGTCCAGTTCTGCTTAATCGGTCGCCCGAATGTAGGGAAATCTTCTTTAGTGAATGCGATGCTCGGAGAAGACCGCGTCATTGTCAGCAACATCGCTGGTACAACAAGAGATGCTGTCGATACGATGTTTACGTATAATCAGCGTGATTTTGTCATTGTTGATACAGCAGGTATGAGAAAAAAAGGAAAAGTATACGAAACAACAGAGAAATACAGTGTGCTTCGTGCATTAAAAGCCATTGATCGTTCTGATGTTGTCGCTGTTGTTCTAGACGGTGAAGAAGGCATTATTGAGCAGGATAAACGTATTGCGGGCTATGCACACGAAGCTGGTAAAGCCGTTGTGATCGTTGTGAACAAATGGGACGCTGTTGAAAAAGATGAGCGTACGATGAAGGAATTTGAGCAAAACATTCGTGAGCATTTTCAATTCCTAGATTATGCTCCTGTCTTGTTTATGTCTGCTCTCACGAAAAAGAGAATTCATACGTTAATGCCGTCCATTATTACAGCTAGTGAAAATCATGCGATGCGCGTTCAAACGAATATTTTGAACGATATCATCATGGATGCAGTAGCAATGAATCCAACGCCGACTCATAATGGACAGCGCCTGAAAATTTACTATGCGACACAGGTGGCGATTAAGCCTCCGTCCTTTGTTGTATTTGTAAACGATCCAGAGCTTATGCACTTTTCTTATGAACGTTTCCTAGAAAATCGCATTCGAGATGCGTTTGGTTTTGAAGGAACACCGATTAAAATATTTGCGAGAGCGAGAAAATAAAAAGGGTGAGCAGAATGAAGAAAATTTCAGTACTTGGAGCAGGAAGCTGGGGAACAGCCCTTGCTCTTGTATTAGCTGATAATCATCATGATGTACACATGTGGGGACATAGACAAGAGCTCATTGACCAAATCAATGAGAAACATGAAAATCATGATTACTTGCCAAATGTCGCACTGCCTGCGTCCATTCAGGCGACGACAGACATGAAGCAGGCGTTAGAGGGGACAGACTCTATTATTGTCGCTGTGCCAACAAAGGCCATTCGTGAAGTGTTGAAGCAGGCAAATGAGCTGATTACGTCGAAAGTGCCGTTTGTCCATGTAAGTAAAGGAATTGAACCAGATACACTTCTGAGAATATCTCAAATGATTGAACAAGAAGTCCCGGATGAGAAAAGAGAAGCTGTTGTCGTCTTATCAGGACCGAGCCACGCCGAGGAAGTAGGCTTGCGTCACCCGACAACTGTCACTGTCTCATCAGAAAATATTGAAGCGGCTCAATTTGTTCAAGATTTGTTCATGAACAACAACTTTAGAGTTTATACAAACCCTGATGTGATTGGTGTAGAAATTGGCGGCGCACTGAAAAATATCATTGCTCTTGCAGCAGGGATCACAGACGGGCTTGGATATGGTGACAATGCAAAAGCGGCGCTCATCACTAGAGGACTCGCTGAAATCGCACGTCTCGGTACAAAAATGGGAGGGAATCCTCTGACATTTGCCGGTTTAACGGGCGTTGGAGATTTGATCGTGACATGTACAAGTGTTCATTCACGTAACTGGCGCTGCGGAAATCTGCTTGGTAAAGGGTATAAGCTTGAAGAAGTGCTTGAAAAAATGGGGATGGTCGTCGAAGGCGTCCGTACAACAAAAGGCGCTTATCAGCTCTCCAAAGAATACAAGGTCAGCATGCCGATCACAGAGGCGCTTTACCACGTCCTGTTTGAAGGGAAAAAGGTCGACGATGCGGTCGAATCATTGATGGCACGTGTGAAAACACATGAAATGGAAGACCTTGTGAACATGTTTGAAAACCAAACAAAATAAATGGAAGACTGAACTTAGGCATGTAGAGGATGCAAGAAGGGGAAGACTTGCATAACATAGCAATGAAGTTTGAATAGAGCTTTGCCTCTACAGAATGAGGAAAAATAGTCGACCTAATGACTGAAGCGGAGTCCCCCTCTTTGCTTCAGTTTTTTTATGCGCTTTTTTCTGAATGATTGGAAAAATGATTGATATTTACCTTATTTTTGGTTTAGAATGAAATATAAACGCTTACAATTTGTTCGTTTTAAAGGGGGACAGGCACGATGAGTTTTGCTTTAATCAAGATGTGGTTTGCACTTGGTTCAATGGGGCTCATGTTTTTAGCTGTAGTAACCATTTATTTCAGTCGATTTAAGCTGAAGAGCCGGTTTCTTAAAATAACAGCCTCGACCGTCGCATACAGCTTGATGCTGATATCAGGTATCATTGTGTTTTTAGTTGTATTTAGCGGGCCGGTCAATGAATAAAGAAAAAGGAAGAATGTGATGATCAAAGCAAAAGTCAGTGTCACGTTGTTAGCACTTATTTTACTAACAGGATGTCTGTATCCAGAAAATCGCAAAACTGAAAACCGTGTGCCGTACGAAGAGCAGCTGCAAAGCGTTCAGACAGCGATTGAGGAATTTCAAAAAGCAACAAATGGTCTTTTGCCGATTGAAACGAAAGAAGCAGACACGCCGGTTTATCAAAAGTACGTCATCGACTTTAAGCGCTTGTCACCAAGATATTTACACGATGTACCGTCTACATCCTTTGAAGGCGGAGGGGAATATATGTATGTCCTCACAGACGTCGAAAAAAACCCAACTGTGAAACTGCTTGATGTCAAAATGACGCAAACTATCAGTGAATTACGGCTTAGAATCAAGATATATCAAGATGAACATACATATCCGCCATACGGCAAAGTAGTATCAAACAATTTATATACGTTAAATGAAAAAAAGCTAGGCTTAAAATCGCCGCCTACGGTCATGAGCCCGGTGACAGGGAATTCCCTCCCATTACTGATTTCATCAAATGGCGAAATCTATGTGGATTACCGCAGTGATTTTGCTCATATTTTGAAGAATACGAAACGAAAGCTGAAACCAGGTGAAAACATTCAAGATGTCTATTGGCAGGAAACCCCGTTTGTACCCGCGTTTTCTGTCCCATATACCATCAACAAAAAAGGTGAGCCTGACTTTTTAGAAAAAAAGACGTCATAAACAAGAATGAACCTTTTTCCTCTGCATATAAATGAGGAGAAAGGTTTTTTTATGGCTAAACATACTCTCAAAACAAAAAAAGGTGTCATATTCAAATAGGACAACGTCATACACATATATTGTCCAGACACCTTTCAAGCAAGTTTGATTGAAGAATAGAGTATTTTATTTGAAAACGAGGATAGCAAGTCCGGGAGGGGATCACTTGGAAAAAGTCGATATTTTCAAGGATATCGCTGAACGAACAGGAGGCGATATATATTTAGGAGTCGTTGGCGCTGTTCGTACAGGGAAATCTACGTTTATTAAAAAGTTTATGGAGCTCGTGGTGCTCCCGAATATCAATAATGAGGCAGATCGTGCAAGAGCACAGGATGAATTGCCGCAAAGCGCAGCAGGAAAAACCATTATGACCACTGAGCCAAAATTTGTACCGAATCAAGCGGCATCGATTCATGTGAGTGACGGTCTTGATGTCAACATCAGGCTTGTCGATTGTGTAGGATACACAGTCCCTGGTGCGCGCGGGTATGAAGATGAAAATGGTCCAAGAATGATCAACACGCCGTGGTATGAAGAGCCAATTCCGTTCCATGAAGCAGCGGAAATTGGCACACGCAAGGTCATTCAAGAGCATTCAACCATCGGTGTTGTGATTACAACGGATGGTTCTATTGGAGAAATTCCAAGACATGATTATATTGAATCTGAAGAACGTGTGATTGATGAACTCAAAGAGGTAGGAAAGCCGTTTATTATGGTGATCAACTCTGTGAGACCCTATCATCCTGAAACAGAAGCGCTGCGGCAGGAACTGAGCCAAAAATATGATATTCCAGTACTTTCCATGAGTGTAGAAAGTATGAGAGAGCAAGACGTCCTTAGTGTGCTTCGTGAAGCATTATATGAATTCCCAGTCCTAGAGGTGAATGTGAACCTGCCAAGCTGGGTCATGGTGCTGAAAGAAGATCATTGGCTGAGAGAAAGCTATCAGGACTCAGTGAAGGAAACCGTAAAGGATATTAAAAGATTAAGAGATGTTGACCGTGTTGTTGGCCAGTTCAGTGAATTTGACTTTATTGAAAGAGCGGGCTTAGCAGGGATTGAAATGGGTCAAGGGATTGCGGAGATTGACCTGTACGCCCCAGATGATCTATATGATCATATTCTAAAAGAAGTGGTTGGTGTAGAAATTAGAGGGAAAGACCATCTTCTAGAGCTCATGCAAGATTTTGCGCATGCGAAGACAGAATATGATCAAGTATCAGATGCCTTAAAAATGGTGAAGCAGACGGGATACGGAATTGCGGCCCCGGCCTTGTCAGATATGAGTTTAGATGAGCCAGAAATCATTAGACAGGGCTCGAGATTCGGCGTAAGACTAAAGGCGGTTGCGCCATCTATTCATATGATTAAGGTAGATGTAGAAAGTGAATTTGCACCGATTATCGGAACAGAGAAACAAAGTGAAGAGCTCGTCCGCTACTTAATGCAAGACTTTGAAGATGATCCGCTTTCGATTTGGAATTCAGATATATTTGGGCGCTCACTCAGCTCCCTTGTCAGAGAAGGCATTCAAGCAAAGCTGTCACTGATGCCAGAAAATGCAAGATATAAACTGAAAGAAACACTTGAAAGAATCATCAACGAAGGATCAGGCGGTTTGATCGCGATTATTCTATAGCATGTGAGACCTCTCATTGACAGGGGTCTTTTTTTGCGTAAGGAATGAGTCATAAAAAGACAATTGTATAAAGATTAGTCAGATTCAGGCTGAAATTAGGAATATTCGTTCGTAAAAGTGCCCTTAATCCTTGACGAATAAGGATTCTTCCCTTTAAAATGCTTGATATGGTATTTCATATGTGTTAATCTACTTACAGAAAATCTTCACTTTGCTGGACAAACATTCCTTCAAAGAGTTGTTTTCTAATGAAAAGCCATGTATACCGCTTTCTAGACGCTCTTTTTTTCGAAAAAAGTGTATAGAAAGAAGATGAATTGTGAAGAAATGATAACAATCTACTGAATGCATATTTTTGGGAGGAGGTGAAAGGCATGAACAAGACAGAACTTATTAACGCGGTTGCTGAAGCAAGCGAGTTATCTAAAAAAGACGCGACAAAAGCAGTTGATTCTGTTTTTGATACAATTTTAGATGCACTTAAAAATGGTGACAAAATCCAACTTATCGGTTTTGGTAACTTTGAAGTACGTGAGCGTTCAGCTCGTAAAGGACGTAACCCACAAACTGGTGCAGAGATCGAAATCCCTGCAAGCAAAGTACCTGCTTTCAAACCAGGTAAAGCACTTAAAGACGCGGTGGCAGGTAAATAATCGTTATGTGTAATGATCCTATTGCAGGAGTTATACATATACAGTTTCACACTGGTCTAGAAAAGCCCCTTTCATAAGGGGCTTTTCCTTTTGAATCAAAAGGTTCGTTTAGAACGCTCTCCTTTGCTTTTAGGATCTGAAGTGTGCTAGAATCTGATTGAAATGTAATCGCCTTTGGAGGATATAATACATGAGTGAAATAAATAAAGAACTAATCGAACACGCAGTACGCGATATATTAAAAGCCATCGGAGAAGATCCAGATCGTGAAGGACTTCTTGATACCCCTAAACGAGTAGCAAAAATGTATGAAGAAGTGTTCTCGGGATTAAATGAAGATCCAAAAGAACATTTTAAAACCATTTTTGGTGAAGACCACGAAGAACTCGTTCTTGTAAAAGATATTGCTTTCCATTCAATGTGTGAACACCACCTTGTCCCTTTTTACGGAAAAGCGCATGTCGCTTATATTCCGCGCGGCGGAAAAGTGACAGGACTTAGCAAACTTGCAAGAGCTGTAGAGGCTGTTGCCAAACGCCCGCAGCTTCAGGAACGCATCACATCAACCATTGCAGATAGTATGGTGGAAACACTCAATCCGCATGGCGTGATGATTGTCGTTGAAGCAGAGCATATGTGTATGACGATGCGCGGAGTGAAAAAGCCAGGCGCAAAAACAGTGACTTCAGCAGTACGCGGTACATTTGCAAATGATGCAGCGGCAAGAGCAGAAGTACTTTCCTTTATTAAAAACGACTAATTCAATAGATAGATGGAAGGTGAACAGATTGAGTGAAAATAAAGCATCTGATTTTGTAGTGATTAAAGCCAATGAAAATGGTGTAAATGTCATCGGCCTAACTAGAGGCTCTGATACAAGATTTCACCATTCCGAAAAGCTCGATAAAGGTGAAGTCATCATTGCACAATTTACTGAGCATACGTCAGCGATCAAAGTAAGAGGCGATGCTGTCATTCAAACAAGCTTCGGGGAAATTCAAAGCGAAGCAAAGAAATAAATACTTGAGTGCACTTGATAGCATAAAAGTGAGAGCTGATATGGTATAATAAATCTCTATACAATGTGCAGGGCTACATATGAAACTGTAATTTTTGGGACAAGGGTGATATCTTTGCAAGACATCTACGGAATTTTATCTAATCTAAATATAAAATTAAATAAAAAGCTTTCTCATCCTTATTTGGCGAAACATTTACGTGCGCCACTCATCGATGAAGATAAGCTCCTTCTTTTTCATGCAATGTTTGATGAAGCTCAAATTGATGCAGAGAAAAAAGAAAATTATATTTTAACGGCGATGCTTGTGCAAATTGCCCTTGATACCCATGATGAAGTCACAACTGCTGCAGCGATCAAACAAGACGAATTCAAAAATCGTCAGCTGACGATCCTGGCAGGAGACTATTTCAGCGGTCTCTATTATTCTCTTCTCTCTGACATGAAAGACATCTACATGATTCGCACGCTCGCAACGGCGATCAAAGAAATCAATGAACATAAAATTAGACTGTATGATCGATCCATACAAGATGCGGCGCACTTTTACAAAAGTGTAGCAACGGTTGAGTCTGCGTTATTCCAAAGGGTTTCTGAGCATTTTCAATTAACGCATTGGAATGAAATTGCAAGTCGTTTCCTTGTTTATAAGCGTTTCATGAAACAAGCAGAAGATGACAAACATTTAAAACTTTTTTTGAACGATAGCTATACGGACGCCTATACATGTTTTGACAACTTTGAGAATGAAGGCTATGAAAAGGCCAAACGATCCATCAAGGAGCATCTTGTTTCATCTCCGGTCGTTCAAAAAGAGCTATTAAATCGCCTGGATCATATGAAAAATGAACCTGCGTATCATCAGAAAGTGGAAGAAGGGTAAGTCATGCAGCAATCAAAAGAACAGCGAGTACACGGTGTATTTGAAAAAATTTATAAAAACTATGATCAAATGAACTCCGTCATCAGCTTTAAGCAGCATAAAAAGTGGCGCGATAAAACAATGAAACTGATGAATGTTCAAAAAGGAGCCAAAGCATTAGACGTATGCTGCGGAACAGCCGATTGGACCATTGCGCTTGCTGATGCTGTTGGAGACAAAGGCGAAGTCAAAGGCCTTGATTTTAGTAAAAATATGCTGAGTGTTGGAGAAACGAAGGTGAAGACTGGGGGCTATAATCAAATTGAATTGCTTCACGGCAATGCGATGGAGCTTCCTTTTGAGGACAACACATTTGATTATGTCACGATCGGTTTTGGCCTACGGAACGTCCCTGATTACTTAACAGTGCTAAAAGAAATGACAAGAGTCGTGAAGCCTGGTGGAATGGTTGTCTGTCTAGAGACATCGCAACCTGAAATGATTGGGTTTAAACAAGGCTACTATGTCTATTTCAAATACATCATGCCGCTCTTTGGTAAACTGTTTGCCAAAAGCTATCAGGAGTATTCATGGCTTCAAGAATCAGCCAAAGCGTTCCCTGGCATGAAAGAACTGGCGGCTCTTTTCGAAGAGGCGGGTCTGTCTGATGTCTCGTATCATCCATTTACAGGCGGTGTAGCAGCAACACATATCGGAAAGAAGCTTTGAATAAACGATATTTGGGTGAAAATAATGAAACTAAAAGCAATGATCTCTTTTTTAAATCATGATATCGATATTATTGAAAAAGAGCTTGAACAAACAGTTCGCTCTGATTATGCATTATTAAGTGAAGCGGGTCTTCATTTGCTGCAAGCGGGCGGAAAACGAATCCGCCCCGTTTTTGTTCTCCTTTCAGGCATGTTTGGCGACTATGACATTAATAAAATTAAATATGTTGCCGTTGCGCTTGAGCTCATTCATATGGCATCGCTCGTTCACGATGATGTTATTGATGATGCAGAGCTGAGAAGAGGCAAGCCAACGATTAAGGCAAAATGGGACAATCGAATTGCCATGTACACAGGAGATTATATGTTTGCAAGATCTCTTGAGTATATGACAAAGATCAATCACCCAATGGCGCATGAAATTTTGTCAAAGATGGTCGTCGAGCTCTGTCTTGGTGAAATCGAGCAAGTGAAAGACAAATACAATATGGATCAAAACCTACGTACATATTTAAGAAGAATCAAACGAAAAACAGCCTTGCTCATTGCAGGCAGCTGTCAGTTAGGTGCGATAGCAGCAGGTACAGATGAGAAAACACATAAAGCCCTTTACTGGTTTGGCTACTATGTCGGGATGTCCTATCAGATCATTGATGATGTGCTTGATTTCACATCAACTGAAGAAGAGCTTGGTAAGCCTGTTGGAGGAGACCTTTTACAAGGAAATGTCACACTCCCGGTCTTATATGCACTGAAGAATCCTACACTCGAAGGACAATTAAAGCTGATTAATAGTGAAACAACGGAAACCCAGCTAAAACCTGTGATTGAACACCTCAAACAAACAGATGCGATCGACCGCTCGATTCGAGTGAGTGAAATGTATTTGAAAAAGGCATTCGAACAGCTAGACAAACTTCCTCGAGGACGAGCGAAAACGTCACTCGCTTCCATTGCCAAATATATTGGAAAACGAAAATTCTAATCAACATATTGTTGATTGGTTTTTTTGTGAAATTTTTTGTCAAAAATTGATTATTATATAAAAAAATGATACGATCACTTTGTAACAATGTAAGCCTATACATACATAAACGACGGGGTGGAGAACGTATATGGACAAAACATTTCTTATGGTCAAACCTGATGGTGTGGAAAGACAATTAATCGGTGAAATTGTGTCAAGATTCGAAAAAAAAGGGCTTCAGCTTGTTGGTGCAAAACTAATGAGCATTCCAAAAGAAGTAGCAGAAACACATTACGGAGAGCATAAAGAAAAACCATTCTTCGGGGAATTGGTTGACTTTATTACGTCAGGACCAGTATTTGCAATGGTATGGCAAGGTGAGCAGGTAGTAGATGTCACAAGACAGATTATCGGCAAAACAAACCCGAAGGAAGCGCTTCCGGGCACAATAAGAGGAGACTATGGATTGACGGTTGGAAAAAACATTATCCATGGCTCAGACTCACCAGAAAGTGCTGAAAGAGAAATCAACTTATTCTTCAAACAAGAAGAACTCACAAACTGGGATCAAACCATCTCAAGCTGGATTTATTAAAATTCAAGCCAAGGTGTTCATCAAATGAGCACCTTGGCTTTTTTATATGAATATTTCTACACGAAATTTCGCATGAGAAGATACAAATTTTCGATAAAAACAGCTATACTAGGACAAAGATAGATGAGACAGGAGAGGACTTTGATGGATCAATATCAAGTGTTTGTCGGAAAATGGAAAAAGCTAACCGGGGTGGATCTGAATTTATATAAAGAAGCACAAATGAAACGAAGATTAACGTCACTATATGATAAAAAAGGATATAGAGATTTTGAAGCGTTCGCGTCTGCCCTTGAAAAGGATAGAGCACTATTAGACGAGACGATGGATCGAATGACGATCAATGTGTCAGAATTTTACCGAAACTATCAACGCTGGGAAGTGCTTGATCAAAAAATTCTTCCGCTGCTTTTGAAAAACAGCGGGACCCTAAAAATATGGAGTGCAGCATGTTCGACAGGAGAGGAGCCGTATACACTCTCAATGCTGCTATCAAGCCATCCGCTTGTGAAGGACTTCCAAATTATTGCAACTGATATTGATGATAAAGTGCTGCAATCAGCTCAAAAAGGAAAATATCATGAACGATCACTGCAAGAGGTACCAGATCAAATCAAGCAAAAATATTTCACAAAAGAAGATTCATCATTTTACACTGTGAAGGATGAGGTGCGAAAGCACATTCAATTTAAAAAACACAACCTTTTAGCAGATCCTTATGAAAAACAGCTTGATCTTATCGTGTGCCGAAATGTCCTTATCTACTTTACAGAAGAGGCAAAAGAAGAGATTTACAGGAAAATGAGCAGCAGTTTAAAACCAAATGGCGTATTATTTGTTGGTTCAACTGAACAAATTTTTCATCCAGAAAAGTTTGGACTCACATCAGCTGATACTTTCTTTTATCAAAAGAAGGGGTTGTAGCTGACTTTTTAGTAGTAAGTGTGTTATCATAGTTTTACTTAAAAGCGTTAATGCGATGAAGGGAGATCAAGTCATGAGATACTTAACAGCAGGTGAATCACATGGTCCACAATTGACCACAATTATTGAAGGCGTTCCAGCGGGACTTTACATAGAGCAGGATGACATCAACTATGAATTGGCTAGAAGACAAAAAGGTCACGGCCGCGGCAGAAGAATGCAGATTGAAAAAGACCAAGCGAAAGTGTTAAGTGGTGTTCGTCACGGGAAAACATTAGGTTCTCCTATTGCACTTGTCGTTGAAAACAACGACTGGAAGCATTGGACAAAAGTGATGGGGGCAGAGCCGATCACAGAAGAAGAAGAGAGTGAAATGAAGCGTCAAATTTCACGCCCTAGACCAGGACATGCGGATTTAAATGGTGCGATTAAATATGGACATCGTGATATGCGAAACGTATTAGAGCGTTCATCAGCCCGTGAGACAACCGTGCGCGTAGCAGCAGGCGCAGTCGCTAAACAAATCTTGGCTCATTTAGGAATCAAGGTAGCTGGCCACGTTCTTGAAATTGGCGGAGTGAAAGCAGCTCAAACGGCATATGAATCAATTGAAGATTTGCAAAAGGTAACGGAAGAGTCACCTGTTCGCTGCTACGACAGTGAAGCAGGTCAAAAAATGATGGATGCCATTGATGAAGCGAAGAAAAACGGTGATTCAATTGGCGGAATTGTGGAAGTCATCGTTGAAGGAATGCCGGTTGGAGTCGGAAGCTATGTTCACTATGACCGCAAATTAGACAGCAAGCTTGCAGGTGCTGTTCTGAGTATCAATGCTTTTAAAGGGGTCGAATTTGGTATCGGCTTCGAGGCGGCTTCTAAAAATGGTAGTGAGGTCCATGATGAAATCATCTGGGATGAAGAAAAGGGCTATACGAGAAAAACAAATCGCTTAGGTGGTCTTGAAGGCGGAATGTCAACTGGTATGCCAATTGTCGTAAGAGGGGTCATGAAACCAATCCCAACGCTTTACAAACCGCTTCAAAGCGTTGACATTGAAACAAAAGAACCTTTCTCTGCAAGCATTGAGCGTTCTGACAGCTGTGCTGTTCCTGCCGCAAGTGTTGTCGCAGAAGCAGTCGTGGCTTGGGAAATCGCCAATGCTGTAGTGGAGCAGTTTGGCCTTGATCAAATTGACCGCATTAAAGAAAATGTTGACAAAATGCGCCAGCTTCAGAGGGAATTTTAATGAAAACACTGGAAGTTAAGACGTCTTCAGCCACTTATCCTGTATACATCGGTGATGGGATTAAACGCAATATCGTCGACTTGATGACTTCCACGGGGCATTCCTATACGAAGCTCTTAATCGTGACAGATACAGCGGTTGATGCCATTTACGGTGATGAAATGGTTCGATTACTTAAGCAGAAGTGGTCTGTGCATAAAGTGGTTGTGCCAAGCGGAGAGCAGTCGAAATCTTTTGCTGAGTTTGAGCATATTCATACGAAGGCCATTCAGTTTCAGCTGGATCGCTCCTCGTGCATCATTGCGCTTGGAGGCGGCGTAATTGGCGATTTGGCTGGCTTTGTTGCTGCTAGTTATATGAGAGGCATTGATTTTATTCAAGTTCCGACGACACTACTGGCACATGACAGTGCAGTTGGCGGGAAAACGGGGATTAACCACCCGCTCGGTAAAAATTTAATTGGTGCCTTTCATCAGCCGAAAGCCGTGATCTATGATACAAGCATGCTTGAGACACTATCTCAAACTGAAATGAGGTCAGGCTTTGCTGAGGTCATCAAACATGCCCTCATTTCAAGTGAAGACTTTTTATCAGAGCTGATGTCTATTCGTTCTTTGGCGGAATGTTCAAAGAGCGAGCTGGCACATATACTGTATCAAGGGATTAAGGTCAAAACGTCGATTGTTCAAAAAGACGAAAGAGAACAAGGCGTGCGTGCATTTTTGAATTTAGGTCATACACTTGGGCATGCCATTGAAGCAGAGTATGGATACGGCGTTATTACGCACGGAGATGCTATTGCAATCGGCATGCAGTTTGCGCTATATGTGAGCGAAAAGAAGCTGGGACTCAGTCTCAATCGTACGAAACTAAAAGAGTGGATGAAAGAACTCGGATTTCCGGTACAAGTCACTCAAGATATTTCCACGAAAACATTTGTTGACCGGATGATTGGTGATAAAAAGGCAAGAGGTGGAACCGTTCAATTTGTTTTATTAAAACAGGTTGGAGATGCTGTCTTGCAGTCTTTCACAAAAGATGATCTGCATCAATGGCTCGAAGAATGGAAACGGGAGGAGGGATGTCTATGATGTTTCGCGGGATACGTGGGGCTACAACTGTGACAGAAGATACAGAAACAGAAGTGTTAAACAAAACGAAACAGCTGCTAGAAGCGATTATTTCAAGAAATCAAGTAGATCCAGAACGTGTCGTGCAGATCTTAATTTCAGCTACACAAGATATTCACTCCGTTTTTCCGGCAAAAGCCCTTCGTCAGTTTGAAGGGTGGACGTATGTGCCTGTTACTTGTATGCAGGAGCTGGACATTCATGGCGGTCTAAAGCATTGTATTCGCGTTTTAATGACGGTCCAAACAGACACAAAGCAGGAAGATGTGCAGCATGTGTACTTGGAAGAAGCTGTGACGCTTCGCCCTGATTTACAGTTGACAAAAAACAAGGAATTATAATACGATATGAACAGCCGAAGTTTACACACAGGTGTAAACGGCATTGCAAGTTTAGAGAAGATGAGAATGAGACTAGGGTAGTTGAGATGAGTAGAGTTGAGCAGAGATACGATACGTCTATTTCATCATACTGCCTAAAAGAGCACCCCTCTTTTAGGCTTATTTCGTATACTCATACAAACCCTCTATATGTCCCCTCATTCTCCTTAATCCCATTTAAGGAGTGTGCTTATGAATTCCCAATCAAATTTGACCCGATTTTTAAGGGACAGCGAGTCCCACAAAACGATCCCGATTGTTGAAACCATTACAGTTGATACGCTCTCACCGATTCAAATTGTCGAAAAACTCAAGGCAGATATTGTGTATCTACTAGAAAGCAAAGATGAGTCTTCTAGCTGGTCGAGATATTCCTTCATCGGATTACATCCTTTTTTAACCTTACATGATGATCAAAACGAATATATTGCACGTGACGCGGCAGGGCAAGAGGTCATGAAAAAGCAAGAACTGAAAGACTTATTAGACTGGATGAAAGAGCAATATCAAATCAAGACACCAGACGTTGACATCCCGTTTACAGGCGGGGCAGTTGGGTACTTAAGTTACGATCTTATTCCAAGCATTGAACCATCTGTCAGACCGCATCTAAGCGCACCAACGACAGACAATTGTACTCTATTTGTCTGCCAAACGATGATTGCCTTTGATCATGAAACGAATCATGTTCATTTTATCCAATACACCCAGCTAACCGGAAATGAAACAGAAGACGAAAAAATACGAGCTTACAAAGAAAATCAAAAGCGGCTTGAACAGATGATTCACAAGCTCCATACAAAGGTCGATATGAAAGAACTGATTTTATCAGGGAATATGAACGAATCACCGTCCTTTGAACATGTGACATCAACCTATGAAAAAACACAATTTCTAAAGGACGTAGAAAAAATCAAAGAATACATTCGAGCGGGTGATATTTTTCAAGGCGTACTCTCACAGCGCTTTGATATCCCAGTGTCAGTGAGTTCATTTGAATTATACCGTGTGCTTCGCATTGTGAATCCATCTCCATACATGTATTTTATGAAATTAAAAGACCGTGATTTAGTCGGAAGCTCACCAGAACGATTAATTCATGCCAAAAATAGGCACCTAGAAATTCATCCTATTGCAGGCACTAGAAAAAGAGGAGCAACAAAAGAAGAGGACGCCGCACTGGCAAGAGAGCTGCTAGAAGATGAGAAAGAAAAAGCAGAACATTACATGTTAGTAGATCTAGCCAGAAATGATGTCGGCCGCGTAGCAGAATACGGCAGCGTGTCCGTACCGACCTTTACAAAAGTTGTGAACTTTTCACATGTCATGCACATCATCTCCATTGTGACAGGGAAGCTAAAGCAGGATACACACCCAGTTGATGCACTCATGTCCGCATTTCCAGCAGGCACATTAACAGGGGCACCGAAAATAAGAGCGATGCAATTATTAAATGAAATGGAGCCTGAGCCAAGGGAAACGTATGGCGGCTGTATTGCCTATATTGGGTTCGACGGTAATATCGATTCTTGTATTACCATTCGTACCATGAGCGTCAAAAATCAGATCGCTTCCATACAAGCAGGTGCTGGCATTGTCGCAGATTCTGTGCCAGAAAATGAATGGGAAGAGACATGTAACAAGGCAGGAGCGCTTCTGAGGGCCATTCAGCTTGCTGAACATATTTTTTCAGAAAAGGAGAGTGTGCAGGATGAATCAGCGACTATCAGCTCTTGTTAACGGAGGCTTCCTATCAGAAAATGAAGCACATAGACTAATGCATGATATGATGAGCGGCTCTTTAACAGATGCTGAAGTCGCTGCAAGTCTATCGATTTTAGCGCATAGAGGAGAAACAGCTGAAGAAATGACAGGCTTCGTGAGGGCCATGCGGCAAAAAGCAGAACCAGCGGAAAGATCGCTTGATGTCGTTGACACATGCGGCACAGGAGGCGATGGACTCTCCACATTTAATATATCAACTGCAGCTGCTATTGTAGCTTCCGCCGCTGGTGCTAAAATCGCAAAACACGGAAATCGTTCAGTCTCTTCAAAAAGCGGAAGTGCCGACGTGCTAGAGTGTCTTGGGATTCACATTCAATCCACTCCAGAAGAAACAAGAAGGCAAATACAAGAGAAAAACATGGGCTTTTTATTTGCACCACTGTACCATTCATCTATGAAACAAGTAGCAGCAGTCCGCAAGCAGCTTGGCTTCCGGACGGTATTTAATCTATTAGGACCGCTTTGCCACCCGATGCAAGCCAAAAAGCAAATCATCGGTGTGTATGCAAAGGAAAAGGCAAAATTAATGGCAGAAGCCCTTGCCCCATTAGAGCCAGAGCATGTCCTGTTTGTATGCGGGGAAGACGGGCTGGATGAACTAACGATTACAGCCAATTCATATGTGATTGAACTCAAAAAAGGTGCCATGACAGAATATACGCTAAACCCAGAAGACTTTGGACTGGAAAAAGGATACTTATCAGATATTCAGGTCCAATCACCGGAAGAGAGTGCGAAATTGATTCAGAATATATTGAATCATCAAACAGGAGGGGCGCCGCTTCATATTACAGCTCTGAATGCCGGGGCGGCTTTATATGTCGCGGGCAAGTCAGAAAGCCTCATGGCAGGAACATTAAAAGCATTAGAAACGATTAAAAACGGAGCAGCCAAAGAACAATTGGCTCGTTTAAAACAAAAAACGAAAGAGGAAGAGATCTATGCTTAATCAAATCATTGCACGCAAAAAAGAACATATCCAAACGTTGCAGTTACCTGTGGATGGACACTTTGAAAGACGATCATTTAAAGAAGCACTCATGAACCCTCACCGCTCGATTGGGCTGATTGCTGAGGTGAAAAAGGCATCTCCTTCCAAAGGAATCATTCAGCCAAATTTTGATCCTCTGCAAACAGCAAAAGCCTACGAAAAATCGAATGCTGATTGCTTATCAGTCTTAACAGATGAACCATTTTTTCAAGGGAAGAACGAGTATCTTTCCTTAATTAAAGAACACGTCGCACGTCCAATTTTAAGAAAAGACTTTATCATCGATTCCATACAAATAGAAGAGTCAAGACGTATCGGTGCAGATGCCATTTTATTAATTGGGGAAGTACTTGAACCGCAACAGCTGCATGAATTCTATGCTGAAGCGAAGGAAAAAGGACTAGATATTCTTGTCGAAGTTCATGCAGCAGATACACTGGAACATATCTTAAACCTATTCACCCCCGAAATCATTGGCGTGAATAACCGAAATTTAAAGACATTTAAAACAACAGTTGAGCAAACAAAAGAGATTGCACCACTTGTTCCAAAGGATGTCTTGCTAGTAAGTGAAAGCGGTATTCAAACATTTGATGATCTGACCTTTGTCAAAAAACATGGAGCGAGTGCTGTCCTTGTAGGTGAATCATTAATGAGAGAACCCTCACAAGAAAAAGCCGTTCAGACGTTATTTGGAGAATGACCACGATGAAGCCTTTTTTAAAATATTGCGGGGCGGTCTCACTAGAAGATGTAGAATGCATTGCGCAATCTCAAGCAGATGCGATCGGATTTATTTTTGCTCCAAGTAAAAGGCAAGTCGATCCAGATCAAGTGAAACAATGGCTCACCGATTCGCAGTGCAGGAAAAAGATTACTGGTGTATTTGTAAATGAAAAAATCCAAAAAGTGTGTGACATCACAAAGCATATTCCTTTAGATATCGTGCAGCTACATGGAGATGAAACAAGAGAGGATGCAAAAGAAATAAAACAACAAACAGGGGCGGTAGTGTGGAAAGTCTTTCATCACGATCCCGATATAAAAGAAACACTTGATCAGATGACGGCATTTGCGCCGTTTGTCGATGGTTTTCTCATTGATGCGAAAGTAAAAGGGATGAGAGGCGGTTCTGGCACAGCTTTTACATGGGAAGCGGTACCTGTATACATTCAGCAAGCAAAACGACTGGAGAAAGCATGCATCATTGCCGGCGGAATAACACCAGAAACACTGCCAGAGCTTCTTGCCTATAGCCCAAAAGCGATTGATCTTTCAAGCGGCATAGAAGAAAACGGGAAGAAAAGCAGCGCTAAGATCAAAGCGCTCGAAGAAAGGATGTTAAACGATGTACGCATATCCAAATGAGCTTGGCAGATATGGAGAATTCGGAGGGAAATTTGTTCCCGAGACGCTCATGCAGCCACTCAAAGAAATCGAACAAGCATTTAACGAATTAAAAGAAGACCCAGCCTTTAAGCAAGAATATCTTTCTCTACTGCAAAACTATTCAGGCAGACCGACTGCGCTGACATATGCTGATCAATTATCTGCATACCTCGGCGGCGCAAAAATCTATTTAAAAAGAGAAGATTTAAACCATACAGGTGCTCATAAGATCAACAATGCACTTGGTCAGGCACTGCTTGCAAAAAAAATGGGGAAATCAAACATCATCGCAGAAACAGGCGCTGGACAGCACGGAGTAGCAGCTGCAACGGTGGCCGCCAAGTTTGGATTATCGTGCACGGTATTTATGGGAAAAGAGGATGTGGAGAGACAATCTCTCAATGTATTCCGAATGAAGCTCCTTGGCGCTGAAGTCATACCTGTCACAAGCGGAAACGGCACATTAAAAGATGCAACGAACGAAGCGATTCGTTACTGGGTCCAGCACTGTAGTGATCATTTCTATATGATCGGTTCAGTTGTAGGACCTCATCCCTATCCCAAAATCGTCAGTGAGTTCCAGCGGATGATTGGTGATGAAGCAAAAGAGCAGATGCTGAAAAAAGAAGGCAGGCTCCCTCATAAAGTCATTGCTTGTGTCGGCGGCGGAAGTAATGCTATTGGAATGTACCGAGCGTTTTTGGATGATGAGATTGATTTGATTGGTGTAGAAGCGGCTGGAAAAGGAATCGATACGCCGCTTCATGCAGCAACCATTACGAAGGGGACAAAAGGGGTCATTCATGGATCTTTGACCTATTTAATCCAAGACGAATTTGGCCAGATTATTGAGCCCTATTCCATTTCAGCTGGTCTAGATTATCCCGGGATCGGACCAGAGCACGCATATTTACATGCGAGCGGACGCGTTCAATATGTGAGTGCTACAGATCAAGAAGCACTGGATGCACTAAAGCTGCTGACAGAAAAGGAAGGAATCCTGCCAGCGATTGAATCAGCACACGCTTTAGCCAAGGCGTTTGAGATGAGCAGGACAATGAGTGAAGATGAAATCATCCTTGTCTGCCTATCAGGAAGAGGAGATAAGGATGTGCATACATTAATGAATGTGCTTGAAAGTGAGGGCAAAACCAAATGATCACATTTCGATTAGAGCAAGACGAGAAATTATTCATCCCATTTATTACAGCAGGGGATCCGTCAGAAGAAATCACGATCGATTTAGCTGTGTCCCTTCAAGCAGCCGGTGCACATGCGATTGAGCTAGGTGTTCCTTATTCCGATCCGCTAGCAGACGGTCCTGTCATTCAAAGAGCCTCCAAAAGAGCTCTAAATCATGGCATGAATATCGTAAAAGCGATAGAATTAGCAGGGAAGATGAAAAAAAACGGTGTAAAAATTCCTGTAATTCTATTTACGTATTATAATCCTGTGTTACAATTAGACACAGAATACTTTTTCGCTTTACTGCGCAAAAATCATATTTCGGGACTCTTAACACCCGACTTGCCTTTTGAAGAAAGCAGTGAGCTGCAAAAGAACTGTCAAACATATGACATTTCATATATTTCGCTCGTTGCACCAACCAGTAAGGAACGATTAGTAAATATAGTAGAGCAGGCAGAAGGTTTTGTGTATTGTGTTTCATCTCTTGGTGTAACAGGTGTTAGACAAACCTTTGACGAATCGATTACTGATTTTATTCAACAAGTGAAACAGCTGAGTCACATACCGGTTGCGGTCGGTTTTGGTATCTCAACAAGAGAGCAGGTAGACGCAATGAATAAACTGAGTGACGGCGTCGTTGTAGGCAGTGCACTTGTAAAAAAAATTGAAGAACTTCAGGATCAATTGTTAGCAAGTGATACTCGTCAAGACGCTTTAAGAGAGTTTGAAACCTATGCAAAAACATTTAGTCCCCTCTATTCATTCAAATGAGGTGAAACTTTTGCAAATCAAAGATCAATTAAAACAACTAAAACCGTATCAACCTGGGAAACCAATTGAAGAGGTCAAAAAAGAATATCAATTAGACAAAATTGTGAAATTGGCTTCAAATGAAAACCCTTTTGGATGTTCCGCTCATGCAAGAGAGGCGATACAAGCTGAGCTTGAACATTTAGCGATCTATCCAGATGGATACAGCGCAAGTTTAAGAACAGAGCTCGCTGAGTTTCTTCAAGTAAATGAAAAACAATTAATATTCGGGAATGGCTCAGATGAACTTGTGCAAATTATTGCTAGGGCATTCCTTGACCAACATACAAATACCGTCATCCCAGCTCCGTCTTTTCCGCAATATCGTCACAATGCGATCATTGAGCGGGCAGAGATTCGAGAGGTGCCGCTTTTAGACGGAGGAGCTCACGATCTGAAGGGCATGCTGGATGCGATTGATGAGAACACGAAGGTCGTCTGGGTATGCAACCCGAATAACCCGACGGGAAATCATTTGTCAGAATCTGAGCTTGTGGCGTTTTTAGATCAAGTACCAGCTCATGTGCTTGTAGTACTAGATGAAGCATATGTCGAATACGTTCGTGCGGAAGACTTTCCGAACAGCTTATCTTTATTACACAACTATCAAAATGTTATCGTACTCCGTACGTTTTCTAAAGCGTATGGACTGGCCGCGCTTCGAGTAGGCTATGGCATTGCATCAGAAGAGTTGATTACTGCGATTGAACCAGCGAGAGAGCCGTTTAATACGAGTCGTATCGCTCAGGCAGCAGCTCGTGCAGCGATAAAAGATCAGGACTTCATTCAATCATGCAGACAAAAAAATGAAGCAGGTCTCAAGCAATATCAAGAATTTGCTGACCGTTTTGGACTATTTATTTATCCGTCTCAAACAAACTTCGTGCTGATTGATTTTAAAAGAGATGCAGATGAATTATTCAATGCATTATTGAAAAAAGGCTACATTGTTCGTTCTGGTAAAGCACTTGGTTTTCCAACGTCTTTACGTATTACGGTCGGAACAATGGAGCAAAATGCAGAAATTCTAAGTACACTTGCTGATTTAATGCAAGGCATTCGAGCGTAGCATAACCATAAAGTCATATCCTTTTACAGGATATGGCTTTCATTGTACCAACCTCATACATATAAGCTGTTGAAATGGCTTTTTTAATTTTCGCGAAAAAACAGGTGATGAACATGAATGATGCAAATGAAACAATATTAATCGCTGGACTTGGTTTAATTGGAGGTTCCATCGCACTGTCGATTAAAAAAGAGTATCCTCATAAAAAAATTGTTGGATACGATGTGTCCAAAGAACAAATGGTTGCAGCAACAAAGCTGGGTATCATTGATTTAGCAGCTGATTCATTTGCGGCAGGTTTGGCTGAATCTGCGACTATTATTTTGGCAACACCAGTTCAGCAAACAGTTAATATGCTTCGTGATATTGCAAACTCTGGAATTGAGAGAGAGCTCACAATTACCGATGTTGGCAGCACAAAGCAAAAGGTTGTCCATTTTGCTGAAAAAACGCTTCCTAAGCACTATCAATTTATTGGTGGACATCCAATGGCAGGCTCTCACAAGTCAGGTGTTATAGCAGCGAAAGACTTTTTATTTGAAAATGCGTTCTACATTTTAACGCCGGCAAAGGAAACAAACCGCGAGGCTGTTGATCGTTTGAAGGACTTGTTAAAAGGTACAAATGCTCATTTTATTGAGATGACCCCAGAAGAACATGATGGTGTAACAAGTGTGATTAGTCATTTCCCTCATATTGTTGCAGCCAGCCTTGTGCATCAAGCACATCATTTTGAAGAACAATTCCCACTTGTCAAACGGTTTGCTGCTGGAGGCTTTCGTGACATTACACGTATTGCGTCAAGCAACCCTGCAATGTGGCGAGATATCCTTCTGCACAACAAAAACAAGATTTTAGACCGGTTCCATGAATGGAAAAAAGAGATCGATCGCATTGAGACCTTTGTACAGCAAGAAGACGCTGAAGGCTTGTTCTCTTATTTTCAAGAGGCAAAGGAATATCGTGATGGACTTCCTCTGAGGAAAAAAGGTGCCATTCCTGCTTTTTATGACCTTTATGTGGATGTTCCAGATCACCCTGGGGTCATTTCGGAGATTACAGGACATTTAGCAAATGAGAGCATCAGTATTACGAATATCCGTATTATTGAAACGCGGGAAGACATTAATGGGATTTTACGCATTAGTTTTCAAACAGAAGACGACCGTAAACGTGCAGAGATCTGTATAAAAAATAGAGCGAATTACGATACATTTTATGCTGACTGAGGTGACAAATATGAAAATTCATAAACATGCTCCTATGAATGGAGTCATTCATATTCCAGGTGATAAATCCATTTCTCATAGATCAGTGATGTTTGGTGCAATTGCTGATGGGACGACAGTGGTGAAAAACTTTCTCCCTGGAGCCGATTGTTTAAGTACGATTGATTGTTTTAGAAAAATGGGCGTTGAAATTGAACAAAAAGGGACAGATGTTGTGATCCGTGGGAAGGGACTGAAAGAGCTCAAGGAGCCGTCTGACGTCCTCGATGTCGGGAATTCTGGTACAACCATTCGATTAATGATGGGAATATTAGCTGGTTGTGAGTTTCACAGTACACTGATCGGTGATGAGAGTATTGCTAAAAGACCAATGCAGCGAGTAACAGGTCCACTTAAACAACTAGGAGCGAAAATAGATGGCAGAGCAAACGGCGAGTATACGCCGCTTTCTATTCGTGGCGGCCATTTAAAAGGTGTCTCATATGAGTCTCCGGTGGCAAGCGCCCAAATTAAGTCCGCTGTCCTTTTAGCAGGTCTTCAAGCAGAAGGAACAACAACATTAACTGAACCGCATAAATCAAGAGATCATACAGAAAGAATGCTCTCTATGTTTGGTGTGAAACTAGACGAAGATGAACAAAGTGTTTCCATTGTAGGCGGTCAAACATTAAAAGCAACAGATATATTTGTTCCTGGAGACATCTCCTCAGCTGCATTTTTCCTTGTTGCTGGATCTATTGTTCCTAACAGCCGAATTGTCTTAAAAAATGTCGGGCTAAACAAAACAAGAACGGGTATTATTGATGTTCTGAAACAAATGGGTGCGAATCTTGAGATCAATGAAGTAGATGCAAAAGGCGGAGAGCCATATGGAGATTTAACGATCTCTACCTCTTCATTAAAAGGCATCGAAATTTCTGGTGATATGATTTCAAGACTTATCGACGAGATTCCAATTATAGCGCTTCTAGCGACACAAGCAGAGGGAACAACGATCATTAAAGATGCTGCTGAGTTAAAAGTAAAAGAGACCAATCGAATTGATACAGTCGTGTCAGAACTTAAAAAACTCGGTGCTGATATTGAAGCAACAGATGATGGTATGAAGATTCATGGTAAAACCACACTTCAAGGCGGCGCAGCCGTGTCAAGCTACGGAGATCACCGAATCGGTATGATGCTGGGGATTGCTGCTTGCATCACAAAGCAAGCGGTTGAGATTGAAGATACAGATGCTGTACGCGTCTCATACCCGAATTTCTTTGAACACATTGAATACTTAACCAAAACAGTCTGAGGATGTCCTCAGGCTTTTTCTTTCCTTATGCATATTTGTAAGGAATATAGCATAGCTTGTCTCAAGATGAAACCTGGAAAAAAATCATTTTATCTGATCAAAAAATGAATTTCAGGTGTTTTCAGTTTACAAAACTTCCGTTTCGTAAAGGATGAAATGAAAACCAGTCTTTAAAACACAAAAATGGGTTCATTTTAAAAGTGCAACATATTTGCTGGATGAGTACCTGTCGATTATGATATGAAGTAACAATAGTTTAGGTTTTTGGAAAACAGAAAGGAACGGTTTGATTTGAATAGTTCATTACAAGAAGCCATAAAATTAGTTGAGGCGGGTGAGACTGAAAAAGGACTTCAAACACTTGCTCAGGCAGAAAAGCATTTGCATGATGAAGAAAAGGCGCAGGCAGCTCAGTTATATTATGATTGGGGAGATATCGATAAAGCGAGAAATCTCATCAGTGATTTACATGATTTATATCCAGAGGAAACGGGGTTAACATGTTTTTATGCAGAACTGCTGATTGACTCTGATGAAGAAGAAAAGGCGATTTCGGTATTAGAGACGATTCCTGAAGATGATGATGCCTATCCAGAGAGCCTACTGTTAATGGCAGATTTGTATCAAATGCAAGGACTATTTGAAGTCAGTGAACAAAAGCTCTTAAAAGCAAAAGAGCTGCTTCCAAATGAAGCCATTATTGATTTTGCGTTAGGTGAATTGTATTTTTCGCAAGGTCTTTCAAAGAAAGCGGCCGACTATTTCTACAAGGTCGCAGATCAACAACATGAGGTTGGCGGCGTCAATGTTTATCAGAGGCTCGCTGAATCACTCAGCACAGCTGGAGAATTCGAAGATGCGCTTGAATGGTACGAAAAGGCAGTGAAAGATCAAACAGATCCGAATACACTTTTTGGCTACGGATTTACAGCGATGAGGGCTGGACGAACGAAAACAGCCATTCAGCAGCTTTCAGAACTAAAAGATATTGATCCATCTTATTCGTCTCTATATATGCCTTTAGCGAAAAGTTATGAGGAAGAAGGACTATATCACGAGGCTTTAGAGGTAGTAAAAGAGGGTATTAAAATTGATGAGTATAACAAAGAGTTATATTTATATGGTGCAAAGATTGACTTGAAAAATGGGGATTCAGAAGATGCGAAAAAGCTGCTTCAAGAAGCACTTGCTCTTGATCCGGGATATATTGAAGCGGTCCAAACATTGCTCGCGATCTATTTAAATGAAGAGCTTTTTGATGAAATTCTGGATGTCATAAAAGAGGTTAAAAGCTTTGGGGAAGATGATCCAAAATGGAATTGGTATGCTGCATCTGCATCTGTTGGACGAGAAGAATACAAAGAAGCAGCTGAGTACTTCAAGCTGGCTCTGCCTGATTTTGATGAGGAACGTGACTTTTTATATGAATACGCATCGTTCCTTTTAGAAGAAGGCAGACAAAAAGAAGCATTGCCGCTATTACGCAAAGTTCTTCAGAAAGATGGCACGAATGAAGAAATCGAAGAAACGATTTTAAGAATTGAAGACGAAATTTCCTTATAGTTTGCAGGAATGAAGAACTGGTTTGTTGAATAATTCATGTATAGCAATTTAATTTACGATAGAGGAGGGAATAACATGCAGACCCCTGTTTCTGTCAATGAAAAGAAGGAATTCATCCGGTGGTTTTTAAACCATTATCAGTTAAAGCGAAGAGAGTGCGTTTGGATATTAAATTATTTAATGAGTCACGACTCTTTGATGGAAAAGGTTCATTTTGTAGAGCAAGCAGAATTTTGCCCAAGGGGAATCATTATGTCAACACACTGTGTGGATGAAGTTCCCTTTAGATTTTATAAAGAGAATATCATGACGACAGATGCTGAAAAGTCATTTCATGATATTCGTTTGAATAAACAGCAAGATTTGTTTATTCAATTGAATTTCCGTTCTGCTTATCGTTCGCCGGAATATGCAGCTGTGCTTGAAACAAATCCTCATATTCCAAAGGATCTTTATGAGAATGAAAAAGATAAGGATCTTGCGGAGAAAGTGCTTGAACACTCAATCGCAACTTTCCAAAAAGAACGGCTTATGAAAGAGATAGATGAAGCACTTGACCGTCATGATCAAGAAACATTTAATAAGTTAGCAAGAGAATTAAGCCTATTGTCATAAACTGAACGAATAAGCCTTGCCCTATCCAGGCAGGGCTTATGTCATGAAAGAGGGGAAATTGATGAAGTTTCAAGCGGAGGATGCAGATCGCTTTTTGCAATCTAGAGATTACATTGATACCGCTATCATTCCATTAGTTGGAATAGATGTGAATCAAATCAAACAAACCGTATCTTTAGGGGAGTTTACCATTCTTGTAACAGAGGAACTTGAAAGACAGCTGAAAGGGCGGGTCTTTCTTTTTCCACCACATACATATGTAGAAGCCAATGACCGAAAACTAGAAGACATCTTCACGATGAAGCAGTCGCTAGAAGATCATTTTCAGCATGTTGTGTTGATCTCATCTGATCACCAATGGAAAGAGCATGCGGCGGTTAGTGAATCACTATTTTTGTTAAAGCCGGTTCCGCTCGAGCATTTAAAGGTAGAATTAAAGCAAAAAATTGTTCAAGACAGTGTAGAACAAATTTTGAACTTTTTGTTACAAAAGTGGAACCCTTCATAAAAACCCTTACATTTGCATTGTACATAGCTTTTTAGGATGTTGACCTTGTGAATAGATTGATATATTATGAGGGTGTCCTAGTTTTATGAAATTTTTTCTAATTCAGTTATAAAGTAGCTGACGACCTGAGGGGGGGAGAAAAAAATGAGCGAGAAGAGACATGGAGTGTCCAGGCGTCAATTTTTGAATTACACGTTGACCGGCGTGGGGGGATTTATGGCCGCTGGAATGCTCATGCCTATGGTTCGCTTTGCGCTTGACCCTGTGCTAAAAGGAACAGAGGATCAGGATATGGTTCAAGTTGTCAGTGTAGATGAACTGACGAAGGAACCGAAGCGCTTTGACTTTAAAATTGATCAAGTAGATGCATGGTATGAGTCAAAGGAATCTAGGTCAGCATGGGTGTACAAAGAAGGGGATGAAATTGTCGCTTTATCGCCTATCTGTAAACATTTAGGCTGTACAGTGAACTGGAACAGTGATCCGAAAAATCCAAACAAATTTTTCTGTCCATGCCACTATGGGCTGTACGACAAGGATGGTACAAACGTACCCGGAACTCCGCCACTTGCACCGCTTGATCATTATAAGCAGCAAGTGAAGGACGGATACCTCTATCTTGGAAAAGCTGTGCCGAAAGGGGAAGGGTAACGATGCTTAACAAGATTTATGATTGGGTAGATGAGCGGCTAGACATTACACCAATATGGAGAGATATTGCGGATCATGAGGTGCCAGAGCATGTCAATCCAGCACATCATTTCTCCGCTTTTGTGTACTGTTTTGGTGGTTTAACGTTTTTTGTGACAGTCATTCAAGTCCTTTCGGGCATGTTTTTAACGATGTATTACGTGCCGGATATTAAAAACGCCTGGGAATCTGTCTATTATTTACAAAATGAAGTGGCATTTGGTCAGATTGTCAGAGGGATGCACCACTGGGGTGCGAGTTTAGTTATTGTCATGATGTTTTTACATACGCTAAGGGTCTTTTTCCAAGGGGCGTATAAAAAGCCTAGAGAGCTCAACTGGATTGTTGGTGTGCTCATTTTCTTTGTGATGCTTGGACTTGGTTTTACAGGTTATCTCTTGCCATGGGATATGAAGGCGCTATTTGCAACGAAGGTTGGTCTTCAAATTGCAGAAGCGACGCCTTTCATTGGTAAAGAGATCAAAACGCTGCTTGCAGGTCATCCTGACATTGTAGGGGCACAAACGCTGACGAGATTTTTCGCTATCCATGTCTTTTTCTTGCCAGCGGCATTATTTGGGCTGATGGCTGCCCACTTTATTATGATTCGTAAGCAAGGAATTTCTGGACCGCTATAAAAAATTTGCGTTTGATGAATGTTCAATGAGGAGGGGATGACTTTGCATAGGGGAAAAGGGATGAAGTTTGTCGGAGACTCTAGAATTCCGGCAGAAAGAAAACCTAACATACCTAAAGACTATTCCGAATATCCGGGAAAAACAGAAGCCTTTTGGCCGAACTTTCTTTTAAAGGAATGGCTTGTAGGTGCCGTTTTTTTAATTGGATTTCTTGTCCTAACTGTGGTTCATGCACCTCCGCTTGAGCGGATGGCTGATCCAACAGATACCGGCTATATTCCGCTGCCAGACTGGTATTTCTTATTCTTGTACCAGTTATTAAAATATGAATTTGCTGCAGGTGGCTATACGGTAGTTGGTGCGATGATTATGCCCGGGATTGCGTTTGGTGCACTGTTGCTTGCACCATTTCTTGATTCTGGTCCTGAACGCAGACCGTATAGAAGACCGGTTGCAGTGGGGATGATGATCCTTGCAGTCGGCGCAGCAACATATTTAACGTGGGAGTCTGTTGCTACTCATGATTGGGAAGCAGCGGCAAAGCAAGGTGAAATTAAGAAAGAAGCAGAGATTGATACCTCAGCGGAAGAGTATAAAATTTATCAGGAGCAGACATGTATCTCCTGTCACGGGGATAACATGCAGGGCGGAGCAGCCGGACCGTCACTTGTTGACAATGGTCTTGCACCTGAGGAGATTGCTAAAATCGCTGTTGAAGGTAAAGGCAACATGCCTAAGGGTATCTTTAAAGGCAGCGATGAAGAACTTGAAAAGCTGTCTAAATATTTATCTGAGGTCAAATCTAAATAATTCAGTTGTTTAAATGCAAGTACAAGGATATACTCAAAAGAGAAAAAGCTGGCGCTGTCAGCTTTTTTCTGATTTTAATAGATCGTGAGTGAAGAGACGTATGAGATGGATTCAATATCTGCTAGCCACGCGCTATATGCTTGTGCTAGTCTTGATAATCAATTTCCTTGGCACTGTGTACGGCTACTATTGGTATATTCCACAGCTTGTAGAGACGCCGGCTATCTTTTTAGCTTTTGTTCCAGACAGTCCAACGGCAAGCTTTTTCTTTTTATTTGTTCTACTTGCTTTTTTGATGAAACGAAACGCTCCTTATTTTGAAGCACTTGCCCTCGTGACCTTAATGAAGTACGGGTTATGGGCTGTAGGAATGAATATCTTTGTCCTTTTATCTGTGGATGATTTTCCGTGGGAAGGGTACATGCTGATTGGGTCCCACTTTGCGATGGCGGTTCAAGCCGTATTGTTTGCACCGTATTATCGTTTTAAAATGCGTCATTTGGTGGTAGCTGGCATATGGATTTTACATAATGATGTGATTGATTATGTATTTGGTATGATGCCGCGTTATTCTATGCTGTCTGCCTATACAAACGAGATCGGCTACGTCACGTTTTGGTTAAGCATTGCCGTTCTTCTTGTTTCGTATTATTTCGTCCTATCGAAAAAATCGGTCAAGCTCGAACTCCCTTAACAATATTGGTCTAACCTTGTCCTTTTCTTCATACGCTGTATGGAGAAGGGCTAGGAGGGACTTGCATGAAACGAAAGCCAATCGCGATGATTCTATTATTTTTTCTCGTATTACAGCCATCTGTTGCCAAAGGCGAGGAAACAGCCGCTAGTGTGCTGCAAGAATTAACGGAACTATCAGATTCAATCTTTCAATTAACGAGACAAGCTAAATATGATGAGGCGTTACAGGTCGCATTGTATGTTGAAAAGACATTTAAAGCTGAGAATTGGCGCGGAACGCTGACAAATACGCAGATTCGGCAAATTACAGTTGGCTATCAAGATATCATAAAAGGGCTGCCGCAGGAAGAATTGAATGAGCGCGAAAAGCTTCGTTATGCCTCTCAGTTTAGAATGCTGCTCGATGCGATCCAGTCAGACTCTGAGCCACTTTGGGGTTCGCTGGAGAAGCCCATTATGGGGTCTTTTCCTACGTTGAAAAAAGAAGTGAAGGATCCGGAATCAACGACGTTTTATGAAACTTGGAATGAGCTGGTTTCTTTATACGATATGATCTATCCGAGTTTAACCATTGATGTTTCGCCTGAAAAGCTGCAAACGATTAAGCAGCATATGGAAGTGATTGAGCAAGGTGAATTTTTAAAAGCATCAAGTGGGACAAAGCTTGAGCGCCTCACGAAGCTTGAAGAGGATTTATCGAGTGTATTTGCCCACGTTGATCAAGATGAGGCTGACCCATCGCTTTTATGGGTCATTTTAACAACGGGAAGCATCATTTTATTAACGTTAACGTATGTTGGATTTCGGAAATACCGTGCTGAAAAAGAGAAGAAGCAAAAGCGACAAGCTGATTATCCGAAATCATAAAAAAAGAAGCACCATTTTTGGGCTTCTTTTTTTAATGCGGATTGAGCGGCTTTTTGTGTTCATCTAATGTGAAGCCTTCACCAAGCACATCATGCACGTCACTGACGGATACAAACGCATGAGGATCGACTGAGGTCACGACGCTTTTGAGATGGACAAGCTCGTTTTTTGGGACGACGCAATAAAGAACGTTGCGCTCCTGTTTTGTATAGGAACCGACCCCTTTTAAAATGGTCACACCCCGCTCCATTTCCTCTGTGATTTTCTTTTGAATGATGTCATCTTTTTCAGATATGATCATGGCACCTTTGGCTGCGTAAGCGCCTTCTTGCATGAAGTCAATGACCTTCGCAGCAACAAATACTGCGACGAGTGTATACATGGCTTCTTTGTAATTTAAATAAGTAAGAGAAATCGTAATGACGCAAGCGTCGAAGATGAACATTGTTCGTCCCATAGCCACCTGATAATGCTTGTTGATGAGTCTTGCGATGATGTCCACACCGCCGGTAGTACCGCCGAACTTAAAGATGATCCCGAGGCCTGTTCCGATAAACACACCTGCAAAGAGTGCGGCTAGGGCCAAATCGTGCTGGAGAGGCATATGTATTTGAAAGCGCTGGAAGATGGCAAGAAAGACAGAAAGACTGACAGTACCTACAATTGTATAAGTAAACATCGTTCTGCCGAGCATTTTCCAGCCGATAAAAAAGATCGGAATGTTTAAGACAAGGTTTGAAATGGATGGGTCAATGTGGAATAGAAAATATAAAAGCAGTGTAATACCTGTAAATCCGCCTTCCGCCAAATTGTTCTGCATATTAAAATGAACAAGACCGAAAGAAAAAATCGCAGATCCTATTAAAATAAAGACGATATTTTTAAGACGAATTTCTTTTAGCAAGAGACCACTCCTTTTTTTGCTTAGACAGCGATAATATTATATGGTATGGGAGAGAAACAAGCAAACTGAGTTTTAAACATTTGTCAAATATTTATGATTTCGCTAACATGTAAGAGATGGATAGGAGGATGAGCTTGATGACGAAAGAAAAAACGCTGCGTCACGTGCAGCAAGAAGTAGATGATTACATAGGACAATTTAAAGAAGGCTATTTCAGCCCGCTTGCCATGATGGCCCGTCTGACAGAAGAATTAGGCGAGCTGGCAAGAGAGGTTAACCATTACTATGGAGAAAAGCCGAAAAAAACAACGGAAACAGAAAAAAGCATGGAAGAAGAAATTGGCGATGTTTTGTTTGTGTTAACATGTCTCGCTAATTCACTAGATATATCACTAGAGGAAGCACATGATCGTGTGATGCATAAATTCAATACAAGAGACAAAGACCGCTGGACGAAAAAAGAAGGGAAGTAGAGACGATGACGAACCAAACCATCAAAGTAGTAATCGCTGGAGCAAGAGGAAGAATGGGGATAGAAGCTGTGAAGCTGGCAGAAGAAACGAGCCATTTTGAGCTTGTGGCAGCCCTTGATCACGCGCACGAAGGAAAAAAATTATCTGATGTGATTCATACGACATCTGAGGCGCCGATTTATACAGATATTGATGTGTGTCTTTCAGAGACAGCACCTGATGTATTAATTGATTTGACGACACCAGAAATCGGGAAAGTACATACAAAAAAGGCGCTTGAACATGGCGTGCGTCCAGTCGTCGGAACCACTGGTTTTTCTGAAGCTGACCTGAAAGAGCTCCAGCAATTAACAGAAGAAAAGGGCATAGGCTGTATTATTGCGCCAAACTTTGCTGTCGGTGCGGTCTTAATGATGAAGTTTGCCAAAATGGCAGCGAATTACTTTCCTGACGTTGAAATCATTGAGCTTCATCATGATAAAAAACTTGATGCTCCGAGCGGTACTGGGCTTAAAACAGCTGAAATGATTGCAGAAGTCAGAGAAAGCAAAAAGCAAGGACATCCAGAAGAGAAAGAATTAATCGAAGGTGCACGAGGCGCAGATTATGACGGTATCCGTCTGCACAGCGTAAGACTTCCGGGTATGATCGCACATCAAGAAGTACTGTTTGGAATGGACGGACAGACGCTCACCATTCGTCATGATTCTTATAACCGTGCCTCATTTATGTCAGGTGTAAAGCTTTCAGTTGAACAGGTTATGCACATTGATCAGCTTGTCTATGGTTTAGAAAATATCATCGACTAATAAGGAGTGGATTCCTGATGAACATTGCTTTAATCGCTCACGATAAGAAAAAAAGTGACATGATCCAATTTGCCATTGCGTACCGTGATATATTGGCAAATCATACACTTTACGCAACAGGGACAACAGGTTTGAGAGTGAAAGAAGCGACGGGGCTTCCTATTCATCGTTTTCAGTCAGGACCACTTGGAGGAGATCAGCAGATTGGTGCTTTAATTGCTGATAATGCAATGGATCTTGTGCTCTTTTTTAGAGACCCGCTTACCGCGCAGCCGCATGAACCGGATGTATCTGCACTTATTCGGCTATGCGATGTGTATACCATTCCACTTGCCACCAATATGGGGACCGCAGAGATTTTAGTCAGGAATTTAAATAAAGGTACGTTTGATTTTCGAGATGTAGCAAAAAACGGAGGAACAAATGAAACGACTTGATATCCTTGCATTCGGAGCCCATAGCGATGATGTAGAGATCGGTATGGGCGGAACGATTGCAAAATACGTAAAAAAAGGGGCGCGTGTCGGAATTTGCGACTTGACCCAGGCTGAATTATCCTCGAATGGAACGGTAGAGAGCCGTAAAGAGGAAGCGAAAGCGGCTGCCGCCATTTTAGGCGTGTCAACGCGAATCCAGCTCACGCTGCCAGACAGAGGTCTTTATTTGAATGACGAAGCAATGAAGGACATTGCGGGCGTGATTCGTACATACAAACCGAAGCTAATTTTTGCTCCGCATCACCAAGATCGGCATCCAGATCATGGTCATGCGGGTTCACTTGTAGAAGAGGCTGCTTTTTCGGCAGGTATACATAAATTTGAAGATTCATACAAGCAGCCAGCGCATAAAATAAGTCAGATGTATTATTACATGATTAACGGCCATCATCGTCCAGATTTTGTGATTGATATTTCTGAGGAAATGCACCAAAAGATTGATAGCTTGCATGCGTATCAAAGCCAATTTGTAAAATCGGCGCATTCAGTGGAGACACCTCTTGTGAACGGGTATATTGATTTTGTGAAAATGAGAGAGTCTATGTATGGAAGAGAAGTCAATAAAGCTTATGCAGAAGGGTTTATCACAAAGAAACCACTTTTGATCGATGACGACTTACTTGGGGGGTAATTATGAAAAAACTAAAGGTCGGAATCACTTGTTATCCAAGTGTCGGCGGATCGGGCATTATTGCGACGGAACTTGGAAAACGTTTAGCTGAAAAAGGGCACGATGTTCATTTCATTACCTCAAGTATTCCGTTTAGGCTCAATAAAGTGTATCCGAATATTTATTTTCATGAGGTGGATGTCAATCAATATGCTGTTTTTCAATATCCACCTTATGACCTTGCACTAGCTAGTAAATTGGCGGAAGTCGCAAAACGAGAGAAGCTCGATATTATTCACGCGCATTATGCGGTCCCTCACGCCGTCTGTGCGTTCTTAGCGAAGCAAATGACGGGACACACAGTGAAAGTCGTTACCACGCTTCACGGGACGGATATTACGGTTTTAGGCTATGATCCATCTTTAAAGGAAGTGATTCGGTTTGCCATCGAATCATCAGACCGGGTAACAGCTGTGTCGCATTCATTAGCTGCACAGACGTATGATCTGATTAAACCGGATAAAAAAATCGATACGATCCATAATTTCGTCGATGAGCGTGTGTATTTGCGTGAAGATCATGAAGTGCTGAAGAAACATTATGGTCTCATGCAGGACGAAAAGGTCATCATCCATGTATCGAACTTCCGAAAGGTAAAGCGCGTGCATGACGTGATTCATGTCTTTAAAAAGATTTCTGACCAGGTGCATGCAAAGCTGCTGCTGATTGGTGATGGTCCTGAAAAGTCGGTTGTATGCGATCTTGTGAAAAAGCTGGAACTAACTGATCGTGTGTTGTTTTTAGGAAAGCAAGAGAAGGTAGAGGAGCTTTATTCAATTAGTGATTTGAAGCTGCTGCTTTCTGAGAAGGAGAGCTTTGGGCTTGTACTTCTTGAAGCAATGGCCTGCGGTGTCCCTTGTATTGCAACAGATGTTGGCGGAATACCAGAGGTCATTGAACATGGAGAGACAGGTTTCCTTGTCCCGCTCGGCGATATAGAAGCGGCAGCTAAACACGCAGTCTCAATACTCAAAAACAAAGCGCTTCATGAGCAAGTGTCAGCGGCGGCCCAGTCTAGCGTTCAAGCCCATTTCTCTTCTGAAAAAATAGTGAGTGAATATGAAGAGCTTTACCTAGAATTGATCGAAGGTGATGATGAAGATGAATGAACCATTCACACATGCGATCCCTATTTTACATACACTGCACGAACATGGGCATCAGGCTTACTTTGTCGGCGGAGCAGTGAGAGATGTCCTGTTAGGCAGGGAAATCGGTGATATTGATATAGCAACCGATGCAACGCCTGATACGGTCGAGTCTTTATTTGAAAAAACAGTTGATGTTGGCAAGGAGCATGGCACTGTCATTGTGTTACATGATGGGGTCAGCTATGAGGTGACGACGTTTCGAACTGAATCAGAATATGAAGATTTTCGCAGACCGAAAGAAGTGGCGTTTATCACATCCTTGAAGGAAGATCTTTTAAGAAGAGATTTAACAATCAATGCGATGGCCATGGATATAAATGGGGAGATTATTGACCATGTAGAGGGAAAAAAGGATATTGAGCGGAAACGAATTCAAACCGTAGGAGATCCTGCGTGCCGCTTTCAGGAAGATGCGCTTCGTATGATGAGAGCGGTCCGTTTTTTAAGCCAGCTTGGCTTTGAGCTCGCTCCTGAGACGGCTGAAGCGATGGAAAAAGATAAGCGCCTCCTTGCCAACATATCCGTTGAACGCAAAAAGATTGAAATGGAAAAGCTTTTAAAAGGTCGTTATTGTGAGCGGGCGATCAAGATGCTCGTTTCTACCAAATTGTATGAAGAATTGCCGGGTCTCAAAAAGGATCGTCTGCAAGCATCCTTTCAGTCATTTCCGTATTATTTACTGGATGGACTGGAAGAGGTATGGGGGGCTGTTATCCATTTGCTTGGCTTAGATGAAGCGGAGGCTGTGCTCTTCTTAAAAGAATGGAAGCTGTCAACAAAGCTTTTGAAAGACGCTGTGGCTATTAGTCAATACGTCGATTGTGACTGGGATGCGGAGAAGATGTTTGAGGCTGGTGAACACGTGCTCTTATCTAGCTTGAAGATCTCACAGCTAAAAAACGAGCGCCGCATTTTCTTTGACGAGCTGGAGGCAGCAAAGCGTTCTTATGATGCACTGCCGATTAAAACGCTTCAAGACCTCGCTGTTTCAGGAAAAGATTTAATGGCCTTTCGGCAAAAGACATCAGGAAAATGGATCGCAGAAGAGCTTGATTTGGTAAAAAAAGCCGTTCTGCACAATCATTTAGAAAACCGAAAAGAAGCCATAGAGGAGTGGCTTACAGCATGCGATCAGCAATTAGAAAACGATTAATCGAACTATTTACAGCATCTAGCCAGGATTTTGTCTCAAGTCAGCAAATTTGTGATGAGCTTGGCTGTTCTCGAACGGCTGTCTGGAAGCATATAGAGGACCTCAGAAAAGAGGGCTATGAGGTAGAAGCCGTCAGAAGAAAGGGATATCGCCTGCTGCGTAAACCGGACAAAATTAGTGAGGATGAAATTCTGTTTGGTCTCGACACAGAGAGCTTTGGCAGGCACATTTATTTTCAGAAAGAAGTCGCCTCCACACAGCTGATTGCCCATGATCTTGTAAATGAAGGTGCGCCCCACGGTACGCTCGTTGTCAGTGATCATCAGACAAACGGGAAAGGCCGCCTTCAAAGGATGTGGCATTCACCAAATGGGACAGGCATCTGGATGAGTCTCATTCTACGGCCTGAAATTCCGCTGCACAAAGCGCCGCAGATGACGCTTTTAGCATCTGTAGCCATCGCAGAAGCCATTGCAGAGCAAACAGGACTCAGTCCATCCATTAAATGGCCAAATGATATTTTGTTAAACGGGAAAAAAGTCGTTGGCATTCTGACTGAATTAAAAGCAGAGGCGGACCAGGTTCATGCGGTGATTATTGGCCCGGGAATTAATGTGAACCAAACGGCTGATGACTTTCCGGATGAACTAAAGGATGTCGCCACGAGCCTGCGAATGGAATTGAATGAAAAAGTGGACCGTGCTGCGCTCATCCAACAGATCATGTCCACCTTTGAAAAAAGGTATGCTGATTATATGAAGCAAGGATTTGCGCCCATTAAACAATTATGGGAATCGTTTGCGATGACGATCGGGCAGCATATTGTGGCCCGCACCGTCAATGGGCAATACACTGGAAAAGCGCTCGGAATCAATGAAGAAGGTGTTTTATTGCTTGAAACGGAGGAAGGGATCCAAAAAATCTACTCCGCAGACATCGAGATCAAGTCAACTTAAGTGGAACACCCGGCACATTTTTGATATACTTCGTGTGGGCAGTATCTGAAAAGAGCTGTACCTGTTAGAAACAAAAATTTGATAAATTTCTGCCTTGATCCTAAGGGACTTGGACAGAGGGATGATTCGCCGCGCATGAGAGATCAAAACATGTGATGTGAGGCAAGCCATCTCCTCTCCAGAATGAGGAGGAACAAATGAAGACAAAGCTAGATTTTTTCAAAATGAAAGAACAAAATGAACCAATTGTAATGCTGACAGCATACGACTATCCATCTGCAAAGCAAGCAGAAAAAGCGGAAGTTGACATGATCTTAGTCGGTGATTCACTTGGGATGGTTGTACTTGGACTCGATTCGACAGTACAAGTCACGATCGATGACATGATTCATCACACAAAAGCAGTGAAAAGAGGCGCAAAAGACACATTTATTGTGACGGATATGCCATTTATGTCTTACCATTATTCATTAGCAGAAACATTGAAAAACGCAGCACGCATCATGCAAGAAAGCGGTGCGGATGCCTTAAAGCTAGAAGGCGGAGATGGCGTATTTGAATCCATTCAAGCTCTCACAAGAGGCGGGATTCCTGTCGTCAGTCATTTAGGCCTCACACCTCAGTCAGTTGGAGTACTTGGCGGGTATAAAGTGCAAGGAAAAGACCACGAAAGTGCGCAGAAATTGATTGAAGACAGCTTAAAATGTGAGGAAGCTGGTGCGATTGCACTTGTGCTTGAATGCGTACCTGGTGAACTGACAAAACGAATTACCGACATGCTGAAAATTCCTGTGATCGGGATTGGTGCAGGGGCTGAGGCAGACGGACAAGTTCTCGTTTACCATGATGTGGTAGGATACGGAGTGTCTAGAACACCTAAGTTTGTGAAACAATACGCGCAAATGGATACTGTATTAGAAGAAGCGCTTATTCAATATACGAAAGAAGTAAAAGCACACACATTTCCAGAAGACAAGCATACATTTCATATCAAAGAAGAAGTCCTTGATGGTTTATATGGGGGGATCAAAAAATGAACGTTGTCACCCATATTCACGAGTTGAAGGAATTGATCAAGCTGCATCAAGAAAAACAGCATTCCATCGGCTTTGTTCCAACGATGGGCTTTCTTCATGAAGGACATCTGACGCTTGCGAAAGAAGCAAGGGATCAAAATGACATTGTGGTAATGAGCATCTTTGTCAATCCTTTGCAGTTTGGACCGAACGAAGACTTTGAATCCTATCCAAGGGATATGGAAAGAGATCAGCGCCTTGCAGAAGAAGCAGGGGTAGATATTTTATTTACACCTGATGTGAAAGAAATGTATCCAAATGAACCATCGATCACGATGACGGTTCAAAAGCGGACTGATGTCTTATGTGGGAAAAAACGTCCAGGACATTTCGACGGCGTTGTGACTGTGCTGACAAAGCTATTTCATCTTGTAGCACCAACAAATGTATACTTTGGTTTAAAGGATGCACAGCAAGTCGCTGTGATCGATGCGATGATCAAGGATTTCTTCTTTGATCTTCATCTTGTCTCAGTGCCGACAGTTAGGGAAGAAGACGGTTTAGCGAAAAGTTCAAGAAATGTGTACTTGTCTGATAAAGAAAGACAAGAAGCTCCTGCTTTGTACCGCGCATTGAAAAAAGGACAGTCAGCGGTTGAAAAAGGTGAACGTGACGTCAGTCGCATTTATCAGTTGGTAGAAGAAGAAATTCTTCAAACGAGCGGGGAAATTGATTATATTGAGATTTACTCCTATCCAGAGCTTGAGCCGCTTCAGCAGTTAGCAGGTCAGGTCATCATTGCGATTGCGGTGAAATTCTCACGGGCAAGACTGATTGATAATGTGATATTCCATGTTCCTGAAAGCGGTGAAAAGCATGTATAGAACCTTTATGACTTCTAAACTTCATAAAGCGACAGTAACAGAAGCAAACTTACATTATGTAGGAAGCATCACCATTGACGAAGATTTACTTGATGCGGCAGGTATGATGGCAAATGAGAAAGTACAGATTGTCAATAATCATAATGGCGCGAGACTTGAAACATATATTATTCCCGGTGAAAGAAAGAGCGGTGTCATTTGTCTAAATGGCGCAGCAGCAAGATTGGTTCAGCCGGGTGATGAAGTGATCATTATCGCTTATGGGATGCTTTCAGAAGAAGAAGCAAAGACACATACACCAAAAGTGGTCGTGTTAAATAAAGAAAATCAAATTGAACAAATGATTGGGCAAGAGCCTGCGAGAACGATTTTATAACGCATGCTGCAATGAAACAGAACAGTTTAAGAAAAGGAGCTGTTCTGTTTCAGCTATTTTTGCCCAGAGCGTGTTTCACTTCGAGTGGAACGAGGAATTGAGGTGTCCATTTTATGGCCGATCAAAGGTTTGTTGTCGTTGATATTGAAACCACCGGAAATTCACCTAAAAAGGGTGATAAAATCATTCAAATTGCTGCGGTGGTCATTGAAAATGGACAAATTGTCGAACGGTATTCAAAATATGTGAACCCGGGAAAAGCGATCCCTGGATTTATTGAACAGCTGACAGGCATTCAGCAGCATATGGTAGACGATGCAGTGTTTTTTGAGGACATTGCCCAAGAGGTGTATGATCTCATTCAAGGCGCTTATTTTGTTGCGCACAATGTTCATTTTGACTTGAATTTTTTAAATGATGAACTAAAAGCATGCGGGAAAAATGAGCTGGATGTGCTAGCGATTGATACAGTTGAAATTTCTAGAATTCTTTATCCAGAGCTTGAAGGCTATAAGCTCACTGAATTAAGCGAAGAGCTCATGCTTCCACATGACCACCCGCACAGGGCGGATAGTGATGCGGAAGTTACTGCCATGTTATTTTTAACCTTACTCCATCAATTAACACATACACCGCCAAATGTGCTAAAGCAGCTGCGCAGATTATCCTCTTATCTCTTAAGTGATATAGGACTTTTAATCCAGCAGCTTGAAACGAGTGATGCTAGCCGCGAAGATTCTTTGGTAGAAGTCGGCTCTTTTGCTGTTAAAGATGTCACCAATTCTGAAAAGGATACGACAGATTCAGTAGGGGAAGACGATGAACAGCTATTTGAGGAGATCAAAAAGAAGCTTCCCCACACAGTGGAAGGCTATGAAGTAAGAGAAGGCCAGCTCAAGATGATGAATAAAGTGAGAGATGTGTTTCATGAAAGAGCTTATGCTTTAATTGAAGCGGCACCAGGTATTGGAAAAACGCTCGCATACCTCATACCAGCTGCATTAGAAGCAAAGAAATCAGGAAAACCTGTCATTATTAGTACATATTCCATTCTTTTGCAGCAGCAAATGCTTCAGCGTGATGTGCCTATTTTAAATCAATTGCTTCCATTTGAGCCAGCAGCCTGTGTATTCAAAGGTCGGGCGCATTATATTTGCTTAGATAAGTTTGAGCATGTGCTGCATGAGGAAGATGATAATTATGATGTGGTCTTAACGAAGGCGCAAATATTAATGTGGCTCCTTGTGACAGAAACGGGTGATTTATCTGAACTAAATTTACCGTCGGGAGCTGCCAATATAAAAGACCGGATTTCGTGTGTGCACATGCCGTTTACATCGAAAAAGCGCCGCTTTAAAGGATACTGCTTTTATGAGCGTGCGAAAAGAAGGGCCAAAACAGCTGATTTAATTTTAACGAATCATCGCCTGCTCTTATCACAAACGGAAGCATCATCTATCTTTCAGCATGCTGACGTATATGTGATTGACGAGGCTCACCAATTTGAGAAAACAGCCAATGAAACGCTAGGGGATAGTGCGTCGTATATTCAGCTTCATGCGAAATTAACGCAGCTTGGCTCCATGCAGGGCGGTCTGTTAAAGAAGCTCAAAAAGAGATTTCACGGTGCCGGCTTACAGACGGACACCTTTATCGAAATGGATGAGTATCTTCATCAGCTTCAAATGGAAAGTGACGCCTTCTTTAGTACCGTTCATTCTTTTGTCAAAAGGACAAAACCAAAAGCAGACATCAATCGTCTCATTCATAGAGTCCGTCATCATTCGAAGCATGCGCAGTGGAAACGGATTAAAGAGACGGCAAGTAAGCTTTGTTCTTTGTTAATTGCTTGTGAAAAGCTGTATGAGCAGCAAAAAAGCGAGCTTCTTCAAAAAAGTGATCAGTTGACAGAGCACTTTGCGTTTGAAGCAGAGGAATACGATCAAGTGATGTCGTTTATGCACACATTTTGCAGTACGCTGTACCGATTCATTTTTGAACCGAAAAACGATGAAACGGTTTGGATTGAGATTGATGCAAAAGGTGCCAAAAATGCTGTCTTTATGCATGCACAGCCGCTAGATACTGGAGAGCTTTTAGCGGATCGATTTTTTATGAACAAAAAAAGTGTTGTCCTCACATCAGGGACACTCACAATCAATGGGCGCTTTGATTATTGCTTAGAACGATTTGGTCTGCAGGATTTTTATCCGCATCTTGTACAGATTGAGTCACCGTTTGAACTTGAAAAACAGCTCAAGGTTATCGTACCAGCTGATATGCCGCCGATTACGAACCGTGATGAGCGCGACTATGTAAAGCAATCAGTACGGTACATTAAGATGATGGAAAAGCAGCATCAAGCGAAAATATTGGTGTTATTTAATTCACATGAGATGTTAAAAGCAGTGTATGATGAACTGAAAACAGAAGGGATGCAAGCCGCCCTTTTTGCTCAAGGTCTGACGGGCGGTAGCCCTGTTAAATTAACGAAGATGTTCAAATTAGCAAAACATGCGATTTTACTTGGTACGGGTAGTTTTTGGGAAGGTGTCGATTTTCCTGGATCAGAGCTGACAACAGTCATTATGGCACGCCTCCCGTTTCGGCCGCCTGATTCACCGCTCATTGAAGCAAAATGTGATGCCGCTAAAAAACAGGGGAAGAACCCGTTTAAAGCCGTTGCTCTCCCAGAAGCTGTGTTAACCTTTAAACAAGGTGCAGGACGCTTGCTGCGCTCTGAAAAAGACATAGGGACATTGCTCATTTTAGACCGCCGAGTGAAAACCGCGTCATATGGAAAGCTATTTTTAGAATCACTCCCTCATGCGCCAGTCCACGAGATGTCAAAAGAATCACTTGAGGCGTATATAGAGAAACTCAACAACGAAAAGCCGCTGTCATAAGCGGCCTTTAGCTGGTGTGGGTTTGGAGTTAATTTATCGTAACGGCTTTTTGTGTTCCGTTGTAAAAATAGTATCGGTTCCTGTGCCGAAAAGTATGACTAACAATATTTACGTACCGAGGAGGAATTAGAAGTGGAAAGTAAAATAGAGGTACTTTCAACTGTTCACATTAAGCATTCAGAGGACCTGTATAAAATTGTTGACTTATTGAACAGAACGCTTAAAAGAGAAGATCTCATGTTTGGATTGGCATTAGATCAAGAAGATCAAAATCAAGCGATATTTACAATATATCGCACATAGGGGAAGCTTGACATGAAAAAAATAGTTTGGATCATTTCATCCGTTGTGGCTCTCGTTTTGCTCATTGGCATCATCAGCTTTACGTGGATTTATCAGATTGCCATGGGGCAAAAGGAACAAGGTCATGAGGCGGCGATTGAACGAGCAAAAAAACAAGCAAACATCGTACAAGTGGAGCAAGTAGAAACCTTTGTCGGAAAAGAAAAACAATTTATTGTTAAAGGGAAAAACAAACAAAACGAAACAACCTATGTTTGGGTACCTGCCAGCAAAAAAGAAAAAGTGATTGCAAAAAAAGCAAAAGACGGTATTACCTCAAATCAAGCAGTACAAGCTGTTCAAAAGGAGAACACAGTCTCTAAGCTAAAGGACGTTCAATTAGCAAGAGAAGGTGACGTACTCCTTTGGGAAGTGACGTACTTAAATGAAAACAATCAATACAGCTTTAGCTATGTCGACTTCTCAACAGGACATGTGGAAAAAAATGTAACACCATAGATTCTCCTGTCTTGCGTTGACCATGCTGATTTAGAACGGTTATAATAAAATGTATGAAAAAAGAATCACACCTATCGAAAAGGTGAGTTTCTTTCTGGCTTTGGAGGGAATTATGTTGAAAACAACGATTAATCAAGTGTTCAAACATGTCGATGAAGATGTAACCATCGGCGCATGGATTGCCAATAAACGTTCAAGCGGTAAAATTGCATTCTTGCAGCTGCGTGACGGGACAGGCTTTATTCAAGGAGTCGTAGTAAAAGCAGAAGTGGAAGAGGAAGTCTTTAAGCTTGCGAAATCAGTCACTCAAGAAACATCTGTCTATGTGACAGGACAAGTAACAAAAGACGAGCGTTCACCTCTTGGTTTTGAATTGCAAGTGAAATCCATTGAAGTGATTCACGAAGCAACTGACTACCCGATTACACCAAAAGAGCATGGAACAGAATTCTTAATGGATCACCGTCATTTATGGCTTCGTTCTAAAAAGCAGCATGCCATTATGAAAATTCGTAACGAAATCATTCGTGCTACATATGAGTTCTTCCATCAAGAAGGCTTCGTGAAAGTAGACCCGCCAATTTTAACTGGAAGTGCACCTGAGGGTACAACGGAGCTGTTTGCGACGAAATATTTTGATGAAGATGCGTACCTTTCTCAAAGTGGACAGCTTTACATGGAAGCTGCGGCAATGGCACTCGGAAAAGTATTCTCATTCGGTCCAACATTTAGAGCTGAAAAATCTAAAACTAAACGTCATTTAATTGAGTTTTGGATGATCGAGCCTGAGATGGCTTTTGTCGAATTTAATGAAAACCTTGAGTACCAAGAAAATTATGTGACTCATGTGGTTCAAAGTGTACTTGAAAACTGTAAAGTGGAACTGCATACACTTGGCCGTGATACAGCAAAATTAGAAAATATCAAAGCACCATTCCCGCGCATCACTTACGATGAAGCAATTAAATTCTTGCAAGAAAAAGGCTTTGACGATATTGAATGGGGAGATGACTTCGGCGCACCTCACGAAACAGCGATCGCTGAAAGCTACGATAAACCAGTGTTTATCACTCATTATCCAACATCATTAAAACCATTTTACATGCAGCCTGCACCAGATCGTGATGATGTTGTTCTTTGTGCAGACTTGATTGCACCAGAAGGCTACGGAGAGATCATTGGCGGTTCTGAGCGTGTCCATGATCTAGAGCTGCTTGAAGCAAGATTGAAAGAACATGGGCTAGATCAAGAAACATACAAATGGTACACAGAATTAAGACAATATGGTTCTGTACCGCATTCAGGTTTTGGTCTTGGACTTGAACGTACTGTTGCTTGGATTAGTGGAGCGCCGCATGTGCGTGAAACCATTCCTTTCCCAAGATTATTAAACCGTTTATATCCTTAAGACGTGAAAGCCTCCAACATATGGAGGCTTTTTCAAACGTTTTTTGAAGGGGCACGTGAAATAAAACGTGATATACTTAAAGTGAAGAGGTGTATCCGATGAATAGGCAGCAATTTATTAATATGCAGCAAATGGGTTCGACCAGTTTGCCTAATTTGCTGATTGCTCATTATGAGCAGTTAGGACTGAATGAATCACAAATGATGGTGATGCTTAAGATTAAAATGAATGAAGAACAAGGTGTGTTCTTTCAAACATTTGAAGAGCTATCCCATGGCATGACCATTTCAGCTGAAGAGTGTGCGTATATGGTTCAGCATTTAATTCAAAAAGGATTTATTTCGATTCAGCCGTTTGAAGACGGGTCTGGTATTCAGCATGACCGTTACTCAGTAGAGCCTTTATGGGGCGTGCTGTATGACTTTTTAGAGGCAAAACAAGCGAAGGAAGGTCAAAAACTTCACGTACAGGCTGAAAAGTCTTTATATGCTTTATTTGAAGATGAATTTGGCAGACCGCTCTCTCCTCTTGAAGGAGAAACACTCTCGATCTGGATGGATCAAGACCATCATGATGCTGAAATGATTCGCCTAGCATTAAGAGAAGCGGTTTTATCAGGAAAATTAAATTTCCGTTATATCGACCGAATTCTGTTTGAGTGGAAAAAGAAAGGGCTAAAAACAGCGGAAGAAGCAAAAGAGCATAGCCAGCATTTCCGTTCTCAGCAAAAAGCGCCACCATCAAAAGAAGAGACGTCAACATATAAGCGACAAGTTCCTTTTTATAATTGGCTGGAACAATAACCAATAAAGGAGAAGTCATGTTATCAAAAAAACAAATCAATGAATGTTTAGATATTATAGGAGATATGTTTCCAGAGGCCGAGTGTGAGCTTGTTCATTCGAATCCATTTGAACTTGTGATCGCTGTAGCACTCTCTGCGCAGTGTACAGACGTGCTTGTCAACAAAGTGACCAAAACGTTATTTCAAAAATATAAAACACCAGAAGACTATTTAAGTGTACCGCTTGAAGAATTGCAGCAAGATATTCGTTCGATTGGCCTTTATCGAAATAAAGCCAAAAACATTCAAAAGTTGAGCAAAATGCTGATTGAAGAATATGGCGGCGAAGTGCCAAAGGATCGGGACGAGCTTGTGAAGCTTCCTGGGGTGGGCCGGAAAACAGCAAATGTCGTTGTTTCGGTCGCTTTTGGGGTGCCGGCAATTGCAGTGGATACACATGTAGAACGTGTTAGCAAGAGACTGGGAATCTGCCGCTGGAAGGATTCTGTTCTCGAAGTAGAACAAACCTTAATGAAAAAAGTGCCAGAAGAAGATTGGTCTGTGACGCATCACCGCCTGATCTTTTTTGGCAGATATCACTGCAAAGCGCAACGTCCGCAGTGCGAATCTTGTCCGCTTCTTGATATGTGTAGAGAAGGGCAGAAGAGGCTGAAAAAAGGATTGGTGAAGCTGGCATGAGCGGGGCAGTTGTTTTTTCCTCATATGTCGAAAAACTAAAAGGGAAAAAGGTAGAGATGAAAGGCGATCGAGTAGACATCCTTAGAGAGCATCCACTCGCATATGATCTATCTTCAGAACCTTTAAGAGATGAACTTCCATGGCAGAAAACAGAAGAATTTGTTCCTGTGATGTTCGAACTGTGGAATGAATTAAAAGAAAAAATGCTTCCTCGTTTTCAAACTAGAAAGTCCCGGTGTGAAGAAGATGATATGCTTCAAGGGATTGTCAGTATGATTGCGATGTTTTACTGGATCAAAGGGGAGAGACTGCAAACGCTTGATTGGGAACATATTAAGCAAGAGACATTTCCTGTTGCTCCTATTAATTGGACAGAACGTTTAGAGTTCATATTGGTAAAACCGACTCAATATCACTGCTTCATTCAACTAGACGAGCTATACACAGAACTAAAAAAGCAGTATGGAAAATATGAAGCACTTAAAAAAATCAGACAAAACCGTTAAAAAAGCACTTGCCATATAGGCAAGTGCTTTTTCATTATTCATTTTCTTTTCGATTAGGAGAAGTTGATTGCGAACTTGAGTTTTGAGAGTTCGTTTTTGCATCATCTTTCTTTTTATCTTTATTGTCAGTTTGTGAATTGCCGTTCCCATTTGTACTGTCTGAGCCATCATCGGAAGAACCATTATTTCCGTTTTCCGTATTTCCGCCTTGATCCTGATCCTTATCTTTGTCTGGATCTTTTTTATCATCTGGCTTTTGCTCATCAGTGCCTGGGGGTTGATTTTTGTTATCGTCAGTCTGGTCTGTCTGCTCGTCGTCAGGCTGCTGCGGTTCTTCTTCTTCTTTGTTCTCATCATCTGCTTTTTCTTCCTTATCTTCATCATCCTTGATGGTGAGGAAGGTAGAAGCTGCTTTACTTGTGACATCCTCTACAGTGGCTGTCACTTGGAATTTATAAGTAGAGCCAGGCTTTACATCAGAGATGACCGCTTCTTTAGCAGAACTGTTTTGAATCTCTTTATAGCCGCCGTTATCTACCGCTTGTTTTACATTAAATGTAGCATCTGCGTCGTTATCATAGCCCCAAGTCAGTGTGATGGATTTTTTCTCTTCATCATACACTGCTTTTAAATCAGAAGGCTTATCAGCTTCTTTTTTCTCATATGTGTCAGACACTTTTGTCGGAACCGTACCTTTTACAAAGTATTCTGTTGTCTTCTTCTCACTAGGTGTATTTGGTCCGGCCAATTTCGCTGGATCCGATCCTTTTTCAACCGTAGCTTCTACGACACTGTCTGGTTTTTCAAATGAGCCGCTTCCATCATCAATTTGAGAAATTAATCGCTGGAAGACGAGTTTGGCAACACGCTGCTCATAATCTGTGAGCCACATTTTGCCGTCCGCATCTTTTGAGTTACCGATTCCAGTCCAAACGGCTGCTGTATATTGCGGCGTATAACCAACAAACCACGAATCTTTCGCACCGCCAGAAGGAATATTGTATTTATTGATATCATCTTGTGTAAAGTTCGTTGTACCTGTTTTACCAGCTACTTGAACGTTCGGTACTTGTGCAAGTGTCCCAGTTCCAGATTGGACAGCAGTTTTCAGCATATCTGTGACCATAAAGGCTGTGTAATCACTCATAGCCGCTTTGGAATCTGGCGTTAGGTCAAGCTTTGTACCGTCATTAAATTCAACAGACTTGACAGCATGCGGTTCGTTATAATATCCATTATTACCGAATGCACTAAAGGCCCCAGCCATTTTTAGAGAGGACACGCCATCGTCAAATCCACCGATTGAGTAAGACTCAGGAATGTCAGACGGTAAGTCCATACCTAAATTATTGGCGAATTGAACGGCATTGTCTGTGCCAGCTTCTTGGAAAGCCTTTAGGGCAGGGATGTTTCGTGATTGTGCCAAAGCACTTCTCATCGACATTTTCCCTAAATGTCTTCTGTCAAAGTTATTAATTGGTGTACCGTTTGAGTACGTATACGGCGCATCATCAATTTGCTGGTACGTTGACCATTTTTTGTTTTCAATGACTGGACCGTAATCTAAAATTGGTTTGATTGTTGAACCTGGCTGACGTTTTGCATCAGTCGCATAGTTAAAGCCGCCGGCTGGTACATCACGTCCACCGCCAATAGCGCGAATTTCACCATTTTTCGTATCAAGCAGAGTAACACCTGCCTGCATACCTTTCGTAAATCCAACTGAATCTCCATTGATAATATCATCTAGGTGATCCTGAGCTTTTCGATCAAGTGATGTATAGATTTTTAGTCCATCAGTTGATACATCCACTTTGGCTTTTTTCTGTACTTCTTCCATGACTTCTTCAATATAAGCAGAATACTTACTTGAGTTCTGGCTCTTATATTTATCAGCAGGGATGACAGTTTTGCTGACAGGGGTTGCTTTTGCAACTTCATAGTCTTTCTCTGAAATGTAGCCTTGTTTTTTCATGAGCCCTAGCACGATATTGCGGCGTTTTTCCGCTGCCTCAGGATTTTTCACTGGGTTATAAGCAGAAGGACTCTGCGGCATACCTGCAAGTGTGGCAGCCTGTGCAACCGTTAGTTTATTTAAATCTGTCACGCCGAAAAATTGTTCAGCCGCTTTCCCAACACCGTAAGCATAAGGTGAGAAGAAAATGCGGTTTAAATACATTTCTAAAATTTCATCTTTAGAGTACTTTTGCTCAAGCTGAATCGAGAGCCATACTTCCTGTACTTTACGTTTTAACGTTTTTTGATTGTTAAGTAGAGTGTTTTTCACAACTTGCTGTGTAATTGTACTTCCACCTTCAGCTCCAAAGCCGTCCTCGACGTTTGCGACAAGGGCACCGCCAATACGGATTGGGTCAATCCCGTGGTGTTTATAAAAACGTGCATCTTCCGTTGCGATAAATGCTTCTTTTACCACATCGGGTATATCTTTAATCGAGACATACGTTCTTTTTTCCGCACCGACTTCTGCAAACACTTTCTTGTCTATGTCATAAAGCTTTGAAGAATACGGTGTTTTGAGCTTACTATCATCAATTGAAGGAGCGCTCGATGCAAAAACGGCAAAAGTTGTGATTCCGGCCACTACACAAAGAAGACCGATCACGAGTAAAGATAAAAATATTTTTTTAAATAGACCTGCTTTCTTTTTGCCTTTTTTGTTCTTTTGCTTCTTATTGTTTTCTTGACTTGCTTTACGTCGCTGTTCACGACTTGTAAATTGATCAGACATCACATCTCAACCTTTCGTGTTAAACCTTTTTCGAACGTCATTGCTACTCACTTTCATCCGAAAAATGAAGTGTCTCCACTACTTTAATATAATCAATTCTTGGCGAATATCCAAGTGTCATTAAGTGGCCGGCTTCCATTAATTCATCTTTACTAATGGATTTCCGGCCGTTTAGCTTCTGCCGCTCCCAGAAGAAAAAGAGATCTGAAGCGGGCAAATAATAAACGGAGCCAAATGCGGATATAATAACGAAACAAATGCCGCCTAGCTTTTCAACCTGTTTCATATGCTCAATTTGATGGTCGTGGAAATTTTTGAGCGGAAACGAGGTGGTGCTTTTGGTCTCCTTTGCTTCAAAATCGATATAGCGCCCTTTGTACACTCCATTATAGTCTGTTGTGGATGATTGCTTAAAATAGGCTTCTTTGATCACAGCAGCGCTTCTTTTTGGATAATCCACATTCACAATCTGAACGGGGGTAGGCTTTTTATGAATGACTGCGATCCCATTGACCAAATAGTACTGGTTGGTTTCATTTAAGTCAGCCTCAAGCGTCATCCCGCGGTTACTATAAGAGGATTCGCCGCTGATTCTTTTTTTTGTCCCAATTGGTTGAATGGGCTGATACGATTTTCCGTTTGGATACCGAATCATCAAGTTTCAGCCTCCTTTTAATGCATTTTGTATTGGAGAGATACCTATGTTGTCACAAGAAGAGTACATCATCACTCAGCATATATTGCGTGAAACGAAAGTGAAAAATAAAGACAACCTGACGAGGACAAATGCTTACAAGCGCTTTTATGATCGTCATCCAGAGATGAAATGGTCGCTGCTTGCTTCCTTTGTCTCAAGAAATGCTGGATGGTCTATGACGGATCTAAAGGGCGAGCTCTTCCATCCAGGTTTAACAGATCAAGAGGGGCACCTTTTTTTCACAGCATATGAAAGAGCGAATTGGCTGATCTTTTCGGATGCTTACCCTCAGCTTCTTTTGTATGAATGGTCTAAGCGGTGCGGCAAACCCTTGTTCCATCTGCTTCCGTATTTTTCTGTATCTCGTTTTATGAGCACTGAGTGGGAACGTTTTTGGCTAAAGCGTGACACAGAGCGCCTGCTTTATGCACTCATCATAAATGAACAATATACTATACAATCTCCTATTATACAAAATCCTCTACTGAAAAAGAATGTTTTTCACTCGATTCAATATCTGTTTAGTGAGTGGGGACATTTTCAAACCGTTGTTTTTCCAACGGTGGACGGGCATTTGTACGGGTTAACTATACGGAAGTTTTCCCACGTAAAGGAGCGTATTTCATTAGGGAAAAAACTAGCGAAACTATTATTTCGGGCCGATTTATTTTCGGGTTTTTATCATTTTTTGCATACTGTTCCGCATACCGGATCACGGTTTGATTTTGAGCCGTTTTTAGGGATCGCTAGAAGGTCAACACCTTTTCTTCGAACTGTTTATCCAGTGATGACACATTCATTAGACGATCAAAGAGAAGATTGGTTTCAAAAGAAATTGAGCTCATCTTTGTTTGATGCAGAGACATTGCCAAAACAAATTGAGCTGACCGACTGGTATTTTCATAAAAAAAGACAGCTTCGTTTTCTTTTCTCATTAGAGCACTATTTTTTGCATAAATAAAAAGCAGGGGGTACCTGCTTTTTTTACGTGGATGGTCGATTAGGACCGCCGAGCTTTTTATCAAGCTGATCTGTACTGTTTTCTTTCCCTTTTGGCTTTTGATCTTTTGGTGCTGGCTGCTTTTTCATGAAATCTACCTCCTTTGTCCTTAGAATTTACACAATCGGACGCAATCATACAAAGAAGGACAAGCATATGTCGAAAAGGAAGAAATAGCGCTCATCTACACTTAGATTGGCGATTTGCTTCTAGTTTTGTCATGTGTGAAGGAGGGTGTGAAAGAAAAGAGAATGTAACGAGAGACGATAAAGGAGGAATCTGATGATGAGCGAATTTGTATCAAAAGAATCCATTTTGCAGTTATTAGAGGAAATCGAGCGAAAAATTGATGCGGTGGAAGAAGAGCTGTCTCTTGCTGTGAACGAAACAACACGTGCAGCCATAGAGGAGCAAGAACAAATGATAGACCGGCTTGAATCAGAAGTAAAGGACTGTGAAGTGAAGATTCACGCAGCTGAGTATCAACTGGCGGCAAGACCGGCATACCACGCAGGGTAGCTTTCTATTTGAGCAATAAGTAAACGTTTGATAGGATGGTTCATAGAGGTGAACACTTTGGATAATCAAACATTACTTGAACATACACAAGAGCTGAGAATATGGATCGAAGAGGCGTATGAGCAGTACCAAAAGGGAAAGGCTGAAGAGGAATACCCCGTATATGATTTTCACACAGAAATTCAGCCGGCCGTTGAGTCATTTGATCAGAAAATGGAAGAGTGGCTCACTGCTGCGATCTCGTTTATTCATCTGGCGAAGCCTAGATATTTACACGAAGAACAGCTTGAAGCTGTCAAAGAAAATGGGAAAGAGGTTGTCCTGCAATCTTATTTTGGCAAACAGCATGCACCCCGTGTGAAAAATTTAGTTGAGTCAGTGATTTACACACTGAACCTTTTAATAGAAGAAATCAACAAGCGCAGCTGAAGACATCGCTGCGTTTTTCTTATGGCTGCTTTAGGCACATCTTCTGCTTTTCGTCATAATATATGAGTGACAAGACTATGCGCTGAGAGCGAGAGGAGCGAGATATATGATCCCTTATTCAAACCAGCAGCCGTATGAATTCAATCCATTCAATCAAGGGCCATTTCCGTATCCAGAAATGCAGCAGCAGCCTCCGCAGCCTCCAGAATATTTTATGCCGCCACATCAAGGTGGAATGAGCCAGGCATCACCTGCTGTCTATCAGCCGCCTTATGGATATCAAGAAAATGTGCCGCCTTTTCAGCCGCCCGAAGCGATCAATCAACCCCAGATGCAGCCACCAGGTATGATGCCCATGCAGCAGCCTATGAACCCTTATCCTTTGCCAAGACCGCAAAAACAGCAATCATCTCAATTTAAAAGTGTGCTATCGCAATTCAAAAAAACGAATGGACAATTCGACTTTAACAAAATGTTTGATACAGCTGGGCAAATGATGAGTACGATGAATCAAGTAGGCTCATTAGCGAAAGGATTTACGAGCATTTTTAAAGCATAGTTAAAACCCAATAGAAGGATCTATTGGGCTCTTTGCTTTGGTGCCGTCACACGAAGCGTTTGATCTTTCCACACGCTTTTCATGTTCGTTTCATCTATTTTTGCCGGCATTAAAATGGTTTTTGTAAAGCTCGAATACGAGGAAGTTGTATCCGTTTTAATTGTTTCCTGTACGGATAAGTGTAAATATTGGGCTTTTACTTCTAGTGCGATATCGCCTTCGACAAAATGGTCGGGAAATTGGATTGCGATATACACAAACTGCTCATCCTCTGTCACATCGGTCGTAATCGATGCAAGTGAATGCGATGTGGTCATGAGTGCCTCCGCACTATTTAATATCTCATGAAACGGGGAGGATGCGAAAAATTGTTCAATCGCTTCATAGAGAATATCTTCATTTGCCAGCAATTCATGTTTCTTTTCGGCTTCATGTTCCATTTGAATCACCTCTCATCTACAGCCTATGCAGAAAGGACTCAGGCGGTTATCAATTGATGAGAGGAAAAAATTATGATTAAATAGTGTTGAATGAAGCAAGGTGTATGAGCGCAGCGTTTCATACACGGAATAGATATAGAAGCAAAGCTTGAAGGGAGCAATTGACATTGCTGAAAAAATTATTCGGTTTCGGGAAAAACCAAGATGATGTAAAAGAAGAAATCATTTATTCTCCAGCTGATGGAGAGTTAATGGATATGACGGATGTACCAGACCCTGTTTTTTCTCAAAAGATGATGGGAGACGGCGTAGCAGTCAAACCAAATAGTGGCACGATTGTGTCACCAGTAGAGGGTGAAATCATCCAGCTCTTCCATACAAAACATGCAATTGGCATTCGAACACTCTCAGGGCTTGAGCTTCTGATTCATATCGGACTTGAAACAGTGGGATTAAATGGTGAAGGATTTGAAGCGCACATCAAAGAGGGCGATAAAGTGAAGATCGGTGACCCTCTCATTACGTGTGATTTAGAACTGATTGAAGAGAAAGCGGCAAGTACAGTGACACCGATTGTCATTATGAATGGTGACTTGATCGAGCATCTCGATAAAGAACCAAAGGGATCTGTTGAAAAACAGACATCTAAGCTTTTTACCGTTAAATTAAAATAATCAGGACAAAAAAACTACCCAATCGTTTGAGGGTAGTTTTTTTGATGACATTAATCTTCCATCGGAACCCAGCCTTGACTTGCTTCCATAACAGACCACAATCCTTCTGGAATCAAATATTGATCTTTTTGGCTGCGTTTAATAACAGTTTCAATCTCGCTTTCTCTGCCTTCTTTAATCTTCTTTGCCCAATCTGGGTCGACGATCAGCTCACGTGCGATAGCGATAAGCGGAATTCCTTGGTTATAGGCACTTAGTGCATCTTCGGCTGTAATGACGCTGCCTACACCGATGAGCGGAAGGTTATCGCCGCAGCGATCTTTTAGCAGCTCCATACGCGTCTTATCCGTATCTGCACCGCGTCTTGCTTTAGAGTCAATCTCCATTAAAGAGATATGCAAATAATCAAGGTTTTTAGTTTTAAGAACATCGACTAAGGTAAACGTCTCTGTCATCGTTAAACCAGGCGTTTCTGGTTCTTCAGGGGATAATCGATATCCAAAGATAAACGGTTTTTTCGCATGCTTTTCGATTGCTTCTTTCACTGCATCCACAACAGCGATAGGGAAAGCTAGACGCTTTTCTTCATTTCCTCCCCACTGATCTGTCCGCTGGTTGCTATGCGGAGAGTAAAATTGCTGTAATAGATAACCGTTTGCACCGTGGATTTCCACGCCGTCAAATCCTGCTTCGACCGCTCGTCTTGCCGCTTCTTTAAAAGAGTCAATGATATGAACAATTTCCTCTTCTTTTAAAGCGCGTGCAATCTGTTTTCCATCTTTAAACACGTCACTTGGCGCAACCACATCACCATTTGGAACTAAGTGAGGGAGAGCCTGAGAGCCGCCGTGATGAATTTGAATGATGGCTTTTGTTCCCTTTGCCTGAATCGCAGAAGCTAGTTTTTTCAGGCCGGGTATATCTTCATCTCTTGCGATAGAAGGCTGTCCTTCAAATGCCTTACCATCTGGAGTCACGTTCGCACATGCTGTGATCACCATGCCCATATCACTAGATCTAGCTGTAATGAAATCAATTTCCTCTTTAGAAATAGTGCCATCCTCGTGAGAACCGAAGTGTGTCATTGGCGCAACGACTAACCGGCCATTAATAGACGCACCTCCTGGAAACGTAAATGGTTCAAATAATGGCTCAAAATCTTTTTTCATACGATTTCCTTCTTTCTTGAAATGTTTTCTCTTCTGAAGTGTAATTGATATGGTTACATGCAAACAAATAATTTGCTCAGAAAAACATTTCAAAAATTGTCGTCTGGTCATGCAAACAAATAATCGGTGCACTAGAATTAAGAGGTGGAACGTAATGGAAAGGAAAATAATGACTGATCTTATTGATGAATTAAAAGCAGATGAACAAGTTGTACATTGGCATGAAATAAATGAGAACACCGCAAAGACATCGATAATTTCGCAGCAGGTCGCTGAAAGATAAAAGTCGTGTTAGAAAAAAGGACGTGAGTGAGCTCTATATACATCAAAAAGAAGCCAATGAGCGTGTCATGGCAGGGTGGGGATGATCGGAAATCAATTAGGAGATGAAGATGCCCATAGCATGCAGGGAGAACTTTCCTATGTTTGTTGATTCGTCATGGCTTTATTCTGAAATGAAACCCACAAAAAGTGGGTTTCATACAGTAAGAAATAGAGAGAGGTTCATTCTTTAAAAAAGAAAGAACTTAGAAGGGGCTTGGGATGAAATCATTTCAATCTTCTTTTGTTTTTGGAATTGATCATGATCAAATAGTGAGAGAGAAGCTCATGAGATCCCAGAGGCTTCCGCTAAATATTCAATTAGATGCAGGGCACGCATAGAATGAGAGAGACCTTCACGTTCTATACCAAGTTTCATCTGCAATAGGCAACCTGGATTGGTTGTGATGACAACGGTTGCGTTTGTAGCTTTCGTATGCTTCATTTTTTCATCAAGAATCTGCATGGAAGCATCATAATTTACGATATTATAAATGCCTGCTGATCCGCAGCACATATTTGCTTGCTCCATTTCGATAAATTGTATTCCAGGGATACTTTTCAATAATTCCAAAGGTTCTTGATTTACTTTCTGAACATTGGTCATATGACAGGAGTGCTGATAGGTCACCCTTTCGCCATGACGGGGCTGTAAGTCTGGCAAACCACCGCAAGCGACAAGTACCTGGCTTATATCTCTTGATTTAGCAGAGAAAGCAGCAGCTTTTTCGGCCCACTCTTTGTCATTCGAAAGTAAATGTCCGTACTCATAAAGCTGGGCGCCGCAACCTCCTGCATTATTTACTATAAAATCGGCATTTATTTGTTCGAATGCGAGAATATTTTGCTTTGCTAGGTGACGTGCTTCGTCCATTTCTCCAGTATGAGCTTGTAGTGCTCCGCAACAGGTTTGTTTCGGAACCACCACAACATCACAGCCTACTTCTGAAAGTAACTTTATAGATAGTTGATTTATAGTGTGGAACATAGAGTCCATTATACAGCCAGTAAAAAATGCAACAGTATATTTTGCTTTTAGCTTTGCCTTCACTTCGGTTGATGCTCGACTACGCTCTATAGGGGAAGTAGGAGTAGGAATAATCGACTCAAATTCGCCTAAGTTATATGGGGTATTTTTCATAATGCCAGACGCCCGGGCAGCTTTTTGTAATCCGCTTGTTTTGTATAGCCAGATAGAATGACCAGCTACATTCATCATCTTTTTGTTCGGAATGACTTTTTTCAGCATCACTTTTCGTAATAGACGTACTGGTAAGGAAAATTTTTTACGTTTTACAATTGCTGCACGTGCCGCTTCTAGGATCGAACCATATTCTACACCTGTGGGACAAGCTGTCTCACACGCCCGGCAGCCCAAACACAAATTGAGTGGTTCTTCAAGAACGGATAAATCTGTAATCTTTCCTTCACCAACCATCTTTACTAGATTAATCCGACCACGAGGTGAGTGAGTTTCTGTACCGAAAGTTACATATGTTGGGCATACAGGTAAACAATAGCCACACTGAACACAATTTTTTGTTTTGTCATACTGAAGTTCTTCTCTTAATTCATTAAGTGGTACCGTCATGTTATCTCAACTCCAATTTTTGTCCTGGCTCAGGGAATATCTTACCAGGATTCATAATATTGTTCGGGTCCCATGCTTTTTTTATACGTTTCATCATATCAAGTCCAACTGCACCTAGTTCCATTTCCATAAACGGTGCTTTCATCGTTCCAATCCCATGCTCACCTGAAAGTGTCCCACCAAGCTCAACAGCAGCCGTAAAAATTTCTGCTACAGCTTGTTCAACACGAATCATTTCTTCCTGATCTGTTTTATCACAAATAATATTCGGATGAAGATTACCATCACCAGCATGACCAAACACAACAAGGTGAATACCGTATTTATCACGTATGTTCAGTAATCTTTCACACATTTCAGGTATTTTACTTCGAGGGACGGTAGCATCCTCAGAGATTTTAGTTGGCTTAATCCGCGCGATGGCTGGTGATACAAGCTTACGAGCTTTCCAAAGCTCTGTTTCCTCGGCTTTATTCTTTGGAATTGTTACTTCTCTCGCCCCTACAGTACGGCATAATACAGCCGCTTGTTCCATTTCTTCTTTCAGAGAGAGGGGGTGGCCGTCAAGTTCAATTAATATAAGTGCTGCTGCGTCAGTGGGTAAACCAAGGGGTTCAAAATTCTCGACTGCTACAATAGAAGACTGATCCATTAGCTCCATTTTAGATGGCAAAATACCGGAAGAAAGAATTTTGGAAATGGCACTTCCAGCATCAACAAGGTTATCAAAAATGGCCATGATGGTCCCACTGGCCTGTGGTTTAGGAATGAGTCTCAATATTGCTTTTGTTATAATACCAAGTGTTCCTTCTGAACCCACAATGAGTTTCGTTAAATCGTAACCGGTAACATTCTTTACTGTTTTACCGCCGGTTTTGATGATTTCTCCTTCCGGGGTAATGATTTCAAGACCAATGACATAATCTTTTGTCACGCCATACTTCAGTCCTCTTGGGCCACCTGAGTTTTCTGCTAAATTACCAGCAATCGTAGAAACGTGAGAACTGCTTGGATCCGGTGGATACATGAGTCCTTTTTGTTCGGCAGCTTTATGAATGTCTGATGTCAATACACCTGGAGAAACAATTGCAATAAGATCTTCTTCATGAATTTCAAGCAAATCGTTCATAATAGATAAATCTATGACAATCCCTCCTTTAACAGGAAGAGGACCTCCACTTAGGCTCGTTGCCTGACCTCGTGGGCAAACAGGTATTTTTTCGCAATTAGCAAACTTCACAAGGGAGGCTAATTCGTCTACGCTTTTAGTCTGAATGACGATATCGGGTAAATAGGTTCCAAAAGAACCATCGAATGAATAACTAAAACGATCACTTTCATCTATGAGTATTCTCCCCGTTTTTATGATTGCTTCGATGTTCTCTATATGATAATCGGTCACTACTTTCATTTAATCCTCATCCTCTCGTTTTGCTATAAAGTGTAATCTTTTATAAACAAGCTTATTTTCTCTTCTGCATTTTTCAAATGAATCATAGACAGAACTTTGGCTAACTCAGGCTCTTCTGCTTCGATTGCAAGCAAAATATCTCGATGTTCTTTGTAGACAGCTTCTCTTTTAAGTTTTAACTCTGTATTTGGGCGAAGAGTAATTTGTAATGTTTTTTCATAAAGGGAAGCTAGGTTATTTTGTGTTTGAATCATAATAGGATTTTGTGTAGCTAAAGTAATAGAGTTATGAAAATCTATATCTTCCTTTCTAGCAGTTGTAGTATTCTCGATTGATTTTTTCTCCCATTCGTCTAATATTCTTTTCATGTTTTCAAGTTGTTTTGGCGTGCGACGGAGGGCAGCTAAGTAAGCAACTTCAGGCTCTAGCACTTTTCTCATTTCAAAGAGATATTTAATATTGTCAATATCATCAGTTTCGATATGAATTCTTTGAAGTAATGTTGAATTGGCAGAATCTTCTACGTAACTTCCCCCACCTTGACGTGAATAAATGACACCTGCAGCACGAAGCATGCTTAATGCTTCTCGAATTGGAACTCTGCTTACTCCAAATTGTTCAGTTAGTTCCATTTCGGTTGGCAGCTTTGAACCTGGAGGAAACTCTCCATTTTCAATCATAGTTAATAATTTACGAGCAATTATCTGCGAAACTTTTTCTTTTTGAGACACGATACCATCCTCCATAAAATTTTAATTTGTATGATGAATTTTAAATTTTAAATTTACAAAACGTTCATTTATGTATAAAATGATAAACAAACTTACTAGGTTTTGCAATAGTTGTAATACAAATTTTCAAATTGCGACAATTTAACCATTGCTTTCAATGTTTTTGAACTGAAATGAAAGCACTTACAAATCTGAATATTTTAAAGTTCGTGGCTTACTCCACTTTATATATATTGAAGTTCATCATTTCAATACTTTCACGCTTTTATACATTAGGAGGAATGGGTATGAACAATGCAGTTTCATTAGAAAAGCAAACAACTCGAAAAGTCACTAGACGACTCGTACCATTTTTAATTATTCTCTATATTGTTGCGTTCCTTGATAGGGCAAATTTAGGTTATGCTGCTTTAGAAATGAATCAAGCATTAGGACTAACGAGTCAGATGTTTGGAATTGCTTCTGGTATCTTCTTTATAAGTTATTTTTTGTGTGAAGTGCCGAGTAATATCATGTTAGAGAAATTCGGAGCAAAAAAATGGATTGCACGAATTCTTATAACTTGGGGGATTGTAGTTGTTTTAACTGGATTCGTTCAAAATGCTACACATTTGTATATCTTACGTTTTGTACTCGGTGCATTAGAAGCGGGATTCTTTCCGGGAGTTATTTTGTATTTAACTTATTGGTTTAGAGCAAAAGAGAGAGCAAAAACAATTGCTATGTTTATGACAGCTATTGCTATTTCGTACATTATTGGAGCTCCACTTTCTACATGGATTATGGATAACATCCAATGGATGGGGCTTGATGGATGGCGTTGGATGTTTGTTCTTGAAGGTGTACCGGCTGTTATTTTAGGGATTGTGACGTTATTTTATTTAACGAATAGACCAGACCAAGCGAAATGGCTTTCAAGCGAGGAGAAACAATGGTTAATAGCTGAATTGGAGAAGGAGAGAGTAGAAAAAGCAAAGGTAGATGCTGACAAAAAATTAGTTGGACACAAACAAACCTTAACTAATCCACGAGTATGGTATCTAGCAATAATTTACTTTATGTTTAACATTGGTATATATGGTGTAGGCTTTTGGCTACCTCAAATTATTAAATCTCTTTCGGAAGTCCTAACTAATGTGCAAATTGGATTACTTACAATGATTCCTTATATCGCAGGAGCCATTGTAATGAATATCTGGTCTCGTCGTTCTGACCGTTCAGGAGAGAGACGTATTCATGCGGCTATTCCGTTGATTGTGGGCTCATTAGGACTGTTTGCATCTGGAATGACCTCAAATCCGTTTCTTTCAATTGCATTTATGGTTATAGCTGTATCAGGCATGTACAGTTTCTATGGGCCTTTTTGGTCTTTGGCAACTCAATTTTTAAGTACTTCAGCTGCTGCTGTAGGAATTGCTGTTATTAATTCAATTGGAAATTTAAGTGGATTCGTTGGACCTTATGGTATTGGGATGATTCAAGATGCTACAGGGAATGTAAGTGTTGCATTGTTCTTCTTAAGTGGATCTTTGCTAGTAGCTAGCGCTCTGTTGTTTGCAATGCGAAAAAGCCAATTAAAAGTTTCACAAGATAATTCACATATCTCAACAAATCAATAATCTTTTCGTTTGATTCAAGTTCAATAGATTTGAAGAATGAGTTTTACTAAACTCAAAATGATTACTTATGGGGAGTTGTTAACAATGTCTTTAATGCCATACACATATTTTATGCCCACGCGAGTAGAATGTGGCAACGGAATTTCAAATAAAACAGGAGAAATGATTAGTGAATTAGGGATTAAGAGAGTACTGATCGTTACAGATAAAGGTATACGTTCAGCTAATCTTTTAGAAGGGATTGAGAAGTCACTTCAGGCTGTTCATTTGGAATATGAAATATATGATGAGATAGAGCCAAATCCATCAGATGATACGATTCATAAAGGAACAAACTGTCTTAAACAGCATAAAAGCGAGGCTGTATTAGCTGTCGGTGGTGGTAGTAGCATCGATACAGCGAAGGGGATAGCCGCAATGGCTACTAACCCTGGTCATATCTTTGATTATGAAGGGGTGGGAAAAATCACCATACCGCCTCTACCTATCATAGCCATTCCCACTACAGCAGGAACAGGAAGCGAAGTAACAGCCTCGACCGTTGTTACGAATAAAGATACATTATTTAAACTGGCAGTGATTAGTCCAAAATTATTTCCAATTTTAGCTATATTAGACCCTGCTCTTACGCTGCATCTCCCACAAGGGATTACAGCAGCAACAGGGATGGATGCGCTAACACACGCGATAGAATCATATACATCTAAATCTGCTAGTCCTGTTAGTCAAGGATTTGCTATACAGGCTATAAAAATGATTGGTGAAAATTTAACTAAGACTTATTTTGTTGGAACAGATATAGAAAGCAGGGAGAAAATGCTTGTTGGCTCAATGATAGCAGGGGTGGCATTTTCTCAATCACTTTTGGGAAATGTCCATGCCATATCTCATACGTTTGGTGGAGTTTTTAATATTCCTCATGGTATTGCAAATGCTGCATTATTGCCGTTCGTAATGAAATATAATTTACCAGCGTGTGCAGAACAGTATAAAGATATCGCAATTGCTTTAGGAGTAGATGTTAGCGGATTATCTACTCGATTGGCAGCAGAAAAAGCAATTGAAATTGTTATCCAAATGAATCAGTCGATGAATATCCCTCTTAATATAAAAGATTTGGGTGTTTCACTTGATTATTTACCAAAATTAGTAACCGATTCGATGAGAAGTGGTAATGTATTAAGAAACCCTAGACTGACAAAGGCTGAAGATATTCACTTGATTATTGAAAAAGCATATTATGGTGCGTTAGATGAGATGTAATCTACAAAAGATTGCAAGTGTAATGACAAACTAGACGCCTAAAATTTAGATTTTATATCAGTGCTTGAAGATAATTTATTTAAGGGGGAATTTTTTTGTTAAAAGTCAATTCTTTAGTTGAATTAGAGAAATTAAAAATGTATGTCAATGGTGAATGGACAGCTGCATTAGATGGAAAAACATTTTCAATAACAAACCCATCAACTGGTCAAATTATTGCTCAAGCTCCAAAAGGGGGGCATCAAGAGACAAAGCTGGCGATTGAAGCTGCAGATCATGCTTTTAAATCCTGGTCCAAATTAACGGCAAACGAACGTGCTCACTATTTACTGAAGTTGTATGATCTTATGCATGAATATCAAGATCAATTAGCAGAAATCATCAGTTTGGAAATGGGAAAACCTTTTACGGAGGCAAAAGGAGAAGTAGCTTTTGCAGCTAGTTATTTACAATGGTTTGCTGAAGAAGGAAGAAGGATTTATGGAGAAACGATTCCTGCTTCTGCTGTTAACAAAAGGTTAATGGTTATCCGCCAGCCAATTGGTGTCGTTGCAGCAATTACTCCATGGAATTTCCCTTTAGCCATGATGACTAGAAAAGTAGGTCCTGCGATGGCAGCTGGGTGTACATCTGTTGTGAAACCAGCTGGACAATCTCCTATTAGTGCGATTGCGTTTGGAAAATTGGTAGAAATGGCAGGAGTGCCAAAAGGAGTTGTAAACATCGTAACAGGTGCTTCAGGCCCAATTTCTGATGAAATTTTTGAAAACCCAACAGTTAGAAAGATTTCATTTACAGGATCTACTGAGGTTGGGAAATTATTAGTGACCAAGTCTGCTGCACAATTGAAGCGGTTGTCATTGGAACTTGGTGGACATGCACCATTTATTGTTTTTGAAGATGCTGATTTAGAAGCTGCTGCTACAGGTGCGGTTGAAAGTAAATTTAGAAATACAGGGCAAACGTGCGTATGTGCAAATCGAATCTATGTCCAAAGCTCTGTTATAGATAAGTTTTCAGAACTTTTTGTAGAAAAAGTGAAAGCTCTTAAAGTTGGGAATAGTATTGATCCAAGTGTACAAGTTGGACCCTTGGTAAGTCCCGAAAGTTTAGAGAAAGTGGAAGAGCATGTAAATGATGCTGTTTCTAAAGGAGCTCGCCTTCTTTATGGCGGACAACGCCTTAAAGGTGAATTGTCTGAGGGGTTGTTTTATGAACCTACCATTTTGGGTGAAGTAAATTCAAACATGCTTATTACGAGTGAGGAAACATTTGGGCCAGTTGCTCCAATTATTCCATTCGAGACAGAAGAAGAAGTCGTTCGATATGCAAATTCGACAGAATATGGTTTAGCTGCGTATTTCTATACAGAAAATTTTAGTCGATCCGTCAGAGTTTCTGAAGCTCTAGAATTCGGGATTATTGGTATGAACGATGCAGTTCCTGCAGTTGCTCAAGCTCCATTTGGAGGAATTAAAGAGAGTGGAATGGGGCGTGAAGGCGGACATCAAGGGCTGGACGAATACTTAGAAGAAAAATATATTTCCATGGGTATTAAATAAAAAATGGTGTAATGACGAATAATAAAAAAACATTGTAACGATCAATATTCAAGATACTTCTGAGAAATTCTTATGAATGATAGTGAAAATGTTAGCAAAATAAATGAGGAAATTGCAATAGGAACTGAGCAGGCTGCTGCGCGTGTGAAGCAGACGGTGGTTTCAGCAGATCAATCGAGTAATGCGCTACAAACAGTTACAAAGAGTACGGATCAGTTGGCAGTAACCTCTAATAAATTAGAGGAAAGAAGTCAAACTCTTTAATGGATGATATCCGAAAGAGTTCTTCTGTTTTCGGATAATAAAGTTCTTTGATTGTAACCGTATTTAAGATCATAATGATCTTAAATACGGTTTTTTATTGTGAACATGGCAAAAAGAACGAGTAGGCAAACAGAAGAGGAAATTACACGATAAGTGTAGCTTTGAAATTTAGGATAAGGGGCGCAACTTAATTATCCTTATACACATACATGGAATATCAGTTCGTAGACTCTGCCAAAATTGTCTCATCTGTTCAAACTTTTGGAAACAACTGTTCAGCTGGTTGCAATTGTTTATTTGCTTCATACCGTTCTCGGACCAGATGTTTTTAACAACGAGTGTTCCAGTTTTTCTCTCCCCGATAATATCGGCTCGTCCAATGAAACTCTCGCCATATAATAGAGGCAGTACAGCGTACAACAGCAACAATACGAGCTTCGTGTAATAGCTGACGGAGAACCTCTTTGAGTTGTGCTACATGATCTCTGCCTCATCGGGATCAAGAAAGCGCAACAAGGCATATAAAAGAGCTCAGAACGGTTGATTTTGACCATACCAGTTAAAAAAAGTATTGAGCTCTCGAAATATGCTGAGCTCGAAAAAAGAATAACTCGTCTACTTCGGAAAGCTGGACAATGAAATTATTGCCCGGGAAAGCGCAAAACATGACAACGTTCGGCTCTCGGCCGAAAATAAAAATTGTTTAGCACTTTTATTGTAGAAAAGTCATGAATCCTGTAAAATAACGTTAGATATTGAATGAGGAGCGTAGAGCATGTATAAAGGTCTTTTCTACTTGTTTTTTCTTGTTGTCATTTTGGTCGCATTTGTGTTTTCAAACTATAAGGATGTTTTCCTTGCAAACTTTTAAAATAGGTTAATGCATTAGTACATGTACACCTCTTAATTCATACATTGTTAATGTAAGAAAATTAAGGAGAGGGGAATGCTACATGTACCATCATCATCATTGCCAACCGAATGTTACACAGCCAATTGTTCATCCGACGAATCATTGCTGTACACACAGTGATTCAACAACAATTGTGCCGCATATCCATCCGCAACATGTGACAAATGTTCACCATCAAAATTTCAAACATGTTCACTACTTCCCGCATACGTTTTCTCAGGTGGACCCGGCAACACATCAACACTTTAACTGCGGTGGACCTTGCTGTAACAGATAAAGTGGAATGGGACTTTTATAAGTCCCTTTTTTTAAAAGCAGGTGAAAAAATGAAAATTATTGCTGTCACAGGGTACAAGCCATTTGAGCTTGGGATATTCAAACAAGACGAGCCTGCACTTCAATACATAAAAGCGGAGCTTCAAAAAAGGCTGACAGCTTTAATTGAAGATGGCCTCGAGTGGGTTCTCATATCAGGCCAGCTAGGGGCAGAAATCTGGACGGCCGAAGTAGTATTTGAGCTTCAAGAGGAGTATCCAGCGTTAAAACTTGCCGTCATTACGCCATTTTATGAACAGGAAGAGCGCTGGAATGAACAAAACAAAGAGTTGTATGAAGGAATTCTTGCACAGGCTGATTTTGTAGAAAGTGTCACGCATAGACCGTATGAAAGTCCGGCACAATTTAAACAAAAGAACCGTTTTTTTATTGAAAAAACAGATGGACTCCTCGCCCTTTATGATCCGGAGCATGATGGCTCGCCAAAGTACATGATCAAAGAAGCGGAAAACTATACCGATTACCCCATTATGTACATCACAATGGATGATTTGAGAGCGCAAGTTGAGGCGGAAGATCCGTTTTTTGACTAAAAGCAAGAGAAAATTTGACAACGTCACGTATTTCTGAAAAAATATACTATGAATTCACGATATGAGGTGAAAAAGATGCTTGCTGATAAAGTAAAGCTTTCTGCAAAAGAAATTTTAGAAAAAGAATTTAAAACAGGTGTCAGAGGATACAAACAAGAAGAAGTCGATAAATTTTTAGATATGGTCATTAAAGACTATGAGTCCTTCAACCAAGAAATCGAAAAGCTTCAACAAGAAAACCTCCATTTGTCTAAACAGCTTGAGGAAGCCGTTGAGCAAGGGAAAAGACAGCCTGCACAGTCTAATACAACAAACTCTGATATTTTAAAAAGACTATCTAACCTTGAGAAACATGTTTTCGGCAGCAAACTTTATGATTGAGCCTTACTGAAAAAAGCTTGTGCCTGATGTCATTGTCGTTTATAATAACGCTTGTTGATTAACGTTCGGGTAATCGCTGCAATGCTTTTAGACATTGCAGAGGAAAGTCCATGCTCGCACGGTGCTGAGATGCCCGTAGTGTTCGTGCCTGGCGAAAAAATAAGCCAGGGCAGCCTGGGAAAGGCTGACGGCAGGAAAAATGCCTACGTCCTTTTAGGATATGGCAAAGTATCCTTGAAAGTGCCACAGTGACGAAGTCTCACTAGAAATGGTGAGAGTGGAACGCGGTAAACCCCTCGAGCGAGAAACCCAAACTTGGTAGGGGAACTTTCTCAAAGGAACCAAACGGAGAGAAGGACAGAGAATTCTGTAGATAGATGATTACCACCTGAGTACGAGGCATTTGCCGTTTGCAGTACAATGGAACAAAACATGGCTTACAGAACGTTATATCCGTTATGATAAACATGATGAAAACAAAGCTCTCCTATTTCAACATATGGAGAGCTTTTATCTTGGAATACATAAAAGGACGAGAAAACAGGTGATAAATCAATGAAAACCTATACACTTATCGCAACGGCTCCAATGGGAATTGAAGCGATTGTTGCAAAAGAAGTAAGAGACCTTGGCTATGACTGCACAGTAGACAACGGAAAAGTGATTTTCGAAGGAGACGCTCTTGCGATTTGCCGTGCGAACCTTTGGCTGCGTACAGCAGACCGCATAAAGGTACAAGTTGCTGAATTTTCGGCAAAAACCTTCGATGAGCTGTTTGAACGCACAAAGGCGATTGACTGGGCCTCTTTTTTACCGAAAAACAGCACGTTCCCAGTCATCGGTAAATCTGTGAAATCACAGCTTGCCAGTGTGCCGGATTGCCAGCGTATCGTCAAAAAGGCAATTGCGCAAAAGCTCATATCCTCTTACAACATACAGTCTGAATGGCTTGAAGAAACAGGACCTGAGTATAAAATTGAGGTTGCCCTTTTAAAAGATAAAGCTGTGCTCACGCTTGATACATCTGGTGTAGGTCTTCATAAACGGGGGTACCGCATGGATCAAGGCGGAGCACCTATTAAAGAAACCCTTGCAGCTGCACTCGTGCTATTAACGAACTGGACACCTGACCGTCCGTTTGTTGATCCTTTCTGCGGATCAGGAACAATCGCCATTGAAGCGGCCATGATTGGGCAAAACATTGCCCCAGGATTTAACCGGGAATTTGCGTCTGAGTCATGGGAATGGATTGGTGAAGATGTATGGAACAAAGCGCGTCACGAAGTGGAAGAAAAAGCAAACTATGATCAGCCGCTCCACATTATTGCAAGTGATATCGACCACCGGATGATAGACATTGCAAAAATGAATGCAGAAGAAGCGGGACTAAGTGAATTGATTGAGTTTAAACAAATGCAAGTGAAAGACTTTCAAACAAAAGAAGATTACGGTGTGATTGTCGGAAATCCGCCTTACGGAGAACGACTCAGTGATAAACCAGCGGTTGAAAAAATGTATCAAGGAATGGGCGAAGCATTTAAAAGCCTAGACACATGGTCCATTTACATCTTAACGTCACATGAAAAGTTCGAAGAGTGCTTTGGTAGAAAAGCAACGAAAAAGAGAAAACTGTTTAATGGTTTTATTAAAACAGACTATTACCAATATTGGGGAAAACGCCCGCCTAGAAAACAGACAACTGAATCATAAAAAAATGTCACACCTACAGAAGGTGTGGCTTTTTTTATCCCAGAAAGGTATAAACCTTCACGGGACGGAATAAACTGAACTTGATTTTAAAAAAAGAGGTGTCTCCATGATACAATATGATCAATTTCAGTTAATCCAAAAAGCACTCGCTTCGACTGCTCAACAAATTGAAGGGCAAGAAGGTGGACAATCTGCTCAGCTGACTGCAGCCATCGAAGATTTAGCGCTTGCTCAGGCTTACATAGAGCGTTCTGAGCACGCATTTTTAATGAAGGAAACCTATCAACATCGTTTGCGGTCATAAAAAAGATTGTCATTCCCCAGCATAAATGTTACTATAGAATGTCTGAATGATTCAAAAGTTGGGGGTTGAAGCAGGTGACAGCATCTCGTTTGCCTTTTTCATTATCAAAAGAACATAATTTTTACGAAGAACTGGGCAACTGGATTGGTGATGTGTTCTATGACATTTTGCCAGAAAAGGGCTTTGATCTTCGAGATGAACAAATATTCATGGCTTTTCAACTAGAAAGAGCCTTTAAAGAAAAAAGTGTGATGTTTGCCGAAGCTGGGGTAGGCACAGGCAAAACCATCGTTTATCTATTATTTGCGGTCACATATGCAAGGTATACAGGGAAACCTGCGATTATTGCATGTGCAGACGAAACGTTAATTGAACAGCTAGTGAAACAAGAGGGTGATATCTATAAAATTGCCAATCACCTTGATATTCAAATAGATGCGAGATTAAGTAAATCGCATGATCAATATTTATGCTTAAAGAAATTAGAGAAAACCATGCAGCGTGAAGATGATGAGAAGTGGCTCGATATTTATGAATCGCTTCCTTCATTTGTTCATGAATCACATGGCATGCAAAACTTTTATCCGTATGGTGATCGAAAAGAGTACCCAGAGCTATCCAATGATGAATGGTCACGCATTGGCTATGACTCGTTTCAGGACTGCTTGACGTGCGATATGCGTCATCGCTGTGGTCTGAATTTATCAAGAGATCATTACCGGAAAGCAACAGACCTCATCATCTGTTCTCATGATTTTTATATGGAGCATGTGTGGACGAAGGAATCACGCAAACGTGAGGGTCAGCTTCCGCTGCTTCCAGAACATAGCTCCGTTGTATTTGATGAAGGCCATCTTCTTGAATTTGCTGCACAAAAAGCACTGACATACCGCGTGAAGCAATCAATGCTCGAAACCTTTTTAGAGCGCCTGCTACAAAACGATATACGCGAAGAGTTTGCCGAGCTCGTTGAAGATGCACTTGCTACAAACGATGAGTTCTTTTATCTCTTAAAAACACATGCCAAAGAAATCAAGGGCTCACATCGACTTGAAATTGGACGTGTGGATGAGGTGAAGCGTTCAGCAAGTGAATTGTGTGATTTACTTGAAAAAATCGGAGAAGCACTCGTATTTGAATCAGAGATGTATACAATCGATCAATACGAATTGTCTGTTGTGGAAGAGTACATTGAACAAATGGCGTATTCTCTGTCGCTTTATCAAAAAAATGCGATTAGCTGGCTTGAAAAGCAGGAATTAGATACGACATTTGTTGTGATGCCAAAGACTGTCGCAGAGGTGCTTGGTGAAAAGGTATTCTCGCAAAAAAGACCATACATTTTCTCTTCTGCTACATTGTCTGAAAATCAATCCTTTGATTATTTAGCTGAAAGTCTTGGGATTAAAGATTACTTATCAATGAGTGTCGCTTCGCCGTATGATTACGATGAACAAATGAAGATTTATTTCCACGGGATTCAGCAGCTTCAAGAGCAAGAAGTAAAAGGACAGCAAGTGATCACTCAGCTGAAAGATAATGGAGGACGGTCTCTCATTTTGTTCCCTTCATTTGATGAACTTCATTTCTTTAGAAAGCAGCTTGAGGCATCGAATGAATCACTGCCTTTCGACGTGTACTTTGAGGGAGACGAGGAAATCAGTACAATTGTTCAAAAGTTCCAAGCAGATGAGACGTCTGTGTTATGCTCTGTTCACCTTTGGGAAGGATTAGATATTCCAGGTCAATCATTAACAAATGTGATCATCTGGGGACTTCCTTACCCGCCTCATGATCCGGTATTTGAGGCGAAACGGAATGAAGCAAAGGATGCTCGTGCTGAAGTCGATCTTCCGTATATGCTGCTGCGCTTACGACAAGGAATTGGGAGACTGATTCGGACAAGCCAAGATGCAGGAACCATTCATATTTACTTTGACCGTAAGGAAGATACAGAGCTTCAAAGTAAAATTGAATCCGTTCTGCCAGTAAAGCCAATCATCACATCTTAAATAACATATGAACGAGAAAAGAGAGGAGGATACCATCTGCGTATCCTCCTTTTTGATTGACAAAAGAACATTCCTTGAAGTAGCCTTGAAACGTACATACATATTTTATCGATTGGGGGAACAAACGTATGAGTCTTGAAGCAAAAGAGAAAGCGTTTTATCAATTACTAGGAAAAATCGCCCACTATACGGAGGCGCTCCATTTACTTTATTGGGACTCTAGAACACAGGCGCCTAAAAAAAGCGCCGATTTCAGAGCTGAAACGATCGGTCAATTATCAAGTGATATTTTTAATATGAAGACTTCTGATGAAATGAGAGATCTTCTCCACGCATTAAATAAACACCGAGATGAGCTGTCAAAAGATACACAAAAGGCGCTCGAATTATCACAAAAAGAGTATGATGAAAACAGCAAAATTCCGAAAGAAGAATTTAAAGAATACTCGATTTTACAATCAAAAGCAGAGCATGTCTGGGTAGAAGCAAGGGAGAAATCAGACTTTTCACTCTTTGCACCATACTTAAAACAGCTCATTGATTTTAACAAGCGTTTTATTCAATATTGGGGCGTGAAACAAACGCCATATGACGTGCTGCTCAATAATTATGAACCAGATATGACGGTTGAACAGCTAGATCAAAAGTTTGGTGCACTTCGTGATGCCATTGTTCCTCTCGTGAAAAAAATCGAAGCCTCTCCTCATAAACCGGATACTTCATTTTTATCGAAAAGCTTTCCGATCGACAAACAAAAGGAACTGAGTCTTTTCTTCTTAAAAGAATTAGGGTATGACTTTGACGCAGGACGTCTGGATACAACAGTTCATCCGTTTGCTGTGACATTGAGCAGAGGGGACGTTCGTGTGACGACCCGTTATGATGAGCATGATTTTCGGATGGCGATCTTTGGCACGATTCATGAGTGTGGTCATGCCATCTATGAACAAAACATTGATGAGGCGCTGAGCGGAACGTTATTATGTGATGGCACATCAATGGGGATCCATGAATCACAGTCTCTTTTCTTTGAGAACTTTATTGGCAGACATGAAGACTTCTGGAAAACGTATTATCAAAAGCTTCAAGAAGCGTCTCCTGAGCAGTTTAAAGATGTCTCTTTAGAAGACTTTGTGCATGCAGTGAATGAATCGAAGCCAACTTATATTCGAATTGAAGCAGATGAGCTTACATATCCGCTTCACATTATCATCCGCTATGAAATTGAAAAAGCGATATTTAATGAAGAAGTGGCAGTCGAAGACCTGCCTGCACTGTGGAATGAAAAATATAAAGCATATCTTGGCATTACGCCTCCTAATGATGCACTCGGCATCTTGCAGGATGTTCACTGGTCTGATGGAAGCTTTGGATATTTCCCTTCATATGCCCTTGGTTATATGTATGCGGCGCAACTAAAGCACCAAATGATCAAAGATTTACCGAATTTTGATGAGCTGATTCAAAATGGGTCTTTTGCACCGATAAAAGAATGGCTCACAACACATGTTCACCAGCATGGAAAACGCAAAAAGCCTTCTGAAATCATTCAAGATGCGACTGGTGAGGAATTAAATGTACAATATTTAATCGATTATTTAACGGATAAATATACGAAACTGTATTTATCTTAAATAAAAGGCACCCTTTGCTTAGAAGGGTGCTTTTTTGATGCTTGAATATTCTAAAAACGAACGTTTTGATCTGATCTATTATTTAAGTTCGGTATTTTTCTAGAAAAGTGCTTTCCAAGCGTCTGAAATCTTGTTATAATTTGAACACTATAACACTCATATAATCGCGTGATGATGGCACGCAAGTTTCTACCGGACACCGATACCGTCCGACTATGAGTGAGCAAATGAAACAGCTCTTGTTTGAGCTGAAGATCCGTGGATCGTTTTCGCATTGCTTGCTCCTCATGGACAGCAATGCTTTTTTTATGCAAAAAAATGAAAATGTTTGCCAATATGATGGGAGGAAGAATGATGGAATTGTTACGTCAAAAAATTGAGAACGAAGGAATCGTTCTGTCAAATCAAGTGTTAAAGGTAGATGCCTTTTTAAATCATCAAATTGATCCTGTGTTAATGCATGAGATCGGGCAAGAGTTTGCTAGATTATTCAAGCATGATGGCATTACAAAAATTATCACAATCGAATCTTCGGGCATTGCACCTGCTGTGATGGCAGGACTAGCTCTTCAAGTACCCGTTGTTTTTGCTCGAAAACGTCAATCATTAACACTAACAGAAAACCTATTAACAGCGAGTGTGTACTCTTTTACAAAAAAAGTAGAAAGCACGATCGCTGTCTCAAATACGCATCTCGGTGAAAAGGATTGTGTATTAATCATTGATGACTTTTTGGCGAACGGTGAAGCCGCTAAAGGACTTGCCGCAATCGCAAAGCAGGCGAAGGCAAAAGTAGCCGGATTTGGCATTGTCATTGAAAAGTCATTCCAGCCGGGAAGAGATGCACTTGTTCAAATGGGCTACCGCGTCGAATCCCTTGCACGGATTGAATCACTTGAGGAAGGGAAAGTCACGTTTGTACGAGAGGTACAATCATGAGTGCAGCTAAAAAAGCCAAAACGCTCTCGCTAGGGATTCAGCATGTGCTGGCGATGTATGCAGGGGCCGTTCTTGTGCCGCTCATTGTGGGAGATGCACTCGGCCTCACACCTGCACAGCTGACTTACTTAATCTCGGCAGATATTTTCATGTGCGGTGCTGCAACACTCCTTCAAGTATGGAAAAATCGTTTCTTTGGTATCGGTTTGCCTGTTGTATTAGGCTGTACATTTACTGCGGTTTCTCCTATGATTGCGATTGGCTCTAAATACGGGATTTCGTCTATCTATGGAAGTATTATCGCTTCGGGGTGTATCATCATTCTGCTTTCCTTTTTCTTTGGGAAGCTGGTGAAATTTTTCCCGCCTGTCGTGACAGGTTCTGTCGTCACCATTATTGGCATTACCCTTATTCCAGTAGCGATGAACAATATGGCAGGGGGAGAAGGAAGTGCTGATTATGGTTCTTTTGAAAATCTAGGCCTCGCTTTCCTTGTGCTGTTTATCATTGTGCTTCTCTATCGATTCACAAAAGGCTTTATGAAGGCGATCGCCATTTTAATCGGTATTCTCCTTGGGACAGCCGTTGCTGCATTTATGGGGAAAGTGGAAACAGCTGAGGTGGCGAACGCTCAAGTTTTCCGTATGATTGAACCATTTTATTTTGGCATGCCTACCTTTGAATTTGCACCCATTATGACGATGACGTTAGTTGCCATTGTGTCATTAGTCGAATCAACAGGTGTTTATTTCGCATTAGGTGATTTAACAAACCGCTCATTAAAAGAGAAGGACTTAGCGAAAGGCTATCGCGCAGAAGGGATTGCTGTGTTATTAGGTGGTATCTTTAATGCTTTTCCTTACACAGCCTACTCGCAAAACGTTGGGTTGATCCAGTTGACAGGGGTCAAGAAAAATCAAGTCATCGTTGTGACAGGCGCATTGCTCATGTTATTTGGACTTTTTCCTAAAATTGCTGCATTTACGACGATTATTCCAAAGTCAGTTCTTGGCGGCGCAATGGTTGCCATGTTTGGGATGGTCATTGCCTACGGTATTAAAATGCTCTCGCGTGTGGATTTTGCCAAACAGGAAAACCTACTGATTGTTGCTTGCTCAGTGGGGATTGGCTTAGGTGTCACCGTCGTGCCGCAAATGTTTGAGCATCTGCCAGAATCAATCAAATTATTAACAAGTAATGGCATCGTGGCCGGTAGCTTTACCGCTATTTTGCTTCATATTATTTATCACATGATTCCTTTTAAAAAAGAAACCGGGCAGGACCTGATGGAAGAGCCTAAGAAATCTGTTGTGTAAACACTGAAAGCCCGCATCTTTTGGATACGGGCTTGTTGTGATTAGCGCTATTAATGTTGTACCGGCTGCATTGTTTCGTTAATGACTGCAAATGTATAGCCCCTTGCTTTTAGCTGTGTAATCAGGCTATCTAAATAGTTTGTGGTAGAGGGTTGATCATGCATTAAAATAACTTTTGGTTCCCATGGTTTAGTTTTCTCAAACAATTGCAGTTGATTCAATACCTCTGGAACATATTGTGAGTTTTTATATCTCCAGTCAAGACTATCAATCGTCCAATCCCAGTAAATAAAGCCATTTTGGTTTAAACGTACTTTTTGATGATATGTTAAATTTGGAACACTGCCATATGGTGTTCTCACAAGACGGGTGTAAACGCCTGTAACAGAAGCAAGAATGCGCTGAGCTTCTCTCATTTCATTTGCGGGAGACTCACTGTTCTGATAAAAGCGGTTTATATCATGCGTCATGCCATGAAGCCCTAATTGATGTCCTTCTTGATAAAGTCTTTTCACAGCTGCTTGGTGTGCTTGGATTTGCGGTCCAAGCATGAAGAATGTCGCCTTCACGTGATGTGCTTTTAATACATTTAACAGTTGATTTGATGTAGCAGTAGGACCATCATCAAATGTTAAAAAGACCGTTTTATTCGTTGTCTGTTGGTTTGGATTGGTCTTAACATGTGTATCCAATGTTCTTGTAGAATGATCTTTTGCTTTCAGACTGATGCTTGTGTCTCGGAAGTCACTGCTGGCAACAATTTTTGCTTGCCCATTTGTCGCCTGCAAATGGGGTTTAGACATATCCCAGATAAAAAAGAGAAACAGTGTAAGAAGCACTAAACCAATTATCTTCGAGAGAAGCATCGTGTTGTAGGGTGTCTGTTTTTTGGACACCTTTTTCATTACAATCACTCCAGTCAATTAAATTTTGTGCCGAATCATGTAGTAGATTCTATCTTTTTTCACTGTTTTTCATGGTGTTCATATTGATTAAGTATACAGGAAAAAAACACCTTTTTATATATAATAATCAAATAAATTAGCATTTCATGGTTATTGCTTTGTATTGATCAGAAAAAAAGGTGATCCATTCATGTTTAAATGAAATCATTCTGAATAATGATCGAAACGTTGATATTTATACGCTAAGATAGCATCAGATTTAACCATTAATGCGAAGCGAAAGGGAGATTCCGTATGAAAGTGTTGTATAATGACGATTTCATTGAAAAAAAGGATGCTCATGTGGATATTGGGGATAGAGGCGATCAATCGCGAAATACATAGAGTAAGCTCTTACCCCTACAAAATAAAGAAGAAACAAAAGAAATCAAAGTCAGTACAACTGAATCAGAGATTGGCTACTATGTAAAAGGTGAACGTGAAAAGTCATTTGCTTATTCCTTTCATACAGCTTGTGATTCAAAAGGATTTATTTTTGGATCACTGGTCACAGGTGGCAATGTTCATGATACTCGTATGTTAAATTCACTCGTATAACAGGTGACAGAGAAAATCGGAAAACGAAATGTAGACACGGTAGATGCTGAATGTCCAGCGTACCCCTTTATAATTATGTGAAACCCCCACTTTTACTTGAAGTAAAGGTGGGGGTTGTCTACGGTCTGCACTTCTCTTTTAGAGGTGTTTTTTTGCATAAAAAAAGCAGGTTCGCTTGGCTTGGAACGAACCTGTGAAGGAGGAAAACTACATCATGTTTTCACCTATATTATCCAATATTTATCAATTGTCGTCAAGACAAAAAGTTAGACGGAGGAAAATGTTTTGACTGAATTGTGACGGTTCGGCATGTATATCCTTTTTTCGATAGGGGATATTAACCGAAAAAAGAGGTGAAGCCGATGGCGTACATTCTTTCAGTTGGAACGAGTCACCCGAAGCATCACGTGGATCAGAAAACAGCTGCTGATTTTGCTAGGTCTCAATTTAAACGATCGTTTAAAGATATTGACCGGCTGCTGAGAGCTTTTCAAAATGGAGAAATTAAGAGCAGGCAGTTTGTGCAGCCCATTGAATGGTATCAGACGCACCACTCTTTTGAAGAGAAAAACAATATCTATTTGGAAAAGGCACTGGCTCATGCAAAGGAAGCGATCATACATTGTCTTCAAGAGAAGGAGTTTCTAAAAAAAACAGTCCCGGTTGAAGAGATCGATGCATTGTTTTTTATTTCAAGTACCGGCTTATCGACCCCAAGTCTTGACGCAAAGCTCATGAACGTCCTTCCTTTTTCTCCTTATACGAAACGAGTACCGATCTGGGGCCTAGGGTGTGGGGGCGGTGCGGCAGGGCTGTCGCGAGCTTATGAATACATAAGGGCATTTCCAGAAGCAAAGGTACTTGTCGTTGCCTGTGAGCTGTGCAGTTTAACCTTTCAGCCGCAAGATCAATCAAAAAGCAATTTAATCGGCACCTCCTTGTTTGGAGACGGGACGGCAGCGGTTCTTTTAGCTGGGGAAAAAGCTGCGCTTGAATATGCCCATTTAAAAACGGTCCCTAAAGTACTAAGCACGCAATCTGTCACGATGAAGGATTCTGAGGATGTGATGGGCTGGGAATTTACAAGTGACGGCTTTCGGGTTATTTTCTCCCGTGACATTCCGAGTTTGATTTCCGGCTGGTTAAAAGAGCAGGTGGATCAATTTTTAGAGGAGCAAGGATATTCAACTAATGACTTATCCGTATTTCTAGCCCATCCTGGAGGAAAAAAAGTGATTGATGCCTATGTTGAAAGTCTATCTTTACGAGAGGATCAGCTGTTTTCTTCAAAAGAAGTACTCAAACAACACGGAAATATGTCCTCTGCCACAGTTTTGTATGTCATCAAGCATTTCCTGGAACATCAATCAGCTGAAGCGGGGGAGATGGGACTTTGCGGGGCGCTTGGTCCGGGCTTTTCCTCAGAGCTGCTGCTTATGAAGTGGGAGGAGGTCTTGTCATGATCATTTGGCTTGTCATCGGTTTCTTCGTTTGTCAGCGGCTCATTGAAATGCTTGTGGCCAAAAGAAATGAAAAGAAAGTAAGAGCACTAGGTGCCATTGAATTTGGTGCTAGTCATTATCCCTATATGGTCGCTATGCATACGGCTTTTTTTCTCTCACTTATAGTTGAGATAGGGCTTTTACATAAGGGGCCGTCCCGTTATTTTCTTGTGCTGCTCCTTTTTCTCATGGCTACACAGGCCATTCGATACTGGGCATTATGCTCCCTTGGGACGTACTGGAATACGAAAATTTTAGTCGTACCAAACGCGATGATTGTAAAAAAAGGGCCGTATCGCTGGTTGAAACATCCTAACTATGTAGTCGTGGCGATTGAGCTTTTACTGATCCCGCTATTGTTTGATGCGTATGTCACTGCCATTTTGTTTACATGTTTAAATGCATGGATGATGGCTGTACGAATTCAAACAGAGGAGAAAGCATTAAATCAGTATTTGCTAAATTAATATTGAAAATCATTATCAATTGTGCTACACTTTCATTAATGATAAGCATTCTCAATCATGAAGGATGGACGGTGATCACATGACAATGATTTTCTTACTCGGTACGGTGTGTGTGTACAGCCTATTAATTGGCTTCGTATTAAAAGGTGTCTCCAAAAAATCTGCTTCCTGATTCCAGTCAACTGCGACTGATCGGGCAGCAGATTTTTTTTATTTCCTCAGATCAGAAGAAAAATCTCTTTATTTTGTGTAAAATGGTATCACATACATAACTGACTTTTCTAAAAACAAAGGGGTTTATCGTCATGAAAGACTTGTCTATTCGAGATTCGCTCGTTCAAACTACAGGAGCTTTATATCAAAGCTTTCTCAAAAGGGATGATCATGAGCGCGCTGCCAAACTTGCATCGATTATCAAAAAGGAAGCAGAAGAAGAAGTATATATCGCATTTACCGGCCACTATTCTGCTGGAAAGTCATCACTTGTGAATCATCTGCTTCATGATCACATTTTGCCAACGAGTCCAATCCCAACAAGTGCAAACTTGGTCGTCGTGAGGAAAGGGGAAAGTGAAGTGCAGCTTCACACCTCTGATGGCCGTTTTGCAAAAATGAGCGGCTCCTATGATAAAGAAGCAGTACAGCGTTTCTGTAAGGATGGAGAACAGATTGAGATGGTGGAAATTAGCGGTGACTATAGAGGCCTTGAAGAAAAAGTGGCACTGATTGATACGCCAGGAATTGATTCCACGGATCATGCCCACTTTATGTCTGCTGCGTCTATTCTTCATCAAGCAGATGCTCTTTTTTATGTCGTTCACTACAACCATGTTCATTCTGAAGAAAACATTCGTTTCATTCGCTCCATCAAAGAAAAAGTGCCAAATCTCTATTTCATCGTGAATCAAGTGGACCGGCATGATGAGCATGAGACAGCATTTGAAGACTACAAAAATCAAGTGGTTGACATGCTCCTTAAAGAAGGCATTGAAGAAGATCATCTATACTTTACATCTGTAACCGATGAGACGCATCCAAGAAATGAAATGATTCGTTTAATCAAAAAACTGCAAGAATTACAGACGTTGCCGAAAGCCTCACTTCGGGCTTATACGGAGCAGAAAATTGAGCATGTCTTAAAAGAACACATTGACTCGATAAAAGAAGAGCTGCAAGGTGAGGAGCTTGAGTCACAGCTCCAAGAAAAAAGAAAAGAAGTAAAGGATTTGGAAGCGAAAAATCACTTCATTGAAAATGGAGCCAAGCAGTTAGAAGAAGAAGTATCTACTGACGTCGAGAGCATTTTGAAAAATGCCAACCTAACTCCATTTAAAATGAGAGAACTCGCAAGCGACTATATTGAATCAAAAGCACCTGGCTTTAAAGTGGGACTGCTTTTTGCTAAAAATAAAACTGAGCAGGAAAAAGAAAAACGGGCAACTGACTTCTTAACAGATGTCAAAGCGAGAATGAAGGCAGAAGTGGACTGGCATATTGCTGAGCTACTAAAAAAAGAAGTCAAGAAGCATCAGCTTGGTGAAGAGTTATTAAATCAAGTGATGGCGTTTGAAACACCTGTACAAGAATCACTTCTTGAAAGTGTGATTCATCATGGAGCAACGTTCTCCAATGAATACGTACTGCAATATGCAAAAGATGCTGGCGAAGCCTTGAGAAGACAGGCTAAGCAGCAAGCGATGCCACTGATTGAACAAATGGTGGAGTCGCTGAAAGCCAAGCTTATGGAAGATCAAGCAGAGCAGCAAGAAAAATGGGCTCAGTCTGCAAAAGAGCTCCAAACACTCGAGCAATGCACCAGAAAAAATGAACAAATGAAGCGAGATATTCAGCATGTATGGGATATATGGCAAAATGGAACGGATGAACAGATCGAAGAAGATTGGTTTTATGCGAAAAAGAGACAAATGCAGCATGATCTGCTAAAGCAGGAGCAAGCGACCATTCAACCTGAAGAGAGCGACCAAGAAAAACCGAACAAGCAGATTGATCAACCTCAAATGCGTCAGTCACAGCATGTCACGACGGCACAGTCGATTGCCCAGTTTGAGCAGCTTTCTCAGATTTTATTGCCATTAGATGCGCTCCGATCTCAAAGAAAGTCCTTTGAAAAACGAACAAAACGGCTGCAAGCGAAAGAATTCACACTCGCTTTATTTGGGGCTTTTAGTTCGGGGAAATCTTCCTTTGCAAATGCACTCGTCGGGAGAAAGGTGCTGCCATCCTCTCCCACACCAACAACGGCAACCATTAACAAGCTAACGCGGCCGACGGAAGATCACCCGCATGAAAGTGTCAAAGTGGTGTTCAAAACAGAACAGGATATATTAGAGGAGCTCAATCAGATCCTAGGATTTACGATCTCAGAAGAAAAAGGGGAGGCGTTTACATCCAAGCTCAAACGAACGCTTAAAAAAAGACAGCTTGAACAAGATCACCGCGTCATTGTTGAACATTTTTTACAAGCACATACCCGTTTCGTTGATCACATTACTAAGCAAACGCCGCTTCATGTCACCCTTCAAGAACTGAGACCATATGTGGCGGAAGAAGCTGTTTCTTGTGTGGTGAAGGAAGTAACGGTTTATTTGAGTACACCTCTAACAGATAAAGGGCTGACTATTGTTGATACGCCAGGCGCTAGCAGTATGAATAAGCGTCATACAGAGATCGCCTTTCAATATATGAAGGACGCAGATGCGCTTCTTTATTTAACTTACTACCAGCACTCTTTTTCGAAGGCAGATCGGTCATTTTTACGTAAGCTTGGGCTTGTAAAAGATTCATTTAGCATGGATAAAATGTTCTTTATTATCAATGCAGCTGATCTCGCAAAGGATCAAGCAGAGCTTGACACCGTCTTTGACTATGTGAAAAATGAGCTCACAAAAGAAGGGATAAGAAACCCAAACCTTCATCATGTATCCAGTAAGGAAGAGATCGAAGGAAAGGGAGAGACAGCTTATAATCAATACGCAAAGCTTAGAAAGCAGCTCGACTATTTTATAGAGGAAGAACTAACGAAAGATGCGATCGAGCTGTTATATTTTGAAGCACGTACGTTATGTAGAACGGTCGACAAACTGCATGCGACGCTGCATCAGTCAGAAGATGAGAAGCAAGCGGAAAAGAAAAAGATAGACGCATCCTATGAAGCGATTCTTGATCAAATGAGTCAGATAAAGCAATCTAAGCTAGTGACAGAAAGCGTGAAAAAGGACTTACATGAGCAGCTCTATCATATTGTGCAGCGCCTCTCATTATTTGCGAATGATCTCTTTAAGACAGCCTTTTATCCTGGAATATCTCAAGGGAATTTCGGACAGCAATTGAAAAAAGCACTTGAGAAGGCACTAAAGGATTATGAATTTGAATTTGTACAGGAGTTAAAGGCGCTTGATATCCGAATGGAATCGTTTATTCATCAATACTTCCAAGAGGAGTGGGAGAAAGGATTGCAAGCGGCATGTGCAGAAGACCCTTACTTTTCTCTCTCACTGTCGCCGCCTGAAGAGAAAAATGCTGAGCTGAAACAAATTGAAATCGAAGCTGAACTAACGCCATTCGAACCGCTCTTAAAGAAACAAAAATCACCGAAAGTTTTCTTTGAACAGAATGGAAAGGCTGCGTTTATTGAAGCGATTCGAGACATTCTTCATCAGTTAACCACGAAATGGGCTGATAAAGAAAAAGAAGAATTACTGAGCAGGTACGACATGATGGTGAAGACGTTTACGGAAAGATATGAAACAGAAGCGCTCGAGCAGCTAAGTGAACAAAAACAAACATTTATCACGAGCCTAACGACAGATGCCAAAGAGCAGGCCGTCATTGAACAAGTTTATGAACAAACAGAAGAATGGAAGAACCAGTTGAAAACCATTTGATTCATGGTAGACTAAATAAAAAAGAAAGCAGTTGATAGAAAATGACGAGCGTACACGAAGAGATTTCAGCACACTCACAAAAGCAGCATGCTCATATTCAGTCCTTTCTTGAGCTTGAACAGAAAAGAGAACAAGCAATAGAGATGGCTGTTGTCAAATGTGAGCAAAACGAGCCATTTACAACAGACGAGATCAACGCCATTACGTCGAAGATGAATGAGCTTGCACGAGGCGGTATTGTTCCGCTTCGTAAGCTTGTGACGAATGATATGGTCAGAGAGTATGTCGAGCAGAAACAGAAGTAAAGAGTAACTTTCTCTTTTTTGGTCATCTTAATGAATGTACCGAGAAAGGGGAATGATCATGAAAAAAAAGCAACAGACAAAGCAGCAGGATGAGCGTGACCCTAAACAAAAAGACATGCCGTCCTATGCAGAAGCAGAAACGAAAAAAATGCAATACGGTCAAAAGTAAACGGGCTGCCTCTTCTTTTGTAAAAGAAGAAGGCGCCTTTTTCATGTCTAGTTTTGTGTTCTGTGATAGAATGGGAGTATTGTTTTGAAAAGGGAGTTTAAGAGAATGAATAAACACGTACTGCTTGTAGATGGAATGGCGCTTTTGTTCAGATCGTTTTATGCGACGGCTGTCCATCGCAATTTTATGATAAATGACCACGGTGTACCAACAAATGGAGTGAATGGCTATTTGAAGCACTTATTAACAGCTGTACAGACATTTGAGCCAACTCATATTGTGTGCTGCTGGGATATGGGAAGCCAAACCTATCGAAACGAATTGTTTCAAGAGTATAAAGCAAATCGAGGAGAGGCGCCTGTCGAGCTCATTCCGCAATTCGATTTAGCAAAAGAAGCTACAGAAGAACTAGGAATTGTGAACATTGGTTTAAAGGGCTTTGAAGCAGACGATTGTATTGGTACACTTGCTACGCTTTACCAAAAAGAAGCACGTGTGACTGTCCTAACTGGTGACAAAGATTTGCTGCAAATTTTGAATGAACAAGTGACTGTTGCCCTGATGCAAAAAGGAATTGGCAATTATAAGCATTATACAAAAGCCTTATTTGAAGAGGAAATGGGAATCTCGCCAAAGGCACTCATTGATATGAAAGCACTCATGGGTGATGCAAGTGATAATTATCCAGGTGTCAAAGGAATCGGAGAAAAAACTGCTTTAAAATTTATTCAAACATATGAAACGATTGACGGTTTGTTAGAAAATGTCCATGAACTAACGGCTGCGCAGCAAAAGAAAATGCAAGCAGGATTAGAAGATTTGAAGCTTTCTCGTCTATTGGCAGAGATTAAATGTGATGTCCCGCTCAGCTGTCCAATGGATGAGACGAAAATGAACATCAATCAAGAACGTGCTGCTGCTATGCTGAGGCACCATCAAATCAAAGGAATCGAACCGATGATGAATCGATTAAGTACAATAGAGATCAGCTAAAGCCGATCTCTAAGGTTCATCTTTTTGTATTGCTTTTCTTTGCTCTATTTTCCAGCTGAGATAGTGGCTGTTTATCTTTTGTTTGCGCATCACCTTGTGGGGTTGTCCCATTTGTGACACGACCTTTATTTTCTTTATCCAATCAGTATCACCTCACACACATTAGCATAACCGAAAAAAAGCGATTCATCCTTTAGATAGGTGAATCGCTTTTCTGGCGAGCTGATCTGCTATTTGATTTTCCTTACTCGGAATCCATTTAATAAAAAATAAATCAAACTGGCTTTGAAGCTCGATCATCTCTTTGATAAAGTGCTGAAAGGCTGGATTTTTAGCAAATCCTACATTGGCTGCGCGGTCAACTACTTGTGAATCTGTTCGAAATGAAACGGTACGCAATCCTTTTTCTGCGCATATTTTCATCCCCTCGATCAGAGCAGAAAATTCTGCTTCGTGATTGCTCATGGGTTCAAGAGGAATGGAGAAGGACTCAGCCTTTCCATTATATTTGATGAAAATGCCGATGCCAGAGGGACCCGGATTCCCTGCACTCGCACCGTCAATGTATATTTCTGCTGGCACATCATTTCACCCTTTCATCAAGCGGAACCATTTTTTTCGCTGCATACGCGTAAGGTGTTGCAATCGCAGCGACGATAAATTTAATGACATATGTCGTGATGAAGATTTCTATCCATACATGAAATGGATACGTGCCAAGAAAGGCAATGGTCGTGAAAATCAATGTATCAAGAAGCTGGCTAATCATCGTACTTCCGGCATTGCGCACCCAGAGCGCGCCATCGGAAGGAAATATGCGGCGAATAAAAGAATATACATAAACATCTAGCATTTGACTGATGATATAAGCAGCGAGACTGCCAAGTGCAACCCTTGGCATAAAGCCAAATATGGTTTCCAGCGATGATTGTGAGATATCAGATGGAGCGGGATGGAAAAGCAAGGCTTCCTGCATGACAACAGTTAGTGTTAAAAGGGTAGCAAAACCAATCCAGACAGCTTTTCTCGCTTCATTTTGTCCATATTTTTCATTCAATACGTCCGTTGCAAAGAACACACTGCCATATAAAATATTTCCAAGTGTTGCGGTTAGGCCGAATAATTCAACGGTTTTGACAACTTGTAAATTTGCGGCAACCGTCGCAAAGCCAATCCAGACAAAAAGGCCCATCTTGCCAAATCCTTTATAAAATAGAAGAACAATGATAAAATTAATGATCGCAAATAAGATCCAAATACCTTCATTAAACAAGTGACATGAACTTCCTTTCTCATTGTAAATGTAACTTTTTGATTATAGCATAACGTATGTTTACCTTAAAAGCACGGGAAGGCGATGTGATCAATGAAACTAAGAGCACACTACACAATGAAAGTGAAATCAATTGGGTCCATTGCTTTTTACCAAGAAGATTGGTTGGAGCTAAAAGAGGCCTTGAGGTTAGCAAAACATATTGACAAAAAAGAACCACAGTCACTTCTGTCATTTGAAGATGAAAAAGGGGCTATGTGGTCTATAAAAGAGCTTGAAAAGCTAAATGAAGAATTAAAGCTTGAACCTGATCAGCTTCAAGTCTATTTTGATGCAAGTTTTCACAAAGAAACCGGTGACTCTGGTCTTGGTGTTGTCGTCTACTATAAGCTAGGAAAAGACGCTTATCGATTGAGAAAAAATCAGCCTTTCCAAGGGAGTACCAATAATGAAGCAGAGTATGCGGCTTTATTTGAGGCAGTAAAAGCTTTAAAAGACCTGGGGGCAAGCAGAAATTCTGTCACGATTAGAGGAGATTCACTTGTTGTCATGAATCAGTTAAAAGGTGAATGGCCTTGTTATGATGATGTACATAACAAATGGCTTGACCGAATTGAAGCGGCTTTAAAAGAGCTGAAGCTGACGCCAACCTATGAAGCCATCGATCGGAAACAAAATGCAGAAGCGGATCAGCTTGCAAGACAGATTCTTGCAGACGTCCCAATCGAAAGTACATTGAAATTAGAAGCAGACGGAGCTGAATAATGTGGATAAAAAAACAGCAGTACAAGAATTGACCGATCTTCAAGACACGTATTGTTCAGATTGTTTGATTAAGAAGCATTTTCGAAAAGAATTTGGCAAAAAATATGCCCATTCCTTTTGCATACAGCAATGCACTGTTGGAGAGAAAATAAAAGAATATGGCCAAACGCTGCTCAAAAAATAAACGAACGGACCGGTTTTCCCTGCTCAAACATTCGCTCTTGAAAAAAAACGGATAGAATGTGTAAAAAAAGAACATATTCCGAAAAATGAGCCGATATAACTATAGAAAGTTTTGGTTGAGTTACTTTTTGACTAAGTGACGGATATTAGAGGAAAAGGGGAAGGCCGGTATGAATAATAAGGAGTTCGAAACGGTATTACATCGAACATTTCAAGAGGTGTACAGCGATCTAGAGCAACTTGTAGATGTAGCAAAGAAGGGAAGACCTTTTCTCGAAAAAGATATCTCTGAAATTGAACAACGACTGAAGCAAAATATTTTAGCAATTGAAATTCAGCTGAAAATCAAATAAGAGAGGCATAAGCCTCTCTTTATTTTGCATCATTGATTTAGTTGATTAGATTTTTGTTACGTTTGCAGCTTGAGGTCCACGATTACCTTCAACGATTTCAAAAGAAACTTCTTGTCCTTCTTCTAAAGACTTGTAACCGTCACCTTCGATAGCTGTGAAGTGAACGAATACATCGTCTCCGCCTTCAACTTCAATGAAGCCGAAACCTTTTTCATTATTGAACCATTTTACTTTACCGTTTTGCATATTGCTTTTTCCTCCTAGTACTGTAGCATACCTTTTGGCATACTAAAAAAAATTTTCATCACCTAACGACTTTGCAGTTGTTAAATGATGGTTCCACTATACACCATCAAAAGTAAAGCGTCAAGCGGGAGAGCCAAATTTTGAGCAGAATGTTTGATTTTTTTTGACAAATAACAATAATAGCTAAACCGTCCCCATTTTCTGAAACTTTATGCACAGTTTGTCCGTATATAAAAAAAATACAGAAAGAGGTGCTATCATGAATCGTTATACACTCGAAGAATTTGTTCAGAATACGCAGCAGGAAGATAAGGGAGAAGGGGTCTTCGAACTTGAAACATCAAGACTTTTAGAAATTAATTTGACTGATACCATTTGGGCAAAAACAGGTTCCATGGTTTCGTACCGAGGCAAAATTAAGTTTGAACGTGAGGGCGTGTTTGAACATGGCGTCTCAAAGATGTTCAAAAAAATGCTGTCAGGAGAAGGCACTTCACTCATGAAGGCAACAGGTGATGGGAAATTATATGTAGCAGATCAAGGCAAAAAAATCTCAATTCTTCGTTTGGCTGAAGGCGAATCCATTTTTGTGAATGGGAATGATTTGCTCGCATTTGAACCTTCAGTCCGCTGGGATATCAAATTGATGAAAAAAGTGTCGGGGATGCTTGCAGGCGGATTATTTAATGTCAAATTAGAAGGACCAGGCCTTGCTGCGATTACGAGTCATTATGAGCCGCTCACATTGATTGTTCAGCCGGGTGACTCTGTCTATACAGATCCAAATGCGACAGTTGCATGGTCAGGGGATTTAAAAACTGAATTTGTGACAGATGTTTCATTCAAAACCTTTATTGGCAGAGGAAGCGGAGAGTCTATTCAAATGAAATTTAGCGGAAGCGGCTTTGTTGTCGTGCAGCCGTTTGAAGAAGTGTACACAACAAATGGAAATCAAGGATAAAGAAAAAAGGTGTCCGTCATTGACGGACACCTTTTATGATAATGCGCGAGCATACGTTTTGTTATTCGTGATGATATCTGATTGCTCAACGATATCTTCCAAAATGGTTTGAGAAGAATGCTTTAAGTGAAGATTTTTCATGTTTTGTTTCATGGTTTCTAACTTTTCTTCATCTTGAAGCAAGTTGGTCACAGATTCTAAAATGTCTTCATGTCTGTTGATGACGATGGCTGCCCCATAATCTTCAAAGAAATGAGCATTTTCCTTTTCTTGTCCAGGGACAGGCTTGTAAAGAATGACTGGGACGCCGATTGCAGTTGCTTCTGTTAAAGTAATGCCACCTGGTTTTGTGATCATACAATCTGTTACTCTGAACAATTCATCAATTTGTTCCACATATCCAAGCGCCTTCAATTGATCTGGATGTGCTTGTTCAAGATCGCTTAGTGATTGTTTCAGCGCTGCGTTCTTTCCGCATACAACAACAATTTGTACTTCACTGTCTAGAAGCAATGCTTCACATAATTCCTTGACATTTTTCAGTACACCATGAGCACCGGCCATAATCAGAAGAACTTTTTTGTTTGATGATAATCCATATTTTTTATAAATCTTCGATTTTGGCACGTCTGCTTCAAATTGTGGTCTAATAGGAATGCCTGTCACTTTGACATCGCTTGGATGTGTGCCGATTTCCACTAATTTTTGTTTCACATAATCGGTTGCAACATAGTACCGGTCGATGTTTTCATGTACCCAAATCTTATGAAGACAGAAATCTGTCATGACATTAAATGTCGGGATGACTTTTCCTGTTTTGTTCCGGTATTCAGGAACAACAATCATCGGGAATGTAATAATAATCATATCCGGATTGTGTAATTGAATAAGTTCATCAAGACGCTTATTTCCCATTTTTAAATAAATGTTAAATTTGCGTTTATTGTAAATTTTATCTACACCGTAATAAAACAAGCGATAAAATTGTTTCCCAATGGAAAAGCTCTTCAAGTATAAATATTGAGTCACTTCCGACACAATGGGGTTTGATTCTTGATACAAATTAGAAACTACAACATGCTCAAAGCCTTGAGATTTGCACTCATCATACAGTGTTTTAGCCACCTGCATATGTCCATTTCCATAATTTGCGGTCAAGATTAATATTTTTTTATTGGTATTCAAGAATATTCACCTCAAATGTAATCAACAACAACAAAACTTCGTACGAAAACTATTAATCTCATAGGTCTACATATACATAAAGATAACATATAAACAGTCAGAGCATATCATTCGTTACGAAAGAATTAAACTAATTTTAAAAAACGACAAGACTAAATTGATAATGGAAGACAGAGCCATTTGTATTTTAACACATTTTGGCCATTTATCATCAGACTACAGTCTATTTTATTCCCAAACGTATGGTGTTTCTTGATAAACATAATAATTGAGCCAGTTCATAAACAGTAAAGTGGCATGGGCTTTCCATCGATTCACTGGGACTAATGTGTCACCATCTTCTATAAAATAGTGGACAGGTTTTTGGACTGTATCATCCTTCAACAAATCTCTTTCATATTCCTGCTTCAATGTGTCCGTATCATATTCAGGATGTCCAGTTAAAAATACTTGTTTATCATCATCTGAAACAATTAAACAAACACCCGCTTCTTCAGAGACACTCAATACTTTCAAATTCGGCGTGTTTTTTAATTGTTCTGTATTAATATCTGTATGCCTCGAATGTGGGACATAGTATACTTCATCGAAACCTCTGACTAATCTTTCTTTTTTCTCTTTCACAAGATGCTCAAATACCCCAAATTTTTTCTCAGCAAGCTTGATTTTCTCAATACCATAATGGTGATATAGGCCTGCCTGTGCACCCCAGCAAATGTGAAGAGTAGACGTCACATTCGTTTTACTCCAGTCCAAAATGTCCTGCAGCTCTTTCCAATAGGATACTTCTTCAAAAGCTAAATGCTCAATTGGTGCGCCGGTGATGATCATTCCATCAAATTTCTTATGGCGAATCGATTCAAAGGTCGTATAAAATTCATCTAGATGCTCTCTCGACGTATTCTTCGGTGTATGCGTACTTGGAATCAAAAACGTAAAGTACACTTGCAAAGGAGAATTTCCGAGCATTCTTAGCAGCTGCGTTTCAGTTTGTATTTTTTTTGGCATTAAATTTAAGATCACGATATTCAAAGGACGGATATCTTGCTTGAATGCCCTTGTCTCATCCATGACGAAAATGTTTTCGCTCTCTAGTATTTGTTTTGCCGGCAGATGAACTGGTATGTTAATAGGCAACTCGCCACCCCCTGAACCAAAGATAATTTCATTTCATTATAGGAACTTTCTGGCGATATTTCAATGTTTCAATTATGTTACAATGAAAAACAGAGCAAAAACAAAGCTGTTTCTCGAAAAAAAGGAGGCCGTTTATTTATGATCACAAAGCATTTATCAGATATTGACATCGCCCAAAAGGCAAAGCTGAGACCTATTCAAGACATCGCAGCAAAGCTGCAAATACATGACGAAGAATTAGAATGCTATGGTTTCACAAAAGCGAAAATATCTTTGACTATTTTTGACCGTTTAAAAGAACAAAAAGAAGGACATGTGATCCTTGTCACATCGATCAATCCAACGCCAGCAGGTGAAGGGAAGTCCACCGTCACAGTCGGGCTCGGTCAAGCCTTCGAAAAAATAGGGAAAAAAGCAATCATAGCAATGCGAGAGCCTTCATTAGGTCCTACAATGGGTATAAAAGGCGGTGCAGCAGGTGGAGGATATTCACAGGTGCTACCAATGGAAGAAATCAATCTTCATTTTACAGGAGATTTTCATGCCATTACTTCTGCACATAATGCTTTATCTGCGTTCATTGATAACCATATCCATCACGGAAATGAACTTGGCATCGATGCGCGCCGCATTGTATGGAAGCGAGTGCTTGATTTAAACGATCGTGCTTTAAGACAGGTCGTTGTCGGACTTGGTGGACAGGTAAATGGGTATCCTAGAGAAGACGGGTTTGACATCACGGTTGCCTCCGAAATGATGGCCATCCTTTGTTTAGCAGAAGACTTAACCGACTTGAAAAAACGTCTTTCTTCTATTGTTGTTGCCTATAATCAAGACGGGGAGCCGGTCACTGTTGGTGCACTTGGATATGAAGGTGTTCTGACGTTACTTTTAAAAGACGCACTCAAACCGAATCTTGTACAAACGATTGAAGGAACTCCGGCCCTCGTTCATGGCGGTCCTTTTGCCAATATTGCGCATGGATGTAATAGTTTAATTGCAACTAAAATGGCGGCGAAATTAGCCGATTATGTCGTAACAGAAGCTGGATTTGGAGCAGATCTTGGAGCAGAAAAGTTCCTGCACATTAAAACAAGAGCTGGTGATTTCAAGCCTGGTGCAGTTGTCATTGTGGCGACTGTCAGAGCATTAAAGATGCATGGCGGAATGAAGAAAACAGAACTCAAAGAAGAGAATGCACAAGCTGTATTAAAAGGTATACATAATTTAGAAAAGCATATTGAAACCGTCCAAGCCTTCGGTCTTCCGTACATTGTCGCAGTTAACAGATTTATCACTGATACAAAAGAAGAGATTCAAGCGATAGAAGATTGGTGCCACGCACATGGCCACCCAGTCCAAGCTGTGAATGTATGGGAAGAAGGAGGAGAAGGCGGGACAGCACTTGCCGAAGAACTCGCTACACTTATTGAAAAGAAGAAGAACAGCTTTTCCTATTTGTATGAAGAGCATGATTCCATCGAAGAAAAATTATCTAAAGTTGCCAAAGTGGTTTACGGAGCAGACGGGGTCACACTCACTTCAAAAGCAAGAAAACAGCTGGCAGCCATCGAGGAAAACGGCTGGGGGCATTTACCGGTTTGTATGGCAAAAACGCAATATTCACTTTCAGATGATCCAGCTTTAATTGGGAGACCTAAGGGCTTTACCATTACGATTCGTGAGTTAAAACCATCTGTAGGAGCAGGATTTATTGTTGCTTTAACTGGAAGCATTCTGACAATGCCTGGATTACCTAAAAAACCAGCGGCGCTCGAGATGGATTTATTAGAAGACGGCAGTGTGACAGGACTCTTTTAACCGGAAGCATAAAAAGCGATTTTATAAAAGAAGCATGTTACGATAGGAAAAAGTGAATCCTAGGAGGCTATGAGATGTCAATTTATGATATTCAGGTCAAGACCATTAACGGTCAAGAAAAATCAATGGCAGATTACAAAGGAAAAGTACTCATTATTGTCAACACAGCAAGCAAATGTGGACTGACTCCTCAATTTAAACAACTGCAGGAGCTATATGATCAATATCATGAAAAGGGCCTTGAAATTTTAGGATTTCCATGTAACCAATTTATGAACCAAGAACCAGAAGGAGAAGAAGCCATTCAAGAATTCTGTTCTTTGAATTATGGGGTGACCTTCCCTATGTTTGCGAAAGTAGATGTCAATGGTGACAACGCGCACCCGCTCTTCAAACATTTAACAAGTCATGCAAAAGGTGTACTTGGCACGAAAACAGTGAAATGGAATTTCACAAAATTTATCGTGGATCAAAACGGAGAAGTCACTGAGCGGTTCTCTCCGAAAACATCACCAAAAGAATTAGAAAGCTCCATCATCGCTCTTTTGGACAAATAAGGTGCTCACCGTCATGCAGAAAAAACAATTGGAGGCAGCTGCCTCCTTTGTTTCAGATCGGCTGAAATATGAACCGACTGGACACGATGCGGCTCATATTGATCGTGTGCGGCAGCTTGCCTGCCAGATTGCTAATCAGGAAGGCGGCTCTCTGTTTGTGATCGAAATGGCAGCGATTGTTCATGATGTCATAGATGAAAAGCTGCCGGGTGAATGGAAGCTTTCACCAAAGCAGCTTGAGCTTCAGCTCCTTTCTTGGGAAGTTCATACGCGAGATATTTGTTATATCATGGACATCATTACAACGATGTCTTTTCGTCATCGACATAAGCAGAATAGACCAATAACGTTAGAAGGGGCCATTGTTCAAGACGCAGATCGGCTCGATGCGATAGGAGCAACCGGTATTGCGAGGGTGTTTACTTATGCAGGCGCAAAAGGGGAACCCCACTATACAAAGGACACGCAGCAGGGCTCCGTGCTAAAACATATGGAAGAAAAACTGCTCAAATTAAAAGACTTAATGAACACTCGTTCTGGAAAGCAGCTTGCTGAGGAGAGGCATGATTTGATGAGCCTATTTATCAAGACATGGAAAGAAGAATGCGGCCTTACAGATGAGTAGGGTCTTTATGTGTGTAAGGAGGATGTATAGATGAAAATAACAGCGATAGAACCGACGCCAAGTCCAAATACGATGAAGGTCATTTTGACAGAAGCACTTGCCGGCGGGAAAAGCAACAACTACAAAAAGGATCAAAAAGACGAAGCGCCAGAGATGATTAAGCGTATTTTGAACATTGAAGGTGTAAAAGGTGTTTATCATGTCGCAGATTTCTTAGCGGTTGAGCGTAATGCAAAGTTTGACTGGCAGGGCATTTTGCAGCAGGTCAGAGAAGCCTTTGGTCAAGAAACAGAAGGCCTTCAGGAAGGGTCGCAGTCTGGCGGTGACACATTTGGCGAAGTCAAAGTGTTCATCCAAATGTTTAATGGGATTCCGATGCAAGTCAAATTAACGGACGGTGAAAGAGAAGAGCGGTTTGGCATGCCTGAACGCTTCCAAGCAGCCATTTTAAAGCTCAGAAGCAGTTCAGACAATGTCGTATTTGAACGTGTGTGGAAAGAACATGGCGTTCGTTTTGGTGACTTTGCAGATATCGGCCAGGAAGTGACAGAAGAGCTCCAAGCAGCCTATGATGACGAACGTTTAGCCCGCTTAACAGAGGCAGTCAAAGAAGGACAAGAAGCTGTAGATCGACAGGTGAACCGAAAGGCATATGATGTGACAGAAGAAATGCTGCGCGAGGAAGATTGGAAAAAGCGTTTTGCCCATTTAGAGCAAATGCAGCCAGAGCAAAAGGATATACCTGTTTTAATGAAAGCAATGGAGGACCCTAAAACATCGATTCGCAGACAAGCCGTTGTGAATGCTGGAATGATTGAAGATCCTGCTATTCTGCCTATTTTATATAAAGGGCTTAAAGATAAAACAGTGACGGTCCGCAGAACCGCTGGAGACTGCATTTCAGACCTTGGTGACCCGAGCGCTATAGAAGCAATGATCGAATCATTAAAGGATCCAAGTAAACTTGTTCGCTGGCGTGCAGCGATGTTTCTTTATGAAGAAGGTGACGAAACAGCACTTGACGCATTAAAAGAAGCTGAGCATGACCCTGAATTTGAAGTCAGCCTTCAAGTGAAAATGGCGATTGAGCGCATTGAGCACGGAGAAGAAGCGAAAGGCTCAGTATGGAAGCAAATGACAGAAAGTAGAAAAAATGCATCAGAATGATGAGACTTATGAGCAAGCTGCCAATGATAGGTAGCTTGTTTTTCTAAAATCATAGACAGAAAAATTTTTTTAGAAAAATTATTTTGAATATTGTTGAAATATACGAAAAAACTCTATATAGTAGTACCAATATAGAATATTGGAGGTCAGATTTTATGACACGAACCATGCTGAACACTAGCTTCAGCAGCCATGCTGGTCATCGGTCATTCATCGGTGGCTAAATAAACAGAAAATTTGTAAAATAAAATCAACTCAAAATCATACAGTCAACAAGACTTGTAGTATAGGAGGCTTTTTAAACAGATGGCAGAACTTCGTAGTAATATGATTAAACAAGGAATTGACAGAGCACCTCACCGAAGCTTACTAAGAGCAGCGGGAGTAAAGGATGAGGACTTCGGCAAGCCATTTATTGCTGTTTGTAATTCCTATATTGATATTGTCCCAGGACATGTCCATCTTCAGGAATTCGGAAAGATTGTGAAAGAAGCCATTCGTGAAGCTGGCGGCGTCCCATTTGAATTTAATACGATTGGGGTCGATGATGGAATTGCGATGGGCCATATCGGGATGAGATATTCACTACCAAGCCGTGAAATCATTGCTGACTCTGTCGAAACCGTTGTATCTGCTCACTGGTTTGATGGAATGGTTTGTATTCCTAACTGCGATAAAATTACACCTGGGATGATGATGGCAGCAATGCGTGTCAATATTCCGACGGTCTTTGTCAGCGGTGGACCGATGGAAGCGGGTAGAACAAGTGATGGCAGAAAGATTTCCCTTTCTTCTGTATTTGAAGGCGTCGGTGCTTACCAGTCAGGTAAAATTAACGAAGAGGAATTAAATGAATTAGAACAGTTTGGCTGTCCGACCTGCGGATCTTGTTCAGGTATGTTTACAGCAAACTCAATGAACTGTTTAGCAGAGGCACTTGGAATTGCTCTTCCTGGAAATGGAACGATTTTGGCGACATCACCAGAGCGAAGAGAATTTGCGAAAAAGTCAGCAAAACAACTAATGGAGCTCATTAAAAAGGATATTAAACCACGTGATATTGTGACTGAGAAAGCAATTGATAACGCATTTGCATTAGATATGGCACTTGGTGGTTCAACGAATACAGTTCTTCACACACTGGCGATCGCAAATGAAGCAGGTGTTGAATATTCACTTGAACGCATCAATGAAGTAGCAGAGCGTGTGCCTCATTTATCAAAACTTGCTCCAGCTTCGGATGTTTATATTGAGGATTTACATGAAGCAGGCGGTGTCACAGCTGCGCTAAATGAATTGTCCAAAAAAGAAGGCGCCCTTCATTTAGATACAATGACCGTCACAGCGAAAACGATGGGTGAGAACATTGCAGGTCACGAGGTTAAAGACTATAACGTTATTTATCCAATCGACAAGCCATTTACTGAAAAGGGCGGCTTAGCGGTTTTATTTGGAAACCTTGCGCCAGATGGAGCCATCATTAAAACGGGCGGAGTACAAGATGGGATCACACGTCACGAAGGACCTGCGATCGTATTTGAATCCCAAGAAGAAGCTCTTGAAGGCATCATTAATAGAAAAGTAGAAGCAGGACATGTTGTCATCATTCGCTATGAAGGACCTAAAGGCGGACCTGGTATGCCAGAAATGCTTGCTCCTACTTCACAAATTGTCGGGATGGGTCTTGGACCAAAGGTTGCTTTAATTACGGACGGACGTTTTTCCGGCGCTTCTCGCGGCTTGTCTATCGGACACGTCTCTCCTGAAGCAGCTGAAGGCGGCCCGCTTGCCTTTGTTGAAAATGGTGACCATGTCGTGGTTGATATTGAGCAGCGCATTTTAAGCGTAGAGGTTCCAGAGGAAGAATGGGAAAAACGAAAAGCGAACTGGAAAGGCTTTGAGCCAAAAGTGAAAACGGGCTATCTTGCCAGATATTCAAAACTTGTGACATCAGCCAACACAGGCGGAATTATGAAAATTTAATCTGAAATAGAACATTTGAAAATTGGCTCTCTCTATAGTATCCTTTATTCACAACATAAGGATTTTAGAGGGGGCTTTTTTATGTCAATGGCATATGAAGAATATATGCGCCAGCTCGTTGTGCCAATGCGCCAAGAGCTGACAAGTGCAGGATTCCAAGAACTGACGACGGAAGAAGAAGTAGAACAAACGATGCAAGAAGCTGAAGGAACAACATTTGTTGTTGTTAATTCTGTATGCGGCTGTGCTGCCGGCTTAGCACGCCCAGCAGCGACTCAAGCTGTGATGAAGGCAGCAAAAGCGCCAGACAAAATCGTCACAGTATTTGCTGGGCAGGACCGGGAAGCAACAGCAAAAATGAGAGAATATTTCACAGGTGAAGAGCCATCATCTCCTTCTATGGCCCTTTTAAAAGGAAATGAACTCGTTCATTTTATCCCGCGTGACGAAATTGAAGGTCGTGAAATGGAAGATATCATGAAAAATGTCTTAACTGCATTTGAAAAACATTGCTAATACACGTGTTGAAATGCCCTGTAACTAGATCAGGGCATTTTTTCTTGATCATGATGGAGGAACGATATGCTCATTACAACAAGCTTTAGAGCAAATGAACAAACGATTGAAACAGCGAAGGCTCTTGCAGAGGATTTACATGGTGAGTATGTAGAAAGACGCAAACAATCTGTCAAGCAGCTTGCGATGAAACGAGGAGATGTCCTTGTTGTCGGAAAAGAAAGATTTGAATGGTATCAGCCAAATGGTGAAAAGTTCTTCTTTCATCCAAGCTCAGCGATGTTCAGGTTGAAGCGGCTCTTGCGCGAAGAAAAGGATCCTTTAATTGAAGCAGCACAGCTAAAGCCGGGAGATTCCTTTTTAGATTGCACACTTGGCTTAGGGTCTGATGCGATTACTGCAAGCTGTGCGACAGGCAGGAATGGACAGGTCGTCGGTATTGAAAAGAATCCCATTACGGCGTTACTAGTGAAAGAAGGACTGAATACATGGGAGACGGGGATAGAGGAAGCTGATGAAGCGATGAAACGGATTTCTGTTATCAGTGGAGACAGTATCGAGCAGCTAAAGAAGTATCCTGACTGTTCATTTGATATCGTCTATTTTGATCCGATGTTTGAGGAAACGATCCAAGAATCTACAAGTATAGCGCCGCTACGTCATGCGGCAGAGCACGACTTTGATCACGAAGCAGCCGTGCAAGAAGCATTAAGGGTGGCAAGAAAAAGAGTGGTGTTAAAAGATCATTGGAAAAGCACACGATTTAAAGCGGACTCTTACCAATTTCACGTCATCAAACGAAAAACAGCCCAATTTCATTATGGGTATATCGAGAAAGAAAAAAGCCCTCTCTAAGGGCTTTTACAGCGTGTAGACAAACCCTCGCATTCGGTGTCAGGTCTGCGCGCCGGTGCTCACGAATGTCAAATTCGCTCCGCTCCGGTACTCGTCCTTCCTAGGACTGCAAAGGCTTTCTATCACGCTGTAAAGAAGACAAAGGGCTAAACTCAAGATCATTTTAGCCCTTTGTCAACAATTTGAAAAAGCCCTCTCTAAGGGCTTTTAATCTGTAATCTCCATATAGACAAAATAAAACAGTGTCAGCAAGGAAGCTGTGACGAAAAAGCCTTCAAGCATACCCATTCCTCCCAAATTTTAGTTGTCATTACTGTCATTGTAAACGTTTTATTATGAAAAAGAAAGTCTCAAATCAGTGACCAAATTGAATGACTGAAAATTCATTATATGCTAGAATAGCAGTATGATAACTTATGGAAGGAATTAGATATCATGAAGATGTGGATGAGAAAAACGCTTGTTGCGCTCTTTACCATTGCAACTTTTGGTTTGGTTTCTCCTCCGTCGGCTTTGATGACAGACAAGCCATCTGAACTTTCTTCACCTGATAAAACGCCTTATACAGCGGTTTATGATACATCAGGCTGGGAACGATCGCAAGAGGCAAGCAAAGAGCAGGTAGACCCCTTTGAGCAATATAAGGAAGAGGTTCTATCAAGTGCAGAAAATCAGTCATTTCTCAAATTCGGCCGTAAAATCACACCTGTCATTGAAGACGAGTACAGAGAAGAGATTCAACCGAAAATTGAACAAGTGTTAACCGATGTTTTAACAAATTTCAAAGATGACGAAAAATTTCAAGATGTTGTGTTAACTGATCAGCCTTCAAGCGGAAATGGCGAAAAAATCTTTCACATCTACAACCGGAAGACTGGAGAAGATTTGCTCCGTTTTCATGTGAGAAGAGATCAGCCGCCACACAGCGGATATTGGTTTAACTTTCACTACCATACAGCAGAAGATGGATTCCAGACGCATCATGAACTCGGTAATATTTACTGGGACAAAAACACCCCGCCGAGCTGGATGAGCCACTAGAAGGAGATGTCATGCCAATTGAAAAAGTATACAATGAACGAAATGGTGCAGATTACAAAACGAATGTTAAACGAACGCGGAGTGAAAATTGAAGATATTGCACACATTGTGCTAAAGCTTCAAGAAAAATATCATCCAAACCTTCCACTTAGTGTCTGTATTGAAAATGTTGAAAAAGTGTTGAATAAAAGGGAAATTGTCCATGCGGTTTTAACAGGACTTGCCCTTGATCAGCTGGCAGAAAAAAAGCTGTTGCCAGAACCTTTGCAGCACTTAGTTGAAACAGATGAGCCGCTATATGGAATTGATGAGATTATTCCGCTTTCCATTGTCAATGTATATGGATCAATCGGCTTGACCAACTTCGGTTATTTAGATAAAGAGAAATTTGGTATTATCAAGGAATTAGATGAAGGGCGTCCAGGTGAAGTGCATACCTTCCTTGATGATCTTGTCGCCGCGCTTGCCGCAGCAGCAGCTAGCCGTATTGCTCACTCACACCAAGATATTAAGGACGAAGAGCAGGATCGAGTGAATCAAGTATAAAAGAAAAACATGTCTGCTCATGATTATGCAGGCATGTTTTTTTGGTGTTTAAACAAAAGCGGAAATAAGGTAAACTACAACAAGAACATAAATAAAGGATGAAAAAAATGAAACAATACAAAGAGTTATGCCGTCATGTATTACAGCACGGGGATGAAAAAGGTGACAGAACGGGAACAGGTACAATCAGCACGTTCGGTTACCAGATGAGATTTGATTTGCAGGAAGGATTTCCGCTGTTAACAACAAAGAAATTGCACCTGAAATCAATTATTCATGAGTTACTGTGGTTTTTAAAAGGTGATACAAATGTCAAATATCTTCAGGAAAATGGTGTCCGTATTTGGAACGAATGGGCAGATGAAAATGGCGAACTGGGCCGTGTATACGGAGCGCAGTGGCGATCTTGGGCTAGTGGGGACGGTGAGACAGTGGATCAGATCACAAAGCTGATCCACGATATCGAGCATAATCCGAATTCAAGAAGACTGATCGTCAGCGCTTGGAACCCGGCTGAAATTGATCAAATGGCACTGCCACCATGTCATTGTCTGTTTCAATTTTACGTATCAAACGGGAAGCTTTCTTGCCAGCTTTATCAAAGATCGGCAGATATCTTTTTAGGCGTGCCATTTAATATTGCTTCATATGCTCTTCTCACGATGATGATTGCCAAAGTCACAAATCTTGAGCCAGGAGAGTTTGTTCATACGCTAGGAGATGCACATATTTATCAGAATCATCTTCCGCAGGTGAAAATGCAGCTAGAGCGCGAGGAACGCACGCTTCCGCAGCTTCGCATCACAAGAGATGTGAAGAGCATTTTCGATTTCACGTTCGATGATTTTGTACTTGAGAACTATGATCCGCATCCGCATATTAAAGGAGAAGTCAGTGTATGATTTCGATGATTGTGGCGACAGGAAAAGACAGAGTCATTGGTCAAGATAATCAAATGCCTTGGCATTTACCAGCTGATTTAGCGTATTTTAAGAAGGTCACAGGCGGCCATACGATTGTCATGGGCAGAAAAACGTTTGAATCCATTGGACGAGCGCTGCCTAACCGCCGAAATATCGTGCTCACAACAAGTTCTTCTTTTGAAGCAGAAGGATGCGAGGTTGTCCATTCCATTGCCGATATTTTGGCAATTGGGGAAAGCGAGACCGAGTTATTTATCATCGGCGGGTCTAAGCTGTATGAAGAAATGATGCCATATGCGGATCGTCTATATATCACGCATATTCACCATGCGTTTGAAGGAGACCGCTACTTTCCTGATTACAATGAAAACGAATGGACGGTTGTATCACGCAAAAAAGGCCATCGTGACGAAAAGAACCCCTACAATTATGAATTTGTCGTATATGACAAAAAAGGATAAATGAGTAGGAGGAGTACGGTTGTTTCGTTATTGGTTTTTAACACTTTATGTTGTTGTATCCTTTTTTAAAAGTATGAGGCATTTGCATGCCCATGAATTTACTGATCCACGCATTTCCTATACGAAACGAATGCATCTCATTCATGAGCATGCAAAAAGGTTTGCCCGAGGATGTATTGACCAGTCAGGATCAGTTATGACCATTCACCAGCAAAAGAAGCTGCCAGATGGACCCGTTATTTATATCACACAGGCACTGAATCCAGTCACAACGACATTATTGATTGGTCACCTTGAAAAACCATTTGCTTTCATGGCAAAGCCGAATCTTTTTCGATATCCCATTTTAAAACAATGGCTGAAGAAGATGGCGGTTATTCATCAGAATCAATCTGATGATGCCTTATTAGAAGAAGCAAAGGAAAGAATCTTATCGGGGCAGAGTGTATTGCTTTCGGAATTATATCGTCACATGGCAGAGGCACTTGCTGAAGATTGTGATTGTCCGCTTGTACCGGTTGAAACAAGTGGAACGGAGCGTCTATTAACTGGGAAAGTCGTGAAAAGGCTGCGCCCTGTTAATGTTGATATTCATATTAAAGCACCTGTCATGATGAGCGATTACGCCCAAAAGCGAGCATAGAAAAACCAGCATCCACTTTCGGATGCTGGTTTTTTTCATGCAGCAGGAATGTTCACACAGTAGAAGAGAATGCAGAAGAACATGGATGCACTGCCGCCGAGAACAAAGCTGTGCCAAATGGCATGATGATAGGGGATTTTCCGCCAAATATAAAAGATGGTTCCGACCGAATACAATAGACCGCCTAACAGCAAGAGGCCAAATCCTGCGCCCGTTAATCCAATGTAAAGTGGTTTGATGGCAATGATAATCATCCAGCCCATTAATAAATAAACGAGGGTGGACACAATGATAAACCGTTTGACGAAAAAGATTTTAAAGACAATTCCGCCAGCAGCAAGAGCCCATACAATCGCAAGAAGCGTATAGCCGAGTGCGCCTTTTAATGGTCCGAGTAAAAAGGGCGTATAGGTACCAGCGATCAATACATAAATAGCCGAGTGGTCGAGGATTTCAAATACATCTTTTGTTTTTTTGTGCCGAATGCTATGAAGCAAGGTCGAGCTTAAATAGAGCAGCAGCATGGATGCCCCAAATATTGAAAAGCTCACGATCTCTGTGATAGTGCCGTATTGAACAGCGAATAACACGAGAAAAACAATGGCTGGTATGGATAAAATAACGCCAATGCCATGTGTAATGGCGTTTGCAATTTCTTCTTTTACAGTAAACAATGGATGTCCTCCTTTTATTGAACCGGTATATAACCATCAAGTGACTTCAGGAATGAAAGACCTTCAAGTGTAATCTTTGTGCCGGCCCTGCCTTTTCCTTTCGTCACGTATGCTTTTTTCTCAAGATCATCTAATCGGCTCCTCACCTGCTGAGGGGTCAGCGGGATGTCGCCTTGCTTGCTTAATTCAGACAAGATGCGTCTGCTGGCTGCTTCACCTTTCTCATTGAGAGATTTAATGGCTTCTAGCAGGAAAACAAACTCTTGTTTTTCCATTAGTGTGAGCTGATGATCTTCCTTTTTTCCTTTTACCTCCGGCGAAAGAGGGGTTAACACAAAAGGCGGCAGGTGGTGTAAAAATACCGTTTGCCCCTCGAGAATGACTGCAGCATAATGAACGATATTTTTGAGTTCCTGTACGTTTCCTTCAAACGGATACTCCTGCAAGGTTTCCCAAACACTTGGATCAATATCAGGCGCCATGCTCAGCTCCTGAAAGAAAGCAGTTGTTAACACAGGAATGTCAGTTTTTCGATCTGCTAATGACGGTAAGGGCAAATGGAAAACATTTAAGCGATAAAACAGCTCAGGTAAAAAGGTAGATGAAACCCTCAATGCCTCTATTGATAAAGACGAAGTGGCAATGATTTTTGTTGCAGGAGATGTTTCTAGAAAACGAACAACCTGATGCTGCATAGGAATACTTAATGCGGCGATTTCGTCTAAATAAAGGATTTGACGGGTCTTTTCCGTGAAGGCTTTCTGCAAGGTATCTTCATCTAAGATGGGGCAATATAGATGTGTCAGTGAAGCGTTTGAAGCCGATGCATGAGCAATTTCATGGGCAAATCGTGTTTTGCCTGTGCCAATGTCTCCTGTGATCAAGACAGGCTGCTCGTGCTTTGTGAATTGCTTTGCCAGGTGAATGGCACGCTTCATTTCTTGATGCTCTCCATATATAGATGTAAACGAATGTGTGGTCATCGGGTGATTCCTTTCTTTATGGTTCCAATTGGTTCTATTGTAACACCCAATAAAACCAAATGTACAGAGAAACGAAAAAGTTTATGAAATTTATGCTTGATCTATGATCTATTGGTTTATTTTTTGAATATTCATGTTATAATGACAAATTAAATAAGGTTAAAGAGAAAGGATCTTGTACATGAAACCGTTGCTCAAAGAAAACACGCTAATTCAAGTGAAAGACATTTTAAAGGCCCATCAAAATTTGAAGGATGTAGTCATTCATACACCTCTTCAAAAAAATGAGCGACTTTCTGAACGATATGAATGTAATGTCTACTTAAAAAGAGAGGATCTGCAAGTAGTTCGTTCCTTTAAATTAAGAGGCGCTTTTAATAAAATGAGCCAGCTTCCAAAAGATAAACTAAAAAACGGCATTGTCTGCGCAAGTGCAGGAAATCACGCACAAGGTGTTGCCTATTCTTGTAAATATCTAGGTATCCACGGAAAAATCTTTATGCCTGCTACGACACCAAGGCAAAAAGTATCTCAAGTAGAGCTTTTCGGAAAAGAATATGTTGAAATTATCTTAACCGGAGATACGTTTGATGATTCATATCATGAAGCAGTTAAATGCGGAGATGAAGAAAAGCGTGAGTTTATCCATCCGTTTGATGATCTAGATGTGATGGCAGGACAAGGAACGACAGCTGTAGAAATATTAAATGATATCGAAGTGGAGCCTCACTTTTTATTTGCAAGTGTTGGAGGTGGAGGTCTGTTATCTGGAGTTGGTACATATATCAAAAATATCGCCCCAGAAACCGAAATCATTGCCGTCGAACCACTTGGCGCAGCTTCACTCCATGCCTCTCATGAAAAGGGCAAGGTTGTGACACTTGATTCCATTGATAAGTTTGTAGACGGAGCAGCGGTTCAGCGGATTGGCGAAAAGACGTTTACATCGCTACAATCTGTTGTCGATAAAATTAGTCTTGTACCTGAGGGGAAAGTATGTACAACCATTTTAGAGCTTTATAATCAATGTGCGATTGTAGCAGAGCCGGCAGGCGCACTTCCGATCGCAGCGCTGGATGCCCATCGCGAGGAGATTAAAGGGAAAAATGTTGTCTGTATTGTCAGTGGAGGAAATAATGATATTGGCAGAATGCAGGAAATCAAAGAACGGTCGATGATCTATGAAGGGCTTCAACATTATTTCATTGTCAATTTTCCGCAAAGAGCAGGTGCGCTTCGGGAATTTTTAGATGAAGTATTAGGGCCAAATGATGATATCTCCCGCTTTGAATATACGAAAAAGAATAACCGAAGCAAGGGACCCGCGCTTGTTGGCATCGAATTGAAAGAAAGAGATGACTATGCGGCGCTCATTGAACGGATGAATAAAAAAGGATTCCATTATGTTGAAGTGAATAAAGATCAAGATTTATTCCACCTATTTATTTAGGCGTAACAGAACATTGGAAAAGAGGATTGATCGTTTGTGCTGCTCAAAACAATATGTTTTAGACGGATGGATGGAGCTCAGATCAAGGTAACAGAAGTTCCTGTACTAAAGGGAGATGAGCCGTATCGTTTCATGCTCACCTTTAGACTTGAAGCTTTCTTGAAAAAAGTCTATGTATCTAAAGGAAAGAGAGCTGTGTACTCTTTCAGAGAGGATGTGAAACGTAACGTCAAGTGGAGCACATATGAGCAGATCTATCAGGAGCCTACACTGAAACACAATGCGTAAAAAGGAATCTTTGTCAAAGGGAGTGAGCGGCTGTTTTAAAATGGCTGCTGCTCAGCTTGGCAAGGATTTTTTTCATGATAAGAAGAAAATGTGACAATTTCAAAAACGTCATGACAGTTGTTTTCAAGTTTGCACGAAATAAGGTAATATCATAAGTAAAGACTAAGACAGCAAGGATGAGACAATAGTGAAACAAATTAAAATTGTAACAGATTCAACAGTGGACCTTCTGCAAGAAAAAATCAATGATCTTTCCATTCACGTGATTCCGCTCAATATCTCCATTTCTGGGGTTGATTATATTGACCGAGTGAATATACAGCCAGATGAATTTATTGAAAAAATGGAGGCCGCTGAGGAATTGCCGAAAACGTCTCAACCTGCGATCGGTCAATTCGTCGAATTATATGAAAGGCTGACGGCAGATGGAAGCGAAGTCATTAGTATCCATTTAACGGGTGGGATGAGTGGTACGGTTCAAACTGCTGAAAGCGCTTCGAAAATGGTAGACGGAAGCATCACGGTGATTGATTCAAACTTTATTTCATATGGACTAGGGTTTCAAGTCACCAAAGCAGCCGAACTTGCACAAAATGGTGCAAGCCGTGAAGACATTATCAAAGAAATGGATAAAATCCGTCTTGGAACAAAGCTATTTGTCACAATCGATACATTAGAAAATCTCGTGAAAGGTGGAAGAATTGGAAGAGGGAAGGCGCTGATCGGCTCACTTCTTCACATCAAACCAATTGCCAGCTTAACAGACGGGGTATACACGCCAGAAGCGAATGTGAGAAGCTATTCTGCTCTTGTCCGCTATTTAACCAAACAGTATGTACAGGCGGTGAAAGGAAAAACAGTTCAAGCCATTGGGATAGCGCATGCAGATGCATTAGAACTCGCTGAAAAGCTCAAATCAGCACTGCTTGATCATACACCTGAAGCACCTGTTGACATCGCCTACACAACACCAATTATTTCGTGTCACACTGGAAAAGGTGCAATAGGCTTTACTTTTTATACCGATTGACTTCGAAAAGGGGATGGACGTACCATGCTTAAAAAAAGGGGAGCCTCACTTGGTGCGCTTATGATCATAAGCGTGCTTCTTTTAGTCTCATGTTCAAATGGACAAATCAAAGATGCGTTAAATTATCAAATACAGCCGTTTGAATATGAAAATCAGGATGGACAAAAGGTGTCATTGGATGATTTGAAGGGGAAAGTATGGGTGGCAGATTTTATTTTCACAAGCTGTGAAACGATCTGTCCGCCGATGACTGCACATATGACAGAGCTGCAAAAACGGTTAAAAGAAGAAAAATTGGATGCGCATATCATTTCCTTTAGCGTGGACCCGGAGGTAGATTCACCGAAAAAGCTAAAGGAATTTGCAAAAGCATATCCTTTATCCTTTAAAAATTGGGATTTCCTCACTGGTTACTCGCAGTCAGCAATTGAAAAATTCGCAATGAAAAGCTTTAAAACCATTGTGAAGAAACCTGAAGATGAAGACCAAGTGATTCATCAGTCATTGTTTTTCCTAGTTGATCAAGAAGGAAAAGTGATGAAAAATTATGATGGTGTACAAAACACGCCATATGATGACATCATCAAGGACATCAAAACGCTGATCCGTAGCTAGCATAAAGATGTTCAAATGAGCAAAAACATGATACACTTTTTTAATCAGAAAAAGGAGGGACATCATCGTTTGAAGGCTCGTTTGATTTTGATTGTGATGTCTCTAGCTTTTGTTCTTTCTGCATGTTCCGCGCAAGAGGCTGGCATAAAGGATAAACTAGAAGACACACAAGACGTAAAAGAACATATTACCATCGCAGCGGTTGGAGATTCCTTAACAGAAGGAATCGGAGATCAACAAAAAAAAGGATATGCAGGCATGACCCGTGACAAGTTAGAAGCAGTGGACGGCGTGCAATCTGTCACATTAAAAAACTATGCCATTAAAGGCAGTAGAACGGTAGATTTATTAAAAAGATTAAAAGAAAAAAAGGTGCAAGACGGTCTGAAAGATGCTGACTATATTTTCTTTACGATCGGCGGCAATGACTTAATGCATGTCGTTCGTCAAAATGTACTCAATTTGACGTTTGCTCCTTTTCAAAAAGAGCAGGGGCCTTTTGAGGAGCGCTTTAAAACCATTCTTGCTCAACTGAGAGAACATAATGACCATGCGAAGATCATGTATGTAAGCATGTATAATCCCTTTAAATTCAGTCTCACTGAGCTGAAAGACATTGATGAAGTCGTCAAAGACTGGAATGCCGTCGCCAAAAAAGAACTAAAAAAAGATGGCAACGCTGATATGATCAATGTAGCAGATTTATTTGAGGAAGATTCTGATGAAAAATTACTGGCAGATGATGATTTCCACCCAAACCAAAAGGGGTACTCTCTTATGGCAAATCGTTTATTCTCCAAAGTGAAAAAAGAAGGACTGCCGAAGGAATAGGGTGAACGTATGAAAAAGTGGAAAAGCTTATTTTTTATTTTACTTGCAATCAATCTATTGATTGTACTTGCCTGCGGTATTTTGATGTTAATGCCAGGCGGTCAATCCGCTTCAACTAAAGAATTGAAAAGCGAGTATTCTTTTAATATATCTAGCTCAAAGGAATCACTCACCAGCTTTATCAATGATTACTTGAAAAATCAAGGGTCAAGCGATATGCCAGACTTTCATGTGGCGATCGATCAAGATGTAAAAGTAACAGGCGCCATTAAAGCTTTCTCTTCGACGATTGATGCAAACGTCTCATTTACGCCAACTGTCGAAGATAATGGTGATGTGCTTTTGAAAGTGGATGGCCTTTCAATTGGACAATTGAGCATTCCGATTAGTTTTGTTCTAAGCTACATGGGCCAGTTCTATGAACTGCCAGAATTCGTTCATGTGAAACCGGATCAAAAAACGGTTGAAGTGCGCCTTTCAGAAATGCCGTTGACGAATGATATGTATGTGAAAGCAAACAAAATTGATCTAGAGAACGATGAAATTGAGTTCTCATATTATCATCCAAAGCAATAGAAAGTGAGTCAGGAGTGAAATCATGAAGCGAGTCTATCAATATTTTAGTTTACTGTCGTTTTTATTTGCTGCGTACTTTGGCATCACAGCTGCCACTGATTTAAGAGCAGAAAATATCGATCAGTTTTACTTAAATATTGCCTATTGTGCATTATTTCTAGGTATCATGATTCTTGCTTTTGATTTTCAAAAGCAAGAAAAAGCTGAAGATGTCTCGTAAAGAGCCTTTCCTTTATGGAAAAGGCTCTTTTTTATATTTGCTGAGACAAGACCACCTTCGCCATAAGCTCTGGCTCTCCGTTAGCAAATCCATGAAGCAGAATGAGGTATGCGCGATTTGCTTGCAGATGAACTTTTGGGATATCAAGCAGTATACTTTGAGTGCCGGCGGCTTTCAATTCAAAATGATATTTATTCGGGGAGAAATGATGAATGTGAGTGCTGTTTACATAGTGAAGCTCCTTAGCTAACACCCCTTTATCACGTTCATATATATCAATGGAAGGAAGGTCTGGAGAAAGGTGGACAAATGTAAGGGCTGACAGGTCCTTATGTTGAATCAGAGGGTCTTGCCGCTCTGTCAGCAGCGCAAAACCTGCATGTGCACCCGTGATACATAGGGTGTAAATCTCGTCACGTTTAATTTTCATACGAGAATGAAGAACTCTTTGTTTTGTAGCTAGCTTGAACACTTCTATCTCATACATTCCCTCATCCCACTCCATATAAGCTGTTAACTGGCTGTAAGGCATTTTTTTCAAAACCTCATTCCGGTTCACATAAACAGCGAGCTCACTAAGATCTGGGGCAGCGTGAAAAAGCCGAATAAAGGCTTTGGATGAAGGGCTGCTTTGAGGGTGCTCGAAGCCCGCAGCGAGTGGACGGTATGGATAGTTATGATAAAAGAGCTGCTGCATGTATCAATCCCTACTTTCTTATGCGATGGTGTTTTTTGTAGCGTATGCATGAAAAAGGCGATCTGTATAGGCAAACGAAGCATAGAAAAAAGCCTGACGTTTTCCGTCAGGCCCGCATGTTAAGAAGGAGAAGAATATTGATGATATTCAGCTAGCTTAATGAACGTTTTTTCATCCTCAATGAGACCACAAACACCGCACTGGACTTTTATTTGAGGACCTTGATAGCTCATGTGAAAAGGAGAAAGCTGCTCTCCTTCGTATCTTTCGACAACTGCTCCGGTCGCAGGGTCAAGTTTCACAGGTTCTGAAAGCTGCTCAATCAGATTAAAGCGCGTTCTGTTCGTTTTACAGTTTGGACAAAGATAAGGGCTTGTCATGGTTTATTCCACCTCTTTTTATCCGTAGCATGTCCAGTGCGCTAAATTCTATGCTTAATCCTTTTGACTTTTATCCAGCTTTTTAAATAATTTGATCATTGTTTTCAGTTCTTCGTCGTCGAATGACTCAAATCGCTCCATAAAGTATTCTGTTTTCTTTTTCTCAAAATGCTCAGTAATTTCCTTACCCTTATCGGTTAAGTGGATTTTGATGATGCGGCGATCCTCTTTAGAACGGATACGGGTGATCCAGCCCTTTTCTACGAGTGTGTCGGTCACAGCTGTGATATGGCTTGCTGACACTCCTAGAATGGACGCAAATTCCGTTACTTTTTTTGCACCTTGCTCACGAAGCAGATTTAAAATGAGAAATTCATTCCGAGATAATTCGTTTTCGAGCAGGCTGTTAATCTCATAACGGATCTGCTTAAATACGGTTCTCAGTAAAGTATCCATTTCATACATCATTTTTTTTCTTTGTTCCAATCATTAAACCCCCATTATATTTTAAAATACGACAAAATGCTTTTTTATCATTTAGGTAGACGAGTCGTATCATTTTCATTATTTTTCATCATGTTATAATATGATGATACCATTTTTTAAATGAAGGGGGCACTAATATGTCTGAAAAACAAGAATTAGCCACATTTGCAGGAGGCTGCTTCTGGTGTATGGTTAAACCTTTTGATGAACAGCCGGGCATTATCAAAGTTGAATCAGGGTATACTGGCGGACATACAGTGAATCCGACCTATGAAGAAGTATGTACAAATACAACGGGGCATAGAGAAGCGGTTCAAATCACGTTTGATCCAGACGTATTCCCGTATGAAAAGCTATTAGAACTGTATTGGCAGCAAATAGACCCAACAGATGATGGCGGGCAATTTGGTGATAGAGGAGAGTCCTACCGCACAGGTATTTATGTTCATCATGATGAGCAGAGAAAGCTTGCAGAGGCATCGAAAGAGAAGCTGAACGAAAGCGGCATCTTTCAAAAGCCAATTGTGACAGAAATTTTAGATGCTGCTCCTTTTTATCCCGCAGAGGAGTATCATCAGCACTATTATAAAAAGAACAAAATGCACTACGAACGATATCATGTCGGTTCTGGCAGAGCGGGTTTTATTGAGTCCCATTGGAGTGATAAATCATGACAAACGATAAAGAAAAACGACTAAAAGAATTAAACCGAATGCAGTATGAAGTCACACAAAATAATGGCACTGAGCCGCCATTTCAAAATGAATTCTGGGATCATAAAGAAGAAGGCATTTATGTAGATATCATTTCAGGCAAGCCGCTTTTTTCTTCTTTAGATAAGTTTGATGCCCATTGCGGCTGGCCGAGTTTCACAAAGCCGCTTGAAGATGAGGAAGTAGCCGAGAAGGTGGATAAGAGCCATGGGATGGTGCGGACAGAGGTGCGCAGCAAGACAGCTGATTCTCATCTAGGTCATGTCTTTCCTGATGGACCAGGACCAAATGGTCTTCGGTATTGTATTAACTCAGCCGCTTTGAAGTTTATCCCAAAAGATGATCTTGAAAAAGAAGGCTATGGGGATTTGAAACATCTATTTGATTGATCTATTAAAAAAAAATCGTCACATGGAAGGCATCTGCTTCCGTGTGACGATTTTTTATTTTTTATGATGCGTGTGATGTAATTGTTCAATGATGCGGAATAGCTTTTCTTTTGTAATGAGAGGCGCTTCATTGGATGTGTAATTGGTTAAGTCGACTTTTTGAAAGGAAGCATGCAGTTTTGGTCTTGGTAAAATGGCATAAAATTGTTCATGCTCAAATAGTGCATCTGCTTCGTGCGGAAATGTAAGCTCTTCGTGAAGCTTTTCTCCAGGTCTTTTCCCGACAACGAGAATTTCCGGAGATGAGACATTGATTTGAGCAGCATATTCATGAAACGCTTTTAAGAGATCAGCAAGCTGTAATGACTCCATCTTGAGAATGAACGTTTCGCCGCCTTTCATCATGATGGCTGCTTGAAGTGTGAGGGAGACAGCCTCTTCGATGGACATAAAAAAACGTGTCATATGAGGATCAGTTACGGTCAAAGGTTTTTCATTTAACAGCTGCTGGAGCATGATGGGAATGACGGAACCTCTTGATCCAAGCACATTGCCAAAACGCACAGAGCAAAACAATGTTTTTTGGTTCAGAATACTTTCGTTTGCTTGGAAAAATAGTTTTTCTGAAATTAATTTTGTTGCACCCATGGCATTTGTCGGAGAAACTGCTTTGTCTGTGGAGATGTTGACAACATGACTGACTTCATGTTCGATTGCAGCCTCAATGATGTGCTGCCCGCCGATAATATTTGTTTGCACGGCTTCAAACGGATTGTCTTCACAAGTAGGTACTTGTTTTAAGGCGGCTGCATGAAAGATGATATCAACGCCTTTGACGAGCTGTCTCACGCGGCTTGCATCTCGTACATCGCCTAAAGCGAAGGCGACTTCTGGGTGATCCGCATACTCATTTTTCATCATGTATTGTTTGCTGTCATCTTTGCTGAAGACGATAATCTTTTTTGGAGAGCATGATGTTAATTTTTTCACAATTTGACGTCCGATTGAACCTGTACCGCCTGTAACTAATATCGTTTTGTCACGAAAAAAAGCCTTCAAACTCGTTTCTATCTTTTTGGACATATCTAATCCCCCAACTCTCATTTCTCTACTTTGCATCATATGTGAAAGAGTGGTATCCGTTTGAGGAAAAGAACCACTTTCTATATAAATTAGGTGAACACATTATAACCATCTGCATGACGTTTTAATAGAATATGGAGAGATAAGAGAATAAGTAGAAAAATGAGAGACCTGAACACTTCAGTACTGCGATCAGCTCGGAAGAATATGTAGAGAGCTTTGCGCGAGGGGAGAAGGGAATACATGTATAGGGGAAATCGTATTTTAGCCTTGATACCAGCTTTTAGAAGCAGGCGCGATCAGCATGATGAACACATTCGCGTATTGGCGGAGCGGCCGCTCATCTATTGGACCATTCAGCCGTTACTGCAAATGATTGAGTTAGACGAAATCATCGTCTCTACAGAGGATGTCAATACACAAATCATTTCTTCTCACTACGGATCCCGTGTGATAGAACTTCCAGACAGTCATGTAACAGAACAAACACCGTCACTCATAGCGGTGAAGCATGCGCTTGCTTACTTAGAGCGTGAGGGGAAAACCTTTGATATTGTTCTATATTTGCATCCATCGTCTCCTTTAAGACAGCCGGAAGATATTGAGAAGTGCTTGCAGCTTCTAGTAGAAGGGAGCTATGACTGCGTGGCATCTTTTACAGAGGCGCTAGAAAACCCAAATGAGACATGGACACTGCATGAGAATAATGAAGCCACTTTATATAAGGACAATCATTACTTTTTCATGCCAAAGCATGAGCAGCCATATACGTATGGCCGTTTAAATGGAGCAGTGTATGCTTTTCATGTTCCATATGCAAAAGAATGCATTCATTCCTTTTTAGAAGGATCTGTTGGAGCGTATATCATGGATTCCCAAAAATCACTTGTGGTCAAACAGGAAGAAGATCTTGAGAAAGCGGAGAAAGTCTTATTGGCTCGCAGAGATGCGGAGGGTTAGGTATAAGAAGAATTTCAACGAGAAAAGCGCCCGGTCATAGGGCGCTTTTTACGATTTCATAAAGTCTGTGTGGAAATGACTCAAATGTATTCCATGAAACGACTTGTTCGTAATTGTTTCGTGCGATTGCTTTTCTTTTCTCGGCATTTGATCCATAATATTCAACCTGTTCCAGCAAATCGTCCTCATCTTTATAAAAAGCGAAGCTTGAAAAAGCTTGAGGCGGTTGTAGATCCGTCAATTGAAAGCTTCCAGCTGCAGCGATATCAAACGCTCTATTGTTCAGGCTTACATTTTGAATCATGGCTTTGTTTTTGTTATAGGCAAATTGAGCCGGTCTGTGCGGGTTAAGAACAATCGCTGATTGCTGATAGATGTCCGCCATTTGCTGAGGGCTCAGCCAATTGGTCACTAATGTGAGATCGCGATCATGTCTTCGTGACTTATTTAAATGACGATGCCATTCCTTACCTGCAACGAGAATTCGCCATTTTTTCTGTTGTAAGAGTGTATCAATGGCTTTCATGCGGTTGGGATAAGGGTAGCCAACGAGTGCAATGTCGTAGATGCACATCTTTTCAGGCGATTCATTTTTTTGAAAAATACGTGTATTTGCCGGAATGGGAAAGTAGTAGGCGTCAACTATGCCCAATTGCTTGTAAAAAGGCAAAGCTCCTTCATCAATTGTTAATATGAGCCGCGCATCACGCGTGCAAGCAGCTGACACATCTGTATAAAAAGGATCTTCTGTCATCCACAAAACGATCGGGATCTTTTCTTGTTTGAATTGATGAAGCACTTCGCTCGGAACATGATCACCGATCATCATCAAAACAAAATCCGGAGAAAATGTCCGGATTTTGTGCATGTGAGCGGGTAGAGATTCTCTGTCAATCTTTACACATGAAAAGGGGGAATCAATGAAGCTCTCTTCTACCCATTGATCAAACATATGATAGATTCCGCCGTAGCCAGAGCTGATATAAAGAAGCTTCATGATGGCCCTCTCACATTAAGATGTGAACGTAACACTTTCAACTTTATCTACATCTAATAAAGTCGTTGCAGAGCCTGTTGGTGTAACTGAGCTTTCTTGTGTAACAAATACAACACCCGTTAAAGCATTGAATGCTACGAATTGAACTGGCCCGATTAAATCACCTGAGTCAGTGACAATGCTAATGACGGTTCCTGGTGCAAGTCTTGCAAAAATCCATCTTGCTGGCTGAGATACATCGAGTGTTGTAGCAGAATCTGAAGGTGATGCCTCGGCTGCCACTTCACTTAATAAATCATTCAATTTTTCTTCCATTTGTACTCCTCCTTCTTCAAGATTAACTGTTAATGTACGAGTAAGCGGTTTGAAAAACACTTTCAATAGTTCTTTTTTTAATTCGGCACGCTTGTCGCTCATTTTTTCCCATCCTTTCTTCATCAATTCAAACTCACCCCTATGTATATGCCGTTCATTTTTTTTGGTATAAGCAGAACGCTGATTCCTTGCTCTTTTTATCAATTAATCACTTCACACATTTTTAAAAATGTTTTCAAATGCTGAGGCTAAATGAAGTGAATCTCATACTCTAGTAAAGATTAAATGCGAAGAGAGAGGGATTATGAATGGAATTTGATCAATTATTAAATGGTTGGAACGAAGAATTACTAGAAGCAGAAGGAGTACTTGAAGTCATCTTGATTTTACTTCTTCTTCGTCTTTTAGAAGAAAGTGAGGAAGAGAGTGTGTCAGATATTAAAGAATTACTTCGTCCGTGGCTTGAACTTGGCATTCCAGTGCCACGCGTTCATTTAGTCAATGGAGATGTCCTTCAAAACGTAGTTGTTGTGCAGCTCTTTGATACAGTAGCGGTCTTTAAAAACGCGACAAATCAGCTAAGAGTGAATGTTCCTTACGTGAACATCGTCAGCTGGGGGGCTTTTTAATCTAACTAAAAAGGATAATGATCATGAAAGTATCGGTGATTTTAACAAGCTACAATAAACCTGATTTCATTGATCGTGTGCTAAAGAGTATGGTGGAACAAACGTATTCAAATTGGGAGCTTCTCATTATGGATGATGGCTCAGAACAAGGCACCATCCAAAAGATCCAGCCCTATTTAGAAGATGAGCGCATTCATCTGTATTCACGCACGGTTCATCCTGCAAAACGGCTGTTAACCGTACGGTATGCGACACTAATTAATGAAGCGCTAGCTCGTATAACAGGTGAGCTCATTTGTTATTTAACCGATGATACCGTGTATCATCAAGATCGTTTGCAGAAAATGGTGGATGTTTTTCAGTCGAAGCCTCATATCGATATTGTGTATTCCTCGCAGCGGGTCGTGCATGTTGATAAGCAATTAGTTGAGACGATGAACTTTGTGCGTGAAGCAGACCAAATATTGGAGCATGCGTCCTTTCAAGTGGACCATTGTTCGGTCATGCACAGAAGGCGTTTGCTTCCGCTAATTCATGAAAAATACGGACAATATTGGGCTGATGAGCCGAAACACTGGCATCATGCAGATTCTGTTTTTTGGATGAGGCTGAATGATTTTGCTGCTTTTTTTCCATTAAGAGATGTACTTGATACAACGTATAAAACGCCTCATTCCTTTCATCATTTGTTTTCGAGTATGCCGTATGATCTCATTGACGGAACGGTGATTGAAAAGGAAGGGGATTACTACCAAATCGCAGACGGGAATCTTCATCAAATTGAAAGGTGCTGGGTGAACGAAAAAAACAGACGCGCCATTCGGGTTCCGTCGTTATGTGCGATGAAATATGAGATGAAAGACATGCTGGCAGTACCTAATTATACAGTTGTCACGGCAGATCATGGGAAAACATTCTATTATATTGAAGGTCAGAAAAGAAGGCGGTTTGCTTCAAAGCGTGACGTGCAATATTTTCAGTTTCACCCTAAAGATATCTATACGATTTCAAATGAACGGCTTCAGATGTATGAAGAGTGCGGCATGATTCAAGTGTCACCAGTATTTAATCCGCCAAACAGGCGGCTCTTTAAATGGAAACAAGATGTCTATTTACTGATGCATCATACTTTTTGTCGTATTGACCCTGAGGTTGTAAAGCGATTTGCTTTTTATCATCAGCCAATTAATTTATACCCTTCCCAATTTACATTATTTCAAGAAGGAAAGCCGATAATGCCGCTGTATATGGAATCGCTGCAAGAATTCGATATGTCTCTTTATCAAACATCAGGGCGAAAGCACTCCTCATAAGAGGGGTGCTTTTTTGACGCTATTGACAAAAAAAGCAGGAAGTTGCAAGGAAAAAGCGAAACATGAAAGGACAGGAGAACGTGTGATGAAGATGATCAAGCCGCTGAAAATCCGGCAATAGATGCCGGTTTTTCGGCACTGAAAGTGAGGGGGAAAGAATGGGGAAGGTTGTCGAAAGAGCGGACTGGTTTGAATTAATTTTAGAAGCCATTGATGAAGCCATCCATGTTGTAGATGATCAAGGAATGACGATCTTTTACAATCATAATGCCGCTAAGTTTGACTGTTTACAAAAAGAAGAGGTGATTGGCAAGTACATCCTTGATGTGTATCCCTCTTTAACAGAAAAAACAAGTACGCTCATGCATGTTTTGAGAACAGGGAAGCCCATTTATCATTCGCTGCAAACCTATTTGAATAAAAACGGCGAAAGAATTGAGACCGTCAATACGACATTGCCTATTATTGAAGACAGCCAGTTAATAGGTGCAGTCGAAGTCGCAAAAGATGTATCGAAGCTGTCAGCCCTTTCGAATCGTTTAGATCAAAAAAAACGAATACACGATGCGGCTGGGGCAGAACAAATGCATGATTTTTCTTCATTTTTAACAAATGATCCGCTCTTAAATGAAATGCTTGAAAAGGCAAAAAAAGCTGCTGCTTATCCGTCATCAGTTGTTGTCTACGGGGAAACAGGGACAGGGAAAGAAGTGCTCGTTCAAGCCATCGTTCATGAATCTGATCGGAAAAACCAAGTGTTCATTCCGCAAAACTGTGCGGCACTCCCAGAATCGCTACTTGAAAGCCTATTGTTCGGATCTGTCAAAGGGAGCTATACAGGCGCAATTGATCGCAAGGGGCTCTTTGAATTAGCTGATGGAGGCACGCTTTTTCTTGATGAACTGCAAGCGATGCCGCTCACGCTGCAGACGAAATTATTACGTGTGTTAGAGGATGGCGTGGTGCGCCGCATTGGAGATGCAAAAGCGATTCAAGTAGATGTAAGACTCATTACTGCACTCAATATGGACCCATTTGAAGCGGTGAAAAAGCAAATTTTAAGAGAAGACTTATTTTATAGACTGCATGTGTCATCTTTTCATATCCCGCCGCTTCGTGAGAGAAAGCAAGACATCCCCCTGCTTTCCCGCCATTTCATTCAAACCTATCATCAGCAGTTTTCAAAAAACGTCAAACGCCTTTCTGAAGAAACAAAGCAATTGTTTATGGCTCACCACTGGCCGGGGAACGTTCGAGAATTAAAACATACCATTGAGCATGCCGTATTGATGATGCCAAAGGAAGCGGAAGACATCACACCTTCATACCTTCCTGCTCATTTACGTACGCAGAAGCTTGAGGAAGGAACACTTAATGTCTCCTTAAAAAGTCAGGTTTCTTCATTTGAACAAACACTCATTCAAGAAGCTTTAAACATGCATCATGGCAATATTAAAAAAACCGCTGCTGCTTTAAAAATCCCTCGACAAACACTGCAATATAAACTGAAGAAATATGCAGATGCCGAAATATAGGCATCACCATCCAGTGAATATCACGGGCAAAGCTCCTTCTATAAAGAATAGGGGCATTTTCCCATGTTGGCACATAACTTGCATAGTATAAGGTGAATGCTGATAGGGGGAATGGATATGAATCAAAAACTATATGAACCGGCGCGTCATTGGAAGGACATTGAACTTTGGAAAGATGTACCTGAGGAAAAGTGGAACGACTGGATTTGGCAGCTGACGCATACCGTGAAAACGCTTGAAGATTTAGAGAAAGTCGTAAACTTAACAGAAGAGGAAAGAGAAGGGGTGAAGATTTCCACCAAAACCATTCCACTTAACATTACACCCTACTATGCCTCATTGATGAATCCAGACGATCCAAGATGTCCAGTACGTATGCAATCTGTGCCAATTGCTGAGGAGCTTCATAAAACAAAATATGACCTGGAAGACCCGCTGCATGAAGATGAAGACTCACCTGTCCCGGGGTTAACGCATCGGTACCCAGATCGTGTGCTCTTTCTTGTAACAAATCAGTGCTCCATGTATTGCCGCTATTGTACGAGAAGACGTTTTTCCGGTCAGATCGGTATGGGCGTGCCAAAAAAGCAGTTAGATGCTGCCATTGGATATATTAGAGAAACACCTGAGGTGCGGGATGTGTTAATTTCCGGCGGAGATGGGCTCTTAATCAATGATCAAGTGCTTGAATACATTTTGAAAAACTTACGAGACATTCCGCATGTTGAAATCATTCGCATAGGAACCCGCGCGCCGGTCGTCTTTCCGCAGCGCATTACAGATGAGCTGTGCGAGATTTTGAAAAAATATCATCCAGTTTGGCTGAATACCCATTTCAATACAAGCATTGAAATTACGAAAGAAGCAAAAGAAGCGTGCGAACGTCTTGTAAATGCCGGCGTGCCTGTAGGTAATCAGGCCGTCATCCTTGCAGGAATTAACGACAGTGTGCCGATTATGAAGAAGCTGATGCACGATCTCGTGATGATACGGGTCAGACCTTATTATATTTATCAGTGTGATTTATCTGAGGGCATTGGCCACTTTAGAACACCAGTATCAAAAGGTCTTGAAATCATAGAAGGCTTAAGAGGGCATACGAGCGGCTATGCCGTGCCAAGCTTTGTTGTGGATGCACCAGGAGGCGGAGGAAAGATCGCCTTGCAGCCAAATTATTTATTATCGCAAAGCCCTGACAAAGTCGTCCTTCGTAACTTTGAAGGTGTCATCACCTCTTACCCTGAACCAGAGCATTACGTCGCAGGCCAGGCAGATGCGTATTTTAATGAAATTTATGAAGAGAAACAAGACCCGGCAATTGGTATTACCGCACTATTTGAGGATGAGGCGAAATCGTTTACGCCAGAGAATTTAAGCCGAATGAAACGAAGAGAAGCATATGAGACAAATCCTGAGCATGACACACTCAAAAACAAACGTGAAAAACGAGATGAATTAAAAGAGAAAAAATATCAAGCGCAGCTCAAAAAAGATCAAACTGTAAAGGAGGAGAAATAACCTTGCTGACATGTGATTGGTGTGAGGAAAACAAAGCAAACGCAGAGCAGACAACAGTCTATTGGGAACTGATCACTGGCACACAATCCATTGAAATCATCGAAACACCGTCCATTTCCTGCACACACTGCGGTATGACATATCAAAAAGATGAAACGGTTAAAGGGATAGAAGATCAATTAATTTTAGTGGATCAGACAAAACTTCCAGAAAAAATTTCATACGAAGAATTAATGAGCATGGAGCGGTTATTAAAGCGAAATTACTTTGACTTTTCATCATAAGTTGTACCTCCGCCTATACAAGTCATCAAATTGCTGTATAATATAACAACAAAATAGAGTGTCGCGGAGGGAAAAACAGGTGAAGTCGTTTTACCATTATTTAATGAAGTACAGACATCCAAAACCGAAAGATGAAATCAGCCATTTTGCAAATGCTGCTTATGAGGATCACAGCTTCCCGAAAGCGTCCACTGATTATCATGAGCTTTGTGCCTATTTAGAATTAAATGGCGATTATTTAAGCTCAATGACAACATTTGACGAAGCGTTTGAGCAATATGAAGTAGAAGTCAAAAAAAAATAACACACAACCGCTTTTTCCAGATGGGAGAAGCGGTTTTTTGATGAGAAATAAAATGGCGTTTTGCATGGTGTGGTTGCCCATGCAGAATTCCTTGCGCCGGCATACGATACGTTAAGACCAAAAGTCGGGCAAGGGGGAGACAGAATGAAGGCGAAAGCACCAAAATATCAAGTAGGGGATATTGTCGTCGTTGTCATGTACGGCACAGTCGGAACGATTACAAAAGTCCATCAAATTGACCAGCACTATTTGTATGAGGTCAATCATAATGAGGTGCTTTATTTTGAAACATCACTTCAGCTTTACGATGAGTACGACGGGGTGATTGTGGATACAGAAAAGCTGGACATTGAATATGAGTTCCTCATTGGCGATGTTGTATATGTAAAAGATTACGGAAAAGAGCTATTTAAAATTATTGGGCATCGGACTGAAATATGGCGATACCTTGATGATGGCTGGGAAGATGTCATTTATGAACTCACGAGGCTAAAGGACGGAGAGTGGCTGGAAACAGAAGAGGAAGACTTAACGCTTGTCCTAAGGAAATATGAGATGGACCAGTTCGTTCATCAGCTTCTTTTTGTGCATTACGTCGGTGAAACCTCAAAAGAAATGGAAGAAGATATGGTGCAAACAGCTCTATTACAATTAGAAGAGAAACAAGAAAGCGAAGCATCACTAGAATTTCTCGCTGTATCTATAGTGGATGAGCTTCTTGATATTTATAATGACTATAAAATTCTCTACGAATTTTTCGAAGATCCAGAATACAAAGATATGATGGATTTTATATTGGAAAGTTTACACGAGCATTTTGGTTAAAGAAAGACTTGTCCTAACACGAATAAAAAATAAGGCACACAGAAAAAAACAATCACATAAAACCATCCCCTCAAGATACGGCCCATCACCTGATCAAACATTTCTCCATCTAATATGCTGAACCATTTCATTGCCTCAAACCCCTTTTCTTTTTGTTTACTGCATTTATATGTATGGAATGAGCCATTATGACAAACTGTAATAAAAAACAGGCGTCGTTCATACATCATAAAAAAGGAGGCGGAATGTCATGAAAGAAGCAGATTTGGTGATCGATACAGAGGAAATTGCGGAATTCTTCTACATGGAGCTGGTCAAAAGAGGGTACATACCTGCTGAGCTGGAAACGTTTGAGCTGGCTGACATTACGTTTGAATATATGCTGAAAAAAACAATGATAGTTGAAGAAGAGGCGTGGTAGGCACTATACTTTGAAGTGATTCTGAAGAGAGGGAGGAGAATCTTTCGCGTGTATATCCTATTTCTTTTAATTTTATTTGGTGCCATTGCTGCGCTCATGGTATCTGGAGCGGGTCAAGCATTGGACAACCAGATCATCTTATGGTTTGAGAGCATCAGACTCCCTTTTTTAAATGATGTCATGCTGACTTTGACGGACTTTGGCATTAGTGCGCTGCTCGTGCCCATCATGCTCATTTTTAGTGTCGCTTTATTCATGTATAAGCGCTATTACTCTATCATGATGCTTTTTCTATTATATCTCACAGAAAAGACCATCAACCATGAACTAAAGGGGCTGGTTGCTAGAGAGCGTCCGGCCTTTGATCATCTTGTCAATGAAACGTATTACAGCTTTCCGAGCGGACATTCGATGAATGCAGCCACAATCTATCCGTTTATAGCTTATCTATTAGTTGAAATGATTCCATGGCTGAAAGAAAGACAAAAAATCGTCTACTTGATCACAGGGGTCTGTGTTGTTTTGATTGGGATCAGCCGAATGTATATCGGCGTTCATTTTTTGACAGATGTTGCAGGCGGTTTTGCGATAGGACTTGCTTTATTTCTCATTTGTAAAAAGATTGACGAAAAATTGTCTATCATTCGACAAAAATAGAAGAAGGAAATTGACAGACCCCAGCCAATTTTATATAAAAGGGGAGGGATTTGAATGCAATTGACGTTGAGATTTTTTCAAAAGAAACCTTCAGCATTTCACTTAACCATTTATCAGACACCTGAATATGGCGCTGCAAGTGGGCATCAGCCTGTGTACCGGACAAAGATTGGCGGCAGAACACACCTGGATGTTCTGGAAAAAGCATTCTCGACCTTTAATGTACATGATACAGTCCCTAGTGATTACAATGCACGGTTTATCACAACAGGTGATATTGTTGTGATTGATGATAAGAAAAAGGGAAAATGCTATTATCAGCTTTTTCCGGCAGGATGGAAACGCAGTAAACGACTGTTGACGATGAGTTAAATAGAGATTTTCGATGCCAGCTCGAGCTTTAGCTGGTATTTTCTTTTTTGGGCTCAATCGTTTATACTAAATAGGATAAAACACATAGTAAACGTAAGTGGAGGCTAAAAAAATGAGTGTACATATTGGAGCAGAAAAAGGACAAATTGCAGAAACGGTATTGCTGCCAGGCGATCCGCTTCGTGCGAAATATATTGCAGATACATATTTAGAAGATGTCGAATGCTATAACGAAGTGCGCGGAATGTATGGTTATACTGGAACCTACAAAGGAAAGCGCGTTTCTGTACAAGGAACCGGAATGGGCGTACCTTCTATTTCGATTTATGTGAATGAACTCATTCAAAGCTATGATGTTCAGAACTTAATCCGCGTTGGATCTTGCGGGGCTATTAAAAGGGATGTCAACGTACGAGATGTCATTTTAGCTCAAACATCTTCAACAGATTCACAAATGAATCGTGTGGCGTTTGGACCGATTGATTACGCACCTTGCGCTGATTTTGGACTGCTTAAGAAAGCATACGACACAGCAGAAGCAAAAAATGTCGCTGTTCGTGTCGGTAATGTATTTACAGCAGATCAATTTTACAATGAAAAACCACTTGAGCTCATGGCTCAATACGGAATTCTAGCAATTGAAATGGAGACAACCGCTCTATATTCGCTTGCAGCAAAATTTGATCGTAAAGCGTTATCCATTCTGACAGTGAGTGATCATGTTCTCACAGGAGAAGAAACAACGGCTGAAGAGCGTCAAACGACATTTGACGAAATGATCTTAATTGCGCTAGACTCCGTTTTATAATAGTATAAAGGGTGTGCTACGATGTAGCGCATCTTTATTTTTTTAGAAGAGCAAAAGGAAGGTATGTCATGAAGAAAAGCTATAAAATACTCTCAATCGCATCGATTCTTGGTTTGACAGCCGCACTATCGGGCTGCCAGTTGCTGGATCAAAAAAGCGGTACATCTGAATCGAACAAAACAAACGAACAAAAAAGCGCAGAAAATTCATCTACCCAGCAAAACTCAAACAATACAGCAGATTCATCGGATCAAGAGCTGACGTTAAAGAGTGAATATTTCAATGACATCAAAGTGGTAAGCGGGCTGAAAACCATTCAAAATCCTGCAAACGTGCTAGCACTTGTCAACAAAGAATACGCATTACCAGGAACCTATAAACCTTCTGATCTCGTTGTTCCAAAAGTAGAATTCTCTTTTTCAGAGGATATTGAAAAACGATATATTCGTAAAGAAGCAGCAGAAGCACTTGAGACATTATTCAAAGATGCGAAAAAGAAAAACTTTGAGCTGGCTGCCGTATCTGGCTATCGCTCCTATGACCGTCAAAAGGTCATTTTTGATAGTGAAGTCAAGTTAAAAGGCAAAGAAAAAGCGCAAGAAGCAGTAGCTTTACCAGGCGAAAGTGAACACCAAACAGGCCTTGCAATGGACATTTCCTCAAAAAGTGCCGGCTTTGACATCTCTGAAAAGTTTGGTGAAACACCTGATGGCAAATGGGTGGCTAAAAACGCCTATAAATATGGTTTTATCATTCGTTATCCAAAAGGAAAAGAAGACATGACAAAATATGAATATGAGCCGTGGCATCTGCGCTATGTTGGAAAAGAAGCAGCAAAAGCGATGCATGATCACGATTTAACATTTGAAGAGTACATGAATAAAGTGAAGAAAATTTAATCAAATAAAAAGGCCTCCCAGCTATTCGGGGGGCCTTCTTTATTCTTCTTTTAAAAAAAGAACAATCCTGCTAATGCGAAACCTGTAATGAAACCAAGCCCGATGCCATAAGCGGCACCCCAGCCGTAATACCCTCCGTAATAACCAAAGCCAAAGCCGCCGCGAGAACCGCCGACTGGACGAATATACACTTTGCGGTTTGTCACCCGCTCAATGCGTCCGACATGTACTCTGCCATTACGATCTGTGATTCTAGCGACTTTCCCCATATGCTGCTGACAAAGCTTTTGATAGCGCTCCATATTTTTCCTCCTTATGACAAACTCTTTTCCCTCTTATCCTATGCGAGAGACCTCATAGAGTTTGGACAAAACATATAGGAGATTCGCTCATTTTATACGGTACATTCAAATAGAATGTGGCTTAGCTGCTTTCGGTGCGCTTGAATCAGATCGTAGTGTGTTTGCATCGTTTCGTAAAGAGAAGGCGGGATATATTCAGATAATTCCATTTCTGTCGGCTCCTCTTGTACCATGTGATCATCAAATGAGAGAATGCGAACGTCATGAAATCCTGCTGCTTTTAGCTGCTCCTTCCATTCTTCAAGTGAAAAGAGTGCGTGAAACCCGTAAAAATCTCGAACGGCGGCAAGCTCCTTCGGTGTAAGGGGTGCTTTTAATACTGCTTCATTCGCAACAAGTTGACTTCCAGGGGCAAGCACGCGTTTAATCTCAGCAAGTGCCGCTGGAAGGTTGGTAAAGCTCAAAACAGATTCACTGATCAGAAGAGTGAACGCTTCATCTGGAAATGGCAGCTGTTCGATCGATGCTTGCAGTGCGCGGATCGGCAGTTCTTCTCGCTCAAATCGCAGATTAGCCTTTTCAATCATCAAAGGGTGTGTATCAATCGCCTCCACCTGATAACCGATATTGCCTAAATATGCCGCCGTTTGTCCAGTCCCGCATCCCGCATCCAGTATGCGCGCATCAGGCATCAATTTTATATGCTCAAGCATCGTTTTTGTTAACTCAATTCCGCCAGGATGGGCACTAGATACGCCAAAATAGGCAAGCATTTCTACATAATCACTCATAAAATCCCTTCTTTCCTTATCAAGTTCCTCTTTAAAGATTATGCAATGCAAGGTCAAATGGCTTATCTTTTCAAAGAGAACTTCGATCCTTTGGTTGACGGATGAAGCATCGTCCTTGATAATAATGAAAGGAGATAAAGGTGGTGTTTTTTTGAAAAAACAATTTAAGATCGTCATCGCTATTTTGGTGACAGCGGCACTGTCCTCAGCGATTACATTTGTGATCACAAAACAAGGGACTGTCAATGTCTCAGGAGATGAGAAGTTTAGTAAACTCATGGCTGCGTATACGAAAGTAAAAGATGAGTATTACGAAAAAACGGATGATCAAAAACTAGTAGATGGTGCGATTCAAGGAATGATCGCATCACTTGATGATCCATACTCTACATATATGGATCAGGAGGAAGCCGAAGGATTTAACAACACCATTTCTTCATCATTTGAAGGAATTGGTGCACAAGTAGAAGAGAAGGATGGACAAATTTTAATTGTCGCACCGATTAAAGGCTCTCCTGCTGAAAAAGCCGGGTTGAAACCTCATGATCGTATTTTAAAAGTGGATGGAAAAAGCACAAAAGGCATGTCGGTCAATCAAGCAGTCTCTCTAATCAGAGGGAAAAAAGGAACGGATGTCAAGCTTCACCTTAACCGCCAAGGAGTGGGAAATGTTGATGTGACCATCACAAGAGACACCATTCCAGTTGAAACAGTGTATGCAAAACTCACAAAAGACAAAATAGGAGAAATCCAAATTACGTCCTTTGCTGAAACAACGTCAAAAGAGTTAGATAAAGCCATTGATGACCTCGAGAAAAAAGGGGCAAAAGGGTTTGTCATTGACCTGAGAGATAATCCAGGCGGCATTATGACAGAAGCGATTGAAATGAGTAATGACTTTATCGATAAAGGGAAAGTCATCATGCAAGTTGAAGAAAAAGGGAAGAAAGAAGAGTACAAGGCTGAAAAAGAACGCAAAGTTCATCAGCCGGCAGTTGTCCTTGTAAATGGCGGCTCAGCCAGCGCTGCAGAAATCATGGCGGCGGCTCTGCACCAATCTTCAGGTATCAAAATTATTGGTGAAAAGACATTTGGTAAAGGAACTGTTCAAAATGCGCAAAGCTATAATGATGGTTCTAGTGTCAAGTTAACCATTGCCAAGTGGCTAACGCCGGATGGTTCGTGGATTCATAAAAAAGGAATTGAACCACAGGTCAAAGCATCGCTCCCAAGTTATGCAAAGCTGCCATACTTAAGCCCGAAAAAAACGTATCAGCTGAATGACAATGGAGATGAAGTCAAAGCGGCTCAAAAAATGTTCCAAGCGCTTGACTACAAAGCAAAAGCAAATGGTGAGTATGATCAAGCCTTCCAGACGATCGTCAAAAGCTTCCAAACAGACAACGATCTGAAAGCAGACGGAATTCTGACGGGAGATACAACGACAGTACTGATGACAAAGATCCAAGATAAGCTAAAGAAAAATGATACTCAAATGAAAAAAGCCATTGAAGTCTTGAAAAAAGAAATGAAATAAAGAAAGAGCAGTCCTCATAGGGGGACTGCTCTTTTTATATTTACGCGTTGTTTCCAATCGCTTCTGTTTTGTCTTGATCTTTTTCAAATAGTTCATTCATGACAGAATTGGATGTGACCTTCTTTTGGAAGAATGGATTCAAAATCAGGATGACCACAACGTTTGCTAGTAAACCAAGAAACCCTTCATAAAGACCGAACGTGACTTGTGAGATATTGGCTGTAAAGGTGACGATGATGCCAACAACTAACCCCGCAATCGTTGCTTCTCTCGATTGTTTTTTCCAGAACAAGCTGATCGCAATGGCTGGGAAGATTTGAACCATTCCTGAAACACCAATGAGCTGAAGCGTCACAAGTGCTGTTGGAAAGAGCATTCCGAATAATAGAGCCAGTCCGATCACGATAAACACCATTGAACGAGTGATGATGGTCAACCTTTTAGGTGATACATTCGGATGAATTAAGTCACGATATAAATTATTGGCAAATAAATTCGATGCACCAATGGCCATGATCGAGCATGGAATGAGGGAAGCCAGTGCAATCGTTGAATAAGCAAGACCCTGCATCACGCCGCCATATGACGTTTGAATTAAATGAAGAAGTGCAAATCTTGGATTCGTATCTTCTGGTAAGACCAAAAAGGCAATAAATCCAAGGAAGATGACCAAAATCAATACGATGTTATAAAGAGGCAAAAACATGCTGTTTTTACGGATAGCATCTGCACTTTTTGCTGTAAATACCCCTGTTGCCGCATGTGCCCACATAAACAAAGCAAGGGCAGAAACACCTGAAGCGGTAATGAACCATAAAATGCCTTTAGGACCGCCGTCAGGAATTGTCAGAAGCTGTGGAGCTTCCTTAGCTAACGTATTCATCATCGGAGTCCAGCCGTTAAAATGAATGATTGGCAGTGAAACCACCATAAACAGCATGATGACCCAAACGAGAATATCCTTAATAATGGCTGTATATGTAGGACCTTTAATCCCGCTGAAAAATGTATAAAGTGCGACTAAAATAAATGAAATAATAACAACTGCATTCACATTAATATAACTAGTTCCAGCGACAGTTAACGTATCTTGAATCCCGCTCAGTTGAAGACAAATATAAGGAATGAGCATAAGTACTCCAATAATTGCAATTAGACTGGATAACAGCTTGCTGTCAAAGCGCTCACGTGCATAATCAGCGAGCGTTGTGAGGTTGTGATTCTTCGCAACCGTCCATAGCTTTGGTAAGAAGAAATAAGCAATAAAATACGCTAGAACTGAATAGGGAATAGCGAAAAAAGCGACACTTCCAGCTGTATAGGCTGTACTAGTGAGCCCTAAAAAGGTATAAGCTGTGTATAAATCTGCGCCAACGAGGAACCAGACGAGCAGCCCGCCAAATTTTCTCCCGCCGACAGACCATTCCTCTACTGACTGTCTGGATGATTTATCACGGCCAGCGGCAAATCCAATGACCACGACGATGAAAATGATACTTGCTGTAATCAATAAAGCTGTTAAATTTCCTTGCATTAGTCAGTTCCTCCATTTGAATGTTGCATGCGGTAAATGATGAATGTACAGACTGGTGTGAGAACAATCCATAGTAAGAGCCAGAAGTGGAAAAAAGGCAGGCCTATCACAAATGGATGGATACGATTCGCAAAGGGCAGCAGTGCGAGCTGTCCGATGAATGGAATCGCTATAAGTAGTGCCAGTATCAATTTTTTATTCATGATTTCCTCCTGAATTTTTTGTAATTTCATAATAATAGCAGTTGTCAGATTAGATCACAAGACCATTTTCAGAAAAAACAATCATTTCGCTGAATATCATACTAATATAACGCTTTCATTCTTAAAAAGGAGAAAAAGTGGAGGTGAAAAGGGGTAAAGTGAAAAGAAAATATGCAGAAATAATATTGAAACCAAATAAAAAAACCTCAGCATGAAAGCTGAGGCCTTGCCAATTTTAAAGGAAATCAGATACTTCTTCGATGTCGAAACGATTGCTTTTATGAGCTTCTTTCGCTGCTTTACCAACTGAAATCAGCATGACTGGCTCATATCGGCCGCTTACATTGAATTCTTTGATGTAGGCGTCTTTACTGAAACCACCCATTGCGCATGTATCATAGCCCATTGCTTTTGCAGCAATCATTAATTGCATAGCAGCTAATGAAGCATTTGAATACGCAGCTTCACGTGCATACTGCTCGCTTTGGTATGCGCCATTGATTTGAGTCATCAATGTTTCTTTGATGTCTTCAGTAATGAAGCCTTGTTCTGCCAGCTCACTGTAGATTTTTTCACCATTTTGATTGGCTTCAAGATCACCTAGTACAGCAATAACAGCTGATGCTTGTGAGATTTGCTTTTGGTTGTAAGCGATTGGAAGTAACTTCGCTTTAGATTCAGCACTATGGAAGACAGTGAAATGCCAATGCTGAAGGTTCCACGCGGATGGTGCTTTTGTTGTGATATCAAGAAGCTCTGTTAACTCTTCTTTTGTCATTTCATGAGTTGTATCGTACTCTTTTACTGAAGCTCTTTGTTTTAAAATGTCAATCGTTTTTTGATCAGTCGCCATGTGGATATTTCCTCCCGTTTTTGCAAATAATATGGTACAATAACTAAAAAGTGAGAAACTTACTTATTGTAACTAGAGATATATTTTAAATTGTATACCGTTAGTTTGTCAAACAATCATGAAAAGAAAGGCTGAAATTTATGGAATTTCAATTATGTCCACACATTCAGCAAGCTTTTTTACTGCTAGGCAAAAGGTGGAACGGTCTCATTATTCATGTATTGCTTGATGGTCCAAAGCGTTTTAAAGACATGACGGACATTATCCCATCCATCAGTCAAAAAATGCTCGCAGAGCGTTTAAAGGAACTTGAGCAAGAAGGGATTATAGAGCGAACTGTATTGCCTGAGACGCCTGTGAAAGTCATTTACTGTTTAACTGAAAAAGGAAATGCGCTAAATGATGTGTTTCATGAGGTATCTAGGTGGGCAGGGGAATATACAGAATCTCATGAAAAAAAGGAACAAGCCTAGTTTCAGGTTTGCCCAAACGTTTTGACTCCTGATGAATATGCTGATCTTAGGCACATGACAAAGGAGGAGAAATGCATGTACCCTCATACTCCGTATTTCCGAGGCGGCGCCCCTGGCATTCCGCCATATGAATCCAGAGTCCCTTTGTTTTTTGGTTTTGGCGCTCCTTTAGTCGGCGGACTGCTTGGCGGGTTTTTAGGAAGTGCGATTTTTAATTATCCCCGTCCATATTACCCACCACCACCACCGCCTGTTCCACCACCTTATGGCGGAGGATATCCACCATACTATTAAGAAAAAAGAGTAAGCCTGCTTCTATATCAAAGCAGGCTTTTTATAATGGAATATCGATTTCAGAAATCCCCGGATCATCATGCTTTAAAAACATAATCTCCAAAATACCGTCCTGATACGAAGCCTTCGTTCCTTTTCTTTTGACAGCAGCAGGGAGGACGACTTTCTTCTGCGTGCCTTCCTCAGGAAAATGATCAATAAACAGCAGGTTGGCTGTATGTTTAATTTTTACTTTTTCTGTGCTCGGCCGAGCAAGCTCAATCTTAACGAACACGTGATCAGTGGTTTCGAACACTTCCACTTCGGGTTCTTTTTCTTTTTTGACGTCTGTTTCTCTCGTTTTTTGATGTTGAGAGAGTGGGTCCTGAAAAGGGAACTGAGCAGGATAATTGGATCCGAATACACTTTCCATCACTTGATTGACGTACTGCTCGACGTCTTTAGGGTCTGAATTCTTTAAGGCTTCTTTTGAAAATTGCTTTTGAAAAGGGAATAATCGGTTCCAGTCAAACATGCAAATCATCCTTTCTAAATGCCCTGAATTAGTATATGCCCATTCACTTGAGTGCGTGCTATAATATACGATAGGTTTAGAAAGGAATGGTTAGATTGAACGAACAACAGCAATCAAAAGGTGTTCTCTATACGGCAGCATCTTTTACATTATGGGGATTATTCCCGTTATATTGGAAACTGATGGAACATATTTCGTCAGGCGAAATTTTAGCGCACAGAATTTTATGGTCATTTGTTTTTATGTGCGGTATTCTTCTGTATTTAAAACAAGTCCGGCCGGCGATGCAGACAGTGAAGGGTCTCATGCTCGATGGCAAGGCACTTTTTTCATTACTATTATCTGCTATTTTAATATCGGTTAACTGGTATGTGTACATTTGGGCAGTCAACCATCATCTTATGCTAGAAGCTAGTTTAGGGTATTATATTAATCCGCTTGTCTCTGTTTTACTAGGCATCATTTTCTTGAAAGAGCGGCTCAATAAATTACAAACCATTGCGATTTTAATTGCCGCAGCTGGGGTGATTCTTTCTACGATTCAGTACGGTTCATTTCCTGTCGTGGCAATATTACTTGCCTTTAGCTTCGGTTTTTATGGATTGATTAAAAAAAGAATGAGCTTCACGAGTGCCATTGGTTTGACAATTGAAACGCTGCTTCTAGCCCCGGCAGCTCTTGTGTACTTATTGTTCTTCTTAAAAGAACCTGTGGTGACAATGAATCCTAACAGCTTCGGATCGCTTGGTCTCTTATTCTTTGCAGGGGTCTTTACTGCGGTACCGCTTCTTTTATTCTCTGAAGGGGCAAAAAGAATTCCTCTTTATCAAGTGGGTATTTTACAGTACATTGCACCAACGATTACGCTGTTTTTAGGGTTATTTGTGTATCACGAGCATTTATCTTCAGCTAAAATTGTGACGTTTCTTTGTATCTGGGTGGCGATTTTATTGTTTACGACCTCTCAATTACGCATGAAAAAAACAGCGAATTCTCATTAAGTCCTACGAGCAGTTTGCTTTTTTTTGAAGGCGGATCATGTCATAATAAGTTGTTACCAAAACTGTAGAGGTGATTACATGTCATCAGCCAATGAGCTTACAGCTGCTTATCAATCTTTATGGAAAAATCGTCAGCTTGATGTCGATGATATGTCTTCTTTACACGAGGCAATATGTGATGATTTAAGCGATGCGCGCACTCATCCGAGGGCGAGAAAATCATTTCATCAAAAATATGTACTCGCTGTAGAGAGAATATTAGAAAGTGGGCTTCGGCATGATCATCAGCTGCAGCTGATCAGCTTACATACAAAAAAGCTGCGCGAATTAATTCAAAATGAAGGAAGGAACCACTCATGAAACCAATTCAAACGGAAGATGTCACAGCACATCTTGAATCGTTTTTAAATCGTCCAGTCTTCGTTCATCTTGAAACGACCACTGGTTCTTATTCAGCTCATGTAAATGAACAAAATATGACGGTCGTTGCCTATATCCGCAATGCGAAAGTCATCTATTCACAGGCGAAAATAAAAGGACAAGGTCCGTACCGTGTTGGAATGAAAACAGAAGATGGCTGGATTTATGCAGAAGGATTAACGGATTATGTGTTTGATGACCATGGCCGCCTGCTGTTAGCTGGGCACTTGCCAGACGGGAAACTAGCGATCTCATTACAAATTAGTGAAACACCATTTCAGGTGTAGAAGAAAGGGTGACGAGTCATGAATGAACATGTACTAGTGATGCTGCCTCACCCAGATGATGAATCGTTTGGGGTTGCAGGTCTCATTGCACAAAGTAGAAAACGCGGCATCCCAGTCACGTATGCATGCGGGACACTTGGGGAAATGGGCAGAAATATGGGCAGCCCAACATACGCTAACCGTGAAACACTTCCTGAATTAAGAAAACTGGAATTAATCAACGCCTGCAAAGAAATGGATATCACAGACTTACGTATGCTTGGACTTCGTGATAAAACATTGGAATTTGAAGACGACGAGTATTTAGCTGATGTGATGGAAACCATTATTGATGAAGTCAAACCTACACTGATTGTGACGTTTTATCCTGGACACGGTGTACACCCTGATCATGATGCGACAGGGGAAGCGGTGATTCGCGCTCTTTATCGTAAGAAAAAAGAAGACCGTCCTGTCACATACTGCATGGCCATTACGAAAAATAGAGAAGAAGTGCTTGGAAATGCAGATATTACGATCGACATTACAGATGTAGCAGATATCAAATTAAATGCACTGAGAGCGCATAGAACGCAAACAGAAGGCATGCTGAGAGAGCTTGAACAGAAGCTGAAAAACAAAGAACCTGTCGTCCAAAAATGGTTCGATGAAGAAATTTTCTGGACGTACCAATGGAATGACTAAATAAAAAAAGCAGCTGACATTGATCAGCTGCTCAAATTGTTGACAAAGGGCTAAAATGATCTTGATTTTAGCCCTTTGTCTTCTTTTTTTCAGCTTGATAGAAAACCTTTGAAGTCTAGGAAGGGCGAGCACCGGAACGGAGCGAATTTGACATTCGTGAGTACCGGCGCGCAGAGCTGACAACGAATGCGAGGGTTTGTCTACACGCTGGGCAGCTGACATCGATCAGCTGTTTTTTTGTGTCGTATTTAGTGATTGGGCGCTTGTTGAAGCAATCGTTTTTCAATCAATCTGAGACGGATAAAGAGGACAATGGCACCAGCGGCAAGTCCGGCAATGAGACCAATCCAATACCCAAATGCCCCATACGAGGTATAGGTGCCAATCAGATAGCCGGAAGGAAGGCCGATCACCCAGTATGAAACAAATGCGGCAATGAGCGTATAGTTAACATCTTTATAGCCGCGCAGCGCCCCTTGAATGGGTGCAGCAATGGCATCTGACAGCTGGAAAAAGATCGCATAAATCAAAAATTGCTGTGTCAACTGTAAAACAGCCGATTCAGCTGTGTATAAACCAGCAATCTCTGGTCTAAATAATAAAATGAGTGCTGCCGTACACAAGGAGAATAATACCGCCGTTCCAATTCCGATATAGCTATAGCTTTGCGCGTCTTTATAACGCTTGGCACCAGCTTCAAACCCAACGACAATCGTTAAAGCCATCGAGATACTGAGCGGTAAAATATATAAGATGGAAGCAAAGTTCATCGCAGCCTGGTGACTTGCAATCGTCACAGTATCAAAGTGACCCATTAATAACGTAACTGCTGCAAAGATACTCGTTTCAAAAAAGATCGCAAACCCAATAGGAAGACCGATTTTCAGTATTTGCCCCATACGGGAGATATTGATTTGAGGCAGTTTCTGAAACAAACGAAATGAGGCAAATGGTTCTGCTTTCATGACAATACAAATACTCATGATGAAAATCGCCCAATACGTCAACGCAGAAGCAAGACCAGCTCCCGCACCGCCAAGCTTTGGAAAGCCAAAATTCCCAAAAATAAATACATAGTTTAACACAAAGTTAATCGGAAGTGCTGTTAACGTGATAAACATCGTTACACGTGTTTTCCCTAATGCATCAATAAATGACCTGAGCACCGAATAACCAAACAGCGGGATGATACCAAAAGCAAGAAAACTTAAGAAATGCCGCGCAATATCCTCTACGGATTGCTCAAGTCCAAGTCCCCCTAATACGTAAGGGATGCTAATTGTTCCAATTGCAATCACACAGATACTTAAAAGAAAGGATAAATAAATCGCCTGAAAGACAGCCTTAGGAACATCTTTTTTATGCCCTGCGCCCATCAGCTGAGCGACAATTGGCGTAACGGCCATTAATATACCAGCAAGTCCTGTATAAACGGGTGTCCAAATACTAGAACCGATCGCAACACCCGCAAGGTCTTCTGCACTCACTTTTCCAGACATCACGGTGTCTAAAAACGTAATAAGCGAAAGACCCGCTTGAGTGATTAAAATCGGAATCAAAATGGTTAAAAATAGTGTCACCTTAGCTCGAATGCTATTTGTTTCTCTCATCATAAGTTCCTCTCTGAACAGAAATAACGAGAGGATTATATCATGCTATGTAAAAAAATCAATTCTCTGTCGGATTATTTTTCTTAGATGGCTTCGTTTTTTTAAACATTTGGGCATAAATAAAGGAAAGACTGACAACACCTAAAATGCTGCAAGCATATTGAATCACTTTCTGAATGGTCATATTAAGTCACCTCCATAACAATAGAATGCACATAATTTGTTATTTTATGACAACGAAAAGGAGGAGGGAAAAGGTCAAATGATCAATCGTACGAATGAAGAAGTGCAATTTAAAGTGGGCATGAGAACACACTTGATGAAAATTATGAAGGATGCAAGTGACATTATCGATTCCCTTGATGAGATTGAGCAATGTCTACTTTGTGATCTCGAGTCATTACATGATGAGTTTAATGAAATGCATGCAGAGGCTTCCTCGTTTTATTTACAATCGTATATGGAAGAATTCACTCCTGGATTTGCTCAATTTTCGTTAGCCATTGAGAGCTTATCAAAACAAAAGCACGGGGCACTGATTGTGATACAAAGGCGGGATGAGGTCGAGGATTTTATTCAAAGAGGGACAAATCTCCATGCGAAAATTAGTGCTTCATTAATTGAAAGCATTTTCTACCCAGGAAATCCACTTCATGATGGTGCGCTTTTAGTCAAAGAAAATACGCTCGTATCTGCGGCAAATGTGCTCCCGCTTACTTCAAAAAAAGTCAGTCCTTCTCTCGGGACAAGACACAGGGCTGCGATCGGACTCTCTGGCATGACCGATGCACTTGTTCTCGTCGTTTCAGAGGAAACGGGTAAAATGTCATTTGCGAAAGAAGGAGTCCTTTATCCGCTCACTGTAAAAGAACCTGAAATCAGAAAATAAAAAACCAATCGCTGCATTCTTCATTCGGAAGGATGCTTTTTTCATTTGAGGAGAAAAAACAGGCAATTAAGTAAAAAGTCATTTGATACAGAAAAATTTGTCATGTAGAATAGAACTATGAAACTAGCAGCGTGCTTGTTTTGACAAATTTCTAAACGTCAACTTAAAAATTCCTTAAAAAATGTTTATAAATACAGCAAACGGCCGATACAAACGATATGGCTTTGTTTTAGCATTTTGAGTTGACTGCTTTAGCCTATTTGTTATTGCCCAACGTCTACATGTCGAGTAATATAATAGAAATAAAGATAAAATAGTGCAAGAGAAGCAGAGTCGTTAAATGCTAAACTTAAAACTAGTACATAAGTCTTGTTGAATGAAATCATGAAAGGCGGAGATTTATCTATGAAGAAAAAAGTAGTAACCGGCCTCACAGTTTCAGCGATCGCTGGCTCAGCTGTGTTTGCTGCACCGGCAGAAGCACAGACGATCAAGGTGAAAAGCGGTGACTCACTTTGGAAGATTGCCGAACAGTACAATACAAGTATTTCGGAGCTTCAATCTCTTAATCAACTAAAAACGACGATGATTTTTGCAGGACAAAGCTTGAAAATTCCTGGCGCAAAAAGCAAAAAATCCAGTTCGTCAACTGGTTCAAAAGCAACGAAATCAAATGCTTCAACGACATCAAGCTACACAGTAAAGCTTGGAGATTCTTTATGGCTCATTGCGAAAAATCATAAAATGTCAGTGGCAAGCTTAAAAAGTCTAAACAGCTTAAACAGTGACTTAATTCGTCCTGGACAAAAGCTAAAGGTATCTGGAAGCACGAAGACAAGCGGGAGCCAGTCATCAAACTCCTCTTCAAATTCCAGCTCAAACAATAAGACAACGAACTCAAATAGTTCATCTTCATCAAGTACATACAAGGTCAAATTAGGGGATTCTCTTTGGAAAATTGCGAATTCGCTCAATATGTCGATTGGTGAAATCAAAACATTGAACGGATTAAAATCTGATATGATTTATCCGAATCAAGTATTGAAAGTAAAAGGGACGGCTGCATCAAAACCAAGTCAGCCGAAACCTACTAAACCAAGCAATTCAAACAGTAACCAGTCTTCAAGCGGGAAAGCAACATCTTATACTGTAAAATCAGGCGATTCTTTATGGAAAATTGCGAATCAATTTAAAGTGCAAGTTCAGTCCATCCGTACAGCCAACAGCTTAAAAAGCGATGTGCTTAGAATTGGACAAGTTCTCAAAATTAATGGTGCAGCTTCAGGCTCAACTGGGTCGAATGGTTCTACGTCTAACGGCTCGACAAAGCCGGTCAACAATAACAAACCCGATGTGCCAATGAATGCAAAAATCACGACGATGATTCAAGAAGGTAAAAAGCTGACAGGCATTCCTTACAGATGGGGCGGCAATACACCATCTGGATTTGACTGCAGCGGCTTTGTTTATTATCTCATTAACAAGGTTTCGTCTGTATCGAGATTAAGCACTGCAGGCTACTGGAGTATGATGACACCTGTGAGCACACCTCAAGTTGGCGATTTTGTTTATTTCACAACGTACAAAGCGGGTCCATCTCATATGGGACTATACCTTGGCGGAGGAGATTTCCTTCACGCAAGTGACAACGGAGTGGGGATCTCAAACTTAAGCAATCCATATTGGAAAAAAGCCTATTTAGGTGCAAAACGTTTCTTCTAAAAAAGCCGATTTTCGGCTTTTTTTGTTTGCCTATTGATCAGGTTGTCCATACTGATATTAAAAGGGGGCAATCATATGAAAAAGTCAGTGTGGTTGATCATGATGTGTCTGGTCTTTGTTGCAACAGCTTGTCATGCACCGCCGAAAAAAGAAACGACAGAAGAAACCATTGAAGTTGCAGCACCTAAGCAAGCACCAGTTACCACGTCACTCATCAATGAAAACGGGCAAAAAATAGGGAGCATCGAAGTAAGAGACTCCTCAGAAAACGGGCTGGATTTACATGTGAAAGCGAAAAATCTGCCGCCAGGTCCTCATGGCTTCCATATTCACGAAACAGGAAGATGTGAAGCGCCAGATTTTGAAACGGCAGGGGCTCACTTTAATCCAACACACCGGGAGCATGGCTTTGATAACCCAAAGGGTCATCATGCTGGAGATATGCCTAATTTAGAAGTTGGGGCAGATGGACAAATTGATGTTGTCGTGAATGTACCAGATGTGACGTTAAAGGGAGGATCGAACCAATTAATCGATCAAAATGGGCGTAGCTTTATCATTCATGCAGAAGCAGATGATTACTTAAGCAACCCTTCTGGAAACTCAGGGAAACGCATCGCATGCGGAGCGATCACAAAAGAAATGGTAAAATAACAGATGTCTAGCCTTTATGTATTGAGTGCATAAAGGTTTTTTTAGTATACTTGGTGAGGAAAATGATCGAAGAGAGGAATTAATCATACATGTTTAACGAACAATTACTCCCAGAAGAAATTCAAGCAATGATTGAAGCAAAAGCAAAAGGACTAGAAGAAGAATTCCGTCCGCTTATTGGAACAGGCGGCTATGAATCACAGGACACGTCTATCATACAAGATGCGATGATTGCACTAGCACTCGGCAAAAACGTTCTTTTAAAAGGGCCGACTGGTTCAGGTAAAACAAAATTAGCAGAAACTTTATCTGCTTTCTTTCAGCAGCCGATGCACAGTGTGAACTGCTCGGTTGATCTTGATGCAGAAAGCTTGATTGGCTATAAAACCATTCACAATGATGGTCAAGTTGCTTCTATTGAATTTATTGAAGGACCTGTAACGAAAGCAATGAAAAAAGGCCATCTTTTATATATTGATGAAATCAACATGGCAAAGCCAGAAACTCTGCCTATTTTAAACGGTGTACTCGACTACAGAAAAATGATGACAAATCCATTTACAGGAGAGGTCGTTCGAGCAGATGAAGGCTTTGGCGTGATAGCGGCAATCAACGAAGGCTATGTCGGCACAGTGCCTCTAAATGAAGCATTAAAAAACCGATTTGTTGTCATTGACGTTCCATATATCGGCGGCGGCATCTTAAAGGATGTACTGCAATCTCAATCTGTATTAAAGGATGAACGTTTAATCGATCAATTCGTGCAGCTCTCATCAGACCTCATTACACAGGCACACAACGGGCAGGTGAGTGAAGAAGCAGCATCCATTCGCGCCCTTCTAGACACATGTGATCTTGCGCAATACATCCCGCCGCTTCGTGCAGTTGAACGAGGGATTGTTGAAAAGCTAGAAGATGACCGGGAAAAAGCAGCGGTAAGAAATATTGCCCAAACATTATTCGAGTGAGGTTCTGAGTTTTGAAATTCATCAAATTTAATGACAGCAGAATCGATTCATTTTTATTTATGGAATTAACGGATTTAGCCAAAACGTTAGCAAAAAGTGATGATGTCGAGCTTGAATACGGAGTGCAGTCCTACTATGATCCTTTTGAAAAGAAAATTTTCATCAGCCATTTTTGGGATGACCGTAAACAGGAAGACATGACAGCCGGACTGAAAAGTGATGTATTCCTCCGTGCAGTAGGAACCGTTTATAGTGATCTGACTGTCTTTCAGGAAATCATTCGCTATGCTCATACAATGTCCATTCCTGACCTGTGTAAACAATTGTTTATGCTCTTTGAAGATATCCGGATTGAAGAGCGGATTAAACGTGACCGCCCAGGAACAAAAAAGGTATTTAAACGAAGAAGAGAGCTATACCGGCGTCATTTTAAGACGCAATTAACGATTAACCAAGAGCGGAGCATTTTAACGGATGCACTCTATTGTGCAATGTATGTGAAGCTGACAGCGGATTCACCGCTAGAAGAAATTCCGCCTCTTCACGAGCGGATCAACCCAATGATTCCATTTATTGAATCAAGTCTTGAGCGTGTATATGAAGCGCGTTCAACCGGAGATATCGCAGTCATCGTCAAAGAATTAATGGAAGGCTTTGATGAGCTTCTTGATAAAGATATGCTGAATACGTACTTTTTCTTCCCGGAATTGGACTATGAAAAAGCGGCAAAAGAACCGCTGTTTCATGACTTAAAAAGAAAACCTAAATTAAGCGAGGACATCAAAGTCGACCGGGAAAAAGAGGGCGATGAAGACATCCACCAAGAGTATATGGAAGTGTGGCATCGAGAAACAGAAGCGCCGTCAAAAAGCTTCCTTCAATTTGATTTAGAGCACGGCGGGAAAAGTGATCTCGGGAAGGATGCAGCAAGAGAAGGCGATGACGGAGATCAAGCACTTGGCACTGTCCAAGGCTCTGCCAAGCAGACTCACCGAAAAGATTATTCAAAGCTTGAGGCGCTGGAAGAGGCTGAAGGCGAGGAAAGCGGAGCGGATGCTCATGAGAATGGAAAAGAGAACAAATATGCGTTTCCAGTCATGATTTCACCAGATCCTCCCGCGCCAGAACAAATCAATGTATACAAGCAGCACGCCAAGGAGATTGAGCCGTATCAGAAACGGTTAAAACAGATGATTCAAAAAACGCTCGAACATAAAAAAACATGGCCAAAAACGGATCTTCATGCAGGACGTCTGAGTAAAAAGCTCATTCGTTATTTTACAGAGTCGAATCCGCGTCTTTTCTATAAAAAACAGGCACCTTCTTCGGAGATTGATGCTGTTTTCACTTTATTAGTGGATTGTTCTGCTAGCATGTTTGACAAGATGGACGAGACGAAAAAAGGCATTGTTCTATTCCATGAAGCCTTAAAGTCCGTTCAAGTCCCGCATCAAATTGTGGGGTTTTGGGAAGATACAAACGACGCATCAGAAACAAGTCAGCCGAACTATTTCAACACAGTCGTGTCGTTCAAAGATTCTTTATTTGATGCAGGTCCTTCCATTATGTCTCTTGAGCCAGAAGAGGATAACCGGGATGGCTATGCGATTCGCCAAATGACAAAAATGATATTAAAACGAAGAGAAGAGCAAAAGTTTCTCATTGTTTTTTCCGACGGAGAGCCAGCTGCATTCAGCTACGAACAAAATGGGATCGTCGATACACATGAAGCAGTGCTTGAGGCGAGGAAAAAAGGCATTGAAGTAATCAATGTGTTTTTATCCAATTCACCGATCGAAGAAGCACAGATGAAAACCATTCAAGATATGTATGGCAAGTTCAGCATTTTTGTACCAGATGTCGATACATTGCCAGATGTTTTATATCCGTTACTGAAGAAATTACTGCATAAAAGCATTGGGGCATAAGGTTTTGCCCCTTTCTTCAAAATATTTTTCGGAATGATTTAAATTTTTTGTTTTTCTGTGAATTTTTTATCTTTAATTGAACAAAGAATGTAGAAAGTAATCCGAAACAGTGGTAGAATATTATTGGAAGCGTTTTATTACATAAATTTGGTCATTGTGTTCTGGAAGTTATATCGAGATAGTGTTCAATCACTTGATGATCAAAGTTGGGGGTAGTGTTCAAAATGTTTCAAAATGATGTGAAACAACCGTTGAGTTGGGAAGAATTTCATGGTCCGAACCTCGGCTATGTGCTCGAGCTCTACGATCAGTATGTCCAGGATCCTACTAGTGTTGATGAAGATCTAAGAGGCATATTTGATGAACTTGGTGCACCACCGAGTGAAATGAAGGAGGAAATTGGGAAAAAAGAAAATAGCGTAGTTACTTCTGAACAAATCCAAAAGATAGCATCAGTCGTTAAACTGGCAGAAGACATCAGAACGTATGGCCATTTAAATGCTTCCGTCAATCCTCTTCGCAAAGAAAAGGAATTACAAGAGCTGTTTCCTTTAAAGGAATACGGTTTAACAGAAGAAGACGTCAAGAATATTCCAATATCTATTATTAGTCCTGACGCACCAAAACACATTTCAAACGGCATAGAAGCCATTAACCATTTGAGAAATACGTATAAGCGTACCATTTCATTTGAGTTTGATCACGTACATGATTTCGAAGAACGGAACTGGCTCTCAAAATCAATCGAGTCTGGTGAACTATTTAAGAAAAAACCAGCCGATAAACTAGTTTCTGTATTCAAGAGATTAACAGAAGTTGAGCAGTTCGAACAGTTTCTTCATAAAACATTTGTTGGGCAAAAGCGCTTCTCAATAGAAGGATTAGACGCACTTGTCCCAGTACTTGATGAAATTATTTCAGAGTCTGTTACACAAGGGACTTCAAATATTAACATTGGAATGGCACACAGAGGCCGTTTAAATGTATTAGCACATGTGTTAGGAAAACCATATGAGATTATTTTCTCAGAATTCCAGCATGCGCCAAATAAAGAGCTTGTTCCATCAGAAGGCTCTATTGGCATCAGCTACGGGTGGACAGGTGATGTAAAGTACCATCTTGGAGCAGATCGTCAAATTAAAGACGAAGATACAAAGAGTGCGAGAGTCACGCTTGCTAATAACCCAAGTCACTTGGAATTCATTGATCCAATCATTGAAGGAAGCACACGTGCTGCTCAGGAATTACGTACTCAAAAGGGCTATCCAGTACAAGACGTTGAAAAGGCATTAGCCATCTTAATTCATGGTGATGCGGCATTTCCTGGGGAAGGAATTGTGGCAGAAACATTAAATTTAAGTCAACTTGTAGGCTATCAAGTGGGCGGAACAATCCATATCATTGCAAACAATATGATCGGATTTACGACGGAAAGCAATGAATCTCGTTCAACGAAATATGCAAGTGACCTTGCAAAAGGGTTTGAGATTCCAATTGTTCACGTCAATGCAGATGATCCAGAAGCATGTTTAGCGGCTGTTCAATTAGCTGTAGAATACCGCAAACGCTTTAAGAAGGATTTCTTAATTGACTTGATCGGTTACCGCAGATACGGTCATAACGAAATGGATGAGCCTTCTACGACCCAGCCGATGCTGTACGATGCAGTCAGAAAGCACAAAACGGTCAAGAATATCTTTGCAGATAAACTTGTCACAGAAGGTCTTCTAACGAAAGAGCAGCGTGAAGAAATCGAGCAGGCTGTAGCGACGAGAATAGAAGAGGCCTATCAAAAGGTGCCTTCAAAGAAAGAGCATACGATTCAAGAAATTGAACTGCCAGAACCAGTATCAAATGGCTTCCCAGCAGTGGATACATCCGTAGAGTTTGATGTATTACGAAAGCTGAATGAAGAATTGATCAGCTGGCCGGACGATTTCCAAGTATTTGGTAAGCTTAAACGGATCCTTGAAAAACGTGCAAAAGTGTTTACAGATGACCGTAAAGTAGAATGGTCACTTGGGGAAGCACTTGCATTTGCATCTATATTAAAAGACGGTACGCCAATTCGAATGACCGGACAGGATTCAGAGCGAGGTACTTTTGCTCAAAGAAACCTTGTTCTTCACGACAGTCAAACTGGAGATGAATTTATTGCTCTTCATGAGCTGAGTGATGCAAACGCATCATTTACTGTTCATAATAGTCCACTGTCAGAGGGCTCAGTCATCGGGTTTGAATATGGTTATAATGTCTATTCTCCTGAAACGTTAGTCATTTGGGAGGCTCAATTTGGAGACTTCGCAAATGCGGCTCAAGTGTATTTCGATCAATTTATTTCAGCTGGACGCGCAAAATGGGGACAAAAATCAGGTCTAGTGATGCTCTTGCCTCATGGATATGAAGGACAAGGTCCTGAGCATTCAAGTGGAAGAACAGAGCGATTCCTGCAATCAGCTGCTGAGAATAACTGGACAGTGGCGAACCTCACAAGTGCAGCGCAATACTTCCACATTCTTAGAAGACAGGCGAAAATGCTGCTTCGTGAAGAGATTCGTCCGCTTGTCATCATGACACCGAAGAGTCTGCTTCGTAACCCGAACACATTGTCTGAAGTCCAGGAATTAACGGATGGACAGTTCCAACCAGTTCTTGAACAACCAGGCCTTGTGCATGATCACGAAAAAGTATCGCGACTCGTGCTATCTAGCGGGAAGGTATCAATCGATATTAGTGATCGTTTTACTCAAATGGAAGAGCCGAAAGATTGGCTTCACATTGCGAGAGTCGAACAACTATATCCATTCCCAGCCAAAGATATTAAAGCGATTTTATCAAAACTAACAAACTTAGAAGAAATCGTATGGGCGCAAGAAGAACCACAAAATATGGGGGCTTGGGGATACATTGAGCCATATTTACGTGAAATTGCGTCTGAAAAAGTAAAAGTACGTTACATCGGTCGAAGAAGACGTTCAAGTACGGCTGAGGGTGATCCAACTGTGCATAAAAAAGAACAAGAACGAATTGTATCTGATAGCTTGACTCGCAAAAACTAAGGGGGAAATGAAAAATGGCGGAAATTAAAGTACCTGAATTAGCGGAATCGATCTCGGAAGGAACGATAGCTCAATGGCTAAAGCAGCCAGGCGATTATGTGGAGCAGGGAGAATACCTGTTAGAACTTGAAACAGATAAAGTCAATGTCGAACTGACAGCAGAAGAATCTGGTGTACTGAAAGAAGTGCTGAAGGATTCTGGTGACACTGTACAAGTTGGAGAAGTCATCGGAACAATTGCAGCGGGTGAAGCTGGCGGAAGCGAGTCCGCAGCTCCAGCACCTGAGCAAGAGTCTGCACCAGCTTCGAAAGAAGAACCGGCAGCTGCTCAAAAAGAAGAAGCAGTGAAAGAAGAGCCGAAATCTGGTAATGGCAGAACCATCGCTTCTCCTGCAGCTAGAAAACTAGCGAGAGAGAAGGGACTAGACTTATCTGAAATTCCAACCGTAGATCCGCTGGGCAGGGTACGAAAGCAGGATGTCGCTTCTTATCAAAAAAATGAAGCACCTGCAAGTGCACCAAAAGCCGCGCCAAAAGCAAATGCTGCGGTGCAAAATGAACAACCAGGAAAGCCAATTGAACGTGAGAGAATGTCGCGCCGCAGACAAACGATTGCAAAACGTTTAGTTGAGGTTCAGCAAACGGCTGCAATGCTGACGACATTTAATGAAGTAGATATGACGGCTGTGATGGACTTAAGAAAACGCCGTAAAGATGCCTTCCTTGAACAAAATGATGTAAAGCTTGGCTTCATGTCTTTCTTCACAAAAGCAGTTGTAGCAGCACTGAAGAAATATCCGCTGCTTAACGCAGAAATTCAAGGTGATGAGCTCGTCTTGAAGAAATTTTATGACATCGGCATCGCTGTTGCTGCTAACGAAGGACTTGTCGTACCGGTTGTCCGTGATGCAGACAGATTGTCGTTTGCAGGGATTGAAAAGGAAATTGGTCATCTTGCGAAAAAAGCACGAGATAACAAATTGTCTCTAAATGAGCTGCAAGGTGGATCATTCACGATCACAAACGGCGGAACATTCGGTTCACTGCTTTCAACACCAATTTTAAACAGCCCTCAAGTTGGAATTTTAGGGATGCACAAAATTCAGCTTCGACCTGTGGCAATTGATGAAGAACGTTTTGAGAACCGTCCGATGATGTATTTAGCTCTTTCTTACGACCACCGGATTGTCGATGGTAAAGAAGCAGTTGGATTCCTTGTCACGATTAAAAACTTACTTGAAGATCCAGAGCAGCTCTTGCTTGAAGGATAATCTTTAATTTGAAAAGCTAGCACCCATTAAAGGTGCTAGCTTTTTTTCTTTTCATTTTCAGTATTTCCTCTCTTTGACCAATACGTCGCAAGCCAGGAACCAGATAAATTATGCCACACACTAAAAATGGCACTTGGTACGGCTGCAAGTGGCGAGAAGTGTGCTGTCGCTAGAGCTGCACCAAGTCCAGAGTTTTGCATGCCTACTTCAATCGAGATGGCTCTTCGAGAAGGGATATCCATTTTGCACCACTTTGCAATAAGGTAACCAAATAAAAGACCAAGTCCATTATGTAAGATCACAACGGCCAATATTAGCAGCCCAGATTGAAGAATCTGCTCTTTATTTGCACTGACAACCGCTGCAATGATCACTACAATTCCGGCGACAGATACAAGCGGCAATGCTTGAACCGCATAGGTCACTTGTTTTTTGAAAAACAATTTAACGATGACACCTAAGATAATTGGGATCAACACAACTTGTACAATTGACAAAAATAGCGCTTCCGGCGATACAGGTAGCCATGATCTTGCAAAGAGTAAAATAAAGACAGGTGTTAAAATCGGAGCAAGAAGGGTCGATATGGTGGTGACGGCTACAGATAATGCCGTATTTCCTTTCGCCAAAAAGGTCATCACATTGGATGCTGTGCCGCCTGGGCAGCAGCCCACAAGAATAACGCCTACTGCAATTTCAGAAGGAAGCTGTAATCCGTAAGCTAATAGAAAGGCGATAAGCGGCATGAGTGTGTACTGCGCCAGAACCCCAATCAGCACATAGAGAGGTTTTCGAAACAGCTCTTTAAAATCTTCAGCAGACAGGGTAAGCCCCATCCCAAACATAATAATACCGAGTAAAAAAGGAATATAAGGTCCAATCTTAGAAAATTCGGCAGGAAAGGCAAATCCAAGACACGCAAATAAAATGACCCAAATTGCAAAGGTTCTTCCTGCAAAGTGACTAATGGTTAATAAAATCTTCATTCATTGCTTCAGCTCTCTTTCTACACATATCTTTTCTATTTTAAATGAATTTTCTGAAAAAACAACCCATTCTTTTAGTGGTGATAATAATATTATGTAAACTATAAATACTCCATATAAGCAAATGCCTACATGGAGTAGCGTTTTTAAAAAGGGGTCCATTTCACTTGCTGAGCTTGCTTAAGGCGTGCTTCTGGCTCACGCCAGTCAACGACATTCCACCAGCGATCTACATATGTCGCTTTTTCATTCAGATATTGCAGATAGTAGGCGTGCTCCCATACGTCAAGAGCTAGAAGAGGGATCACATCCCATTGTGATAAAAATTGATGGCGTTCTGCTTGTAAAATCTCTAATCGCTGAGATCTTGGTGCCCATACGAGAATGGCCCATCCGACACCTTCAACTTGTTTGGCTGCAGCTGAAAATTGGGATTTGAATGCATCATAGCTTTCAAACGATTGTTCAATAAGACGAAGCATTTGACCAGTGGGCTTTCGTTTGCCTGAAGGACTCATAGAAAACCAAAAAATGCAATGTAAATAGTGTCCCGCACCATTGAAGGCTAGCTCCCGTTCCCAATGCTTGATCATTTTAAAATCATTGGTTCTTCTTGCTCTTTTTAAGGCAAGCTCAGCTTGGTTCAGACCATCAACATATGATTGATGATGCTTCTGGTGATGCAAATACATCACCTCTTTTGAAATAAACGGTTCTAGTGCATCATACCGGTAAGGGAGAGGGGGTAATTGATGGCTGCCAACTGCCACATCTCGCATTGCATCTTGTGGAATTATATCCTCTGCAATACTTTCAGCCAATTCGTACCACTCTTCTTCACTGGAATGTTCATCATTCATGATGAACGATAAATGTTCTGCTTTCTGACGGGTGTTGTCATCTTGAACTGCACCTTGAATGGAGCTAAGCCAATCTTTAAGCTGCATGCGATATTCTTCCTTATTCATTTTTACGCCTCATTTCTTCTAAAAATGTGGAACAAGCCATCATTGGAAAGACAAATGGATAGCTATGATAGGTGATGTAAAATTGCTTTGGAAGACCAATACCTACTGGATAGTGCAAGGCTTCACTCGAGTGCTGATGTTGAATCAAAAATGAGATGGCTTTTAAAATCACTTTGTCATCTGGCTGCACATATTGTAAAAGTGCCTCAGCAGCCCAAGCTGTTTGAACCACTGTTCCAAATGGAAGCGGGACATACCTTTTAACCTCTGCACTTTTACACGATTCTCCGAAGCTGCCATCTTCTAATTGAATTGTTTTTAAAAATCGACATGCTTTTTGAACAGCAGAATGCGATGAGGAGATGCCAGCAGCCTTTAGTCCTGTTAACGCAGCCCAAGTACCATAAATATAGCAAACGCCCCATCTGCCGAACCATGATCCGTTTTTCTCTTGATGATCAAGCAGCCATTTCACACAATGATCTTTTTGCCTTTGCATGAGTGGTGACATGTTGTTCTCTTCAAGAGCAATAAGATGGAGCACACGACCTGTAATATCAGGCGTAGAAGGATCAATGGCCGCATCCTCAGCAGATTCGAGCGGGAGATGACGAAGCAAGAAGTGATTTTGATTTTTTTCAAAAGCTGAAAAGCCGCCATCCCGGTTTTGCATGGAAAGAAGCCAATCAAATCCTCGTTTCCACTGAACGGGAGCGTATGTTTGAGGAACGGCTTTTAACACAATTTGCGTATCATCGCAATCTGGGTTATTTGTGTTTAAATCTGAAAAACCAAAGCCTCCCGGAGCCGCATGCCGGTTATGGATCGCCCAATCTGCTTTCTTCATTTGCTGCCGGTTCAGTAAGTACGTAAAAGACTTTTTGATAGCTGGATCATTTTGTGTTCTGCCTGCTCGCTGAGAAGCATAACTGACAAGCGCTGTATCCCAAACAGTGGATGTAGAATTCTCAGCATATTTCCTGCCCCCACAGTCAGTGACTAGCTGTTTCATCCCTTTGACTGCTTTTAAAATGAGATGATGTCCCGGAGAGTATCCAAGACTCATGAGTGCATAGACCATAAAAATACTGGCACTTAAATAGCTGTACAGCGTGCCATCTTTTTCAAGTCGTTCAAACATATACCGCTTCGCTGCCTCATACCCGAAAAAGTCGAGCCGGCTGTCGAGTGCAGTATACGACCGCATGTATGCTAGAAAGTGGTGAGTGGAACGTTCTTCTCTTGCCATAAACCAGTCAAAAGGATTTTTAGACATGTTTGCATCGAGATGTGCTAAGCTTGGAAACTGTTCATGAGAGGCATATCGTTTGTTGAGTGCAATCATCATTGGGACAAAATGAATTCTTGCATATGCACTAAGATGATAGAAGTGAAGCGGGAAATATGTAGGGATGAGTAAAAATGAAAGTGGTGCATAGAAGTATGGCCAAGGGTGCATGCCATTGACAGCAAGCATCCACTTTGTCATAAAATGAACATTCTTCAAGCCGCCATTTGATCGAATAAAATGTGCTGCTTTTTCCATATGCGGCTCATCTTGTTGATACCTGCCTGACACGAGCATCCCGCAGTAGCCTTGCACAGTCGCGGTTACATGTCCTGATTGATCATGATACAAAGAAAAAGAACCTTCCTCATTTTGCTTTTCGCGTATAGCTTCTGCCAATTGATGAACCAAAGCCTGATCCGAATCACCGACAGCCTTTAACAGCATAATCAAAAAAGCATTTGTCATCATTGGCCCTTCAAAGCAAAAGACAAAAGCGCCATCTTCTCGTTGTCTGCGCTGCAGTTGCATGTGCAATTCATCAATATATTCGTTTACTTTTGTTTTAAAATCTTGCATATTCGGCCATGCTCCTTTCCTTTATTACTATATTCAGGAGCCTGCCTGTCACATGCAATTACAAAAAAGCCGATGACATGGTCACCGGCTTTATAGGCGTCATTAGTCTTGGAGATTAATCCACACACTTTTGACTTCTGTATAGTTGTTAAGGGCGTATGATCCCATTTCTCTGCCAAGACCTGATTGCTTGTATCCTCCAAACGGGGAGGCAGCATCAAAGACGTTATAGCAGTTGACCCAAATCGTGCCTGCTTCAAGACGTGCAGCAATGTCATGGGCATGCTTTAAGTTTTCTGTCCAAAGTCCTGCGGCTAAACCATAGTCAGACTGGTTGGCTCTTTCGACCACTTCATCAATGGAATCGTAAGGAATCGCAGATAGGACAGGTCCAAAGATTTCTTCTTTTGCGATGGTCATGTCATCTTCTACATCTTTAAAAACAGTAGGGGAGACAAAATAACCAGCCTCATAAGGGCAATCGCCACCGACAACGGCTGTTGCACCTTCTGATTTACCTTTTTCAATATAGCCTAACACGCGCTCGTGCTGTTCTTTACTTACGAGAGGTCCGATTTGCGTATCTTGATGAAGACCGGCTCCTTGTTTGAGGGATGTCGCATATTCAGCCATTTGATCGACAACCTCATCATATTGGCTCCGGTGAACAAAGACCCTAGAACCTGCACAGCATACCTGACCTTGGTTAAACATGACCCCATTTAAAGCACCTGGAATGGCTTTCTTTAAATCGGCATCTGGCAAAATAATATTTGGTGATTTTCCGCCAAGTTCTAATGTGACCCTCTTAATGGATTTGGCTGCTTTCTCCATGATGAGTTTCCCAACACTTGTTGACCCCGTGAAGGCAAGCTTATTCACATCAGGGTGATCGGTTAACGCATTCCCAGCTGTTTCGCCAAATCCAGGTACGATGTTAATCACACCTTCTGGGAAGCCGGCTTTATCCACTAATTCAGCTAAATAAAGAGCAGAGAGGGGTGTTTGTTCTGCTGGTTTTAACACGATGGTGCAGCCTGTCGCAAGTGCAGCACCCATTTTCCACATGGCCATGAGCAGCGGGAAGTTCCAAGGAATGATTTGTCCAACAACGCCAACAGGCTCATGACGGGTATAATTAAAGTATCCTTGGCTGACAGGAATGGTTTGTCCGCTTATTTTGGTTGTCCAGCCCGCATAATAGCGCATATGCTCGATTGCGAGAGGGATATCTGCATTGGTTGTTTCATTAATTGGCTTTCCGTTATCTAAAGTTTCAAGCTGAGCGAGCTCTTCTTGGTTTTCTTCCATTAAATCAGCAAGCTTGAACATGAGCCGGGCGCGTTCGGCGGCAGACATGGAGCGCCAAGGACCATGAAAGGCTTTTTTGGCTGCTTTTACTGCCTCATCAATGTCTTTTGCACCTGCTTCATATACATCAATAAGGGTTTCACCTGTGGCTGGGTTAGGAGTTGAAAAGGTTTTGTTATCGTGACTTGTGACAAACTGACCATTAATGTAGAGTTTTTTCGTCCCTTGGAGAAAAGATTCGAGTTTTGAACTAATTTGAAGTGTTGTAGAGCTCATAAATAAACAAACCTCCTTAAAGATATGGGTTGTTCTGCGAGTTCTAGGTGAAAAAGCGGACCTGAAGCAAATGATCTAGTATACGCACATGGATGTAAACGTATACATTCATCATATTACACCACATGTTTGAAAGCAATCCATAACACTCATTGCATTTCATGAAAAATTGGCTAAAATAAATGTATAGATGAAAAAAGGAGTTTTTAAATCATGATCCATCAAAACTGGCAAACGGCTCAAACGTTAAAACAAGTAAAATGTATACATACGAATGCGAAAAAATATATGGTCGACCGTGCACTAACGGTTGGAAGCACATATGAAGTGAAAAATGAAACAGAAGAATTCCTGTTTGTCGTTGATAATACAGGTAAAGTAGGCGGGTATTATAAAGAGTATTTCGAAGACTTTTCTGCTGAATGATTTTGATCATCATCACTCATACTAAGAAAAACAGTAAAGGGTGATGATGATGAAAAAGAAGCAAACAGATGAGCAGAATCAACAAAATGCTTGGCATGATAACGAAGATGCTGATATGGCAATTACGCTTGAGCAGATTTCCGATGTATATGCCGAGGGAACCATTGAAACACCAAAAGACGAATAGTCCAGATTGTTGACAGAGTGCTAAAATGATCTTTATTTTAGCACTTTGTCTTCTTTTTCAGTGTGACATGAAAACCTTTGCAGCCCTAGGAAGGACGAGTACCGGCGCGGAGCGAATTTGACATTCGTGAGCACCGGACTGACAAAGAATGCGAGGGTTTGTCTACACGCTGACAGTGATTTGAAAAAATCACTGTTTTTTTATTGGTCACAATTCAACCATTTTTCTCAAAAAGAACTGAAACTTTTTTCCTGCTTTAACTGTCTAAATAAGTAGAGGAAAGAGCATCGAATCAAAAAGAAAAAGTTAAATGAAATTTAATCTATTCGTAATGGAATAACGATCATTTATAGCGTATTCTATAAGTGAGAACAAAACGTACCCACAGAGCGTGTGGCCGTTTTTTCATAAAGGAATTTGATGGAGGAAGAGGGGGTTTACGTGGGTATTTTTTCTGTCAGTAAACAAAATGATAAGAAATTCGAATCCTTACTAATTGAAGGGGAAAGAATTGAAGCTGTTTACAGACTGCGTCACGACCAAATTTGTTTCACCAATAAACGACTGATCTTTGGCGATAACCGCGTATTTTCTAAGAAGAAAGTTAGGGTCTCCTTGCCATATCGATCAATTGAAAGTTTTGCCATTCAAGAAGCTGGCGTGTTTGATCAGGACACAGGTATGCTGCTTGTCACAAGCTCAAAAGTATTTGAACTCGATTTTTCAAAAGAGACCGATTTGAGTGATGTTCAAGCCATTTTGACAAAACATATTTGCTGATCAACCTTGCGATTACATAGATCACATGCACTTTTCTCATTCTACGTATTTATTTTAATAGATCGCACATTGTCTGATCCCTTCCCCATATTTTCTGGGAAGGGCTTTTTTGTTTAGGTGTTTGAATGATAGCAAAAAAGGATAAAGATGAAACAGATACAGAAAGGAGAATGAACAATGAAAGTATTAGTTGCTGGAGCAAATGGACATACAGGTAGACTCGTCATTCGTTATTTAAAAGAAAAAGGACATGAGCCGCTTGCTCTCATTCGAGATGAAAAACAAGCGGATGCGCTAAAAGAACTAGGTGCAGCGCCTGTCATCGGTGATCTTGAAAAGGATGTGACAGATGCTGTGAAACAAGCAGATGCTGTCATCTTTGCAGCTGGTTCAGGCTCCAAAACAGGTGCAGATAAGACGATTGCAGTGGATCAAGAAGGTGCAAAACGTCTTGTCGACACAGCGAAAAAAGAAAACATTCAGCATTTTGTGATGCTGAGTTCCTTTAATGCCGATGATCCAAACCAGGGAAAAGGGCAAGGAAGTATGGAAATTTATTATGAGGCGAAAAGAAAAGCAGATGAACATCTAAAACAGTCTGGACTTTCCTATACCATTGTCCGTCCAGGTGCCTTGCTGCATGAGGAAAAGACAGGAAAGATTGAAGCTGCGGAGCATATTTCAGATAATCAAAACATTGAGATTTCAAGAGAGGACGTAGCCACTGTACTAGTGGAAAGCTTAACAGAATCCAATGTGAAAAATAAATCCTTTGACTTAATTAAAGGGGATAAACCAGTAGAAGAAGCACTTCGCACCCTGTAAGAGAAGCAAGCTGCTGCCAATAAGGCGGCGGCTTTTTTGATGTTTTCAATTCCCTTGCAGCGGGAAGGTAATAAGAAAGGAGTGATTGACCGTGGGCTTAACGAAAGAACAAAAAGCTGATTTATACGAAAGATTGAATCAATTAAAGGAAGATGTAAAAGGGTCAAAAAAGAAAGAAGAATCTATGCTAAGTGAATCGAGCGAGATTTCAAATGGTGTTGGGAACCATATCGCTGATCATGGGAGCATTTATTTAGACCGCATTACCGAACAAACGTTGGACCAAGTTGATGGCCAGCTTGAAGCTGAAATTGATGCAGCACTGAAACGAATGGAAGACGGAACATATGGGATTTGTGAGAAAACAGGGAAAGACATTCCATATGAACGTTTAAAAGCAGTTCCCTATACACGTTATTCAATCGATGTGAAGAAAAATGAAGAAACCACTCAAGACCCAAACGAGTTTGACCGTAATTTCTCAGATCAAATGCGTGATTTAACAAATAGACAAACAATGGATCAGATGCATTCAGATACGTATGAACGATTAGAGGAAGAGCAGGATGTTGACATAGACGAAGAAAAATAGGATAATAAATCGAAGTTACATTTTTTCAGAATAATTTTTTCTTATGTATGCAATGACAAATATCTTGTATACATGAGTATTTCATAGAAAAAAGATCTCTTGAAATTTAATAAACTTTCGTGTAATATAGTTTAAAGGCTGCGATGCGCGTAATGTTAATTAAGTTTTAACCTTTAAGCTGTAATAGGGAGTTTTATATTGAAGCCGGAATGTCATGCCTCCTTAGAGAGGAAGACAGGAACGTTTCTGCAAACACCCACTTTGAGGAGTGGTGGTTTAAAACTTTCTTACTTAGATTACGGCATCCGCAGCTTTTCCTAGGATGATTCAAGCCATTTTCCATTTCGGAAAATGGCTTTTTATTATGTAAAAAGACGAAATTCGACTGATCGCCTGTAGAGGCAAGAATCTATGTTAAAATGGACAAAACAAATGACGGAGAGGGAATTGAATGTTAGAACAAGCAGAAGCACTCCTGAAACAATATTATGGCTTTGATGCCTTTAGAAAAGGACAGAAACAAGCTATTGAAGCGATTGTAAATAAACAAAAGGATACCGTCTGCATTATGCCGACAGGCGGAGGGAAGTCAGTTTGCTATCAGATCCCTGCGCTAATGATGGAAGGTACAACGATCGTAGTATCTCCGCTTATTTCTTTAATGAAGGATCAGGTTGATGCGTTAAATGAGATGGGCATACGTTCTTCCTTTTTAAACAGCACTCTGTCCGCAGCTGAAATGAATGAAAGGCTGAAAAAATGCGAAAATGGGGAATATGAACTGCTTTATATTACACCTGAACGCTTACAAAATGAACGTTTTTTTCAGCTGTTAGATCGGTTAACGATTCCTTTAATCGCGATTGATGAAGCGCATTGTATATCCGAGTGGGGACATGATTTTAGGCCAAGTTATCGCTTCATTCAAGAATGCTTGAACAAGCTGTCAAAAAGACCGGTGATTGTCGCATTAACAGCTACAGCGACGAAAAAGGTACACCAAGATATATGTGAACAGCTTGGCATAAACGGAGAAGAAACCGTCTTTACTGGGTTTGCTAGAGAAAATTTGTCCTTTCAAGTGATCAAAGGAGAAAACAGTGAACGTTTTATCACACAATATATGAAGAAAAACAGTCTTGAGTCTGGCATTATTTATACAGCCACTCGTAAAGAAGCGGATAATATTTATCATCGACTAAAAAAACAAAAGATCAAAGCTGGCGTTTATCATGGTGGATTGGATGATCATACGAGAGAAGAGCAGCAAAACCTCTTTTTAAATGATGATATCCAGGTGATGGTCGCCACATCAGCATTTGGCATGGGAATCAATAAGTCGAATGTCCGTTTTGTGATCCATCATCAAATTCCAAGGGATATTGAAAGCTACTATCAAGAAGCTGGGCGTGCCGGCAGAGATGGGCTTGAAAGTGAATGCATCTTACTGTTTTCACCTCAAGGTGTAAGAGTGCAGCGCTTTCTCATTGAACAGTCAATAGAAGATGAGACGCGCTACCAGCATGAGCTGCTTAAATTAAGGCAAATGGTGGATTACTGTCATACTGAGCAATGTCTGCAGCAATTTGTGATGGATTATTTTGATCAAACAGCTAGTTCGCCTTGTGGTAAATGCAGCAACTGCCTTGATGAAAGAGAGCGTGAAGAGGTCACAAGAGAAGCACAGATGGTGTTATCTTGTACAGTGAGAATGAATGAGCGCTTCGGTAAAATGATGATCGCCCAAGTACTGGCGGGCTCTAAAAACAAAAAAGTGCTAGAGCTAGGTTTCGATCGTCTCCCTACATATGCTTTAATGAAACAACATTCGGCTCAGCAAATCAGTGACTTCATTGAATTTTTAATTACAGAAGAGTATTTGCACATGTCTGAAGGAGCTTACCCAACACTGAAGGTGACCCATAAAGGGAAGAAAGTGTTAGTTGGACAAGAGGCTGTGTATAAGAAGCAGGCAATCAAAGCAGAAGCCATTCAAGAAAACGATGCATTATTTGAGCGATTGAGATCGCTGAGAATGAAGCTAGCTAGAGAGCAAGGTGTTCCGCCGTTTGTTGTCTTTTCTGATCAAACATTGAAGGAAATGTCAGCGGTAGAGCCTCAAACAGATGATGAATTACTCCAAATTAAGGGGATTGGCGCTCAAAAAAGAGAGAAATACGGAGATGTTTTTTTAGAAGAAATTCGTTTATTTATAGAAAAAGAGAAAAAATAAAGAGTTTGAAGAAGAAAAATAAATATTTTTCGCTGCACTTGGACACGTTTTCATCAGGCCGTTTTTGATCCTTTTAAAACCTTGATATGGCAGGGAATCAAGCCGTTTTGTGGTCTGATTTACCAATGGAGAGAGATGTTTCATGTAAAGGAACTGTAATCTAAAACATATCGTTTTGTTATTGAATTGACATTTACATATGTTACGATAGCACTCGTTAGCCGCCATAAAAAGCTAACAAGGGAGGATTTACTTTATGAAGAAGACTATTATGTCCTTGGTTGCTGTTGCAGCAATCTCAACAACAGCATTTGGAGCGCAGCAAGCTTCTGCAAAGGAAATCACTGTACAGAAAGGTGATACACTTTGGGGAATCTCACAAAAAAATGATGTGTCTCTAAAGGACCTAAAGGGTTGGAACAATTTATCTACTGATATGATCTATGTAGGTGATAAATTGACAATCTCTTCAAAAGAGAAAACTCAGGAGCAGTATAAAGTCCAGAAGGGGGACAGCCTCTGGAAAATCGCTCAAAAATTCAATGTGTCAATTAGCGATATTAAGTCTTGGAATAACTTAAACTCAGATATAATTATGGTTGGTTCAACACTAAGTGTTGCTGGCCAAAGCTCGGCTCCGGTAAGCTCAGAACCTGTTCAAAAACAGGAACCTGTCCAAAAAGAGCAAACAACGAAAAAAGCTGCTCCTAAAAAGGAAACAGCTAAAGCAGAATCATCTTCTGCTAGTCAGAGTGTACAAAAAGAAATGACTGTTACAGCTACGGCTTATACAGCAAATGATGGTGGCATCTCAGGTATTACTGCAACAGGGGTAAACTTAAACAAAAACCCAAATGCAAAAGTCATTGCAGTAGATCCTAATGTCATTCCATTAGGAAGTAAGGTTTATGTTGAAGGCTATGGTGAAGCCATCGCAGCAGATACTGGCGGCGCAATTAAAGGTAACAAAATTGATGTACATGTACCAAGCAAATCCCAAGCGAAAAATTGGGGCGTAAAATCAGTCAAAGTAAAAGTACTTAACTAGTAAACAATTGTTTTTTGGAAGAAAGCATCAGGTGGCGGCCTGATGCTTTTATTGTACCCTTTTTTGGGTCAAAAATACACATATTTTTCAGAAAAATTTGCATTTTCGACAAAAAGTAGCGCATATCTTATGATACACGCTAGTTTTTGTCGTTAGCTGTCCACCCAATAAATTTCTCCGCTTTGTTCTTTCCAATTGATCTGGACATCAAATTGATGCTTTTCATAAAAATGAATTAAGCGATCTACGTGATCCCAGTCTCTTTTGACGAGGTCGCCAGTAATCACGGGTATGTTCTGCTCTCTTGCGATTTCTTTTAAATGCTTCATGCAGATGGAGCCGTATCCATTATCTGGCGGGCCTTTAATATCGGCAATATGAATCTTTCCTTCTTCAGGATATTCCGCAATTAAGGAAAAATCAGATTGTCCGCGAAAAGCTTTTTCACAATCGCTGAGCATAATTTTACATGTATCTGCACTTTCAATGGCAGAGACGATCAGCCACTCATCTTCTTTCGCTTGATCAATGCCAATGATCTTTGCTTTTTTCGAAATATCTTTCATATTTTCTTGCATTCGATACATTTGGAACTGCAATTGCTGTAATTCTTGCTCTAACGTCTTCACATCGTTGGCTGTTTCCTGTAAGATTGACAAGTCCATTACTCCTTTCCTATCAGAAATGATCAAAATCACATAAATTCCAATTTTAAAGGAAGTGGATGGATCTTTCAAGCCGTTAGAACGCCTGCAACCTGCAAGTTTGTCTAAAATTCGACGAAGACAGCGAATTCATTGACTTTATAGAGAAATTTAAATAACATACTCTTAGTCGGAACTAATAAAGAGAGGTTTTCAAACATGAACGAACAGAATCAAAAACCGAAAAATTTTACTGGTATTGTGATCATTTTAACAATTGCCATCAACGGATTAATCGCTTTATTATTTTTAATGCCAAAATCAGATAAATTTAGCCATCTGGATATTACATTTTTGCCGTTACTTAATGCCGTGATGAACAGCTTTACGTTTATCTTTTTACTTTCAGCACTCATCATGATTAAACAAAAGAACATTAAAGCGCACAGACGATTTATCTTTGCTGCATTTTCAACGACACTTGTCTTTTTAATTTCGTATGTGACCTATCACTCAATGGCAGCTGATACCCATTTCGGAGGAGAAGGGATTATCCGTCCAATTTATTTCTTTATTTTAATCACACATATCGTCTTATCAGCAGTCATTGTACCGCTTGCCCTGATTACGCTGTTTAGAGGCGCACAGATGCAAGTCGAGCGTCACCGTAAAATTGCTCGCTGGACCATGCCGCTGTGGCTTTATGTCAGTCTCACTGGCGTCATTGTGTATATGATGATTTCTCCATACTACAGCTAACGTATGTCCAACTGGACATACGTTCTTTTATTTACAAGATGCAGTGCTTTGGATAAAATGGGAATTGGGTATCCGACTTGCACGGTATCTTCCCATCTATAGACTCACATCATTTTTGGCCGTTTGCTCGTTTGGAGAACAACAATTGAACGAAACGGGGGTTATATGATGACTGAACAACTGCAGTATAAACCGGGGCTTGAAGACATTGTGGCAAGCGAAACGTCTATCTCATACTTAGATGTGCAGCAAGAAGAGATTGTAATTCGCGGGTATGACCTCATCGAGTTGGCACAAAAAAAGACCTATTTAGAAACAGCCTATCTGCTTATTTATGGAAGATTACCAGATGCGATGGAATATCACCAGTTTCAGCAAGACATTTCCTCACAAACCAACTTACATCCAACCATTCAAACCATTTTAACAAAACTGCCAAAAACCACACATCCGATGGATGCCATGAGAACGTGCATATCTGCTCTTAGTGGGTACGATGATGCGTTACAAGATCGATCAGAAGCATGCCAGCAAAAGCGTGCTGTTCGATTACTCGGCCAGCTACCGGCCATTGTCGCTGGAAGCTATCATATTCTCACAAAAGACGCCGCTATTTCTCCAGATCAGACCAAATCCTACACTGAAACCTTTTTAACCATGCTAACCGGACGCACGCCAACCCAAGACGAAATCACCGCTTTTGACCAAACACTCACATTATATAGTGAACATGAGCTGCCTAATTCAACGTTTGCGGCTAGAGTTATCGCATCCACACATTCTGATATGTATGGTGCTTTTACTGGAGCAATTTCTTCATTAAAAGGTGACTTGCACGGAGGAGCGAATGAAGCTGTCATGCATATGCTTCTCGAAGGGAAAACCACGGAAGGCTTCCTTGCGCTGATTGAGCGAAAATTAGCAGCAAAGGAAAAAATGATGGGCTTTGGCCATAGGGTATACATGAGAAAAATGGACCCAAGAGCCGCTCTTTTAAAACGATCATTGAAAACGCTTACGGAATCAAAGGGAGATACAACGCTTTATGACATGTGTGTAGCAGGAGAGGCATACATGAAAGAGAAGAAAAACCTCTATCCGAACCTTGATTATTATGCCGCACCTATTTATTACGTGCTCGGGATTCCAATTTCACTTTATACACCGATTTTCTTTGCTGCAAGGGCAAGTGGATTAGCTGCTCATGTCATTGAACAGCATTTGCATAATCGCATTTTCAGACCGAGAGTCCGTTATTTAGGGCCAAGAGGATTAAAAGTTTCAGATGATGATGGAAAAATGGGGGAATGAACATGAATAAAACAGCAGTCGCCAATCAAACGGATCAGCTATTAGAAGAAATCGCAGCCTATGCAGTAGACGGGGAAATTACGAGTAAAGAAGCCATTGAAACGGCACGCTATGTGCTCATAGACACACTTGGCTGCGGAATGCTGGCGCTCAATTTTCCTGAATGTACGAAGCATCTTGGACCGATCGTCCCTGGAACCGTTGTACCTAATGGAGCAAGAGTTCCAGGTACTTCCTTTGTGCTAGATCCTGTTCAAGCGGCTTTTGATATAGGCTGTATGATTCGCTGGTTAGATTATAATGACACGTGGCTTGCAGAGGAGTGGGGACATCCGTCAGATAACTTAGGCGGGATATTAGCTGTGAGTGATTACATCAGCAGAACACGGCTTGCAAACGGGGAAGAGCCGCTTTCGATGAATGACGTACTACATGCGATCGTCAAAGCACATGAAATTCAAGGCGTGCTGGCTTTAGAAAATTGTCTGAATCGCAATGGCTTGGATCATGTGCTATTTGTCAAAGTAGCAACAAGTGCTGTTGTATGTGCATTGCTTGGCGGAACAAAGGAAGACGTGCAGCATGTTTTATCGCAAGCGTTTGTTGATAATTCACCGCTTAGGACGTATCGCCACGCCCCGAACACAGGATCAAGGAAATCATGGGCAGCGGGTGATGCAACGAGCCGCGGGGTGAGACTCGCAATGATGACACTCAAAGGGGAAATGGGCTACCAAACGCCGCTTAGTGCAGAGAAGTGGGGCTTTGAAGATGTTCTGATGAAAGGGAAATCTCTCACACTCGCTCAGCCGCTAGGATCATACGTCATCGAAAATGTGCTTTTCAAAATTGCTTATCCTGCTGAGTTCCATGCCCAAACGGCTGCAGAGGCTGCTATGATCCTGCATGACGCTGTAAAAGGTCGATTAGATGACATTGACCGAGTAGAGATTACAACACATGAATCAGCGATTCGGATTATCGATAAGAAGGGACCGCTGTATAATCCAGCAGACCGCGATCATTGCTTGCAATATATTACTGCGATTGGATTAATCTATGGTGAGCTCACAGCTGACCATTATGAAGAAGAAACGGCGCAAAATCCGGTCATTGATCGTCTCCGGGATCAAATGGTCGTCAAAGAAGATAAACAATATACAGCGGATTATTTAGATCCGAAAAAGAGATCCATTGCAAACAGTGTGCAGATCTTCTTTAAAGACGGGACGATGACAGACCGAATCGAAATTGAATATCCACTTGGTCATCGCAGAAGAAGGCAGGAAGGCATTCCTCTGCTTGAAAAGAAATGGCTCTATCATTTGAAGACGAGATTTCCACAAAAACAAGTGGATCAAATTGTGTCACTCTGTCAAAATCCAAATCAATTAAAAACAACAACCGTACCAGCATTTATGGACTTATTCGTCATATAAGGGAGGGAATTAGTGTGTGGATCGTGAATGATGAATCAAGTCAAGTAGATTTAGCCGCAGCCTTTCAAGAACAAATGCACAAATCAGCTTTATTTCAAATTCCAGGCGTTCACGATGGAATGTCTGCGCTCTATGCAAAAAAAATGGGCTTCCAAGGGCTCTATTTATCCGGAGCCGCCTTTTGTGCCAGCAAAGGATTGCCTGATCTCGGCATGATCCATTCAACGGAAATAGCTGAAAAAGCAAAGGAAATCATTCGAGCTTCTCAGCTGCCGCTTTTGGTCGATATGGATACTGGCTATGGCGGTGTATTGAATGCTGCAAGGGCGGCAAAGGAAATGATAGAAAGTAAGGTGGCAGCTGTTCAAATTGAAGATCAGCAAATGCCAAAAAAATGCGGACATTTAAACGGAAAATCGCTCGTTCCAGTAGAAGAGATGATCGCAAAAATCAAAGCCATCAAACAAGCGGCACCAACGCTTTTAGTGATTGCGAGAACCGATGCAAGGTCCGTAAATGGGATGGAGGATGTCATCCGCCGGGCCAATCTTTACGTAGAAGCAGGAGCTGACGCTATTTTTCCTGAGGCACTCATCACAGCAGAGGACTTCACGCATGCGTCAAACAATATTAAAGGACCGCTCCTTGCAAATATGACGGAGTTTGGCAAGACGCCTTATTATCATGCAGACGAATTTTCTGTATTTGGCTTTCAAATGGTCATTTACCCTGTGTCATCACTCAGAGTCGCTGCAAAAGCGTATGAGCGTTTATTTACAGAAATCATGGAGAAGGGGACGCAGCAAGGAATGCTAAAGGACATGCAAACGAGACAAGAGCTGTATGAAACGATTCATTATGATGAATATGAGGAAATGGATCAGCATTTAGCGAAAACGATCCTGCCGGAAATCGGGAAAGAACATCGATAAAATGAAAAGCACTTCCATTTAGGAAGTGCTTTTTTTACGATGATGGTGAGGATGACGAAGCCAATTTCATCTTTTCTTCAACTGTTTTCGTTTTTTCTTTTACTTTTTCAGCATAAGTGAAGTCACCGAAGCAATATGGGTAGCGGAAGTTATCTTTGTTGCCTCCGCACGTATAGACTTCTGGGTTTCGTTTCACTTGCTTTTTAGAGTATTGTTTTGCCAATTTCTCGGAATGTTTTCCCCCGTTTTTTGCAACAAAATCAATATAGCCAATTCCCATATTATAGCTTTGGATAATGGTTTCCAAATCAACGCCTTTTTTCTTCCCATGCTTGTACATAGTAGAAAAATGATGGACTCCTTGTCTAATGCTTTTCTGAGGGTCATTGATTTCATTTCGTTTCAAACCAAGAGATTCAGAGGACTGCATTGGATCTCCGCCTCTGCCTTTTGATTCTTGATACATCATACCGAGGATTAACGCGGTATATTGATCTAAATCTTGATCTCTTAACTCTGTTTCTACAAGCGGTTTGAAATCATCCAATCTCGACAAAACAATTGATTCCGTATCAATCGGCAGCTTTTTTAACTCCTTTTGATTAAAGGACATGACAATGGCTGCTAATACGAAAACAAACAGAAAAATCGTGAAGCAGCCTGAAATGGCAAAACATCCTGTTTTTTTCTTTTTCAAGGTCAGTTCACCCCTGTTTTGCCCCGCTTTTAAAAGGGAAGTACAGCCTTTTTATTATGCCATATCCTGCACAAGATACCAAGTGAAAACCTTATAATCAATCGTACCCAAATGTAAATTCGGGTCTTGTTTTCAGTCTGTAGCAGAAATAAACAAAACCGATAATCAGCCAAAGCAAACCAATGATTAATGCATTTGTACTGATGTTCGTTAACAGCCATATACAAAAGGCCGTCCCGCACAGAGGAATCACTGCGTATCTCAATGTATTGAGTACACCTCTTTGTTTTTGTCTAATGAAATAGTACGCAAAAACAGATAAGTTCACTAATGTGAATCCAATCAACGCGCCGAAGCTGATAAAGGAATAAATGACTTCAAGTTCGCCAACGACTGCGGTTAAGGAGAAAGCACCAATTAATAAAATATTAAAAACAGGCGTTTTTAATCTCGGATGTATATATCCGAAGAAGCGCTTCGGTAACGACTCATCTCTACCCATTGCATATAATAGCCTTGCTGCACTTGCATGTGACGATAAGGAAGAAGAGATAACAGCGACCATTGTGCCAGCTAAAAAGAACGAGTGGAGAAAGGCGCCGCCCACAAAATCCGCAATTTCAAGTGAGGCCGCATCGGGATGCTTGAACTGCTGAAAATTTGGAAATACTTGCTGCAAAAAATAAGACGTCAAGGTAAACAGTACGCCTCCAATGGCGACGGTTAAGAAGATGGCAAGTGGGATCGTCTTTTTTGGCTTAATGGTTTCCTCAGACAGGGTCGAAATCGCATCAAATCCTAGAAACGAAAAACATAAAATGGTTGCTCCTGAAAAAATAAGCGCTGGATCTAAGCTCGCCGAATAAAAAGGCCGGGCGGACAATAATTCCCCGCTGCCTGCGTTTTGCGTGAGCCCATACATAATAAACCCAACAAAAGTGACGGCGACAATGACCTGAAAGGTCACAAATAGTGCCGTGATGTTGGCTGTAAGCCGGATACCGATTACATTGACAGTCGTTATGGCGATAGCAAGTATGGTGATCCAAATGTAATGAGGTACATCAGGAAAGGCTGCGGTTAAATAAGCACTTCCAATCGCAAAATTCACCATAGGCAAAAATAAATAATCCAGTAAAAGTGTCCAGCCTACAAGAAAGCCAACATGAGGATGAATACTTTTTTGCGCGTATGTATAAGCAGATCCTGCTTTTGGAAAAGCCTTCACCATATTCCCATAGCTAAGCGCTGTCAATAGTAATGCAAGTAACGTAAATATATAAGCTGTAGCGACGTGTCCTTTCGTCAGCTGAGCCACAATGCCGTATGAATCAAATACGACAAGTGGATCCATATAAGCAAGCCCGATCACAACAAGTGGGAAGACAGTCAGGCTGCGTTTTAGTCTTGGCTCTTCAGTCAATTTGCCTATCAGCTCCTCTAAAAAAATGAATAAATAATGCTCATTTTAAAAAGAATGCTACCAAGTGTCAATGCTATTTGAGTAAATCTTTTTTCTAAAGTGTGCTCTCTTTGCATGCCGGACGTTTTGGTATATGATGATACATAGAATAAGTCGTGATTTGACGGACAAGAAAGGTGAAGCAAAATGAAGGAAGAACTGAATACAAATCAAGAACAGGAACGGATGGAGCTGGATGAAGAAAGTCTATTTCTTGTCTCCCAAACCTTTAAAGCTTTATCTGATCCGACACGTATTCGAATTCTGCACCTGCTGTCTCAAGGTGAACACTCGGTAAATGATATAGCAGAAACACTGAATCTCATGCAATCAACCGTTTCTCATCAGCTGCGCTTTTTAAAAAACCTTCGTCTCGTGAAATCTAGACGAGCAGGGACCTCGATTTTTTACAGCCCTGAAGATCAGCATGTGATGGAAGTGCTTGAACAGATGATTCACCATGCACAGCACGATTGATAAAAAACCTTCCTACTTTCATATAGGAAGGTTTTTATGCATGATGCACATGTGTCGATCGTTTATTTGCTTTCATCATGTGAAAAGAAAAAACAACATAGTAAGCAGCTAAAAGAAAAAAGCTGAGCATGGTCATCGCATCATCGCTCACGATGTGCTGATACAGTTCAACGACACTGATTTTGGTCATCGAATGGTTTGTGAGCTCAACCAGCTTAAAACTAAGCCTGGATAAAAACAAACACAAAATGAAGCTTTCAATCCATTTACTCGTTTTCATATACAGCCGGCCATTTTCTTCTTTCATACGAATCGTCTGATAGGCATGAACAGCTAGGCTGCTTCCAAAAAGCATACCAATAGCGGCATAGATGAGGATATTATGATTTTGCCATCCTTCTGATAGGAGAATAAGGGCTGAAAGACCAAAGAGATACATTCTCATCAAAAGCCTGATGGGGCGTACAAGCTGAAAGCGTCTCATTCGATTCATTCGAATCATGATGCAGATCAACATAATGCTCCCAATCATGAACAATTGCCACACGTTATGTGTCATGATGCAACCTCCTCCTGCACGTGCAGGGATGTAAACGAATGCTGGCTGTTACTTATCTTTACCATTCTTTCTTTTTTTATCAAAACAAAACCTACATTTATGAAAAAGAGGAAAAGTCATGAAAATCGACCGCATTTTATCTACTGTGATGCTGCTCATTAGCAAGAAGCAAGTACAGGCGAAAGATCTTGCTGAACTTCACGAAGTGAGCACGAGGACCATTTATCGTGACATTGATACCATCAATCAAGCGGGAATCCCTGTTGTCACAACCCAAGGAGCAGGTGGAGGCATTTCACTTATTGAGGATTATCGTTTAGAGAAAAAATTATTTACCGATGATGACATCGAGGTCATTTTAACAGCCCTCGAAAGCATGACGAGTGCCTATTCCTTTAAAGAAAGCGAACATGTACTGAAAAAAATCAAATCGCTTATTCCCACGCATACGTGTGAAAACGAAAAGCAGCATCATGTCTTCATTGATTTAAGCTCCTGGGGAAAAGACAGCCAGGCAGAAAAGAAGCTCCAGCTCATTCATACAGCTGCGTCAGCGCACCAATACATTCAGTTTACTTACCGCAATGCGAAAGGTGAAACACTTCCACGCAAAGTGGAGCCTTATACGCTCGTTTTAAAAGGGAGGCATTGGTATTTGTATGCGTTCTGTTGTGTAAAAAAAGCTTTTCGTCTGTTCAAGCTAACTAGAATGACGGGTCTTGTCACCATTTCAGGGTATTTTCAACCGAAAAGAATCAAAAACGAAGAAAAGCCTTGGAATGATTCTTGGCAAGAACAACCGTCGGTCAGCTCTGTCACGCTCAGGTTAACGGAAGCATCAGTGGGGAAAGTGAAGGAGTGGGTAGATGAGAACGAATTGAATGTTTGTTCAGACGGCACTTACCTTGCCACCATTACCGTACCTCTTGATGATTGGTTAAATAGTTTCCTATTCCATTTAGGTCCAGATGTTGACATTCTTTCCCCGAAGCATGTCAAAGAAGCGTTTGACATTCAGTTGAAACAATTTCTCAAACGAATAGAAACTTGACACAATGTTGTCAGGTTTCTTTTTATATGATAGAAAAAAAGGAGATGAGAATGTATGTACGATATCGTGACATTAGAGAAACAATGGATGAAAGGGTTGTCTGTTCGAACAACAAACGAAATGGAGCAAACAAAAGAGCGGAAGATTGCTCCACTCTGGCAACAATTTTTTGCGCAGCAGCTTCACGGAGGGCAAGCGCCCGTCATAGGATTATATTCAGATTATGAAAAAGATGAGCATGGCTCTTATTTATTTACTGCTGGGCAATTCGTGGATCAGCAGGTAGAACATGTCATAGAGATTCCTTCATCGACCTACGCAAAATTCCGAACGAGAAAGGGACCTATTGAAGAGGTTGTGTTGGAGACATGGCAGCAGATTTGGGCGTGGGATGAGCGCCAATACCGCACATATACAGGCGACTTTGAATGGTATGATGAAAGATCTATAGATCCAAAAGAAGCGCAAATTGATATTTATATTGCGGTTGATGAAGAAATGCTTGCTAAAACTAATATCATTAGTTAATATAAAACTAACAACATTAGTTTTAGGAGGACATATGATGAGATTGACAACTTTTGATCGCCTGCACCAGCTCACATTGATGCCGCGTCTATTTCCGGTAAATTGCTATGTATTTGAGGAAGAAAATGGACTGATATTAATTGATGCTGCTTTAAAAATGGCAGCAAGCTCGATCATTGAATTTGCGCACAAAAAAGACAAGCCAATCGACAAGATTATTCTCACTCATAGTCATATGGATCATATCGGTGCACTAGATGAAGTGAAAAAGGCTTTTCCAGAGGCAGTCGTTTATTTATCAAAACGCGATGCCCTCCTTTTTGAAGGTGATTTTTCCTTGCTTCCTGGTGAACCTCAGCAAAAAATTAAAGGCAGTTTTTCAAAAGACATTCACACAAAACCAGATGTGCTTGTCGAAGAAGGGGACGAGATTGGGTCACTTAAAGTCATCGCAACACCAGGACATACACCTGGAAGCATTTCTTTATACGATGAAAGGTCAGGGATTGTCATTGCAGGAGATGCACTTGTGACAAAAGGCGGTTTATTCGTAACGGGTGAGTTTCGCTTGACCTTCCCGTTCCCGGCTTTTGCCACTTGGGATGCAGAAACAGCACTCAAAAGTGCCGAAAAATTGCTGGCACTTCCCTTATCTTGTCTTGCAGTAGGACATGGTGATCTTATCATGGAACCTCATGCCAAGCTTCAAGCTGCCATAACAAAAAGGCAGCATCAGTTAAAGAAAGGGGAGCAGTAAACCGTGTCTCCAAGAATGGGTATCACGCAAGAAAAAATCATCGATACAGCAGCCGCATTTGTTGATGAAGAGGGCTTTTCTGCATTGACCATTGCTACATTGTCTAAAAAGCTGAACATCAGACCACCTTCTCTTTATAATCATGTATCTGGTCTTCTTGAAATTCAGGCGGCACTCGCAGAAAAAGGGCTGTCCATGCTACGTGAAGAAGGTATACACGTAACAGAGGGATTGGATAAAGAAGAAGCTGTGTTAGCCTTTGCCAAACAGTATGTTGAATTTGTCCGCGAACATCCAGGCCTTTATGAAGCGGCCTTTTCACATATGGAGGAGAAAAAAGTAAGAAGTGAGGCAGAGCGCCTTGTTGAATTTGTCCAATCCATCATGGCCCGTTTTGGTGTCAAAGAAGAAGAGATGACACATGTGGTCAGAGGACTAAGAAGCTTATTGCACGGCTTCGGTGATATTTCAAATAAAAATGGATTTCAACGAAAAGAACAGCTTGAAGACAGTGTGAGCTATGCGGTCAAGCTTTATATCTCAGGTGTGTTGCAAAAAGAAGATCTGTCTCATTGACAGGTCTTTTTTTGGTAGTGAACCGATATGTTAAAGAGGCGACCATCTTAAACCAATTTTTTGACAAAAAAAGAATAAACATTTGACAGTTTTGTGAAACATGGTATGCTTGTTATGTGAAATAATTCACATAGAGGAGTAGAGGCAGATGAAAAGAAAGCCTGTTTATGTGGAAACAACCATTCATGCACCGATAGAGAAAGTATGGGAATATACGCAAAATCCAAAGCTTCATGAACAATGGGATTTTCGCTTTTCAACCATTTCATTAAATGAACCTCAAAATGAACAGCCCCAATCCTTTTTGTATGAAAAGCATCTAGGGTTTGGTTTAAGTGTAACAGGGACAGGAGCTTATCGAACAAGAATGATGGATGAACGGAATGAGCGGGCATCCTCACTTCATTTCAAATCGTCACACCCATTGTCTTTTATCAAAGAAGGCAGCGGCTACTGGAAGTATATGAAAACAAGCGACCACATTGTGTTTCAAACTCAATTTGATTACAAAACGAAAGAAGGAAAAGGATGGACATGGGCAGACCGGATTCTTTTTCGCCCAATGATCGGGTTTATGACAGCCTTTAGTTTTGGGGCATTAAAGACGTGGCTTGAAAAGGGAACACATCCCCGTTTGCTGCTAGAGAGAACACTTGCTCATTACGGGATTTGTTTGCTGTTTGCCATCGTCTGGCTATGCCAAGCGGTCATTCCTTTTTCACATTCGGCTTTTGATCATAGCACGAGTTTCCGATTGTTTTATGCGCTTTTAGGCGTATCATGGCTAATTCCCAAGCTATCAAAGAAATATCTATTCATTTTTCAAAGTATGTTTCTTCTCATCATGCTTTGTATAGGGGTCCTATCCCCGCAAACGACGCTTCATGAGCCGCTTGTGATGAGTGCATTTTTCATTTTGTCGATTGCAGGTATGATCAATCTAAAAGATTGTGTAGATGTATTTTCCATCAAACGAAAAAGGGGAGGTAGACATGGTCGTTCATCGTCATCAAGTAAAGGATTACGATAAGCTGCATCCAAAGCTAAAAGAGAGATACAACCGCGCGTTTTCTGCTGAAGGCACCATGGAGGAAATAGGCGGTGGGTCAAGACTCATTCGGTTGATCTTCAGAATGGGTCCACTGTTTCGTTGTTTTTTCCCCGAGAGAGGGAGAAACATTCCTTTTCAAATAGTCAACGAGCCCTTTGTGACAAATAAGGGGGAGGAAGGGATGCACTGGTATCGAACGTTTTATTTCCCAAAGAAGGAGCGGCACTTTGATGCAGATATGATCATTGATCAGAAGAGTCATACAGTACTAGACTACTTTGGAAAGCCTAGACTTCTTGTGTCAGAGCTTCATTTTACAGTAACAAAGCATGGTTTCTTACACATCCAATCCGGCCGGCAGAAGTTTTTGATATTCGGCAGGGAATGGCCGCTGCCTTCATGGCTTTATGGTGTGTCAGATGTAACGGAAGGCTACGATGAACATGCAGGTGAATATACCATTGATGTCCACGTGAAAAATCGCCTGTTTGGTACTCTTTTTACATATAAAGGCCGTTTTACAGAAAGGGTGTCTCATGATGAATAAGTGGCATTTGACATCCAGTCTGATCTTCATGGCTTGTTTTATCGCCACCCGTTTCATGACAGGCCGGGTAGCAGAATTTTTTGTTCTCATGGCAATTCTATTTTTTGTTCCCTCTGCCTTACACTTTTTTGAGAAAGAAGGGAAGAAACACAAGCCAGAGAGGCTGATCGGCTTTTTAATGAAAGCCTTTCCACTAGCGGCTCTTTGTGCAACCACTGCTTTTATCTATCATTCCGCTTGGTTTGCATCGGGATGGCTTTTATATACAATCTTATTGGCGTTATTTGGCTTTTGTCGTTTGCTGAAAAGAGGAATCTTTCCACTTCATGAGCTGATGATTGATGGCGCATGGATGTATCTCGCTTTAGGCGGTCTGTGGTTTTGGCTGTACACAGCAGATATACAGGTGATGACATTTTCGCCGATCATTGTTCTTTTGACCGCTATTCATTTTCATTACTCGGCTTTTTTTATCCCGCTTTTTTATGGATTTTTAGGAAGGCAGCGAACAAAAGAGACAGCTTTATACAAAGCGGCAGGCTGGGTGATTTTGCTGTCGCCTGTGATGATAGCTGTTGGGATTAGCTTTTCCCGTCTATTTGATACGTTCAGCGTCATTCTTTATGTGATGGCCCTCTACATATATGGTATCCTTTGTATGAAAACAAGATTTCGGTCGACTTTGGCAAAAGGACTTGTTGTGTTTTCTAGCTTAGTTTTAATGGGGACGATCGTGTTATCACTTCTTTATTCCGCTGGTATGCTGATGCGTGTGACCTACATCAGCATGGATCAGATGATTTGGTTTCATGGCAGTATCAATGCTTTTTTTGTGATTTTGCCGGGGTTGATTGGCTGGCTGATTGAAGGGCCGAAGGATCAATTAAAGCAGAAGAACTTTCCGATTTCCAAAGTGTATGGCCGGTTTCAACTGATCTCTTTTCAAGAGGAAAGCGTGCATAACCATGAGAAGCTGGGTTTAGTCGATTCGCTTGATGAATTAAATGGAACGACGTTTTCAGCTGATAGGGTGTCACCTGTGATTCGCAGATTTTATGAAGACCCTATGGCTTTTACATTAAAAGCAGCCGTCAGCTTTCATTGGTGGGTAAGGCCGTTTGTTTTTTTACTTCAGCCAGTGTTTAAGAAAATAGGTCAGCTTTATTTGGGGTTATCTCGTCATCCATATGAGATGCAGGGATGTCTGACTAGATTTCAACATCCGAAGGAAGAAAGGGAAAATGTTCGGGCTTGGATACGTCACAATGTAAAAGGAGAGCAAGTCTTTTTTGCACTTTATGCTCTTCATTACGATGCAGCTTCGGGTTATATGAATATTGCGCTGCCACTTCCGTATTCACAGCTGACAGCTATTTTAAAGCCTTTTAATGAGAAAGGAGATTTTCTATTAAAAAGCGCATGTCCAAAAGGCAGTACCGGTGACGAAGGATTGTATTTGCATACGCCTTTTATCACCATGAAACTGCCAATGGAAGAAAGCTTTCATATGAAGCCGGAGACAGATCAAAGTCTCACAGCGGTACATCAAATGAAGCTGTTCGGTATTCCTTTTTTAACGATTCATTATCATATTGACAGTGAAAGTCATCATGCTAGTCAATGATGTCGCATGGTTCACCGTGCCGAATGATGTTCACAATCGCTTGCCCATCACTCGGATGATGATCTGCATACTGGACTGGCAGCAGTGCAAAAAATACATAGTAGACTGAGAAGTAAGCAAATTGATAGAAAAATTGGTGCTCTGGCAGGAAATCATTGGCGATCATTGTGTTCAGTATGAGAACACTGAGCAGGTTGCATAATGAACCGCCTAAGTAGACAAGAATGTGCGACAATCGGTTGTTTTTCCTCATTTCTTCATAGTGGCAAAATGCATCTAGAAAATAGATTCGTCTAATTTCAACGACGCCTACTTTCAACACTTTTTTCCCTCTGCCAAGCGCAAAGGAAACCTTTGCTCCAAACATCCACGCGACCACAATATGGCCAAGCTGATGCAGGATGGCAACGATAGGAAGAATGACAAAAAACGACCAGCAAAACGTCCACATATCCGATAATGTAAACAAGTGTGAACCCTCCCCAATATATTCGGGAGGAAGCAGTAGGATTATTTGCCATTTTACTGAATTCATTTTCAGGATGCAAACATTTAATACACGACAATAAATTTATTATGTAAACTATAAAGGTGATTTTAACGCTGTATAGGCTTTTTGAACCTCCTCTATGACAAAATGAATGTGCTACAATGAATAATCAATAGATTACGTTACCTTTTATGAAGAGGAGAGAGTCAGATGGCAGATATTGAACAGTTTTTGGCGTTAGATATTCGCGTTGGGACGATCATAGAAGCAGAATTTTTTGCAGAGGCAAGAGTGCCTGCATTGAAGCTCAAGATTGATTTTGGTGAAGAAATTGGTGTAAAACAATCTAGTGCTCAGCTGACAAAGCGTTATACAGCGGAAAATCTTACCGGCAAACAAATCGTAGCGGTCGTTAATTTCCCGCCAAGAAGAATTGCAGGGTTCAAATCAGAAGTGCTTGTCTTAGGAGGCATGCCGTCAAAAGAAGACGTGGTGTTGTTAGCGACAGATGAACCGGTTGAGAATGGAACAAAAATAGGGTAAGAAAAAAGACATCTTCCTAAGAAGATGTCTTTTGCGTATTGAGGCGGAATAACCACACGCCACATTCGTGTGTGTCTCAAAGAGACATGTTACCCGACTTACACAATTCAGCTCATCGCTTGATTAATATAGCATGGGATGAGCTTGAATGCAACCTTTAAATGAATTCTTTCAGATTTTCTTGTCATTTCACAAGATGAATGACAAGAAATCGATTATTTGGATTATTTTTTCAAAATATATTGAAAAGTCAGATCAGATTTTATAAAATGAATTCATCTTAGTTTGTTTGGTCAATAAACTAAGATGAATTTCAAGTATTGATCCCTATATTGAAGGAGATGATTCTGTCATTCGACTGTTTTGCTGCGCATTTGGGCTAAGCTGAAAGGAAGAGATGTTCAGCTACATTTTTATAACAAATTGAAAGCGCTTTATATTCCCTGTATTGATTGCTGCTGCCCTCCGTCATCTGTTCGTTAGAAGAGGCTAAGTGAAGAAGGGAGAAAGCTCATGGTTAGTGAGAATTTAAAGAAGATTCGTATGTCTGAAAAAGTGGGATATGCTTCAGGGGATTTCGCATGTAATTTGATTTACGCTACTGTTTCTACGTATCTATTATTTTTCTATACAGATGTGTACGGTTTATCAGCGGCAGCAGCAGGGACGATGTTTTTGGTTGTTCGCGCCATCGATGCGCTTGCAGATCCATTTATTGGTGCATTGGTAGACCGGACGAACAGCCGTTTTGGTAGATTCAGACCTTATTTGTTATTCGGTGCGTTTCCTTTTGTCGTACTTGCCATTCTTTGCTTTACAACACCTGATTTTTCCGAAATGGGTAAACTCATTTATGCCTACATCACGTATGTTGGTTTATCGCTTACATACACATTCATCAACGTTCCTTATGGTGCTTTAACTTCCGCAATGACAAGAAATAACCAAGAGGTTGTCAGTATTACGTCCGTTCGTATGGTGTTTGCCAATCTAGGTGGTCTAGTTGTTGCTTTTTTTGTTCCTTTTCTTGCGACCTTTTTAAGTGATACGACAGGAAATACAGCACTTGGCTGGCAGATGACGATGGCTTTTCTCGGCGTTCTTGGCGGCGCATTACTGATTTTCTGTTTTAAAAGCACGAATGAACGTGTCACGCTTCAAAAGCCAGAGGAAAAGATTAAATTCAGTGATATCTTTGTCCAATTACGAGTGAATCGCCCGCTTGTTGTATTAAGCATTTTCTTTATTATTATTTTTGGTGTGAACTCGATCAGCAACTCTGTTGGGATCTATTATGTGACGTATAACCTTGGCAGAGAAGATTTAGTGAAATGGTACGGACTCATTGGCAGTCTGCCAGCTTTAATGGTGCTGCCATTTATTCCGAAGCTGCACAAGCTGTTAGGAAAGAAAAAGCTGCTTAATTATTCTTTATCGCTGAATATCGTAGGTCTTCTTGCCCTACTTGTGATACCGCCGAGTCAAATCACTTTAATACTGATTTTCAGGCTTGTTGCTGCTGCGGGGAGTATTACAGCGGGTGCTTACATGTGGGCGCTCATTCCTGAGACTGTTGAATACGGCGAATATAAAACTGGAAAAAGGATGGGCGGACTGATCTACGCAGTCATTGGATTTTTCTTTAAATTTGGGATGGCATTAGGCGGGATTGTTCCGGGGCTTGTACTCGATCGATTTGGCTATGTTGCAAACCAAATACAGACGCCAGAAGCATTGCTTGGCATTTTAATCACGGTAACAGTGATTCCTGTATGCTTACTGATTTTAGCGATGATTGATATTAATTTTTATAACCTAGATGAAGAAGAGCACCAAAAAGTCGTGAGGGAGCTTGAGAATAGGGATCAAGTATATATCGATCATATGGATGATTTTAAAATGTAGGTCGTGAAAGAGGAGGAAGTTGAATGAAAATCACCAATCCAGTACTCAAAGGATTTAACCCGGACCCAAGTATTTGCCGTGTAGGAGAAGATTATTACATGGCGGTCTCTACATTTGAATGGTTTCCAGGGGTACAAATTTATCATTCGAAGGATCTCGTCCATTGGCGGCTTGCTGCGCGTCCTTTGCAAAAAACGTCGCAGCTGGACATGAAAGGAAATCCTGATTCTGGCGGAGTATGGGCACCGTGCCTAAGCTATGCAGATGGTCAGTTTTGGCTCATTTATTCAGATATCAAAGTAGTGGATGGTCCATTTAAAGATGGTCATAATTATTTGGTGACGGCAAGTGAAGTTGATGGTGATTGGAGTGAGCCGGTTAAGCTTAATAGCTCTGGCTTTGATCCCTCTTTATTTCATGACCAAAGCGGGAAGAAATACGTCTTAAATATGCTGTGGGATCATAGAGAAAAGCACCATTCCTTTGCGGGTATTGCCCTGCAGGAATATAGCGTGACGGAAAAGAAACTCATTGGTCAGCGGAAGGTCATTTTTAAAGGCACACCGATTAAATTGACAGAAGCACCGCATCTTTATCACATCGGTGATTACTATTATTTATTAACAGCAGAAGGAGGCACTAGGTACGAGCATGCGGCAACAATTGCCCGTTCCCGGCAGATTGAAGGGCCTTATGAGGTTCATCCTGATAACCCAATTTTAAGTGCTTTTCACTCACCTGAACATCCGCTTCAAAAATGCGGTCATGCTTCCATTGTTCAAACGCACACAAATGAGTGGTATCTCGCTCATCTGACTGGCCGCCCTATTCAATCAAGCAAGGAATCTATTTTTCAGCAAAGAGGGTGGTGTCCTTTAGGAAGAGAAACAGCGATTCAAAAGCTTGAATGGAAGAATGGCTGGCCGTATGTAGTGGGCGGAAAAGAAGGAGCGCTGGAGGTTGAAGCGCCAGCGATCAACGAAAAGGTTTTTGCTCCTACCTACCATACAGTCGATGAGTTTAAAGAATCAACGTTAAATAGACACTTTCAAACATTAAGAATTCCTTTTACTGAACAGATCGGTTCATTAACGGAAAAACCTCAGCATTTAAGGTTATATGGTCACGAATCTCTAACATCTAAGTTTACTCAAGCCTTTGTTGCAAGGCGCTGGCAAAGCTTTTATTTTGAAGCAGAGACAGCTGTGTTGTTCTATCCAGAGAATTTTCAGCAAGCTGCTGGTCTTGTGAATTATTACAATACGGAAAATTGGACAGCGCTTCAGGTGACATATGACGAGGAACTTGGCCGCATTCTTGAATTATCTGCCTGTCAAAACCTTTCCTTTTCTCAGCCATTGGCACAAAAAATCGTCATTTCAGAGGAGGTCACCTATGTGTATTTAAAAGTGACCGTTCAGAAAGAAACATATACCTATTCTTATTCATTTGATCAAAAAGACTGGAAGGAAATTGATGTGATATTTGAATCTAGCCACCTATCTGATGACTTCATTCGAGGAGGAGGATTTTTTACAGGGGCATTTGTCGGCATGCAGTGCCAGGATACAAGCGGCGAGCGTCTTCCTGCTGATTTCAACTATTTCCGTTATGAGGAAACAGATAAATAAAAAAAGACAACACGGTAAGAGCTGTCTTTTTTATCTATGAATCTGTCATGGTGAGAGGGTGGCATCTTGCAGGAAAGCTTCAATGACGAGAGATGTCATCCCTAATACTGGTGCGTTGTGTCCTAATGACGATGGAAGCAGCTCGACATGTGAACTGAATTGAGTATCCATCCTGGAGGAGACCTCCTCTTGAATCACACGTAGAACCGTTGGCTGCGCTTCAATCACCTTGTTTCGTAAAATAATCGCTTGCGGGTTAAAGGTATTGAGGACGTTTGTGAGACCAACCCCAAGGTAAAAGCCAAAGTTGCGCAGGGCATTGAGGGTTTTCATGTCATTTAACGTCGCCAGCTTTTCCAATTCTTGATGAGAGATGGGCTGATCATTTGTTTGAAGGGACTGAAACAAGGCTTTCTCAGATGCATACAGCTCCCAGCAACCACGATTTCCGCAGCTGCATGTTGGTCCATTAAAGTCGATGGTCATATGTCCCATTTCACCAGAAAAGCCATATGAACCTCTGTATAAATGATGATTGATAATGATCCCGATTCCAATGCCGGTGCCGATGCTGGCATAGATCAAATGATCATAATGTTTAGCGGCACCAAAGATTTTTTCACCATATGCACCGGCATTTGCTTCATTTTCAATGAAGACGGGTACTTGGAATGCGTCTTGGAGCGTTGTTTTCATGTCAACATTTTTCCATTTAGAATGCGGCGTAAACACGATTTGTTGATCGGCATCCACTAGCCCGGGTATACATAGGCCAATACCTATGAGCCCATATGGGGAAGAGGGGATTTGGGCCTTCAACTGCTGTATTAATTCAGTTAATATGCGTATGGTCACATCAGGAGCGCTTGATGGGAGCTTGATCTGTTCTTCTTGAAGGATGGACCCTTCAAGGTCGGTTAAAATGCCATTGACATAATCAACGCCGACATCAATCCCGATGGAGCAGCCAGCACGTTTATTAAACATCAGTAAAACCGGTCTTCTCCCGCCGCTAGACTCACCTTGACCGATCTCATAGACGAGTTGCTCTTTCATTAATGTACTCACTTGAGAGGAAACAGTCGATTTATTTAACCCAGTGCGTTCAGATAATTTAGCTCTAGAAATTGGTGCATGCTGGAGAATTTCTTTTAATAATAGCTTTTGATTTATTTTTTTCACAAAGTTCTGATCAGCGATATCCATGTTATCCACTCCATTTGTTTCGTCTTTAGATTAAGTGAAGAAAAAAGCTGCTTTTCTACGCATGTAATCTGTAAGAAGGATGATTTTAACTTTATTATAACGAAAATATTTCTAAAAAACTAAAAAATATGGAAAATTCAAAGTGAATTGATCATCAATTGAACATTAGTTTGTTGAATCAACTTACAAAGTATATTCATAGGAGGAATAAAAGATGGCCAACTCAAATATGAAAACGTTACACAGCTTAGAAGGAATCGGAAAAATACAATTTGAAGGAAAACAATCAAAAAATCCACTCGCTTTTAAACACTATGATCCAAGTGAAATGATTGGCGGAAAAACAATGAAAGATCACCTGCGCTTCTCAGTCGCTTATTGGCATACATTGACTGCTGATGGAACAGACATGTTTGGAACTGGTACGATGCAGAGAGCCTGGGACTCCTATAGCGGAATGGATTTAGCAAAAGCTAGATTGGAAGTAGCCTTTCAACTGTTTGATCTATTGGATGTTCCGTATTTTTCCTTCCATGACCGTGACATTGCACCGGAGGGAGATACGCTTCAAGAGACGAATCAGCAATTAGACATCATTTTAGAAAGAATGAAAGAATACATGCGGGATAGCGGAGTCAAGCTGCTGTGGAATACAGCCAATATGTTCAAGCATCCTAGATTTGTACACGGCGCAGCAACATCTTGTCATGCAGACGTCTTTGCCTATGCAGCCGCACAGGTGAAAAAAGGCATCGAAACAGCTAAAGAACTTGGCGCAGAAAATTACGTTTTCTGGGGAGGACGAGAAGGGTACGATACTCTGCTGAATACAGATATGAAAAGAGAGCTTGATCACATGGCGTCATTTTTGCATATGGCTGTTGATTATGCAAAGGAAATTGGGTACACTGGCCAATTTTTAATTGAGCCTAAGCCAAAGGAGCCAACCACTCATCAATACGATGCAGATGCAGCGACATCTATTGCCTTTTTAAAGCAATACGGACTAGATTCACATTTTAAATTGAACATCGAGGCCAATCATGCGACGCTTGCTGGTCATACGTTTGAGCATGAATTACGCGTCTCAAGAATACATGGATTGCTCGGTTCTGTGGATGCGAACCAAGGGAATACGCTGCTTGGCTGGGACACGGATGAATTTCCAACCGATTTATATGCCACAACTCTTGCCATGTATGAAATTCTGCAAAATGGCGGACTTGGAACTGGCGGTCTCAATTTTGATGCAAAAGTGAGAAGAGCTTCTTTTGAGCTTGAAGATATTTTGTATGCCCATATTGCGGGAATGGATGCATTCGCAAAAGGACTTCGGGTGGCTCATAGACTCATAGAAGATCGTGTGTTTGAAGATGTGATCAAGCACCGATATCGCAGTTTTTCTGAAGGGATTGGCCGTGACATTTCAGAAGGAAAGGCAAACTTTCATACATTAGAAGAGTATGCGCTCAAGCACCCTTTAATCAAAAACGAATCGGGAAGAGAGGAACAGTTGAAAGCCCGGTTAAATCAATACTTGTTAGAAGATTGATTGAAGAAGCGGACCTGTTTTGAAGGAGTGAAGACATGAAGTATGTGATGGGAATTGATCTTGGAACGAGCGGAGTCAAAGCCATATTAGTAGATGAGAATGGAAAGGTGTGCGGCGAGGCCACTAAGCCTTACCGCCTCATTCAAGATAAACCTGGATATTGTGAACAGAACCCAGAGGAATGGGTTGAGCAAACAGTGGCTGCGATGAAAGAACTGATGGCAAGGCAGCCTGTCCTTTCAAAGAAAGTAGAGGGCATCAGCTTCTCTGGACAGATGCATGGTCTGGTTCTTTTAAATGAATCCCGCGAGGTGCTCCGCCCTGCAATTTTATGGAATGATACACGAACGACAGCGCAATGTACACATATTACAAAAAAACTGGGGGAACGGCTCCAACAGATCACGAAAAATCAAGCGCTTGAAGGATTCACACTGCCAAAATTATTATGGGTAAAGGAGCATGAACCAGAAATTGATCAACAAATCGACATGTTTTTACTCCCAAAAGATTATGTCAGATTTCGATTAACAGGTTCTGTTCATATCGATTATTCTGATGCGGCTGGCACCTTGTTATTAAATATTGGAGAGCAAGCGTGGAGTGAAGAAATTTGTCAGGCATTTGATATTCCTCCTCATATTTGTCCGCCACTGATCTCATCAGAGGAAGAGGTTGGTACACTATTTCCGCACATTGCACGTGAGACGGGGATCGAAGAGGGTGCAAAAGTCTTTGCTGGCGGGGCAGACAATGCTTGCGGAGCAATTGGTGCTGGTATTTTATCCTCTGGCCGCACGTTATGCAGTATTGGCACATCTGGGGTCATTCTCTCTTACGAAGAGGATCATGAAAGAGAGCTTCAAGGAAACCTGCATTTGTTCCATCATGCAAAAAAAGACGCTTTCTACACAATGGGTGTGACCCTTTCAGCAGGATATAGCCTTAACTGGATAAAACATTTACTGGCTCCAGAGGAATCGTTCCAATCACTTTTAGAGGGTGCGGTTTATGTCGCGCCAGGAGCAAATGGATTGCTCTTCACGCCATATTTAGTCGGGGAAAGAACACCTCATGCGGATGCTATCATTCGTGGAAGCTTGATTGGATTAGACAGCCGGCATGAAAGGGCACATGTCGTTAGGGCTGTGCTAGAAGGGATTACTTTCTCGTTAAATGAATCGATCGCTTTATTCAGGCAAGCTGGGAAACACATAGATTCAATTGTTTCCATTGGAGGCGGTGCGAGAAGCCGGACATGGCTTCAAATGCAAGCAGACATTTTTCAGGCAGAGGTCATCCAGTTAGACAATGAACAAGGGCCTGCTTTAGGAGCAGCTATACTGGCCGCCGTTGGCTGCGGTTGGTATCCGTCGCTTGAAGCATGTGCAAATCAGTTTATTCATCAAGCTGCTGTCTATGAGCCAGAGCAGCAGCTTGCAAGTATATATGATGATCTGTTTCATCTGTATCAAAAGGTCTATACACAAACAAGAGATATCCATGCTGGGTTAGAACAATACCGTTCCGTCTAGCAAAAAGGGTGACATGAAAGGAGGTGATGAGCTCGCTTCATCTTAGAGAAGGCAGAACAATTTTAATGAAAAAAGGAGAGGGATTGAAAATGAACTTGAAAAGATTGAGGCTATTGTTTGTGATGTGTATTGGATTTGTGCTGACACTGACGGCTGTACCAGCTCATGCGGAAACGATTTATGACAATAGAATAGGCAATCACAGCGGGTACGATTTTGAATTATGGAAGGATTACGGAAATACCGCAATGACACTCAATAACGGCGGGGCATTTAGCGCGCAATGGAACAATATCGGAAATGCTTTGTTTCGAAAAGGGAAGAAGTTTGATTCCACTAAAACTCATCATCAACTTGGCAACATCTCCATCAATTACAACGCAGCCTTTAACCCAGGCGGGAATTCCTACTTATGTGTCTATGGCTGGACACAATCTCCATTAGCTGAATACTACATTGTTGAGTCATGGGGCACCTATCGCCCAACAGGAACGTATAAAGGATCATTTTATGCCGATGGAGGCACATATGACATTTATGAAACGCTACGTGTCAATCAGCCTTCTATTATTGGAGACGCTACCTTTAAGCAATATTGGAGTGTACGTCAAACAAAACGTACGAGCGGTACTGTATCCGTCAGTGAGCATTTCAGAAAATGGGAAAGCCTAGGTATGCCAATGGGGAAAATGTATGAAACAGCATTAACTGTAGAAGGCTACCGAAGCAACGGAAGTGCGAATGTAATGACCAACCAGCTGATTATTCGATAAAACCAAATGAAAAAAGCCAGCAGTTTTTTGCTGGCTTTTCTTCTGTCTATGATCATTTTTCAACTTCCACTCTGCCCGAAAAGAACGTCGCACCGCCGCCCATATCTGCCAGCCGATCAGGTGTTAGCCCGTTAACTAGATGCTTTTTGCCTTTTTGATCTGCCCATAATCCTTGGCTGACCACAACACCAGGTAATACATTGTGACCGACTGACACGACAAGCTCGCATTCTCCTCGGTCATTGAGCACACGCACCATGTCACCATCTTCAATTTTTCTTGCCTTTGCATCTTGTTCATTCATGTGAAGCTTCGGGAACTTCTCAAGCTTTTGATGCTTTTCATGAAGTGAGAAGGTCGAGTTAAGAAAATTATGATTCGGTCCCGGTATAAAGGTAAGCGGATATTCGCTTTCCTGATAAAGGGGCACGTAGGTAGGAAGCGCCGGATATCCGTCTTTTTTCATTTGTTCAGAATAAAGCTCAATTTTGCCGCTCGGGGTAGAGAGCTTTAAGTCTTGGAAAGGTCCTCGTTTTGCTTTGATCCATTTCTTTTCTTTTAATGCCTCGTATGAAATGTCCTCATAATGCGGATTTTCTGGATGATGAAGGGCTTGTTCCATGAGTTCCGCATCTGTCTCGCGGAAGGCTTCATCTTCAAAGCCCATCGCATGGGCTAACAAGCGAAACACTTCTGTATTGGATTTGCTTTCTCCATAGCGTTCAATCACTGGCTCTTGAATTTGAATATAATGGTGCCAGTATGATGTATAGAAATCCTCATTTTCAAAGGCGGATGTGGCCGGCAGGACAATATCTGCATACTTAGCTGTCTCTGTTAGAAATAGGTCGTGAACGACTGTAAATAAGTCATCTCTCAGCAAACCTTCTCTTACTTTATTCGCTTCAGGCGTCACAACAGCTGGGTTGCACGAGTAGACAAAGAGTGAATCAATGGAAGGCGCTGCATTCGTCAGCACACTGCCTAGCTGATTCATATTAAATGATCTTGGCGTGCGTTCCTTTAATAAATCTGGCCGCTGAAGAGCTGTTTCATTATAGCTGAGAAAAGAAGAGTTTGATTTCATCGCACCGCCGCCCTTGTGGAGCCACTGACCAGTCAGGGCAGGGAGGCAGGAAATGGTTCGAATACTCATTCCGCCATTATCATGGTGCTGCAAACCATTGCCAATGCGAATGAGAGACGGCGATGTTTCTGCGTACATTCTTGCAAGTGTAAGGATGTCCTCTTTAGAAACCCCCGTGATGCCCTCAACAGTGTCTGGATCATACTGCTTCACATGCTCACGCAGCTCCTTATGACCGGTTGTATAAAATTCTAAAAAGGCTTCATCTGTTAGTCCTTCTTTAAAAAGAACATGCATGATGCCAAGGGCAAGGGCACTGTCAGTACCAGGTCGAAGCGGAATGAACCAATCTGCCATCCGTCCGGTTTGGTTCTTGTGTACATCAATCACGACAATCTTTGCTCCTTGCTTTCGCGCTTTTTGTGCGAGGGTGATTTGGTGCATATTGGTCGACACGGCATTGATCCCCCAAAAGATGAATAGTTTCGTATGAATGGTCTCTTCTGGATCTGTCCCAATGCTTGCACCCATTGTATATTTATAGCCAGTCGTTCCTGCTGACTGACAGATGGTCCGGTCTAATTGACTTGAACCAAGACGATAGAAAAAGCGGCGGTCCATGCCTTCTGCATTTAGATTGCCCATATTCCCATAAAAGCTGTAAGGCAGAATACTTTCTGGACCTTTTTCTTCAATCAGTTTTGTCCATTTTTGCCGAATGGTTTCAATGGCTTCTTCCCACGTAATCGGAGCAAATTGTCCATCGCCTTTGCGGCCAACACGCTTCAAAGGAGTGGTCAGTCGCTTTTCATCATATAAACGGGCTGTGACATTCCGCACCTTGTTGCATATGTTGCCTTGGGTGACGGGGTGGTCTGGATCTCCCTGCACTTTTACGATCTTTCCATTTTCTTTATGTATCAAAAGACCGCACTGATCTGGGCAATCTAACGAACAAACTGATTTGAATATTCCGTCTTTCATTGCTGTATAATCGGTCATGAATTTTTGGCTCCTTTTCTGAAATCCGTTATCACTTTATATGGACTTTATTTTAGCATGTTCGGAGGTGGAAGGTAAGAAAGAGATGATGAATTGAAGAAAATGAAAAAAAGCCCCTCAAAAGGGACTTTTAAAAACGGGTGACCTGTACAGGAAATTCTTTTACCCCAAAAACAAATGTGCTTTGAATGGGTTTTAGCTGATCTGCCGCACAGGTGATGTCTTGAAACGTCTGGAGTAAAATCTCAAGTGCAATGTTGCTCTCAAGGCGGGCAAGCGGTGCACCGAGACAAAAATGAATGCCAAAGCCAAAGCTCATATGCGGGTTTGATTTCCGGTCAAGACGGAACGTATCCGGATCGTCAAATTTCTGTTCATCACGATTTGCTGAAGCAACCCAGCTAATGAGATAGTCTCCTTTTTTAATTTTCGAGCCTGCAATCTCAACATCCTCGGCCGCGATTCGCCCAATGGCTTGAACAGGCGGGTAATAGCGTAGTGTTTCCTCGGTCAATTGAGGAATAAGAGAGGGGTCTTGCCGTACTGCTTCGGCGATATGCGGCTGCTCTGTTAGCAGTCTTACTGCATTAGTAATCAAATTGGTCGTTGTCTCATTACCAGCAACAAGTAATAGAATGCAAAAACCAAGTAGTTCATTCTCGGTTAAACGCTCACCATCGATTTCTGCTTGAATAAGAAGTGAGATCAGGTCATCAGCAGGGGATTCTTTTCGTTTTTGGATCAAGTGAGCAAAATAAGCGGACAGCTCTTCCTCTGCGCGTTTCTGCATATCGACTACTGCTTGAATGGCTTCTTTTGATTCATCCTTAGCACCTGCTACTAGGGCATCAGAATGTTTCTTAATGAACGCTCTATCCTTTACCTCTGCGCCGAGAAGCTCAGCAATGATCATGACAGGCAGGGGAGCTGCTAGATCTTCCACGATATCAAACGTACGCTGATCCTTGACTTGTTGCAGCAGGTCATGTGTCAGGTCTTTAATGTTATCTTCTAATTGTTTAATCGCTTTTGGCGTGAATGCTTTATTGACGAGTGCTCTCATTTTTGTATGCTTTGGCGGGTCCATCGTTAAAATACTCGTTTTCGTTGTGCTTCTTCCTCGCTGAGATGAGAACACTTTTGGCTGCTTCAGAACAGACTGGATATCCGCATATCGAAAGAGATCCCAGCACTTTCTTGTTTCATCATATCTAATATCACTCTGCGCACGTAGCTCATTGTAAATAGGGAACGGGAAAAGAAGGTCATCGGTCGAACGGATTTCTTTCATTGGAATGACATTGATATAGTTTTCTTTCACTTTCATTATGAACGCTCCTTTTTCACTTAGTTTCCCTTTCACGGTATCACCCGTAAAATATCATTTCAACGGACATGTTTTCTAAAAAATGTCAATAGTCTGTTCGAAAGATTCAAGCACATTCATCGTATAGGAAAATAGAAAGTCATTAAAAATGATAGCGCTTTCTAAAAAATAGAATTGAAGTCACCGAAACCAAAAATAAAATGGGGAATTCAGTCGAACGAAAGGGTACTATGATGCAAATAAGAATAGTACTTTTGATCTAAAATGTTGTTTTGCAAAAGCGCAGTCAGTATACATACAGCAAGCGGTTGAACGCGTATTCGGGACTTTTGAAAAGCGCTGGCTCTTTCTTGACACGATTTCTCATCATGTTACGATAACTAACGTGCGAAAAACACGAACAAAAAGCGAACAAGGGAGAGGATCAATATCATTGATCAAAAGAAAGTTGCTTTCATTGGAGCAGGTTCTATGGCGGAAGGAATGATTGCCGGGATTGTGCGATCAGGACAAATGCCGCTAGGCCAAATTTACGCAACAAACAGACAAAATCAAATTCGATTGAATGAACTAACGACACGTTACGGAATACAAACAGCCACAATGGATTCTTTTCCTTTTGAAGAAATGGATATGTTGATCCTGGCCATGAAGCCAAAGGATGCTGAAACAGCACTTGAATCGTTAAAACCTCATATTCGGAGAGACCAACTGATCATGTCTGTCCTTGCAGGCGTGAAGCAATCGTATATTGAAGATATGCTGCATGAAGGACAGCCCGTGATGAGGGTCATGCCGAATACGTCAAGTACGATCGGGGCTTCAGCGACCGCTTTATGTGCTGGACGTTATGTGAAAGACGACCATATCAGCATGAGTCAGGCTCTTTTATCTGAAATGGGCGAAGTGTATACCATTCAGGAAGAGCAAATGGATATTTTCACTGGAATTGCCGGAAGCGGGCCAGCCTATTTTTATTTCTTAATGGAAAGAATCGAAGAAGCAGGAGAAGAAGCAGGTTTATCTAAGGAATTGTCTCGCCAAATTGGCGCGCAGACACTTCTCGGTGCTGCGAAAATGCTGCAAGAAACAGAGGAGGACCCTTCTACTCTGAGAGAGAAAATTACGTCGCCAAATGGAACAACAGCTGCAGGACTGAATGCATTAGATGATTTTGGCGGAGGAGAAGCAATCAAGCAGGCCGTCAAACATGCTGCCAATCGATCAAAAGAGATCAGCAAACAGCAAAAACAAAAAGTATCTATATAATAAATAGAGCCCAGGTACAGGAGTGATAAGGTGTACGCAGATAAAGAGAGAAAACGAATTGTTGTAAAAATCGGAAGCAGCTCTCTTACTAGCTTTCAAGGAGAGATTAGTTTAAAAAAAATAGAAAACCTCGTCAATCAAATTGTGAAACTCAAAGATGAAGGACACGAAGTCATTTTGGTTTCATCTGGTGCGGTTGCAGCTGGTTACCGAAAACTAGGATTTATCGATAGACCGAAAACACTGCCGGAAAAACAGGCATCTGCCTCAATTGGGCAAGGCCTTTTAATGGAATCATATTCTACGTTATTTTTATCACACGGTTATATTGCCTCACAGCTTTTAATCACAAGAAGTGATTTTTCAGATGAAACGCGCTATCAAAATGTGCGCAACACGATGAATGTGTTATTAGATCGAGGCATCATTCCGATTATCAATGAAAATGATACAGTGACGATTAACCGCTTGAAGTTCGGAGATAACGATACATTGTCTGCAAAAGTAGCTGGACTCATTGATGCGGATTTCCTTGCCATTTTATCTGATATTGATGGCTTGTATGAAGAGAACCCGCATACAAATCCGAATGCGAAAAGAATTCTTGAAGTCACAGACATCACAGAAGACATCGAAGCAGCAGCTGGAGATGCAGGCAGCAGTGTGGGCACAGGCGGAATGAAATCGAAGCTCGATGCGTTTAAAATTTCAATGGCAGCTGGCATTAACGGCTTTTTAGGCAAAGCGGATACGCCTCACATTTTAGACAAAGCCATTAATGGAACAGAGGACGGCACTTATTTTACCGCGGATGAAAATTTAGCACCGCTGAATTACAAGAAGCAGTGGATTGCCTTTCATTCTGGACCAAAAGGCGAGATTGTTGTTCAAAAGAAATCGCAGGAACACCTCATGCATAGGGAGAAATGCCTTGATTCGGGTGGCATTGTCAATGTAAAGGGTTCGTTTAAAAAAGGCGATGTCGTCCGCATTTTAGATCAAGATGGAAGAGAAATCGGGCTTGGTATTGTGAATTATCCATCTGACGAACTTGCACTGAGCAGTGACTCGTTGCAGGATGAAGTGGTTCATGTCGTCGATCTTGAAGCTTTTGTTTGTCATTTAGATTTATCGATACCAGTTTGCTAACCAAAAGGGAGGAATTCCATGACACTGACAGCTGAAGTTGTCACATCGGTCAAAGAAAAAGCAAAAAAAGCAAAGCACGTTTCAAAAAAACTAGGTTTACTTCATACAGAGGATAAAAACGAGGCACTGCTGAAACTAGCAGAAGCGTTAGAACAAAATAGCACGTTCATCTTGCAAGAGAATCAAAAGGATATAGATGCCGGGAAGGAAAAGGGCTTTTCAGAGGCACTCTTGGATCGTTTAATGTTAAATGAAGAAAGAATTCATGAGTTTGCCGAAAGCTTGCGGCTTGTGACGAGATTAACAGATCCTGTTGGAGAAATATTGGATGAATGGACTCTTGAGAACGGCTTGCATGTGAAAAGCCGAAGAGTACCGCTCGGCGTGATCGGGATGATCTATGAAGCGAGACCGAACGTCACTGTCGATGCAGCAGGGCTTGCCCTTAAGGCAGGCAACGCAGTGATTTTAAAAGGCGGTTCCTCCGCTATTTCTTCCAACAAAGCCATTGTGAATGTTATTCATGAAGCATTAGATCAAACAAAGATTCCGCGTGATGCGGTGCAATTGATAGAACAAACAGACCGTTCATCGGTTCAAGCGATGCTTCATCTAAAAGAATGGATCGATGTCTTAATTCCGCGAGGCGGAGCTTCTTTAATTAAAACCGTGGTTGAACAATCTACCATTCCTGTCCTTGAAACAGGAACAGGAAACTGTCATGTCTTTATTGATCAAACAGCCAATGTGAAAAAAGCCATTGAGATTGTCATCAATGCAAAAACGAATCGTCCGGCTGTATGTAATGCACTTGAGACGCTAATCATCCATCGCGATTGGCTGAAAGAAAATGCGGCATCGTTGAATGAAGCTCTGCTAGAGCACCATGTCACCGTACATGGCGACGAGGCTGCACTGCCTCATTTTTCAAACGCCATTCCTGCTGAGGAAGTGGACTGGACAGATGAGTATTTAAGTCTTGATCTTGCAGTAAAGGTAGTCGATTCCATTGAGGAAGCGATCCACCATATTGAAGAGTACGGTACAAAACATTCAGAAGCCATCGTGACAGAGGATGAAGAGCAGGCACTTAAGTTTTTAAACGAAATCGATGCGGCGGCGGTTTATCATAACGCATCTACCCGTTTTACAGACGGAGGTGCACTTGGATATGGGGCTGAAATTGGCATCTCTACACAAAAACTGCACGCCAGAGGGCCAATGGGACTTCCAGCACTCACGACAACGAAGCTGCTTCTGTCGGGTAACGGTCAGATTAGAAGCTAGAAGAGATATAAAAAACACTACCTTTTTTCATGGGGTAGTGTTTTTTTGATGCAGATATTTATTAGCTAGAGCAGGTTTTCTTCATCACTTTCTCAAATTTAAAAAATTCAAATTCTTCAGGTGCTGAAGGCTTAGTTTCTTGATCAGCTGCATGAGGTGCGTTCGGATCTGGATGTTTCATATGATAAAATTCCACAATTTGAAAGCCGCACTTATTGACATAGAAATGAATGTTGCGTTTTTCAAAATACGGGGTCACAACCTCCCAAACAATCGTTTCTGGATATTGCGCCTCGATGGCTTTCCATGCTGCCTGACCAATGCCTTTTCCGTGTGAGGATGAAGAGATGTATAATAAGTCAACTGAGTTGTGGTGGGTCTCTTGGTTGATTTTAATGACAACGCCGCCTGCTTTTTCGTCATTTAGCATAATATGGTAAACGATGTGTTCATTCGAATGAAAAGATTCATCAATCACTTCACCTGGAGGAATCGGTCCATCATGCGCATCGCCAAATGCGTCGATCACACCAGCTGTAAAAGCTTTCTGTAGCTCATTTTTCATAAAAGGGAAGTCCTCTTTTTTTGCAAGTTCTAATGCCACTTCATGTTGAGTGATGTTGTTCATGTTTTTATCCTTTCCAAGCGTAGTGGTGTTCTGCATGTTATCATAAAGGGTGGAGTAACTCCATAGTCAAGAGGGGAGCCTTAGTTATGATAAATGATGTGCAAAAAACATTTTTTACTGGAGAATTTGCCAAGCTATTTGATGTAAAGAAAGACACCTTGTTTTATTACGATAAAATTGATTTATTTAAGCCAGCTGGTGTTCATGAAAATGGGTACCGATACTATACACTTGAGCAATTTGATCATTTTATAGCGATTCAATCCCTTCGAGCTGTGCAATTTCCGATAAAAGAGTTAAAGCAATATTTCACTGAGCCTTCCCGAGAAAGGCTCCAAAGCCTAGCAGCTGAACAAATAGAAAAGGTCAAACAAGAGATTGAAAAACTTCAAGATATCCAGTCTTTTCTTATGCGGGTCATGGAGACGACGCAGGAACTATCATCTGTCAAAATGGGGGAGGTCTTGTTTCAAGAGCTGCCAGAAGAACCAGTTGTATTAAGTGCACCGAACCCGATTGACATGAATACATCCGTAGAAGAAATATCTCGTATTGTTGGACATTTTCTAAAGGAAATTGGCATAAAAGGGGCTGCGGCAAATGGGGCTGTCTTAAAAAAGGAGCAGTTCCTTCAGCGTCACTATCATCAGTCAGATCAGCTGTTTTGCCGAATGGAAGCGCCGGAAGCAGTTAAAAAACCTGCGGGCCTTTATGCGGTGATGTATGATCAAGGATCATACGAGGAGATTGATTCTGCTTATTCGCGCTTGTTAGATGAAATTGAAAAAGAGGACATGATGCTAGATGGAGATGTATTTGAGGAGTATTTGCTTCATTCACTCATGTCTAAAGATGAAGCAGAGTATATAACGAAACTCAGTGTAAAAGTGAAAAAGCGAGCTGATTAACAAAAAAGGATAGACCGCATGGATGCGTGTCTATCCTTTTTTATATTTAACCCACTTGATTCTCCGTAAATTGGCTCATATATAAGTCTGCATAGAAGCCATTTTGTTTTAAGAGTTCGGTGTGCGTTCCTTTTTCAATGATGGTGCCATCTTTCATGACTAGAATAACGTCGGCATCCTTGATCGTCGACAGTCTGTGTGCAATAACGAAGCTCGTTCTGCCTTTCATCAACTCATTCATCGCCTTTTGAATGTGCATCTCTGTTCGTGTATCCACACTGCTCGTTGCTTCATCTAGTATTAAGATCTTTGGATCAGATAAAATTGCACGGGCGATGGTTAATAGCTGGCGCTGACCTTGGGACAGATTGCCGGCATCTTCTGTTAAGAGTGTGTCATATCCGTTTGGAAGCGTGCGGATGAAGTCGTCAGCATAAGCATGTTTGGCGGCTTTGATGACATCCTCTTTTGAGACGTTCTGCCTGCCATAGGCAATATTGTCGTGAATCGTCCCTTCAAAAAGCCACGTATCCTGAAGAACCATCGCAAATAAGTCGCGTACTTGCTGACGGCTGAGATCAGTTGTTTTGACGCCGCCGATGCGGATAGAGCCTTGATCTAATTCATAGAAACGCATTAAAAGATTGATGATGGTTGTTTTTCCAGCGCCTGTTGGCCCAACAATCGCAACCGTTTGTCCTTCGTTGACATCTAAACTCAAATCTTTAATAATCGGATGGTCTTTTTCATATCCAAATTGAACTTGTTCAAAGCTCACATTGCCTGAAAGTGATTCAAGATCAATTGCTGCATCTTCCTCGGCACTTTCTTCTTTCTCATCCAGGATTTCAAACACCCTTTCAGCAGAAGCAATCGCTGATTGAACCAAGTTGGCGACGCTTGAAGCTTGCACGAGCGGCTGAGACATTTGCTGCGTGTATTGAATAAACGCCTGCACATCACCGACACGAATATTCCCGTTAATCACAAGAATCCCGCCGGCTACACTGACTGCCACATAGCCAAGGTTCCCGATAAACGTCATCAATGGCATCATTAATCCGGATATGAACTGCGCTTTTCTTGATGATTCATACAGCTGTTCGTTTAATTGATCAAATGTATCGATCGCTTTCTTTTCGTAGCCATACGCACGAACCGTTTGATGCCCTGTGAACATTTCATTAATATGTCCATTGATCATTCCTAGCTCTTTTTGCTGCGCTTTAAAATGCTTTTGAGAAAATGACGTAATACCGCGAATCGCAAACAGGCTGAGCGGCAGTGTTAAACAAACAAGCAAGGTCAGCAGCGGACTAATCAAGAGCATCATGACGACAATCCCAATGACCGTGATGACAGATGTAATCACTTGGGTGAGTGCCTGCTGAAGCGAAGTATTAATATTATCAATATCATTCATCACACGGCTCAGCGTGTCCCCATGGGTTGTTTTATCAAAATACCGAAGGGGGAGACGTGTGAGCTTGTCATTTGCTTCTTGCCGTAATTCAGCAATGGTCTGTTGGGAGACACCCGCCATGACATATTGCTGAACGAATGAAAAGAGAGCAGCAACGACGTATAGCACGACAAGCAGCCATAAGATTCGTGAAATGACATCAAATTGTACAGCTGTTCCTTGTGTAAAGCTGTCAAACAGGGAAGAGGTGGCATCCCCGAGTAGCTTTGGACTAATGACGTTAAAGACGGTTGAACCGACTGCTGCAATGAAGACAATGATCAATTGAATCTTCCTTGGTTTTAAATAGCCAATCAAACGAAGCAGTGTTTTCTTAAATTCCTTTGGTTTTGCGACAGGTCCTCTAGGGTGACCGCCTTTATGGCCCATGCCGGAAGACATTTTTTTACTCATCCTCGCTCCACCTCCTGACCTTCCTGTGATGCAACAATCTCTTGATAGACAAGGTTCTCCTTCAGTAATTGTTCATGTGTTCCGATACCTGCGATTTTCCCATCATCTAGTACGATGATTTTATCACTATGCTTCACTGTGCTGATTCTTTGCGCCACAATGATGAGGGCTGCATGCGCTTTTTCAGCTTCTAAAGATGCCCGAAGCTTCGCATCTGTTTTGTAATCAAGTGCTGAAAAACTATCGTCAAACAGATAGAATGACGGCTTTCTCACTAGCGCTCTTGCAATAGAAAGACGCTGCTTTTGACCGCCAGATAGATTCGATCCACCCTGGTCAATTTCCGCATCGATGCCTCCATCTTTTTGCAAAACAAATTCTTCTGCCTGCGCCGTTCGCAGCGCCTGCCAGACGTCTTCATCGCTTGCATTCTGCCTGCCGAAGCGCACATTATCGGCAATGGTTCCGCTAAATAAAACCGCTTTTTGAGAAACATAGCCCATCTGGCCTCTTAGTTTCTCCTGAGGCAGCTCTCTAATGTCTACACCATCTAGTGTAATCCGGCCTTCAGTTGCTTCGTAAAAGCGCGTCATTAGCTGGAGAAGAGTGGTTTTCCCTGAACCTGTACTTCCAATAATAGCTGTCGTTTCGCCAGTTTTGGCTTCGAACGAAATGTTTTGAACTGCCGGCTTTTCAGCATTTGAGTAGTAAAATGACACATCCTCAAAGCGAATGGATTGTGCTGGCGCGCGCAGGTCAGGAACCGTTCCTTCATTGTCTTGAATTTTCGGTTCAATGTTTAACACTTCGTTCATCCGTTTAGCTGATGCTTGTGCTCTTGGGACCATAATAAAGCTCATTGACAGCATAATCAGTGCCATCAAAATCATCATCGCATATTGGATAAAGGCAATGAGGTTCCCTACTTCCATCTCTCCGGCATCAATTCGGTTTGCACCTAGCCAGACAATGCCGATATTCGTGAAGTTCATGATAATCAGCATAAATGGAAACAAGTAAGCCATTAAACGGTTGACTCTAAGGCCGGTATCCTTGTAGGATGTGTTGGCTTCTTGAAAACGCTCCTTTTCATCATCTACTCGGTTAAAAGCACGAATGACCCGGATGCCTGAAAGAGATTCTCGCATAATTAAATTCAGCCGGTCTGTTTTTTTCTGAAGCTGGCCAAAGAGCGGAATGGCTTTTCTCGACACCAAATAGATAAATCCGCCAAGAAGGGGAAGTGCTGCTAAAAAGATGAGAGACAGGACAGCATCGCGTGATACAGCTAAAATAATTCCGCCGACAAGCATAAGCGGGGCTCTCGTCATCATTTGTAAAATCATGATCGTGACATCTTGGACTTGTTTTACATCATTTGTTGATCTTGTAATAAAGGAAGACGTTCCGATCTTTTGAAATTCTTCTAATGAAAATTGTTCGACATGCACAAATAGCTGTCTTCTCATATCACGCCCGAAGCCAAGTGCAGTCTTTGATGACAAGTAGGACTTCCAGATCGTGAGTAAGATGGCAAGTAAAGAACAGGCCACCATCCAGCCGCCAACCTTCCATATGTAAGCAATATCTCCTTGGACGATCCCGACATCGACGATATCTGCCGTAAGCGTCGGTAAATACAGCTGGAGCATACTGCTTAAAAAGGTGAGGATCACAATGGACACAACGGACAGCCGATACGGCTTTAAAAACGATAAAATTGATTTCATACGAATACCTTTCTTCCATATAGTGTGTTGTTCTGTAACTCATCATATACAAAGAGGGATTATTTCCACAAATGAAATGTCTTGTTTTAATGAATTATTTATATTGTTCAATTTTAGAAAAGAAATCCTTCACAAACACATAAAAATCATGAGCAGAAGGAGACATTTCTCGTGATTTAGAAGCAATAATTCCAACCGTTCTTCTCACTTGCGGAAAATCGATTGGAATTTTCACTGTAAAGCGCGGTGTGGTTTCATAAAAGGCGCTTTCGGGTAATAAGGTAACGCCCATACCCGCCGATACGAGACCTTTAATGGCGTCTAAATCTTCACCTTCTGATGAAATGGTTGGCTCATAACCTGCCTGCTTACAAGCATCAACCGCAATTTGTCTCAGGACATATCCTTCCGGAAATAACACGAAATGATCCTTTCTTAAATCACTTAAATGAATACTCCTTTGTCCGCTAAAGGGGTGGCTGACAGGCAGCAAGGCATAAATGCTTTCTGAAAACAAAATATGTCCTTCTATTTGAGGATCGTTTGTCGGTACGGGTCCTAAAAAGGCGAGATCAATATCTCGATTTTTTACAGCTTCAATGAGAAATTTATAGGATCCTTGACGAAGTAAAAAATCGACCTCTGGGTATTCCTGTTTAAAGGCGGAAATGACAGAAGGTAGCACTTGGCTTGCTAGGCTAGTAGGAAAGCCGATATTGACGGTTCCTTTGTGTGGATCTAAATATTCATCAATTTGTTCTTTCGCATAATCAATGGCTTTTAGAGCCGTTCTGACATGATCTAAAAATTGTCTGCCGATCTTCGTTAATTTGATATTTCGTCCTTCTCGTTCGAATAAGGCCACTCCAAGCTCTTCTTCTAAATTCGCAATCTGCCGGCTGATCGCAGATTGGGCAACATGTAAGTTTTCAGCCGCTTCTGACACGTGTTCACGGTCTGCGACTTCTACAAAATAACGTAACTGACGAAGCTCCATTTTTACACTTCACACCCATCTATCTCAAAAAGAGATTGTTTTCATCTAAATTATATATTGTTTATATTAATTTGAAAACTTAAAATAAGTTACAGAGTTTGTGAGATTTTATTACTGTGAAAAAACGGATCTTTTAAACGGGGGAGAGAAACGATGACTTATAATCAACTACCACAACCACAAGGTCTCTACCGTCCTGAATTTGAACATGATGCATGTGGGATCGGACTGTACGCTCATTTAAAAGGGGAAGCGACACACAGCATCGTCAAAAAGGGATTACAAATGCTGTGCCAGCTTGATCACCGCGGCGGGCAAGGCAGTGATCCGTATACAGGTGATGGTGCCGGCTTAATGGTACAACTACCAGACGCTTTCTTTAGAAAAAGCTGCAAAGACTTTGCACTTCCTGAAAAGGGCCGTTACGGGGTAGGAATGGTCTTCTTTTCAAAAGAGGATGACGAGAAAACGCGCCAAGCCATCGAGCAAAAAATCAACGGGTTCATTAAACAAGAAGGTCAAACATTAATTGGCTGGAGAACAGTTCCTATTGATGCCGGGAAAATTGGTACTGTCGCAGCGAAGAGCTGTCCGGTTGTGAGGCAAGTCTTTATCGGGGCAAATGACAAGATCATAGATCGTTTGTCATTTGAAAGAAAATTATATGTCATTCGTAAGCAGGCTGAGAACTGGGGGACAGCAGAGGAAAAGCAATTTTACTTTGTCAGCCTGTCGAGTCAAACCATTGTATACAAGGGGCTTTTAACATCAGATCAAGTCGATGCTTTTTATCTTGATCTTCAGGATGAAACATTTGTTTCTGCATTTTCACTTGTTCATTCACGATTTAGTACAAATACATTTCCTACATGGGAAAGAGCCCATCCAAACCGCTATTTGATTCACAACGGTGAAATCAACACATTAAGAGGAAACATCAATTGGATGAGAGCAAGAGAACAACAATTCGTATCTGAAGCTTTCGGGGACGATTTAGACAAGATTTTGCCAGTGCTGAATGCAGACGGAAGTGATTCATCCATTCTAGACAATGCCTTTGAATTCTTTGTGCTTGCAGGCCGAACACCTGCTCATACAGCGATGATGCTGATTCCAGAGCCATGGACTGAAAACACGCACATGTCGAAAGAAAAACGGGCATTTTATGAATACCATAGTTCTCTTATGGAGCCGTGGGATGGGCCAACAGCTATTTCCTTTACTGATGGTAAACAAATCGGAGCCATCTTAGACCGAAACGGATTAAGACCGGCAAGATACTATGTTACAAATGATGATCATATCATTTTCTCTTCTGAGGTCGGTGTGATCGACACAAATGAAGAGGATGTGAAGTATAAAGATCGTCTTGAGCCAGGTAAAATGCTTTTAATTGATTTAGAAGAAGGGCGAATTATTTCTGACGAAGAAGTGAAATCGACGATTGCGAATGAACTTCCTTATCAAAAATGGCTTGATGAAGAAATGGTGCACGTCAATCGCTCGGAAGAAAATTCAGAAAATTCTAGTATAATGGATGATTTATTGACGCGCCAGCGTGCCTTCCATTATACGTACGAGGACATTCAAAAGTATTTGATTCCTTTACTAGAAGAAGGCAAGGACCCAATCGGTTCAATGGGAAGCGACACTCCGCTTGCTGTGTTATCAGATCGTGCGCAGTCTCTGTTTTCTTACTTCAAGCAGCTGTTTGCACAAGTGACGAACCCGCCGATTGACGCCATTCGTGAGCAGCTTGTGACATCTACGATGACGTGGTTAGGTGCTGAAGGAGATATTTTACATCCGAATGAATATTCATGCCGACGAATTAAACTGTATACACCCGTCTTAACAAGCGGGCAGTTTAACGGTTTGAGAACAATTGTTCATAATGCCTTTAAAAGTAAAACGATTCATACTCTTTTTACCGATGATTTAAAGCGCGGGCTGGATGCGATGTTTGAAGAGGCGGAAAAAGCGATCCGCGAAGGTGTATCTTTATTAATTCTTTCCGATCGTGAAATGACGGAAGAAAAAGTGCCGATTCCACCACTTCTAGCGCTAAGTGCACTGCATCAGCATCTTGTGCGTCAAGGCTTACGGACAAAGGTGAGTCTGATCGTTGAATCTGGAGAAGTCAGAGAGGTTCATCATTTTGCCGCACTGATTGGCTACGGAGCAGATGCGATCCATCCTTATCTTGTGTATGAAACGTACAAACAGCTGATTGCAGAAGAAGCGATCTCTTTCAGCTTTGATGAAGCAGTCACAAAGTTTGGTAAAAGCGTAACCGAAGGTGTCGTCAAAGTCATGTCTAAAGTGGGAATCTCCACTGTGCAAAGCTATAGAGGAGCCCAAATCTTTGAAGCCGTTGGTATTAGTGAAGACGTCATTCAGGCGTATTTCACGGGAACAGCTTCTCAGCTTGGCGGGATTGACCTTGAGACCATTGCACATGAAGCAAAACTTCGTCATGAAGCAGGGTATCAGGCAGCGACTGACCAAACACTCGAATCAGGAAGTGACTTCCAGTGGAGAAAAAATGGTGAGCACCATGCCTTTAATCCAAAAACGATCCATACGCTTCAGTGGGCATGTCGCAATGAAGATTACGATCTATTTAAGCAATATACAAAGGCAGCGGACGAAGAAAGAATCGGCTTCCTTCGAAATTTATTTGCTTTCCAGCCAAAACAAAAACCAGTTCGTTTGGAAGACGTTGAATCTGCTAAATCCATCGTGCGCCGATTCAAGACAGGCGCCATGTCATTTGGGTCTTTAAGTAAAGAAGCGCACGAAGCACTTGCGATTGCCATGAACCGAATTGGCGGTAAAAGTAACAGCGGAGAAGGCGGAGAAGATCCTGCACGCTTTACAGTTGATGAACGCGGCGATGATCGCAGAAGTGCGATTAAACAAATTGCTTCTGGCCGCTTTGGCGTAAAGAGTCATTATTTGGTCAATGCGGATGAACTGCAAATTAAAATGGCACAAGGGGCAAAGCCTGGAGAAGGCGGACAGCTGCCAGGAAATAAAGTATACCCTTGGGTCGCCGATGTACGCGGATCTACACCAGGCGTCGGATTGATTTCACCACCGCCGCATCATGATATTTATTCCATCGAGGATTTAGCGCAGCTGATCCATGATTTGAAAAACGCGAACCGTGATGCCCGCATCAGCGTCAAGCTTGTGTCTAAAGCAGGCGTTGGTACGATTGCAGCAGGTGTTGCAAAAGGAACGGCGGATGTCATTGTGATCAGTGGATACGATGGCGGCACAGGAGCTTCGCCGAAAACGAGTATTAAACACACAGGACTTCCTTGGGAGCTCGGTTTGGCAGAGGCGCATCAAACCCTTGTGTTAAACGGCCTTCGCGAGAGAGTCGTTCTTGAAACGGACGGAAAGTTAATGACTGGTCGCGACGTTGTCATGGCTGCGATATTAGGAGCAGAAGAATATGGCTTTGCGACAGCTCCACTTGTCGTATTGGGCTGCGTGATGATGAGAGCATGTCATTTAGATACTTGCCCAGTCGGCGTCGCTACACAGAATCCAGAGCTTCGTAAAAAATTCATGGGGAACCCTGACCATATTGTGAATTTCATGATGTTTATTGCAGAGGAAGTAAGAGAAATCTTAGCGGAGCTCGGCTTTACATCAATGGATGAATTAATTGGACGCACGGATGTTCTAGGAGTTAGCGAACGAGCAAAAGCTCACTGGAAAGCAGGCCAGCTAGACCTTGAAACACTGCTTTATCAGCCAGAAGGAGCTCGTACATTCAGAACACCGCAAAATCATAAAATTGATAAATCACTGGATATGAATGAAATCCTCCCTTATGTACAGGAAGCGTTGAATCATCAAACACCGGTTGATCTATCATTGAATATTCGCAATATCAATCGTGTGGCCGGAACCATCACTGGAAGTGAAGTGTCTAAACGCTACGGGGAAGAAGGCTTGCCAGAGGATACGATCACACTAAGGTTCACTGGTTCCGCAGGACAAAGCTTCGGCGCATTTGTGCCAAAGGGCATGTCTCTCTATTTAACAGGTGATTCAAATGACTATATCGGCAAAGGACTCTCTGGAGGCAAAATTGCGGTCAAAACATCTGATCACTTTGTACAAAATGGACATGAAAACGTCATTGTTGGAAACGTCGCATTCTACGGAGCGACAAGTGGAAAAGCCTATATTAACGGGCGTGCAGGTGAGCGCTTTGCCGTTCGTAATTCAGGCGTGCAGGTGGTTGTTGAAGGAATCGGTGATCACGGCTGTGAATACATGACTGGCGGACGTGTCGTCATTTTAGGAGACGTCGGAAAGAACTTCGGCGCAGGAATGTCTGGCGGCGTAGCTTATGTCCATACATCCGATGCGAAACAGTTCAAAAGAATGTGCAACATGGAAATGATCATGTTTGAAAAACTCACAGATCACGATGAAGAGCAAGAAGTGAAACAGCTGATTCAAGAGCACCTTCACTATACAAACAGCGCAAAAGCTTCGGCACTTTTAGAAAACTGGGCGCAAGAAAAGGATCAATTCATCAAGGTCATTCCGAGAAATTACAAAATGATGCTTCAAAGCATTGAAGAACAAAAGCAAGCGGGCCTTAGTCATGAGGAAGCGGTCATGTATGCCTTTGAAGCAAACACAAAACCGAAAAATCAAGAAACGGCAAACGGGCAAAAAGCAGCCCTCGCTCATTAAGAAAGGGGAGAGGACAATGGGCAAAGCAACAGGTTTTATGGATTATAAAAGAGAAAAGCCAAATGAACGTGACCCTCTCACTCGTCAGAATGACTGGAAAGAATATTCAGCTCCTTATACAGATGACGTATTGAAGAAGCAGGGCGCTAGATGTATGGATTGCGGCACACCGTTTTGTCAAATTGGGATGGAGATCAAAGGCGGCGTGTCAGGCTGCCCGATCTACAATTTAATTCCAGAATGGAACGACCTTGTGTATCGAGGCAGATGGAAAGAAGCGCTCGAAAGACTGCAAAAAACAAATAATTTCCCTGAATTTACTGGGAGAGTGTGTCCAGCGCCTTGCGAAGGGTCATGTACAGTCGCCATCAATGATCCAGCTGTTTCGATTAAAAATATCGAACGCACCATCATTGATAAAGGCTTTGAAAATGGATGGATCACACCGAGAATTCCTTCAAGCCGTACAGGCAAGAAGATTGCCATTGTCGGCTCAGGACCAGCAGGACTTGCAAGTGCTGATCAATTAAACCAAGCAGGCCACGCCGTCACAGTGTTCGAACGGTCTGATCGCCTTGGCGGACTGCTGACATACGGCATTCCAAACATGAAGCTGGACAAAGAAGTAGTGGAACGAAGAGTCAAACTGCTAAGACAAGAAGGCATTGATTTTGTAACGAACACAGAAATTGGCGTCGATGTCACTGCCGATGAACTGAAAGAGCAGTTTGATGCGGTCATCCTTTGTACAGGTGCACAAAAGCAGCGTGACCTGTTGATTGAAGGCCGGGAAGCTAAAGGGATTCACCTAGCGATGGATTATTTGACCCTCGCAACAAAAAGCATGCTGGATTCAGGATTTAAAGACAAAAACTTCATTGATGCAAAAGGAAAAGACGTGATTGTCATTGGCGGGGGAGATACAGGTGCAGATTGCGTTGCAACTGCACTTCGCCAAAAAGCAAAAAGTGTTGTTCAGTTCGGGAAGCATCCGAAGCTTCCGGATACACGTGTAGGGGATAACATGTGGCCTGAACAGCCTTACGTCTTCTCACTCGATTATGCTTATGAAGAAGCACAAGCAAAATTCGGGGAAGATCCGCGTCAATATTCCATTCAAACCACAAAAATTGTGGCAGACAAAAATGGAAAATTAAAAGAGCTTCATACGATTCAAATGGAAAAGGTGAAAAACGAACAAGGGAAGTTTGAATTTCATGAGATTCCAGGGACAGAAAAGGTATGGCCGGCTCAGCTAGTCTTTATTGCAATTGGTTTTGAGGGAACTGAACAGCCACTCGTGAAACACTTTGGCGTGGACAGCAAAAACAATCGCATTGACGCAACGTATGGGGAGTATACAACAAATGTAGAAGGCGTATTTGCAGCGGGAGATGCAAGACGCGGGCAAAGCTTGATTGTCTGGGCAATTAATGAAGGCAGACAAGTGGCGCACGAGGTAGACCGTTATTTAATGGGGAGTTCGGTTCTGCCAAAATAGGTCAAACAAAGGGTGTTTATGATATAGAAAAGCCATGATCCAATAGTGATCATGGCTTTTTATGATTCAGATATGGTTTGATTTACTATCACTTTTTTCCGCTCTAGGCAGTGAGCTGATTTGAAAATCCATCTTTCATGAGGTGACATTCAAGCACCAGATCATGGATGCGTCAAAGTATATGACTCATTGCTTGAGGTAGACGACGTTTTACTTTGTAAACGGTTTAGATCCTTCCTTTCATGTGCATGCTGTAGGTAAATGCACTTTGAAAGGAAGGTATGTTTGTGCCATTTTTTAATATTTTGATTGAACTGTTTATCGGATTTTTTGCCTTATTTTCTATAATAAAATTATTAGGGAAAACACAATTTGCACAAATCACGCCGTTTGATTTTATTTCTGCACTGATTTTAGGCGAAATGGTCGGAAACGCCATTTTCGACCCAGAAGTCAAGATTCAGCACATTTTGTTTGCTGTTGCGGTATGGGGCGTTCTTCTCTATACAGTTGAATGGTTTTCACAGCGCTTTAAAGGTATTCGAGCCTTTTTAGAAGGAAGACCGACACTTGTCATTGATCAAGGGAAGATTCACTACAAACGTTTAAAGAAAAATATGCTGGATCTCAATCAGCTGCAGACACTGATTCGCGCGAAGGGTCATTTTGCTTTGAATGAAATTGAATATGCCATTTTGGAAACAGACGGCTCGGTAAGCGTTCTTCCGAAAATGAAATACGCAACAGCCACCGCAGAAGATGTGAACGTGAAGGGAAAAGAAGTCAAATTACCTAGAACGTTTATTATTGACGGTGAAATTTTAAAAAAAGATTTACAAGAAGCTGGCTTTGATGAAACATGGCTGAGTGAGCAATTAAAAAAGCAGCACATTTCTTCCTATCGAGACGTTCTATTTTGTGAATGGATTGAAAATGAAGGGATTTATGCAATGAAATATGAAAAGTCTAAAAAACATCCATAACATCTATAAGTGGGTGTTTTTTTGTGCGTGTCATGAATAGGATCAAAAAGAATGTTTGATTGAAAACGTTCACAAAGAGGAGGAGATGTACGATGAAGTATGGAAAGGTATGGCTTGTAGTCGTCTTGTTTTTATTACTATTGAACTCAGCTTCACTTCAAGCAGCCGGACATCAGAATCAAACAAATCGCGTCCTTGTGGTCGATCAAAAGGGAAATGGCTCGTTTCGAACCATTCAATCTGCCATTGATGCGATTCCAGTGAACAATCAACAGCGCGTAACGATCTATATTAAAAATGGTGTGTATAAAGAAAAAATCCTGCTTCCGCAAAATAAACCTTACGTGTCCTTTATCGGGGAAGACCAATACAAGACGATTCTGACGTATCATGATACAAATGCAAGCACTGGTAGCACAACAAATAGCTCAAGCACAATGATTCGTGCGAACGACTTTTACGCAGAAAATATCACCTTTCAAAATACGGCCGGCAGACATGCTGGTCAGGCGGTTGCACTGTACGTGTCCGGCGACCGGGCTGCGTTTAAACAAATACGAGTTTTAGGGTATCAAGATACACTTTATGCAACAGGTACAGGCCGGCAATATTATGAAAACTGCTATATCGAAGGCACGGTCGATTTTATTTTTGGATCAGCCACAGCCGTGTTTAAAAGAGCTGAAATAAAAAGTCTTGGAAATGGGTATATTACTGCAGCATCCACAACAGAAGCGCAAAAGTATGGATATGTATTCATCGATTCTACGCTCAAAAAGGGGACGGCTGCTGCTCAATCGGTATATTTAGGACGCCCGTGGCGGCCTCATTCTGCTGTGACATTCCTCTATACAAATATGGATGATCATATTAAGGCAGAGGGTTGGCATAACTGGGATAACCGTGATAACGAAAGAACAGCAAGATATAAAGAATATGGATCGACAGGAGCAGGAAGCAACGCAGCAACCCGCGTAAAATGGTCCAGTATTTTATCGAAAAACGAAGCAAGTCAAATCACAGTGCAAGCTGTTCTTAGCGGAACCGATGGCTGGAATCCAGAAAAAAGGTAAAGAGCTTGTCAGTTTTCGTCAAAGAAAGCTGACTTTTCTGTTTAAAAAACCTTTGAGAACAAACGTTCTTTTGTGTATAATGAACATATTCTTCTAAAATTGGCTGCGACTAAAAAGGAGGGATTGCGTGAAGCGTTTTTCACAGATCTTGTTTTTACACATATGTATCCTGTCGATTTTATTTCTCCCTTTTTCAGCAAAAGATGATCAACTTACAGCTCGTGACGACTCACTGCCGTGGGTGACAGCTTTAGATGAATTTATACGAACAGCACCTGATTTAGAGGGCGCGATCTCTGGCATCAGCGTCCGCGATACTTCTGACTCCTCTCTTCTTTATGAACATCAAGCCGATATTCGTCTTACTCCTGCTTCTAATATGAAACTGCTCACATCAGCCATCGCCCTTGATATACTAGGAGAAACACACACATTCCCGACAGACATCTGGATAGATGGTTCTATTCAAAAGAAAACGTTACATGGCAACCTGTATCTACGCGGTACCGGGGATCCGACTTTATTAGAAGAGGATTTTGCAGCACTTGCCAAACAAGTGAAAAAGGCCGGAATACATACAATTCGCGGACAGCTTGCGGCAGACGATACATGGTATGATGACACAAGATATTCGATTGATTTACCTTGGAGTGATGAGGATCAATATTACGGTGCACAAATCTCTGCTCTCACGGCTTCACCGAATCAAGATTATGATGCAGGAACCGTGATTCTCGAAGTAAAGCCAGGCAAAAAAGCTGGGCAAAAAGCAACCTATGACATGATTCCGAAGACTTCTGTCCCTCAAGTCATCAATCAAGTAAAAACCGTGCCAGAAGAAGGGAAAAAGAAGATTTCTTTTAAGCGCTCTCACGGCACCAACAAAATCACTTTAACTGGCACCATTCCGGTGAAAGCGAGTGTATCTAGACAATGGGTAGCATTATGGGAGCCATCCTCTTATGCGTTAGATTTAATGAAACGAGCGTTAAAGGCGGAAGGGATTCACGTAAAAGGACCGCTTAAAATAAAACAAGTTCCTAAAAAAGCCAAGAAAATTGCCACCCATTCATCGATGCCTTTATCAGAGCTCCTTGTTCCCATGATGAAACTCAGCAACAATACCCATGCAGAAATGTTGCTGAAGGAACTTGGAAAACAAGTGAAAAGCAAAGGGAGCTTTGAAGATGGACTGGATGTGATGAATGAACGGCTTCCTGCATTCGGCATCGATCCATCTCTTGCAGTGCTGCGAGATGGGTCAGGCATCTCACCTATTAACCTTGTTTCTGCCAACCAGTTCACGTTCTTTTTAACAAACATTCAAAAGGAAAAATGGTTTAAGACCTATGAACATGCGCTTCCGTTAGCAGGGGCAAGTGAACGAATGGTGGGAGGGACGTTAAGAAACAGGTTGAAAGAACCAGCTACACTAGAAAAAGTACGTGCAAAAACAGGTTCATTAACTACGGTCAGTACACTTTCTGGATATATTGACACAAAGAGTGGAAAGACGGTCGCTTTTTCCATTTTATTAAATCATCTTGTTGATGACGAGAAAGGGAAAGAGATAGAAGACCACATTGTTAGCATTTTAGCTGAGAATCTTTAGATAGAGAAGGAGAACCACCATGACGTTAGATAACAATCAATCTTTAGTAAAAACCATGTCCATTTTTCTCGTCCCGCTTTTGCTTAGCAATATTTTGCAATCAATCGGACAGCTTGTATCCATTGTCCTTGTCGGCAGATGGATTGGAGAGGATGCAGTAGCTGCCATTTCTGCATTCTTTCCGCTTTTCTTTTTACTCGTTTCTTTTTCCATCGGAATTGGATCGGGAAGTTCAATCCTTATTGGACAAGCGTATGGAGCAAAAAATGAACAAAGATTAAAAGAAATTATTGGCACAACGCTTTCATTCACTTTTTTGATCGGACTTTCTTTAGCAATCATTGGAGGTTTTTTTGCAACAGATATCTTAAATCTCATGGGAACACCTGCGAATATCGTGGAGGAAAGTGCGGCTTATGCCAGAATTCTATTCATCTCAATGCCGATCTTATTTCTTTATTTTGTTTACACGACTTTCCTGCGAGGGACAGGGGATTCAAAAACGCCTTTTTATTTCTTAATGATTAGTACGGCAACGAATATTTTGATGCTGCCGATTTTATTATTTGGCTGGCTGGGACTGCCGGCATTTGGTTTATACGGTGCTGCGTATGCTTCTGTGATTTCAACCATTGTGACGTTTATTATTCTACATATCTACTTATATAAAACAAAACACCCGCTTCGCATCGATGCATCGGTTAGAAAGCATTTATTGATGAAAGGGGATCTACTAAAAACATTATTAAAGCTCAGCATTCCATCGAGCATTAATATGATCCTTATTTCTTTATCAGAAATTGCTGTTATTTCCTTTGTCAATGATTATGGATCACAGGCGACTGCTGCCTATGGTGTTGTCAATCAAGTTGTGAGCTATGTGCAGATGCCGGCAGTAAGTCTTGGCATCGCGGTCTCGATCTTTGCAGCACAATTCATCGGCGCAGGGAATATCAACCGATTGAAAGATGTGATAAAAATCGGGTTAGGGCTCAATTTTGCCATAGGCGGATTCATTATTATCATTGTTTATCTCTTCGCACCGCAGATTTTATCTATCTTTTTAACAGATTCTAAGACGATTGACATTGCCTATAGCTTAGTTGTCATTACATTATGGAGCTATCTTATTTTTGGAACAGCCCAAATTGTTGCAGCCACGATGAGAGCAAGCGGAACAGTGCTATGGCCAACGATCTTTAGTATTTGTTCCATTTGGCTTGTAGAAGTACCAGTCGCTTATGTGCTATCGCACTACACAACCCTTGGCATCAAGGGCATCTGGATTGGCTATCCTGCGGCTTTTTTCGTGAACTTACTCCTTCAATACGGCTACTATCAGCTCGTATGGAAGAAAAAACAGATTGTAGCGCTAGTGCAGTCATAATGTAAAAGTGTGAAGCAGCATATACATACGAAGATCTATCACTTTTCAGGAGGTCTGATCTTCTATGTATTTGAATCAAAGAAGTGAACTGAGCGCGTACAATATCGGTGATTTTTCTTATGCCGGACCAGATTTCCAAGTGCTGACGTGGGGGGAAGGAACAACATTAAACATTGGAAAGTTTTGTTCCATCGCAAACGAAGTCAAAATTTTCCTTGGCGGTGAACACCGTACAGATTGGGCCACAACGTATCCGTTTAATCAAATTTTCAAGGAAGCTTCTCACATTAAAGGACATCCAAAGTCAAAAGGAGATGTCCACATAGGACACGATGTCTGGATTGGTTATGGAGCAACTATCATGTCAGGAGTATGTATAGGGAACGGAGCAGTGATTGGTGCAAATAGTGTCATCACAAAAGATGTGCCCCCATATGCGATTGCCGCAGGAAATCCGCAGCAGCTCATGAAATACCGGTTTTCATCTGAAATCATCGAAAAACTTCAGTTATTAGAATGGTGGAATTTAGAGTTTACCGTCATCCAATCTATTTTTCACCTCTTACAATCTGATGATATTGAACAATGTATAAATGTCATAGAAGACATAAAAAAGAAAGGCTGAAAAAGCCTTTCTCATGCTGTCGAGAAAATCTCGACAGCTTTATTTTTTCTTAGATATTTTCCATCTCTTTCCTTGAGAGCTGTACAAGATCGAAAAATCATCAAAAAGTGATCTCCAGACATGTATGGGAGAGGAACACAAGAAAAGATCAGACAAAATCGTCTGTCTGCCTCTGGAAAAGAGCTATATAAAAAAAGAAAAGAAAAATAGAGCGAAGCCTTGCAGATTCAAAACAACTGCATGGGCTTCGCTATTGCCGGTTGAGAGGAAAACAAAACGTGTGTGGGATGCCTTTTTTATTCAACCTAACGATTGTAGAAAAACATGAGTTTCTCTACAATCTGAAGGCTAAAGTAGCCCTTCTTTTTTTCGTTAACTGAGTCTTATGATTGTTAGGGATGCCCCGGTTGCACCTCCACCAATTAAAATAGCTGTTACAACTGCCCCAAACAATTGCAATGATATCGTATTTCCAGCAGTTAAATTCACAATCAATGTGTTACTGATAAATGTGGTTGAGACCACCGGTGATTGAATAGAACCTGGGATGACAGTGGCTCCATTAAGAAGTAGCCGTGCACTAACTAAAAGTGCAACTGTTGTATTAATTTGGTATGTGATATAGTATTTACCTGTTTGTTGTACAGTAAAAGTATCATTTGAACCATTCGGTGCAAATCCATTGATATTTTGATTACTTGGTAAAGCAATGTTCGTACCACCAAGAACAGTAATGATTGTAGGCCCCGTTGTATTTCCGGCATAAAGAGCCGTTTGAGTTGGACCAGTAGGCCCAGTGGCTCCAGTAGGCCCGGTATCTCCGGTTGCACCAGTAGCTCCAGTAGGACCGGTAGCTCCAGTAGGACCGGTAGCTCCAGTAGGACCAGTAACTCCCGTTGGACCAGTATCACCAGTCGCACCAGTAACTCCCGTTGGACCAGTATCACCAGTCGCACCAGTGGCTCCAGTAGGACCAGTATCTCCGGTTGCTCCAGTAGCTCCAGTAGGCCCGGTATCTCCAGTAGGGCCGGTATCTCCGGTTGCACCTGTTGGTCCAGTAGGCCCGGTATCTCCGGTTGCACCAGTGGCTCCCGTTGGACCAGTTGCACCAGTAGGGCCAGTATCTCCCGTTGGACCAGTGGCTCCAGTAGGACCAGTATCTCCGGTTACACCAGTGGCTCCAGTAGGACCGGTAACTCCAGTGGCACCAGTAACTCCAGTAGGACCAGTATCTCCGGTGGCTCCGGTTGCTCCAGTAGCTCCAGTAGGGCCGGTATCTCCAGTAGGCCCGGTATCACCAGTCGCACCAGTAACTCCAGTAGGGCCGGTATCTCCAGTCGCACCAGTGGCTCCGGTAGGACCAGTATCTCCGGTTACACCAGTGGCTCCAGTAGGACCGGTAACTCCAGTGGCACCAGTAACTCCAGTAGGCCCGGTATCTCCGGTTACACCTGTTGGTCCAGTAGGCCCGGTATCTCCAGTAGGACCGGTATCACCAGTGGCACCAGTAACTCCGGTTGCACCAGTAACTCCAGTAGGACCAGTATCTCCGGTTACACCTGTTGGTCCAGTAGGACCGGTATCTCCAGTCGCACCAGTAACTCCAGTAGGACCAGTATCTCCGGTTGCTCCAGTAGGCCCGGTATCTCCAGTCGCACCAGTCGCACCAGTAACTCCAGTAGGCCCGGTATCTCCAGTATCACCAGTCGCACCAGTAACTCCAGTAGGACCGGTATCTCCAGTAGGGCCGGTATCTCCGGTTGCACCTGTTGGTCCAGTAGGACCGGTATCTCCGGTTGCACCAGTGGCTCCCGTTGGACCAGTTGCACCAGTAGGGCCAGTATCTCCCGTTGGACCAGTGGCTCCAGTAGGACCAGTATCTCCGGTTACACCAGTGGCTCCAGTAGGACCGGTAACTCCAGTGGCACCAGTAACTCCAGTAGGACCAGTATCTCCGGTTGCTCCGGTTGCTCCAGTAGCTCCAGTAGGGCCGGTATCTCCGGTTGCACCAGTAGCTCCAGTAGGACCGGTAACTCCAGTGGCTCCCGTTGGACCAGTTGCACCAGTAGGGCCAGTATCTCCCGTTGGACCAGTGGCTCCGGTAAGACCAGTATCTCCGGTTACACCAGTGGCTCCAGTAGGACCGGTATCTCCAGTAGGACCAGTATCTCCGGTTGCTCCAGTAGGACCGGTAACTCCAGTGGCACCAGTAACTCCAGTAGGACCGGTATCTCCAGTAGGACCAGTATCTCCGGTTGCTCCAGTAGGACCGGTATCACCAGTCGCACCAGTAACTCCGGTTGCACCAGTAACTCCAGTAGGACCAGTATCTCCGGTTGCACCAGTAACTCCAGTAGGACCAGTAACTCCAGTAGGACCAGTATCTCCGGTTGCACCAGTAACTCCAGTAGGACCAGTATCTCCGGTTACACCTGTTGGTCCAGTAGGACCGGTATCTCCAGTGGCACCAGTAACTCCAGTAGGACCAGTATCTCCGGTTGCTCCAGTAGGCCCGGTATCTCCAGTAGGACCAGTATCACCAGTCGCACCAGTAACTCCAGTATCACCAGTAACTCCAGTAGGCCCGGTATCTCCAGTATCACCAGTCGCACCAGTAACTCCAGTAGGCCCAGTAACTCCAGTAGGACCAGTATCACCAGTCGCACCAGTAACTCCAGTAGGCCCGGTATCACCAGTAGCACCAGTAACTCCAGTAGGCCCGGTATCTCCAGTAGGACCAGTAACTCCAGTAGGCCCGGTATCACCAGTAGCACCAGTAACTCCAGTAGGCCCGGTATCTCCAGTCGCACCAGTGGCTCCAGTAGGACCAGTATCTCCGGTTGCTCCAGTATCTCCAGTAGGACCGGTATCTCCAGTGGCACCAGTAGCTCCAGTAGGCCCGGTATCTCCGGTTACACCTGTTGGTCCAGTGGCACCAGTAACTCCAGTAGGCCCGGTATCTCCGGTTACACCTGTTGGTCCAGTAGGCCCGGTATCTCCAGTGGCACCAGTGGCTCCAGTAGGGCCGGTAGCACCAGTGGCACCAGTAGCTCCAGTAGGCCCGGTAGCACCAGTCGCACCAGTAACTCCAGTAGGACCGGTATCTCCAGTATCACCAGTAACTCCAGTAGGGCCGGTAACTCCAGTGGCACCAGTAACTCCAGTATCACCAGTAACTCCAGTGGCACCAGTAGCTCCAGTAGGCCCGGTATCTCCAGTTGGACCAGTATCTCCGGTTGCACCAGTGGCTCCAGTAGGGCCGGTATCACCAGTAGCACCAGTAACTCCAGTAGGACCGGTGTCACCAGTAGCACCAGTAACTCCAGTAGGCCCGGTAGCTCCGGTTACACCTGTTGGTCCAGTTGGACCAGTAACTCCAGTAGGCCCGGTAGCTCCGGTTACACCTGTTGGTCCAGTTGGACCAGTATCACCAGTGGCACCAGTAACTCCAGTAGGCCCGGTAGCTCCGGTTGCACCAGTAGCTCCCGTTGGACCGGTAGCTCCAGTTGATCCTGCTGCAGCCAGTAATGTGTAGTCTAGGGAAGTATCTGGTGTACCTGTTGGTGGTGCAGTATTTACTACATACGTACTGCCATTAAAGGTCACTACTTGCCCTACTTGGTAAGTAGGGCTGATTACCGGATCAAACGCTTCAATACCTGTTAACCCTGCACCAGTAGCTCCGGTTGCACCAGTTGGACCAGTAACTCCAGTAGGACCGGTAGCTCCGGTGGCTCCAGTAGGACCTCTTTTTACAATTTTATTATTTGTTTTTTTCCGTCCTTTTGCTTTAGCACAAGTGCTGTGATGTTTAACAACTTTGTTCTTTTTACATTCTCGTTTAAGAAGAGGGCAGTCATCAAATAGAGGTCTATCGTGACGAGATTTTCTGTAATGAGGTTGCCAATCATGCTTTTTTCCGCAAAAGGGACATTTGTTGTCGTACTGATTATACAAATTCCCCCATCTCCTACAAGTTAATATTTTATTCTATGTGGAAATTTAAAAAGCGGAATTAAGTTAAATGATATTTTTATTTCGAAGTTTATCGAATCAAATTATTTAAAAGTTAAATTGTTTTATGTAAATTTATCCTCTGTGACAGAAGGCGGCACTATTAAGGTATCTTTTGAACATAGTATGGATTTAGCAAAAAAGGCGGAGAAGTGGGGTTATCATAGATACTGGCTGGCGGAACACCATAATATGGAAGGTGCTGCTTTCTCTATTATAAAATGGGGGAATGGAAACTTTAAGGAAAAAAATAAAGCTGTCGAGATTTTCTCGACAGCCTGAACGCATAAAGGCCAAAGCCTTTATGCGTTTTGTTTATACATATATTACAGCATTTGCAGCTCGAGTATCTGTGTTAACAGTTGTTATATTTGACTGTGCTGTAATAATGATATTAACAGTATATACATTATTACCCGTACTAGTTACAGTATCAACGTAAGTGGTGGAAACTACAAAGCTTTGTGCCCCTGCGCCTGATCCCGATCTAAAGAAAGGAACTTCTGTTAACAATGTTCCGTTTCTCCTTAATCGAGTATTTCCACTTATACTATAATTCGCTGTAGTGTTAGCTGTAACATTTGCTGATAGGTCAATCTTTACTCTTTGACCACTTGTTACAGGAACTGTAAAAGTGAGTAATGTTATTTCTGAATTCAACGGAGGAAATACTTGCTGCTGTGTTGCTGTTTGGTCAAAGAAAATTTGTGAGGTTGGTCCAGTGGCTCCGGTAGATCCGGTTGAACCAGTGATACCAGTGGCGCCAGTAGGACCAGTTGCACCCGTGATGCCTGTCGCCCCAGTAGGACCAGTTGCACCCGTGATGCCTGTCGCCCCAGTAGGACCAGTAGCACCCGTGATGCCTGTTGCCCCAGTAGGACCAGTAGCACCAGTAACTCCAGTAGGACCGGTAGGACCGGTATCTCCGGTTGCACCAGTGGCTCCGGTAGATCCGGTTGAACCAGTGATACCAGTCGCCCCAGTAGGACCAGTATCACCAGTCGCACCAGTGGCTCCAGTTGGACCAGTATCACCAGTAA